>NZ_BJNZ01000004.1 GCF_006539945.1 Cellulosimicrobium cellulans | reverse complement strand
CCCGCGACCTCGGCGACGTCCGGCGCGGCGTCTCCGACGACTCGGCTCTTGCCCGTCTCGGGGTCGGCCTCGCGCGAGACGCCGACGTCGATGACGACGGCGCCCGGCTTGACCATGTCGCGCGTGATGATGCCCTGGACGCCCGCCGCCGCGACGACGACGTCGGCGCGGCGCACGAGCTCCGCGAGGTCCGTCGTCCCGGTGTGCGTGAGCGTCACCGTCGCGTTGACCGCGCGGCGCGTGAGCAGCAGGCCGATCGAGCGGCCGACGGTCACGCCGCGGCCCACGACCACGACCTCCTTGCCCGCGAGGGAGATGCCGTGCCGCTCGATGAGCTCGATGATCCCGCGCGGCGTGCACGGGAGCGGCGAGGTGACCTCCTCGTTGACGCGCAGGACGAGGCGTCCGAGGTTCGTCGGGTGCAGCCCGTCGGCGTCCTTGGCCGGGTCGATGAGCTCGAGCACGCGGTTGGTGTCGATGCCCTTCGGGAGCGGGAGCTGCACGATGTACCCCGTGCAGGCCGGGTCCTCGTTCAGGCGGCGGACCGCGGCCTCGATCTCCTCCTGCGTCGCGTCGCCGGGCAGGTCCTCGCGGATCGAGGACAGGCCGACCTCGGCGCAGTCGCGGTGCTTGCCCGCGACGTACCACTGCGAGCCCGGGTCGTCGCCCACCAGGAGCGTGCCCAGGCCGGGCACGACGCCCTTGGCGGCGAGGACCGTGAGGCGGTCCTTGAGCTCGGCCTTGATGGTGGCGGCGGTCGCCTTGCCGTCGAGGATCTGCGCACTCATCCGGGGGCTCACTGCTGCAGGCCCGGGTACAAGGGGAAGTCGGCCGTGAGCTTCTGCACGCGGGCGCGCAGGGCGTCCGCGTCGGTCGCGGCGCCCTCGCGCAGCGCGGTCGCGATGATCTCGGCGACCTCGGTGAACTCGGCGTCGCCGAAGCCGCGCGTCGCGAGCGCGGGCGTGCCGATGCGCAGGCCGGACGTGACGCGCGGGGGGCGCGGGTCGAACGGCACCGCGTTGCGGTTCACGGTGATGCCGACCTCGTGCAGGAGGTCCTCGGCCTGCTGGCCGTCGAGCGCGGAGTGGCGCAGGTCGACGAGCACGAGGTGGACGTCGGTGCCGCCCGTGAGGACGGAGACCCCGGCCGCGGCCACGTCGGCCTGGGCGAGGCGGTCGGCGATGATGCTCGCGCCGCGCAGCGTGCGCTCCTGGCGGTCGCGGAAGTCGTCCGAGCCGGCGATCTTGAACGACACGGCCTTGGCCGCGACGACGTGCATGAGCGGGCCGCCCTGCTGGCCGGGGAACACCGCGGAGTCGATCTTCTTGGCGTACTCCTCCTTGCTCAGGATGAAGCCCGAGCGGGGGCCGCCGATCGTCTTGTGGACCGTGGAGGACACGACGTCCGCGTACGGCACCGGGGACGGGTGCAGGCCCGCGGCGACGAGGCCCGCGAAGTGCGCCATGTCCACCCAGAGCTTGGCGCCGACCTCGTCGGCGATCTCGCGGAAGGCGGCGAAGTCGAGGTGGCGCGGGTAGGCGGACCAGCCGCCGATGATGACGTCGGGGCGCGTCTCGAGGGCCTGCTTGCGCACCTCGTCCATCTCGATGCGGTACGACTGCGGGTCCACGCCGTACGCCGCGACGTCGTAGAGCTTGCCGGAGAAGTTGATCTTCATGCCGTGCGTGAGGTGGCCGCCGTGCGCCAGCTCGAGGCCGAGGATCTTGTCGCCCTTGTTGATGAGGGCGTGCAGCACCGCGGCGTTGGCCGTGGCGCCCGAGTGCGGCTGGACGTTGGCGTGCTCGGCGCCGAACAGGTCCTTGGCGCGGGCGATCGCGAGGTTCTCCGCGACGTCGACCTGCTCGCAGCCGCCGTAGTAGCGGCGGCCCGGGTAGCCCTCGGCGTACTTGTTGGTGAGCACGGAGCCCTGCGCCTGCAGGACGGCGCGCGGGACGAAGTTCTCGGACGCGATCATCTCGAGGGTGTCGCGCTGGCGCGCGAGCTCCCCGTCGAGGACGGCCGCGATCTCGGGGTCGAGCTCGGCGAGCGGGGTGTCGAGGACGTTGTCGGCTGGCTGGGCGCTCATGGCGTCTCCTCCGCGGGTGCTTGGCAGTGTGTCGTCGGTGGTCACGTTCCCGGCTCGCCGGGTACGCCCCACCAGGGGGTGACCCGGGGCCCAGGCGAACGACCCGTCGTCTGCACAGCGTGTCGCTCCCCGGTGGTGATCCACCCTGCCCGGGCGGAGATCCACCGGGCGGCGCCAGTCGCGACGCGTCGATCCTAGCGCACGGCCCGTCCGCGGGTCCCGGGCTCTCGCCCGGGTCCGGCCCCGCCTGCTCCTGCCCGGCTACTCCTGCCCGACGGCGTCGGACTCGTTGCGCGCCTCGGCCTCGCCGAGGATGCGGCGCAGGTAGGTGTAGGTGAGGTCGCCGGCGGCCTTGTCGTACTGCTCCTCGTAGCCGTGCTTGGTGTACATCGCGAGGTTCTGCTTGGAATCCTTGCCGGTGAACACCCAGATCTCCGTGGTCTGCTCCGGCAGGTACGGCAGCACCTCGAAGAGCATCTGCGTCCCGATGCCGCGGCCCTGCATGTCGGGCGCCACGGCGAGGCGGCCGAGCGTCGCCTTGCTCTCCTCGATCTCGACCCGCACCGAGCCGACCAGTCGCGGGCCGAGCCACGCGCCGATCGTCACGACGTCCTCGCGCGCGAGGTCGTCGCGCAGCTCGTGGAGGGTCTGGGTCAGCGGGGGGATGTTGGGGTCCTGGTAGAGCTGCGCCTCGGTGACGAACGCCGCCCGCCGCAGGGTCAGGAGCTCACCGGCCTCGGCGTCGTCGACGAGGCGGGTCGTGATCTGCGCGTCGTTCATGAAGACATCGTGTCAGACATCGCGCGACGCGACCGCGCGTGTCCGGGTGATGTCAGGCTGCCGGACGGCGGCCTCGTCACCGCCGGGACGCGGCTACCCTCTGAGGGGTGTCCACGACAGATCCCCGTGGCGCCGACGTCCCCGACACCTCGGCGCTCCGCACCGCGCAGCCCTCGACCGGCGACCCCACGCACTGGGTCCTCACGCTCTCGTGCCCCGACGGGCCGGGGATCGTGCACGCCGTCGCCGGGGCCCTCGCGCGGCTCGGGGGCAACATCACGGAGTCGCAGCAGTTCGGCGACCCGCTCTCGGGCCTGTTCTTCATGCGCGTGCAGGTCACGGCGGCCGCGGAGCGCGCCGAGCTGGAGCGCGCGGTCGAGGAGGTCGCGGCCCGGTTCGCCATGACGTGGCAGCTCGACGTCGTCGGGCGCCGGGTCCGCACGCTGCTCATGGTCTCCAAGGCGCCGCACTGCCTCGTCGACCTGCTGTACCGCGAGCGCTCCCAGGGCATGCCGATCGAGGTCGTCGGCGTCGTCGGCAACCACCGTGACCTCGAGGACATCGCGACGTTCTACGGCAAGCCGTTCCACCACGTGCCCGTCACGCGCGACACCAAGGCCGACGCCGAGGCGCGCCTGCGCGGGCTCGTCGACGAGCTCGACGTCGAGCTCGTCGTCCTCGCGCGCTACATGCAGATCCTCTCGGACGAGCTGTGCCGCGAGATGCCGGGGCGCATCATCAACATCCACCACTCGTTCCTCCCGAGCTTCAAGGGCGCCCGCCCGTACGCCCAGGCGCACGACCGCGGCGTCAAGCTCATCGGCGCGACGTCGCACTACGTGACGGGCGACCTCGACGAGGGCCCGATCATCGAGCAGGACGTCGAGCGCGTCGACCACTCGCGCCGTGTCGAGGACCTCGTCGCGATCGGCGAGGACGTCGAGCGCCAGACGCTCGCGCGCGCCGTGCGCTGGCACGCGGAGCACCGCGTGCTCCTGGACGGGCACCGCACCGTCGTCTTCCGCTGAGCCGCGGGCTCCCGGCCGGCTCCGGCGCCGGCGGCTCCCCCTGCACGACGGCGGCCCCCGCCACGTCCGAGGACGTGACGGGGGCCGTCGTGCGGCGGCGTGCCGGTACGCCGCCGCCACCCGGTCGCTCAGAGCGAACGGGTCACTTGGTGAGCTCCTCGAGGGTGGGGTCACCCGCGTAGACCTCGGCCGCGTTCTCCTGCGTGACGATGATCGGCTCGAGGAGGAAGGCCGGGACGACCTTGACGCCGTTGTCGTAGGACTCGGTGTCGTTGATCTCCGGCTCCTCGCCCGCCTGGAGCGCCTTCACCGCGTTGATCGACTCCTCGACGAGCTTGCGCGTGTCCTTGTAGATCGTCGAGTACTGCTCGCCCGCGACGATCGACTTGACCGACTCGACCTCGGAGTCCTGGCCGGTGATGACCGGGGTCTCCTTGCCGGCCTGCTTGGCCGACGTGAGCGCCGCGCGGGCGAGGGTGTCGTTCGGCGACAGGACGCCGTCGAGCTCCTTGTCGGAGTAGCTGCCCGAGAGGACGGTGTCCATGCGCTTCTGCGCGTTCTCGGCCTTCCAGCCCTGCGTCGACACCTGCTCGAACGAGGTCTGGCCGGACGGGATGACGAGCGTGCCGTCCTCGATCTTCGGGTCGAGCACGCTCATGGCGCCCTCGAAGAACGGCGTCGAGTTCGCGTCGTCGGACGAGCCGGCGATGAGCTCGATGTTGTAGGGGCCCTCGCCCTTGCGCTCCGCGAGCCCCTGGAGCAGCGCCTCGCCC
Organism: Cellulosimicrobium cellulans; assembly: GCF_006539945.1. GTDB lineage: Bacteria > Actinomycetota > Actinomycetes > Actinomycetales > Cellulomonadaceae > Cellulosimicrobium > Cellulosimicrobium cellulans. Next base: position 234,216 of record NZ_BJNZ01000004.1, on the reverse strand, counting down.
TGGAGGACGCCGACCTGGAAGTTGTCGAACGCGATGTACTCGTCGACGGCGTCCGTGTTCTTCACGAGACGGTCGTAGGCGATCACGGTCGCGCCGTTGTCCTTGGCGTTCTTGAGCTGGCTGCCGAGCTGCGACCCGTCGACGGCGCCGACGATGATGACCTTCGCGCCCTGCTCGACCATGGCGTCGATCTGGCTCTGCTGCTCCGAGACGCCGCCGTTGGCGAACTGCACGATCGGCTTGAAGCCGGCCTCGGTCAGGCCGTCGTTGAACAGCTGCTCGGCGAGCACCCAGTTCTCCGACGTCTTCTGCGGGAGCGCCACGCCGATCGTCGCGCCCTCCTCGAAGCCGGCCGCCGCGGACTCGCCGCCACCGGTGGAGTCGCCACCGGCGTCGCCCCCGCGGTCGGAGGAGCAGCCGCTGAGCACGAGCGCACTCGCGGCGGTGAGCGCCAGGAGCGTCGTGGTGAGCTTCTTCATGGGTACCACTTTCTTGTCGGGCATCCGTCGTCGGATGCGGTCAGGGGGGGTCGTGCGGTGGGTGGGACGTGGGGGGGTAGGTCGGGTCAGCCCTTGGCGGCGGTCGCGCCGGCCTCGACCGGGACCTCGGGCTGGAGGTCGTCGGCGCCCGTGACGGCGCCCGTGCCCTTGTCGCGCCGCGACGGGAAGATCAGGGCGATGATCGACGGGCGGCCCTGCACCTTGTTGTAGACGTCGAACGCCACGGCGGCGAGCAGCACGAGGCCCTTGATGATCTGGGTCAGGTCGGAACCGACGCCCATGAGCTGCAGGCCGTTGTTGAGGACGGCCATGACCAGACCACCGATGACGGACCCGACGACCGTGCCGACACCGCCGGAGACGGCAGCCCCGCCGATGAACACGGCCGCGATCGCGTCGAGCTCCCACATGTTGCCGTCGAAGGGGCCGGACGCGGTCGAGCGGCCGATGAAGATCATCCCGGCGAGCGACGCGAGGATCGACATGTTCATCATCACGAAGAAGTTGGTGCGCTTGATGTTCACGCCGGACAGCGCCGCCGCGGCCCGGTTGCCGCCCACCGCGTACACGTGGCGACCGGTGATGGTCCGTGACGCGACGAACTGGTAGACGACGACGAGGAGCACCAGGACGAGCGCGGGCACCGGGAACGACGTGCCGACGCGGCCCGACCCGTAGAGGTACGTGAGGTAGGCGATCACGGCGCTGAAGAGGACGACGCGCGTCACGGCGACCGAGGTCGGGACCGGCTCGGCGCCGAGCTTGCGGGCGCTCGCGCGGCGGCGGAGCTCGGACCACACGACGAACGCGATCGCGACGATCCCGAGCAGCAGCGTCGAGTTGTTGAGGCCCGTGTTCGGACCCCACTCGGGCAGGTAGCCACCGCCGAGCGTCTGGAGCTCCTGCGGGACGGGGACCGTGTTCGAGTCACCGATGAACTGGTTGAGGCCGCGGAACAGCATCATTCCGGCGAGCGTCGTGATGAAGCCGGGGATGCCGACGTACGCGACCCAGAAGCCCTGCCACGCGCCGATGATCGCGCCGACGCTCAGCCCGAGCAGGATCCCCAGCCACCACGGGATGCCCCAGTCGCGGATCGCGAGGGCCACGATGATGCCGGTCACGGCGGCCACGGAGCCCACGGACAGGTCGATGTGGCCCGCGATGATGACGAGCACCATGCCGATGGCGAGGATGAGGATGTAGGAGTTGCCGTTGAGCAGGTTCTGCGCGTTGCTCGGCGTGAGGACCCGTCCGCCCGTGGCGATCTGGAAGAAGATGACCAGGGCGAGGAGCGCGAAGAGCATGCCGAACTGGCGCGCTCCCCCGCTCAGCAGCTGCTTGATGGACGACATCGTCGGTGGTTCCTTCTCGGTTGCGATGCGGTGGCTGGGGTGGGGGACGCGCTCAGGCGGCGGCGTCGGAGGGTGCGTCGCCGGGCGTGCCGGTCATGAGGCGCATGAGCCCCTCCTGGGTCGCCTCCGACCCGGGGACCTCGCCCGTGATCCGCCCCTCGAAGACGGTGTAGATGCGGTCGCACAGACCGAGGAGCTCGGGCAGCTCGGACGAGATGACCACCACGCCGCGGCCGGCGTCCGCGAGCTTCTGGACGAGGCCGTAGATCTCGTACTTGGCGCCGACGTCGATGCCGCGCGTCGGCTCGTCGAGGATGAGGAGCTCCGGCTCGGTGTACATCCACTTGGCGAGCAGGACCTTCTGCTGGTTGCCGCCCGAGAGCTTCGCGACGCCCTCGTGCACGCTCGGTGCCTTGATCGAGAACGCCTTGCGGTAGGACTCCGCCGCGACGAACGCCGCGTCCTGGTCGATGACGCCCGCCTTCGCGATGCGCGGCAGGTTGGCCGCCTGGATCGTGCCGAGGATGGTGTCGAGCAGGTTCAGGCCGAGCGACTTGCGGTCCTCGGGGACGTACGCGATCCGGTTCTCGATCGCGGAGAGCACGGTCGGCATGGACACCTCGCGACCGTCGATGCGCACGACGCCGGACTTGTAGCGTCCGTACGAGCGGCCGAAGATCGACCGCGCGAGCTCCGTGCGCCCTGCGCCCATGATCCCGGCGAAGCCGACGATCTCACCGCGGCGGACGTGGAACGTCGAGCCCTTGCACACGTACCGGCCCGGCACCTCGGGGTGCTCCACGGTCCAGCCCTCGACCTCGAAGAACGTCTCGCCGATGGACGGCGTGTGGGCCGGGAAGCGCGACTCGAGCGAGCGCCCGACCATGCCGCGGATGATCCGGTCCTCGTCGACGGCGTCGCCCTGGACGTCGAGCGTCTCGATCGAGCGGCCGTCGCGGATGATCGTGATCGAGTCCGCGACCTCCTCGATCTCGTTGAGCTTGTGGGAGATCATGATGCTCGTCAGGCCCTTGGCGCGCAGGCCGCGCAGCAGGTCGAGGAGATGCTCGGAGTCCTCCTCGTTGAGCGCGGAGGTCGGCTCGTCGAGGATGAGCAGGCGGACGTCCTTGGCGAGCGCACGAGCGATCTCGACGAGCTGCTGCTTGCCGACGCCGATGCTCTTGATCTGCGCGTCGGGCGACTCCTGGAGGCCGACACGCGCCATGAGCTCCTCGGCCCGACGGCGGGCCGCGCCCCAGTCGATGCCGAACGCACCCTTGACCTCGTTGCCGAGGAAGATGTTCTCCGCGATCGACAGCTCGGGGATGAGGGCGAGCTCCTGGTGGATGATGACGATCCCTGCGTGCTCGCTCGACCGGATGTCCTTGAACTGGACCTCCGCGCCGTCGTAGTAGATGTCGCCCGAGTACGTCCCGTGCGGGTACACGCCCGAGAGCACCTTCATGAGCGTCGACTTGCCGGCGCCGTTCTCGCCGCAGATCGCGTGGATCTCTCCCGCGCGCACCCGCAGGTTCACGTCGTCGAGGGCGCGCACGCCCGGGAACTCCTTGGTGATACCTCGCATCTCGAGGATCACGCGCTCGTCCGCCATCGGACCTCCTCCTGCCGAGGACAGCTCGCAGCGCACCGACGCGCCGCGGACCCGGACACCCTCAGCGCCGTCCGAGCGGGCCCGACGTTATGCCGGTCGCGTTCTTGGCGTCAACTCCTGAACGCAAGGATCGGCAGAACCGTGACCAAACAGCGACCTTGGTCCCATGACAGCGCAGACATACGCCCTGTGATGTGAGCGCAAACACGCGGGAACGCTCCCAAGCGGTCACGACCTGAATACGTGAGAGCGCTCCAGTGCGGCGCCGCCCACGGACTAGCGGGGTGTGAGCGGGAGCTTGAAGCCCTCGTGCGACTGCTCGTAGCCGAGCGACCGGTAGAACCGGTGGGCGTCGGCCCGCTGCTTGTCGGAGGTGAGCTGGGCGAGCGTGCAGCCTCGCGCGACGCCCCAGGCGTGCGCCCACGCCATCATGGCGCGGCCGACCCCCTGCCCGCGGAGCCGGCGGTCCACGCGCACCGCCTCGACGACGAGCCGCGACGCGCCGTTCCGGGAGATCCCCGGGATCACGGTGAGCTGCATCGTGCCGACGACCTCGTCGTCGAGCTCGACCACGACGAGCGCGTTGTTCGGGTCGGCGTCGACCGCGGCGAACGCCGCCTCGTGCGCGGGCCCGACCTCCCCCGTCCGGGACCGCGCGATGGCGTCGTCCGCGATGAGCGCGACGACCCGGGGCAGGTCGGCGGCGACGGCCGTACGGAACGCGAGACCCGCCGTCGGGCCGACGGCGGGCAGGGGCGAGGTGGTCACGGCCCGCGACCGTAGCACCCGGCAGCCCGAGGGAGAACCCGATCCTGTCGGAGCAGAACCGGGCTGAGCCGAGGGAGAACCGGGGTAGGCCGAGGGAGAACCCTGGTCCTCCCAGGGTTCTCCCTCGGCGAACCAGGGTTCTCCCTCGGCGGTCGGCTCAGGAGCAGGTGAGCTCCTCGTGGGCGACGGTGAAGGTCGAGGTGACCTCGTCGCCGTCGACCACCGCGGTGGCCGTGACGACGGCCTCCCCCGCTGCGGCGGTCTTCGCCCGCGTCGCGAACGACTGGTAGGCGTTCTTCCCGGGCGCGACCTTCGAGAAGCCCTTCTCGCCGAACGGCGTGGAGAGCGTCAGGTCCACGGGGACGGCGCCGTCGTTCGTCGCGCGGACGGCGACGTAGGCCTTGCCGGCGAGGCAGCGGGGCTGCACCTCGACCGAGACGGGCAGCTCGCCGGCCGCCTGCGGCTCGACGAGCACCGCGACGGTGCGCGCCGGGAGCGTGACGGTCCCGGAGGCCGCGTCCCACGTGGTGCCCTGCACGACGGCGTCGCTCCCCTCGGCCTGGACCGGCGAGAGCACGTACTCGCGGCCCGCCAGCGCGGTCAGCGGGACGGTGACCTCGTCCGGCGAGGCGTTGAACACCGTGAGCAGGCCGTCGAGGGCCGGGTCGACGTCGGTGCCCACGGTGTCGTCCACCGACATCGCGACGACCCCCGGGACCTGGTCCGTCCCGGCACCCGGGAAGGTGACCTTCTCCCGGATGAGGTCCGCGTCGCCGAGCCGGAAGAGCTCGGTCGAGTGCCGCAGCCGCAGGAGGTCCTGCGCCTGCGCCGACGCGGTGGCGATGTCGTCGGGCGACGGCTCGAGCGCGGGGTCCGCGAGGAGCGGGGCCATGAGCGGCCACTTGTCCTCGTTGTCGGCCGCCATCGGCAGGCCCTTGCCGAAGCCGTTGTCCTGACCGGTCCAGTCGATCGCGTTGAACCAGTCGCCCGAGTCGTAGCTGTTGCGGTCGAGCGACTTGGACCGCAGCAGGTCCGTCCCCGCGTGCCAGAACGACGGCGTCTGGGAGAGCGCGGCGGTCGCGAGCGAGACCGTGTTCATCCGCACGCGCTCGTCCATCGGCGTGTCCGCCGGGAGCTTGAGCGTGAGCAGGTCGAACAGCGTCTCGTTGTCGTGCGCGTCGACGTAGGTCACGACCTCCTCGGGCGAGTCGGCGTAGCCCGCCGGTGCTCCGCGGTAGTCGATCTCGTCGCCCCGCTTCTCCTCGCCCGTGGACGTGAGGAGCGTGTAGTCGCGCAGGTTGCCGGCGAGCCCGAGCCGCACGAGGTCGGTCTGGTGGCCGAGGTCGGCGAGCTCGTCCGCGGAACCGTCGTTGACGGTGCCCGGCTCCCCCGCCCGGGCGGGCTGCCCGTTCGGGTCGGTCGCCAGGCCCGTGCCGAAGCCCTGCGTGAACGTCGAGGCGCCGTCGACGGGCGAGCCGCCGTGCACGGCGTCACGCAGCCGGTCGGAGAACGTCCCGATGCCCGTGCCGCCGAGCTGGCCCTGCGTGGCCTGCTCGAACAGCGCGTTGCCCGCGACCTCGCCGAAGTCCCAGCCCTCGCCGTACAGGTAGACGGACTTCCCGTCGACGCCGTCCTCGGCGAGCGTGAGCTCGTCGAGCGCGGCCCGCACGTCGAGCATGTTCTGCTTCGAGTGGTGACCCATGAGGTCGAAGCGGAACCCGTCGACCTTGTAGTCCTGGGCCCAGGTGACGACCGAGTCGACCATGAGCTTGCCCGCCATCGCGTGCTCGGTCGCGACGTTCTGGCAGCACGTGCTCGTCTCGACGGAGCCCGTGGTCGGGTTCAGCCGGTGGTAGTAGCCCGGCACGACCTTGTCGAGGACCGACTTCGCGTCCTGCCCGCTCGCCGCGGTGTGGTTGAACACCTGGTCGAGCACGACCTGGAGCCCGGCGTCGTGGAGCGATCCGACCATGGTGCGGAACTCCGCGACGCGCGCGCCGCCGTCCGCGTCGAGGGCGTACGACCCCTCCGGTGTGCTGAAGTGCCACGGGTCGTAGCCCCAGTTGAAGCCGTCCTCGCCCTGCACCGCCGCGACCGCGGCCTGCTGCTCGGTCGAGTCGGGCGCGAGACCGGTGAGGTCGCCCGTCGTCTTCTGGGCGGCCCGGTCCTCGGGGATCGACGCGATGTCGAACGTCGGGAGCAGGTGCACCGTGGTGAGGCCCGCGTCCGCGAGCTCGCGCAGGTGCGTCATCCCGGCCGAGTCCTGCTCGGCGAACGCGAGGTAGGTGCCGCGCCGCTCGGCGGGGACCGTCTCGTCGGAGATCGAGAAGTCGCGCACGTGCAGCTCGTAGATCGTCTGGTCCACCGCGCGCTCGACGACCGGGGCGGGCGTGCCCTCCCAGACGCTCGGGCGGAACGCGGGGTCGTCGAGGTCGACGGCCACCGAGTGCGTGGAGTCGAGCGTCAGCCCGACCGAGTACGGGTCGGTGACGACGTTCGTCTCGACCTTCCCCATGCTCGGGACGTAGACCCGCACCTCGTAGAGGTAGCGCGCGCCCTTCCACCCGACGTCCGCGCCGCCGAGCTTCTTGTCGGCCGCCTTGCCGTCGAGCGTCCACGTGCCGTCGGACTGGCGCGCGGCCTCGAACCGTCGCGGGTCGTCGTCGAGCGACGCCCCCGCGGGCCAGGCGAGCACCGAGACCGCCTGGGCGGTCGGTGCCCAGAGCGCGAACGACGCCCACTTCCCGTTGGCGTGCCACGAGACGCCGAGCTCGCGCTCGGCCGCGTCCTCGGCGAACAGGTCGTCGACGACGCCCGGCACCTGGACGCCGGTCGCGGCCGTGAGGACGCTCTCGTCGGCCCGGGTCACGAGGAGCTGGCCCGTGAGCGCGGCCTCGGCCGCGGCACGGTCGAGCGGTTCACCGTCGTCGAGCACGCGCAGCGCGGTGTGGCCGGCGAGCGCCGGGAACTCGGCGGCGACGTCGTCGGGCAGGCCCGCCGGGTCCACCTCGAGCGTGTACGACGCCGTCCCCTCCGGTGCCTGCACCTCGCCGTCCGCGCTGCCCGGGGCGACGGAGATCCCGCCGTCCGGCGCCGCCCACAGGGTCCACTCCGACCCGGCGCCGAGTTCCGCGGGCCAGGCGACCAGGTCCTCACGGACCCAGTGCGCGGCCTGCTGCCCGGTCCCCGGCAGCGGCGGGTTCGCCACCTCGACGGTCAGGACGTGGGTCGCGAGGTCGTAGGAGAACGTGACGTTCTCGCCGTCACCCACGGAGAACTGGTAGTTCGCGCCGTCGGGCGCGCCGCCCACGCCGTAGTTCTCGGCCCAGCTCAGCCCGTGCGCGACCTTGCCCTCGTACGCGCCGGCCGTGAGGCGGTCGGTCGACCAGGTGTAGGTGCCGTCGCCGTCGGGGTCCTTGAGCCAGGACGCGAGGCAGTCCGGGGCCCACGAGGCGGGGCAGCCGACCTGGTCCTGGAACGAGCCCGGGAGGGTGACGATCGGGCCCTGTGCGGTGCTCGAGAAGTCCTTGCTCACCGGGTCCCAGTAGAACGTCACCGGGCCCCCGGTCGTCGTGTACGTCGCGTTGCCGCCGTCCTGTACGCCGCCGACTCCGTAGTTCACCGTCCACGACCCGTTGAGCGCGACCTTGTACTCGTACGTCCCGGCCGGGACCTCGAACGTGCCCGCGTAGACGCCGTCGGCGCGCTGCGTGAGCTTGGCCGCCTCGCACGCCGGGGCCCAGTCGCCCGCGCAGCCCATGGCCGCGTTGTGGCTCCCGGGCACGGTCACGAGGTCGATCTCGGGCTCCGGCTCCTCGCCCACGACCCCGCTCACGTCGATCCCGACGCTCGCGAACGTCGACGCGGCGGCGCGGTCGCCGTCGGCGTCGGTCGTCACCGCGCGGTACTCGACGAGCGTGCCGTCCGCGAGGCCCGCGACGTCGTGGAAGACGCGCGGCGCGGTGTCCTCGGCGGTGCCGAGCGGGTGCCACTCGGCGCTCCCGACCTCGCGCCACGCGAACGACGTCTCGGCCCATGCGTCCGCGTCGACCGTGGCCGTCACGGGCGCGACCCCGGTGACCGCTGCGCCGGCGCGCGGCACGGTGACGGCGATCTCGCCCGACGAGTCCGCGCCGACCTCGCGGTCGGCCCGCAGCACGACGGTGCCCGTCGCCGGGACGGTCAGCATGACGACGCCGTCGGCGTCGGCCGTCACGGGCTGGGCCGACTCGCCGTAGAGCACCTCGTACGAGGCGCCGGGCGTGAGGGTCGTGAAGGTCGCCGTCCGCTCCTGCGCGGCGTTGTTCAGCGCGACGAGGTGCTCGACCTTCTCCGCGCGGTCCACGCGGCTGAAGGCGTACACGCCCGCGCCGTTCTCGACGTAGCGCTCGACCTGCGCGCCGTCGGCCAGCGCCGGGTGCGCCTCGCGCAGCGCGGCGAGCTCGGCGATGTGCGCGTAGAGCGGCGCGTCCGTGCCGAAGCGGTCGACGCTGCCCGCCTGCTCGCCGGTGACGAGAGGCTGGTCGGCGTACTCGTCGACCTGCGTCGCGAACAGGGTCTGGCGCGCGTCCTTGTCGCCGCCCGTCCCCGCGAAGCCCTGCTCGTCGCCGTAGTACACGACCGGCTGCCCGCGGGTCAGGTACATGAGGTCGTGCGCGAGCTCGTCGCGCGCGAGCGGGTCGTCCGTGCTCGCGAGCATGTACCCGACGCGACCCATGTCGTGGTTGCCGAGGAACGTCGGCAGCGCCTGCGCGTTCGTCGTGGGCGTCGTGTACATGTCGTCGCTCGCGAAGAGCGACGCGAGGCCCTTGGCGCTGTTGCCGCTCGCGAAGCTCGTCGCGGCGGACTGGAACGTGAAGTCGAGCGTCGAGCTCATGTCGGTCTTGCGCACGTAGGGCGAGAGCTTCGCCGCGTCGGCGTCGTACACCTCGCCGAACATGAAGAAGTCGTCCTTGCCCTGCGCGTGCGCGTAGTCGAGGACCTCGGTGGTCCACGTCTCCCAGAACTCGAAGTTCACGTGCTTGACGGTGTCGATGCGGAAGCCGTCGATCCCGAGGTCGATCCAGTCCTGGTAGACGTCGACGAACCCGTCGACGACCGTCGGGTGCTCCGTCATGAGGTCGTCGAGGCCGTCGAAGTCCCCGTACGTCACCGACTCCCCGGTCCACGTCGAGTTGCCGCGGTTGTGGTAGAGCGTCGGGTCGTTGAGCCAGGACGGGACCTTGAGGTCTTCCTTGTCCGCAGGGACGACCGGCGTGTACGGGAACGACGTCGCGGCGTCCAGCGCCGGGAAGTCTCCCGTGCCCGCGTGATCCGCCGGGTCGAACACGGTGCCCTCGGCGTCGCGGTACGGCGACGTGGCCTGGTCGACGTACGAGTACTGCTTCTCCTCGTAGTCGATCACGTCGGCCGTGTGGTTCGTGATGATGTCGAAGTAGACCTTGATGCCGCGGTCGTGCGCCTCGTCGATGAGCGCCTCGAGCTCGGCGTTGGTGCCGAGGTGCGGGTCGATCTGCGTGAAGTCGGTGATCCAGTAGCCGTGGTAGCCCGCCGACGCGTCGGCGCCCGTGCCCTGGACCGGCTGGTTCTTGAACGACGGCGTGAGCCAGATCGCCGTCGTGCCGAGGCCCTCGACGTAGTCGAGGTTCTGCCGCAGGCCCGCGATGTCGCCGCCCTGGTAGAAGCCCTTGTCCGTCGGGTCGTACCCGGAGACGAGCGGGTCGTCACCGAGCCCCGCCGTGTCGTTCGACGGGTCGCCGTTCGCGAACCGGTCGGTCATGACGAAGTAGAAGCGCTCGTCCGACCCGGGCTGGCGCACGGGGGGCACCACGAGGTCGGCGTCCTGCGCCTCGTCGTAGGCGCCTGCGAGCCCGAGCGGCGTGAGCGCGATGCGGTGGGTCGACTCGTCGAACGTGACGCGGACCGTCGCGTCGCCGCCGAGCACGAGCGGCGCGTTGTCCTGGCTGCCGTAGCGCCCGTACGCCTCGTCCCAGGCGTCGTCGAACGCGACCTTGTACTGGTACGTCCCGGCGGGCAGGTCGAAGTCGGCCGACCACACGCCCGCGGCGTCGGTGGGTGCGAGCTCGGTCGCGTCGCACGCGGGGTCCCAGTCGGCCGCGCAGCCGAGCTCGGACTGGAGGTCGCCCACGAGGGCGAGCGTGCGCTCGTCGGCCCCCGCCGCGGGGGCGGCGAGCGCGGCGAGCGTGACGCCCGCCAGGCTGGAGGTGGCGAGCGCGACGGCGGTGACCGACGCCGTCGTGCGGGACCCGCGCGAGCGACGGGCCGACGGGTCGGATGGGTGGGGCGACGGGGTGCGCGGAACGCGGCGACGTCGCGGCGTGGAGGTCATGAGGACTCCCTCGTCCGGTGGCTGGTGCGGGGCCGCAGGCATGAGCTGGCACGAACCGGTGGACGCGGACGACGGGGACCGACAGCGGACGACGTCGACCGCGGCCTCTCAGCGTACGGCTGAGCCGAACTGTACTGCTTGCAGAAAGTTGCAGCAAGGTTCGGTAACCAGGGCTCGGCGCACCTCCGCCGTACGGCCTCCTGGAGACGACGAACCCGGGGTCGCGCCTCACGGAACACGTCCGGTGAGGAGCGACCCCGGGTTCGACGGGGCGAGAGAAGGTCAGCCCGCCAGGTGACCCCAGCGCGGTGCCAGGTCGCGCCACGGCCCGACCTCGGCGACGCGGCCCTCGTCGAGCACGACGACGCGGTCCGCCCGCGCGAGCGCGGCCCGCTTCGACGTCGCGCCGATCACCGTGGTCCCGCGCTCCCGGAGCGAGGTCCACAGCTCGATCTCGGTCGCCGCGTCGAGTGCGCTCGAGACGTCGTCGGCGAGGAGGAGCTCAGCGTCGGTCGCGAGCGCTCGCGCGAGGGCGAGCCGCTGCACCTGTCCGCCCGAGAGCCGGACGCCGCGGTGCCCCACCAGGGATTCGTGGCCCCCGGCCTCGACGACGTCGCGCTCCAGGCGCGCGGCCGCGACCGGTCCGTGCACGTCGCGCTCGTGCCCGAGGCGCACGTTGTCGGCGAACGATCCCGAGAGCACGCGCGGGACCTGCGCCACGTGGGCGACCTGACCCGGCCGCAGGAACGTCTGGGCGTCGACGACGTCGGTCCCGTTCCACCGGATGTGGCCCGTGTGCTCCATGAGGCCCGACAGCGCCGAGAGCAGGCTCGACTTGCCCGCCCCGACCTGCCCGAGCAGGAGGACGAGCTCGCCGCGACGCACTGCGAGGTCGACGCCCTGGACGCCGATCGTGCCGTCGTCGTGCAGCGCGGTGACGTCGGCCAGCTCGAGCCGCTCGAGCGGCTGGCGCGGGCCCGGGTCGGGCACGGGGGCCTCGCCCGTGAGGAGGTCGACGCCGGGCGGCAGGTCCATGAGGTCGGTGCCCGCCGCGAACCGGCTCGTGGCGCGCTGCCACGAGCGCGTGCCGGGGGCCTCGGTCACGACCGCCCCCGCGACCACGCCGAACCAGCCGAAGCCGGTCACCGCGTTGGCGACCAGGAGCGCGGTCGCGAGGTCCCACGTGCCGGCGAGCAACCCGGCCCACGCCGCCACGACACCGAGCTGGATCATGACGAGCGGGACGCCGTCGAGCGCGGCCTGCACCCGGTGCTCGAAGATCGCGGCCCGCACGCGCCCCCCGTCGACGTCGCGCAGGTGCGCGTGCACCTGCGGCGTCCGGGCGGCGAGCTTGACCGTGCGCGCCGAGTCGAGCGCCGAGACGAGCGCACGCCCGAACCGGGCGCGCGCCGCCGACGACCGCGTGGCCGACCGCCCGGCGATCGGGCGCCCGAGCGCGGAGGCCGCGGCGGACACGACCATCACGGCGAGCAGCACCGCGCCCGCGAGCCACGACCCGCTGAGCAGCGCCGTGACCCCCGCGATGACGAGGCCGTTGACGAAGTCGACCCAGCGGTCCGCGTACCGGACGAATCGGTCGGCGTCCATGGCGCGCGCGACGACCTCGCCCGGGGGCGTCGCCGTGAGCCGGTGCTGGCGCGTCTGGCCGGCCATGACGGCCATGCGGACGCGCAGCAGCACCTCGATCCACCAGCGCGGGTAGACGTACAGCGCCCAGGCGAGGCACAGCGGCGCGAGGACGAGGAGCACCGCGAGCGGCACGAGCAGCTGCGCCGGGAAGCCGTCGTCGAGGTCCTGCACCGCGCGGCCCCAGAGGAAGCCCGTGACGGCGCCCTGCGCCGACACGAGGCTCGTCGCCAGGAACAGCAGCGCGCCCACGACGCCCCACGCGGGGCGCACGAACAGCGCGTGCAGCACCCCGCGCGCGAGGCTGGGCCCGTCGCCCGGGTCCGCGAGGACCGGCGGCGCGCCCCGCCGTCGGCGACCTCCGACGGACTCGGCCGCGCGGCCCGCGTCCGCGCCGTCGCCGGGTCCGTCCGACGCGCCCGGCCCGGGGGACGCGTCGCGCGCGCCGTCGCCGTCGAGCAGGGCCCCGCCGGCACCCGGGCGCGAGCCGGCGGCGCCCGTCGCGGCCTCCTCGGCGACGCTCGCCGCGAGGAGGTCGCGGTACGGGCCCGCGACGCGGGCGAGCGCCGCCCGCTCCCCCTGCTGCACGACCCGCCCGTGGTCGAGGACGGCGAGCAGCCCCGCGCGCTCGATCGTCGTCAGGCGGTGCGCGACGAGCACGCCCGTGCGCCCGGCGAGCAGCCGGTCCGAGGCCGCGACGACGCGCGCCTCCGTGAGCGGGTCCATGCGCGCGGTCGCCTCGTCGAGCACGACGACCTGCACGTCGCGGACGAGCAGTCGCGCGAACGCGACGAGCTGCTCCTCCCCCGCCGAGAGCGACGTCCCACCCGGGCCGAGCAGCGTGTCGAGGCCGTCGGGGAGTCCGGCCACCCAGTCGTCGAGCCGGAGCTCGCGTACGGCGGCCTCGACGTCGGCGCGCGGCACGTCGGCGAAGAGCGCGACGTTCTCGGCGAGCGTGCCCGCGAGGATCTCGGTGCGCTGCGTCACGACCCCCACCGCGGCGCGCAACGCCTGCAGGTCGAGGTCGCGCACGTCCACGCCGCCGACGAGCACCGCGCCGCGCGGCGGCTCGACCGCGCGCGAGAGCAGCGACGCCAGGGTCGACTTGCCCGACCCCGTCCGCCCCACGAGCGCGACCGTCTCGCCCGCGGGCACCCGCAGGCTCACGCCGTCGAGCGCGAACGTGCCCTCGGCGTACGAGAAGTGGAGGTCGCGCAGCTCGATCCCCACGGGACCTTCGGGCAGCGCCCTCCCGCCCGCGGGCTCCGGCTCGACGGCGAGCATCTGCCGGATGCGCGTGAGCGCCCCGATGCCCTCCTGGATGTCGGGCAGGTGGTGGACCAGGTTGTCCACCTGCCCGACGAACATCGCCGTCACGAGGAACAGGGTGACCAGGCGGTCCACGCCCAGGTCGCCGTCCGCGGCGAGCGCGGCGCCCGCGACGGCGACGCCGGCGAGGAGCGCCGCCAGCACGAGGCCCGCCCTGCGGAGCATGCGCGACTCGACGACGAGCACCGCCTGGAACTTTCGGTGCACCTGGGCCGAGCGCTCGGCGAGGCGCCGGACCGCGAACGACTGGCCGAGGCTCGTGCGCAGGTCGTCCCGCGCCGCGACCGACTCCTCGAACGCGGCGGCGTGGTCCGTCCACGCGGCCTCCTCGATCACCTTGCGGCGCGCGATCTCGCCCAGCATGGGACGCACGATCACCGCGGCGACCGCGCCGAGCGCCGGGAAGAGGATCCAGGCCGGCCACCAGGTCAGGCCCGCGACGACCCACATCGGCAGCACGCCGACGACGGTGCGGCCCGCGCCCCAGAGCTGGCGGCGCACCAGCGTGCCGACCGCGTGCGTGTCGTCGTCGACGCGGTCGAGCACCTCGCCGACCGCCTGCTCCGTGAGCGTGGCGAGCGGCTGGTGCAGGGCCGCCGTGAGCAGGTCGCCGCGCAGCCGGCCCTCGGCCCGGTCCACGACCCCGGCCCACACGACCTGGCCGGCGGTGTCGAGCAGCGCCGCGCCGACGACGCAGGCCGCGAGGAGCTGGAGCGTCGCCGTCGTCGGGTCGTCGGCGAGCCAGCCCGCGATGACGGTCCCGAGCGCGGCACCGACCGCACCGAGCGTGAGCGCGAGCAGTGCGACGACGGCCAGCGGCCCGCGCAGCCGCCGCCAGTCCAGGCGGCGGGCCGGGTCGGCGGGCGCGCGGGAAGCGCCCGCCGACGCCGTGGTCTCGGGGGCGGTCGGGGGGTTCGGGGGCTGCTCGGTCGGCAGGGTGGCGTCGATCATGGCGCGTCGACCCTACGGCGCCCCACCCCCGCGGGCGCAGCGATTTTCCGCCCGGTCACCCGCCCCCGAACGCCCCGCACCGTCGCTCCCGTCCGGCCCCCGGACCGTCCCCGGTCGCGCGGTCGGGACCGTGCCTCGGACCGCGCGACCGGAGTCGGCTCAGACGAGCCCGAGCTGTTCCACGGCCTGCCGCTCCTCCTGGAGCTCCGCGACCGACGCGTCGACGCGCCCGCGCGAGAAGTCCGACAGCTCCAGCCCCTGCACGATCTCCCACGCCCCGTCGCGGGACACCACCGGGAACGACGAGATGAGGCCCGTCGGGACACCGTACGACCCGTCGGACACGACGCCCGCACTCGTCCAGTCGCCCTCCGGCGTGCCGTGGACCCAGTCGCGCACGTGGTCGATCGCCGCGTTCGCGGCCGACGCCGCCGACGACGCGCCGCGCGCGTCGATGATCGCGGCGCCGCGCTTCGCGACCGTGGGGATGAACGTGCCCTCCAGCCACTCGCGGTCCTCGGCGAGCTGCGCACCCGGGGTCCCCGCGACGTCCGCCTGGAAGATGTCCGGGTACTGCGTCGCCGAGTGGTTGCCCCAGATCGTCACCTTGCGCACCTCCGACACCGGCACGCCCGCCTTCTTGGCCACCTGCGTCAGTGCGCGGTTGTGGTCCAGGCGCGTCATCGCGGTGAACCGCTCCTTCGGCACGTCCGGCGCGTTCGACGCCGCGATGAGCGCGTTCGTGTTCGCCGGGTTGCCGACGACCAGGACGCGGACGTCGTCCGCCGCACCCGCGTTGATCGCCTGGCCCTGCGGCTTGAAGATCCCGCCGTTGGCCTCCAGCAGGTCGCCCCGCTCCATGCCCGGACCGCGCGGGCGCGCGCCCACGAGCAGCGCGACGTTCGTCCCCTCGAACGCGGCGGTCGGGTCGTCGAAGATGTCGATGCCCGCGAGCAGCGGGAAGGCGCAGTCGTCGAGCTCCATCGCGGTGCCCTCCGCGGCCTTCACGCCCTGCGGGATCTCCAGGAGGCGCAGGCGCACGGGGGTGTCGGTGCCGAGCATCTGGCCCGACGCGATACGGAAGAGCAGTGCGTAGCCGATCTGACCGGCAGCGCCGGTCACCGTCACGTTCACGGGGGAAGTCATGCGCTCACTCTCCCACAACGCGGCCGGCACGGACGCCCCGGCGGGGACGACGACGGCGGCGTCCCCTGCGCGAGGGGACGCCGCCGTCGGGCGTGCGGAGCGGGCCGGTCAGCCCAGGCGCGCCTTGAGGTTCTCGTCGAGCGCGGCGAGGAAGTCCTCGGTCGTCAGCCACTGCTGGTCCGGGCCGACGAGGAGCGCGAGGTCCTTGGTCATCTGGCCGGCCTCGACGGTCTTGATGACGACGTCCTCGAGGGTCTGCGCGAACTCGGTGACCTCGGGCGTGCCGTCCAGCTTGCCGCGGTGCATGAGGCCGCGGGTCCAGGCGAAGATCGACGCGATCGGGTTGGTCGACGTCGGCTTGCCCTGCTGGTGCTGGCGGTAGTGACGGGTCACGGTGCCGTGCGCGGCCTCGGCCTCGACGGTCTGGCCGTCCGGGGTCATGAGGACGGACGTCATGAGGCCGAGCGAGCCGAAGCCCTGCGCGACGGTGTCGGACTGGACGTCGCCGTCGTAGTTCTTGCAGGCCCAGACGTAGCCGCCCTCCCACTTCATGGCCGAGGCGACCATGTCGTCGATGAGGCGGTGCTCGTAGGTGAGGCCCTTCGCGGCGAACGCCTCGGCGAACTCGGCGTCGAACACCTCCTGGAAGATGTCCTTGAAGGCGCCGTCGTACGCCTTGAGGATCGTGTTCTTCGTCGAGAGGTACACGGGGTACTCGCGCTGGAGGCCGTACGCGAACGAGGCGCGCGCGAAGTCGCGGATCGACTCGTTGAAGTTGTACATGCCCATCGCGACGCCGCCCTCCTCGGGCATGGTCACGACGTCGAACTTCTGCGGCTCGGAGCCGTCGGCCGGCTCGAACGTCATCGTGATCTTGCCGGGGCCCGGGACCTTGAAGTTCGTCGACTTGTACTGGTCGCCGTGGGCGTGACGACCGATGATGATCGGCTTGTTCCAGCCGGGCACGAGGCGCGGGATGTTCGAGATGATGATCGGCTCGCGGAAGACGACGCCGCCGAGGATGTTGCGGATCGTGCCGTTGGGCGAGACCCACATCTTCTTGAGGCCGAACTCCTCGACGCGCGCCTCGTCGGGCGTGATCGTCGCGCACTTGACGCCCACGTTGTACTGCTTGATCGCGTGGGCGGCGTCGATCGTGACCTGGTCGTCCGTCGCGTCGCGGTTCTGGATCGACAGGTCGTAGTACCTGAGGTCCACGTCGAGGTACGGGTGGATGAGGCGGTCCTTGATGAACTGCCAGATGATGCGCGTCATCTCGTCGCCGTCGAGCTCGACGACCGGGTTGACGACCTTGATCTTGCCCATGCGCAGATCGCTCCAACTGTCGGGGACTGGTGCCCCCGGGAGCCGGACGGCGACCGTGCGGCCCGTGGGGCCCGGTCCGTCGCACACAGGGGCGTTGCTGACCGCGGTCCAGGGTACTCGACTTCTCGACGTCAAGATACTTTCGCCACCCCTCTCGGCCGACCGCATGCTGAGACGACACGTCCGTTCTCAGGTGGAGCACCGCCGATTTCCACACTTCTCCCGGGTGGTGGTGGCAGGATGCCCCCAGATGCCGGAATGGCCGGGCACTCGGTCAGGCATCGTGCCGTCGTCCCGACCGCGCCCCGGTGCCGCACCGTGGCGGCCGGCGGGACTGCCCGACGTACCCACCGAACCAGACAGGATGATCATGTCCCAGGACACCACCGCTCCCGGCGCACCGGAGGGCACCGTCGACGACCCGCGCCTCGCGCCGACCGAGGCCGTCGCCGTCGTCCAGCCCAGCCTCCTCGCGCGCCTCGGCGCCGAGGTCTTCGGCACGTTCTTCCTCGTGCTCGCGATCGTGGGCGTGGCGCTGTACACCTTCGTCAGCCAGCAGAACGCGCTGGCCGTCGGCCTCGCCGGCGGTATCGCGGTGATCGCGGGCGCCGCGGCCGTGGGCAACGTGTCGGGCGGCCACTTCAACCCCGCCGTGACGCTCGGCGCCGCGATCGGTGGCCGCACCGCGTGGCGCGACGTCCTGCCGTACTGGGTCGCCCAGCTCGTGGGTGCGATCCTCGCCGGGCTCGTGCTGCTCGCGACCGTCCCGGCCTCGCTGCCCGAGCTCCTCGGGCAGGACGGCCGCGGGGGCGTGTTCGTCGCCACCGCGAACGGGTACGGCAGCTTCTCCTCGCTGGCGACGGCGTCGCAGGGCGGCACGGAGTTCGGCCTCGTGCAGGCGCTGCTCATCGAGACGATCGTCACCGCCGTGTTCGTGGGCGTGATCCTCGGCGTCACCGACAAGCGTGCGAGCGTCCAGTACGCGCCCGTCGTCATCGGCCTCACGCTGACCGCGCTCATCATCGTCGCCGCGCCGATCACCAACGCGTCGCTCAACCCGGCCCGTTCGATGGCCTCGGCGGTGTTCGCCGGCGACGGCGACCTGTGGAAGCAGCAGTGGGTCTTCTGGGTCGCGCCGCTCCTCGGTGCCGCGATCGCGGGCCTGTTCTACCGCGCCTTCGCGTTCGCCCCGAAGCAGGACGACCTCCTCGGCGAGGACCGCGTCGTCTCCCTGACCGACGCCGACGACGAGGCCACCGCCGCGTACGCCGCGACGGCCGGCGCCGCGGGTGCCGCCGGTGCGGGCGCGGTCGCCGCCGTCGTCGAGGAGGAGGTCGTCGTCACGGACGAGAACGGTGACGTCGTCGCGGTCGAGGAGGTCGTCGAGGTCCTCGAGGCGGACGAGCCCGAGGCGGGCGAGGCTCCCGGCACCGACGAGGCCCCCAAGGCCTGACGTCCGCACGCCCGACGGGCCCGGACCGCGACCGCGGTCCGGGCCCGTCGTCGTCTGCCCTACGCCGGGGTCAGATCTCGCCCTGGTCGAGGCTCAGCGCGAGGAACGCCATGACGACGGCGGGCGCGAGGAAGAAGAAGACGTCCAGGCCGCGCGAGCGCACGGTGATCCCGACGGGGCCGGGGCCCGGGATGGCCGCGCGGCACACCCCCGCCACGGCGAGCAGCCCGGCGAGCGTGAGGCAGCCGGCGCGCGCACCGACGAGCACCGCGACGAGCGTCGAGACCGCGACGCCCGCGAGCACGAGCCACATCGCGGGCTGGCGGGACGGGGCCAGGCTCGCGGGAGGCTCCGGCACCGGCGGCCGGGCCTCGTCGTCGGGAGCACCGGCCGAGGGCTCTTCGTCGCCCGGCTCGTCCTCGACGTGGTGCCACGCCGGCACGAGCGTCGGCGGCGGCCGGTGGCGCGTCCCCCCGTCCGCGGTGACGTCGGTCACGCTGCTGCACCTTCCACGCCCGGAAGCCTACCGTCGTGGCCTAGCGTGACGTGCATGTCGTCCGCCGAGCCGCCGGTCCTCCCACCCCCGTCTGCGCACCGTGGGGACCGCCCCGCCGCGGCCCCGGCGCCCCCCGCGTCGGTCGTCGTCGTGGGCGCCGGCCTCGCCGGCGCCCAGACCGTCGGCGCGCTCCGCCGCCGGGGGTACGCCGGGCGGGTGACGCTGCTCGGCGCCGAGGGTGTGCCTCCCTACGACCGGCCCCCGCTGTCGAAGGAGCTCCTGAGCCGCCCGCGCCCGGCGTGGCTGGCCGAGGACCTCGGCCTGGACGTCGAGGCCCTCGCCGACGAGGTCCGCCTCGCCGACGCGGCGGTGCGGCTGGAGCGTCGCTCCGCGCCCGAGGGCGGCTCGTGGGAGGTCACGACCCGGTCGGGCGAGCGCCGGACCGCCGACGCCGTCGTGCTCGCGGTCGGTTCCACGCCCGTGCGGCCCGTCGACTGGGAGCACGCCCGCGTCCTGCACACCGCGCGGGACGCCGAGGACCTGCGCGAGGCGTTGCGGCCGGGGATCCGCCTCGTGATCGTCGGCGCGGGCTGGATCGGTGCCGAGCTGGCGGGGGTCGCGACCGGCGCGGGCGCGCGCGTCACGGTCCTCGAGGCGGCGCCGACCCCGCTCCGGCGCCAGCTCGGACCGGCCGTCGGCGCGCACCTCGCGCCCTGGTACGCCGCCGTCGGCGCGGAGCTCGTGACCGGCGCGGCGGTCGCGGAGGTCCGTCCCGACGGCGTCCGGCTCGCCGACGGACGCGAGCTGCCGGCCGACCTCGTGCTGGCCGCCGTGGGCGCTCGCCCCGCGACGGACTGGCTCGACGGCGCGGTCCCGCGCGACGTGCGCGGCAGCGTCCCCGTCGACACGACCGGCGCCGTGCGCGGCCTGGACGGGCTCTGGGCCGTCGGCGACTGCGCGACCCGCGAGCACCCCGCGCTCGGTGCCGTCCCCGGCGGCCACTGGTCGGCCGCGCTCCACGACCCCGACGCGACGGTCGCCGCCATGCTCGGCGACGAGGACACCGGCCCGGGGCACGCCCCGTACGTGTTCTCCCAGCAGCTCGGCCACGACCTCGCCCTGTTCGGCGTGCCCGACGAGGCCGACGACGTGCTCTTCCGCGGCGACCCGTCGGGTGGGCCTACCGGCCACGAGGGCTGGGCCGCGTTCTACCTCGCCCCGGGGTCGCGCGTCGGCGCGACTCCGGGCGACGGCGACGGTCGGGTCACCGAGGTCCGGGCGGTCCTCCTGGTGGACTCGCCGCGCGACGTCGGCCCGGTCCGCAAGGCCATGAACCGCACCGGCCGTCTCCGCGTCGACCTCGACGTCGCGCTCGACCCGACCCGCCGCCTGCGCGACGCGCTCGCCTGACGCCCGGTGCACGACGGCCCCGCCGGTCCGAGGACCGGCGGGGCCGTCGAGCGAGGGTCGTGTCAGTGCGCGAAGTGGCGCGTCCCCGTGAAGTACATCGTCACTCCCGCCGCCCGCGCCGCCTCGATCACCTCGGCGTCGCGGATCGACCCTCCCGGAGCGACGACGGCGCGCACGCCCGCGTCGAGCAGGATCTGGAGGCCGTCGGCGAACGGGAAGAACGCGTCGGACGCCGCGACGGCGCCGCGTGCCCGCTCCTCGCCCTCGGCGAGCGTGTTGGCGCGCTCGACCGCCAGACGGCACGAGTCGACACGGTTGACCTGCCCCATCCCGACGCCGACGGCGGCGCCGTCGTTCGCGAGGAGGATCGCGTTCGACTTCGCGGCGCGGATCGCGCGCCACGCGAACGCGAGGTCGGCGATCGTCGCGTCGTCGGCGGCCTCGCCGGTCACGAGGTTCCAGTGCTGCGGGTCGTCCCCGCCGGTGACGTTCCCGTCGGCGTCCGTCACGACGGCGTCCACCCGGTCGGCGCTCTGCACGAGCAGTCCCCCGCTCACCGGGCGGGTCTCGACGGACGTCGTCGGCGGGGTGTCGACGACGAGGAGGCGGATGTTCTTCTTCGCCTGGAGGACCTCCAGCGCCTCGGGCTCGAAGCCCGGCGCGACGACGACCTCGGTGAACACGGGCGCGATCTGCTCCGCGGCCGCCCGGGTGACGACGCGGTTCGCCGCGATGACGCCGCCGTACGCGGAGACGGGGTCGGTCGCGTGGGCGCGCGCGTGCGCCTCGGCGACGTCGGCGCCGACGGCGATGCCGCACGGGTTGGCGTGCTTGATGATCGCGACGGCGGGCGCGTCGTGGTCGTGCGCGGCGCGCCACGCGGCGTCGGCGTCCACGTAGTTGTTGTAGCTCATGGCCTTGCCGTGGAGCTGCGTCGCCTGGGCGAGGCCGCTCGCGCCGTGGCCGTCGGTGTAGAGCGCGGCACGCTGGTGCGGGTTCTCGCCGTAGCGCAGCACGTCGGCGCGGTCCCACGTGGCGCCGATCCAGGCGGGGAACCCGGTGCTCACGGTCTCGCCGTCGGTCTCGACCTCGTCCGTCGGTGCCACGACGTTGCCCATCCACGACGCGACGGCGACGTCGTACGTCGCGGTGTGCACGAACGCGGCGGCCGCGAGCGCCTTGCGCTGCGCGTAGGTGAAGCCGCCCGCCTGCACGGCCGCGACGACGTCGTCGTACCGGCCCGGGTCGACGACGACGGCGACGCTCGGGTGGTTCTTCGCCGCCGCGCGGACCATCGAGGGCCCGCCGATGTCGATCTGCTCGACGACCTCGTCCGGGCCCGCACCCGACGCGACGGTGGCGGCGAACGGGTAGAGGTTGACGACGACGAGCTCGAACGGCGCGATGCCGAGCTCGTCGAGCTGCGCGAGGTGGTCGGCCTTGCGCGAGTCCGCGAGGATGCCGGCGTGCACGCGCGGGTGCAGCGTCTTGACCCGGCCCTCGAGGCACTCGGGGAACCCGGTGAGGTCCTCGACCTTCGTCACGGGCACGCCCGCGCCGGCGATCGTCGACGCGGTGGAGCCGGTGGAGACGAGCTCGACGCCCGCCGCGTGGAGCGCCGTGGCGAGCTCGACGAGGCCGGTCTTGTCGTAGACGCTCAGGAGCGCACGCCGCACGGGGCGCTGGGAGTCGTCGGCGAGCTGGACGTCGGGGGCGGCGGGGACGTTCGGGGCCGGGTGGGACATGACGAGGGGCTCCTCTGGGTCGCGGTCGCGGTCCGGCGGTGCACCGGTACCGAGTGGCTGAACCCAGGCGCCCAGGCGGTCGACGCACCAGCAGGTTGATCCGGCCGCTCCCCGGTGGTCGTTCCCACCCTCGCCAGTCGCGGCCGGGACGAGTCTACCGGCCCGGCCCGGCCGGCACGGGCTCGCCCGGCACGACGCCCGACGCGGCGAGGGCGGTCGCGTCGTCGGCCCAGGTGTCCGGGGTGCCGACCCGCCAGAGCGACCGGACCGTGCTGAGGACCGCGACGGTGACGACGAGGAGCCCCGCGAGCACCACGAGCGCCGTCCCGAGCCCGAAGCGTTCGAGGAGCCCGCTCCCGACGAGCGGCACGAGGGGACCGGCGGCGAGGCCGGTGAGCCCCAGGACGGACGAGAGCCTCCCCTGGAGCTGCGGCGGCGTGATCGCGGCCGCGTACCCGGACAGGCAGGCGTTCGCCGCGGGGACCAGGAGGAGCGCCGGCGGGAGCAGGAGGACGTACCCGACGTACGCGTTCAGGGCCGCCATCGCGACGGCGCCCGCCGCCAGCGTGCCGAGCGCGCCGACGACGAGGGCGCCCGCCCGGAACCGTGCGACGAGCCGGGGCGCGAGGACCGCGCCGACGAGCACGCCCAGGCCCACCGCGAGGTCGACGAGACCGATGAGGAGCGGTGACGTGCCCGTGCGCACGAGCTCGAGGTTGATGCCGACCATGAGGCCGCCGAACGCGACGTTGATGACGACGAACAGTCCGAGCAGCGCCCGGAACAGCGGCACGGACCACACGAACCGGAGCCCCTCGCGCAGCGCCTCCGCGGGGCGGGTCGCGCGCGCCGCGGCGACGTCGCCGTTGAGCGGCTCGCGCACGAACCACGTGCAGACGGCGGTCGCCAGGTGCCCGATCGCGGCGCCGGCGAGCGGGACGGCGTGCGCGACGGCGTAGAGCACGCCGCCCAGGGGCCCGGCGAGGAGGCTCGCGACGGCGTCCCGACCCTGCACCGCCGCGAGCGCCGTCGGCAGCTGGGGCACGGGTACGACCGACCGGAACGCCCCGCTCGTGGCCGGGTCGACGAGCGCCCCGACGACCGACGCCCCGAAGAGCACGGCCGCGAGGTGCCAGGCGGAGAGCGACCCGAGCCCCGCCGCGAGCGCGACGGTCGCCCACAGCGCCGCCCCGACGCCCGCGGACACCGTGATGAGCCGGCGCCGGTCGACCCGGTCCGCGACGACGCCGGCGGGCAGGGTCGCGAGGAGCGCCCCGAGCTGGCCGACGGCGGCGACGACGCCCGCCTGCACGACCGAGCCCGTGATCCCGTAGGCGACGAGCGGCACGGCGAAGAGCGCGACGCCCGCGCCGAGCGACTCGGCGGTCATCCCCGTCATGAGCAGCACGTACGACCGGTTGCGCAGGAGCGACGGCGGGACGGCACCGCTGGGGGCGGCGACCGGCGCGACGGCGGCCGGGACGGCGGGGTCGGGAGCGCCCGCCGTCGACGACGGGCCGGTGGGCGGGTGGTCCTCGACCGAGGCGGGAGGCGGGTTCGTCATGGCACGAACCTAGGTGCGCAACTCGATTTGCGCAATAGTCGTTGCGCACTTTCTCCTGCGCACCTCCGCGTGCACGATCCCAGGGCGTTGCTAGCCTCGGCCTGTGCTCGAGACCTTTCGCGTCCAGGACCCCGCGGCGCTGCGGGCCATCGCGCACCCGCTGCGGCAGCGCATCCTCATGGAGCTCGCCGTCCTCGGGCACGCGCGCGCCGCGGACCTCGCCCAGGCGACGGGAGAGCCCGCGAACTCCGTGAGCTTCCACCTCCGCGTGCTCGCCAAGGCCGGGATGATCGTCGAGGCGCCCGAGCACGCGCGCGACCGCCGCGACCGGGTGTGGAAGAACGTGGCGCAGAGCTACGCCGTCGAGCCGGGGACGCCCGACGCGGTGCGCCATGTGGTGCGCCCGGCCCTGGCCTGGGCCGAGGAGACGTTCCGGCGCGGGAGCGAGACCGGGGCGCGCGAGGACCGGATCCTCGCGCTCAGCACGCTCGTGCTCACCGCCGAGCAGGCGGCGGCGATGTCCCGCGAGCTCGCGGAGCTGCTCGAGCGCTGGACCGCGCGCTCGCTCGAGGAGGGGCGCGCGAGGCCCCAGGAGCGTCGCGAGACCTACCAGGCCCTCGCCGTCCTCGCGCCGCGCGACCTCCCGCCCGTGGACGAGGCCACCGGCGAGGACACGGAGGAGCCCGGCGCCTAGCCCAGCAGGGCCCGGCGGCCCTCGACGCGCAGCCCCTCGCGCGCGACGCGGCCGACCGTCTCGACGAGCAGCGCGCGCTCCGCGACCTTGATGCGCTCGTGGAGCGACGACTCGTCGTCGCCGTCCTCGACCGGGACGGCGACCTGGGCGATGATCGGCCCGGTGTCGACGCCGTCGTCGACCACGTGGACGGTGCACCCCGTGACGCGCACCCCGTACGCGAGCGCGTCCCGCACGCCGTGCGCCCCGGGGAAGGACGGCAGGAGCGCCGGGTGCGTGTTGATCGTGCGGCCCGCGAAGCGCCCGACGAACGCCGGGCCGAGGATGCGCATGAAGCCGGCGAGCACCACGAGGTCCGGCCGGAAGACGTCGACCGCCTGCGCGACCGCCTCGTTCCACGCGGCCCGGTCGTCGAAGTCCCCCGGTGCCACGACGACGGCGGCGATCCCGGCCTCGCGGGCGAGGTCGAGGCCGCCCGCGTCGGCCTTGTCCGACACGACGCCCACGACGCGCGCCCCGTAGGCGGCGTCGTCGTGCGCGGCGAGGATCGCGGCCAGGTTGGAGCCGGCGCCCGAGACGAGGACGACGACGCGGGCGGCGGAGGTGGACTCGACGGGGTGGCCGGACGGCGTCTGCACGGTGCTCCTGCGGGTGTCGGGGTGGCTCGGGGTGGCTCGAGCGTCGGGCTCGGCGGGAGGGGCGGGGCACCCTCCCGGGCACCCGGCCTCCGATGGGAGAATGTACCGCGAGCCGCCCGACCGACCGAGGAGCTGCCCGTGGGCAACCCGTACGCACCGCCCCGTCCTGACGCGCCGCAGCAGCCTCGTCCCGAGCCGCAGCAGCCGCCGGAGGAGGGTGCGCGTCCGGACGCACCGGTCCCGCCCGGTGCCGGGCCCGGCCCGGGTGCCCCGCTCCCCCCGCCCCCGCCGGGGTGGCCCGACCTGCACGCGCCGGCCGACCGCCGACCTCCGGCGCCGCCCGAGCCGCCGGAGCCGGACCCCGAGCTCGCGCGGCAGGCGACGCGGCGCGTGCTGCACTTCGGCCTGCTCCTGCTCGCGGTGATCGTCGTGAGCACGATGCCGTTCCCGTGGCAGGCCGTGAGCCTCGCGCTCGCGCTCGGGGCGATCGTCGTGGGCATCCGCGCGCTCGTGGCCGTCTGGCGGGCGCGGGTGCGCGGAGCGCTCGTCCCGGCGCTGGGCATCGGGGTCGGCCTCTCCGCCATGCTCGCGCTCCAGATGGTGTCGACGCTCGTCACCTGGGACGTCGCCCTGGCGCACCAGCAGTGCCTCGACGGCGCCATCACGGTCTCGGCGGAGAAGCGCTGCGACGTCGAGCGGACCCAGGCGCTGGAGGAGAAGTTCGCGCGCTGGTTCCCCACGCCCGCACCGGCGTCGTCGTGACGACGGCCTGACCTCAGGCCCGCGCCACGACGGCCGTCCCGTGCCCTGACACGACGAGCGGTCCGTCCACGTGCGGGACGAAGACGGAGTCGCCGGGCAGGAGGCGTCGCGCGTCCGCCGCGACGACGCGCACCTCTCCCTCGACGCACAGGACGATCCGCGGGCCGTCCTCCGGCCCCGGCAGCTCGTCCCCCGCCCGCGGGGTGGCGACGCGCAGGCCCAGGTCGGCGGCCGGCGCGACGTAGTCCACGACGCCCGGCACCACGCGCACCGGACGCAGGAAGCCGGTGAGCCGCGGTGTGAAGTCCGTGATCGCCAGCAGCTCCGCCACGTCCACGTGCTTCGTCGTCAGGCCGGCGCGCAGGACGTTGTCGGACGCCGCCATCACCTCGACGGCCATGCCCCGCAGGTAGGCGTGCAGCGTCCCGGGGGCGGTGTAGAGGGCCTGGCCGGGCTCGAGCCGCTCGTGGTTCAGCAGGAGCGGAGCGAGGAGCCCGGGGTCGCCGGGGAACTCCTGCGCGAGGTCGTGCACGACGGCCAGCTCGGGCCGGGCACCCACGGCGTCACGCGCGGTCTCGGCGACGGCCTCCACCCACGGCGCCGCGCTCTCCCGCTGGCCGAGGAGCCACGTGAGCGCGCCCCGGTGGGCGTCGACGGACTGCTCACGCAGCAGCACGACGAGGTGGTCGAGCGCGCGCACCTCGAGCTCGGCGACGAGCTTTGCCGCCTGCTCCGGTTCCCGGAGCCCGCTGAGGAGCTCGAACGGCGTGAGGGCGTACACGATCTCCGGCTTGGCGGAGCGGTCTCGATACGTCCGCGCCGGGTCGGTGCGCGGGACGCCGCGCTCGTCCTCGGCAGCGAAGCCCGCCTCGGCCTGGGCGGTCGTCGGGTGCACCTGGACCGACAGCGCGCGGGCGGCGGCGAGGATCTTGGCGAGGAACGGCAGGCGCGGGCCGGCCTCGGCCAGCACGCGGGGTCCCAGCATCGCCTCGGGCTGGGAGGCCACGAGCGCGTCGAGAGCGACCCGGCGTCCACCACCGTCGGCGGTGGACGGGTCGTCGGGGTGGGCTCCCATCCAGACCTCGGCGACGGGACGACCGTCGACGGGACGACCGAGGAGCTGCTGCACGAGCGTGGTCGAGCCCCACGGGTAGCGGCGCACGGGGTTGTCGAGGAGGTACATCGTCAGCGCCCTCCTCCCCCGACCGCCGCGCGGCCGCTCGTCGGCCCGCCGCCCACTGCGGGCATCGTCGCGAGCGCGTCGAGGACGCGGTCCCGGACGGCGCGCATCGTCCCGACGTCGGCGGCCTCGACGTTCAGCCGCAGGACGGGCTCGGTGTTCGACGCCCGCAGGTTGAGCCACCACGGGTCGTCGCCGTGCCAGCGGCGGACGGTCATGCCGTCGAGCTCGTCGACGTCGAGCGACGCGGCGTCGTAGGCGTCCCCGAGGACGTCGAGCACCCTGGCCCTCGCGGTCTCCGGGTCCGCCACGGCGACGTCGACCTCCCCCGAGCGCACGTACGGGTCGAGGCCACCGACCACCTCCGAGAGCGAGCGGTCCTGTTCCGAGAGCGCCGCGAGGACGTGCATCGCGGCCAGGAGGCCCGAGTCGGCGCCGAGGAAGTCACGGAAGTAGAAGTGCCCGCTGTGCTCGCCCCCGAAGACGGCGCCCTCGGACGCCATGAGCTCCTTGATGAACGAGTGGCCCACGCGTGTGCGCACCGTCCGCACCCCTGCGGCGCCCAGGATCTCGGGCACCGCGCGCGACGTGATCGCGTTGTGCAGGACGACAGGGACGCCGCCCTCGTCCCGCACCCGGCGCGCCTCGCGGAGCCCGACGAGCGTCGTGAGCACCGAGGGGTCCACCCTCCGGCCCCGCTCGTCGACGACGAAGCACCTGTCGGCGTCGCCGTCGAACGCGAGCCCGAGATCGGCGCGCCGGCGCACGACCTCGGCCTGGAGCACCGCCGTGTTGGCCGGTACGAGCGGGTTGGCCTCGTGGTGCGGGAACGACCCGTCGAGCTCGAAGAACAGCGGGACGATCCCGAGCGGGAGCGGCGGCAGACCCGCTGCCATCCCCAGGACGGCGGGCACCGTGAGCCCTGCCATGCCGTTGCCGGCGTCGATGACCACGCGCAGACGGCGGCCCCCGGACAGGTCGACGAGTGAGCGCAGGCGCTCCGCGTAGGGGCGCAGGACGTCGACGGTCTCGTGGCCCCCGCGCGGCCCGGCGTCGACGGGATCGCCCGCGAGGAGCTCCTCGGCCCGGTCCCGGACGGCGCGCAGGCCCGTGTCCGGTCCGACCGGGCGTGCTCCGGACAGGCACAGCTTGATGCCGTTGTACCGGGCGGGGTTGTGGCTCGCGGTGAGCATCGCTCCGGCGGCGTCGAGGAGACCCGACGCGAGATAGAGCTCGTCGGTCGAGCACAGACCGGCGTCGAGCACGTGCGCGCCGGCCGCTCGGGCGCCGTCGACGAACGCGGCCAGCAGCCCGGGGCCGCTCTCGCGCATGTCACGGGCCACCACGACCCGGCGCACCCCGTCGGTGCCCGGCCGGACGACCGCCTCCACGAAGGCCGTGCCCAGCGCGCGCACGACGTCGTCGTTCAGCTCGTCAGGGACGACACCGCGCACGTCGTACGCCTTGACGACGCGCCGGAGCGCCTCGTGCGCAGTCAGGTCCACGGGCCCGCCCTCAACCATCGAGACGCACGAGCTCGGCGACACCGATCCGGGAGTCGGCCATGCCGTAGAAGACGAACCGGCGTCCCTCGATCTCCTCGACTGCCGTGGGAAAGACGACGTTGCCGAGCGTGCCTTCCAGCTCTGCCGCGGTCTCCGGGACGAGCAGCGGCTCGGGCGTCCGGGCCAGCACCCGGCGCGGGTCGACGGGGTCCAGGATCATCGCGCCCGCCGTGTACCGGGCACCGTGAGCCAGGGCGAAGCCGGAGAAGTCGGCGCCCGTCACGCCGTGGTGGAGGACGAGCCAGCCCTCGGGAACGCGCAGGGGCGCCGGGCCACCGCCGATCTTCGACGACTCGTAGGCCATCTCCGGCGCGGCGACCGGCGCGGAGCTCTCGACGTGCGTGAGCGCTCCGAGATCGCGCGTCACGGCCTCGAGATCGACGTACCCGATCCAGATGGACGGCCGCGGGTCGTCGACCCCCGCAGGCGGACGAGCTCCCTCGCCGGGGCGGAGCCAGTCGAGGTCCCACATCGGCCGGTGCAGCAGCGCGAGCGCGGGTCGGCCGTCGGGACCGGGCACGGCCTCGGGGAAGAACACCACGTCCTTGTTCGGGAAGAGGTTGAGGTCGGTGTCCAGCTCGGGCTGGTAGGCGAACCGCAACGGCCCGAGCCGGCGCCACGACACGGTGTCCCGAGAGACGGCCAGCGCGGGCTTCGGGCCGAGCGGCCCGTACGCGACGTAGGTCATGACGTGGAGGTCCAGGGGCTCGACGAACGTGATCCGGGGGTCCTCGACCCCCGCGTTCTGCCGCCCGTGCTCCCAGCCCTCGTCGGGGGCGAGCACCACCCCGAGCCGCTCGACGCCCACGGGCACCCCGTCCTCGAGGACGACGCGCGCCCGACCGATGCGCGAGACGTTCCCCTCGGCCACGAGGCGGGGGTAGAGGTACAGCGTGCCGTCGGACCCCCACGCGGTGCCGGGGTTGAGCACGCCCTCGACCTCGAGGGGCTCGCCGGGCAGGGGCGACATGATCGTCCCGAGCCGACGCAGGGCGTACGGGACCGTCATGAGGGACTGAGAGTGGTTCACCTGGGTCATTTCCTAGCCTTGGAAGGTCGGGGCGGGGGCCGACGCGGTCTCGCGCCGGCCCCGCACGGTGACGGGGTCAGCCCTTGACGGCCGAGCCGAGGTTCGCGGACGTGAAGTGCCGCTGGAACAGCAGGAACAGGACGACGGCGGGCACCGCGAGGACGCACGCGCCCGCCAGGACCGCGCCCATCGGGTTCGCCTGGAACGACGAGTTCGCCTGCGAGAAGTTCGCGAGGCTCACCGCGAGCGGCTGCATCGACGCGTCCTTCGTCACGAGGAACGGCCACAGGAACTCGTTCCACGGACCGATGAACGTCACGAGCATCGCGGTGAGGACCGCCGGGCGGACCAGGGGCACGGCTATCGACCGCAGGATCCGCAGCTCGCTCGCGCCGTCGATGCGCGCCGCGTCGAACACGTCGCGCGGGATCTGGAGGAAGTACTGCCGGAAGATCAGGACGGCGACCGAGTTGACGGCGAACGGCAGGATCATGCCGAGGTAGCTGTCCGCGAGGTCGAAGTACCGCACGACCATGACGTAGAGCGGGATCATGAGCAGCTGGAACGGGATCGCCTGGACGAGCAGGACGAGCGCGAACACGAGCCCCTGGCCGCGGAAGGACAGCACCGACAGCGCGTACCCGACGAGCAGCCCGAACACGAGCGTGCAGCCCACGACGCCGGCCGTCATGATCAACGAGTTGAGCAGCGACCGGGCGAGGTCGATCGACTCGTTGACCCCCGCGAAGTTGTCGAGGGTGAGGTTCCGCGGCAGCGGGAGCAGGCCCAGGACGCTCGTGTCCCGCTCCCTCTGCAGCGCCCCGAGCAGCATGTAGTAGAACGGCACGAGCGCGAGGAACGCACCGAGGAGCAGCACCGCGAAGCGCAGCACGCGCAGCAGCCGGCCCCCGCCGGAGCCGCGTGCCCGGGTCGTGTCCCGTCGCGTGGTCGAGGTCGTGGAGGCCATCAGCCCTTCCTCTCCGTGAGCCGGCGCGAGGCCAGCGACAGGAGCATGACCGCGAGCACGAGGATCATGCCGATCGCTGCGGCGATGTCGGGCTGCCCCTGCTGGATGCCCTTCTGGTACATGAGCAGCGCCGGGGTCATCGAGGCGCCGTTCGGCCCTCCTCCGGTGAGGAGGTACGGCTCGGTGAAGATCTGTCCGGTGGTGATGACGGAGAGCAGCACCACGAGCGAGGTCACCGGCCGGACGGCAGGGAGCGTGACGGCCCGGAACCGGCGCCACGGCCCGGCGCCGTCCATCGCAGCCGCCTCGTGCAGCTCCTTCGGCACGTTCTGCAGCGCGGCGAGGTACAGCAGGACGTAGAAGCCGAGGTTCTTCCAGGTCACGTAGACCGCGATCAAGGGCATGATCAGGCTCGGGTTCGCGAGCCAGGTCGGCTCCGGCGCGAGGCTTCCCAGAAGCCGGTTCACGACCCCGTTGCCGTTGAACATGAAGATCCACACGGCGAGCGTCGCGACCGACGCGGTCACGTACGGGATGTAGTACGAGACCCGGAAGAAGCCCTTCCAGTGCACGACGGCGTCGAGGCCCGACGACAGGAGGAGCCCGAGCACCACCGTGAGCGGCACGTTGATGAGGCCGAACACCGCGAGGTTGCCGAACGCCTGTCGTACCGCCGGGTCCGCGAGGACCTGCCGGAAGTTGTCGAGCCCGACGAAGGGGTGCGGGACCTGCACGCCGGGTGCCGTGAAGAAGAAGTCGTGGAACGACATCCACACGCCGAACCCGAACGGCACGAGGAACACCACGACGACGAACGCCATGTACGGGGCGCTGAGAAGGATGCCGAGGGGGTTCTCCCCGAGCCAGCGCTGGAGTCGCCGACCGCGGGGGCGCGGCCGGTCCTGGCGCGGGCCACGGAGCGCCGTGGCCCGCGCGGACGGCTGCACGTCCTCGTCATGGAGGGTGACCATGAGTGCTTCGCCTCGTCGCTCTCGGTCAGCCCGCCAGGCCGTCGATCGTCGTCGCGGCCTCGCCGAACGTCTTCTCGAGGTCGCCGGACCCCGACTGCACGGACCCGCTCCACGCGTCGCGGAAGACCTGCATCTTCTCGGCGAGCCCGTCCACGGTCGGGACGTCGACCGCGAGGGGCACGGACGCCGCGAACGGCTCGAAGAAGGGTTCCTCGGCCAGGAAGTCGGCCGCCAGGTCGGTGACGTCCGTACGGGTCGGGAACTGGCCGGTGACCTCGAGCAGCGCGAGATCGTTCTCGTCGTTCGTCGCGAACTTGAGGAAGTCCCACGCGGTCTGCTGGTTCTTGCACGAGGAGTACAGCCCGACGTTCTTGGAGTCGGCGAACGTCGAGGTCTCCTCGGCGGGCGCTCCGTCGGCGGTCGGCAGCGGGACGACGCCGAAGTCCACCTTGCCGTCGAACTGCCCCTTGCCCCAGGGGCCGGCGACGCCCATCGCGGCGACGCCGTCGGCGAACGGGCCGGCCCACATGTCCCCGCTGTACGCCTCCGCGGAGGAGAAGCCGTCGGCGTAGAGCGTCTGCCAGAACTCCAGGGTCTCGAGGCCCTCGTCGCTCGTGAACGTCGCCTTCCCGTCCTCGACGAACTGCGTACCGCCAGAGTTGGCGAGGAAGAACGGGTAGAAGTCGAAGTTGACGTTCGTGTAGTCCGCGGTCGCCGGCGGGTAGATCGCGAAGTCCGCCGCCCCGGCGTCCTTGATCGCCTGCGCCGCCGCGAGCACGTCGTCGTACGTCTCGAGCTGCGGGTCCTCGGCGTCCAGGCCGGCGGCCGTGAACACGTCCTTGTTGTAGTAGAGCATGAAGGGGTTCGTCTTCCAGGGAAGCTGGTACAGGTCCCCGTCAGCGCTGCGGAACCCGTCCGCCGCGGCGCCCGAACGACCCGTGACGTAGTCCTCCGCGTCGTCGAAGGTCGTCGACAGGTTCACCAGGCCACCCTGCTTCTGGAACGCGGGCACGGCCGCCGGGGCGGTGTTGAACACGAGGCACGGCGTGTTCCCCGCCGTGATCGAGGCGCCGATGACGTCCTCGGACGAGCTCCCCGCGGGGATCGCCTGAGCACTCACCTTCTCGTCCGGGTGCTCGGCGTTCCACGCCTCGACCACCTGCTCGCCCCAGGCGACCTCCTGCTCGTTGGTCGAGTACCAGACGTCGATCGGTCCGCTCGTGAGACCTCCGTCGGACCCGCCCGTACCGCTGTCGCCGCCCGACCCGCACGCCGCGAGCGGCAGGACCACCGCGGCCGTCGTCGCCAGCGCTGTCATCCGTGCGCCACGCTTCATTGCGCCCAACTCCTCATCCGGGCTCGTCACCCGCTCGTCGCTCCGGCCCCGTCCCTCGGTCCCCTGCACGGCGGCCTGCCGTCGCCGTCGTCCTGACAGTGTCGACGCGACGATTAAACCGGTTTGAACGAAGCACGTCAAGATCGCGTGGACATCCGGACGGCGCACGCACGCACGGTGGGCACCTGCCGGCGGTCGATCCCTGCGGATGCCCGGACTTCCAACGCTCACAGCGCCTCAAGACCGGGGTGCGGTCGAGGCTCGCCCCGGCGGCGTCGCGTGCAGCGACGACTAAACAGCGGGTCAAACCGTGCGCTATCCTGACGAGGTGAACGCAGCGGAGCACTCGACCCTCACCCCCGGCGACCGGACCACCCGGGCAGCCGGCGCCAAGCGCGTGACGATCGGTGACGTCGCGGCGCGCGCCGGGGTCTCGAAGAGCGCCGTCTCGTTCGTGTTCAACAACCGACCCGGCGTCAGCGCAGCGGCCCGCGAGCGCATCCTGCGCGCCGCCGACGAGCTCGGCTGGCAGCCCAGCGCCCGTGCGCGCGCGCTCTCCCGGTCGCGCACCCAGGCCGTGGGCCTCGTGATCCGGCGCGAGCCCGAGCTCCTCAGCACCGACCCCTTCTTCCCGCTCTTCATGGCGGGCGTCGAGATCGGCTTGTCCGAGCAGAACTACTCGCTGGTCCTCCAGGTGGTCAAGGACCAGCACGGCGAGCGCGACGCCTACGAGCGGCTCGCGCGCGAGTCGCGCGTCGACGGCGTGTTCCTCACCGACGTCCGGGCCGGGGACACCCGCCCCCGGGACGTCGGCGCGCTCGGCCTGAGCGTCGTCGTCGTCGCGCCCGAGGAAGCGGACACCGAGGCGGACGTCGTCATCGGGATGGACGACGCAGCCGGGGTCCGCCGCGCGGTCCACCACCTGCACTCGCTCGGCCACCGGCACATCGGCCACGTCATGGGCGTGCCGGGCTACGTCCACACCGAGGCGCGGCGCCGCGCCTGGGAGGACACGCTCGACGAGCTCGGCCTGCCCGTGGGCCCCGTCGTGACCGCCGACTTCACGGGCAGCTCCGGCGCGCGCGCGACGCACGAGCTCCTCGACCTGCCGCGGCCCCCGAGCGCGATCGTCTACGGCAACGACCTCATGGCGATCGCCGGGATCTCCGCGGCCACCGACCGCGGCATCCGCGTCCCGGAGGACCTCTCCGTCATCGGCTTCGACGACATCCCGCTCGCCCCGTACATCGTGCCGCCTCTGACGACGGTGCGGCAGAACGTCGTCGCGTGGGGCACTGCCGCGGCCCAGACCCTGGTGGCGCTCGTCGAGGGGAAGGAGCCGCCGGAGATCCGGTTGCCGTCCGTCGAGTTCGTCGTGCGCGGCAGCACCGGGCCGACGCGCCACCGACGCCCGTCCTGAGACGGGCGCCGGTGGGCGCGGTGTGTCAGCCGCAGCTCTTCGCCGCGTACTCCTCATGAACCGTCACCGGTGCTCGACCGGCCACGGTCGCCGTCACCGTCACGGCGCCGGCGTCGACCCGTGCGACTCGTGAGCTGAACGCCTGGTACGCATGACGTCCCGGCGCGACGTCCGCGCTGGTGCGCTCGCCGAACGCGGTCGACAGCCCGACGACCGCCGCGGTGTCGCCCGTGTTCGTCGCCCGCACGGCCACGTGCGCCGTCCCGGCCAGGCACCGCACGACCGCCCCGACCTCCGGCGCCGCGCTCGGCAGGCACGCCTCGTCGCAGACCCGCAGCGACGCCAGGACCGCCTTGTGGTCGGAGGGCCAGACGGCGTCGGGCGTGAGGATCACGTCGGCGCTGTCGTCGTCGACGCGCTCGTCGCGCACGATCGTCGACTGCGGACCGACGACCTGGGCGCTGCGGACCGCCACACGGTCGTCGGGTGCCACGAAGACGTAGTCGATCCGGTCTCGCTCGTCGGCCTCCGGCGCCCATGTCAGCTCCGACGTCGGGAACGCCGCGTTGTCCGCGGGCCACGTGAAGCCCGGGTTCGCCACGGGGTCCGGGTGGACCTCGCGGAAGGCGTCGACGAGACCGCCGTCGAGCAGGGTCTGCGTCGTCTGCCACGGGACGACGACGCCGTGGTGGTCGAACAGTTCGGCTGTCGCCTCGGTCCAGTCCTGTGCGGACGGCTCGTTGAAGTCGCCGCCCACGACGACCAGGCGACCGGCCGCGCGCTCTGCGCGGACGTCCTCGAGGAGCGCGGCCGCCGATGCGGGGCGACCCGACTGGAGGTTCGCCGCGAGGATCGCGTCGACGTCCGTCACGGGCGCGTCGAGCCGGTCCCACGTGTCCCATCCGGCGGGCCAGTCGCCGAGGACCGCCCCGCCGTACCCGCGCGGCAGGTACGTCGTGTACCAGCGGTACTCGAGATGGCCGCCGTAGGCCACCACCTCTGTGCCATTGACGTCGAGCACGGCCTTCGACCACCGGTCACCCACCGTCCCGGTCTCGAGGATCGGGTAGCGCGACACGATGCCGGTGCCGGTAGCCAGGAGGTGGTCGTAACCCAGGAGCGCCGCCACGTCCGCCGGGGTGTCGTTGCGTTCCGGCATGAACGTCACGTCCGCATCGGTCTCCCGCAGGATGTCGGCGATCTCGCGTGCGCCGTCCGGGATCCGCGAGCCGCCGTGCCAGATGTTGAACGTGAGCACGTTCAGCTCGCTGACGCCGTCGACCTCGGGCTTGGGCTCGGCGGGCTCGACCGGCCGGACCGCCTCCACGGTGAGGTCGACCGGCCCGGCGAGCACGTCGTACCCGTCGTCAGCGAGCAGGTAGACGTCGTAGTCACCCGGACCGATCGAGGCAGCACCGCGCGTCCAGCCCGCGCGGTGCTCCGGGCCCCAGGTCACGCTGCCGGAGGCGTCCGGCACGTAGCGCCAGTCGAGCGACGGCGGCCCGCCCGGCCGCACGCCGTCGCGATAGACACCCAGCCAGTTCTTCGCGTGGACCGCCTCACCGGCGGCATAGGTGATCGTCACGGACCCGTCGGCCGTGATCCGCGGGGTGTCGAGGCCGAGCGCGGGCTCGGCGGCCACGGCCGCCGGCGCGACGGCGAGCGCCACGAGCGCGGCGCCGGCGACCGCCGCCGCGGCCCGGCGACGGAGTCGTCTCAGGTGGGAAGGCATCGGTGGTTCCTCTCCGGGGTGGGTGACCGCGAGAACGCGGTCGGGGACCTCAGACGGAGCGGACCGGACCGCCGCGGCAGTGTCCGGTGACACCACCACGGCGACCCGGCCGCGCCCGCCGCGGCTCAGCCGCAGCGCTTGGCCTCGTACGGTGCCTGGACCGTCACCGGCTCGCGACCCGGTGCGGTGGCCGTGACGCTCGCCGCTCCGGCGTCCACCGCGGCCGCTCGGGAGCTGAACGACTGGTAGGCGTTCCCTCCCGGCGCGACCGCGGCGTACGTCCGGTCGCCGAACCGTGTCGACAGCACGATCTCCGCCGTCTGCTCGTCCGTGTTCGTCGCGCGCACGGCCACGAAGGCCGTGCCGGCCAGGCAGCGCGCCGTCACCTCGACGGTCGGCGCCGTGGTCACCGGGGCCCGCTCCACGAGACCCTCGAGCGCCCCCGCGAGGGCCGTCGTCTTCTCGTCGACGTCACCCTGCGTGGCGCCCTCCGCGCGGGCCGCGGCCTTCGCCGCCTCGAGCGCGGGCAGCAGGGGCGCCCAGCTCGCGGGCGTGTACTGCCTGCTGTCCAGCGCGTCGGCCTGCGCGACGAGCCGGTCGAGCTCGGCCGTGTCGACCGCGACGACCACGTCGCACCACGCGATCTCGTCACCCTTCGCGTGCGTGACCAGGACGGCGGTCGTCCCGGCCTGGCCGGTGGCCAGGTCGAGCTCCACGCGCCCGTCGCCGACGCGCGGGTCGCCCACGACTGAGGCCACCGACTCGTCGAGCGAGAACGCGGTGAACTCGTCGTCCGGTTCGAGGGGCGTGACGCTGGCCGTCGCCACCGCGCTGGACGCGGGGTCCGCGGCCACGGGCGACGCGTCGCACCGCAGGTTGTACCCGCCGTACACCTCGAGCTCGAAGATCGAGAGCCCGTACTTCGTCGCGGGCAGGCCGATCACCCGGACGTAGCGCACGTCGGACTCGGGCAGGTCCACGACGTTCCGCAGCTCTGCCGAGGTCTTCTGGACCCGGGCCAGCTGCTCCCAGGTCCGGCCGTCGAGCGACCCTTCGACGCGGAAGTCGTTCGACGTCGCCGCCTCCCAGGTGACGACGGCCTGGTTGATGCTGCGGGTTCCCTCGAGGTCGACCTGGAGCCAACGCTCGATCGTGTACGGCGCGTCCTGGCGCTGGGAGGACCAGCGCGTCGTGAGGTTGCCGTCGTTGGCGTTGCGGGCGTCGGCGGTCGCGTTGTAGGTCGAGTCCGCCTGGACCGGTCGGGCGAGGGCCAGGTTCTCCCGTCCCGCCGGCACGGTCGGCGCGTCGATGACCGCGGCGTCGGCGAACACTTCGAGCTCCCACAGCGAGACGCCGTACTGGGTCGTGCTGCGCTGGACCGTCTGCATGCGCACGTAGCGCGCCCGCTCGTCGACCGCGACGGCGTCCGTCCCGCCGTCGCTGCCCGCGCCCGTCGTGGCGTAGGCGTCGCGCCAGGCCGTGCCGTCGTCGGAGACCTGGATGCGGTACTGGCGGGCGAAGGATGCCTCCCACCACAGCCGCACGGCGCCGATCCGCTGCACGGAGCCGAGGTCGACCTGCGCCCAGGCGCTGTCCGAGAGGTTCGCGCTCCAGCGGGTGTCCATGTTGCCGTCCGTGATGCTCGCGGCGGCCCCGCCCGACGAGCCGGACGCGGTGACCGGCCGACCGAGCGCGAGGTTCACGCTCGAGTCGACGTCGAGCTCCCGGACGGCGTACCCGTCGTCGCCCGGGCCGTCCAGCATCACGAGGCGGACGAAGGCGGCCGCGGTCGGCGTCAGGTCGAGCCGGGTGCGACCCCCGGCGCCGTCCTGCACGAACCGGTGGTCGGTCCAGGTCGCGCCGTCGAGCGACGTCTGCAGCAGGAACCGCGACGCGTGCTGCTCGCCCCACGCCACCGTGGCGCCGCTGACGAACGACCCCGGCGCGAGACGCCTCGTCAGCCACGCCGTCCCGTCTCCGTCGGAGCGCCAGACCGTGGCGTCGTTCCCGTCGCCCGCAAACGCCGCTTCCTGGCCCTCCAGCGCGCTGCTCGCGGTGAGGTCCGAGTCCGTCCCGGCGTCCGACGAGAGGGGGGCCGTGACGGTCTTGCCCAGGCTCGCGCCGGAACCTAGGGCGAACGTGCCGCGGTGCTCGCCGTCCGGACCGCCGAGCGCGACGGAGACGACGAGGCCCGGTCGGTCGGGGTTCGCGACGCTCGCCACCGGGACCTCGCCCGACTCGTCCACGAGGACGATCGCGGGCTGGTTCACCTCGAGCGTCCGCCCCGCACCGAGGTCGAGGGCCCCCGCCTGGTAGAACGTCGCCATCGTCCGCCCGAGCCCGGCGTGCCGCACCGCCTGCACCGCGGCGTCGTTGCGGAGCACCTGGACCGCGGGCGCCGCGGCGTAGGCCTCGACCTCCTGCGGGGAGGCGGCGGGGAGCACCACGTACTCGTAACCGGCGTCGCTCGGGCGCACGCCGTGGTCCACGTAGAGCGTGAAGGCGTCCCGGCTCACCGGGTCCTGACCGACCCAGCTTCCCGTCTGCGCCGTGTTCGAGACGAGCACGCGCTGACCGGCCGGGAAGACGTAACCGACCTCGTCGTTGTAGGCCCACGCGGGGCCTTCCAGCGGGGCGCCGACGGTTCCGGGCTCGACGGGTAGGCCGTCGGCCGAGGCGTTGTCCTTCGCGACGGCCTGGTTCACCGTCGTGTGGACCGGCGCGTCGGACCCCGAACGGATGCCGGCGCCGAGCGCGACCATCTCGTCGTCGAGGTAGAAGTAGCTCTTCCTGCCCTGGGTGTCGGCACGGTCGAGGCTGTGCACGCTCACTCCGTAGGTGCCGTCCGAGACACCGCCCGTGAAGCTGCCTCCGTTGCCGGTGCGACCGGCCGTCCCCCGCGTCTGCTCCTTGACGTAGGGAGCGGTGACGCCGGGGTAGTGGAACCAGTCGAACGCCGGACCGAGGTCGAGGTACTCCCGGTTGGTCACCTGGATCGCGGTGGCGC
The DNA here is from genome assembly GCF_006539945.1 of Cellulosimicrobium cellulans. Taxonomy (GTDB): domain Bacteria; phylum Actinomycetota; class Actinomycetes; order Actinomycetales; family Cellulomonadaceae; genus Cellulosimicrobium; species Cellulosimicrobium cellulans. Next base: position 195,263 of record NZ_BJNZ01000004.1, on the reverse strand, counting down.
CTGCCGCGTTCCACACGATCTCGTTGCCGACCTCCGGGCGGAAGGTGGAGCGGTACTCGCTGCCGACGGTGCGGCTCGAGTTGAGCCGCGTGAAGATCCCGTACCCGTCGCGCAGGTGGGACGAGAACTCCGATCGCCAGAAGTACTTGTTCCCGGTGACACCGTTGTTCCGGGTCGTGCCCCTGATGCTGTCGATCAGCTCCTGGTAGTCGGTCGCGTACAGCGGGTCCGTGCGTTCCATCTTGGCGAGCGGCTCGAGGAACTCGGCTGCGTACCCCGTGACGCCGTCGACGGTCTTCGGCTCCCTGTAGCCGAGGTACAGCATGCCGACCTCGCCGCGGATCATCCACCGCGTGCCGTTGACGACGTAGAACGCGATCGTGTCCAGGTGCTCCCGGGTGAACGCGAGGCCCGTGCCGCGCGCCGCGTCGGCCCACAGCGCCACGTTCGTGAAGAGCGCCATGCCGTACCCCTCGCTGTACAGCTGCGCCCCGTGCGCCCAGAAGCTCCCGTCAGGCTGCACCGCCTCGTTGGTCCCCCCGGAGCGGTCGACGGCGACGGTCTGGACCATGGTGTCGAAGCCGGACACGATCTTCTCGTGGTCGCGGGTCGCGAGCGCCTCGAAGAGGTAGTTCGTCGTGCGCCACGCACCGTTGGCGCCGACCGGGTCGAGCCTGCCGGTGTTGTGCTCGAGCGCGACGGCCTTCGCCTCGGGGCTCAGCTCGTCGCCGAGGAAGACGGTGAGGCGCCCCATCGCCATGGACTCGCCGATCTCGGTCTCCCACCAGTTCGTGTTGCCCGGGTCGACCGCGTCCCAGTGCACGAGCGCGCGCTCGACCGTGGCGAGGACGGCGGGATCCTCGAAGCCCGCGGCGTCCGGGTCGCGGTAGGCCTGGGCGAGCGCGAGCATCCGGTAGAGCGCGATGTACGCGGACCAGGTCGCGCCGTTCGCGGAGCTCGTCCGGTCGGCGTAGTCGACGTCCGGCCACGACCCGTCGGCCCCCTGCGACGCGACGTAGTCGAGAGCCTCGGAGGTACGTGCCAGGTAGATGCCGTTCGCGATGATGACGTCGTCCCCCTGCCCCAGGTAGTACTCCCGGAGGCGCGACGTGATCGTGTCGACGTCGTCGCCGGGCGGTTCCGCGCCCGCGGGCGCGACGACGAGTCCGACAGCGCTCAGGACGAGTGCCAGGAAGGCGGAGATCAGGGCTCTGACGCTTCTCATGGGGTGCTCCCTTGTGGTGGTCCGTGGCGCACGCACGGTGCGGTCGGGGCGGCGCGGGCCGGCCTGGGTCGTCGTCCGTCGAGAGCAGCGCGGGGCAGGGCGCCCCTCGGCACGGGTGCCGACGGCGGTGACGGACGTCTGACGCGTCATCGCGCAGGTGCTCCTTCACGGCGAGGCGGCCCGTTCCGGCCTCTGACGGACGGTTCGGCCGCCGGCGAGGCGCCAGGCGGGCCGCGTCCTGCCTCGCCTCCTGGTGGCGAGGTCGCCGGCCGTGCGCCCACGGGTGGCGCCTCCCTGCGCCGGCGGTGACGTGCGCTAGTAAACCGGTTCTTGACAGCGCAGTCAAGAAGGCACCCAGACCTCCTGACCACGTCGCCGCTCCCGATCCACCGGGATCTTTCTGCGCAGGCGCGGTGCACCGCGCGCTCCGCGAGCATCCCTTCCACAGGGGTCACGGCGCCCCACTAAATCGGTACAGGCGCGATGGGGCCCTGGTGAAGAGGTCCTCCTCGCCCGCTCGTGACATCGAGTCTCTAGGGTGTGCTCATGACGACCACGACCGTGATCCCCCGTCCGGGCGTCGACGAGCGGCTCGCCCGCCTCGTCCGGATTCCCACGGTGTCCGCCGAGCTGGAGGAGCGAGGCCTCGCGCCCTTCGACGAGCTCGTCGACCTCCTGCCCGAGCTCTACCCCCTGGTCCACGAGCACCTCGACCGCGAGCGCATCACCGACCTCGGTCTGCTCTACCGCTGGCGCGGGCTCTCCGACGAACCGCCGGTGGTGCTCATGGCGCACTACGACGTCGTCCCGGTCGACGAGAGCGACGACTGGACCTACCCGCCCTTCGACGGGCGCGTCGCCGACGGCTGGGTCCACGGGCGCGGGGCGCTCGACGACAAGGGGCCGCTCGTCGTCGTGCTCGAGGCGGTCGAGAACCTGCTCGCGGCGGGCTTCACGCCCGCGCGCGACGTCTACCTGTCGTTCGGCGGCAACGAGGAGTCGCACGGCGCTGCCGCCGCCGCGATCGCGACGACGCTCCGCGACCGCGGCGTGGTCCCGTGGCTCGTGCTCGACGAGGGCGGCGCGGTCACGGACTCCCCGCTCCCCCTCGTCCCCGGGAGCGCCGCGATGATCGGCGTCGGCGAGAAGGGCGTGCTGACGCTGCGCCTCACCGCGCGCGGCGAGGGCGGGCACGCGTCCGCCCCACCTACGACGACGGCGGTCCGGCGCGTCGCGCGCGCCGTCGAGCGCCTCGGCCCGCGCACCTTCCCCGCGCGCACGCCCGTCGCGATCTCGCGCATGCTCCGCCTCTTCTCGGACCGCGCCACCGGGCCCGCCCGCACCGCGCTGCGCGCCCTCGCCGCCGCGCCGCCCGTGTCCGCGCAGACCTTCGCCGCGATGGGCGGCGAGGCCGCCGCGATCGTCCGCACGACCGTCGCACCGACGATGCTCTCCGGCGGCACGGCCGCGAACGTGCTGCCGTCGCAGGCGTGCGCGACCGTCAACCTGCGGATCGCGCTCGGCGAGACCGTCGCGGGCACCGTCGAGCGCGTCCGGCGACGCGTCGACGACCCGCAGGTCCAGATCGAGGTCGTCGAGGGCAGCGAGCCCTCCCCCGAGTCCCCCGTCGACGACGACCGGTTCGCCCTCCTCGCCGCGTGCGTCGGCGTCTCGCACCCCGACGCGCTGCCCGCCCCGTACATCACGATGCAGGCGACCGACGCGCGGCACTTCCACCGGTTCTCGCCCGCCGTGTACCGGTTCGCGCCGCTCGCGATGTCCGCCGAGCTGCGCGCCACCATCCACGGCGTCGACGAGCGCGTCGAGGTCGCCGAGCTCGAGCGGGGCGAGCGGTTCCACCGCGCGCTCCTCGAGCGGCTACCCTGACGCTCCCCCACCTCCGGGGCGCGCGACGACGCGCGCCTCCCCACGCAGAAGGAGCAGCGATGGCTCGCTCGCTCACCGGGCGCCTCGCCGGTTCGACCCTCGCCGGCGTCGTCGGGTTCCTCGCCTTCGTCGAGCTGACGAGCGGCGTCCTCCAGGGCTACTACACGCCGATGCTCACGGACATCGCGCGGCACCTCGGCGTGCACGACGCCGACGTGAACTGGCTCGAGGGCTCCCAGCTCATGCTGTCCGCGCTCGTCGTGCCCGCGCTGGCCAAGCTCGGCGACATGGTCGGCCACCGGCGCATCCTCCTGTGGTCGACGGCGGTCACCGCGGCCGCGTCCCTCGCCCTGCCGTTCACGGACTCGTTCGCGGTGTTCCTCGTGGCATGGGCCGTGCAGGGGTTCTACGTCGTGTGGCTGCCGCTGGAGATCGCGCTCGTCTGGTCGCGCGCCCGACGCCTCGCGCACCCCGCCGCCGTCACCGCGCGGGCCGCGGGCGTCCTCGTCGCGGCGCTCGAGACCGGCGCCATCGTCGGCGCGCTCGCGGGCGGTGCGCTGGTCGACACCCTCCCGCTGCGCGTCGTGCTCCTCGTCCCCGCGCTGCTCGTCGTCGTGTGCTTCGTCGTCGTGCTCCTCGGCGTGAAGGAGTCGCCCGACCCCGCGGGCGGACGCTTCGACACCGTCGGCCTCGTGCTCGTCTCGCTCGCGCTCCTCGCACTCACGGGCGGCCTCAGCCTGCTCCGCCTCGAGGGCGTCGTCGCGTTCGCGCCGTGGGCGCTCGTCGTGCTCGGTGCGGCGCTGCTGTGGCCGTTCGCCCGGTGGGAGCTGCGCCAGGACGACCCGCTCGTCGACGTGCGCATGTTCCGCTCCCCCGCGCTCGGCCCGGTGTTCCTCACGGCGGGCCTGTTCGGCGTGTCCGTGCTCGGTGCCCAGGCACCGCTGTCCACGTTCGCCCGCACCGACCCCGCCGAGCACGGGTACGGCCTCGGCACGACGGGGTTCCAGACGTCCCTGCTCATCGGCGTCTACCTCGTCGGCATGATCGCCGGGGCGCTGTCCTACCCCCGCGTCGCCCGCCGTGCGACGCCGCGCCTCACCCTGGTCGGCGCGTCCACGCTCGTGGGCGTGGGATTCCTGCTCTTCCTGCCGTTCCACGGGACGTACGCGAACGTGCTCACCAACATGGTCGTCGTCGGGCTCGGCTCTGGCGCTCTCGTGGCCGCGCTGCCCGCGGCCGCCGCGGCGGCCGCGCCCCCGACCCTCACGGGCGTCGCGACCGGCCTGACCAACTCCGTGAAGACCGTCGGCGGCGCGATCGCGTCGTGCGTCTTCGGCATCGCGCTCGCGGGCGCCGCGCTCCAGGGCGGCGCCACCGAGAGCACGGCCGGCTCGTTCGGCGGGTACGTCACCGTCTGGGTCGTGTGCGGCGCGACGGCGCTCGTCGCCGCGGTCCTCCTGCTCGCCGTCGTGCCGCGCCAGGCCTTCACCGACCCCGCCACCGCAGCCCCCGTCGGCGGCGCGCCCGCCATCACGTCACCGACCGCCTGAACCTACCGAGACAGAACCCTCGCTCGGCCGAGGGAGAACCGCAGTCCGCCGAGGTAGAACGCTGGTTGGTCGAGGTAGAACCGTGGTTGGTCGAGGTAGAGCCGTGGTTCTTGTGCTCGACGGCGTGTGGTTGCGTGGGGTGGTCGGGGTGGGTGGTGGTGCCGCGTCTACCATCCGCCGCTCGTTCCTCGCGGCTCCCGCCAGGCCCGCCACGACGCGGCACCACCACCCACCCCGCCCTGCTCCGTCTCGCCCCGGTCGTCGCTCATTCCGGGCGACTGCCCGCGGTGGTCGGTCTGGCGATCCCGGTTCCCGTTGCCGCATCCGGTCTCGGCACGACACCGCCGCACCGCCGCGCGGCCGCCCAGGACCGCCGCCGCGCACCGCTGCGCCGCGGCTGCGGGTCGTGGGTCGCGTCGCGGTCGCGACGCGACCTTGTCGTCGCAACGTCGCGCCGAGCCGTCGCAACATCCCGCCGAACGGGTGGTCTCGGTTCGTCCTGGGTGTCTGACGAGCCGCGGTCGCCTGTTCGGCCTGCCAGGACCGCCTGGTCGCCGAGCCATGGCGAGAAGACGGCCGAGCGGTGGGGGTGGGCTCGGATGCGAAGGGGCGTCAGAGTGGCGCTCCTCAGACCCACGGCCGAAGGACCGGGGTGACGGCGCCGCAGCCCCGAGCACCGAGGCCACCCGCACCGCGGACTGAACCACGCGGGCCTGAGACCCGACCACGGTTCTACCTCGACCAGCCAGCGTTCTACCTCGGCCAACCACGGTTCTACTTCGGCGGACCGGGGTTCTACCTCGGCAGGTCAGCCTCGTCGTCGAGGGGGTCGCCGTGGCGGCGGCCCAGCACGTCGAGCCGCGCCCAGAGGATCGCGAGCGCGGCGCCGCCGCCGATCTCGGCCGCAGCGAGCGCCCCGACGACGAGCGCGTCGGCGCCGACGACCTCGAGGCGCCCGGGCCCGACCGCTCCACCCGCGAGCCAGCTGACGACCCCGACGAGCAGTCCCGCGCCGAGCGCGACCCCGCCCACGGCGAGGCCGACGTCGAGCCACCGGACGTCGTCGTCCGGGTGCGTGCCGGTCACGTCGCGCAGGCGGCGCCACACGAAGGTCCCCGCCACGACGCCGAGCACGACGACGACGGCCGGCACCCAGGGCGTCAGCGGGTTGGTCCAGTCGTCGCCGGGCAGCGCGCCGAGCAGCGGGATCGCGGGAAGCGCCCCCGGCGCCGACCCGGTCGGTGCGAACGTGCTGCCCTCGCCCACGGCGAAGCCCGGCCCGACGAGCCAGGCTCCCGCCCAGGCGACGACGTTCGGCAGGACGGCGAGCTGCGCGAGCGCGAGGACGATACCGCCGACGGTCCCGGGCACGAGCCCGGCGACGATGTCGCCCGACGTCGCGCGCCCGGCGACGAGCCACGCCCCGACGACGACGGCGGAGACGCCGGCCAGCAGGCTCGTGCCGAGCAGGCCGCCGCGCAGCCCCAGCCGCACCGACGACGGGAGCCACCCGTCGAGCCGCTGCGTGAGGTCGCCGACGAGGGGTGCGTCCGGTCGCGCGAGGATCCCGGCGCCGAGCCCGAGCCCGCCGACGAGCGCGCCCCCGACGACCGCGACCGCGAGGCCCCAGGGCGGGGTGGACCCGGCGAGGAGCGCGACGCCGAGCGTCGCGAGCGCGTAGGTCACGGTGCCGGCGACCCATGCGGACGTCGTCGTGTGCGCGGAGCGACGCGCGGACGCGAAGCAGCAGAAGAGTGCGAGAGCGGTGAGCCCGAGCGGGACGAGCGTGACGGTCGTCCCGCTCGCGACGAGCGGGACCCCGTGGCCGAGGAGCCAGAAGCCCGCGGCGATCGTCACGGACTGGCCCCACCCCGTGCCCTCGGAGGACCCGGTGGACGACGCGAGGAAGGCCACGACGCCCGGCAGGACGACGACCGCGAGGGACAGCGCGAGCGCCTGGAGCGCGGCGAGCACGCCCGACGGCCCGCGCCGGACCACGACCGGTGCGGGGGCCGGGCTGCCGTCCACGGTGCGCGTGCGCGCACCACGCGTCGTGCTGGTGGTGCTCATGGTGCCCATCGTCGTCGATCGAGTGGTCGGTACGTGGCATTCGCCCCGGCGCGCCAGCCTACCCGCGCCTACGATCGGTCCATGACGACGGCGCCCGCCCCCACCGCGTTCGTCCTGGGTGGCGGTGGCGTGCGCGGCGCGGTCCAGATCGGCATGCTGCGCGCCTTGCTGGAACGCGGCATCACGCCCGACCTGGTGGTCGGGACGTCGATCGGCGCGATCAACGGGGCGGCTCTCGCGGCGGACCCGACGCCCGCCGTCGTCCCCCGCCTCGAGTCCGCCTGGTCGTCGCCCGCGGCCGCGCAGGTCTACGGCGAGGCGTGGTACCGGCAGGTGCACCGGCTCGCGACGACGCGCACCCACCTCGCCAGCCCCGCACCCCTGCGCGCGCTCCTGCGCCAGGTGCTCGGGGAGCGCACGACGTTCGCCGACCTCGCCGTGCCGCTCGTCGTCGCGGCGGCGTCGATCGAGCGGGCGGCCGAGCGCTGGTTCAGCGACGGCCCGCTCGTCGAGGCCGTGCTCGCCTCGGCGTCCGTGCCGGGCGCGCTGCCGCCCACGCGCATCGGGGACGAGCACTACGTCGACGGCGGCGTGGTCTCCTCGATCCCGCTGGGCGAGGCCGTGCGCCGCGGCGCACGGACGGTCTGGGTGCTCCAGGTCGGCCGGATCGAGGAGCCGCTGCGGCCGCCGCGGACCGCGGTCGAGGTGGCGAAGGTGACGTTCGAGATCTCCCGCCGGCACCGGTTCGCGCGCGAGCTCGCCGAGGTCCCCGACGACGTGACCGTCCACGTCCTGCCGAGCGGCGGGCCGCTGCCCGGCGACGACCGCCTCTCGTCGTCGCGCCGGCTGGACACGACCCGCGCCCGGGTCGCCTCGTCGTACGCGGCGGCGTGCCGCTACCTCGACGATCTGGGGGGCGGCGCGTGAACGTCGCGCCGCCGCCGCGCTGGGTCCGCCGGCTGCTGCTCGCGCCGGCCGTCGTCGTCCTCGCGGTCCTGCTCGTCCCGACGAGCGTCATGCTCGTCCTGCTCGTCGGCGGCATCGTGAGCTGGGCGCTGCCCGGCCGGCTGCGCGCGCCGCGCGTCCTGTGGCTCGCGAGCTTCTACGTCGTGTGGGACGCCGCCGCCCTCGTCGCGCTGTTCGGCCTCTGGGTGGGCTCAGGCTTCGGACGGGCCCTGGACCGTCCGGCGTTCCGGCGCGCGCACGTCCGTCTCGCCGGCACGATGCTCTCGGTGCTGTTCTGGCAGGTGCGCTGGACGCTGCGGCTGCGGATCGACGTCGACCTCAGCGAGGCCGACGGGCTCGACGGGGCGCCGGTGCTCGTGGTGAGCCGCCACGCCGGGCCCGGCGACTCGTTCGTCCTCATGGACCGCATCGTCAACGCGGCGGGACGCGAGCCGCGCGTCGTGCTCAAGGACACCCTCCAGTGGGACCCCGCGATCGACGTCCTGCTGCACCGCGTCCCGGCGTACTTCGTGGTGCCGCGCTCGCGGCGTCCGCACGGTGCGCCGTCGGGCAGCGAGGCGGTCGCCGCTCTTGCCACCGACCTCGCGCCGGACTCCGCCGTGCTGCTCTTCCCCGAGGGCGGGAACGTCACGCCGCGTCGCCGCGACGCGCGCATCGCGGCGCTGCGCTCCACCGGGGAGGACGACCTCGCCGCGCTGGCCGAGGGGATGCCGCACGTCATGGCACCGCACGTCGGCGGGTTCCTCGCCGCGCTCGACGCGTCGCCGACGACGGGCGTGGCGGTCGTCGCGCACACCGGCCTCGAGCGGCTGGTCACCGTGCGCGACATCTGGCGCGAGCTGCCGATGGACAAGCGCCTGACGCTCAAGATCTGGGCGACGCCGCGCGCGGCGCTCCCGGCGGGCGACGAGGAGCGCGCCGCGTGGCTCTACGCGCAGTGGGCGCGCCTCGACGCGTGGCTCGCCGCCTCGGGGGCGCCGACGGTCCCGAGCGGCGACCGCGACCCGGCCCCCTGACGTCGGGCACCGGCCCGGACGCACGACGCCCCGCGGCCGGCGGAGCGGTCGCGGGGCGTCGGGTGCGTGGACCCGGGTCAGGGGTCCTGCGGTGGAGCCAGGGTCAGGCGAGGACCTCGCGCAGGAGCGCGGCGGTCTCGGACGGCGTCTTGCCGACCTTGACGCCGACGGCCTCGAGGGCCTCCTTCTTGGCCTGCGCGGTGCCCGCGGAGCCGGAGACGATCGCGCCGGCGTGGCCCATCGTCTTGCCCTCGGGGGCGGTGAAGCCCGCGACGTAGCCGACGACCGGCTTCGTGACGTGCTCCTTGATGTACGCCGCGGCACGCTCCTCGGCGTCGCCGCCGATCTCGCCGATCATGACGATCGCCTTGGTCTCGGGGTCGTTCTCGAACGCCTCGAGCGCGTCGATGTGCGTGGTGCCGACGATCGGGTCGCCGCCGATGCCGATGGCGGTCGAGAACCCGAGGTCCTTGAGCTCGTACATCATCTGGTAGGTCAGCGTGCCCGACTTCGACACGAGACCGACCGGGCCCTTGCCCGTGATGGTGTGCGGGGTGATGCCGGCGAGCGACTCGCCCGGCGTGATGATGCCGGGGCAGTTCGGGCCGATCATGCGCGTCTTCTTGCCCTGCAAGTAGGCCCAGACCTCGGCCGTGTCCTGGACGGGGACGCCCTCGGTGATGACGACGATGAGCGGCATCTCGGCGTCGACGGCCTCGATCGCGGCGTCCTTGGTGAACGCCGGCGGGACGAAGAGGACCGACACGTTCGCACCGGTCTCGGCCATGGCCTCGGCCACGGTACCGAACACCGGGAGCGTGACGTCGTTGCCCTCGTGGTCCTTGTGCGTGACGGTCGTGCCGGCCTTGCGGGCGTTGACGCCGCCGACGATCTGCGCGCCCGAGTCGAGCATGAGGGCGGTGTGCTTGGCACCCATCCCGCCGGTGATGCCCTGGACGATGATCTTGGAGTCGGAGTTCAGGTAGATCGACATGGTGTTCTCTGTCTCAGCTTTCCGCGTCTTCGGGCGATCAGGCGTTGGCCAGCTCGGCAGCCTTGTCGGCCCCGCCGTCCATGGTCTCGGCGAGGGTCACGAGCGGGTGGTTCGCCTCGCGCAGGATCGCGCGGCCGAGGTCCACGTTGTTGCCGTCGAGGCGCACGACGAGCGGCTTGGACGCCTCGTCGCCGAGGATCTCGAGCGCGCCCACGATGCCCTTGGCCACCTCGTCGCACGCGGTGATGCCGCCGAAGACGTTGACGAACACCGACTTGACCTGCGGGTCGTTGAGGATGACATCGAGGCCGTTGGCCATGACCTGTGCGTTGGCGCCGCCGCCGATGTCGAGGAAGTTGGCCGGCTTCACGCCGCCGTGGGCCTCACCGGCGTACGCGACGACGTCGAGCGTGCTCATGACGAGCCCCGCGCCGTTGCCGATGATGCCGACCTCGCCGTCGAGCTTGACGTAGTTGAGGCCGTTCGCCTTGGCCTTGGCCTCGAGCGGGTCGGTCGACTCCTTGTCCTCCAGCGCCTCGTGGTCCGGGTGACGGACCTCCGACGCGTTGTCGTCCAGCGTGACCTTGCCGTCGAGGGCGATGATCGAGCCGTCCTCGGTGCGGACGAGCGGGTTCACCTCGACGAGCGTCGCGTCCTCGGCCGTGAAGACGGTCCAGAGCTTCTGGATGACCGCCGCGACCGGGGCCTTGAGCTCCTCGGCGAAGCCGGCGGCGTCGACGATCTCGCGCGCCTTGGCCTCGTCGATGCCGACGATCGGGTCGACCGCGACCTTGGCGAGCGCCTCGGGGCGCTCGACCGCCAGCTGCTCGATCTCCATGCCGCCCTCGACGGAGCACATGGCGAGGTAGTTGCGGTTCGACCGGTCGAGGAGCACCGAGAAGTAGAACTCCTCGGCGATCTTGGCGCCCTGGGCGACCATGACGCGGTGGACCGTGTGGCCCTTGATGTCCATGCCGAGGATCTCGGACGCCTTCTCGGCGGTCTCCTCGGGTGAGTGGGCGAGCTTGACGCCGCCGGCCTTGCCGCGGCCGCCGGTCTTCACCTGGGCCTTGACGACCACGGTGCCGCCGCCGAGCTTCTCGGCGCCCGCGCGGGCCTCCTCGGGCGTCGTCGCGACGACCCCGCCCAGCACGGGCACGCCGTGCTTCTCGAAGATGTCGCGCGCCTGGTATTCGAACAGGTCCACCCTGCTGCGTCCTTCCGTCTGATGCGCCGTGTGCGGCATGACCGATGTCTCGACATCAAGACATCCCCGTACAGGGTAGCCCGGGAAGGCCGGGGCTCCTATCGCTCGGCGACGGACGACGGCTGCCGCCGCGTGTTCCGTTCGTCACGCGGCGCGCGTCCGGGCGGTACCGGGGTCAGCCGGTGACGGGCACGTCCACGAACCGCACCGGCGTGCTGCCGTCCGTGACCTCCGTGGATCCGTCCGGCACGTCGACGACCACGGTGTCGGCGCCCACGTCCGGCCAGACGACCGTCACGCGTGCCGTGGTTCCCGACTCCAGCGAGCCCACCTGAAGATCGGCGAGCGTGCTGCGCTGCTGGTCGGTGTAGACGTCGGGGTCGACGAGGTAGTCCACCGGGTAGACGCGCACGCCGCCGTCGAGCAGCGTGACGTTGTTCGCGCCGAGCATGCCGGCGCCGAGGTCACCGCGGCCGTCGCGGACGGACCCGAGGACGCTGACGAACGCCGTGCACTCCGACCCGACGTCGCGCACGTGGATCGACGTGCCGCGCGCTCGTGCCGCGCGGCGGCACGCCAGTAGTCGACCGGTCGCGGCGACCGGGCCGGCGTCCGCCGTCAACGTGTGTTGACAGCCCTGCGCTCGTCAACCTAGATTGACATCCATGGAACCCGTCGACATGGACGCCGCGAGCAGCACCGATCCCGACACGGGACTTCGCGCCGTGCGGTCGCTGCGCGTGCTCGCCGAGCGCCTCGAGGCGCTGCAGGTCGAGCACGCCCGAGCGCTCGGCTGGTCGTGGCAGGAGATCGCCGACCGGCTCGGCGTCTCGCGTCAGGCCGTGCACAAGAAGTACGGGGCGCCCCGGACCACGAGGAGGTCATGACATGTTCGAACGCTTCGCCGCCGACGCCCGCGAGACGGTGGTCGGCGCCCAGGAGATGGCACGCTCGCGCGGCGACGACGCCATCGACGCCGTGCACCTGCTCCTCGCCCTCGCCCGTCAGGACGGCGGCGCGGGCGCGGCCGCGCTCGCGACGGTCGGCGTCGACGCCGACTCGCTCGAGCGGCACGCCGACTCCGCGCGCCGCCACGACACGCTCGACGGCCCCGCGCTCGCGGCCCTCGGGATCGACCTCGACGAGATCCGTGCGCGCACCGACGCCGCGTTCGGGCCCGGCGCGCTCGACCGCGCGGGCGACGACGGACGCCGGCGCGGGCGGCGCAAGCGCCCGTCGCACATCCCGTTCACGCCCGAGGCGAAGAAGGCGCTCGAGCTCTCGCTGCGCGAGGCCGTGCACGAGGGGTCGCGCACCATCGACTCCGGCCACGTCCTCGCCGCGGTCGCCCGCGCGAAGGGCTCGACGGCGCACCGAGCGCTGGTCGACGCGCTCGCGGAGGCGGGCTCCGACGTCGCAGGCCTGCGCGCCGCGCTCGCAGCGCGGCACCGCCAGGCCTCCTGACCCCGGCGCGACCGGTCCCCTGCACCTCGGGGCTCGGTCGTCCTGCCACGGTAGGACGCCTCGCCCGCCCGTGCCCGACGACGGGGTGACGCCTCGCCGCGACCACGCGCCTACCGTCGAGGGGTGCCTGACGTGACCTCGCTCCACGACCGCCCCGACGACCGCTCCCGCTCCGAGCTCCGCGCGCGCTCCGACCTCGGCCGCGCCGCGGGGTCCCCGACCCTCGTCGGCCAGCCCTGGGCGAGGGGCGCCGTCGTGCTCGCCGCGAGCTTCCTGCTCGGCGGGCTGACCTCGTACGCCCAGGGCTTCCTGCCCGACGCCGCGGCACCCTTCGCGAACTCGGCGAGCGGCTGGACCCTGCTCACGGCGCTCCTCGTCGCCTGGGCAGCCCGCGACCTGAGGACGCGGACCTGGCACGCCGCCGTGCTGGGCGCGGCGAGCTTCGTGCTGCTCACCCTCGGGTACACGGTCGCCGCCGACCTGCGCGGGTTCTTCTACGACCCGACGCTGTTCGGGGTGGTCGGCCTCGTCGTCGGCCCGTTCGTCGGAGTCGCCGCGGCGTGGCTGTGGCGCGCGGGAGCGCGCGCGGCCCTCGGCACGGCGGTGCTCGCGGGCATCGGTCTCGGCGAGTCCGTGTACGGGCTCACGGCAGTCGTCGAGACGACGGGCGCCACGTACTGGGTCGTGATCGGGCTCGCGTCGCTCGTGCTGCTCGCCGCCGTGCTCGCCCGGCGACTGCGCGGCACCGCCCCGGTCGCGCTCGCCGCGGGAGGCACCGCCGTCGTCGCGACGGCGTTCGTCCTCGCCTACCGCGCGCTCGGCACGATCGGCTGAGACCGCGGAAGCCCGAGACGCGCACGGGCGCTCGACCGGCCGGGCGAGCGCCCGACGCGTCAGAGCTTCGTGACGGGCGAGTACCTCAGCAGCAGCCGCTTGGTCCCGTCCGCGCCGAAGTCGATCTTCGCGACGGCGTTCGGTCCCGCCCCCTCGAGCGAGACGACCGTCCCGAGCCCGTAGGCGTCGTGCGTGACCTTGTCACCGACGGCGAGGTTCGGCACGTCCCCGTCGGCGCGCGGCGTCGCCGACCCGAACTTCGCCCCACCGGCGCCGGACCCCGAAGGTGAGCCGAACGCGGCGCGGGCCGGGGCCGACGACGACGGGTCGTGGCGGGTCTGGCGGGAGCGGCCCGAGGAACGAGGGCCGCGGATGGCAGACCCGTCGTCGTCGGCCCCGGACCGTGCCCCCGACCACGACCCGGACCGCGACGCGGACCACGAGCCCGAACCCGAGCCGCGGCCCCAGACCGACCCGCCCGCGCGCAGGGTCGCCATCGACGACTCGCGCCGCCGCCAGTCCCACAGCTCCTCGGGGATCTCCTCGAGGAACCGGCTGGGCGGGAACTCGTTGGCCATGCCCCACGCGGACCGCACCGCGGACCGGGACACGTAGAGCCGCTCGCGCGCGCGGGTGATGCCCACGTAGGCGAGGCGGCGCTCCTCGGCGAGCTCGGCGTCGTCGTGCAAGGACCGCATGTGCGGGAACGTGCCGTCCTCCATGCCGGTGAGGAACACGACGGGGAACTCGAGGCCCTTGGCCGTGTGGAGCGTCATGAGCGTGACGACGCCCGGGTCCTCCTTCTCCTCGCCCTCGGCGTCCTCGTCGTCGCCGTCGTCCGCGGGGATCTGGTCGGCGTCCGCGACGAGCGAGACGCGCTCGAGGAAGTCGGACAGCGTGCCCTCGGGGTCGAGCTCCGTGAACTCCGTCGCGACGGCGTGCAGCTCGGCGAGGTTCTCGACGCGCGTCGCGTCCTGCGGGTCGTCGCTCGCGCGCAGCTCGGCGAGGTAGCCCGTGCGGTCGAGGACGGCGCCGAGGATCTCGGACGGGCTCGCGCCGGAGTCCGCGAGCTCGCGCAGCCCGGTCATGAGCTCGACGAAGGCGCGCAGGGGGTTGAGCGTGCGGTTGGTCAGGCCGGGGATCTCGTCGATCCGGGCGAGCGCGGCACCGAACGAGATGCGCTCGCGGTCCGCGAGCGCCGCGACGGCGCCCTCTGCCCGGTCCCCCAGGCCCCGCTTGGGCGTGTTGAGCACGCGGCGCAGGTTGACGTCGTCGTCGAGGTTGTCGATCGCGCGCAGGTACGCGACGGCGTCCTTGACCTCGCGCCGCTCGTAGAAGCGCGTGCCGCCGACGACCTTGTACGGCAGGCCGACGCGGATGAGCACCTCCTCCAGCGCGCGGGACTGCGCGTTCGTCCGGTAGAACACCGCGACGTCGCCGGGGCGCACGCCGTCGGAGTCGCCCAGGCGGTCGATCTCCTCGGCGACGAACCGCGCCTCCTCGTGCTCGTTGTCCGCGACGTAGCCGATGACCTTCGCGCCCGCGCCCGAGTCGGTCCACAGGCGCTTGGGCTTGCGGTCGGGGTTGCGCGAGATGACGGCGTTGGCGGCCGAGAGGATGTTCTGGGTCGAGCGGTAGTTCTGCTCGAGCAGGATGGTGCGGGCGTCCGGGTAGTCGGCCTCGAACTCGAGGATGTTGCGGATCGTGGCACCACGGAACGCGTAGATCGACTGGTCGGCGTCACCGACGACGGTGAGCTCGGCCGGGTCGAGCGCGGGGACCTGCGCCTCGCCCGTGCCGCTCGTCGCGGCGTCGGTCGCGGCGGAGTCCTCGCCGACGCCCGCGAGCTCGCGCACGAGCACGTACTGCGCGTGGTTGGTGTCCTGGTACTCGTCGACGAGCACGTGGCGGAACCGGCGGCGGTAGTGCTCCGCGACGGCGGGGAACGCCTGGAGCAGGTTGACCGTCGTCATGATGATGTCGTCGAAGTCGAGCGCGCTCGCGGCGACGAGCCGGGCCTGGTAGCGCGTGTAGACGTCGGCGAGCACCTGGTCGAACTCGGGCACGTTCGCGCCGTGCTGGCCGGCCCGCGCCGCGAGACCGTCGTCCGTCGCGTGGGCGCCGGAGTCGCGCGCGTAGGTCTCGGGGTCGATGAGCTCGTTCTTGAGGTCCGAGATCTTGTTGGCGAGCGACCGCGCCGGGTACTTCTTGGGGTCGAGGTCCAGCTCGCGCGTCACGAGCGTGATGAGCCGCTGGGAGTCCGCGGCGTCGTAGATGGAGAAGCTCGACCGCAGCCCGAGCGTCTTGGCCTCGCGCCGCAGGATGCGCACGCACGCGGAGTGGAACGTCGAGACCCACATGTTCCGCGCCGACGGCCCGACGAGCGTCTCGACGCGCTCGCGCATCTCTGCCGCGGCCTTGTTGGTGAAGGTGATCGCGAGGATCTGGCCGGCGTTGGACCGGCGCGTGGCGAGCAGGTACGCGATGCGGTGCGTGAGCACGCGCGTCTTGCCCGACCCGGCGCCCGCCACGATGAGCAGCGGCCCGCCCGCGTGCACGACGGCCTCGCGCTGCTGCGGGTTGAGCCCGTCGAGCAACGCGTCGGGGTCGAGGTGCGCGTACCGGCCCGTGCGCTCCCCCGTTCCCGGTGACGAGCCGGCGCCCCCCGACCTGCTCCCACCGTCCTCGGCGGGCGAGCCCGCGCCGTCGGGCACGGCCGGGTCGTCGGTCCAGCGCGGGGCGGTCCGCGGGAGGCGGGACTCGCCGCCGTGGTCGACGCGCGGGCCGTCGAACAGCGTGTCGAGGCCGGGCAGCGGGAGGTTCTCGAAGAGCGAAGCCATAGCCCCACCAGCCTAGGCGCCCCCGCCCACACCCGGCGCCGCCCCGCCGATGAGTCCGGTCGCCCGCGACGGTCTCCCCGTTCGTCCGCAGCACCTGCCGCACCACGAAGGAGCCACCATGGCGACGACCCATCTCACCGGAGTGCACACCGTCGCGATCCCGGTCACGGACCAGGACCGCGCGCTCGCCTACTACACCGGGACGCTCGGCTTCGAGGTCCGCATGGACGGCGATCTCCAGGAGGGGTTCCGCTGGATCGAGGTCGCGCCCTCGGGCTCGGCGACGTCCGTCGCCCTCGTCGCCGCAGGGGATGGCCTCCCCGCGGGCGTCGACACCGGCATCCGCCTCACGACCTCCGACGCGGCCGCCGACCACGCGACGCTCACCGACGCCGGCGCGAGCACCGGAGAGCTCCTGCGCTGGGAGGGCGTCCCGCCGATGTTCTCGCTGCGCGACGTCGACGGGAACACGCTCTACGTGATGGAGATCCCCGGCTGACGCACGTCAGGTGATCGCGAGCCCCACGCCCCACGCCGCCGCCGCGAGGAGCCCGCCCAGGAGCTGGACGAGGATCGTGATGCCCGTGGCCTGCATCGCGGCGACGGTCGCGCGCCACGCGGCGCGACGGTCGCGGCGGCGCAGGAGCTCGGCGACGAACACCGCGAGCACGAACCCGATGAACAGGCCGATCACGGGGATGACGAAGAACCCGACGACACCCGCGATCCCGCCCCACACGAGGGTCGACCAGGGAACGTCCGCCCGGCGCATGTGCCGGCCGGCGAGGACGTACTGCGACACCTCGGCGGCGACCACGAGGACGGCGGCGACGGCGAACACGACCCATGCGGCAGGGCCGCCCGTGACGATCGCCCACACGAGGATCGCGCCGAGCACGAGCACGTTCCCGGGCAGGATCTGCACGACGATCCCGATCAGCCCGACCAGGATCGCCAGCCCGACGAGGACCTCTCCACCGACGCTCACGGCGCCCACCTTCGCACAGGGGCGCCGAGAAGTGACCATGCGCCCTCGATTCGACCAGCTTGGGGGCAGATAGTCACTTCTCAGCGGGCTTGCGGCGCTGCCTGGCGGGAGCGAGCGGGACCAGGGCGGGGGGCGCGACGCCGTCGACGGCCCAGGACCGGATCATCGCGCTGAACAGGTCCGGGTCCTCCGCGCTCCACTGGTGGTGCATCCCGGGCGCCAGGCGCACGACGGCGTCCGGCACGCGACGCTGGATCGTCGCCAGGGCGCGGCGCGCGGGGCGCAGGTCCCGACCGCCCGCGACCGCGAGCACGCGGGCTCCCGACTCCGCGAGGCCGTCGGGCCAGCGCCCGCCGTAGACGTCGGGCAGCAGCCGCGCCATGGTCTCGCGGCGGATCGCGAGCCCCGAGCGCACGAACAGGTCGCGTGCGTCCGCCGGGATGCCCATGGCGACGGCCTGGCCCCGCCAGTACCAGGGCCGGTCCCAGACCCGGAGCTGCGCGCGGCCGAACGCGCCGGCGAGGCCGGGCACGCCGTCGACCACCGCGCCGGACGCGAGGACGGAGCGCACGAGTCCCGGATGCTGCGCGGCGAGACGCAGCGCGACGATCCCGCCGAGCGACAGCCCGACGACGTGCACCTCCCGCCCGGCGGGGATCGCGGAGACCGTCGCGGCGACGTCGTCGACGACCGCGTCGAGGGTTGCCGGAACCTGGTCGCCACGGCTCCCGAAGCCGAGCAGGTCGGGGGTCCACACGTCGAGGTCGTCCAGCGCCTCCACCTGCGGCTCCCACATCCACGACGCCACGTTGCCCCCGTGCAGCAGGACGACGGAGACGGCGTCCGTGCCCGGCGCGCCAGGGCGGGTGGCGGGGTGGTGCACGACGACGTCCGGCGCGGTCACGCGAGCACCTCCCGCTCGGTCTCGTCGAGCCATGCGAGCTCGGTGCGGGCGTGCGCGAGCCCGTGGCGGAGCGTCGCGAGGCGCAGGGCGAGGCCGCGGGTGCCCCGGACGCGGTCCGCGTCGGGGCCGCCACCCGCGAGGACCGTCGCGACCCGCTCCTCCTCGGCAGTGAGCGTCGCGACCGTCTCCTCGGCCAGGGCGCGCCGGGACGCGAGGAGCGCCGCCACGCCCTCGTCGTCGAGCTGGTCGGCGAAGAACAGCCGCCCGAGAAAGGGCTCGCGCGAGTCCTCGGGCCCGAGCGGCGAGGCGAGCCAGTCGCGCAGCGCCGCGCGGCCGGCGTCGGTGATCGTGTGGACCTTCCGGTCGGGGTAGCTCTCCTGGGGCACGACCTCCACCTCGGCCAGCCCCGCGTCCACGATCGCGGCGAGCGTGCGGTAGAGCTGCGAGCGGTCGGCCGCCCAGAAGTGTCGGACGGAGGAGTCGAACGCGCGCTTGAGGTCGTAGCCGGTCATGGGCCGGATCGTGAGGAGCCCGAGCACGAGGTATCGAAGGACCATGCGACTAGTGGACCATGCACCTAGTCAGTCGTCAACGCCCCAAGAGGACGACGAAGGCCCGCCGACGGACGATCCGTCGACGGGCCCCGGCCGGGTCGCTGCGGTCAGTTCCAGAAGACCGCGACGAGGATGTTCACGAGGGTCAGGCCGCCGATGGCGTGCTTGACGCCCGGCGCGACTGCACCGTCGGCCGCCTTGGCCCCCTGGCGCTTGGCGACGAACGCGAGCACGGCGATGACGAGCGCGATGACCAGCTTGACGCCGATCTTGGCCATGTCGGGGCCACCGTCACCCCAGACGGACGCCTCGCCGATGCCCACCATGGCGATCCCCGCGACGAGCGCGGTGAGCGCGCCGTGGAAGACGCCCTGGTACAGGCCCGGCGAACGCAGGGACGCGAGGTAGCCGCCGAGGACGATGGCCCACCCGATGAAGTGCAGCGCGACGAAGACGTTGTAGAGGAACTCCATGGCGCCATCCTATTTGCTGACGACCGTGTCGTGAAAGTTTGCACAAAGTGAGATGCACCCCGGTCGCACGCGGTGGTCGCACCACCTGGCCACGACGAACACCGAGGGCTCGACAAACCAGACCGGATCGGTCTAGTATTTCCGGTTTCCCACCATGCGGACCAGGGCTGTCCACGTGGCTGGACCGCCGCTATCGTTCAGGGCATGACCACGGCAGCCCGCACCCTCCTCGTGACCTCGCGTCACGGGATGCCGGCGTGCGCGCACACGTGTCTCAGCTGTTGTCGCTGAACCGCGCCCGACTCAGCGCGAGCCCGCAGGCTCGCCCCTCTCCCCGGAGAACCCCTGAGAACCGGCGCGCGCCGTCGGTCCTCAGCCACTCGCACCCTCGCTGAGCGCTCGCCGTCGCGCGTCCCCGCCCCCGAACGAGGACACGAGGAACACCGATGACGCAGGTCACGACGGTGCCGGACGCCACCCCGGCCCGACCTGAGCGCCCGGCCCGGGCCGGCGAGCGGCCCGCCCGCCCGGCGCGCGCCGCCCGGCCGAACGGGCAGTGGAAGGTCGACGGCACCGAGCCGCTCAACGGCAACGAGAAGTGGAAGCAGGAGGACGGCGGGCTGTCCGTCCGCGAGCGGATCGAGACGATCTACGCGCGGGACGGCTTCGACTCCATCACCGGGGACGACCTGCACGGGCGGTTCCGCTGGTGGGGCCTGTACACCCAGCGCAAGCCCGGGATCGACGGCGGCAAGACGGCGACGCTCGAGCCGCACGAGCTCGAGGACCGCTACTTCATGCTCCGGGTCCGCATCGACGGCGGCGCCCTGACGACCGAGCAGCTCCGCGTCATCGCGGACATCTCGAAGGACTTCGGTCGCGACAGCGCCGACATCACCGACCGCCAGAACATCCAGCTCCACTGGGTCGAGGTCGAGAACGTCCCGGAGATCTGGCGGCGCCTGGAGGCTGTCGGCCTGCAGACGACGGAGGCGTGCGGCGACGTCCCGCGCGTCGTGCTCGGCAGCCCGGTCGCGGGGATCGCCGCCGACGAGCTCATCGACATCGGTCCGGCCGTCGCCGGGATCACCGAGAAGTACATCGGCGTCCCCGAGCTGGCGAACCTTCCCCGCAAGTTCAAGACCGCGCTCACCGGGCACCCGAGCCAGGACGTCGTGCACGAGATCAACGACGTCGCGTTCGTCGCGCACCGCCACCCCGAGCTCGGCATCGGGTTCGACCTGTGGGTCGGCGGCGGGCTGTCCGCGAACCCGCGCCTCGGCGAGCGCCTCGGGGCGTTCGTCACCGAGGAGCAGGTGCCCGACGTCTGGCACGGCGTCGTGCAGATCTTCCGCGACTACGGCTACCGCCGACTGCGCAACAAGGCGCGCCTCAAGTTCCTCCTCGCCGACTGGGGACCCGAGAAGTTCCGCGAGGTCCTCGAGACCGAGTACCTCGGGTACGCGCTGCCCGACGGCCCGCCCGCGCCCAAGCCGCCCGTGCCCGGCGACCACGTGGGCGTGCACAAGCAGAAGGACGGGCTCAACTACGTCGGTGCGGCGCCGTACGTCGGCCGCGTGTCCGGGACGATCCTCGCGAACGTCGCCGACCTCGCCGAGTCCGTCGGCTCGCACCGCGTGCGGCTCACCCCGCACCAGAAGCTCCTCGTGCTCGACGTGCCGGACCAGCACGTCGAGCACGTCGTCTCGACGCTCAAGGCCAACGGGCTCGACGCCGACCCGAGCCCGTTCCGGCGCAGCACGATCGCGTGCACGGGCATCGAGTACTGCAAGCTCGCCATCGTCGACACCAAGGACACCGCGACCGCCACGATCGACGAGCTCGAGAAGCGGCTCGGCGACCTGTCGCACATGAAGCCGCTCTCGCTGCACGTCAACGGGTGCCCCAACTCGTGCGCGCGCATCCAGACGGCGGACATCGGGCTCAAGGGCCAGCTCGTGATGGACGACGACGGCGAGCAGGTCCCGGGTTTTCAGGTCCACCTGGGCGGGGGGCTGGCGTCCGACGACCGCGAGCTCGCCGGCATGGGCCGCACCGTGCGCGGACTCAAGGTCACCGCGACCGACCTGCCCGACTACGTCGAGCGGGTCGTGCGCCGGTACGAGGCCGACAAGGACGGGACCGAGACCTTCGCCGAGTGGGCGCACCGAGCCGACGAGGAGGCGCTCCAGTGAGCGAGGACCACAGCGGGACGACGACCACCGCCACCCCGCCGTCGGGCACCACCGACCCGCTGGCCGCGCTGCGCGCCGCGGCGAGGGCGAAGGCCGAGCAGCGCGAGAGCGCGAAGGCCGCGCACCACGCGGAGCGTGCGCAGCACGGCAGGCCCAAGCGGTCCCTCGACGAGCTGCGCGAGATCGCGCGGCGCGGAGCGGAGCTGCTGCACGGCGCCGGCACGCCCGGCGTCGAGGGGGCGACCCGCCCGGAGGCGACGGCCGAGGAGGTCATCGCCTGGGCGGCGCGCGAGTTCGGGACGTCCGTCGCGGTCGCGTGCTCCATGGCCGACGCCGTGCTCCCCCACGTCGTGGCGGCGCAGATCCCGTGGGTCGACGTGCTGTTCCTCGACACGGGCTACCACTTCGCCGAGACGGTCGGGACGCGCGACGCCGTCGAGCAGCAGATGGACGTGACGATCGTCGACGTCAGGCCCGAGCTCACGGTCGCCCAGCAGGACGCGGCGCACGGCAAGGACCTGTTCGGCCGCGACCCGGCGCTGTGCTGCCAGATGCGCAAGGTCGAGCCGCTGCACCGCACGCTCGCGGGCTACGAGGTGTGGGTCACGGGCGTGCGCCGCGACGAGGCGCCGACCCGGACGAGCACCCCGCTCGTGACGTTCGACGAGAAGAACGGGCTCGTGAAGATCAACCCGCTCGCGGCGTGGTCGTTCGACGACCTGCTCGCGTACGCCGCGCGGCACCAGGTGATCCTCAACCCCCTGCTGAACGACGGCTACCCGTCGATCGGCTGCCAGCCGTGCACCCGGCGCGTCGCGCCGGGCGAGGACCCGAGGGCCGGCCGCTGGGCGGGGCTCGACAAGACAGAGTGCGGACTCCACGTATGAGGACGGGCATGACGACCATCGACCTGACGACCGACGCACCGGGCTCCCCCGCCGGTGCTCCCGCCGGCGCCTCCGCAGAGGCTGCGCCGGTCCCCGCCACGGCGCTGCCCGGCGGGCGCCGCCTCGCGCAGCTCGACGCGCTGGAGAGCGAGGGCATCCACATCATCCGTGAGGTCGTCGCCGAGTTCGAGCGGCCCGTGCTGCTGTTCAGCGGCGGCAAGGACTCCGTGGTGATGCTGCACCTCGCGGTCAAGGCGTTCGCGCCCGGCCCGGTGCCGTTCCCCGTGCTGCACGTGGACACGGGCCACAACTTCCCCGAGGTGCTCGCCTACCGCGACGCGACCGCGGAGCGGCTGGGCCTGCGGCTCGAGGTCGCGAGCGTGCAGGACTACCTCGACGACGGCCGCCTGCGCGAGCGCGCCGACGGGACGCGCAACCCCCTCCAGACGCAGCCGCTGCTCGACGCGATCTCGGGCCATCGGTTCGACGCCGTGTTCGGCGGCGGGCGCCGCGACGAGGAGAAGGCGCGCGCCAAGGAGCGCGTGTTCTCGCTGCGCGACGAGTTCGGTCAGTGGGACCCGCGCAACCAGCGCCCGGAGCTGTGGAACCTCTACAACGGGCGCCACCGCCCGGGCGAGCACGTGCGCGTGTTCCCGCTGTCGAACTGGACCGAGCTCGACGTCTGGCGCTACATCGCGCGCGAGCGCATCGAGCTCCCCGAGCTCTACTACGCGCACGAGCGCGAGGTGTTCGACCGCGACGGCATGCTGCTCGCCGTCGGGCCGTACTCGGAGCCCCGCACCGACGCCGAGGCCGCGTCCCTGCGGACCGAGACGGTGCGCTACCGCACCGTCGGCGACATGTCGTGCACCGGCGCCGTGCGCTCCGACGCGACGGGCGTCGAAGACGTCATCGCGGAGGTCGCCGCGACGCGCATCACCGAGCGCGGCGCGACCCGCGCCGACGACCGCCTCTCCGAGGCCGCCATGGAGGACCGCAAGAAGGAGGGGTACTTCTGATGGGCACCCAGACCAGCACCGGCACCATCGCCGAGGACGCGGCGCTGCCGCTCGACGACGCGCGCCGCGGGACGCTGCTGCGCCTCGCGACCGCCGGCTCGGTCGACGACGGGAAGTCCACGCTCGTGGGCCGCCTGCTCTTCGACTCGAAGTCCGTGCTCGCCGACCAGCTCGACGCGGTCGAGCGCGTCTCGCGCGACCGCGGCCTCGAGACCGCCGACCTCGCGCTGCTCACCGACGGCCTACGGGCCGAGCGCGAGCAGGGCATCACCATCGACGTGGCGTACCGGTACTTCGCGACCGCGCGCCGGTCGTTCATCCTCGCCGACTGCCCCGGGCACGTGCAGTACACGCGCAACACGGTGACGGGCGCGTCGACGGCGGACGTCGTCGTGCTGCTCATCGACGCGCGCAAGGGCCTGCTCGAGCAGACGCGCCGGCACCTCGCGGTCGCGAGCCTCCTGCGCGTCCCGCACGTGGTCGTCGCGGTCAACAAGATCGACCTCGTCGACTACAGCGAGGCGCGCTACGAGGAGCTGGCGGCGGACATCCGCGCCGCGGCGGTCTCGCTCGGCGTGGGCGACGTGCACACGATCCCGGTGTCCGCGCTCGTGGGCGACAACGTCGTGGACCGGGCGAGCGCCAACACGCCCTGGTACGACGGCCCGAGCCTGCTCGAGCTGCTCGAGGAGCTCCCGACGGGCGACGACCCGGAGGCCGAGTCCTTCCGGTTCCCCGTGCAGGTCGTCATCCGGCCCCAGGCCGCGGCCGACGAGCGCTACCGCGACTACCGCGGGTACGCCGGTCAGGTGGCGTCGGGCGTCGTGACGGTCGGGGACGAGGTCGTGGTGCTGCCGTCCGGTCGCCGCACGACCGTCGTCGGGATCGACACGGCCGACTCGCTCGCGTCCGGCGAGGAGCTCACGGACGCGTTCGCGCCGCAGTCCGTGACGATCCGCCTCGCCGACGACGTGGACGTCGCGCGCGGCGACCTCATCGCGTCCGCCGCGGAGGCTCCCGAGGTCACGCAGGACGTCGAGGGCACCGTCGCGTGGCTCAGCGGCCGCCCGCTCCTGCCCGGCGCGCGCGTGCTGCTCAAGCACACGACCCGCACGGTGCAGGCCGTCGTGCGCGACGTCGTCGGTCGGCTCGACCTGGACACCGCCGAGCTCGAGCCCGCCGAGCGGCTCGACCTCAACGACATCGGCCGCGTGACGCTGCGGCTCGCGTCGCCCGTCGCGGCCGAGGAGTACGTCGTCGCGCGCCGCACGGGCGCGTTCCTGCTCGTCGACGCCCAGGACGGTGGCACGCTCGCCGCCGGCATGGTCGGCGACGCGCTCGCCGCCGCGCGCCGTCCGGCGTCCAGGCCCGGCTCGTACGCGATCTAGGCTGGACGCCGTGACCGCACCCGAGCACGAGACGTACCCCCTGGGCCTGCGTCTCGACGGCCGCCGGACCGTCGTCGTCGGCGGTGGTCCCGTCGCCGCGCGGCGCACGCGCGGCCTCCTCGACGTGGGCGCCGTCGTGACCGTCGTCGCGCCGTTCGTCTGCGAGGACCTCGCGGAGCTGGTCGCGGTGCACGGGACCGAGGACGCGGGGGGCGCCCACGGTCACGCGGGCGCGCCCCGGGAGCGCGGCGCGCGGCTGTCGTGGGTGCGGCGCGACTACCTCACGGGCGACCTCGACGGCGCGTGGCTCGTCCACACCGCGACCGGTGACCCGCACGTGGACGCCGACGTCGCGGCCGACGCCGAGGCCGACCGGGTCTTCTGCGTCGCCGCGGGCGACGCGGACCTCGCGACCGCGTGGGTGCCCGCCGTGGCGCGCACGCGCGTCCCGAGCACGGTTCCGGACGACGCTCCGGACGACCCTGCTCGCGACGTCTCTCCCGGCCGGGCCGCAGAGGTCACGGTGTCGGTCAACGCGGGCCGGGACCCGCGCCGTGCCCAGCGCGTGCGCGACGCCGTCGCCGCGCTGCTCGAGGCGGGTGAGCTCCCGCTCCGGGCCGTGCGCCCGGCTCGGTCCCCGGCCGACGACGACGCGCACCTCGCCGGCGCCGTCTCCGGACCGCTCGTGCGGCCCGTGGGGTCGGTCGCGCTCGTCGGGGGCGGCCCCGGCGACCTCGGTCTGATCTCCGTGCGCGGTCGCCGGCTCCTCGCGGAGGCGGACGTCGTCGTGGTCGACCGGCTCGGGCCGCGCGGCCTGCTCGCCGAGCTCGGCGACGAGGTCGAGGTCGTGGACGTCGGCAAGACGCCCGGCCACCACCCGGTGCCGCAGTCGGAGATCAACCGGATCCTCGTCCACCACGCGCTCGTCGGGCGACGGGTCGTGCGGCTCAAGGGCGGCGACCCCTACGTGTTCGGGCGCGGCGGCGAGGAGCTCGACGCGTGCCGCGAGCACGGCATCCCGGTGGAGGTCGTGCCGGGCGTGACGAGCGCGGTCTCGGTGCCCGCCGCGGCGGGCATCCCGGTGACGCATCGCGGCCTGTCCCGCGGGTTCACCGTGCTCACCGGGCACGAGGACGTGGGCAAGATCCCGGCCGCGAGCGACCACACGGTCGTCCTGCTCATGGGGGTCTCCCGGCTCGCGGAGACGGCGGACGCGCTCGTCGCGCAGGGCCGCTCGCCCGAGACACCCGTCGCGGTCGTCGAGGACGGCTACGGCCCGCGCCAGCGGACCACGGTCGGCACGCTCGCGACCATCGCCGCCCGCGCCCGCGAGGCCGGTGTCCGCCCCCCGGCGGTCACCGTCGTCGGCGACGTGGTCACCCTCTCCCCCGCCTGGCCACCGACCCCCTGAAGCGTTGTGGGCATGGAATGGGCTCGGTTCTCACCCGAGAACCGAGCCCATTCCATGCCCACAACGCCTTGGGGTTACAGGAGGCGGCGCTGGGCCGCCCAGCGGGTGAGCTCGTGGCGGGACGAGAGCTGGAGCTTGCGCAGGACCGCGGAGACATGGGTCTCGACCGTCTTGATCGAGATGAACAGCTCCGACGCGACCTCTCGATAGGTGTAGCCGCGCGCGATGAGGCGCATGACCTCCTGCTCGCGGGCCGACAGCCGGTCGAGCTCGTCGTCGCGCACCGCGACGTCGCCCGCCCCCGTGCCGAACGCGTCGAGGACGAAGCCCGCGAGGCGCGGGGAGAACACCGCGTCGCCGCCCGCTACCTGCCCGACGGCGGCCGACAGGTCCGGCCCGGAGATCGCCTTGGTCACGTACCCGCGCGCCCCGGCGCGGATCACCGCGACGACGTCCTCCGCGGCGTCGGAGACCGACAGCGCGAGGAACCGGACGTCGCCGAGCAGGTCGGTGCAGCGCTGGATGACCTCCGCGCCGCCGCCCCCGTCGCCGCCGGGCAGGTGCACGTCGAGCAGCACGACCGGCGGGCGCAGCTCGTGCACGCGCGCGACCGCGGACTCGACGTCGTCCGCCTCGCCCACCACGGTGACCAGAGCCGGATCGAGGCTCGCGCGCACGCCGGCCCGGAACATGTGGTGGTCGTCGACGAGCACCACGGGGACCGGGCCGGTCGCAGGGATGCCGTCGGCGGGCGTGCTGGGGATGGTCGTCACGGGTCCTCCTGGTTCGACGGTGCGCTCGACGGGGTGCCCGACGACGGGCGGGAAGGCTCGGGCTCTGCCGTCACGGCGCGCGGCACGCGCAACCGTACCTCCGTGCCCCAGCCCGGCCTGCTGATGATCTCGGCCTTCCCACCGCGGCGCTGGACCCGGCCGAGGATCGACTCCCGGACGCCGAACCGGTCGGGCGCGACGTCCTCCATGTCGAAGCCGTCTCCGCGGTCGCGGACGAAGACCTCGACCGCGGCGTCGCTCACCTCGAGGTAGACCGAGTAGGGCGGCCCGCCGTGCGCGACGGCGTTGACGAGCGCCTCGCGCGTCGCCTGGAGCAGCGCCGCGGTCTCCTGCGTGGGCGTGCAGTCACCCACCACGACGACGTCGACGACGACCGGCCCGGGGTCGGTCTCGCCGATCGACCCGCCGGGTGCCCCGATGGGCTCCGCACGCCGGCCCACGCGTCCGTCCTCGACCTCCGCGACGAGCCCCCGGAGCTCGGCGGCGAGCGACGTCCCCGGCGAGGGGCGGTCGTCGTAGAGCCACTCGCGCAGCTCACGCTCCTGGGCGCGGGCGAGGCGCGCGACGGTGTCGGCGTCGGACGACCGCGCGCGGATGAGCGCGAGCGTCTGGAGCACCGAGTCGTGCAGGTGCGCGGCGATGTCGGCCCGCTCGGCCTCGCGGGCGCGCGCCGCGCGCTCGTTCCCGAGCTCGCGCACGAGCTTGAGCCACCACGGGGCGAGCACGATCGCGACGCCGGCGAGCACTGCGACCGCCGCGACGGCCGCGCGCACGATCTGCGTGGGCCGCGCGTCCTGCCCCACGAGCAGGACGATCCCGACGAGCACCAGGACCACACCGCCCGCGATGCGCAGCGCGCCCGCCGGCGTGCGTCCGCCGGCCCGGGTGAGCAGCCGGCCGCGCTCGACGGCGTCGAGCTGGCTCCACGCGAGCGCCGCGCCCGCGAGCGCGATGAGGACGGGGATGACCCAGGAGACCTCGACGTCGACGCCGGTCCGCAGCGCCACCAGCAGCGCGGCGCCGCCCAGCAGGACGACGCCGATCGCGACGTCGCGCACGGGGAGCCGGCGCACGCTGCCCTGCAGGCGCGGCGCGAGGCGCGACAGCGACGCGGGGCGCTGCTCGTCGCGCGCCGCGGCCGGGTCGCCGGACGGGACCGTGAGCCACCAGAACACGTAGAGCGCGACGCCGGCGCCGCCCGCGAGCCCGAGGAACGCCATCACGAGGCGCACGACCCCGACGCTCACACCCAGGTGCGCCGCGAGCCCGGCGCACACGCCCGCGACCCAGCGGCCGCGCTCGGGGCGGCGCAGCGGCAGGTCACGCGGCCGGGCGCCGGGCCGGGTACCGGGCCCGGCACCGGTCGGCGCTCCGGGTCGCGGAGCGGGGCGGGCAGGAGTGGTCACCCTCCGATCGTCACACGTCCCGGGCGCCCGGAGTGCCCCCGGACCGGGAAACCAGGGTCGCGCGGCGGCCGGTTCAGGGTCGGGTCAGGGTGGCACCCGATACCGGCGGCACGGCTCCCGGGCCAGCATGGTGGACATGAGCACTCCCGACCTTCCCGGACCCGGCACCCAGCCCGGGCCCTCCGGCGGCGCCGCCGACGCGTCCGGCGCGCAGCCGGGCACTGTCCCTCCCGGTGCTGGCGGACCCGACCCCGCGTGGGGCGGCCCCGCCGGCCCGACCGACCCCGGCCAGCGTCCACCGCAGGGCCCATCGCAGGGCCCCCCGCAGGGTCCGCCGCACGCCCCTGGCGCGACCCGCCCGAACGGCACCGACGGCTTCTTCGACGCCGTCCGCCGCGTCGGCATCTACCGCTCGGACGACCGGTGGATCGGCGGTGTCGCGTCCGGCGTCGCCGAGCGGTTCGGGATCGACCCGCTCATCGTGCGCGGGCTCCTGTTCGTGACCTTCTTCCTGTCGGGCGCCGGGCTCGTCCTCTACGGCGCGGCCTGGGCCCTGCTGCCGGAGCGTCGTGACGGGCGTATCCACCTCCAGGAGGCGCTCCGCGGCAACGTGGACGTCGCGCTGCTCGGCGCGGCCGCTTTCGTCGTCGTCGGGTTCTCCTGGGGCGGCGGCTGGTGGTCGTGGTGGGACGCGCTCCACCTGGGGTGGCTGACCGGCCTGTTCTGGGTCGCGGCGTTCGTGACGGTGGCCGTCGTCGTGGTCTCCGCGCTCACGCAGCGCGGCCCCCGGGGACCTCAGGGCGCGCCGCCGCAGCCGCCGTCGTGGGCAGGCGGCCCGGATGCTCCCGGCGCCGGTGGTCCCGGGACTCCCGGGTACGGCCCCGGCGGACCGGGCAACGGTCCCGCCGGACCTGGCTACGGTCTCGCCGGACCCGGCTACGGTCCCGCCGGACCCGGCTACGGTCCCGCCGGACCCGGCTACGGTCCGGGCGGAGCGGGCCACGGCCCGGGTGGTGCCGGTGGCGGCACCGCACCGACCGACGCCTCCTGGGGCTCCCCCGGGACGCCGTCGGGCACCGCGCCGTCGGGGCCCCAGGACCGGGTGACCTGGTCCGCCGAGGCGAGCCCGTACGCCTCGACCGCGCCGGGCGTCACCGCGCCGCTTCCCCCGTACTCCCCGGGCGCACCGCTCGGCGCGACCACCGCTCCGCAGCGGGCGCACCAGGGACCGCGGAACCCGTCCGCGCAGCAGCCCCCGAGGCCTCCGCGCGCCCCCCAGCCGCCGAAACCCCCGCGTCCTCGGGGACCCGGCGCGACCACGACCGGGGTCGTGGTCGGCCTGAGCCTCCTGCTCGGCGCGCTCCTCCTCGTCGTCGAGCGTCAGGGCGAGCTCCCCTGGCCCGTGTTCCTCACCTGGGCGGGGCTGTCCGGGATCCTGGCGGGCCTCGCGATCGTCGTGAGCGGCCTGCGCGGGCGCACGAGCGGCGGCCTCGGCTGGCTCGCGGTCCTCCTGCTGGTCGTCGCGCTCCCCACCTCGGCGTGGCGGTCCGCACCGTTCACGTTCTTCCTCGACGACTCGGTACGGAACGTCACCGACGGCACGCACCGCGTGACCGACCCGGACGTCGCCGAGGAGGGGTTCGGCGTGACGTTCGGCGACCCGACGATCGACCTCTCCGGGCTCGACCTGTCCGACGCGTCCGGCACCTCTCCCGTGGAGGTCCCGATCCAGCTCGGCGCCGGGGACGCGACCGTCGTCGTGCCCGACGGCGTCCCGGTCCGCGCGGAGGTCCAGGTGCTCGCGGGGAACGCCCGCTGGCTCGTCGACGACGACCGGCGGGAGATCGGCGGCGTCAGCACGCAGCCGGTCACGTTCGACAACGACGAGGTCCAGTCCGGTGACGACCCGCTGCTCGTGCTGCGGGTCGAGGTCGGGGCCGGCCAGATCACGATCGAGGAGGACTGATGAACGACTCAGCACGCCGCGACGACGACACGCGGCCGCTCGGCGACGAGCTGTTCGACACCCCGCAGGCCGGCGCCGCGGAGGCGGACGCCCACCCGACGGTCCCGCTGTCCACGGAGCCGCCGGCCACGGAACCGCTCGCCGCGCGGGCGCGGGACGGTGAGACCTTCGTCCTGGACGTGCCCGGACCGGCAGCCCCCGCGCACCCGCTCGCCGCTCCCGGTGGCACGACGACGTCCGGCCCGACCTCCGGCGCAGTCCCGCCCGCAGGGCCGTCCCGGCCGGCGACGCCCACGACGCCCACCGCGCCCGCCGCTCCCGCCGAACCCCCCTCGCCCGCCCGGCGCGGTCCCCGCGTCTCCACGATCGTGTGGGGCTTCGTCATCGTCGCGTTCGGCGTCGTCGTCCTCGCCGCCGCGCTCGGCGCGCAGGTCGACCTCGGCCTGGCCACGATCGTCGTGCTCGCCGCGGCGGGGATCACGCTCGTGGTCGGGTCCATCGTCTCGGGAGCCCGGCGCCGGCGAGGCTGAGCCCGGCCCGGGCTCCCGCGAGGTGCGCTGCGGGTCGAGACGCGGCGGGCCGAGACACAGCGAGGGGCCGTGGCACGTGTGCCACGGCCCCTCGTCGTGTCCGAGCGACGCCGCCCCGCACGCTCTCCCCGGTGCGACCCGGCGGGAACGGGTCCTCGGCGTCCGGACGGACGGCCGGGACGATCAGGGGGTGGGCTCGTCACCCCGGCGCTCGGGCGGGGTGCCCGCGGGGCCGGTGGTGGGCGTCGTGGTGTCGGGAGACGCGGCCGGCGACGCCCCCGGGGCGGACGGGGTCCCCGTCCCCGGCCCGCCGGTCGGCTCGACCGGCGTCGCGGCCGCGCGGGCCTCCGCACCCGGTGTCGAGAGCGCGGACGTGCGCCCCGGCGCCTCGACCGGGCGCGTGGGCTCGGGACGGACGGGCGGCGCGGTCGGCGCGGGCTCCGCGTGCGACGGGGCGGCGTGACGCCCGGCGTCCGACAGGTCGCCCGACGAGGTGTACGCCGCCGGCGTCTCGACGGCGACGCTGGGGCCGCCCGCGAGCCGCCGGAGCGCGATCCCGACGAGGATGAACAGGACGCCGAGGCCCATGACGAGCAGGCACACCCCGAACGCGACGACGGACGTGAACAGCGACGCCCGCAGGAACGACGCCGTCATGACGGTCTGCCGCGTCGGGTCGTCCTGGTCGAGCTCGGCGTACGTCTGGCCACCGCTCGCCTCGAGCGCGTGCTTGTTGATGACCTCGGCCTGCGCGTACGCGGTGAGCGGCCCGTTGACGTGGCGGCCCGCCAGGAACGACGCGTCGTCCGAGACGGTGATCTCCTCGGCGGACAGCTGGTTCGCCACCACGATCCAGGTGCCGATGCCCGCGAGGAGGAGGACGATGCCGGCGATGATCGACACGAGGCCGATGCCCCGCGCCCCCTTGGCCGGAGTGACGGTGACGGTGCTCGACATGGCGCGTTCTCCCCTTCGTCAGGACCCACCTGCTGC
The DNA here is from genome assembly GCF_006539945.1 of Cellulosimicrobium cellulans. Lineage (GTDB taxonomy): Bacteria > Actinomycetota > Actinomycetes > Actinomycetales > Cellulomonadaceae > Cellulosimicrobium > Cellulosimicrobium cellulans. The sequence continues at coordinate 163,702 of NZ_BJNZ01000004.1, read as the reverse complement.
CGCACCGCGGACCGTGACCCGCGGGCGCGGGTCCGCCGCAGGGCGGTCGAACCACCCATACGGGACCCACGGTAGCGACGACGACGACGGACCGCGCGGCGAACGCGCACCTCGGCGCCGCGCCCGGATGGGAGGATGCGGTCCGTGCGCATCACCCACCTGACCGACTGCTACCTGCCGCTGCTCGGCGGGATCGAGACCCAGGTCGCGCGGCTCGCGCAGCAGCAGGCGGCCGCCGGTCACGACGTGGCGGTCGTCTGCACGACGCCCGCGCGCCCCGGCGCGCGCGGCATCTCCATCGAGCAGGACGGGGACGTCACGGTCCACCGCCTCGCCGCGCGGGTCCCGGGCGGCTACCCCGTGCACCCGCGCGCGCCGCACCACGTGGCGCGGCTCCTGCGCGCGGACCGGCCCGACGTCGTGCACCTGCACATGGGCGTCCTCACGCCCTCGACGCAGGCGTCCCTGCGCACGGTCGTCCGGTCCGGGCTGCCCGCGGTGCTCACCGTGCACAGCGTGTGGGGCGGGGCGGAGAAGGCGTTCGCGGGGCTCGACCGCGTCGTGCGGTGGTCGCGCTGGCCCGTGCTGTGGTCGGCGGTGAGCGAGCTGACAGCCGCTCCCCTGCGCCGGATCGTCGGCGACCACGGCGAGGTCGTGGTGCTCCACAACGGCCTCGACCTCGACGCGTGGCGCGTCCCGCGCACCGAGCGCGCCGAGCGCATGGAGGGCGCCGCCGTCCACGTCGTCGCGGCGACGCGGTTCGCGCCGCGCAAGCGCGTGCTGCCGCTCCTCGAGGTCGTGCGCGACGCCGTCGCGCGCCTTCCCGAGGGCGCGCTCCACGTGACGCTCGCCGGGGACGGCCCCGAGCTGGCCGACGCGCGGCGCTTCGTCGCGGAGCACGGGCTGGGGTCGGTCGTGTCGCTCCCCGGCCGCCTCGACGCGACGGGGCTCAAGCGGCTCTACGCGCGCGCCGACGTGTTCGCCGCGCCCGCCGTCGAGGAGGCGTTCGGGATCGCCGCGCTCGAGGGGCAGGCCGCCGGTCTGGCGGTCCTGACCCGTTCGCAGTCGGGCGTCGCGGAACGCCTCACGGACGGCGTCGACGCGCTCGTCGCGGACGACGACGCCGGACTCACGGACGCGCTCGTGCGCCTCGCGACCGAGGACGGCCTGCTCGACCGGATCGTCGCGCACAACCGCGACGTGCCCTCGACGGCGGGCTGGCCGCGCGTGCTCGCCGACGTGGAGCGGGCATACGAACGGGCCGCGACGATCGCCGTGGATCGTCGGGCCCGTCCGTCCCGCTAGGGGGTCACTCCCACTCGATGGTGCCCGGGGGTTTGCTCGTCACGTCGAGCACGACCCGGTTGACCTCCGCGACCTCGTTGGTGATGCGCGTCGAGATCACGGACAGCACGTCGTAGGGCAGGCGCGTCCAGTCGGCCGTCATCGCGTCCTCGGACGAGACGGGGCGCAGGACGATCGGGTGACCGTAGGTGCGGCCGTCGCCCTGGACGCCGACGGAGCGCACGTCGGCGAGCAGCACGACCGGGCACTGCCAGATCTCGTTGTCGAGACCCGCCTTCGTCAGCTCCTCGCGCGCGATCGCGTCGGCGGCGCGCAGCGTCTCGAGGCGGTCCGCCGTGACCTCGCCGACGATGCGGATGCCGAGGCCGGGGCCCGGGAACGGCTGGCGGGCGACGATCTCCTCGGGCACGCCGAGCTCGCGACCGACGGCGCGGACCTCGTCCTTGAACAGGGTGCGCAGCGGCTCGACGAGCGAGAACTGCAGGTCGTCGGGCAGGCCGCCGACGTTGTGGTGGCTCTTGATGTTCGCCGCGCCCTCGCCGCCACCGGACTCGACGACGTCCGGGTACAGCGTGCCCTGGACGAGGAACTTGACCTCGGCGCCGTGCTCGCCCGCGTCCTCGACGATCTGGCGCGCGGAGTCCTCGAACACGCGGATGAACTCGCGGCCGATGATCTTGCGCTTGGTCTCGGGGTCGCTGTGCCCGGCGAGCGCGGTGAGGAACCGCTCCTTCTCGTCGCGGATCACGAGGTTGACGCCGGTCGCCGCGACGAAGTCGCGCTCGATCTGCTCGACCTCGCCGGCGCGCATGAGCCCGTGGTCCACGTGCACGCACGTGAGCTGGTCGCCCACGGCCCGCTGCACGAGCGCCGCCGCGACCGCGGAGTCCACGCCGCCGGAGAGCGCGCAGATGACGCGGGCGTCGCCGACCTGGGCACGGATCGCCGCGACCTGGTCCGCGATGACGTTGCCGGGCGTCCAGTCCGGGGCCAGCCCCGCACCCTCGTAGAGGAAGTGCTCCAGCACGGTCTGGCCGTGCGCGGAGTGCTTGACCTCGGGGTGCCACTGCACGCCGTAGAGGCGGCGCGACGTGTCCTCGAACGCCGCGACGGGAGAGCCTGCCGACGTCGCGAGGACCTCGAAGCCCTCGGGCGCGCGGTGCACGGCGTCGCCGTGGCTCATCCACGTGGTCTGGTTCTGCGGCGTCCCGTCGAGCAGCACGCCCGCGGCGCACACCTCGACCTCGGTGCCGCCGTACTCGCGCAGGCCCGTCTGGGCGACCTCGCCGCCGAGCGCCTTCGCCATGGCCTGGAAGCCGTAGCAGATGCCCATGACGGGCACGCCGGCCGTGAACAGCGCCGGGTCGACGAACGGGGCGCCGGTCGCGTACACCGACGACGGACCGCCGGAGAGGATGATCGCCACCGGGTCCTTCGCGAGCATCTGCTCGACCGTGAAGGTGTGCGGCACGATCTCGGAGTAGACCTTGGCCTCGCGCACACGGCGCGCGATGAGCTGCGCGTACTGGGCGCCGAAGTCGACGACGAGCACGGGGCGCGGGGTCGCGGCGACCTCGGCGGTGGTGGGGGTGTCGGGAGCGGTGGCGGGTGACGTCACCGCTCCAGGATAGTCGCCGCGCGGCGCGGTCCCGTCCCGCGTCTCAGGCGCCGGCGCGCTCGGTGGCGCGCTCGACCACGCGTCCGGTGAGCCGGTCGCGCAGCGCGCGGGCCGCGGCCTCGGGGTCGCTCGCCTGCGTGATCGCCCGCACGACGACGACGCGCGTCACCCCGGCGTCGAGCACCGTGTCGAGCCGGTCCGCGTCGACCCCGCCGATGGCGAACCACGGGGTCGTCGGCCGCGTCGCGGCGACCGCACGCAGCAGCTCGAGCCCGACGGCGGCGCGGCCGGGCTTGGTCGGCGTCGCCCACAGCGGGCCCACGCAGAAGTAGTCGACGTCCGGGTCGGCCTCGGCGGCGGCCGCCTGGTCCGCCGAGTGGGTGGACCGGCCGAGCACGGGGCCCGGGCCCAGCAGGGCTCGTACCGCGGGGACGGGCAGATCACCCTGCCCCATGTGCACCACGGGCGCCCCGGTCAGCCGTGCGACGTCGGCCCGGTCGTTGACGGCCCACAGCGCGCCGTGCTCCGTCGCGACCTGCGCGACGAGCTCCTGGAGCTCGAGCTCGCGCGCGACGTCGAGGGTCTTGTCGCGGAGCTGCACGACGTCGACCCCGCCCGCGAGCGCTGCCCGGAGGAAGTCCTCGAGGTCGCCGCGCTCCTCGCGCGCGTCGGTGCACAGGTAGAGGCGCGCGTCGGCGAGGCGGGTGCGCGCGGCGTCCGGAGCCTGCGGGGCGGGAGTGGCGAAGGTCTCGGTGCTCACCCGCCGGAGCCTAGCGGCGGCCCGTCCGGAGCAGGCGGTACTGTGGCCGACAGCACGGGAGCCCCGCACGGGGCTGAGAGGGCGTCGGAGCCGACCGTCGAACCTGATCTGGGTCATGCCAGCGAAGGGAGCGCGCATGCACACCCCTGTCCGTCCTGGGTCCCGCTCGCCGGGAGCCGGTCCTGCCGTGCCCGACGGCGCGCGCGACGTCGTCGTCGTGGGCGGCGGGATCGTGGGGCTCGCCGTGGCGTGGCGGGCGGCGCGCGCGGGGCTGACCGTCACGGTGCTCGACCCGTCGCCGGGCGACGGCGCGACGCACGCCGCCGCCGGGATGCTCGCCCCGGTCACGGAGGCCGACTTCGGCGAGGACGACGCGCTGCGCCTGCACCTCGCCGCCGCCGCCGCATGGCCCGGCTTCGCGGACGACCTGCACGCCGCGACCGGTGCCGACGTCGGCCTGCGCACCGCGGGCACCCTCACCCTCGCGTACGACGCCGACGACCTCGCGTCGCTCCGACGCGTCCTCGCCCTCCACGCCGCGCACGGTCTCGCGTCGCACGAGCTCACCGTGGCCGACGCGCGCCGGCTCGAGCCCTACCTGGGCCCGCGGGTCGCGGGTGCGGCCTGGGCGCCGGCAGACCACGCGGTCGATCCGCGCGCGACGCACGCGGCGCTGCTCGGCGCGCTCGACGGGGGCGCCGGGCCGGAGACGCTCGCGGGCGCCGGTGCCGAGGCGCGCGCCGCCGTCGTGCGGGCCTCGGCGAGGCGGCTCGCGCTCGACCCGTCCGGGCGCGTCGTGGGTGTGCACGACGACGCAGGTCGGCTCCACGCGGCGGGCGCGGTCGTCGTCGCGGCGGGCTGGGAGTCCGGGACGCTGCTCATGGACGTGCCGGGTGTCGTCGTGCCGACGCGGCCGGTCAAGGGGCAGACGCTGCGCCTCGACGCCGGACCGGACCTCGCGCTGGAGCACGTCGTGCGCGGGGTCGTGCAGGGACGGCCGGTGTACATCGTGCCGCGCGACCCCGTACCCGACGGGCAGGGTCACGACTGCGCGGGGCACCGGGAGGTCGTCGTCGGCGCGACGACCGAGGAGAACCCCGACGACCGTCGCGCGACCGCGGGCGGGGTCTTCGCCCTGCTGCGCGACGCGCGCGCCCTGCTGCCGGGGATCGACGAGGCCGCGCTCGTCGACGTGACGCCCCGGGCGCGCCCCGCGACCCCGGACAACCTGCCGCTCGTCGGCCCGACCGCCGTCCCGGGACTGCACGTCGCGACGGGGCACGGCCGCAACGGGATCCTGCTCGCACCGCTCACCGCCGACGCGGTCGTCGCCGGCCTCACCGGCACCCCGCTCCCCGCCGACGTCGCCGCGGCCCTCTCCCCGACCCGCACCGACCGCTTCGCCGAACCCGGGTTCGACGCCCGCCGGTCGGCCGCCTTCTCCCCCACGACACCGAGGTGATCCCCGTGACCGCACCTGCTCCGACCGCGCTCGTCAACGGCGAGCCGTACCCGCTCGACGCCCCCGTGCACCTCGAGCAGCTCGTCGCGGCGCTCGTGCCCGCGTACGTCGCCGACGGGACGCCGCAGGGGGTCGCCGTCGCGGTGAGCGACGCCGTCGTGCCGCGCGGCTCCTGGGCGACGACCGTCGTCGCACCCGGCGACCGCATCGAGATCGTGACCGCCGTCCAGGGCGGCTGAGGAGGACCCGTGACCACGACCGACATCTCCCCCGCACCCGCGCGCCGGCCGTCGGACGGCGACGACCCGCTCGTCGTCGCCGGCACGACGATCGGGTCGCGCCTCGTCATGGGCACCGGCGGGGCGGCGAACCTGCTCACGCTCGAGGACGCGCTCGTCGCGTCGGGCACCGCGCTGACCACCGTCGCGATGCGACGCGTCGCCGTCCGCGCCGGCGGGGAGGCGAGTCCCGACTCGGGGATCTGGGCGCTCCTCGCGCGCCTCGGCATCCGTGCGCTGCCCAACACGGCCGGGTGCTTCTCGGTGCGCGAGGCAGTCCTGACCGCGCACCTCGCGCGCGAGGCGTGCGGCACCGAGTGGGTCAAGCTCGAGGTCGTCGCCGACGACGTCACGCTCCTGCCCGACCCCGTCGGCCTCGTCGAGGCGGCCGAGCAGCTCGTGCGGGACGGGTTCGTCGTGCTGCCCTACACGAACGACGACCCGATCCTCGCGCGCCGGCTCGAGGACGTCGGGTGCGCCGCCGTCATGCCCCTCGGCGCGCCGATCGGCACCGGACTCGGCATCCTCAACCCCCGCAACATCGAGGCGATCGCCGCCGCCGCCCGCGTGCCGGTGATCCTCGACGCCGGGATCGGGACGGCGTCCGACGCCGCGCAGGCGATGGAGCTCGGGTGCGACGGCGTCCTGCTCGCCACCGCCGTCACGCGCGCCGCCGACCCGGTCCGCATGGCGCACGCGATGCGTCTGGCCGTCGAGTCGGGCCGCCTGGCCGCCGGCGCCGGCCGCATCCCCCGCCGCGAGGGTGCTCTCGCGAGCTCGTCCCCCGAGGGCCGCCTCGACCTCGCCCTCTGACCACGAGGTTGAACCCTGGTAGGCCGAGGCAAGCCCTCGTTGCGCGAGAGAAAACCCTGGTCCGCGAAGGAGAACCGTGGTCGTGCCTGACGGCGTCCACCAGGCGGGCGGTCAGGTCGCCGACATCGAACGACCACGCGGGCGGTCGCCGGGTGAGTGGGGACCAGGGTGGGACGACGCCGGGCGGGGTGGGTGGTGGTGCCGCGTCGTGGCGGGCCTGGAACGAGGGATCGTCCGGAGTGAGCTGGCGAACGCAGGACGATCCCGACCGAGAACACGGAGCCGCGAGGAACGAGCGGCGGATGGTCGACGCGGCACCACCACCCACCCCGACCACCCAAGGCGACCAGACCGCCGTCGGGCAACGTGACCACGGCTCTACCTCGCGCAACCACGGCTCTACCTCGCGCGACCACGGCTCTACCTCGCGCGACCGGGGTTCTACCTCGGCGGGACGGCGGCCGCGAGGGCGTCGAGGAGGGCGGGGACGCCGCCGACGACGGAGCGGGCGTCGATCCCCGCCGCGCGGGCGACGTCGGCGACGCGGGCCGAGCGGGCGCCGACCGCGCACAGGACGAGCACGGGCCGGTCCGTCGGGAGGTCCGCGAGCGCCGCGGCAGGGTCGCCCGTGAGGAACGTCCCGCTCGGCACGAGCGTCGACCCGAGCAGGGGACGCACCTGCGCCTCCCAGTCCTCGCGCACGTCGAGCAGGTACGGCGCCGCGCCGTCGTCGGCCAGCAGGGCCGCCGCGTCGCGTGCGGTGACGTCGCGCTCGCCCGCGACGGGCCCCGCGCCCGGCGTCGCCGGGGCGAGCCCGCAGAACGCGGCGTAGGCGTCGTCGCCCGGCAGGAGCGCGGTGACGGGCTCGCGCGTCGGGTCGGCGCGCACGGTGAGCTGGCGCCAGGACAGGTCGAGCGCGTCGTAGACGGCGAGACGGCCCAGCAGCGTCGTGCCGGCGCCGGTGACGAGCTTGATCGCCTCGGTCGCCATGACGGATCCGACGGTCCCGCACATCGCGCCGAACACCCCGCCGGTCGCGCAGTCGGGCGCGGCACCGGGCGGCGGCGGGACGGGGAACACGTCGCGGTAGGTCACGCCGCGCGCCTCGCCGTCCCCGGGACCGAAGGGAGCCGCGCCGCCCGGGACCGGGACGTCGTCGGGCACCGCGAACCGCGGCGCGCCCCAGAAGACGCTGACCTGCCCCTGGAAGCGGTAGATCGAGCCCCAGACCACGGGCAGGCCGAGGACCTCGGCCGCGTCGGAGACGAGGTAGCGCGTCGGGAAGTTGTCGGCGCCGTCGAGCACGACGTCGTAGCCGCGCAGCACGTCGAGCGCGGTGTCGACGTCGAGGCGCAGCGCGTGCTCGACGACGCGCACGTGCGGGTTGACGTCGGCGATGGCGTCGCGGGCGGAGTCGACCTTGCGACGGCCAACGTCGGGCCCGCCGTGGATCACCTGGCGCTGGAGGTTGGACGTGTCGACGACGTCGTCGTCGACGATGCCGATCGTGCCGACGCCCGCGGCGGCGAGGTAGAGCAGGGCGGGGCTGCCGAGGCCGCCCGCACCGACGACGAGCACGCGCGCGGCCGCGAGGCGGCGCTGGCCCTCGGGGCCGACGCCGGGCAGCGCGAGGTGGCGCGCGTACCGCTCGAGCTCCGCGGTGGTCAGCTCGGGACCGGGCGCGACGAGGGGCGCGAGGGCCGCCGTCATGACGCGTACTGCTCCTCCAGGACGGCGAGCTTGGCCTCGGCCTCGGCGTGCACCTTCTTCTCGAGGATGAACGACATGACCGGGACGACGCCGGCGAACACCATGGTCGCGAGGCGGCCCCAGCCCCAGCGCATCTTGGTCCACAGGTCGAGCACCGTGACGAGGTAGACGACGTAGATCCAGCCGTGCGCGAACGGGATCCAGGAGACGTACCGCATGATCCCGTCGACGTCGACGAACTGGCCCACGCCGTACTTGACGAGCATCTCGACGCAGAGGATGAGGAGCATCACACCGGTGATGATCGCGAGGACCCGGTAGCGGGCGAGCGCGCCGCGCGCCTTGCGGATCGCGGTGCGCGCGGCCTCCGTGCTCGGCGTCGCCACGTCGGCGGGCGCGTCGGTCGGGGTGGGCGTGGCCGGGTCCTGCGTGGTCATGGGAGAGGTCCTCGTTCCGGGCGAGACGGCCGCCGCGGTCCCTGCCGCGCGCGGTGGCGTGCGACGCGGTCGCAGCGGTTAAAGCGTCGCCGCGTGTCGGACGCCGAACCTAGGGTAGATCACCGTGCGACCCCTCCCCCTCCCCGACCCGGGGACCCCTGACCTGCGTGGACCGACGCGCTACCTGCTCTGGCTGGCCCGGCGCCAGTGGACCGTGCTCACCGTCTCCGTGCTGCTGGGCCTGGCCAACTTCGCATGCCAGGCGTTCCAGCCGTACATGCTCGGCCGCGCGCTCGACGAGGGTCTCGCGGAGGGGTTCGGGCCGGAGCTGTGGCGGTGGGCGGGCCTCCTGCTCGCGCTGGGCCTGGGGATCGTCGTCACGGGAGTGACGCAGCACCGGTTCGACATCGCGAACTGGCTGCGCTCCGCGCTCACCACGTCCCAGCTCGTGGGTGACGTCACCGCGCGCTCCGGCGACGCGATCACGGAGGAGCTGCCCACGGGCGAGGTCGTGTCCACCGTCGCGAGCGACGCCATGCGCGTCGGCCAGCTCTTCTCGATGATGGGCCAGTTCCTCGGCGCGCTCGGTGCGTACGTCGTGGTGGCCTTCATCATGCTCTCCACGTCGCTCCAGCTCGGGCTCGTCGTCGTGCTGGGCCTCCCCGTGGTCGCCGCGGTGCTCGCCCTGCTCGTCAAGCCGCTCCAGCAGCGCCAGGCCGCGCAGCGCGAGGCCCAGGGCCGCCTGACGACGCTCGGCGCCGACACCGTCTCCGGCCTGCGCATCCTGCGCGGCATCGGCGGCGAGGGCGTGTTCGTCGGCCGCTACGCGCGGCAGTCGCAGCAGGTGCGCGAGGCCGGCGTGAAGGTCGCGCACACGCAGGCCACCCTCGACGCGCTCCAGGTGCTCCTGCCCGGCCTCCTCGTCGTGCTCGTCGTCTACCTGGGCGCGACGGCGGCGCTGGCCGGCGACATCACGCCCGGGCAGCTCGTCGCGTTCTACGGGTACGCGGCCTTCCTCGGCTGGCCCCTCCAGGTCGCGACCCAGATGCTCAACATCGCCACGCGCGCGCACGTCGCGTCGCGCAAGATCGTGCGCGTCCTCGCGGTCGAGCCCGCCGCGGGCGCGACCCCGGCCACCGCGCCCATGCCGACCGAGGGCAGTCCCCTCGTCGACGAGACGAGCGGCCTGGTCCTCGAGCCGGGCCGCGTCGTCGCGCTCGTGTCCGCGGACCCCGACGCGTCGGCGGCCGTCGCGACGCGCCTCGGCCGGTTCGACGACGCCGCGGAGGTCGCGACCCCCGTGCGGCTCGGCGGGACGCTCCTCGCCGACCTGGACAAGCACGCGCTCCGGCGGCGGGTCGTGGTCGCCGAGGCGACACCCCAGCTCTTCTCCGGCGCGCTGCGCGACGAGCTCGACCCGCGGGGTTCCGCGACCGAGGCCGACGTGCTCGCCGCCGTCACCGTCGCCGACGCCCACGACGTGCTCGACTCCGTCCCCGACGGCCTCACGGGCGAGCTGCCCGAGAAGGGCCGGTCGCTCTCGGGCGGCCAGCGCCAGCGCGTCGCGCTCGCACGCGCCCTGCTCACCGAGCCCGAGGTCCTCGTGCTCGTCGAGCCGACGAGCGCCGTCGACGCCCACACCGAGGCCCGGATCGCGGCGAGCCTCGCCGACGCCCGGCGCGGCCGCACCACGCTCGTCGTCACCGCGTCGCCGCTCGTGCTCGAGCACGTCGACGAGGTCCTGCTCCTCGAGGGCGGTCGCGTCACCGCGCGCGGCACGCACCGCGACCTCGTGGACCGCGCCCACGCACCCGGTACGACGCCGGACGACGACGCGGCCCGTTACCTGCGCGTCGTCGGGCGCTCGCTCGACGAGTCCCCCGTCCTCGCCCGCACCGCACCCGAAGGAGGAGAGTCGTGAAGCTCCCCGTCGCCGACGGCCCCGCCGTCCGCGCCGCCGCCGGGCGGCTCTTCGCCCGTCACCGTGGCACGTTCGTCCTGATCGCCGTGCTGCACACGCTGGCCGCCGTCGCCGGGCTGGTCGGCCCCTGGCTGCTCGGCCGGCTCGTCGACGCCGTCACCGAGGGCACGACCTCGTCCTACGTGACGACGGTCGTCGCCGTCGGCGCGGGGGCCGTCGTCGCGCAGGCCGTGCTGCGCCGGTACGCGCAGCGCCTGTCCATGGTGTTCGGCGAGACGGTGTTCGCCGAGCTGCGCGAGGACCTCGTCGAGACGGTGACCTCGCTCCCGCTGTCGACCGTCGAGCGCGCCGGCACGGGCGACCTCGTCGCGCGCACGACCAACGACGTCGACCGCATCCAGCACGCGGTGCGGTTCGGCGTGCCGCAGCTCCTCGTGGCGGTCGTGACGCTCGTCCTCACGGTCGTGGCGTCGGTCGTCGTCGCCCCGCTCGTCGCGATCGCGCTGTTCGTCGGGGTCCCGCTGCTCGTCGTCGTCTCGCGCTGGTACCTCAAGCGCGCGTCGGCCGGCTACCAGCGGGAGGCCGCGGCGTACGCGACGCTCAACGGCACCATCACCGAGAGCGTCGAGGGTGCGCGCACGGTCGACGCGCTCTCGCTCACCGAGCGGCGCCAGGCCCGCGTGCGGGCCGACCTCACCGAGGCGTACGAGTCCGAGCGGTACACGCTCGGGCTGCGCACGGTGCTCTTCCCGGGCATCGACCTCGCGATCGCGATCGCGCCGGTCGCCGCGCTCGTGTGGGGCGCCTGGCTGCTCTCGCAGGGCCAGACGACGCTCGGTGCCGTCGCCACGGTGACGACGTACGCGTTCCAGCTCGCCGGGCCGGTGTGGAACCTCATCTTCTGGCTCGACGAGATCCAGGTCGCGGCGGCGTCCTACGCGCGCATCGTCGGCGTCGCGCAGGTCCCCGGCGACCGCACCGCGACGGGCGACGTGCCCGACGGCGACCGGCTCGTCGCGCGCGACGTCGAGTACGCCTATCGCGAGGGCCACCCCGTGCTGCACGGCGTCTCGCTGGACCTCGAGCCCGGCGAACGGCTCGCCGTCGTCGGTCCGTCCGGCGCGGGCAAGTCGACGCTCGGGCGCATGCTCGCCGGCATCCACCCGCCCACGGCCGGATCCGTCCGCTCGGGCGGCGTCCGCCTCGTCGACCTGCCGTTGGAAGACCTGCGCCGCGAGGTCGCGCTCGTCACGCAGGAGCACCACGTGTTCGTCGGCACGCTCGCCGACAACCTGCGGCTGGCCAAGGTCGACGCGAGCGACGCCGAGCTCCGCGACGCGCTCGACGCCGTGGACGCACGCGGGTGGGCGGAGTCCCTGCCCGACGGGCTGGAGACGACCGTCGGGTCGGGCGGGCACGTGCTCACGCCCGCGCAGGCGCAGCAGGTCGCGCTCGCGCGGCTCGTGCTCCTGGACCCGCACACGCTCGTGCTCGACGAGGCGACGTCGCTCCTCGACCCGCGCGCGGCCCGGCACCTCGAGCGCTCGCTCGACGCCGTGCTCGCCGGCCGGACCGTCGTGGCGATCGCGCACCGCCTGCACACCGCGCACGACGCCGACCGCGTCGCCGTGGTCGACGGCGGGCGCATCAGCGAGATCGGCCCGCACGACGAGCTCGTCGCGGCGGGCGGCGACTACGCCCGGCTCTGGCACTCCTGGCAGCAGGAGTAGAGCCGGTCGGTGTCAAGATGGTGCAGATGTCTGACACCACGAGCGACGCCCCGCACGACCTCCCGACCCTCCCGGCTCCCTGGCGGGCCCGCGTCCCCGGCTACGCCGACATCGACGCGCTCGTCGGGCTGCGACGTCTGGACGAGATCCAGGGGACGGGCTCGACGCACGTCGACCCCGCCGGGATCGAGTCCGAGGTCGCGGGGCTGGCGTCGTGGACGCGGCGCCAGCTCGTCGCCGTCGGTCCCGACGACGTCCCCCGCGCCTGGGTGACCGTGCACGACCGCGCCGCCGGGCGGGCGACCGTCTGGGGCTACTTCGACCGGGACGTGCCCGAGGTCGACGCGATCGCCGACGCGTTCTACCGCTGGGCGGAGCGCACGGCGGTCGCGATGGCGCGCCTGCGCGGGGTGACGGCGACGCGCCTCGACGAGAGCCCGTTCGCCGACGACACGCGGCAGGCCCAGTGGCTGACGCGCGCCGGGTACGCGCGACGGCGCAGCTGGCTGCACATGACGCGCCCGGTCGTCCCGGAGGAGGCCGCGCTCGCGCCGCGCGCGGGCGTCACGGTGCGCCCCGTCGAGCGGCACGCGAACGGGATGCCCGTCGCGACGGACCTCCAGGTCGTGCACCAGATGCTGGAGACGTCCTTCCAGGACCACTTCAACTCGTACCGGGAGAGCTTCTCGGAGTTCGTGCAACGCCTCCGCGAGGACCCGGGCCACAGCTGGGACCACTGGTGGCTCGCGTACGTGCAGACCGACGACGGCCGCCGCGTGCCCGCCGGCACCGTGGTGTGCTCGTCCCTCGCCGCGCCCGAGGGCGGGGCGCGCGGCACCTACGTCGAGTACATCGGGGTGACGCGTGCCGCCCGTGGCCGTGGTGTGGCGAAGTCGCTCCTGGCCACCGTCGTCGCCGACGCCGCACGGGACGGTCGCGACCGCGTGGCGCTCGAGGTCGACGCGGACTCCCCGACCAGCGCCGACCAGCTCTACCGCTCGCTCGGCTGGGAGACGGACTACGTCACCGAGTCGTGGTTCAAGGACCTCGACCTCGACGACTGACGCCTCGCTCGGCGGCCGAGGCACCCCGCGACGTCCGAGGGACGGCGGTCGGGGCGCCGCCGCTCAGTCGCCGGGAAGACCGGCGATCCCGGCGTCCTCGCCGCGCGCGCGGCGCGTGCCCCCGGACGCCTCGTCGCGCACGAGGCGGACCCAGAGCAGCACCGCGAAGCCGCCGAACACCCACCACTGCAGCGCGTAGAAGAGGTTCTGCAGGTTGAGGCCCGTGCCGCCCTCGATCGTCGGGCGCGGGAGCTGAGCCGGACCGCCCTCGGTCGCCGACGGCTGCTCCGGGTCGGACGACAGCAGCACGAGGTACCCCGAGTACATCGGTCCGCCCCACTCGTTGACGAGCGCCCCGGTCGAGATGGCGTCCGTGAGCCCGGGCGCGGTCCCGCCCTGGCCCGCGGCCTCCGAGGCCTGGAGGTACCCGGTGAGGCGCACGACGCCGTCCGGCGGGTCGAGCGCGGCGCTCTCCTCGGGCGTCTCGACCCAGCCGCGGACGACGGGCAGCACAGGTGCGCCGGAGAGCTCGGCCCACGACGCGCCCTGCGTCCCGTCGTCGGTCACGTGCAGCGGCGTGAGGACGAGGTAGCCCACCCGGCCGTCGAGAGCACGGTTCTCCACGAGGAGCTGGCCCTCGGGGTCGTACTCCCCCTCGACCCAGGCCTGCCGACCGACGAGCTCGCCCGGGAAGGAGGACTGCGGCGGGAGCAGCACCCCGACGCCCTCGGGTCCGGCGGCCTCGAGCTCCGCGGCCTCCTGCTGCGCCGCGAGCTCGGCGCGCTGCTGCGCGCGGTCGAGCTGCCAGACGCCCAGCCGTGCGCACACGGCGGCGGCCAGGAGGAACAGCACGAGCAGGCCGACCACGCGGGGCTGGCGGGCGACCGCCCAGAACGAACGGGGGGCGGTGGGCTCGGGCACGACCCCACGGTATCCGGGGCCCGGGCAACTCCCCGCATCCGCGGACCGGGGCGGGCGAACGTCACACCGGGTGCGGGCGGGCGCTCCGGATGCCGGCGGGTGACCGACGTCCCGGGCACCCGTCGCGGCGCCCGGGACCTTCGACCCTTTGTGGCCCTGCGGGCACACGTCACACCTCTCCTCGCCGTCACGAACCGTGCAGCGCCTCGGTCGATGCGGTTGTATGAAGCCGTAGTCGTTCACGAACCCTTCCCCCTGCAGGAGCGTGAGATGAGCACGACCACCGCCACCGAGTCCACCGCCTGGCGACCCGCCGAGGTCGCACCGCTCGACGACGACACCCTGCGCCGCGTCGACGCGTGGTGGCGTGCGGCGAACTACCTGTCCGTCGGCCAGATCTACCTGCTCGACAACCCGCTGCTGCGCACGCCGCTGGACCGCGAGGACGTCAAGCCGCGCCTGCTGGGCCACTGGGGCACGACGCCCGGCCTCAACTTCCTCTATGCGCACCTCAACCGCGCGATCGCGCAGCGCCGTCAGTCGACGATCTACGTCGCGGGTCCCGGCCACGGCGGTCCCGGGCTCGTCGCGAACGCGTACCTCGAGGGGACGTACTCGGAGACCTACACGGACATCACGCAGGACGCCGAGGGCCTGCGCCGGCTGTTCCGCCAGTTCTCCTTCCCCGGCGGTATCCCGAGCCACGTCGCGCCGGAGACCCCGGGGTCGATCCACGAGGGCGGCGAGCTCGGCTACGCGCTCTCCCACGCGTACGGCGCCGCGTTCGACAACCCCGACCTGCTGGTCGCCGCGGTCGTGGGCGACGGCGAGGCGGAGACGGGCCCGCTCGCGACGAGCTGGCACTCCAACAAGTTCGTCAACGCGCGCAACGACGGCGTCGTGCTGCCGATCCTGCACCTCAACGGGTACAAGATCGCCAACCCCACCGTGCTCGCGCGCATCAGCGACGACGAGCTGCGCGACCTCATGATCGGCTACGGCCACACCCCGTACTTCTTCACGGGCGGGTTCGACGGCGAGGACCACTTCGAGGTGCACCGGCGCTTCGCGACGCTCCTCGACGAGGTGCTCAACCACATCGCGCAGATCAAGGCCGACGCCGCGGCGGGGAACGACGAGCGCCCCGCGTGGCCCATGATCGTCTTCCGCACCCCCAAGGGCTGGACGTGCCCGCCCGTCATCGACGGCAAGAAGACCGAGGACTCGTGGCGCGCGCACCAGGTGCCGCTCGCGAGCGCGCGGGACACCCCGGAGCACCTCGACGTGCTGCGGGGCTGGCTCGAGTCGTACCGGGCCGACGAGCTGTTCGACGAGGACGGCCGCCTGCACGACGACATCGCCGCGCTCGCGCCCGAGGGCACGCTGCGCATGAGCGACAACCCGCACGCGAACGGCGGGCTCCTGCTCAAGGACCTGCGGCTCCCGGACTTCCGCGACTACGCGGTCGACGTCTCCGGCCCGGGCGGCAACGTCGCCGAGGCGACGCGCGTCCTCGGGCAGTGGCTGACCGACGTCGTGCGGCTCAACCCGGACAACTTCCGCATCTTCGGCCCCGACGAGACCGCGTCGAACCGGCTCCAGGCCGTCTACGAGGTCACGGACAAGCAGTGGAACGCCGACTTCTTCGGGCCTGACGTCGACGAGCACCTCGCGCGCGCCGGCCGGGTCATGGAGATGCTGTCGGAGCACCAGTGCCAGGGCTGGCTCGAGGGCTACCTGCTCACCGGGCGGCACGGCCTGTTCACGAGCTACGAGGCCTTCATCCACATCGTCGACTCGATGTTCAACCAGCACGCGAAGTGGCTCAAGGTCACGAACCACATCCCGTGGCGCCGGCCGGTCGCGAGCCTCAACTACCTGCTCTCGAGCCACGTGTGGCGCCAGGACCACAACGGCTTCAGCCACCAGGACCCGGGCTTCATCGACCACGTCGTGAACAAGAAGGCCGAGATCGTCCGCGTCTACCTGCCGCCGGACGCCAACACGCTGCTCTCCACCTACGACCACTGCCTGCGCTCGCGCCAGTACGTGAACGTCGTCGTGGCGGGCAAGCAGCCGGCACCGCAGTTCCTGTCCATGGAGCAGGCGATCGCCCACTGCACGCGCGGTCTGGGCATCTGGGAGTGGGCCGGCACCGAGGTCGAGGGCGAGGACCCGGACGTCGTCCTCGGCTCCGCGGGCGACGTCCCGACGCTCGAGGTGCTCGCCGCGGCGGACATCCTGCGCCGCCGCATCCCCGACCTCAAGGTCCGGGTCGTCAACGTCGTGGACCTCATGCGGCTCCAGGACGAGAAGGAGCACCCGCACGGGCTGTCGGACAAGGACTTCGACACGCTGTTCACCACGGACAAGCCCGTGATCTTCAACTACCACGGCTACCCGTGGCTCATCCACCGCCTCACGTACCGCCGCACCAACCACGCGAACATCCACGTGCGCGGCTACAAGGAGGAGGGCACCACCACCACCCCGTTCGACATGGCCATGCTCAACGACATCGACCGCTACCACCTGGTGATCGACGTCATCGACCGCGTGCCGTCCCTGCGCTCGACCTACGCGGGTCTGCGCCAGGAGATGGTCGACGCACGGCTGACGGCCCGGCAGTACACCCGCGAGCACGGGGAGGACATCCCCGAGGTGCGCGACTGGGTGTGGCCGGACGTCGGCGAGACGGCGACCGAGGAGGGTGGCCCGCAGTACAACGGCGCGAGCGCCGCCGTGCAGGACACCGGAGGAGACAACGAGTGAGCGACACCGCTCGCAGCATCTACATCACCTCGCCCGAGGGCGAGACGGGCAAGTCCACGGTCGCGCTGGGAGTCCTCGACCTGCTGGTCCGCAAGGTCCAGCGGGTCGGGGTCTTCCGGCCGGTCACCCGGGCCGTCGGCCCGGACGTGCAGGACTACGTGCTCGAGCTCCTGCTCGCGCACGACGGCGTGGACGTCACCGCCGAGCAGGCGATCGGCGTCACGTACGAGGACGTCCACGCCGACCCCGAGGGCGCGCTGTCACAGATCGTGGCGCGGTACCACGAGGTCGCGCGCCAGTGCGACTTCGTCGTGGTCGTCGGGACGGACTACACCGACGTCGCAGGCCCGACCGAGCTGTCGTTCAACGCGCGCGTCGCGGCGAACCTCGGCGCGCCGGTCCTCCTCGTCGTCTCCGGCAAGGGCCGCACGCCCGACGCCGTGGGCAACCTCATCGAGGTGAGCGTCGCCGAGCTGCGCTCCCAGCACGCGCAGCCCATCGGCGTCGTCGCGAACCGCGTGCAGCCGGACGACCTCGACGCGGTGCGCGCGCTGCTCGGCGCGCTCGGCCCGGACGGCGAGCCGCTCGCGGGGGCGCCGTCGGGCACGACGGCGGAGGCCGCCCCGGGCGCCCGCCTGCCGGGGTGGGCGGTGCCCGAGGACCCGTTCCTCGACGCCCCGACCGTCCGAGTGCTCATGGAGGCCGTGGGCGGGACGCTCGCCTTCGGCGAGGAGGAGCTCCTGGGTCGCGAGGCGACGGACCTGCTCGTGGGTGCCATGTCGTTCGAGCACCTGCTCGACCGGCTGACCGACGGCGCGGTCGTCATCACGCCCGGCGACCGCGTCGACATCCTCATCGGGCTGCTCGCCGCGCACTCGGCGTCCGGCTTCCCGTCCCTCGCGGGCGTCATCCTCAACGGCGGGTTCTTCCCGCCCGAGTCGACCGCGCGCCTCGTGGCCGACCTCGACCCGAGCCTGCCGATCATCCGCACCGACCTCGGGACGTTCCGCTCGGCGAGCGCCGCCGCGAGCGCGCGGGGCCGCGTGACCAAGGAGTCGCAGCGCAAGGTCGACACGGCGCTCGCGCTGTTCGAGCAGAGCGTCGACGGTGCGGCGCTCCTCGCGGGGCTCGACGTGCCCCGCCCCGAGGTCGTCACGCCGCTCATGTTCGAGTACGAGCTGCTCTCGCGCGCCCGCGCGGACCGCAAGCACGTCGTGCTGCCCGAGGGCGACGACGACCGCATCCTGCGCGCCGCGTCCACGCTGCTCGGCCGTCAGGTCGCCGAGCTGACGATCCTCGGGGAGGAGCAGAAGGTCCGCGCCCGCGCGGCCGAGCTCGGCCTCGACATCGACGCCGCGCACGTGGTCAGCCCGCACGACCCGGAGCTCGTCGAGCGCTTCGCGACGGAGTACGCGCGTCTGCGCGCCCACAAGGGCATCCGGCTCGAGGACGCGCGCGAGCGCGTCCAGGACGTGTCCTACTTCGGCACGATGATGGTCCACCTCGGCCTCGCGGACGGCATGGTGTCGGGGGCGAAGCACACGACGGCGCACACCATCAAGCCGTCGTTCGAGATCATCAAGACCCAGCCGGGCGTGTCCGTCGTGTCGTCCGTCTTCCTCATGTGCCTCCAGGACCGCGTGCTCGTCTACGGCGACTGCGCGGTCATCCCGGACCCGACGGCCGAGCAGCTCGCGGACATCGCGATCTCCTCCGCGGCGACGGCACAGCAGTTCGGCGTCGACCAGCGGGTCGCGATGCTGTCGTACTCGACCGGGGAGTCCGGCTCGGGTGCCGACGTGGACAAGGTGCGCCGGGGAACGGCGCTCGTCCGCGAGCGCCGCCCCGACCTGTTCGTCGAGGGCCCGATCCAGTACGACGCGGCCGTGGACGCGTCCGTCGCGGCGTCGAAGATGCCGGGCTCGGACGTCGCGGGCCGCGCGACGGTGTTCATCTTCCCGGACCTCAACACGGGCAACAACACCTACAAGGCCGTGCAGCGCTCGGCGGGCGCCGTCGCGGTCGGCCCGGTCCTCCAGGGCCTCAACAAGCCGGTGAACGACCTGTCGCGCGGCGCGCTCGTGCAGGACATCGTCAACACCGTCGCCATCACCGCGATCCAGGCCCAGGGCTCCACGGGACCCGCGTCCGCCGCCCCCACCGCTGACTCCACCCACGACTCCGTCCACTCCCGAGGAGCCACCTCATGACGATCCTGCCCGAGGGCGAGCGCCCCAACCCCTACAGCGCCTACGGGGCGCACGGGTCCGTGCTCGTCATGAACTCGGGGTCGTCCTCGCTCAAGTACCAGCTCGTCAACCCCGTCGGCGGCGAGGCGATCGCGGCCGGCACGATCGAGCGCATCGGCGAGGACACCGGCATCATCAAGCACCGGTTCGCGGGGAACACGACGACGCGCGAGGAGCCCGTCGCCGACCACGGGGTCGCCCTGCGCATCGCGCTCGGCCTGTTCGACGAGGTCGGCCCGACGCTCGCCGACGCGGACGTGTACGCGGTGGGCCACCGTGTGGTGCACGGCGGCGCCGTCTTCTCCGCGCCGGTCCTCGTGGACGACGAGGTCGTCCGTCAGATCTCCGAGCTCTCGCCGCTGGCTCCGCTGCACAACCCGCCGAACGTCAAGGGCATCGAGGTCGCGCGCGAGCTGCTGCCCGACGTGCCGCACGTCGCGGTGTTCGACACCGCGTTCTTCTCCACGCTGCCGGACGCCGCGTCCACGTACGCGCTCGACCGGGAGGTCGCGCAGGCGTACGGCGTGCGCCGGTACGGCTTCCACGGGACGAGCCACCAGTACGTGTCGGGCAAGGTCGCGCGCGTCCTCGGCCGCCGGATCGAGGGTCTCAACACGATCGTGCTGCACCTCGGCAACGGCGCGTCCGCCTCCGCGGTCCGCGGCGGGGTCGCGGTCGACACCTCGATGGGCATGACCCCGCTCGAGGGCCTCGTCATGGGCACCCGCACGGGCGACATCGACGCGGCCGTCGTGTTCCACCTCGCGCGCAACGCGGGCATGAGCATCGACGAGATCGACGTCCTGTTCAACAAGCGCTCGGGCGTCAAGGGCTTGTCGGGGGTCAACGACTTCCGCGAGCTGCGCCGGCTCATCGACGCCGGCGACGAGGACGCGCGCCGCGCCTTCGACGTCTACATCCACCGCCTGCGCAAGTACGTCGGTGCCTACACCGCCGTGCTCGGCCGGGTCGACGTCGTCGCGTTCACCGCGGGCGTCGGCGAGAACGACACGGACGTGCGCGCCGCCGTCGTCGAGGGACTCGAGCCCCTCGGCCTCGCGGTCGACCCGGAGCGCAACGCCGTGCGCTCCGGCGAGCCGCGCGTCATCTCCCCCGACTGGACGAGCACGCTCGTCATGGTCGTGCCGACGATGGAGGAGCTCGCGATCGCCCGTCAGTCCGTCGAGGTCGTCGAGGCGGCGTCGCGCGCGTCGTAGGTGGGATGCTCGGTCGGTGACCGTCCTCATCGACCCACCGGCGTGGCCCGCCCACGGGACGCTGTTCAGCCATCTCGTGTCGGACGCCTCGCTGGCGGAGCTGCACGCGTTCGCGGCCTCGATCGGCGTGAGCCGCCGCGCGTTCGACCTCGACCACTACGACGTCGCCGCCGAGCGGTACGACGTCGCCGTGGCGGCGGGTGCCGTGCCCGTCGGCGGGCGCGAGCTCGCCCGGCGGCTCGGGGCGTCCGGGCTGCGCGTGCCGGGGCGGGCGCGGCGCGCGGCGAAGGCCGACGCGCTGCTCGCCCGCTGGGACGCGCTGCTCCCCGGCGCGCGCGAGGTGGGCGTCGAGCTCGTCGAGCGCTGGCACGAGCCGCACCGCGTCTACCACGGGCCCGAGCACCTGGTGCACGCGCTCGACTCGCTCGCGCTCCTGGAGGGGCGCCCGCCCGGGGTGCCCGACGACGTCGCTGCGCCCGCGCGGGCGGGCGGCGGCGCGGCGTCGGACGGGCCGACGGGTGGCGGCTCGGGAGCCGCACCGGGGAGCGCCGCGGCGACCCAGCTCGCGCTGTGGTTCCACGACGCCGTGCACGACGGCGAGGCGGGCCGCGACGAGGAACGGTCCTCCGACCTCGCGGACGCCCGGCTCGCCGGCCACCTCGACGCCGCGGCCGTGGCGGAGGTCGTCCGGCTCGTGCTCGTGACGACGGACCACTCCCCCGCGGCCGGCGACGGGCCGGGCGCGCTCGTGTCCGACGCCGACCTCGCGATCCTCGGCTCCGCGCCGGACCGGTACGCGCGGTACGCCCGGCAGGTGCGCGCGGAGTACGCCCACGTGCCCGACGACGCCTTCCGCGCCGGCCGCGCCGCCGTCCTGCGCGGCCTGCTCGGAGACGGGCCGCTGTTCCGCACCCCGCAGGGCGCGACCCTCTGGGAGCACCGGGCCCGCACGAACCTCCTCGACGAGCTCGCCGAGCTCGACGCCCCCGCCTGAACCGTCCACACGGGCCGTGAGCTTGCCGACCGTCCCGGCCGCCCGACGGGCCACCGACTCATGATCGACGGGTCACCACCACGTGCTCGGCGTTAGGGTCGGGCCGTGACCGACGATCCGGCGTCGCCTGCGGCCGCCACACCCCCCGCGCCCTCCGCACCAGCGGACGAACCACGGCCGATCCCGGCGCCGACCCCGGTCCCCGCCCCGACGCCGGAGTCTCCCGCGCGTCCGGCCCGGGCGCTCCGGGCCCGCGGGTCCCGACGCCGACGCGCCACTCTGTGGACGGCCGTCGGGCTGGCGGTGCTCGTGCTGGCGCCGTTCGTCGTCGTGCAGGGCGTCGGGCGCGCGCACGTCGCCGACCCGGCGGACGTGCCGCCGAGCGACGCGATCGTCGTCCCGGGTGCGGGGCTACGACCCGACGGGTCGCCGTCGACGTACCTGCGGCGCCGGCTCGACGCGGCCGCGGAGCTCTACGGTCGGGGCGTCGCGCCCGTCGTCCTCGTGAGCGGCGACGCGCACGACGACTACGACGAGCCCGGGTCCATGCGCGCGTGGCTGCTCGACCGGGGCGTGCCGGACGACGCGATCCTGCTCGACCGCGAGGGTTTCGACACGCACGCGACGTGCACGCGCGCGGTGTCCGAGTTCGGCGTCGGCACGGCAGTGGTCGTCACGCAGGGCTACCACCTGCCGCGCACCCTCTTCTCGTGCCGCGTCGCGGGCCTCGACGCCGTCGGGATCGGGGTCAGCGCGGCGAGCGTGGAGCCGTGGAAGGCCGTGCTCTACCGCGTGCGCGAGGTCCCCGCGGCGACGAAGGCCGTGCTCGACGCCGTGCGCCGCTGAGGACGCACCGCGCCGGGCACGGGCGGTGCGGTCAGGGCAGGCGCAGGCGGCGCATGACGTCGAGCGCGGTCGTGAGCACCGTGCTGGGGAGCTCGCCGCCGATCCCGTAGAGCGTGTCGAGCGTGAGGCCCTGGTTCGCGCCGCGCTGCACGGAGATCGTCTGCGCCTCGGTGAGCGCCTCGATCCCCTCGCGGCCGTGCCGACGCCCGAGGCCGGACGCCTTGAACCCGCCCATCGGTGCGCCGACCGAACCCCAGGCGGCGGAGTACCCGTCGTTGACGTTGACCGTGCCTGCCTCCACGCACGCCGCGATCCGGCGGCCCCGCGCGACGTCGCGCGTCCACACGCTCGCGTTGAGCCCGAACTCGGAGTCGTTCATGACCCGCACGGCCTCGTCGTCGCTCGCGACCCGGCGCACGGACACGACCGGACCGAACGTCTCCTCCCGGGCGCACGCCGCGTCGTCGGGCACGTCGTCCAGCACCGTGGGCGCGTAGAACCACGGGCCGATGTCCGCGCGGTGCACGCCGCCCGCGAGGACGCGCGCGCCGCGCGCGATGGCGTCCTCGACGTGCGCGACGACGCGGTCGAGCTGCGCCTGCGACGTGAGCGACCCCATGTCGGCGGAGTAGTCGAGCCCGGACCCGAGCCGCATCTCGCGGACGAGCGGCACGAACTCGTCGAGGAAGGCGTCGGCGACGTCCTCGTGCAGCACGATCCGCTCGATCGAGACGCAGAGCTGCCCCGAGTTGGAGAAGCACGCGCGGACCGCGCCGCGCGCAGCGGCGCGCACGTCGGCGTCGGCCGCGACGTAGAGGGGGTTCTTGCCGCCGAGCTCCAGGGTCGCCCCGATGAGCCGCTCGCCCGCGCGCGCGGCGACCTTGCGACCCGTCGCCGTCGAGCCGGTGAACGCGATGTGGTCCACGTGGTCGGTCACCGCCGCGCCGACGTCGCCGCCGCCCGCGACGACGAGGAACAGGTCGGCGGGCAGCCCCGCCTCCTCGAGCAGCTCGGCGCCCCACAGCGCGCTGAGCGTCGTCTGCGGGTCCGGCTTGAGCACGACGGCGTTCCCGGCGACCAGCGCCGGCACGGCCTCCGCGAACGCGAGCGTCAACGGGTAGTTCCAGGGTGCGATCACGCCGACGACCCCCACCGGGCGACGGTGCACGCGCGTACCCGTCAGCACGGGCAGCATGCCCGGCGCGCGGCGGTCGGCGAGGTAACGAGGCCCGCGCCGGGCGTAGTGGCGCGTGAGGATCGCGACGTCCGCGACCTCCTCGAACGCGCTGCGGCGCGACTTGCCGGACTCCATCTGGATGAGGTCGAGCCCGTCGGACTGCCGCGCGAGCACGAGCTCGCCGAACCGGCGGAGCACGGCCGCGCGCTCCCGGACGGAGCGCGCCGCCCAGGCGGGCTGGGCCGCGCGCGCCCGGTCGACCGCCCGCGCGACGTCCTCGACGGAGGACACCGGGAACGCGGCGAGCGGCGCACCCGTGAACGGCAGGACGGAGCGGTGCATGCCCGCCTCGTTGCTGGTGACGACGCGCTGCGCGAGCGGGGCGACGACCTCGGGCTCGAGGACGTAGGTCGCGGCCGGGTTCTCGGGGTCGATCGGGCCGTCCAGCGCGGCGCCCTCGCCAGGACCGGTGCCGGGGGTGCCGGATGAGCTCGTCATGGGGACAGGCTACGTCGTCGGACCGACAGTGCCCGCGACGGGGAGCTCCCAGGTCGTCAGCACGGGGCGGAAGCCCTGACGCGCCCAGAAGGGTGCCGAGAGCGGATTGAGGACGCCGTGGTGCAGGAGCACGGCCGCGTCCTCGTCGACGCGTTCCCGGACGCGCGCGAGCGCCGCGTCGACGAGCGCTCCGCCGACCCCGGCGCCGCGCGCGGCGCCTGTCACGTGCAGCAGCACCAGGTAGGCGACCGGGCCGGTCGTGACCGCCCCGGCGACCGCACCCGACCGCTCGGGCGGCTCGACCGCGACGACACCCAGCACCTCCCCGTCCCGGTCCGCGGTCCCGCCACCGTCCGACGGCGGCGCCGTCGCGACGAGGAACGTCGTGGCCCGGTTCGCCACCGCGCCCGCGACCTGGGTCGCGAGATGCTCCCGTGCTCCGGGCCGCACCCGGGCGGCGCCCACGAGCTCGTCGTACGCGAGCTCGGCGAGCTGGTGCTCGACGAGCGCCGGGACGTCGTCGGGCGTCGCGTCGCGCACGACCAGGCCTGCCGGACCGTGTCCTGCCGCACCACCCGGTGCGGTCCCACGGCGCGCGGCGAGGTGCACGGTCGGGCGCATGCCGTGCGCGGCGAGCGCCGCGGCCGCCCCGACGTCCCGGCTCGGCCAGAGCACCACCATCCCGTGGTCGCGCGGAGCAGGTCCGACCTGGGGGACGCCGTCGCCGTCGGGCGGCGTGCCGGGGTCCCGCGCGACGCGTGCGGACCACGCCGCGAGGAGCGCCGCCACCGCGCCCGGGACGTCCGGGCCCGCCGCCCGGGCGCGCAGTCGGTGCTCGCGCAGCGGGCGGAACAGCGCGGCCGAGGAGTCCGCGCCGACGGCGCCGACCGTGACGAGGCCTGCGGCCCTCGACCCGTCGGGGAGCCGGACGGCGAGCAGGCGCTCGTCCTCCGGGGCCGCGCCCAGCTCCGGGACCGCGACGAGCGGGTCGAGCGCGCGGACCCGCGCGCGGTGCTCGGCCTCCAGGGCGACCAGGTCGTCGCCGTCAGGAGCCCAGGCGGGGCCGGGCGTCATCGCCCGGCGTCGCGCGCGTCCGGCGCGCCGAGCGGTCGGCCGAGCACGACGCACTCCTGGTCGGTGTAGCCGAGGCGCTCGTAGAAGCCGCGGACGGCGTCGTTGGTCGCGCGCACCATGAGGCGCACCGCCCGCGCGCCCTGCGCGGCGAGCCACGCCTCCGCCGCGACGACGGTGGCACGCCCCGTGCCGCTGCCCTGGAGACGCGGGTCGACGGCCACGTAGTAGAGCCAGCCGCGGTGCCCGTCGACGCCGGCCATCGCCGACGCGACGACCTCGCCCGCGCGGACCGCGCCGCCGGCCTCGCCGTCGTCGGACGCCGGTCGCGGGAGGTCGCGCGTCACCCGGCCCACGAGCACCGTCGACGTCTCCCCCAGGCGCGCGTCCGCGAGGTCGCGGTACGGGTCGTTCCACGGCCGGGTGAGCCCGCACGTGCGCCACAGCGCGACGACGGCCTCGACGTCGCCGTCCGCGACCTCCGCGAACGTGACGTCCGCGCCCGTCCCGGCACGGCCGTCGTCGGGCACCTCGTCCGGCGCGCCGTCGCCCGCGCGGCTCAGCCGGGGTCCGTCCGCGACCCGTCCCGTCACGGCGCGGCTCAGCGGGGCTGGTACGGCGAGACGACGACCTCGACGCGCTGGAACTCCTTGAGGTCGGAGTAGCCGGTCGTCGCCATCGCGCGCCGCAGCGCGCCGACGAGGTTGAGCGTCCCGTCCGCCTGGCGGCCCGGGCCGAAGAGGATCTCCTCCAGCGTGCCGGCGGTGCCGACACGCACACGCTCGCCGCGCGGGAGCTGCGCGTGGTGCGCCTCGGAGCCCCAGTGCCAGCCCTGGCCCGGCGCCTCCTCGGCGCGCGCGAGCGCCGCGCCGATCATCACGGCGTCCGCACCGCACGCGACGGCCTTGACGAGGTCGCCCGAGCGGCCGACGCCGCCGTCGGCGATGACGTGCACGTAGCGGCCGCCCGACTCGTCGAGGTAGTCGCGGCGAGCGGCCGCGACGTCCGCGACCGCCGTCGCCATGGGCGCGTGGATGCCGAGCGAGACGCGCGTGGTGTGCGCGGCCCCACCGCCGAAGCCCACGAGGACGCCTGCGGCGCCCGTGCGCATGAGGTGCAGCGCCGCGGTGTACGTGGACGCACCGCCGACGACCACCGGGACGTCGAGCTCGTAGATGAACCGCTTGAGGTTCAGCGGCTCCGCGACGCCCGAGACGTGCTCGGCCGAGACGGTCGTGCCGCGGATGACGAAGAGGTCGACGCCCGCGTCGACGACGGTCTGGTAGTGCTCCTGGGTGCGCTGCGGCGAGAGGGCGCCGGCGACGGTGACGCCCGCCGCGCGGATCTCCTTGAGGCGCTGCGTGATGAGGTCGGGCTTGATCGGCTCGGCGTAGATCTCCTGCATGCGCCGTGTCGCCTCGAGCGGCTCGAGGGTCGCGATCTCCTCGAGCAGGGCGGTGGGGTCGTCGTAGCGGGTCCACAGGCCCTCGAGGTCGAGCACGCCGAGGCCGCCGTGGTTGCCGAGCGCGACGGCCGTGGCCGGGCTCATCACCGAGTCCATGGGCGCCGCGAGGATCGGCAGCTCGAAGTGGTACGCGTCGATCTGCCAGCCGACCGACACCTCCTTCGGGTCGCGCGTGCGCCGGGAGGGCACGACCGCGACGTCGTCGAAGGAGAACGCGCGCCGACCGCGCTTGCCACGTCCGATCTCGATCTCGTTGCTCACCGGGCCAGCCTACCGGCGGGCCGAACCCGCCACCGGCACGACCGCCCTGTGGGTGGGCGCTGGCAGGGTGACGCTCGTCGCCGGGGCGTCCGGCGGCACCGGGCGCGACGCGCACCGGGACCCGAGCGAGACCCCGAGGTGGACCATGACGACGACGCCCTGGACGGCGGGACCGCTCCTGGGTCTCGACACCGAGACCACGGGCGTCGACGTGGACGTCGACCGGATCGTCACCGCCGCGCTCGTGCTGCGCGAGCCCGGGTCGACGCACGTGCGCACGTGGCTCCTCGACCCGGGCGTCGACATCCCTGCCGAGGCGACGGCGATCCACGGTGTCACGACGGCGCACGCGACCGCCCACGGGGTCGCGCCCGCGACCGCGCTGGAGGAGATCGCGACGCTCGTCGTCGACGCCCTGCGCGACGGGGTGCCGCTCGTCGCGTACAACGCCGCGTTCGACCTGTCGCTCCTCGACGCGGAGCTCGTCCGCCACGGCCTGCCGACGCTCGCCGTCCGGCTCGGGCGACCCGTGCGCCCCGTGCTGGACCCGCTCGTGCTGGACCGCGCGTGGGACCCGGCCCGCGAGGGCAAGCGGCGCCTCGTCGACCTCTGCGCGCGCTACGAGGTGCTCGACGTCGGCCCGCTGCACACCGCGGACGCGGACGTGCTCGCCACGCTCGACCTCCTCGACGCCCTCGCGCGCGCCTTCCCGGACGTCGGCGCCCTGGGCCCCGACGCCCTCCACGACCTCCAGGTCGCGGCGCACCGACGCTGGGTCGACGCGCTGGACCCCGAGCGCGAGCCGCCCTACGTCGGGGCGGGCGCGGACGGCCGCTGGCCCTCGTAGCGGACGTGCCCCATGGCCGACCCGGCACGAGCCGTCAGGCCCGACCGGTCGTCACCTATCTCACGACACGGATGGAGATCGTGTGATGAACCCGTGATCCCGCCATCGCTGCGCGGCGTCGTCGCGTGAATATCTCATCCATGAGTTATCGTCGCTCGCATGACAGTGATCGACGACGCCCCTCTCACGCAGGTCGGCGCGCTCATCCGCGGCGCACGCCAGAACCGGGGCCTCACGCAGACCCAGCTCGCCGAGCGGCTCGGCACGAGCCAGAGCGCCGTGCACCGCATCGAGCAGGGCGCCCAGAACCTCAGCCTGGAGATGCTCAACCGCATCAGCCTCGCGCTCGACTCCGAGATCATCAGCCTCGGCGGGCCCAAGCACGCGCACCTGCGCGTCCAGGGCGGCCACACCCTGTCCGGGCGCATCGAGGTCAACTCCTCCAAGAACGGCGCGGTCGCGCTCCTGTGCGCGTCGCTGCTCAACCGGGGGCGCACCACGCTGCGCGGCGTCGCCCGCATCGTCGAGGTCGACCGGATCGTCGACGTGCTCCGCTCGATCGGCGTCCGGGCGACCTGGACGACCGGCGGCCGTGACCT
The DNA here is from genome assembly GCF_006539945.1 of Cellulosimicrobium cellulans. Lineage (GTDB taxonomy): Bacteria > Actinomycetota > Actinomycetes > Actinomycetales > Cellulomonadaceae > Cellulosimicrobium > Cellulosimicrobium cellulans. Next base: position 135,687 of record NZ_BJNZ01000004.1, on the reverse strand, counting down.
CGAGATCGTCGTGCCGGACCAGCTCGACCTCGCCGCCATCGACGTCGACGCCGCGCGCCGCACGCGTTCGATCATCATGTTCCTGGGCCCGCTGCTCGGGCTCCGGGACACGTTCGAGCTCCCGTACGCCGGCGGCTGCGACCTCGGGACGCGCACCGTGGAGCCCCACATGATCGCCCTGCGGCCGTTCGGCCTCGCGGTCACCGCGACGGGCGGCAACTACCACGCGACGGTGGCCCCGGCGTCGGGCACGGACCTGTCGGTCGTGCTCACCGAGCGCGGCGACACCGTCACGGAGAACGCGCTCATGGCCGCGGCCCGGCGCGACGGCGTCACGACGATCCGCAACGCGAGCCCCAACTACATGGTCCAGGACCTGTGCTTCTACCTCGAGCTGCTCGGCGTCCGGGTGGAGGGCATCGGCACGACGACGCTGCGCGTCCACGGCCGCACCGACATCGACGTGGACGTGGAGTACGCCGTCTCGGAGGACCCGGTCGAGGCGATGAGCCTGCTCACCGCGGGCATCGTCACCGGCTCCGAGATCACGGTGGCGCGCGTCCCGATCGAGTTCATGGAGATCGAGCTCGCGACCCTGTCCGAGATGGGGCTGCGCTACACGCTGAGCCCTGAGTACCTGGCGCGCAACGGTCGGACCCGCCTCGTGGACGTCACCGTGCACCCCAGCGAGCTCCGGGCGCCGATCGACAAGATCCACCCCCTGCCGTTCCCGGGGCTCAACATCGACAACCTGCCCTTCTTCGCCGTCATCGCGGCGAACGCGCACGGCACGACGCTCATCCACGACTGGGTCTACGAGGGCCGCGCCATCCACCTCACCGACCTCACGCGCCTCGGGGCCGACGTGCGGCTCCTGGACGCCCACCGGCTCCAGGTCACCGGCCCGACGCGCTGGTCCGGCGCCGAGGTGAGCTGCCCTCCGGCCCTGCGCCCCGCCGTCGTCATCCTGCTCGCGATGCTCGCGGCGAAGGGCACCTCGGTCCTGCGCGGCGTCGACATCATCGCGCGCGGCTACGAGGGCCTGACGGAGCGCCTGCGCGAGCTGGGCGCCACCATCGAGACCTTCCGCGACTGAGTCGACGACCCCACGACGGGCCGGCACCCTCCAGGGCGCCGGCCCGTCGGGCGTCACTTCGGGTAGACCGCGTCGACCTCCACCTCGACGAGCCAGCCGTTCACGGGGAGGTTCTCGATCTCGAGCGCGAACCGCGACGGCCGCGCGGCGTTGACGACCATCGGGGCGGTCGTCGCCGAGCCGAGCTGGACGTCGATCGGCTTCCCGGTCGCGAGGTTCGTGTTGGCGAAGAACTGGCGGTAGGCGCGGTTCCAGCCGGCGAAGTCCATCTTCTCCTGGCCTGCGGGGTTCTGGAGGAACACGCGCATGGACACGACGTCGTCGTAGGACAACCCGGCGCGCTCGAGGTTCTCGCCGATCCGCATGAGGACGTTGATCCCCTGCGCCTCGGTGATCGTGACGCCCGCCGGCAGCACCCCGCCGGGGAAGACGTCGGTGGGGATGTAGCGCTCCTCGGCACCGACCCCCGGCGCCGTGTTCATCGCGGAGGGACCGAGGCCCGAGGACTTGTACCAGGCGACGTTCTTGCCGAACGCGACGCCGTCGGCGATCGACGGGGTGTCGCCCGTGACGAACGAGAAGGACTCGGTGGGCTTCGGCTCGAAGAGCTTCCCTGCGGCGACGGCGGTGCCGGGGACGGCAACGGCGGCGGTGACGGCGACGGCGACGACGACCTTCGTGCGGTTCTTCATGCAGGCCTCCAGGCGGGGACGGCGGGCGCCGCCCTGGCGCCCGCTCCGGCAGGCCACGACGGCCGCCGGAGCCGCGACGCTAGACGCCGACCGTTTCCGGGTCGTGACGGCGGCGTGTCCGCTCGTCGCCCGCGCCCTCGGGCGCGCGACGCCCGTGCCGCACGGTCCCGCGACCCCGCACCACGCAGACGTCACGAGACGTTTACGCGAACCGCCGCGCGTTGACGGACGCGAAACGTCCCGGACCCGCGTTCGCGACGACGCGTCCCTAGCGTCGGCGGCGGTGCTGACGGCGGCACCCGGCATCGTGGGCCGGGCACTCCGTCCGTCAGGCCGTGGACGAGAGGCTCAGCCACATGGTCACTGACGAGAAGACGTCCGGCGTCTCGCGCCGCAACTTCCTCCAGGCCGTCGGGGTCGGCTCCAGCGCCGGCGTCATGTTCGCGACGATGGGCGCCGTCGGGCTCGCGCCGACGGCCGCCGCCCAGCCGCGGAACGAGTCGTGGACACCGCCGCGGGGCAGCGACTTCAACCTGACGGGCCGCTCCGCGAAGAAGGTCGTCGTCGTGGGTGCCGGACCCGCGGGCCTCGCCTCCGCGTACGAGCTGAAGAAGGCGGGCTACCGGGTGACGGTGCTCGAGGCGCGGCACCGGCCGGGCGGGCGCACGCTGACCATACGTGGGGGCGACTCCGAGACGGACGTCAACGGCGTCACGCAGAAGGCCCGGTTCTCCGACGGCGTGTACATGAACGCGGGCGCCGGACGCATCGCGCAGTGGATGGTCACCATGGACTACCTGCGCGAGCTGGGCGTCCCCTACGAGGTGTTCACCAACGCGAACGCGGACGCCTACCTCTACAACGAGCGCACGGGAGCCACCCCCGGCAACCCCGTCCGGTACCGCACGGCCAAGGCGGACGTCTTCGGCTACACGTCCGAGCTGCTGAGCTACGCGACCGACCAGGGCGCGCTCGACCAGAAGCTCACGGCTGCGGACAAGGAGAACCTGCGCGCGTTCCTCCGGTCCTGGGGGTCGCTGCAGTCCGACGGCAGCTACCGCGGCGGCGACAACCGGGGCTACTCCGTCTACCCGTCCGCCTGGAACGAGCACGGCACGCCGCTCCCCGGCCCGGGCACGGTCTCGGAGGTGCTCGCGTCGAAGGTGGGGCAGTACTTCCCGTTCGAGATCAACTGGGAGCAGTCGATGCTCATGTTCCAGCCGAAGGGCGGCATGGACACGACCTACGACTACTTCGTCCGGGCCATCGGCAAGCAGAACGTCCACCTCAGCTCGCCGGTCACCGGGGTGCGGAACACCACGAGCGGCGTCACGGTCACCTACACCGCGCCGAACGGCAAGGCCCGCCAGGTCGACGCGGACTTCGCGATCGTCGCCGCTCCCGCGGGCCTCATGCGGCGGTGGGACACGAACTGGGGCGCGGACGTCGACGCCGCCCTCGGCGAGTTCGCCGTCGGGTCCCCGGCGGGCAAGATCGGGCTCGAGTACCGCTCGCGGTTCTGGGAGGACGACCACCGGATCTACGGCGGCATCACGGAGACCGACATGGACCTCGCGCACGTCTGGTACCCCTCCTACGGGTACGGCGAGCGTCGTGGCCTCGTCGTCGGCTACTACAACACCGGCGCGAACGCGCGCTCCTACGCGGACATGACGCCGCGGCAGCGCGAGATGCGCGCCGTCGAGCAGGGCGTGAAGATCCACGGCGAGAAGTACCGGACCGAGCTCGAGAGCTCGTTCTCCATCGCGTGGCACAAGGTGCCCTACATCGAGGGTGCCTGGGCCTACCCGAACACGCAGTCCTCGCGCTTCAAGCAGCTGCAGCAGGGGGCGGGGAACGTGTACTTCGCGGGCGACTGGATGTCGGAGATCTCGGCGTGGCAGCACGGCGCGTTCTGGGCGGCCCGGTACGCCGTGCAGGCCCTGCACACCCGTGTCATGGCCTCGTGAGGCGCTCGGCGCACCCCGGCGCGTCGTCCTGACGGGACGCCGGCCTGACGGCGTGCCCTGGCACGACGACGGCCCGGAGCCCGGCCCCGCCAGGGGCCGGACGCCGGGCCGTCGTGGTGGTGGCGGGCCGCCTCAGAAGCCGGTGTAGTTCGGGGCCTCGACGGTCATCTGGACGTCGTGCGGGTGGCTCTCCTTGAGCGACGCCGACGTGATGCGGATGAAGCGGCCCTTCTCCTGGAGCTCCGGGACGGTCCGCGCGCCGACGTAGAACATCGTCTGGTGCAGACCGCCGACGAGCTGGTGCGCGACGGTGCCGAGCGAGCCCTTGTACGCGACCTGGCCCTCGATGCCCTCGGGGACGATCATGTCGTCGCTCGTGACCTCGGCCTGGAAGTAGCGGTCCTTCGAGTAGGACTTCTTGCCGCGCGAGGACATGGCACCCATGGAGCCCATGCCCCGGTACGCCTTGTACTGCTTGCCGTTGACGAGGATCGTCTCGCCCGGCGACTCCTCGGTGCCCGCGAGCATCGAGCCGAGCATCACCGACTCCGCGCCCGCGACGATCGCCTTGCCGATCTCGCCCGAGTGGCGCATGCCGCCGTCCGCGATGACGGGCACGCCCGCCGGGCGCGCGGCGAGCGACGCCTCGTAGACCGCCGTGACCTGCGGGACGCCCACGCCGGTGACGATGCGCGTCGTGCAGATGGAGCCCGGTCCGACGCCGACCTTGACCGCGTCCGCGCCCGCGTCGACGAACGCCTGGGCGCCCTCGCGCGTCGCGACGTTGCCGCCGATCACCTGCACGCCGCGCGTCGCCGGGTCGGACTTGAGTCGCGCGACCATCTCGATGAGCATGCGCACGTTGCCGTGCGCCGTGTCGGCGACGAGCACGTCCACGCCGGCGTCGATCAGGGTCGTGGCACGCTGCCACGCGTCGCCGAAGTACCCGATCGCGGCACCCACGAGCAGACGGCCCTGGCCGTCCTTCGAGGCGTTGGGGAACTGCTCGGACTTGACGAAGTCCTTGACCGTGATGAGCCCGGTGAGGCGGCCGTCGGCGTCGACGAGCGGGAGGCGCTCGAGCTTGTGCTGGCGCAGGAGCGCGGTCGCCTCCTCGCGCGAGATGCCCGCCGGGCCCGTGATGAGCGGCTGCGGCGTCATGACCTCGTCGACCTTGGTCGTCGCCCACTCCGCGACGGGCGTGAAGCGCAGGTCGCGGTTGGTGACCATGCCGATGAGGCGGCGCTCGGCGTCGAGGACGGGGAAGCCGGAGATGCGGTACTCGCCGGCCGTCTTGTCGAGCTCCTCGAGCGTCGCGTCCGGGCCGATGGTCACCGGGTTGTCGATGATCCCCGTCTGCGTGCGCTTCACCAGGTCCACCTGGAGCGCCTGGTCCTCGATGGAGAGGTTGCGGTGCAGGACGCCGATGCCGCCCTGGCGCGCCATCGCGATCGCCATGCGCGACTCGGTGACGGTGTCCATCGCCGCCGAGACGAGCGGCACGCGGATCGAGATCTCGCGGGTCAGGCGCGTCGTGGTGTCGATGTCCGACGGCGCCAGGTCCGAGTAGCCGGGCTGCAGCAGCACGTCGTCATAGGTGAGACCCAGGAAACCGAAGGGGTCGCGGTCGGGAGCGGCGGCGGGGACGGGCGAGGCGGTCACACCAGGATTCTACGCCGCGGGGCCCTCCGGTATTCCCGGCGCGATCCGCGCCCGGCACCCCGTGGGCCGCCCGCCCGAGACCTCAGCGGACGACCGCGAGGAGCTCGTGCAGGAGGCCGGTGAAGCTGCGCACGCGGTGCACCGTGGCGGCGAGCGGGAGGTCCCCGGCGGCCTCGTCGCTCGGCAGGCCGACGAAGAACGGCAGGCTCGGGTTCGCCTCGTGCGCCGCGTGGACGATCCCGAGGTCGGGGCGCGCCTGGGTCGTGACCATCGCGACCGCCGAGGGCCGCACCATCGTGACGATCTCCAGCGTGCGGTGGACGTTCGCCGGGCCGGTGACGATCCGGGCCATCGCGCCGTGCGACGCGAGCGACGCCGCGAGGGCGTGCGCGGCCAGCGGCAGCGGCTCGTCCGGCGCCGCGAACACGAGGACGATCCTGCGCATGCGGCTCGGGTGGTTGCGGGGCGGCCCCCCCGCCGCGACGATCGCGTCCTCGCTCGCCTGCGTGTACTCGCGCAGCGCGCCCAGCGTCGCGTTCGCGAGCACGACCTCGGGGACCTCCCCCGGGCCGGCGAGCACGGTGCGCTCGGCGAGGCGCTCGAGCGCCGGCTCGACGAGGTCGGACCACCAGGTGGAGGGGTCACCACCGGCAGGGATGCGCAGGAGCCGGTCGCAGGTGCGCTGGTCGTAGGCGATCGCGGCGTCGACGACGTCGGAGACGCGGGTCGGGCGCGGCGCCTCCCGCACGCCGAGGGCACGCGGCCCGCTCCCCCGCGCGGGCTCGCCCCCGGGCACGGCCCGCAGGAACGGGCGCGACGGCGGGGCCGGCTCGGCAACGGCGTCGTCCGCGTCGAGGTCGTCGTCGAGGTCCGACCCCTCGTCGGCACCGTGCTCGTCGAACGAGACGGAGCCGCGGTGCGCGTCGAGCTCGTCGGCGCCGGCCGCCAGGGCCGCGCGGGCCGCGTCGGCGGGTGCGACGCCGTCGAGCGTGAGGCGTCGCATGACGACGAGCCGCGCGACGTCGTCGTCCGTGTAGCGCCGGTGGGATCCCGCGCGGTGCTGCGAGGGGCCGAGCCCGTAACGGCGGTCCCACGTCCGCAGGGTCGCGGGCGCGACGCCGAGCCGGCGCGCGACGGCGGCGACGGCGAGGCCGGGGTTCGAGGACATGCTCGGTCGGGCTCCCTCGTGGTCGGGGGCGGACCGGACGGAGGTCATGGATCGATTCTGCCGACCGGCCTCGCGTCTCGCCACCTCGTCCAGGTCACAGTCGTGCACCCTTCGCTTCAGACTTGTGCAGAGTTTGTTCGCCACTCGCGCAAACGCGCCATCGAACCGACATCGCGCCAACCGAGGTCGGGCAGGGCCGCGGCCATGGATCGTTTTGGCCGGATGGCCCCGGGGCAGCGCGCCGGGAATCGCCGTGACCTGCCCGTTCACTTTTTCCCCACAAGGGACTTGAAAAACTTCTGCAACGCTTGTAGGTTGTTCGCCATGGCAGAGATCTCGAGGCTCCCAGGGCCCGTCATGGAGTTGTGGGAATGGCAGTACCAGGGTTCGTGCCGCGACACGGACGACACCCTGTTCTTCCACCCCGAGGGCGAACGCGGTTCGACGCGACGACGGCGCGCGGAGGCCGCGAAGGCGATCTGCCACTCGTGCCCCGTCATGATGCAGTGTCGCGAGCAGTCGCTCCGCGTGCGCGAGCCGTACGGGGTGTGGGGCGGACTGAGCGAGGACGAGCGGGCGGCGATCCTCGCCGGCGGCGCTCGCCGCACCGGCTGACCGGCACCCCGCGGCACCACCAGCAGACCTGCACGGCACCGGTCCGACGTCGTACCGGGAGCGCGTGCGCACGACCCGTGGGAAACGGTGGGGCGACCGGCCACGGAACGCAGCAGGGCCCGCGACCGGACGGTCGCGGGCCCTGCTGCTGGAACGGGTCGGCGTCAGCCGACCACCACGGCGAGGATGTCGCGCGCGGACAGGACCAGGTAGTCCACGCCGCCGTACTTGACCTCGGTGCCGCCGTACTTGCTGTAGATGACCTTGTCGCCGACGGTCACGTCGAGCGGGACGCGGTTGCCGTTGTCGTCGACACGGCCCGGACCGACGGCCAGGACCTCGCCCTCCTGGGGCTTCTCCTTGGCGGTGTCCGGGATGACCAGGCCGGATGCGGTCGTGGTCTCGGCCTCGAGGGCCTTCACGACGATCCGGTCCTCGAGCGGCTTGATGGGGACCGACACGTCGGACCTCCCCTTTCGCGGTGAGAACTGCAACGGATGGGTCGAGCGCACCGGCTGGCCGTCGTCGCGGGTGCCGGACAGCCTGGTCGCACGTGGTGCCGCCTCCGCGAGCGGTGGCGGCACGACCTCAAATCTAGGTCGCCGTTAGCACTCGGTCAAGGCGAGTGCCAACGTGTCCGCCGAACGCGTACCGGGGTTGTGGATACGAGGCTCATGGCCCCGACGACCTGCGAGGGTGAGAAGATGACCTCGCCGCCGACGATCGCCGAGCTGCCGGCCGATCAACGTCCCCGCGAACGACTCGCGCGACACGGTGTCACCGGGCTGTCCGACGCCGAGCTGCTCGCGATCCTGCTGGGCTCCGGCCTCAGGGGCGTGAACGTCGTCGACCTCGCCGCACGGCTCCTGGCGTCCTACGGCGGTGTCGGCGGGCTGCGTCAGGTCGACGTCGCCGCGCTCTCAGCGGAGCCCGGGGTCGGGCCGGCCAAGTCTGCTCGGGTCGTCGCCGCGCTCGCCCTCGCCGCCCGCGCGGAGGTGTCCGTCGACGACCGTGCTGTCGTCGCGCGGTCGTCCGACGTGGCCCGGCTCGCGACGCCACACCTCGCCGGGGCTCGGCGCGAGCGCGTCGTCCTCGTCGTGTGCGGGGCGGGGAACCGTGTGCTCGCCACGGTCGTGGTGTCCGACGGCGGAGCGCACCACGCGTCGTTCCCCGTCCGCGAGGTGCTGGCGGAGGTCCTGCGACGCGACGGTGTGGCCTTCGCGCTCGCGCACAACCACCCCGGCGGCGACCCGGCGCCGAGCACCGCCGACCGTGTGGTCACGCGTTCGTTGCGGGACGCCGCCGCCGGGGTCGGCCTACGGTTCCTCGACCACGTCGTGCTCGCGGGCAGTGCCTGGGCGTCCGCCATCGACCCGACATGACCGACCTGCCGCGCGTCACGTCGCGAGCAGGCGCGCGAACTCCTCGTTGCGGGCAGCCGGAAGAAGTGCATTCACCAACACCTGCCGCCGCGAGGCAAGCCCTCGCAGTTGTTCGACGGACTCCATCCGGCGAACCAACTCGTTCTGAGCACGGAGCGAAGGCACCGGTATCCGCAGATCTTGAAGACTCCTGATCGCAAGGGTTCTGTTGCGCCCCGCTGATCCGGGTGACGCGTCCCGCAGCTTTTCAACCCCGCCAACCGACGTCAGATAGAACCGTGCGAACGCCGCTGAGAGCCCCTTCGAACGCGGGATCCAGGTCATGAAGCGGTGCGATCCCAGCAGGCCGTCGTGCTCACTGCGCGCGAGCCCGACCGCGCCCTCCCACGCGAAAATGTTGCTGATGACGAGGTCGCCGTCCACCACCTCGAAGACCCGTTTTGCTCCGATCTCCTGCGCCGTCACGGGTTCCTTGACGAACAGGCCACGCCCGAACGACCTTACGCCGATCTCGCGGTACGACCTGCCTTCCTCGAGCCTTGCTGGTCGGCGGACAAGTTCGAACAGCTCACCGAAAGGACGGATCGGAGCCTGCAGGCACGCACCCTCGACGAGCTGTCGAGCGACGTCTCCGAGCCCGCCCGACTTCGGGGCAATGACCGAACTTGCGACTGCGTCGAGGCGGGCGGCGATGGCGCGCTGGGTGGGGAGATCCGGAACCGGGATCTCGATCTCCTCGAGGGCTCGCACGCCGAGGGTCCGATTCCTCCCAGCAGATCCCGGTGATGCCTTGCTAACTGCATCCAGCCCACGCGTGGAGAGCAGATACTCCCGCACGAACGAAACGTTGACGGAACTGCTCGTCGGAGTCCACGTCATGAACCGGTGCGAACCGATGAGCCGGTCGTCGCCCTGCCCGGCGACCGCGATCGCGCCTTCCCAGGCGAAGATGTTGGAGATCAGCAGGTCCCCCTCACGGATCTCGAAGACTCGCTTTCCCCCGAGCTCCGCCGTCGAGACGGGCGGCTTGTGAAACGTTCCCCGCCCGAAGGACCGGATCCCGATCTCCGCCCGCTCCTCCCCCATGCGGAGTCCAGGATCACGGCGCTCGAGCTGGAAGAGGTCACCGAACCGCCGCCAGCGCACGCTCATCGCCCAGCCTCCGCCGACACTTCGGCACGAAGGCCGCGCAGGAGATCGAGGATCTGTTCCTCGACCTCGACGAGCTCGTCGAGGATCTCGGCGACGGGACGGTTCTCCAGCGCGTCGCCCACGTGGGGGTTGCGGAGGTCGAGGTCGTACCCGCGCTCGACGATCTCGCCGACCGGGACCTTCCACGCGTGCGCGTCCTCGACGCGCGCCTTCCGACGCTCCGCACCCGGTCCGGACTCGCCCCACCACGCGGCCAGGTCGGCGAACTCCTCGTAGCGCAGCGGCTTCGTCTTGGTGTACTTCTTGCGCCCCTCGGGCAGGGGCAGCTCGTAGAACCACACGTCCGTCGTCGGGCGCCCCGCCTCGAAGAACAGGAGGTTTGACGGGATCGCGGTGTAGGGCTCGAACACGCCGTTGGGCAGCCGGACCACGGTGTGCAGGTCGAACTCCTCCAGCAGCTTCTTCTTGATTCGCCCACCGACGCCCTTGTCGAACAGCGTGCTGTTCGGCACCACGACGGCCGCCCGACCGCGCTTGCGCGCGATGCGCGCCATCACGGCCTGGAGGAACAGCCACGACGTCTCCGCCGTCTGCATCCCCGCGGGGAAGCCCTTCGCGACCTCGGCCTCTTCCTCGCCACCGAAGGGCGGGTTGGTCAGCACCACGTCGACGCCGTCGTCCCGCTGCTCGCGCAGCGGCGCCAGCAGGGAGTTCCCGCGCACCACGTCCGGGCCGTGCGCGCCGTGCAGGAGCAGGTTCATCTGGCACAGCAGGAACGGCTGCGGCTTCTTCTCGAACCCGCGCAGCGTTCCGTGCGTGCGCTCGCGCTCGGCGACCGTCGTCGTCTGCCGTGCAACGTGCTCGTGCGCCTCGACGAGGAACCCGCCGGTCCCGGTCGCGGGATCCATCACGGTCTCGCCCACCTGCGGGTCGACCATGTCGACCATGAACCGCACCACGGGGCGTGGCGTGTAGAACTCCCCCGCGTCACCGGCCGAGTCCCGCATCTCCTTGAGCATCGACTCGTAGACGAGCGCCATGGTGTGCAGGTCGTCAGACGAGTTGAAGTTGACGCGATCGATCTCCTCGGCCAGCTCCGCGAGGAGGTAGCCGGAGAGCATCCGGTTGTGCACGTCGGCGAAGACCTGCCCGATGACGTCGCGTTCGCCGCCCTGCGCCCCGGTGTCCGCGACTCCTGCCAGGTGCGGGATGAGGTTGCCGTTGACGAACGTGACGAGCGCGTCACCGGTCCGGGGCGTCCCCGCGCTGGGTCCCGCCCAGTCGCGCCACCGGTAGGGAGCGTCGAGCAGAGGGACGTAGTCGTCCTCGACCAGCTCACGCCGGACTTCGTGATCGTCGAGCGACTTGAGGAAGAGCATCCAGGAGAGCTGCGGGATGCGGTCGGCGTCACCGTTCAGGCCCGGGTCCTTGCGCATGATGTTCCGCGCTCGTTTGATCACCGTCGTCAGCTCGGCGCGGGACGACGTGGGACGAGCGGCGTTCACGGGGACTCCTGTCGGGAAGGGTGGTCGCTGAGGGCGGCGGAATACAGGTCGTGCGCGAGGGCGAGCGCATCGCTCAACGTCCGGGCCGACACGTCGTACGGCGCGGCGAGCAACTCGTAGTCGGTCTGCCAGGCGGCAGGCGGCTCGGGGAGCCGCTGTGGCGGACTCGCACCGTCGCGCACCTGGAAGACGGCACTGAGCCGTTCGCCGAGCCGCGGGCCGTCCAGCGTGCCGGACTCCACCAGCAGCACGACGTCCAGGAGGTCCTTGACCCGCGTGGAGGGACGTGGGTGCACGTCGACGGCGCTCAGCGCATGGAGCTTCTCTGCCGCGTGCTGCGCCGTGTCGACGGCGATGACGGTGATCGGCTCCCAACCCGGCTCGGCGACGAGCACGGGCAGGGTGATCCGCTCCGTCCCGCCGTCGACCTCGTCGGGCCGCGCGACCACGTCGACCCGGAGGTTGACGAAGTCGCGACCGGCAAGGAGCACGGTCACGGACAGGCGCGCGCCGGCGCCACCGAGCTGCTCGGCGTCCGCCAGGTGCGCTCGTGCTGCGACCACGCGGAAGACGAAGCCGTCACGGTCGACGTCGTGCTCCAACGATTCGGCGAGCAGCTCCGCGAGATCGTCCGCACCCCCGGCGGGAACCGCGACCAGGTCGAGGTCCTTGGTCGCGCGAGCACGAGCGCCGAGGCGCGCCTCGAGCAGGTAGCCGCCCTTGAGCACCCACCCGTCGTCGAGACGACGCAGCAGCCGTTGGAACGCGAGGTGGCGCCGCAGCCGGTTCACGTCTTGGGCGCGCTCGCGGGCGAGGAGCTGAAGGCGAGCATCCAGGCTCGCGCGCAGCGCTGAGGGCTCCCGTGGCGTCATCGTCCGACCGCCGCGAGCGCGCGCTCGATCCGCAGCGCGGCACGGTCGCCCGCCTCGTCGGCGCGGCGTCGCAGAGTGCGGGCGGACACGAGTCCGCGGTCGAGCGCGTCGGCGACCGCGTCATCGACGATCTCCTGCCCGGACGTCGACGCCACGTCGAGCAGCGTCCGGACCGGTGCCGTCACGCGGAACGCGCCGCGGTCCTCGACGTCGGCGTCCGGTACGGTTCCCGCCACGGTGCGCACCGCGGGATGGCGCGCGCGAAAGCCTTGCGGCACGGTCATCGTCACCTCGGCCGGGTCCAGCGTGCCGAGGTCGTGGACCGCGAGCGCCGTCGCGTGCGAGAGAACCCCCCGACCCCGGCTCCACAGCGACCACAGCACGTAGACGTCCTCGATCTCACCCGGCCAGTCCCGCAGCCGAAAGATGCCCCGCTCCACCCGCACCCAGTTCCCCGCGTCGACGTGGTACTTCTGCCCCTGGTGACTGAACCCGAGGCTCACGGCCTGCGCCGCGGTGAAATACCCGGACTGGCGGTACGCGAGCGCGTGCAGTGCCTGCTGGGCATCACGGCGTTGCGTCACGGACCGAGCCTACCAGGCGCAGATAATCAAACTTTCCTTCAGTTTCGCGTCGATTCCAGTCGTCAACATCAAGACGCCTTGTCGTCCTCGTACAACCACTGCTGGAGGTCGTCGACCCACGACCGGATCGACGGCCCGCCACCGAAAGCCTCTGCGAGCTCGACGACCGTGCCCCGTTCGCTCAGCGGGCGGACGTGGAGAGCGGCGAGCGTCACCTCCCCGATCCCCTCCTGCGCGTAGCGGTCCAGCAGGACGTCGATCACCTCGCGGGCGACCGCACCGAGCCGTTCGATCTCCTCACCGTGGGCGATCCGCACGCGCTCCGCGCGCTCCCGACGCGTCTGCGGCTCGAGGTCCCAGGCGACCGCCGACAGCACGTCGAACGCATCGGCGTCGGTCAGCCGGACGTGCTCCGCGAGCAGGTCTACGTCGACGCCGCGGCGATCCAGCTCCGCGGCGAGCTCTCGCCTCGCCTCCGCCTGTTTCCAGGCCACCCTCAGGTCGTCGGCCGACGGGAAGAGGGAGCGGACCCGGTCGCGGACGAACGCCCGGTACTCGAGCGTCGTGAGTCGACCCGTGCCGGGATCGATCAGCTGAAGCCGCTCACCGAGCAGCCGCACCGCCTCGCCCTGGACGGTGAGGATCCGCACCGGAGCCGCCGAAGGCCCGGCATCGTCGCCGGCGCCGTCACCATCGCCACCGAGGTCACCACCGGCCTCGCGCCGGAACTCCGGATCGGGTTCCTCCACGCGGAGGAACCCGACCTGCTCGACCGGACCCAGCGGGTCCTCTGCCTCGTCGGTGACGAACGTCTCGCCGTCGACCACCAGTTCCGTGCGCGGTGCCGGCAACGGCCCGTCGAACTCGGGGTCGCGAAACTTGGCCGAGGCACCGACGTAGTCGACGACCTCGAAGTACTGCTTGCCCTTCGGCGGGTACAACCGTGTGCCGCGCCCGACGATCTGCTTGAACTCGACCATCGACCCCACCGGCCGGCACAGCACGACGAAGCGCAGGTCCTCGATGTCCACCCCCGTGCTCAGCAGGCGAGCAGTGGTCGCGACCTGCGGCGAGTCCGTCTCGGGGTCGGTGAACGCCTGGAGGAAGCGTGCTCGGTCCGGCTCGTTCCCCACGATCCGCACGGCCCACTCCGGGTCGTTCCGGGTCTTGTCCGGGTCCGCTGCCAGCAGTGCGGCCTTCATCTCGTACGCGTGCTGCGCGCTCACGCAGAAGGCGACCGCACGGTCCCCCGGGTGTTCGCGGAGCAGGCCCACGAGGTGGTCGGCCATCGCCGCCGTCCGGTCGGGCAGGGACAGGCGCCGTTCGAAGTCCGGCGTCGCGTAGATGCCCTCGGGGATCTCGCGCCCGTCGACGTCCAGCCGCCCGGGCTCCGCTTCCCAGCCGAAAGCGTCCACGTCGAGGATCACGCGGCGCACCCGGTAGGGCGCGAGGTACCCGTCCTCGATGCCCTGCGCGAGCGAGTACTCGTAGACCGGGTCGCCGAAGTACTCGTACGTGTCGACGTTCGTGTCCCGCTTGGGCGTCGCGGTGAGGCCGACCTGGACCGCGGCGTCGAAACGGTCGAGGATCCCGCGCCACCGGGACCCGCTCGACGCGCTGCCACGATGACACTCGTCCACGACGACCAGGGAGAAGAAGTCACGCGGCAGGGACTCGAAGACGCTGGGCGGCGTCTCACCCTCGCCCAGCTCGGCGGACTCGCCGTCGAGCCCCTGGTAGGTCGCGAAGTACAGGTCTCGGCTCTGCGAGGTCGAGTGCTTGGACAGTCGCGCGACCGGCTCACGCCCGAACGCCGCGACGAAGTCCGCCATCGGCGTCGACACGAGCAGGTCGCGGTCCGCGAGGTAGAGCACGCGGTACGTACGCCCCTCGTCCAGGCGACGGCTGGCCTCGCGCAGCTTGTGCACGAGCTGCAGCGCCGTGAACGTCTTGCCGGTGCCGGTCGCCATGAGCAGGAGGACCCGGGTGCGCCCGGCGCCGATCGCCCCGATCGTTCGGTTGATGGCCGTGCGCTGGTAGTACCGCGGCACCTTCACCTCGCGCCCCCCGTGCGAGCGCAGCACCCGGTTGCACGGGACACGCGACGCGACCTCGCCCCGGGTGCCCAGGCCGCGCCCGGCCGCGTACGCGGCCCACATCTCGTCCGGGCCTGGGAAGCTCGCGACCCTGGTCTCGGTCCCGGCGTTCCGGTCGTGGAGCAGCACGTCGCCACCGTTCGACGCGAAGGCGAACGGCACGTCGAGGCGGACCGCGTAGTCGATCGCCTGCCCCATCCCGTCCGCGGCTGACCGGTACCCACGCTTCGCCTCGACCACGGCGACGGGTACCCCGTCCACCTCCAGCACGTAGTCGGCGACGCGCGGCCGCCCCTTCGCCTGGCGCATCGCGTGCTCGGAGTCCCGGTTCTGGAGCGGGTACTGCTCCACGATCTGGTCCTCGGTCCATCCGGCCGCCCGAAGGGCGGGCAGGATCACGTCCCTGCACGTCGTCGACTCGAGCGGCCCCTGCACCATGCTGCAGATCGTACGAGCCTCCACCCACACGGGCGCACGCTCGACTCCTCGCGCCGCCGTCCGCCCCTCGGACGATCGCCGTCCCGGCTGCGCGTGGTCCCCGTCCCCCGTGGAAGGATCGACGCCATGGACGCCGCCACGCTGACCAAGCTGCTCAGCCCCGAGGGCTGGGCACTGCTCGGCGCGCTCCCCCCGTACGACGAGCAGCAGGCGCTCGTGCTCTCGGCGGGGCTGCGCGCGAAGGGCGTCGACCCCGACCTCGCCGCCGCGGCTCTCACGCAGTCGCGGCTGCGCGCGGCCGCCCGCGGCAAGCTCGGCGCGTTCGCCGACGGCATGCTCTTCACGCAGGCGGGGCTGGAGCAGGCGAGCCGGCTCGTCGTCGCGGGGCTGCACGCCCGGCGGTACCAGGAGGCGGGGATCCGGCGCGTCGCGGACCTCACGAGCGGGATCGGCGTCGACGCGCTCGCCTTCGCGGCCGCGGAGCTCGAGGTGCTCGCGACCGACGTCGACGAGCTCACCGCGGCGATCGCGACCGTCAACCTGCGCCACTTCCCCGAGGCCGAGGTGCGCCACGGCGACGGGCTCGCGCTCGACCTGGAGGGCGAGCGGATCGAGGGCGTGTACGCCGACCCTGCCCGACGGACACGGGGCGGCAAGCGCGTGTTCGACCCGAAGGCGTACGCCCCGCCGCTCGACGCGGTGTGGGCGCTGCGCGAGCGCGTCCCCGCCGTGGGCATCAAGGTCGGTCCCGGGATCCCGCACGACGGCCTGCCCGAGGACGCCGAGACGGAGTGGGTCTCGGTCGACGGCGACGTGGTGGAGGCTGGCCTCTGGTTCGGGCCGCTCGCGCCCGAGGGCCCGGGCCGCTCCGCGCTCGTCCTGGCGACGTGGAGCGGACCGGACGGGATCGAGCGCACCACGACGCGCCGGATCGCCCATCGTCCCGGCGACCACGACGTCGTCCCCGACGTGGGCGGCGTCGGGCAGTACCTCTACGAGCCCGACGGCGCGGTCATCCGCGCGGGGCTCGTCGCCCACGCCGCCCGTGGGCTGGGCGGGCGGCTGCTCGACCGGACGATCGCGTACGTGACGACCGACTCCCCCGCGCCCCTCGACGCGACCGGGCTCGCGGACGGCCTCGCGCGCGGCTACCGCGTGCTCGACACGATGCCGTTCGGCCTCAAGCGGCTGCGCTCGTACCTGCGCGAGCGCGGCGTGGGACGCCTGACGATCAAGAAGCGCGGCACGGCCGTCACGCCCGAGCAGCTCCGCCGCCAGCTCGCCCTCACGGGCGACGCGACCGCCACGATCGTCCTGACGCGTGTGGGCGGGTCCCAGCAGGTCCTCGTCGTCGAGCCGCTCGGTGCCACCTCGACTGGCGCCCCGCAGAGCGGTGTCCAGGAGGGTCCGCGGTGAGCGTCCTGCCGCGGCGCACCGCGATCCCGTTCGCCCGGTCGGAGCGCTCGACCGTCGGGCTGGAGTGGGAGCTCGCGCTCGTCGACGCCGACTCGGGCGACCTGCGCCAGGTCGCGCAGACGGTCCTCGACGCGGTGCGCCCGGAGGGCGGGGGCACGCACCCGTCGATCAAGCAGGAGCTGCTGCTGAACACGGTCGAGGTCGTGAGCGGCGTGTGCCGCACCGTCGGGGAGGCGGGTCGCGACCTCGAGCGCTCGATCGAGGAGCTCCGGGCGGTGACTGACCCGCTGCGCGTGGAGCTCATGAGCGCGGGCACGCACCCGTTCGCGCGCTGGGCGCAGCAGAAGGTCACCGACAAGCAGCGCTACAACACCCTCATCGACCGCACTCAGTGGTGGGGCCGGCAGATGCTCATCTACGGCGTGCACGTGCACGTCGGCATCGAGGACCGCGCCAAGGTGCTGCCGATCCAGCGCGCGATGCTCACGACGTTCGCGCACCTGCAGTCGCTCTCGGCGAGCTCGCCGTTCTGGGGCGGCAAGGACACCGGGTACGCGTCGAACCGCGCGCTCATGTTCCAGCAGCTCCCCACCGCGGGGCTCCCGTTCCAGTTCGCCACGTGGGAGGAGCTCGAGGGCTACGTCGCGGACATGCTGCACACGGGGGTCATCGACGCGTTCGACGAGATCCGCTGGGACCTGCGCCCCGCCCCGCAGTTCGGCACGCTCGAGACCCGCATCTGCGACGGCGTCACGAACATCTCCGAGCTGCTCGCGCTCGCCGCGCTCACGCACTGCCTGGTCGAGCACTTCTCCACGCTGCTCGACGAGGGCCGCGAGCTCCCGAGCATCCCCCCGTGGTTCGCGCAGGAGAACAAGTGGCGCTCCGCGCGCTACGGCATGGACGCGATCATCATCCTCGACCGCGAGGGCAACGAGGAGCTCGTGACCGACGCCGTCGGGCGCCTGCTCGTCGAGCTCGAGCCCGTCGCCGCACGGCTCGGGTGCCTGGACGAGCTCGACGGCGTGCGCACGATCGTGCGGCGCGGTGCGTCCTACCAGCGCCAGCGGGCGGTCGCGCGCCGCAACGGGGGCGAGCTGGACGCCGTCGTGCGCTCGCTCGTCGCGGAGATGCGGGCGGGCCGCCCGCTCTGACGGTCCACCGGGGACGGTCAGTAGTCGCGCAGGACCACGCCGAGGTCCGCGGCGCGGTCGGCGAGCCACGTCGGCGACCAGTCGTCGGCGTCGCACGGCGACGACGTGCGGTCCGCCGCCGCCTCCGAGTACCCGCCCCACGACAGCACGCGGCACGTCGCGTCGGTCTCGACCGCGTGCTGCCACTCCTCGTCCTCGGCGAGGCCGGAGTCGACGGCGGACTGCATCAGGTCGAACTCGTGCCACCACTGGAGCATGTGCGACAGCTCGTGCGCGAGGAGGACCTGCTTGGTCGCCGGGTCGGAGTCCTCGCCCCACCACACGAACAGCACGGTCGGGTGGGCGGGCTGGAAGCAGCCCGCCGAGCCCGCGGCGTACGCGTCGTGCTCCGCGACGTGCTCCATGCCGCAGTTGAGCGTCGGGTCGTCGGTGAAGACGACCTGGACGCCCTCGTTGGCGGGGTTGAGCGCGAGCAGCCAGGCCGTGGGGTCGGGATGGTCGGGCAGGAAGGGCGTGGTCTGCGCCGCGCCCGGCACCGGGTCGGGCAACGGCTCGGCGTACTCGCCCGCCTTCCACGCGGCCTCGGTGCCGGTCGCCGACGGCGCCGCGTCGGGGCTCGTGTCCTCCCAGACCGTCGGAGGCGGCACGGCGCCCTCCTGCTCGGTGGGCAGGACCGCTCCGTCGTCCCGCGCCTCGCGCACGTCGTTGACGAGGTACGCGACGACGGCCACCACGAGCACGAGGACGAACATCACGACCCGCGCGGCACGACCCCGACGCCGGCGCGGCACCTCCCACGAGACGGTGGACGCCCCGTACGGGGCTGCGGTCCCCGCCGGAGCCCCGTACGCGGGCTGGGTCGCGGGAGCGCCGGAGGGCTGACCGTACGGCGCGGCCGACCCGTAGGCCGGCACGGTCACCAGGAGCGCCCGGTGCTGCGCCGCCCAGTACGCCGCGGCGTGCTCGGCGTGGGCGCGCTCGGGACCGGGCGCCGCCGACGCGGCCGCGTGCGCCCATGCGTGGGCGCGCCGCAGCGCCTCGTCAGGCGTGAGACCGGCCTCCGGGGTCACACGTGCGTCACGGTCAACGGCATCGACGAGTCCACGCCGATGTCGAGGCTCGACGGCGCCACGCCGGCCCGCACGACGGCGGACCCGAGCGCGGCGATCATCGCGCCGTTGTCCGTGCAGTAGCGGATCGGAGGGATGCGCAGCTCGATGCCCGCCTCGGCGCAGCGCTTCGCGGCCATGTCCCGCAGCTGCGAGTTCGCGCTGAAGCCGCCGCCGACGACGAGCGTCGACACGCCGTGCCGCTCGCACGCCGCGATGGTCTTCGCGGTGAGCACGTCGGCGACGGACTCCGCGAAGGAGGCGGCGACGTCGTGCACGGGGATCTCCTCCCTCGCGTCCTGCCGGGCCTCGACCCACCGCGCGACGGCCGTCTTGAGGCCGGAGAACGAGAAGTCGTACGCGTGCTTCTCCTGGTCCTTGCGCGCCGTGAGGCCACGCGGGAAGCGGATCGCCGTCGGGTCGCCCTCGCGCGCGAGGCGGTCGATGTGCGGCCCGCCCGGGTACGGGAGGCCGAGCAGGCGCCCGACCTTGTCGAACGCCTCGCCCGCCGCGTCGTCGAGCGTCGAGCCGAGCTCGGTGACGGACGTCGCGACGTCGTCGACCAGGAGGAGCGAGCTGTGCCCTCCGGACACGACGAGCGCCATGACGCGCTCCGGGAACGCGCCGTGCACGAGCTCGTCCACGGCCGCGTGGCCGATGACGTGGTTGACGCCGTAGAGCGGCTTGCCGAGCGCGAGCGCGAGCGCCTTGGCGGCCGACGCGCCGATCGTGAGCGGGCCGACGAGACCCGGCCCGGCGGTCACGGCGATCGCGTCGACCTCGGACAGGTCGACGTCGGCCGTGCCGAGGCTGCGCTCGATCGTCGGGATCATCGCCTCGAGGTGGGCGCGCGACGCGACCTCGGGGATGATGCCGCCGTAGCGCGCGTGCTCGTCCATCGAGCTCGCGACCGTGTCGACGAGCAGCTCGCGACCGCGGACCAGCGCGACGCCGGTCTCGTCGCAGGACGTCTCGATGCCGAGCACCAGGGGCTCGCCGGAGCTCGCAGAGGAAACCATGGCGTCCAGGGTAGTCGCGCGCGCGTCCGGTCCGTGTCGTGTCGCGCACGTCACACCGCCTGTCGGGAAGATGGTTCAATGCTCAACCGTTGCCCCGGTCATGAGCACCGACACCCTGGCTCCCACGAGCCTGCAGATCGACGAGACCACGGCCGACCGCCTCTTCCGCGAGGCGCGCACGACCGCGCAGTTCACCGACGCGGAGGTGACCGACGAGCAGCTCGCCGCGGTCTACGACCTCGTCAAGTGGGGCCCGACGGCCATGAACACCGTCCCGCTGCGCATCCTGGCCGTGCGCACGCCCGAGGCCCGCGAGCGCCTCGTCGCGCACATGAACGACGGCAACAAGGAGCGCGTGGCGAACGCGCCGCTGTCGCTCGTCGTCGCGTACGACCCCGCGTTCCACGAGCACCTCGACACGCTGTTCCCCCACGTGCCCGGCATGCGCGACAACCTCCACGGCGTCCCCGAGGTCCGCGACGGCATGGCGCGCGACAACGCCCACATCCAGGCGGGCTACCTCGTCGTCGGCCTGCGCGCCGCCGGGCTCGCCGCGGGCCCGATGAACGGCATGGACCGCGCCGGGATCGACGCCGAGTTCTTCGCCGACAACGGCTGGAGGTCGATGCTCGTCATCAACGTCGGCGTGGCCGACGGCACCGGCACGCCCTACCCGCGCTCGCCGCGCCTCGCGCCCGAGCAGGCCATCGCGACCGTCTGACACCCGCGGCCCCGCCGCGAGCGCACGTCCGCCGAGGCGGCACCCCACCGCGGTGCCGCCTCGCGGCGGCTGCGGCGCGGTGCCGCCTCGCGGCGGCTGCGGCGCGGTGCCGTCAGGTCGCGGCGGGTCGTGCCGGGTCGTTCGACCACTGCGACCACGAGCCGGCGTAGAGCGCCGCCTCGACGCCGAGCGTCGCGAGGGCAGCGACCTCGTGCGCCGCGGTCACGCCCGAGCCGCAGTAGACGCCCACGGCCGGGGGCGCGTCGTGCGCACCGTTCAGCGCCCCCAGGCCCGCGAACCGCGCACGCAGCGCGGCCGCGTCCAGGAACGTCCCGTCGGCGGCGAGGTTGTCCGTGGTCGGCGCGCTCACCGCGCCGGGGACGTGGCCCGCGCGCGGGTCGACCGGCTCGACCTCGCCGCGGTAGCGCTCGCCCGCGCGCGCGTCGAGCAGCACGCCCGACGCCGCGAGGTCGGCCGCGCCGTCGGCGTCGAGGACGGGCATCCCGCCCGGCGTGACGACGACGTCGCCCGGCTCGGGCCGCACGTCGCCCTCGTCGAGCGCGTGCCCGGCGGCCTGCCAGGCGGCGAGCCCGCCGTCGAGGATCCGCACGTCGTCGTGACCCGCCCAGCGCAGCAGCCACCAGGCGCGCGCGGCGGACGTGCCGCCCACGGCGTCGTAGACGACGACCGGTCGGTCCCCGAGCACGCCCCAGCGCCGCGCCGCGGCCTGGAGGTCGGCGGGGTCGGGGAGCGGGTGCCGGCCCGCCGCGGGCGACGGCGGCGCCGCGAGCTCCGTCTCGAGGTCCACGTACACGGCGCCCGGGACGTGCCCCGCGCGGTGCTGCTCGCGCCCGTCGGTGAGGCCGAGCGCCCAGCGCACGTCGAGCACGACGGGCGGGCGCTCCCCCGCGAGCGCCGCCGCCAGGTCGGGCGCGGCCACGAGCACCCGGTCACGGCGCGCGGCGTCCGGCCCGCGGTGGTCCGTGCCGAGGACCGGGCCGCGCGGCGCGGGCGCGCTCACGCGAGGACGCCGGTGTCGGGCGCGGTGCCGTAGTCCGGCGCGTCCGGCCCGCCGGGCGCCCCGGTCGTGCCGAGCTCGAGCCGCATCGTGTAGGCGTCGACGTCCTCGGGCTGGTAGTAGCGCTTGCGGATGCCGAGCTGCTCGAACCCGTACTTCGCGTAGAGCGCGAGCGCCGGGTCGTTGTCCACCCGCACCTCGAGGAGCACAGCGTCCGCGCCGAGCTCGCGCGAGCGCGCGACGAGCGCCTCCAGGAGCGTGGAGCCGACGCCCTGGTGCTGGAACGCCGGGTCGACGCCGAGGGTCATGACCTGGGTGACGTCGCCGTCGAACCACAGGCCCGCGTAGCCGACGACGGGCTGCGGGCCGGCGGCGTAGAGCCGCACGGGCTCCGCGGCGACGTACCAGCGCCCGAGGCCCGCGAGCTCGTCCGCGAGCATCCCGTAGGTCCAGGCGCCGCGCCCGAACAGCTCGCGCTCGAGCTCGACGACGCGGTCGAGGTCGGCGGCCTTGAGCGGCCGCAGGCGGATCTCGTAGCGGCGCGCGCTCATCGGGACCCCTCGGGCGCCGCGGCGGGCGCGGTGTCGCTCACGCGCTTGCGCGCGGCAGCCTCGTGGACGTCCGGGCGACGCAGGTACAGCGGCTCGGTCGGCTGGTCCGTCCCCGCGGCGCGGCGCGCGATCGCGAGCCGCGCGAGGACGGCGGCGTCAGGCACGAGCGGCGCGTCGTCGGCGCCGTCGAGGGCGTCGGGGTAGAGCTCGCCGCCCTCCCCCACGACGACCGCGCCGGCGGCGTGCTCGGCGACGGCGGACGCCGGCCCGACGTCGGGACCCGCGACGGTCTCCAGGACCGGCACGGCGTGCGGTCCCTCGTGCGCGACGACGCGGTAGCGCGCCCAGTACACCTCGCGGCGGCGGGCGTCGGTCGCGACGAGCAGCTCGTCGTCGGGCTCGAGGCCGAGGTCGCTCACGGCCTGTGCGGCGATCGCGTCGAGGCTCGGGACGCCGAGCACGGGGATGCCGAGCGCGAAGCCGAGCGTGCGCGCGGTGACGAGGCCGACCCGCAGGCCCGTGAAGGGCGCGGGGCCCGTGCCGACGGCGACGGCCGTGAGGTCACGGCGGTCGATCCCCGCGTCGGCGAGCGCCTCCTCGACGAGCGGGGCGAGCGCCTCGGCGTGCCGGCGGCGCTCCGGGGCGTCGCGACGGGCGAGACGGGCGCCGTCGTCGGAGACGACGGCGACGGTGACGGAGGCGGAGGTGTCGAGCGCGAGAACAGCCACGGCCCCCAGCCTACGGCCGGGACCGGGACTGTTCTCCTCGCGGGCGCTACCGGGCCAGCGCGGCGACGTCGAGGCCGGACCAGCGCACCCCGACCCCGCGCACGGACACGCGCCGCTCCCCGGCCTCCGGGGCGTCGTCCGACCGAGGGTCGACGCCACCGCGGGGGCGCTCGAGCACGATCTCGAGGCGGTCGCCCGCGAGCGCCTCCACGAGCCCGCTGCCCCACTCGACGACGGTCACCGACTCGTCCAGGCTCGAGTCGAGGTCGAGCGCGTCGACCTCGTCGAGCGAGCCGAGGCGGTACGCGTCCACGTGCACGAGCGCCGGGCCGTCACCGAGCGAGGGGTGCTCGCGCGCGACGATGAACGTCGGCGACGCGACCTGGCCGCGCACGCCGAGCCCCGCGCCGATGCCCTGCGTGAGCGTCGTCTTCCCGGCGCCGAGGTCGCCCGTGAGGATCACGAGGTCGCCCGCGCGCAGGACGCCCGCGAGGGCGCGGCCGAACGCGCGCGTCGCGTCGGCGTCGGGCAGCACGACGACGCCGTGCGCGTCGGCCACGTCGGCGGAGGGCGTCGAGGGGGTCGGGTCGTCGCTCATGCGCGGACCGTCCTTTCCGTGCTCTGCTGGTTCGGGTCGTGCGCGAGCAGCGCTCGCGCGCCGTCGTCGAGCACGTGGGTCCCCACGTGCTCGCGTGGCACGCGCGCGCCGAGGCGCGTCGTGATCTCGTAGCTGATGGTCCCGGCGGCCCGGGCCCAGTCCTCGGCGGTGGGGACGCCGTCGTGCTCGACGCCGTCGCCCGCGCCGAACAGCGTGACGACGTCGCCCGCCCGCTCGGCCGCGTCCGGGCCGAGGTCGAGCACGAGCTGGTCCATGCACACGCGTCCCGCGACGCGCAGGACCCGCCCGCCGTCTCCGGGACGCGCGCCGACGAGGACCGGACCGCCGGGCGCCCCGGCGGGCCCGCCGCCCGAGGCGTGCCGCGGGATCCCGTCGCCGTAGCCGAGGGGGACGACGCCGAGCGTCGTGTCCTGCGGGGTCGTGTAGTGGTGCGAGTAGGAGACGCCGTGCCCGCCGGGCACGCGCTTGACCGTCGCGAGGCGCGCCTCGAGCGTCATCGCGGGGCGCAGCCCGTACCGCGACGGCGGCCCGAGCTGCGGCACGGGCGTCATGCCCCACACCGCGAGGCCGGGCCGGACGAGGTCGTAGTGGGTGCGCGGCGCGGTCAGCGTCGCGGCCGAGTTCGCGAGGTGGCGCAGCTCGGGCGCGATGCCCGCGCGCTCGGCGAGGCGGACGGCCTCGTCGAGCACGTCGGCCTGCGCCCCGACGCTCGGGTGCCCGGGCTCGTCCGCGAACGCGAGGTGCGACCACAGCCCGACGACGCGCACCGCGCCCTCGGCCTGGGCGCGCGCGACGGCGTCGAGCACGTCCGGCAGGTCGGCGGGCATGATCCCGTTGCGGCCGAGACCCGTGTCGACCGCGAGGTGCACGCGCGCGGTCCTTCCCGCGGCCCGAGCCGCGGCGACGACCTCGTCGACCGCCCAGCGCGCGGCGAGCGAGACGTCGACGTCCGCCTCCACGAGCGCGCGCAGCGGGGCGCCGGGCGGGTACAGCCACGTGAGGACGCGCGCGCGGTCGACCCCGACCCCGGCGGCGCGCAGCGCGAGCGCCTCGCTCGGCTGCGCGGTCCCGAGCCACGTCGCGCCGCCCGCGAGCGCACCCAGCGCGCTCGCCACGAGGCCGTGCCCGTAGGCGTCGGCCTTGACGACGGCCATCACCTGGGCCGACGGCGCGTGCCCGGCGAGGGCGCGGACGTTGTCCCGGATCGCGGCGAGGTCCACGACGGCGCGGGCCGGGTACGCGTGGGGGTCAGGGGCGCCGGCGGGTGCGCCGGGCGGGGTCGTGCGCTGGGTGTCGCTCACGGTGGACGATTCTCTCACCCGCCCCCGGCGGACGGTCGAGCGGTCGCCGGTCGGCCGGGCCGGGGCGTCACCGCTCCGCTCACCACGAGCCGAGCACGCGGTCCGTCTCGAAGCGGCGCTCGCGGCCCGTGAGCGGGTCGGCGAACGCGAGCGAGCGCGAGACGAGCTGGAGCGGGCGGGTGTAGTCCTCCGGGGCGACGTCGTACGGCTCGGGGTAGAAGTTGTCGTGCACGATCGGCACGCCGAGGCGCGCCATGTGCAGCCGGAGCTGGTGCGTCTTGCCGCTGCGCGGCTCGAGCCGGTAGCGCGCGAGCCCGCGGGACGGGTCGGCCTCGATCACGTCGACGCGGCTCTCCGCGTTGGGCTCGCCGTCGACCTCCTCGGCGCGCATGACGCCGCGCCGCTTGACGATGCGGCTGTGCACGGTCGCCGGCAGCTCCAGCGCCGGGTCCCACGGCGCGACCGCCTCGTACGTCTTGCGCACCTCGCGCCGCGCGAAGAGCTCCTGGTACGCGCCCCGCACCTGCGGGCGCAGCGTGAGGAGCAGGACGCCGGCGGTCACGCGGTCGAGGCGGTGCGCGGGGCTGAGGTCGGGCAGGTCGAGGTCGCGCCGCAGCCGCACGAGCACCGAGCGCGCCACGTACGAGCCGCGCGGGATCGTCGCGAGGAAGTGCGGCTTGTCGACGACGAGCAGGTCCCGGTCGCGGTGCAGCACGCGGACCTCGAACGGTACGTCGGGCTCTACCGGCGGGTCCCGGTAGAGGAACACGAAGCCGCGCGGCTCGTACGGGGTGGTCGCGTCGACCGGCCGGCCGCGCCCGTCGACCACCTCGCCCGCCGCGACCTTCTCGGCCAGGCGGGTCGCGTCGTCGGGGAAGCGGTGGCGCACGTAGTCGAGCGTGCGCGGGTACCGCGCGACGCTCTCGGCGTCGTGCGGCAGCACGAGGCGCGTCGGGTTGAGGCCGTCGCGCACGGGGAGGGGGACCACGTCCACCACGGTACCGGCGTGGGTCCCGCGCTCAGCGCGCGGCGAGCAGCTCCGCGACGACGGCGGGGACCGCGTCGGCGACGTCGAGCGCCGCGACCGGACCGCCCGGGTTCGCCCGCTCCGCCGCGAGCCCGTGCACGACGGCAGCCACCGCAGCGAGCTCCGCGGCCAGCCCCGGTTCCCGGACGACCCGCGCGGCGTGCGCCGCCAGCACGGTGCCGAGGATCCCCGCGAGCACGTCCCCCGCCCCCGCCGTCGCGAGCCAGGCCGGCGCGTCCGCCTGGGACCACGC
This sequence comes from Cellulosimicrobium cellulans, assembly GCF_006539945.1. GTDB lineage: Bacteria > Actinomycetota > Actinomycetes > Actinomycetales > Cellulomonadaceae > Cellulosimicrobium > Cellulosimicrobium cellulans. The sequence continues at coordinate 109,539 of NZ_BJNZ01000004.1, read as the reverse complement.
GCCCTCCGGCCCGACGACGACGGTCGCCGACCCCTTGAGCAGCACCGTCGCACCGGTGGCCTCGTGCGCGCGCCGCGCCCACCGCAGCGGCTCGGCCTCGACGTCGGCGCGCGTCAGGTCGTCGCCGCGCGACCGCAGCAAGGTCGCGAGCTCCCCCGCGTGCGGCGTGAGGACGACCGACGGCGGGCAGCGGTCGGGCAGCAGGGACAGCGCCCCGGCGTCGACCACCACGGGCACCCGCTCCCCCACGACGTCCGCGGCGAGCTCGCCCGTCGCGGCCGCGAGCGCGGACCGGACCCGCTCGTGCTGGCCGCCGTCGTCCACGGGGTCGTCGTCCGGTCCGGGCACGGGCGGCACGCCGGGTCCGAGCACCCAGGACTGCACGCGTCCGGCGGCGGGCACCACCTCGGGCCGGGCCGCGAGCACCGCACGCGTGACGTCGTCGGGCCCGCGGTAGCGGACCATGCCCGGGCCGGTCCGGACCGCGGCGTCCGCGACGAGCACCGCGGCGCCCGGGAAGGTCGGCGTACCCGCGACGACGCCGACGACGCCGCGCGTGTACTTGTGGTCGGTCGGCCCCGGCACGACCCAACGAGCCGCGACGTCTGCACGCTCGAGGCGTCGCACGACGGGCCGCGGCGCGCCGCCACCCTCGGCCGGAGCGCCCAGGCGCAGCCCGATGTCCACGACCGCGCCGTGCCCGGCGAGGTGCGTCGCGGGCGGCAGGAGGAGCCCGGGCTTGGCCGCACCGAACGTCACCGTGCGGTCGGCCCGCAGCACCGGTCCGGGGACCGTGCCGTCGTCGACGCCCACCCCGCTCGGCGCGTCGACCCCGACGACCCAGGGGCGCCCGCGCGCGCCCGACCCGGAAGAGCGCCCGCCGCCGTCCCCGGGCACGCCGTCGCCGCCGGGCTCCCCGCCCGCGTGCGCGTCGCCGTCGAGCACCGCGGAGACGTGCCGCACGAGGTCCGCCGCGACACCGCGCAGCGGTCCACGGGCGCCGATGCCGACGAGGCCGTCCAGCACGACGTCGGCGCGCGCGACCTGCGCGGCGACCCGGTCGGCGACGTGCGGGTCCAGGTGGTCGTGCGGCCCGCCGGCGCGCGTCGTGTCGTCGGGACTGCCGACGAGCACCTCGACGCGGCCGCCCGCGTCGAGGAGCGCGGCGAGCCCGCCCGCGTGCGCGTGCTCGCCGGTGAGGACGGCCAGCACGTCGACGCCGCGGCGCGCGAGGTACGCACCCGCATGGAGCGTGTCCCCGCCGTTGTTGCCCGACCCCACGAGCAGGACCGCCCGCGCCCCCGTCACGCGCCCGTCCCGACGTCCGCCGTCGGGCAGGGCGACCGAGCGCCGTCGCGCCAGGTCGCGCGCGACGATCGTCGCGAGCGCGAACGAGGCACGCTCCATGAGCGGGACGCCCGAGGCGAGCAGCGGTTCCTCGGCGGCACGCACGTCGGCCGCGGACCAGGCTTCGATCATGACCTCATCCTGCCGACCCCGTACCCGGGTCGCCTCCGCGGACCGCCGCAGGGTGAGACGGCGGACGGCGCAGGGCGGCTCTCCGCGTGGCCCCGCATAGGGTGACGACCATGCGATTCGGACTCTTCATCCCCCAGGGCTGGCGCTACGACCTCGTCGACGTCGCGCCCGAGGACCACTGGAAGACCATGCTCTCCCTCCTGCACTACGCCGACAACGCCGCGGCGGGCGAGCCCCTGCCGGGCGGCGAGTTCGCGTGGGACGGCGTGTGGGTCTACGACCACTTCCACACCACGCCGACCCCGAGCACCGAGGCGACGCACGAGGCGTGGACGCTCATGGCCGCGTTCGCGGCGGCGTCGCAGCGCGTGCGCCTCGGCCAGATGTGCACGTGCATGGCGTACCGGGACCCGACGTACTTGGCGAAGGTCGCCGCGACCGTCGACCACGTCTCCGGCGGCCGGCTCGAGATGGGCATCGGCGCGGGCTGGTACGAGCACGAGTGGCGCGCGTACGGGTACGGGTTCCCGAGCGCGGGCGAGCGCCTGCGCGCGCTCGACGAGGGCGTCGAGATCATGGCGCGCATGTGGCGCACGGGGTCGTCGGGCACGTTCGAGGGCCGGCGCTACCAGGTGGACGGCGCGCTGTGCTACCCGCAGCCCCTCCAGCGGGTCGTCGTGGACGGCGAGGGCGCGAAGCCGAGCATCCCGCTGTGGATCGCGGGCGGCGGCGAGAAGAAGACGCTGCGCATCGCGGCCCGGCACGCGCAGTACACGAACTTCGACGGCTCGCCCGAGGGGTTCGCGCACAAGTCCACGGTGCTCGAGCAGCACTGCCGCGACCTCGGCCGCGACTTCGGCGAGATCACGCGCTCGGCCAACTACAACGTCGTCATCGGCGAGACCGAGCAGGACGTCGCGGACCGGCTGGACCGGATCGAGGAGCACGCGCGGCGCTGGTTCCCCGAGAAGGCGGACGACAACGTCGCGTCGTGGCGGAACGGCCCGCTCGTCGGGACGCCGGAGCAGATCGTCGAGACGCTCACGGGTCTGCGCGACCAGGGCCTCGGCTACGCGATCGGCTACTTCCCGTTCGCCGCGACCGACCGCGACCAGCTCGAGCTCTTCCAGCGCCAGGTCGTCCCGGCCCTCCAGTCCTGACCGCCGCACCGTGTGGGCGTGAGAAGGGCCCGGTTCTCGGCCGAGAACCGGGCCCTCTTCATGCCCACAGCACGCTTCGAGGCGGTCAGCCCTCGGCGACGACCATGGCCGAGGCGATGCCGGCGTCGTGGGAGATGCTCAGGTGCCAGGCGGTGATACCGAGCGCGTCCGCGCGCGCCGCGACCGTGCCCGAGATCTCGACCTCCGGCGGGCCTCCGACGACCCGATGGACGGTCGCGTCGTGCCAGCGCATGCCCGCGGGAGCCCCCAGCGCCTTGGCGATGGCCTCCTTCGCGGCGAACCGCGCGGCGAGCGACGCGGGCGGCAGGTCGCGCTCGGCGGCCGTGAACAGCTTCTCCCGGAGCCGGGGGGTCCGCTCGAGGGTCTCCATGAACCGCGCGACGTCCACGACGTCGATCCCCACGCCCTTGATCATGGGCCCACCCTACGACCGGGCGCCCGCCCTGCCGGCCTCCCGACCAGGCGACCGAGGCACCACGGCCAGGTGGTCCTGGCTCGTCCGGGAGACCGGACGAACCAGGACCACCTGAACGGCGTGCGACGGGTTCGGCGGAGGGTTACTCGACCGTGACCGACTTCGCGAGGTTGCGCGGCTGATCGACGTCGAGTCCCTTGGCGGTCGCGAGCGCCATCGCGAAGATCTGCAGCGGCACGACGGCCAGCAGCGGCGAGAGCAGCGTGGGCGACTCGGGGATCCAGAAGATCTCGTCCGCGTAGGGGCGCACGGCGTCGTCCCCGTCCTCGGCGATGACGAGCGTCCGCGCCCCGCGGGCCCGGATCTCCTGGATGTTCGAGATGACCTTGGAGTGCAGGCCCTCGCGGCCCTTCGGCGACGGTACGACGACGAACACCGGCTGGCCCTCGTCGATGAGCGCGATCGGCCCGTGCTTGAGCTCGCCCGCCGCGAATCCCTCCGCGTGGATGTACGCGAGCTCCTTGAGCTTGAGGGCACCCTCGAGCGCGACGGGGAACCCGACGTGCCGGCCCAGGAACAGCACCGACGAGGCGTCCTTCATCGACCGGGCGGTCGCGCGCACGTACTCGCCGCGCTCGATGACGGTCTGGATCTTGCGCGGCATGTCGCGCAGGTCCTCGAGGATGGCCGAGATCTCGTCGGGGAACTTGTTCCCGCGCAGCTGCGCGAGGTAGAGGCCCAGCAGGTACGCGGCGGTGATCTGCGACAGGAACGCCTTGGTCGAGGCGACCGCGATCTCCGGCCCGGCGTGCGTGTAGAGCACGGCGTCGGACTCGCGCGGGATGGTCGACCCGTGCGTGTTGACGATCGAGACGACCTTGGCGCCCTGCTCGCGCGCGTGACGCACGGCCATGAGCGTGTCCATGGTCTCGCCGGACTGGGTCACGGCGACGACGAGCGTCTTCTCGTCGACGATCGGGTCGCGGTAGCGGAACTCGTGCGCGAGCTCGACCTCGACCGGGATGCGGCACCAGTGCTCGATCGCGTACTTCGCGACGTGGCCCGAGTACGCCGCCGTGCCGCACGCGACGACGATGATCTTGTCGACCGAGCGGAGCACGGCCTCGTCGATGCGCAGATCGTCGAGCACGAGCTTGCCCGACGGGTCCGTCCGGCCGAGCAGCGTGTCCGCGACGGCGTGCGGCTGGTCGTGGATCTCCTTGTCCATGAAGGACGAGAAGCCGCCCTTCTCCGCCGCGGCGGCGTCCCAGTCGACCGTGTAGCGCTTGGCCTCGGCCGGGTTGCCGTCGAAGTCGGTCACCTCGACCGACGTCGGGGTGATCGTGACGATCTGGTCCTGGCCGAGCTCGAGCGCCTCCTTGGTGTGGGAGATGAACGCCGCGACGTCGGAGCCGAGGAAGTTCTCCCCCTCGCCGAGCCCGACGACGAGCGGCGAGTCGTGCCGAGCGCCCACGACCGTGTCGGGCGAGTCGGCGTGGACGGCCAGGAGCGTGAACGTGCCCTCGAGGCGGCGCGCGACCCGTCCCATCGCGAGCGTGAGGTCCTTGGTCTCGCGGTAGGCGCGGGCCAGGAGCTGCGCCGCGACCTCGGTGTCCGTCTCCGACCGGAACTGCACGCCCTCGGCGAGCAGCTCGGACTTGAGCGTCGCGAAGTTCTCGACGATCCCGTTGTGGATGACCGCGAGGCGGTCGTCGTCCGCGAGGTGCGGGTGGGCGTTCGTGTCGGTCGGGCCGCCGTGCGTCGCCCACCGCGTGTGCCCGATCGACGCGGTCGCCGCGGGGAGCGGGTGCAGGTCGATCTCCTCGACGAGGTTCGCCAGCTTGCCCGACTTCTTGGCGAACGCGACGGCGTCGATCCCGGGCGCGACGAGCGCGACCCCGGCCGAGTCGTAGCCGCGGTACTCGAGCCTGCCGAGTCCTTCGAGAGCGACGTCGAGGGGTCGCCCCGAGGCCTCTCCGACCATGGTTCCAGGGCCTACGTAGCCCACGATTCCGCACATGGTGATCGAGTCTAGCCACCGACGTGCGCCACTCCGGAGCCGCACGAACCCGCGGTTTTTCGTGAGGTCCGCTGCCTAAAGCGCCCCCGCGGGCGAACGACGCCCGACCCGGTGAGGGTGGACCTCGTGCCCACCGTACGGATCGGTCTCTCAGGATGGCGGTACGCCCACTGGCGCGGCCCGTTCTACCCGCCCGGCCTCCCCCAGCGCCGAGAGCTCGAGCACGTCGCGTCCGTGTTCCCCGCGGTCGAGCTCAACGGGTCGTTCTACTCGCTGCAACGCCCGTCGTCGTTCGTCGCGTGGCGCGAGCAGACGCCCCAGGGGTTCACGTTCGCGGTCAAGGGACCGCGCTTCGTCACCCACATGAAGCGGCTGCGGGACGCGCGCACGCCGCTCGCCAACTTCTTCGCGAGCGGCGTCCTCGCCCTCGGCGACCGCCTCGGGCCGGTGCTGTGGCAGCTCCCGGCGCGCACGACCTTCGACCCCGAGCGGCTCGACGAGTTCCTCGCCCTCCTGCCCCGCACGACGGCCGAGGCCGCCCGCCTCGCCGGCGACCACGACGACCGCCTGCGCGCACCCGCCTGGACCGACGCGGACGTCGACCGTCCGCTGGTCCACGCGCTCGAGCCACGCCACGAGTCCTTCGCGCGCGACGAGGCGCTGGACCTCCTGCGCCGGCACCGGGTGGCCTTCGCGATCTCGGACGGTGCGGGCCGCTGGCCGCTCGTGGAGGCGGTCACGAGCCGCCTCGTGTACGTGCGGCTCCACGGCGACCAGGAGCTGTACACGAGCGGCTACCGGCCACGCGTCCTCGACGCGTGGGCCGAGCGCATCCGGGCCTGGTGCGAGGCCGGTCACGACGTCGAGGTCTACCTCGACAACGACGTCGACGCCCACGCCCCGGCCGACGCTCTCGCCCTCATGACGCGGCTGCCGGACCTCGCGCTCGCCGGCCCCGGCCCCGCCGTCGAGCCCGCGCCGCGTCGTCGTCGTGCCACGCACCCGGAGCGCGGCGCTGGAGCCGGTGCGCGCTGAGCACCCCTCCCGCGACGTTCGCGAGGCCGGGCGTGGCGCGACGTGTCCGAGGTCGACCGCTCGCGCTCCTCCGGGCTGCCGGTACCGGAGTCGAAGGCCCTCGTGCACCAGCACCGCCGCGGATCCGGCAGAATCGGCCGGGTGTCCTTCCCCGTCGACGACCCGTCCGACCTCCTGCCGGCCCATCTCGCGGCACCGTCGTCCTCGCCGTACGTCGACCTCGACCGCGCGGTGTGGAGCCGCCTGTCGGAGTCGACGCCGCTCCCCCTGACGGACGACGACGTCACCCGGCTGCGCGGTCTCGGCGACCCCATCGACCTCGCGGAGGTCGACGCCGTCTACCGCCCGCTCTCGCGCCTGCTCAACCTCTACGTGACCGCGACGTCGGGGCTCCACGAGGCGACGTCGACGTTCCTCCGGGAGGAGACGGGCAACACGCCGTACGTCATCGGCGTCGCGGGGTCGGTCGCGGTGGGCAAGTCCACGACCGCGCGCGTCCTGCGCGAGATGCTGGCCCGCTGGCCAGAGACGCCGCGCGTGGAGCTCATCACGACCGACGGCTTCCTCTACCCCAACGCGGAGCTGGCCCGCCGCGGTCTCATGGACCGCAAGGGCTTCCCCGAGTCCTACGACCGCCGGGCGCTCATCCGGTTCCTGTCCAAGGTCAAGGCGGGCCACGCCGAGGTCAAGGCACCCGTGTACGACCACCTCACGTACGACATCGTGCCCGGGGCGGAGGCGGTCGTGCGCAAGCCCGACGTGCTGGTCGTCGAGGGGCTGAACGTCCTCCAGCCGGCCCGGCCGAGCGCGCACGACGAGTCCACGGTCGCGGTCTCCGACTTCTTCGACTTCTCGATCTACGTCGACGCCCGCACGCGCAACATCCGGCAGTGGTACGTCGACCGGTTCCTCGCCCTGCGCCGCACGGCGTTCGCCCGGCCCGAGTCGTACTTCCGCCGCTACGCCGACCTCACGGACGAGCAGGCGGTCGAGAAGGCCAGGTCGATCTGGGACGCGATCAACGCCCCGAACCTCGAGCAGAACATCCTGCCGACGCGCGGCCGCGCGACGCTCGTGCTCACCAAGGGCTCGGACCACTCGGTCCAGCGCGTCCGGCTGCGCAAGCTCTGAGCCTGCGCGACGCCGTGGCGGGCGGCACCCGTCACGGGGATCCGGCGGGCGGCCGCTCGGCTCAGGCGCCGGGTGCCGCGCCGGGCGTGCGCGGCGTGCCCGGTCCGCCCGCGCTCCCCGACGGTGACGGCCCCGGCGCGCCGGACGACACGCCCTCCTCGGCGCCGGTCGCCTCGACCCCGGTCACCTCCGTACCGGTTCCCACCGTGCCGGTCACGTCCGCGCTCGTCCCCTGCAGGGCCCGGTCGCCGCTCGTCGGCGCCGCGGGCACGGGGACCACCACCGGGAGCTCGCCCCGGTGCCGCGCGCGCATCATGAGCACGCGGTCGATGACGAAGCCGGTAGCCACCCCGAGGACGACGCCGACGACCATCGCGAGGAGCGGCTCGTGGCCCAGCCACTGGGCCGCGACGAGACCGATGAGGACCGAGTACACCGCCCACGTGACGGCCGCGATCCCGGAGAACGCCATGAAGCGGCGGCGCGGGTACCCCACGGCGCCGGCCGTCATGTTCACCGCGACGCGGCCGATGGGGATGTAGCGCGCGGCGAGGATGAACGACGCCCCGCGGTGCGCGAGCGCCCGCTCCGCCCAGGCCACGGCCTTGCGGCCCCGCGGTGAGCGCAGGAACCGGACGCGGTCGGTGCCGATGGCACGGCCGATCGAGAACGCGATCTGGTCGCCCGTCCACGCGCCCGCCGCGGCGACCAGGAGCACGAGCAGCAGGTTCGGCTCGCCGGTCGCGTGCGCGGACACGGCGAGCGTGATGACGACGGACTCGCTCGGGATGGGCGGGAAGAACCCGTCGATCGTCGCGAAGCCGAACAGCGCGGGATAGATCCACGCGGACGCCGCGAGGGCGAGAATCCAGGTCTCCAGATTCTCCAGGAAGGTCGACACGGCGTCGGGCAACGGCGTCCTCGTTCGTCGGCTGGCGGGGAGGCCAGGCTGGCGGCGGCGGCAGGTCGGGCGTCCTGCGCCATGACTAGCCTACGGAGCGCGACGACCTCGACCATCAGGGAAACCCCCGGTTCACCCCTGAGGATTCCCGCCCGGCAGCGCCGCGCCCGGTGACGAGTCTTCCGTGCCGCGGCCGACGACGTCGTCATCCCGACGAACGACTTCTCGCGACGAGAGCGTACGTCGTGAGGACCAGGGCCCTCCGCCCGCTCAGACGTCGCGCCGGCGCGGGCGTGGCGTCCCCCGCAGCGGCTGGGCGGTGCCCGGGTCCTGCGGCCACGCGTGCTTGGGGTAGCGGCCCCTCAGCTCGGCGCGCACCTGCGGGTAGCCCTGCACCCAGAACGAGGCCAGGTCTGCCGTGACCGCGGCCGGGCGGCCCGCCGGGGAGAGCAGGTGCAGCAGCACGGGCACGCGCCCGTCCGCGACGCGCGGCGTGCTCGCCCAGCCGAACGTCTCCTGGAGCCGGACGGCCAGCACCGGCTGGTCCTGCGCGTAGTCCACCGCGACGCGCGACCCGCTCGGCACCTCGAGCCGCTCGGGCGCGAGCGCGTCGAGGCGGGCGGCCTCGGGCCACGGCAGCAGGCGGCGCAGCGCGCCCGCGAGGTCCGTGCTCCTGCCCCGCGCGACGGCAGGGACGTCAGGGCCGAGCCAGGCGTCGAGGCCGTCGAGGAGCGCGTCGTCTCCCACGTCGGGCCACGGGTTCCCCATCGCGCGGCGCAAGAACCGCAGGCGGTCGCGCAGCCGGAGCGCGCCGTCGGACCACGGGAGGCTCTCGAGACCGTCCCGGCGCAGCCCGTCGCGCACGGTCGCCACCAGGAGGGCCGCGGGCGGGTCGCGCCACGGCTCGCGCGCGAGCTCGATCGCGCCGAGCGCGGTCACCCGGGCGGCGCGCACGCGCCCGCCCGACCACTCGGCGACGCCGGTCGACCGCAGCTCGGACGCGGCGGCGGCCCGCGCCGTCGCCTCGTCGACCGGCGCGGCGGACCGCACGACGGCGTCGGCCCGGCCCGCCGTCCGGTCCACGTCGGCGACCGCGAGCCACGGCGAACCCTGCAGCGGCGACCCTGGGGGCAGCCGTGCGCCGGCCCCCGAGACCAGGAGGTACGTCTCTCCGCCCGGCCGCAGGCGGGCCAACCGGTCGGGGTGCGCGAGCGCGACGACGTGCCCGACGGCGGCGTCGTCGGCCGGCCCGCGCCGTCCACCCCGCTCCGCTCCCCCGACGGCGTCGTCCTCGGACGTGGCGGCACGCGCCACCCGCTCGAGCCGGTCCCGCTGCGCGGCCCACGCGCCGGAACCCGGACCGCCGCGGCGCAGCGCGCGCAGCGCGGCCGGCAGGTCGGCCCCCGGCACGCGCACGTCCTCCGAGAGCAGCGCCACGACCTCCGCGGCGCGCTCCGCACCCACCTCGGGGACGGCGTCGAGCAGCGCCCGCGCGCGCCGCGGGTCGGCGGGGACGGCGGCGATGCGGCGCCCGAGCGGCGTCACCCCGTCCGGCCCGACGGCCCCCAGCCCGTGCAGCACGTCGCGCGCGGCGGCCCAGGCGGCCGCGGGCGGCGGGTCCAGCAGCGCGAGCCCCGCGCCGTCGGGGCTGCCCCAGCACGCGAGCTCGAGCGCGAACCCGGTGAGGTCCGCCGTGCGGATCTCCGGCTCCGGGTGCCGCGCGAGCCGCGCGTGGTCGCCCTCCGACCAGCACCGGTACACCGCCCCCGGCCCCTCGCGCCCGGCCCTGCCGGCGCGCTGCTCGGCGCCCGCCCGGCTGACCGCCACCGTCACGAGGCCGGGCAGCCCTCGGCGCACGTCCGTACGCGGCTCGCGCGCGAGCCCGGCGTCCACCACGACCCGCACGCCCGGGACGGTGAGGGACGACTCCGCGACCGCCGTCGAGACCACGACCCGGCGCCGTGGCCCGGGTTCGAGCGCGCGGTCCTGCTCGCGCGGGGGCAGGCGGCCGTGCAGCGGACGCACGTCCACGTCGGACAGCCCGCGTGCCAGCAGGCCCGCGACGGTGTCCACCTCGCGCGCGCCCGGGACGAACACGAGGACGTCGCCCGTCCGCTCGCCCAGCGCGCGGCGCGTGGTGGCGACCACGTGGTCGAGCAGCGCCGGCGCAGTGCCGCGGGCGTCCGTGCGCGAGCCGCGCCCGGGGCACCAGACGACGTCGACCGGGTGGAGCCCGCCCTCGACCGCGACGACCGGCACGGCCCCCGAGCCCGTGGCGAGCGCCTCCGCCGTCCTCGCCGCCTCGACCGTCGCGGACATCGCGACGAGCGCGAGGTCGTCGCGCAGGTTCTCGCGCACGTCCGCCAGGAGCGCGAGCGCGAGGTCGTCCTCGAGGTGGCGCTCGTGCACCTCGTCGAGCACGACCCCGGCCACGCCCGGGAGCTCGGGGTCGCGCTGGAGCCGGCGGACGAGCGTGCCCGTCGTGACGACCTCGACCCGGGTACGTCGCGACGTCCGCGACTCGCCTCGCACCGTGTAGCCGACGGTGCCGCCGAGGTCCTCGCCGAGCAGCGACGCGAGCCGCCGGGCCGCCGCCCGGGCTGCGAGCCGCCGGGGCTGCGTCACGACGACACGCCCGCCCGGGGCGTCCCCCAGGGCGACGGCGAGAGCCGGTGGCACCAGGGTCGTCTTGCCCGTGCCGGGCGGTGCCTGCACGACGACGGCCCCCACCGTCCGCACCGCGGCGACCACGTCGGCGAGGTGGTGCCCCACCGGCAGGTCGGGCGGGGCGGCGAGGAGTCGGGTCAACGGGTCCACCCCCGTAGTCTCCCGCGCCGACGCTCCCGTCCCGCGCCGCTCAGGGCCGCGTGGCCCGGTCAGCCCGCCTCGCGCGAGGCGCCCGGGAGCCGCGCGACCCCGAGCGTGGACGAGAGGGTGCGCAGGTCGGCTCCGTCGACGTACAGCTCGCCGCGCAGGTGGTCCGTCTCGTGCTGGACGATCCGCGCCGCCCACCCGGTGAGCACGTCGTCGAACGGCTCGCCCGCCTCGTCCTGCCCGGTGAGGCGCACCGAACGGGCGCGCGTCCGCTCCGCCTGCCAGCCGTGCACGGAGAGGCAGCCTTCGAAGAAGGTCCTGGTCTCGTCGCCGACGGCCTCGTACCGCGGGTTGACGAGCACCCGGAACGCGAGCGGCGGGCGCTCGCGCTCGTCGTCCGCGTCAGGGGTGCCCGGGTCCTCCACGACGGCGACCGCGAGCCCGATCCCGACCTGCGGCGCCGCGAGGCCCACCCCGGGCGCCGCGTGCATCGTCGCGCGCATCGCCTCGAGGAACCGTGGCAGCACGTCGCCGAGCTGCCCGGCGTACGGCACCGCCGGCGTACGCAGCACGGGCTGACCCGCCTGCACGATCGGCAGGACGCCGTCGTCGTACGCGTCGAGGAGCGCGACCACGTGCTCGCGCAGCGCCTCGTCGACCCCCTGCCGCACGCCCGCCGCCCGCCCTGTGGCGCTCACAGCGCGAGCCGGTCCCGCACGACGCCCGCGAGCCGTGCGGCGACCGCGTCGGCCTGCTGCTGCGTCGCGGCCTCGACCATGACGCGCACGAGCGGCTCGGTACCCGACGGGCGGAGCAGCACGCGACCCGTCTCGCCGAGGGTCCGCTCCGCGTCCGCGACGGCGGCGAGCAGCGCCTCGTCGCTCGACGCGCGCGCCTTGTCCACGCCGGAGACGTTGAGGAGGGTCTGCGGGAGGCGCTGCACGACGCTCGCCAGGTCGGCGAGCTTCTGGCCCGTCGCCCGGACGCGCGCCGCGAGCTGGAGGGCCGTGAGCACGCCGTCACCCGTGGTCGCGTAGCGCGACAGCACGATGTGCCCCGACTGCTCGCCCCCGAGCCCGTAGCCGTGGGCCCGCATCTCCTCGAGGACGTACCGGTCCCCGACCGCCGTCTGGACGGTCGTGATCCCCGCGTCGCGCATCGCGAGCAGGAGGCCCAGGTTGCTCATCACCGTCACGACGAGCGTGTCGTGCGGGAGCTCGCCCTCGTCCTTGAGCGCGAGCGCGAGGACGCCCATGATCTGGTCGCCGTCGACGACGGTACCGCCGTGGTCGACCGCGATGCAGCGGTCGGCGTCGCCGTCGAACGCGACGCCGAAGTCCGCCTCGGACGCCACGACGACGGCCTGGAGCTGCTCCGGGTGGTTCGAGCCGCACGCGGCGTTGATGTTGCGGCCGTCGGGGCTCGCGTTGATGACGACGACGTCCGCGCCGGCCGCACGCAGCGCCGCGGGGCCGACGTCGCTCGCCGCTCCGTTCGCGCAGTCGACCGCGATGCGCAGGCCCGCGAGCGGCTTGTGGTCCTCGTCGGCGCCGATGCTCGCCATGAGGTGCTCGACGTACGCGCCGCCCGCGCGACCACGGTCGGGCGAGATGCGGCCGACCGTGCCGTGCGTCGGGCGCTGCCACTCCTGCCCGAGCAGGCTCTCGATGCGGTCCTCGACCGCGTCGTCGAGCTTGACCCCGCCGCGCGCGAGGAACTTGATCCCGTTGTCCTGCATCGGGTTGTGCGAGGCCGAGATCACGACGCCGAAGTCGACGTCCATGGTGCTCGTCAGGTACGCGACGGCCGGGGTCGGCAGCACCCCCACGTCCTTCACGTCGACGCCCGCGCTCGCGAGCCCGGCGATGAGCGCCGCGCCCAGGAACTCGCCCGAGACCCGCGTGTCACGCCCCACCACCGCGCGCGGACGGTGCCCCTCCTCCTGCCCGCTCGCGAGCACGCGAGCCGCCGCGACGCCGAGGTCGAGCGCGAGCTCGCCCGTCACGTTGCCGTTCGCCAGCCCGCGCACCCCGTCGGTGCCGAAAAGCCGTCCCATGGAAAGTCCTTCCTCGACCGGCCGTACGTCGACCGTACGACCGCCTGCCCTGCCACGCCCTCCACGGGGCTTGGTCACCGTCCCTCACAAACGACGTCGGCCCCGGTGGACGAGGTCCACCGGGGCCGACGAGCGCACAGCGCGGATCAGCGCTTGGAGTACTGCGGTGCCTTACGAGCCTTCTTGAGACCGGCCTTCTTGCGCTCGACGACGCGGGCGTCGCGAGTGAGGAAGCCGGCCTTCTTCAGCGCGGGGCGGTTGTGCTCGGCGTCGATCGCGTTGAGCGCACGCGCGATGCCGAGGCGCAGCGCACCGGCCTGGCCGGAGGTGCCGCCGCCGCTGATGCGGGCGACGACGTCGAAGCGACCCTCGACGTCGACCAGCTTCAGCGGGGAGTTCACGAGCTGCTGGTGAACCTTGTTCGGGAAGTAGTCCTCGAGCGAGCGCCCGTTGATCTTCCACTGCCCGGTCCCGGGGACGAGGCGCACGCGCGCCACGGCCTCCTTGCGGCGGCCCAGGGCCTGGCCGGGGGCGGTGATGCTCTGGCCGCGGCCCGTGGGGGCGGCGGACTCAGAGGTGTAGGTGCTGGGCGTCTCGTCGCCCAGGGTGTCGGTGTCGACGGTGGTCTCGGCCACGGGTGGTGTCCTCGCGTCTCTCTGTGCGCTACGCCTGGGCGGCGATTACTGCGCGACCTGGGTGATCTCGAACGGCTTCGGCTGCTGCGCGGCGTGCGGGTGCTCGGCACCCGCGTAGACCTTGAGCTTGCCGAACTGGGCGCGACCGAGGGTGGTCTTGGGGAGCATGCCGCGCACGGCACGCTCCACAGCACGCTCGGGGTGCTTGTCGAGCAGGTCGCCATAGGCGACGGCACGCAGACCACCCGGGTACCCGGAGTGGTTGTAGGCCATCTTCTGCTCGCGCTTGTTGCCGCTCAGGGCGACCTTGCCGGCGTTGATGACGATGACGAAGTCACCGCCGTCGACGTGCGGAGCGAAGGTCGGCTTGTGCTTGCCGCGCAGCAGGGTGGCCACGTGGGTGGCCAGGCGGCCCAGGACGACGTCGGTCGCGTCGATGACGTACCAGTCGCGCTGGACGTCGCCGGGCTTCGGGGTGTACGTACGCACGGTCGTAGCCTTCGTTTCTGTCTCAGAATGTCTTCTTCGGCCGCTGAAGCGTGCGGCCGAGAGGGCAGGTCGTTGCGCGGCGGGCTCGGTCGACACCCGCTCCTTGGCCGGCAGCGAGTGGGCGCGCTAGCGACACGGGTGTCGTGAGATGAGCACAACGACTCACCAGACTACCCGCGAGGCAGGCCACCGGTCAAAGCGGCGGGAGCGGTGGGCAGGCCGGTGGCCGGGCGCTCGACCACGCACGTCGCGCAGCGGGTCGAGCGCGCGACGTGCACGCAGTCCGGGCAGTACAGGCGCAGCGTCCGGCAGCTCGGGTCGGCGCAGTTCTCGTACTTCGCCGTCGCCGCCCCGCACCCCGTGCACGCGCCGAGCGGGGCCGACCCCGGGCCGAGGTCGACGTGCATGCGCTCGTCGAACACGTAGAGGGATCCCTCCCACAGCCCCTGCGACCCGAACGCCTCGCCGTACCGCACGACGCCGCCGTCGAGCTGGTACACCTCCTCGAAGCCGCGGGCGGTCAGGAGCGCGGACAGCACCTCGCACCGCACGCCGCCGGTGCAGTACGTGACGACCGGCCGCTGCTTGAGGTCGTCGTAGCGGCCCGAGTCGATCTCGGCGACGAAGTCGCGCGTCGTGGCGACGTCCGGCACGACCGCCCCGCGGAACCGCCCGATCTCCGCCTCGAACGCGTTCCGGCCGTCGAACATCACGACGTCGTCTCCCCGCTCGGCCACGAGGTCGTGCAGGGCCTGAGGGCTCAGCCGCGTGCCGCCCCCCACGACACCGCTCTCGTCGACCACGATCTCGCCCGGGACGCCGAAGGCCACCAGCTCGGGACGCACCTTCACGGACAGGCGCGGGAAGTCCCGTCCCGTGCCGTCGGACCACTTGACGTCGATGCCCTCGAAGCCGGGGTACTGCCGGGTGGTCTTCACGTACTGCTTGAGGTCCTCGACCGTCCCGCCCAGCGTCGCGTTGATCCCGTGCTCCGCGACGATCACGCGGCCCGTGAGGTTCCACCGCTCCCCCAGCGCCCGCTGCCAGAGCTGCACCGCGCGCGGGTCGGGCAGCGGCGTGAAGGCGTAGAAGAGCACGATCTTGTGGACGGCCATGCCCACCAGGATAGGGACGGCGGCGCCCGCCCCCAGCACGCGGCGGCTAGCGCGCCCGCTGCACGCGCTCGACGTCCCAGACCGGCTCCGGCGCCTCGACGACCTCGCCGTCGCCGCGGAACACCAGGTAGCGGTCGAACCCGCGCGCGAACCACCGGTCGTGCGTCACGGCGAGCACCGTGCCCTGGAACGCCGCGAGGCCGGCCTCGAGCGCCTCGGCCGAGTGCAGGTCGAGGTTGTCCGTCGGCTCGTCGAGCAGCAGGAGGGTCGCGCCGTCGAGCTCGAGCAGGAGGATCTGGAACCGCGCCTGCTGCCCGCCCGAGAGGGTCTCGAAGCGCTGCTCCGCCTGGCCGACGAGCTCGTAGCGGTCGAGCGCGCGGCTCGCGCCCTCGCGCCCCATGCCCGCCCGGTGCCCGTCGCCGCGGTGGAGGATCTCCAGGAGGGTCCTCCCGCGCAGCTCCGGGTGGTCGTGGTTCTGGGCGAACCAGCCCGGCCGCACGCGCGAGCCGAGCACCGCGCGGCCCGTGTGCGCCACGGGGTCGGGCCGGACGCCGTCGGAGGTCGCGGGATCGGGCACCACCCCGGGCTCGGGGTCGCTCCCGCCGGCCGCGAGCAGCCGCAGGAAGTGCGACTTGCCCGACCCGTTCGAGCCCAGCACCGCGACGCGCTCCCCGAAGAAGACCTCGAGGTCGAACGGCCGCATGAGGCCGGTGAGCTCCAGCTCCTCGCACGTCACGGCGCGCTTGGCGGTGCGACCGCCCGTGAGGCGCACGGTGACGCGCTGCTCGCGCGCGATCACCTCCGGGGGGCCCGCCTCCTCGAACTTGCGCAGGCGCGTCTTCGCCGCCTGGTACCGGCTCGCGAGCCCGTCGTTGTAGGCGGCCTTGGTCTTGAGCGTATGCACGAGCTCGCGCAGCTTGGCGTGCTCCTCGTCCCAGCGCCGCGCGAGCTCCGCCAGGCGCTCGCGCCGGTCCGCGCGCGCCTGCGCGTAGGTCGCGAACCCGCCGCCGTGCACCCAGACCGTCCCGCCGCCGGGCGTCGGCTCGAGCGTCGCGACCTGCGTCGCCGTGCGGGACAGCAGCTCGCGGTCGTGCGAGACGTACAGGACCGTCTTGGGCGACGCGACCAGCCGCTCCTCGAGCCAGCGCTTGGTCGGCACGTCGAGGTGGTTGTCCGGCTCGTCGAGCAGCAGGACCTCCTCGGGCCCGCGGAGCAGCGCCGTGAGCGCCAGGCGCTTCTGCTCGCCGCCGGACAGCGTGCGCACGTCGCGCCACTGCGCCTTCTCGAACGGGACGGAGAGCACCTCGTCGGTCACCTCGTCCCACGCCGCCTCGGCGTCGTAGCCCCCGACGTCGGCCCAGTCCGCGAGCGCCTGGGCGTACCGGAGCTGGGCGGGCTCGTCGTCGACCGTCATGATGCCGTGCTCGGCCTCGGCGAGCTCGAGCGCCGCCTCCTTGACCGCGGCCGGCGCGAGCTCGACGAGCAGGTCGCGCACCGTGCGGTCGTCGTCGATGCGCCCCACGTCCTGCCGCATGACGCCGAGGCCGCCGCTGCGCACGACCGCCCCGCCGTGCGGCGCGACGTCGCCCGTGACGATGCGCAGCAGCGTCGACTTGCCGACGCCGTTCGGCCCGACGAGCGCGACGCGCGCGCCGTCCGCGACGCGCAGGCTCACACCGTCGAGGAGCGTGCGCCCGTCGGGCAGGTGATACGTGACGTCGCTGAGGTCGAGGTGTCCCACGAGGCCATCGTCCCCCGGCGGGACCCGCCAGGTCACGCGGATTCCGCGCACCCCCACCCGCTCCGGCGTCGGCCCGCCCCGAGCGGGACGACCGGCGTCGGCCCCGGGCTCAGCGCCGGCCGCCCCCGAGGAGGCCGCCCAGGCCGCCCAGCAGGTCCCCGAGGCCTCCCCCGGAGCCACCGGAGCCGCCGCCCAGAAGGCCGCCGAGCAGGTCGCCCAGACCGCCACCGCCCGCGCTCTCCTGCGCCGTCGACGAGGAGCCCGCGCCGGAGCCCTTGCCCCCGAGCTGCTTCGCGAGGAACGCCAGCGCGATCGGGGCGAGCGCGGGCAGCACCTTCGACAGCAGCCCCTGCTGCGTGCCCGTCGAGTCCGCGAGCTGCGCGACGACGGCCTCCTCGTTCGACCCGAACACGTGGCGGACGATCTTCTCGCCGTCGGCGGTGTCCACGTCGTCGAGGTTCACCCCGCCCTCGACGAGCGACGGGTCGTGCTGCGTGAGGGCCTTGCCGAGCGACGCCGCGCCCGCAGGGTCCTGCGCGTTCGCCTGGAGCCCGCCGAGCAGGGCGGGGAGCGCCGCGCCCACGGCCTGCTGCGCAGTCGCCTCGTCGACGCCGAGCCGACCGGCGAGCTGGTCGAGCGGGATGGTGGACAGGATGTCGTCGATGCCGGCCATGGTGGTCCTCGGTTCTCGGGCTCGTTCACGGGGTGGCCGCGACGCGCACGACCCGTCCCACGGTATCGCCGGCGGCACGTCGGTGCAGGTCGGGGCGCAGATGCTGCGTCCGACCGCACGAGGTGACACTGTGGACGCATGAGCGAAGACACCACCGGCACCAGCCCGGACCCGGAGACCGGCGCCGAGGGCGACAACGACCAGCTCCAGGCCGAGGACACGCTGCTCGACCGCGGCGTGGACGACGTCCTCGACGAGGGCTACTCCCCGCCCGACCGCCCGCGGAAGAACCACTTCGGCGAGACGCCGTGGGAGGAGGTGCACGGCGAGACGCTCGACCAGCGCCTCGCCGAGGAGGAGCCCGAGGAGTGGGACCGGGACCCGCTCGAGCGCCCCGACGACACCCGCTCGGGCCGCCTCGTCGCCGACCCCGACGCGCTCGACGGGCGCCAGAACGACACCTACGCCGACGACGAGGGGATCTCCGGGGGCGCCGCGGGCGCCGAGGAGGCCGCCGTGCACGTCGTCGAGGAGCCGTGACGGCGTAGCCCCACGGTGCTCAGCCCGGGTCGCGCGACGCGCCCTCGTCCCAGACGTCCTCCTCGTTCCGGACGGCGCGGATCCGGTCGGCGCGGGCGGCCAGCTCGTCGTCGGGCGGGTACGTGACCTCCTCGAGCACGAGGCCGTGGGCCGGGACGACGCCGGCGCCCGCGTCGCGCCGTCGGCTCGCGAGGAGCTGCGCGGGCCAGTCGACGCCGCGCCGGCCCTCGCCCACGGCGAGCGACGCGCCGACGAGCGCGCGCACCATGTTGTGGCAGAACGCGTCCGCGCGGACGTGCGCGACGACGAGGCCCGCGTCGGGCCCGTCCGCGGGACGCGACCACGACAGGTGCTGGAGCTCGCGGATCGTCGTCGCCCCGGGCCGGGGCTTGCAGAACGCGGCGAAGTCGCGCACGCCGAGCAGCGGCCGCACGGCGGCGTCCATCGCGGCGACGTCGAGCGGGCGCCGGTTCCACAGGACCCACGCCCGCCGCAGCGGGTCGCGCTGCACCGGGTCGTCCGCGACCCGGTACGTGTACGCACGGTGCAGGGCCGAGAACCGCGCGTCGAACCCGACGGGGGCCGGCGCCGCGCGGTGCACGACGACGTCCCCCGGGAGCACCCCCCCGAGCCGCGCGACGAGCGCGTCGCCGGGGGTGCGGTCGGAGCGCCCGGGCAGGGCGTCCCACTGGTCCCGCGTGAGGTCGACGTGCGCGACCTGGCCGCGCGCGTGCACCCCCGCGTCGGTGCGTCCCGCCACCGTCAGGCGGGGCGCCGGGCCGCGCAGGAGCGTCGCCAGACCGTCCTCGATCGCACCCTGGACGGTCCGCAGCGCGGGCTGGCGGGCCCAGCCGGCGAAGTCCGTCCCCTGGTAGGCGAGGTCGAGGCGGACGCGCACGACGCCGTCGGGCGGCTCGTGCCGGTCCGTCGCCGCGGCGTCCGGTGCGGTGCCTGACGAGGTGCCCGACGAGGCGCCCGACGAGGTGCCCGGTGCTCCGGCGGGGGTGGCAGGCCGGGCGTCGGGACGTGCGTCGGGGGGTGGGGCGTCGCTCACGGGAGTTCACCGTAGTCGCCCGGCCGTGCGGTGCGCGCGCCGTCTGCCTACGCTGCCGCACATGACCGGCGACCGCGCTGACGTCCGCACCCTCGCCGTCGACTGCGGCGGCGGGGGGATCAAGGCGAACGTGCTCGACGCGTCGGGCACCGCGCACGCCGCCGCCGTCCGCGTCCCCACGCCCTACCCGCTGCCGCCCGGGCTGCTCGTCGAGACGATCGCCGAGATCGCGGCCACGCTGCCCCGCGCCGACCGGGTCACCGTCGGCATGCCCGGCATGATCCGGCGCGGCGTCGTCGTGCACACGCCGCACTACGTCACGCGCAGCGGCCCGCGCTCGCGCGTGGACCCCGCCCTCGTCGAGGCATGGACGAGCTTCGACGTCCAGGCCGCGGTGGTCGCGCGCCTCGGCGTGCCCGCCCTGGTGCTCAACGACGCCGAGGTGCACGGCGCCGGCGTCGTCGCGGCGTCCGGGCTGGAGCTCGTGCTGACGCTCGGGACGGGGCTGGGCTCGGCGCTCTTCGACGGCGGACGGCTCGCGCCGCACCTCGAGTGGTCGCGCGCGCCGGTGCGCCGCGGCACCACCTACGACGAGTACGTCGGCGAGCCCGAGCGGCGCCGGCTCGGCAACGGGCTGTGGTCGCGGCGCGTCCTCACGGTCGTGGAGGGTCTGCGGCCCGTCTTCTGGTGGGACCGGCTGTACCTGGGCGGCGGGAACTCGCGCCAGATCACCCCGAGCGTCCTCGACCGCCTGGGCGACGACGTCGTCGTCGTGCCCAACTCCGCGGCGCTCGTCGGCGGGGCACGCGCCTGGGCCCTGACGCCCGCCTGACCGCGTCAGCGCGCGACCGTGCGGCGCGGCCCGAGGTGCGGCCGCGCGGCCCCACCCTCCTCGGCCGCCGGTCCGTCCCTCACGACCACGCGGTGGGCGTCGAGCAGGACCCGGTTGAACGCGACGGGTGCGTCGAGGCTCACGAGGTGCCGGGCGCCCGGCACGACCACGAGCCGCGCGGGCGCTCCCCCGCGCCGCGCCGCCTCCACGAAGCCGCGCTCGCCGAACCGGAAGTGGTCCCACCGGCCGTTGACCAGCCACACGGGCGAGTCCGTGGCGGCGAGGGCGGTCACGGGGTCGACCGCCTCGACCTCGCGCAGGATCGCGCTCATCACGTCGAGCGCGAAGCCGCCCGCCGCGAGGTCGGCCGCGCCCTGCGGCGTGAGCGCGCGGTCGACGAGCGCCCGGTTGAGCCCCGCTCCGCCGTCGGGCAGCCGCTCGATGCCGCGCGCGAGGAGGAGCCAGCCCCCGCGCAGCCGCGTGGCGGGCGGGGTCGAGCACGCGGCGGCCACGAGGCCGACGACACGCTCGGGGTGCCGCGCCCGCGTCTCGATCGCGACGTAGCCGCCCAGCGACAGGCCGACGACGAGCGCGCGGCCGCCCACGTCGTCGATCCCGGCCGTGACGGCCTCCACGGCACCGTCCAGGGTGAACGGCTCGCCCCGCCGCGCCCCGTGCCCCGGCAGGTCCACGGCGAGCGCGTCGACCCCCGCACGGCGCAGGGCCGCGAGCTGGTCACGCCACATCGACCGCGACGTGCGCGAGCCGTGCACGAGGACGACGGGCGGCCACGCCGCCCGCCCCGTACCGGCGGTGGTGTCATCAGGAGGCACGCGTCGACCCTAGGTCGCGGCGCGGCCGTGCGCTCGACCGGGGGCCTGCTGTCGGGCAGACCGCGCCTCGGACGACACCATCCCGCTCGGTGTCGGGGGACGTCGCGGACCCCGCGAGGCGCGGACCACGGGACCGCGGACCCGGGGACGGCGCAGGGCCCGGGACCATACGGTCCCGGGCCCTGCGGCGTGGGGTCGCGGAGGACCCCGAGAGTCGATCGAGGAGGCTCAGGCCTCCTTCTTCTCCTCGGCGGCGTCCTCGACGGGCGCGTCCTGGACGTCCTCGACGGGAGCGTCCTCGACGGCGGCGGGAGCGTCCTCGACGGGCGCGTCCTCGACCTTGTCGGCCTTCTTGGCCGGCTTGTCCGCCTTCTTCTTGCTCGCCTTCTCCGCGGCCTTCTCCGCCTCGCGGACGACGGCCTGCTTGGGGCTGACGGGCTCGGTCACGAGCTCGATCACGGCGAGGGGCGCGTTGTCGCCCTTGCGCGTGCCGACCTTCGTGATGCGCGTGTAGCCGCCCTCACGCTCCGCCATCTGCGGGGCGATCTCGGTGAACAGCGTGTGCACGACGGACTTGTCGCGCACGACGCGCAGGACGCGACGACGCGCGTGCAGGTCGCCACGCTTCGCGAACGTGATGAGGCGCTCGGCCACCGGGCGCAGGCGCTTCGCCTTGGTCTCGGTGGTCGTGATGCGGCCGTGCTCGAACAGCTGGGTGGACAGGTTCGCGAGCATCAGGCGCTCGTGAGCCGGTCCGCTGCCGAGCCGGGCGCCCTTGGCGGGGGTAGGCATGGGATGTGCTCCTTGGGAAGTGTTCGCGCCGCAGGTACCGACCCGGACGCGCTGAGGTGTCTAGAGCCGCAGGCTCAGTACTGCTGCTCGGTGTCCGAGAACGTCGCCTCGTCGTCGTCGCCGTCGTAGTACGCGGCGGCCGACGGGTCGAAGTCGAGCGGCGAGTCCTTGAGGGACAGGCCGAGCTCGGCGAGCTTCTCCTTCACCTCGTTGATGGACTTCGCACCGAAGTTGCGGATGTCCAGCAGGTCCGCCTCGCTGCGTGCGACGAGCTCGCCCACCTGGTGGATGCCCTCGCGCTTGAGGCAGTTGTACGAGCGGATCGTGAGGTTGAGCTCCTCGATCGGCAGCGCCAGGTCCGCGGCGAGAGCCGCGTCCGTCGGCGACGGGCCGATCTCGATGCCCTCGGCCTCGACGTTGAGCTCACGGGCCAGGCCGAAGAGCTCCACCAGCGTCTTGCCCGCCGACGCGAGCGCGTCGCGCGGCGAGATCGCCGGCTTCGTCTCGACGTCCACGACCAGCTTGTCGAAGTCCGTGCGCTGCTCGACGCGCGTCGCCTCGACCTTGTAGGTCACCTTGAGGACCGGCGAGTAGATCGAGTCGACCGGGATGCGCCCGATCTCGGCGTCGAACGACTTGTTCTGCGAGGCCGAGACGTACCCACGGCCGCGCTCGACGGTGAGCTCGATCTCGAGCTTGCCCTTGTCGTTGAGCGTGGCGATGTGCAGCTCGGGGTTGTGGACCTCCACACCCGCGGGCGGGACGATGTCCGCCGCGGTGACCGCACCAGCACCCTGCTTGCGCAGGTACATCACGACGGGCTCGTCGTTCTCCGAGGAGACGACGAGGTTCTTGATGTTGAGGATGACCTCGGTCACGTCCTCCTTCACACCCGGCACGGTGGTGAACTCGTGGAGCACACCGTCGATGCGGATGGAGGTGACCGCCGCGCCCGGGATGGACGACAGCAGCGTGCGACGCAGCGAGTTGCCGAGCGTGTAGCCGAAGCCGGGCTCCAGCGGCTCGATGGAGAAGCGCGAACGGTTCTCCGAGATGACCTCTTCGGTCAAGGTGGGGCGCTGTGCGATCAGCACTGGTGGTTTCCTTTCGGCGAGCGTCCGCCATATGACGCTGCACGGTTCAAGGCGAGGTGCGTGCCTGCGGCACGCGGCCCCGGCCGGGACTCTGTCCACCCGGCCGGGAAGGGTACGTCGACCCCGTCAGGAGGCGTCTGCCCCGTGACGGGCGCCGTCGACGGGCTCGGCCGGTCGGTGACCGGGCGGCCCGTCGACGGCACGCCGACGACGAAGGTCAGACGCGACGACGCTTGGGCGGGCGGCACCCGTTGTGCGCCTGCGGCGTGACGTCCTGGATCGAGCCGACCTCGAGGCCGGCCGACTGCAGCGAGCGGATCGCGGTCTCGCGACCGGAGCCCGGGCCCTTGACGAAGACGTCGACCTTCTTCATGCCGTGCTCCTGCGCCTTGCGGGCAGCAGCCTCGGCCGCGAGGCCCGCGGCGAAGGGGGTCGACTTGCGCGAGCCCTTGAAGCCGACGTCGCCGCCGGAGGCCCACGCGATCACAGCACCCGACGGGTCCGTGATCGACACGATCGTGTTGTTGAACGTGCTCTTGATGTGCGCCTGGCCGGCGGGGACGTTCTTCTTGTCCTTGCGGCGAGGCTTGCGCCCAGCGGCGGCGCGAGTCTTGGGAGGCATCTTTCGTTTCTCTCCTGGTCTGAGGTGGTCTGACCGCGGGGATCTCCGACCGGGACGACGTGGACCGTGCGGCCGACGTCAGCACCCGAGCGGGGCCCGCCCTGCGGACTGGCTCAGCGGGCCTTCTTCTTGCCGGCCACGGTGCGCTTGGGTCCCTTGCGCGTACGCGCGTTGGTCTTGGTGCGCTGGCCGCGCACGGGCAGGCCGCGGCGGTGACGCAGGCCCTGGTAGGTGCCGATCTCGACCTTGCGGCGGATGTCGGCGGCCACCTCACGACGGAGGTCACCCTCGAGCTTGTAGTTGCCCTCGAGGTAGTCGCGCAGCGCGACGAGCTCGGCGTCGCCGAGGTCCTTCACGCGCGCGTCCGGGCTGATGCCGGTCGCGGCCAGCGTCTGCTGGGCGCGGGTACGGCCGACGCCGTAGATGTAGGTGAGCGCGACCTCGAGCCGCTTGTCGCGGGGGAGGTCGACGCCGATGAGACGTGCCATGTGCCTTTCGGCTCCTCGTGCTTCGTCGGAGGTCTGTCGCACCGCCCTCCCACGGGGAGCTCCGTGGGCCCCGGCCTCCGAGCCGGGGGTTCCCCTGCCTGTGGCGTTCTCCTCCCGGACTCGCGTCCGGGGTGCCGAGCAGGTTCGTGGTGGTGCGCTGGTGGCCGGCCGTCGTCGTGACGGGCGGCCTGGTGACCGCGGTCCCGAGGGACCGTCACCCGTGGCGCAGGCGCGGGCTCAGCCCTGGCGCTGCTTGTGCCGCAGGTTGTCGCAGATCACCATGACGCGACCGTGCCGGCGGATCACCTTGCACTTGTCGCAGATCTTCTTGACGCTGGGCTTGACCTTCATCTTCGTTCCCTCAGTGGTGCCCCGCTCCGGGCGCGACCGACGAGCGGTCCCGGGATCCGGGTGGCGAGGCGGGTGAGTGGGTGGACGCGTGGCGACTACTTGTAGCGGTAGACGATCCGGCCGCGGGACAGGTCGTACGGGCTCAGCTCGACCACGACCCGGTCCTCGGGGAGGATCCGGATGTAGTGCTGGCGCATCTTGCCCGAGATGTGCGCGAGAACCTTGTGACCGTTGGCCAGCTCCACGCGGAACATCGCGTTCGGCAGGGCCTCGACCACGCTGCCCTCGATCTCGATGACACCGTCCTTCTTTGCCATGTCCTCCGCTAACTCTCGTCTGAACTGCTGGTACTCCCGCGCACGCCCGACCCGCGGGTCGTCCGTTCGTGGGAGGTGCGTGGAGCCGCGTGCGGGGACGGTCGCCCGGGTCCCGAGGGACGGGGGCCGGTCGAACGACGTGCACGGACTACACCCGACGGACCATCCTACGGCATCCGACAAGAGTCGCGAAACCGGGGCGCGCGTCGGGGACCGTGCGACGCGTCACTCCCCCGCCCGACCCGGACGGGCCGACGCGTCGGGGCGCACCGAGAGCTCAGGCAGCGAGGGGTGCGACGCGGACGCCGAGCTCCGCGAGCTCGGCCGCCCCGCCGTCGGGTGCGGTGAGGACCCAGATCCCCTCGTCGAGGATCGCGACGCTGTGCTCCCAGTGCGCAGCACGAGCGCCGTCGTCGGTCACGACCGTCCAGTCGTCCTCGCAGACCTCGGTGAACCGGTCGCCGAGCGTCAGCATCGGCTCGATCGCGAGGCACATGCCCGGGCGCAGCCGCGGGCCCTTCTCGCGCGTGCGGTAGTTCGGGACGTCGGGCGGCTGGTGCATCGCGGAGCCGATCCCGTGACCCACGTACTCCTCGACGATCCCGTAGGAGACGCCGTCGGCCTCCCCCGAGACACGGACCGAGTCCTCGATCGCGGCGCCCACGTCGCCGAGCCGCTCGCTCGTCGCGAGCGCGGCGATGCCCGCCCACATCGCGCGCCGCGTGGCCTCCACGAGGGCCTCGTCGCGCGGCTCGCCCTCGCCGAGGACGAAGGACACGGCCGAGTCGCCGTGCCAGCCGTCGACGATCGCCCCGCAGTCGACGGAGACGATGTCACCCGGGCGCAGCTCGCGTGGGCCCGGGATGCCGTGCACGACCTCGTCGTTCACCGACACGCACAGCGACGCGGGGTAGCCCTCGTAGCCGAGGAACGACGGCGTCGCGCCGGCGTCCGCGATCACCGCCGCGGCGAGCGCGTCGAGGTCGGACGTGGTCATGCCCGGACGGACCGCCTCGCGGACCGTGTCGAGCGCTCGCGCGACCACGAGGCCGGCACTGCGCATGGACCGTACCTGGTCGTGCGTCTTGTACTCGATGCGCTCGCGACCGAACACCCTGCTGCTCCCCAGAACCTGACGAACGGACGACCGGCGCTCAGCCGACGAGCGCGGTCAGCGCCGAGACGATGCGCCCGGTGATCTCGTCGACGTCGCCGATGCCGTCGACACGGACGAGAAGGCCGCGCTCGTCGTACGCCGACGTGAGCGGTGCCGTCTGCTCGGCGTAGATGTCGAGGCGGCGCGCGATGGCCTCCTCGGTGTCGTCCTCGCGGCCCTCGATCTCCGCGCGCTTCGCCAGGCGAGCGAGGAGCTCGTCGCGGTCCGCCGTGAGCTCCACGACGCCGTCCAGCGCGACACCCAGGTCCGCGAGGATCGTGTCGAGCTCGACGACCTGGGCCGCGTTGCGGGGGTAGCCGTCGAGGATGAACCCCTGCGCCGCGTCGTCCTGGGCGAGGCGGTCGCGCACCATCGCGTTCGTCACCGAGTCAGGGACGAGGTCACCCTTCGCGGTGTACTCCTGCGCGAGCCGGCCGAGCTCCGTGCCGCCCTTGATGTTCGCCCGGAAGATGTCTCCGGTCGAGATCGCGGGGATGGCGAGCTGCTCGGCGAGCCGGGCGGCCTGCGTCCCCTTGCCCGCGCCCTGCGGGCCCATGATGACGAGGCGCGCGGGACGCGAGGCGGACTGGCCGTCGGTGGCGTTGCTCAACGGAGGAACCCTTCGTAGTGGCGCTGCTGCAGCTGGGAGTTGATCTGCTTGACCGTCTCCAGGCCGACGCCGACGACGATGATGATCGAGGAGCCACCGAACGGGATGTTCGTGCTCACGCCGAGCCCGATGAGGACCAGCGTCGGCAGCAGGGCGACGAGCGCGAGGTAGATGGAGCCCGCGGACGTGATGCGGGTGATGACGTAGTCGAGGTACTCGGCGGTCGGCCGGCCGGCACGGATGCCGGGGATGAAGCCGCCGTACTTCTTCATGTTGTCCGCGACCTCGTCCGGGTTGAACGTGATCGACGTGTAGAAGAAGCAGAAGAACAGGATCATGAGCACGTAGAGCACGATGTGCAGCGGCGCGGCCGGGTCGGCGAGGTTCGTGCTGACCCAGATCACCCAGTCGGCGCTCTGGTCGCCGAACTGCGCGATGAGGCCCGGGACCGCGAGCAGCGAGGCCGCGAAGATCACCGGGATGACGCCGGCCATGTTGATCTTGATCGGGATGTAGGTGCTCGAGCCGCCGTACATGCGGCGCCCGACCATGCGCTTGGCGTACTGGACCGGCACGCGGCGCTGGGACTGCTCGACGAACACGACCAGGCCGATGACGACCACGATGACCGCGATCATGATGATGAAGTTCGTCGCGCCGTTCGCACCGCCGGCGATCGACCACAGCGCGGTCGGGAAGCTCGCGGCGATCGACGTGAAGATGAGGAGCGACATGCCGTTGCCGACGCCACGCTCGGTGATGAGCTCGCCGAGCCACATGATGAGGCCGGTGCCCGCGGTCATGGTGATGACCATGAGCGCCATCGTCACGAAGCTGCCGTCGGGGATGACGTCCACGGAGCAGCCCTGGAAGAGCAGGCCGT
Source organism: Cellulosimicrobium cellulans (assembly GCF_006539945.1). Taxonomy (GTDB): domain Bacteria; phylum Actinomycetota; class Actinomycetes; order Actinomycetales; family Cellulomonadaceae; genus Cellulosimicrobium; species Cellulosimicrobium cellulans. Next base: position 82,282 of record NZ_BJNZ01000004.1, on the reverse strand, counting down.
TGCGCGCGGTCGTGATGACCGTCGTCGACTGGAGGATGGCGAGCGCGATCGTCAGGTAGCGCGTGTACTGCGTCAGCTTCGCCTGGCCCGACTGGCCCTCCTTGTGGAGCGCCTCGAAGCGAGGGATCACGACGCGCAGCAGCTGGACGATGATGCTCGCGGTGATGTACGGCATGATGCCGAGCGCGAAGATCGACAGCTGGAGCAGGGCACCGCCGCTGAAGAGGTTGACGAGGCCGAGCAGGTCGTTGCCGTCGGCGGTCTCCGCGATGCACTGCTGCACGTTGGGGTAGTCCACACCCGGCGTGGGGATGAACGACCCCACCCGGAAGATCGCCATGATCGCGATCGTGAACAGCAGCTTGCGCCGCAGGTCGGGCGTCCGGAAAGCCCGGGCGAATGCGCTGAGCACCTATCCTCCTGGCCCGCCGAGGCGGGATGTCGTGTCGCCGGGAGGCCCGGCGAGGTGTGACGCACGGCACCGGCGCCAAGAGGCACCCTAGCCGTAGCGCCGCGTCGAACGGCAAGTCGGTCCCGACGACCGGACGGACCGACCGCGGACCTGCGAGTGACGGCGGTCACCCCGGGGTGCGGGGAGACAACCGTCGGAGAGTCTAACCGTGGCGCGCTGCCGGACGGACCACGGGTCGTGCGGGAGAGCCTCCCCAGACGCGGACAGGGCCGACGGCGCGAGCGCGCCACCGGCCCTGTCCGGGGGTGTCAGTCCTCCGAGACCGAACCGCCGGCCGCGAGGATCTTCTCGCGAGCGGCGCCCGAGAGGGCGTCGACCGCGACCTCGAGCTTGACGGTGATCTCGCCCGTGCCTAGCACCTTGACGAGCTGGCCCTTGCGGACCGCGCCCTTCGCGACGAGGTCCTCGACGGTGACCTGGCCACCCTCGGGGTACAGCGCCGCGAGCTTGTCCAGGTTCACGACCTGGTACTCGGTGCGGAACGGGTTCTTGAAGCCGCGCAGCTTCGGGAGGCGCATGTGCAGAGGCATCTGCCCGCCCTCGAAGCGCTCGGGAACCTGGTAACGAGCCTTCGTACCCTTGGTACCGCGGCCCGCCGTCTTACCCTTCGACGCCTCACCACGACCCACGCGGGTCTTGGCCTTCTTGGCGCCGGGAGCCGGACGCAGGTGGTGGATCTTGAGCGTGCCGCCGGCACCCTCGGTCTGCTTGCCCGACTGCTTCGCAGCAGTCGCGGACTCCGCCTTCGCGGGGGCCTTCGCAGCAGCCTTCTTCTTCGGAGCCTCGGCGGTCTCCTTGGTGGCCTTCTCAGCCATGGTCACTCGACCTCCTCAACGGTGACGAGGTGCGCCACCGTCGCGACCATGCCGCGGATCTCCGGGCGGTCCTCCTTCACGGCGGTGTCGCCGATCCGCTTGAGGCCCAGAGTGCGCAGCGTGTCGCGCTGGTTCTGCTTGCCGCCGATGGCGGACTTCGTCTGGGTCACCTTGAGCCTGGCCATCAGGCGTTCACCCCCGCAGCACGGGCACGCAGGAGCGCGGCCGGGGCCACGTCCTCGAGCGGGAGACCACGGCGCGCGGCGACAGCCTCAGGCTGCTCCAGGTTGCGCAGGGCCTCGACGGTCGCGTGCACGATGTTGATCGCGTTGGACGAGCCGAGCGACTTGCTCAGCACGTCGTGGATGCCCGCGCACTCCAGCACGGCGCGCACCGGACCACCGGCGATCACACCGGTACCGGGAGCGGCCGGACGGAGGAACACGACGCCGGCGGCGGCCTCACCCTGGATGGGGTGCGGGATGGTGCCCTGGATGCGCGGGACCTTGAAGAAGTTCTTCTTGGCCTCCTCGACACCCTTGGCGATCGCCGCGGGCACCTCCTTCGCCTTGCCGTAGCCGACACCGACGGTGCCGTCGCCGTCGCCCACCACGACCAGCGCGGTGAAGCTGAAGCGGCGGCCGCCCTTGACGACCTTGGAGACGCGGTTGATGGTGACGACGCGCTCGACGAAGGCGTTCTTCTCGGCTGCGTCGCCACGGCGACCGTCGCGACGGTCACCGCGACGGTCGTCGCGGCGCCCCCCGCGCGCGTTCTGGTCGCTCGACTCGTTGGCGGCACCCGTGGGGGCGCCGGTGTTGCTGCGCTGCCCTGCAGCCATCAGAGAATCCTTTGCTTCCGTGTGGGGATGGTCGGCGTCGTCACAGGGACAGACCGCCCTCGCGGGCGCCGTCGGCGACCGCAGCGACCCGACCGTGGTACTTGTTGCCGCCACGGTCGAACACGACCGCGTCGACGCCCTTGGCCTTCGCACGCTCGGCGACGAGCTCGCCGACCTTGCGGGCCTTGGCGCTCTTGTCGCCGTCGAGCGCACGCAGGTCCGCCTCGAGCGACGAGGCCGACGCAACCGTCTGACCGATCGTGTCGTCCACGACCTGAGCCGTGATGTGGCGCGTGGAGCGCGTCACCACGAGGCGCGGACGAGCGGCGGTCCCCTTGATCTTCTTGCGCAGGCGCAGGTGGCGGCGCTGACGCGCGACGGCCTTGCCCTTGCCGAGAACCTTCAGAGCCATCGTTACTTACCAGCCTTTCCGACCTTGCGGCGGACGACCTCGCCGGCGTAACGCACACCCTTGCCCTTGTACGGCTCGGGCTTGCGGATCTTGCGGATGTTCGCTGCGACCTCGCCGACCTGCTGCTTGTCGATGCCGGAGACCGAGAACTTCGTCGGGCTCTCGACCGCGAACGTGATGCCCGCGGGCGGCGTCACGACGACCGGGTGGCTGAAGCCGAGGGCGAACTCGAGGTCCGAGCCCTTGGCCGTCACGCGGTAACCGGTGCCGACGATCTCGAGCTTCTTCTCGTAGCCCTGCGTCACGCCCTGGACGATGTTCGCCAGGAGGGTGCGCGTGAGGCCGTGCAGCGCGCGGGACTCGCGCTCGTCGTCCGGGCGCGACACCACGAGGGTGGCGTCCTCCTGGGCGACCTGGATGGGGGCGGGCACGTTGTGCTCGAGCGAGCCCTTGGGGCCCTTCACGGTCACGAGCGCACCGCTGATGGTGACGTCCACTCCGGCGGGAACCGGAACGGGGATCTTGCCGATTCGAGACATGGCGTATCTCCTTTCCGATTACCAGACGTAGGCGAGGACTTCGCCGCCCACGCCCTTCGTGGCGGCCTGCTTGTCGGTGAGCAGGCCGGAGGACGTGGACAGGATCGCCACGCCCAGACCGCCGAGAACCTTCGGCAGCTCGGTGGACTTGACGTACTTGCGCAGGCCCGGCTTGGACACGCGGCGCACGCCGGCGAGGCTGCGCTCACGGTTCGGGCCGAACTTCAGCTGGATGGTGAGGTTCTTGCCCACCGTCGCGTCCTCGACGCTCCAGCCGGAGATGTAGCCCTCGGCCTGGAGGATCTCGGCAATGTGCGACTTCAGCTTCGAGTACGGCATGGTCACCGTCTCGTGGTAAGCCGAGTTCGCGTTCCGCAGACGCGTCAGCATGTCTGCGATCGGGTCGGTCATCGTCATCGGGCTCTAGCCCTTCCTCGACGTGGTATCCGGGCGGAGGCGCGCCGTGCGGCGCGCTCCGCCAGGACCTACGACGTAGTTGTTACCAGCTGCTCTTGGTGACGCCCGGAAGCTCACCACGGTGGGCCATCTCGCGCACGCAGATGCGGCACAGGCCGAACTTGCGGTACACCGAGTGCGGACGACCGCACTTCTGGCACCGGGTGTAGGCGCGGACCGCGAACTTGGGCTTGGCGGCCGCCTTGTTGATCAGGGCCTTCTTCGCCATGTCAGTTCTCCTTGAAGGGGAAGCCGAGACGGCGCAGCAGGGAGCGGCCCTCGTCATCGGTCGTCGCCGTGGTCACGATCGTGATGTCCATACCGCGGACACGGTCGATCTTGTCCTGGTCGATCTCGTGGAACATCGACTGCTCCGTGAGGCCGAACGTGTAGTTGCCGTGCCCGTCGAACTGCTTGGGCGACAGGCCGCGGAAGTCGCGGATACGCGGCAGGGCGATCGACAGGAGACGGTCCAGGAACTCCCACATGCGGTCGCCGCGCAGCGTGACGTGCGCGCCGATCGGCATGCCCTCACGCAGCTTGAACTGCGCGATGGACTTGCGGGCCTTGGTCACCTGCGGCTTCTGGCCGGTGATCGCGGACAGGTCGCGGATGGCGCCCTCGATGAGCTTCGAGTCCTTGGCGGCGTCACCGACACCCATGTTCACGACGATCTTCGTGACGCGGGCGACCTGGTTGACGTTCTCGTGCCCGAACTCCTCGCGCAGACCGGCGACGATCTCCTCGCGGTAGCGCTGCTTCAGACGGGGCACCTCGGGGGCGACGATCTCGGTGCTCATCAGATGTCCTTCCCGGAGCGCTTGGCGACGCGCACGCGCACGGTGCGCTTGCGGCCGTCACGCTCGACCTCTTCGGTGCGGTACCCGACGCGGGTGCCCTTCTTGGTCTCCGGGTCGACGACCATCACGTTGCTGATGTGGATCGGGGCCTCGACGGTCTCGATCCCACCGGTCCGCGTGCCGCGCTGCGACTGGCCGACCTTGGTGTGCTTGGTGACGCGCTGGACGCCCTCGACGATGACGCGGTCACGGTCGGTGAGCACCTCGAGGACGCGCCCCTGCTTGCCCTTGTCCTTGCCCGCGATGACGACGACGAGGTCGCCCTTCTTGATCTTGGCCATGGTCAGAGCACCTCCGGAGCCAGCGAGATGATCTTCATGAACCGCTTGTCGCGCAGCTCGCGCCCGACCGGGCCGAAGATGCGCGTCCCGCGCGGCTCGCCGTCGTTCTTGAGGATCACGGCGGCGTTCTCGTCGAACTTGATGTAGGAACCGTCCGGACGACGGCGCTCCTTGGCGGTGCGGACGACGACGGCCTTGACCACGTCGCCCTTCTTCACGTTGCCGCCCGGGATCGCGTCCTTGACGGTTGCGACGATGACGTCGCCGATTCCGGCGTAGCGACGGCCCGAGCCACCGAGAACACGGATGCAGAGAATCTCCTTGGCACCCGTGTTGTCGGCGACACGAAGTCGCGACTCCTGCTGGATCATGTAATGAACTCCTGTCGTCGAGCCGGTTCTCGCGCGAGGCGAGCCTTGCCGAACGGATAGCTGTCAGTGCCGGGTCCCTCGCGGGTGAACCGGCCAGGACCGGGCGGTGGACCCGCCCGACCTGTCCTCACTGGTTGCCGCACCGCGGTGCGGCACGAGAGCGGTCGTGACGAGCGAGCGGGGCCCGCCCGTCACGACCGGTGGATCACTTGGCCTTCTCGAGGATCTCCGCGAGGCGCCACCGCTTGGTCGCGGACAGCGGGCGGGTCTCCATGATGAGCACCAGGTCGCCCACGCCGGCAGAGTTCTGCTCGTCGTGCGCCTTGACCTTGCTCGTGCGGCGGATGACCTTGCCGTAGAGCGGGTGCTTGACCCGGTCCTCGACCTCGACCACCACGGTCTTGTCCATCTTGTCGCTCACGACGTAGCCGCGGCGCGTCTTGCGGTTCGCGCGCTCCTCGGCCGCCTCGGGCGCGTTCGTTGCGTTCTCGCTCATTCCAGCCTCACTCACTCGGCACTCGGCGCGGTACGGATGCCGAGCTCGCGCTCACGCAGGATCGTGTAGATCCGCGCGATGTCGCGGCGGACGGCCTTGAGGCGCCCGTGGCTCTCCAGCTGGCCGGTGGCCGACTGGAAGCGGAGGTTGAAGAGCTCCTCCTTGACCTTCTTGAGCTCGGCGACGAGCGTCTCGTCGTCCATGGCGTCGAGGTCGACGGGGGCGAGCCCCTTCGTTCCGATTGCCATCAGTTGCCACCACCCTCGCGCACCACGAAACGGCACTTCATCGGGAGCTTGTGGATCGCGCGGCGCATCGCCTCGCGAGCCAGGTCCTCCGGGACACCGGCCAGCTCGAAGACGATCCGGCCCGGCTTGACATTGGCGACCCACCACTCGGGCGAACCCTTACCGGAACCCATGCGGGTCTCGGCAGGCTTCTTGGTCAGGGGACGGTCCGGGTAGATGTTGATCCAGACCTTGCCGCCACGCTTGATGTGGCGGGTCATCGCGATACGAGCAGCCTCGATCTGGCGGTTCGTCACGTACGCCGGCTCGAGAGCCTGGATGCCGTACTCGCCGAACGCGATCTGCGTGCCACCCTTCGCCGCGCCGGAACGCGACGGGTGGTGCTGCTTGCGGTGCTTGAGCCTGCGCGGGATCAGCATGACTCAGGCCTCCGTTCCGGTCTCAGGGGCCTTCGCCTCTGCGGCGGGAGCGGACTGCTCGGGCGCCGCCGGCGACTCGGACGCGGGGGTCCGCTCGGCCGAACGCTCGGGACGACGGCCGCCACCACGACGGTCGCCGCCGCGCTCACCGCGCGGGCCACCACGGCCCTGGCGCGGAGCGGCCGTGGCCTGCTGCGCGGCGAACTCCTTCTCGGTGACGTCGCCCTTGTAGATCCAGACCTTCACGCCGATGCGGCCGAAGGTCGTGCGGGCCTCGAAGAAGCCGTAGTCGATGTACGCACGGAGCGTGTGCAGCGGCACACGACCCTCGCGGTAGAACTCCGACCGGCTCATCTCGGCGCCGCCGAGGCGGCCGGCGACCTGCACGCGGATGCCCTTGGCACCGGCGCGCTGGGCCGACTGGATGCCCTTGCGCATCGCACGGCGGAACGAGACGCGGCTCGCGAGCTGCTCGGCGATGCCCTGCGCGACGAGCTGCGCGTCCGTCTCGGCGTTCTTCACCTCGAGGATGTTGAGCTGCACCTGCTTGCCCGTGAGCTTCTCGAGCTCGCCGCGGATGCGGTCGGCCTCGGCGCCACGGCGGCCGATGACGATGCCCGGGCGTGCCGTGTGGATGTCCACGCGGACGCGGTCACGGGTGCGCTCGATCTCGACCTTGGAGATGCCTGCGCGCTCGAGACCGGTGCTCATGAGCTTGCGGATCTGGACGTCCTCGCGGACGTAGTCGCGGTACCGCTGTCCGGGCTTGGTGCTGTCGGCGAACCAGCGCGACCGGTGGTCGGTGGTGATGCCGAGGCGGTACCCGTGCGGGTGAACCTTCTGTCCCACTATCGGGCACTTCCCTTCGTGTTCTCACGCGGAGCGACGACCACGGTGATGTGGCTGGTGCGCTTGAGGATGCGGTTCGCACGGCCCTGGGCCCGCGGGCGGAAACGCTTGAGCGTCGGGCCCTCGTCGACGAACGCCTCACGCACGACGAGCTCCTGCTCCTCGAACGCCTCGCTCGCACGGTCTGCCTTCACCCGGGCGTTGGCGATCGCGCTCTCCACGACCTTGCGGACGGGCTCGCTCGCCGCCTGCGGTGCGAACTTCAGCACCGCGACGGCCTCGGAGGCCTGCTTGCCACGGATGAGGTCCACGACGCGCCGGGCCTTCTGGGGCGTGACACGGACGAACCGCGCCTGCGCCTTGGCTTCCATTGCTGTCCTGCCTTCTTGTCTCTTGACCGTCCAGGTCGTCACCAGACTGACCCGGGGGTCAGCGGCGACGACCCTTCTTGTCGTCCTTCACGTGGCCGCGGAAGGTCCGCGTGGGAGCGAACTCGCCGAGCTTGTGGCCGACCATCGACTCGGTGACGAACACCGGCGTGTGCTTGCGACCGTCGTGCACGGCGAACGTGTGACCGAGGAAGTCGGGCGTGATGACCGACCGACGGGACCAGGTCTTGATGACGTTCTTGGTCCCCTTCTCGTTCTGAGCGTCCACCTTCTTCTGCAGGTGGTCGTCGACGAAGGGGCCCTTCTTCAGGCTACGAGGCATGTCTCCAGGCTCCTATCAGCGCTTCTTGCCGGTACGGCGACGACGCACGATCAGCTTGTCGCTCGGCTTGTTGGGACGGCGGGTACGACCCTCCGGCTGGCCCCACGGGCTCACCGGGTGGCGACCACCGGAGGTCTTGCCCTCACCACCACCGTGCGGGTGGTCGATCGGGTTCATGGCGACACCGCGGACGGTCGGGCGCTTGCCCTTCCAGCGCATGCGGCCGGCCTTGCCCCAGTTGATGTTCGACTGCTCGGCGTTGCCCACCTCGCCGACCGTCGCGCGGCAGCGCAGGTCGACGTTGCGGATCTCGCCGGAGGGCATGCGCAGCTGCGCGTACGGCCCGTCCTTGGCGACGAGCTGCACGGACGCACCGGCCGAGCGGGCGATCTTCGCGCCGCCACCGGGCTTGAGCTCGATGGCGTGGATGACCGTACCGGTCGGGATGTTGCGCAGCGGCAGGTTGTTGCCGGGCTTGATGTCCGCGCCCGCGCCGTTCTCGACGACGTCGCCCTGCTTGAGCTTGGCCGGCGCGATGATGTAGCGCTTCTCGCCGTCCGCGTAGTGCAGGAGCGCGATGCGCGCGGTGCGGTTCGGGTCGTACTCGATGTGCGCGACCTTCGCCGGCACGCCGTCCTTGTCGTGACGACGGAAGTCGATCACGCGGTACGCACGCTTGTGGCCACCACCCTTGTGACGGGTGGTGATACGACCGGAGCTGTTGCGGCCGCCGCTCTTCGAGAGCGGGCGGACCAGAGACTTCTCCGGCTGCGAGCGCGTGATCTCGGCGAAGTCGGCGACGCTCGAGCCGCGGCGGCCGGGCGTCGTCGGCTTGTACTTACGGATTCCCATGGGGATCTGTCCTCAATCTGCTCTCGTCGGCTCAGCCGAAGATGTCGATCGTGCCCTCGCGGAGGGTGACGATCGCACGCTTGGTGTCCTTGCGCTTGCCCAGGCCGAAACGCGTGCGACGCGTCTTGCCCTTGCGGTTGATCGTGTTCACCGAGGCGACCTTGACCGAGAAGATCTGCTCGACGGCGATCTTGATCTCGGTCTTGTTGGCCCGCGGGTCGACGACGAACGTGTACTTGCCCTCGTCGAGCAGGCCGTAGCTCTTCTCGGAGACGACCGGCGCGAGGATCACGTCACGGGGGTCCTTGGTCACGGTGGTCACTTCGCGGCCTCCTCGGCAGCAGTCTCGTCCGCCTCGGTGGAGGTGGCGACGGCCTTCGCGGAGCGACCCGTGGCCGGGCCCGTCAGGAACGCGTCGAGCGCGCCCTGCGTGAAGACGACGTCGTCGGAGACGAGCACGTCGTAGGTGTTGAGCTGGTCGGCCACCAGGAGGTGGACCTGCTCGACGTTCCGCAGCGACTTGATCGTCAGCTCGTCGCCACGCTCGGTGACGACCAGGACGTGCTTGCGCTCGGAGAGCTTGGCGAGCGTCGAGACGGCGGTCTTGGTCGACGGCAGGCCGTCGACGCCGAAGCCGGTCACGACGTGGACACGGCCGTTGCGGGCGCGGTCCGAGAGGGCACCGCGGAGCGCGGCGGCCTTCATCTTCTTGGGCGTCCGCTGGTCGTACGAGCGCGGCGTCGGGCCGTGGACGGTGCCACCCCCGGCGAACTGCGGCGCACGGGTCGAACCCTGGCGGGCGCGGCCGGTGCCCTTCTGCTTGTACGGCTTGCGACCACCACCGCGGACCTCGCCGCGGCTCTTGGTGTCGTGGGTGCCCTGGCGTGCGGCGGCACGCTGGGCGACGACGACCTGGTGGATCAGCGGGACGTTGAGCTCGACGTCGAACACCTCGGCGGGGAGCTCGGCGGTGCCGGCCTTCTTGCCCTTGGGGTCCAGCACGTCAACGGTCAGAGCGGACATGGTGTTCACGCTCCCTTCGCGGCGCTGCGCACGAGGACGACGCCGCCCTTGGGGCCGGGAACCGCGCCCTTGACGAGCAGCAGACCCTTCTCGGCGTCGACCGCGTGGACGGTCAGGTTCTGGGTGGTCTGGCGGGCGTTGCCCATGCGACCGGCCATGCGCAGGCCCTTGAACACGCGCGACGGGGTCGAGGCCCCACCGATCGAGCCCGGCTTGCGGTGGTTGCGGTGCGCACCGTGCGAGGCGCCCACGCCGGAGAAGCCGTGGCGCTTCATGACACCGGCGGTGCCCTTGCCCTTGGTCGTTCCCGAGACGTCGACCGTCGCGCCGGCCTCGAAGGCCTCCGCGGTGATCTCCTGGCCGAGCGTGTACTCGGCGGCGTCCGTGGTGCGGACCTCGGCCACGTGACGGCGCGGCGTGACGCCGGCCTTCTCGAAGTGGCCCTTGAGGGGCTTGGTGACCTTGCGCGGGTCGATCTGGCCGTAGGCGAGCTGCACGGCGGCGTACCCGTCGGCGTCTGCCGTGCGCACCTGCGTCACGACGTTCGTGCCGACGGCGACGACGGTCACGGGCACGAGGCGCCCGGCCTCGTCCCAGAGCTGCGTCATCCCGAGCTTCGTGCCGAGCACCGCGGTGACCGGACGCGCGTTCTGCTGGGGAATAGTCATGATGTCCTCCAGCCTCAGAGCTTGATCTCGATGTTCACGTCGGCAGGCAGGTCGAGACGCATGAGCGAGTCGACGGCCTTCGGCGTGGGATCGATGATGTCGATCAGCCGCTTGTGCGTGCGCATCTCGAAGTGCTCGCGGCTGTCCTTGTACTTGTGAGGCGACCGGATGACGCAGAAGACGTTCTTCTCCGTCGGCAGCGGCACCGGACCCACGACCGTTGCACCAGCGCGCGTCACCGTGTCGACGATCTTGCGCGCCGAGCTGTCGATGACCTCGTGGTCGTAGGACTTGAGCCGGATGCGGATCTTCTGTCCCGCCATGGCGTCGTCTGACTCTCTCTCTCGAACCGCTAGCTGTCCGACCCCCGCGCTCGGGCGTGTCGCGTAGTCGCGACGCACCTGGGCGCACACGCCGAGAGGCGCAGGGCCGTTGGATATGTGATCCACCGTCCGCACCGTGCTGACGCACGGCTCCGCGGAGCGGACCACAACGTTTGTGCGAGCCTGGTCGGAACGTGTGTTCCGCGGGGTACTCGATCCATGGCGACAGAGAGCTCAACCCGCAGACCCGGGACGAGGTCCCGGGGTCCTGGTCCTCCTCGAGAGGACCGGTTCAACACACTGTTCGACACGTGAAAGGGCGCACCCGTAACAGGCAACCTGAACAGTCTGCCACACGAAGGCCGTCCGGGCCAAGTCGAGACCGGGACGGAACCTGTGACGGTGACCGCAGGGGCGGTGGTGCAGGCCGAAGGCCCGGTCCCGCGGACGGGACCGGGCCTTCGACGAGTGCTGCGGAGGCAGCGTCAGATCACTTGAGGATCTTGGTGACGCGGCCCGAGCCGACGGTGCGGCCACCCTCACGGATGGCGAAGCCGAGGCCCTCCTCCATGGCGATCGGCTGGATGAGCTCGACCGTCATCTCGGTGTTGTCGCCGGGCATGACCATCTCGGTGCCCTCGGGCAGCGTGATGACGCCGGTGACGTCCGTCGTACGGAAGTAGAACTGCGGACGGTAGTTCGAGTAGAACGGGTTGTGACGGCCGCCCTCGTCCTTGCCCAGGATGTAGACCTGCGCCTCGAACTGCGTGTGCGGGGTGATCGAGCCCGGCTTCACGACGACCTGGCCGCGCTCGACGTCCTCGCGCTTGATGCCGCGCAGGAGCAGACCGGTGTTGTCGCCGGCCTGAGCCTGGTCCATCTGCTTGTGGAACGTCTCGATGCCCGTGACCGTGGTCTTCTGGGGCGCGCGGATGCCGACGATCTCGACGTCCGAGTTGAGGTCGAGCGTGCCACGCTCCACCTTGCCGGTGACGACGGTGCCACGACCGGTGATCGTGAAGACGTCCTCGACGGGCATGAGGAACGGCTTGTCGAGCTCGCGGACGGGCTCCGGGACGTTCTCGTCCACGGCCTCCATGAGCTCGAGGATCTTCGCGGTCCACTCGGGGTCGCCCTCGAGCGCCTTGAGACCCGACACGCGCACGACCGGCGCGTTGTCGCCGTCGAACTCCTGCGAGGAGAGGAGCTCGCGCACCTCCATCTCGACGAGCTCGAGGATCTCCTCGTCGTCGACCATGTCGGACTTGTTGAGCGCGACGAGCAGGTACGGCACGCCGACCTGGCGGGCGAGCAGGACGTGCTCGCGCGTCTGGGCCATCGGGCCGTCGGTCGCGGCGACCACCAGGATCGCGCCGTCCATCTGGGCGGCACCGGTGATCATGTTCTTGATGTAGTCGGCGTGACCCGGGGCGTCGACGTGCGCGTAGTGGCGCTTCGGCGTCTCGTACTCGATGTGCGCGATGTTGATCGTGATACCGCGCTGCTTCTCCTCGGGAGCCGCGTCGATCTCGTCGAAGTTGCGCTGCGTGTTCGCCGGCAGGTCCGGGTACGTGTCCGCGAGCGTCTTCGAGATCGCCGCCGTGAGCGTCGTCTTACCGTGGTCGACGTGACCGATGGTGCCGACGTTGACGTGCGGCTTGGTCCGCTCGAACTTGGCCTTAGCCACTGGGGTCCTCCTGGGACTTGGGTAGATGTGCCGAACGTTGCGAATGTCGACCGAGAGATCCTACATCCGCGGGGCGTTGCGGTTTTCCTACAGGTTGATGGTTGTGCGGGTCTTCGACCTGTGGGGACTCACTCGCCCCGGGTCTTCTTGATGATCTCTTCGGCAACGTTCCGAGGAACCTCGGCGTAGCTGTCGAACTGCATCGAGTACACGGCACGACCCTGGGTCTTGGACCGGAGGTCACCGATGTACCCGAACATCTCTGACAACGGTACTTGGGCCCGGACGACCTTCACACCCGTCGCGTCCTCCATGGACTGGATCATTCCACGACGTGAGTTCAGGTCGCCGATGACGTCGCCCATGTACTCCTCGGGCGTACGCACCTCGACCGCCATCACCGGCTCCAGCAGAACCGGGTCCGCCCGCTTGACGCCCTCCTTGAGGACCATCGAGCCGGCAATCTTGAACGCCATCTCCGAGGAGTCGACCTCGTGGTAGGCGCCGTCGAGCAGCGTCGCCTTGACCCCGACCAGCGGGAAGCCGGCGAGCACGCCGAGCTCCATCGCGGACTGGATACCGGCGTCGACGCTCGGGATGTACTCGCGCGGGATGCGACCACCGGTGACGGCGTTGGCGAACTCGTAGAGCTCCCCCTCGGCCGTGTCGAGCGGCTCGAAGGTCACCTGGACCTTCGCGAACTGCCCGGAACCACCGGTCTGCTTCTTGTGCGTGTAGTCGATCTTCTCCGCCTTGCGACGGATCGTCTCGCGGTACGCGACCTGCGGCTTGCCGACGTTCGCCTCGACCTTGAACTCGCGACGCATGCGGTCGACGAGGATGTCGAGGTGGAGCTCGCCCATGCCGCCGATGACGGTCTGGCCGGTCTCGTCGTCCAGCTTGACGCGGAACGTCGGGTCCTCCTCGGCGAGCTTCTGGATCGCCGTCGAGAGCTTCTCCTGGTCGGCCTTCGTCTTCGGCTCGATCGCCACGTCGATGACGGGCTCGGGGAAGGTCATCGACTCGAGGATCACGGGCGCGTCGAGCGCGCTCAGCGTGTCACCCGTCGTGACGTCCTTGAGGCCGATGAACGCGTAGATGTGCCCCGCGCTCGCCTCCTCGACCGGGTTCTCCTTGTTGGAGTGCATCTGGAAGAGCTTCCCGATGCGCTCCTTCTTGCCCTTGGTCGAGTTGAGCACCTGCGCGCCCTGCGCGACCTTGCCCGAGTAGACGCGGACGTAGGTGAGCTTGCCGAAGAACGGGTGCGACGCGACCTTGAACGCGAGCGCGGAGAAGGGCTCGGTGGCGTCGGGGTGACGCTCGACGATCTTCTCCTCGTCCTTGACGTCGTGGCCCTCGATCGCGGGGACGTCGAGCGGCGACGGCAGGTAGTCGATGACCGCGTCGAGCATGGGCTGCACGCCCTTGTTCTTGAACGCGGACCCGCACAGGACCGGGAAGGCCTCGCCGGCGATGACGAGCTTGCGGATCCCGGACTTGATCTCCGCGATCGTCAGCTCCTCGCCACCGAGGTACTTCTCGAGCAGCTCCTCGTCGGCCTCCGCGACGGCCTCGATGAGGTCGCTGCGGTACTGCTCGGCCTTCTCGAGAAGGTCGGCCGGGATCTCCTCGGTGTCGTACGCCTCGCCGAGCTTGGTCTCCCCGTGCCAGACGAGGGCCTTCATCTCGAGCAGGTCGACGACGCCGGTGAAGTCGTTCTCCGAGCCGATCGGGAGCTGGATGACCAGCGGCTTCGCCTTGAGGCGGTTGATGATGGTGTCGACGGTGAAGTAGAAGTCCGCGCCGAGCTTGTCCATCTTGTTGACGAAGCAGATGCGCGGCACGTTGTACTTGTCCGCCTGGCGCCACACCGTCTCCGACTGCGGCTCCACGCCCTCCTTGCCGTCGAAGACGGCGACGGCGCCGTCGAGCACGCGCAGGGAGCGCTCGACCTCGACCGTGAAGTCGACGTGGCCGGGCGTGTCGATGATGTTGATCTGGTTGTTCTTCCAGTAGCAGGTCGTCGCGGCCGACGTGATCGTGATGCCGCGCTCCTGCTCCTGCTCCATCCAGTCCATCGTCGACGCGCCGTCGTGCGTCTCACCGATCTTGTAGTTCACACCCGTGTAGAACAGGATGCGCTCGGTGGTCGTGGTCTTCCCGGCATCGATGTGGGCCATGATGCCGATGTTGCGGACCTTGTTCAGGTCGGTCAGCACGTCAAGTGCCACGGTCTGTTTCCCTCGCTAGGTGGGTTGAGTCGGGGGCGCTGCTCGGACCGGGGTGGCCGGCCGGAGACCCGCCGACGGCCCCGGGGACCGTGAGGTCCCCGAGGCCGGTCGGGCGGACTACCAGCGGTAGTGGGCGAAGGCCTTGTTGGACTCCGCCATCTTGTGCATGTCCTCGCGACGCTTGACCGCGGCGCCGAGGCCGTTGCTCGCATCGAGGATCTCGTTCATGAGGCGCTCCGTCATCGACTTCTCACGACGAGCGCGCGAGTAGTCCGTGAGCCAGCGCAGCGCGAGCGTCGTGGCACGCGCGGGACGCACCTCGACGGGGACCTGGTAGGTCGCACCACCGACGCGGCGCGAGCGGACCTCGAGCGCGGGGCGGACGTTCTCGAGCGCACGCTTGAGGACGACGACCGGGTCGCCGTCGGTCTTCGCACGGACGCCCTCGAGGGCGCCGTAGACGATCGACTCGGCGGTGGACTTCTTGCCGTCGAGCAGCACCTTGTTGATGAGCTGCGTGACGACGGGCGACCCGTAGACGGGGTCGACGATGAGCGGCCGCTTCGGGGCCGGGCCCTTGCGAGGCATCAGCTCTTCTCCTTCTTGGCGCCGTAGCGGCTGCGGGCCTGCTTGCGGTTCTTCACGCCCTGCGTGTCGAGCGCGCCGCGCACGATCTTGTAGCGCACACCCGGGAGGTCCTTCACACGACCGCCGCGCACGAGCACGATGGAGTGCTCCTGGAGGTTGTGGCCGACGCCGGGGATGTAGGCCGTGACCTCGACCTGGGAGGAGAGCTTCACGCGAGCGACCTTGCGCAGCGCGGAGTTCGGCTTCTTCGGGGTGGTGGTGTACACGCGCGTGCACACACCGCGCCGCTGCGGGGAACCCTTGAGGGCGGGCGTCTTCGACTTCCCCACCTTCGAGGTCCGCCCCTTGCGGACGAGCTGCTGGATCGTAGGCACTACGTCTCCGTGTCTTCTCGAGCTACCGGGGCTATCCCCGATGGTGGTCGTGCTGGCTGCTGGAGCCGATCGCACGAGGCACCCGCAGCGCGAGAACGCTGCAGCAGCCACCTACCACCGGCTCGATGGTCCGTCCCCCGTCCACGGGCACGAGGCGCCGTCAGGACCGGGATCCGGAGTGCCCGGGCACTCACATCGGCCCGTCCGGAGCCCGCTGCGCGGAGGTGGGAGCGATCAGCTCGCTGACACCGCCCCGCCAGGGACATCACGGAGGGCCCGACGGCGCGGGCACGGTTTACCAGGTTACCTGCCACCCGGCAGGTAGTCAAAGGAGCAGGTCACCTCCCGCCGTCGGCGGGTGGCACGCTCCCCCGGGACGCCGGACGGGTGCCCAGCGGCGCCCGCACCGAGGTGCGGGACGCCGACGGGCACCCGTCCGGCTGTCGAGGAACGTCAGCGGTAGTCGCCGAAGTCCAGGTCCTCGAGCGGGATCGCCTCGCCGGAGCCCATGCCGAGCGCCGGGAAGTCGATCTCGTCGTAGCCGAAGCTCGGGTAGAGCTCCGTCTTGGCCTGCTCGGTCGGCTCGACCTGGACCTTGGTGTACCGGGGCAGACCGGTACCGGCCGGGATGAGCTTACCGATGATGACGTTCTCCTTGAGGCCGAGGAGCGGGTCGCGACGACCGCTCATCGACGCCTCGGTGAGCACGCGCGTCGTCTCCTGGAACGAGGCCGCCGACAGCCACGAGTCCGTCGCGAGCGACGCCTTCGTGATGCCCATCAGCTCGGGACGGCCGGAGGCCGGCTGGCCGCCCTCCGCCACCGCGCGACGGTTCGCGTCCTCGAAGCGGCCGCGCTCGGCGAGCTCGCCCGGCAGGAGGTGCGAGTCGCCCGAGTCGAGCACGGTCACGCGACGCAGCATCTGCCGCACGATGACCTCGATGTGCTTGTCGTGGATGTCCACGCCCTGGGAGCGGTAGACCTCCTGGACCTCGTCCACCAGGTGCTTCTGCGTGGCGCGCGGGCCGAGGATGCGCAGGACCTTCTTGGGGTCTACCGCACCCTGGACGAGCTGCGTGCCGACGTTCACGTGGTCGCCGTCCTGCACGAGCAGGCGGGCACGCTTCGTCACCGGGTACGCGATCTCCTCCGAGCCGTCGTCCGGCGTGAGGACCAGACGGCGCGAGCGCTCCGAGTCGTCGATCGCGATGCGGCCCGAGAACTCCGCGATGGGCGCCTCACCCTTGGGGGTGCGGGCCTCGAAGAGCTCCGTGACACGCGGCAGACCCTGCGTGATGTCGTCCGCGGAGGCCACACCACCGGTGTGGAAGGTACGCATCGTCAGCTGCGTGCCCGGCTCACCGATCGACTGGGCGGCGATGATGCCGACCGCCTCGCCGATGTCGACGAGCTTGCCCGTGGCGAGCGAGCGCCCGTAGCACTTGGCGCACGTACCGACGCGCGACTCGCACGTGAGGACCGAACGCACCTTGGCCTCGCGCACGCCCGCGGCCACCGCGGCGTCGATGAGGACGTCGCCCGCGTCGTCGCCGGCCTTGCCGACGACGTTCCCGTCGGGGTCGACCAGGTCGGCCGCGAGGGTGCGCGAGTAGACGCTCGTCTCCACCTTCGGGTGGCGCACGAGGATGCCCCCGAGCTCCTCCGCGATCGGCAGGGTCAGGCCGCGCTCGGTGCCGCAGTCCTCCTCGCGCACGATGACGTCCTGCGACACGTCCACGAGACGACGCGTGAGGTAGCCCGAGTCGGCGGTCCGCAGCGCGGTGTCCGCCAGACCCTTGCGGGCACCGTGCGTCGCGATGAAGTACTCGAGGACGGACAGGCCCTCGCGGTAGTTGGACTTGATCGGGCGCGGGATGATCTCGCCCTTCGGGTTCGCCACGAGACCGCGCATACCGGCGATCTGGCGGACCTGCATCCAGTTACCACGGGCACCCGAGCCGACCATGCGGTACACGGTGTTGCGGTCGTTCGCCTCGAGGTTCTCGCGCATGACGGAGGCGACCTTGTCCGTCGCCTGGGTCCAGATCTCGATGAGCTCCTGACGGCGCTCGTCGTCCGTGATGAGACCACGGTCGTACTGCTGCTGGACCTTGAGCGCGCGCTCCTCGTGCTGCTCGAGGATGACGGCCTTCTCCTTGGGCGTCGCCACGTCGGAGATCGCGATCGTGACGCCCGAGCGGGTCGCCCAGCGGAAGCCGGCGGCCTTCAGCGCGTCGAGCGACGCCGCGACCTCGACCTTCGGGTAGCGCTCCGCGAGCTCGTTGACGATCGCCGAGAGGCGCTTCTTGTCGACGACCGAGTTCACGTACGGGTAGTCGACGGGGAGCGTCTCGTTGAACAGCGCGCGACCGAGCGTGGTGTCGAAGAGGATCGGCTGACCCTCCTCCCAGCCCTCGGGAGCCTCGAAGCCGGAGACCGGCGGGACGAGGTCCGTCGTGCGGATCTTCACCTCGGCGTTCAGGTCCAGGGTGCCCTGGTCGAACGCCATGATCGCCTCGGCGACCGAGCCGAAGGCACGGCCCTCGCCCTCGGCGCCCTTGCGGTCGCTCGTCAGGTGGTACAGGCCGATGATCATGTCCTGCGAGGGCATGGTCACCGGACGACCGTCCGACGGCTTGAGGATGTTGTTGCTCGAGAGCATGAGGATGCGGGCCTCGGCCTGCGCCTCCGCGCTCAGGGGCAGGTGGACGGCCATCTGGTCACCGTCGAAGTCCGCGTTGAACGCGGCGCACACGAGCGGGTGCAGGTGGATCGCCTTGCCCTCGACGAGCTGCGGCTCGAACGCCTGGATGCCCAGGCGGTGCAGCGTCGGCGCACGGTTGAGCAGCACGGGGTGCTCGGTGATGACCTCCTCGAGCACGTCCCACACGACGGGACGGGCACGCTCGACCATGCGCTTGGCGCTCTTGATGTTCTGCGCGTGGTTGAGGTCCACGAGCCGCTTCATCACGAACGGCTTGAACAGCTCGAGCGCCATCTGCTTCGGCAGGCCGCACTGGTGCAGCTTGAGCTGCGGGCCGACGACGATGACCGAACGGCCCGAGTAGTCGACACGCTTGCCGAGCAGGTTCTGACGGAAACGACCCTGCTTGCCCTTGAGCATGTCCGAGATGGACTTCAGCGGACGGTTGCCCGGGCCCGTGACAGGACGACCACGACGGCCGTTGTCGAACAGCGAGTCCACGGCCTCCTGGAGCATCCGCTTCTCGTTGTTGACGATGATCTCCGGGGCGCCCAGGTCGAGCAGACGCTTGAGGCGGTTGTTCCGGTTGATCACGCGGCGGTACAGGTCGTTCAGGTCGCTCGTCGCGAAGCGGCCACCGTCGAGCTGCACCATGGGGCGCAGGTCCGGCGGGATGACCGGGACGGCGTCGAGCACCATGCCGGTGGGCGAGTTCGTCGTCGTGAGGAACGCGTTGACGACCTTCAGGCGCTTGAGGGCACGCGTCTTGCGCTGCCCCTTGCCCGAGCGGATGGTCTCGCGCAGGGACTCGGCCTCCGCCTCCAGGTCGAAGTCCTGGAGACGCTTCTGGATCGCCGCGGCGCCCATCGAGCCCTCGAAGTAGGTGCCGTAGCGGTCCTGGAGGGCGCGGTAGAGCATCTCGTCGCCCTCGAGGTCGGCGACCTTGAGGTTCTTGAAGCGGTCCCACACCTGGTCGAGGCGGTCGAGCTGGGCGTCCGCGCGCTTGCGGATCTGCGCCATCTCGCGCTCGGCCGAGTCGCGGACCTTGCGGCGCGCGTCGGCCTTGGCACCCTCGGCCTCGAGCTCGGCCAGGTCGGCCTCGAGCTTCTGGGCACGGGAGTTGATGTCGTTGTCGCGGGCGTCCGCGATCTCCTTCTTCTCCAGGTCGATCTCGTTCTGGAGGTTGGGGAGGTCTTCCTGACGACCCTCGTCGTCGACCGACGTGATCATGTACGCCGCGAAGTAGATGACCTTCTCCAGGTCCTTCGGGGCGAGGTCGAGCAGGTAGCCGAGGCGCGAGGGCACACCCTTGAAGAACCAGATGTGCGTGACGGGCGCGGCGAGCTCGATGTGGCCCATGCGCTCACGACGCACCTTCGAGCGCGTCACCTCGACGCCGCAGCGCTCGCAGATGATGCCCTTGAAGCGCACGCGCTTGTACTTGCCGCAGTAGCACTCCCAGTCCCGGGTGGGGCCGAAGATCTTCTCGCAGAAGAGTCCGTCCTTCTCGGGCTTGAGGGTGCGGTAGTTGATGGTCTCGGGCTTCTTCACCTCTCCGTGCGACCACGCACGGATGTCGTCGGCCGTGGCCAGGCCGATGCGCAGCTCGTCGAAGACGTTGACGTCGAGCAAGTTGTCCTACTTCCTTCGTCTGCCGGGACCGGCCGGGGCCGGTGCCGACGCCATAAAGACGGTTGGTGTGGGGGTCGTCGGCGGGAGCGGGGTGACCCGCTCCCGCCTGCCCGAGATCAGATCTCGTCGACGCTGGACGCCGCGTTGGGGCGGCGCGACAGGTCGATGCCGAGCTCTTCTGCTGCGCGGTACACGTCGTCGTCCGACTCCCGCATCTCGATGGAGACGCCGTCGCTCGAGAGCACCTCGACGTTCAGGCACAGGGACTGCATCTCCTTGAGGAGGACCTTGAAGGACTCCGGGATGCCCGAGTCGGGGATGTTCTCGCCCTTGACGATCGCCTCGTAGACCTTGACGCGGCCAGGGACGTCGTCCGACTTGATGGTGAGGAGCTCCTGGAGCGTGTAGGCCGCGCCGTACGCCTCGAGGGCCCACACCTCCATCTCGCCGAAGCGCTGTCCGCCGAACTGCGCCTTACCACCCAGCGGCTGCTGCGTGATCATCGAGTACGGGCCGGTCGAGCGCGCGTGGATCTTGTCGTCGACCAGGTGGTGCAGCTTGAGGATGTACATGTAGCCCACCGACACGGCCTCGGGGAACGGCTCGCCGGAGCGGCCGTCGAAGAGGCGCGCCTTGCCGTCGGCGCCGACCATGCGGTCGCCGTCGCGGTTCGGGATCGTCGTCGAGAGCAGGCCCGTGAGCGCGTCCTCGTGGACGCCGTCGAACACCGGGGTCGCCACGGGGCGACCGGGCTCGGACGTCGCGGCGATCTCCGGGACGTTCTCGCGCCAGGAGAGGTCCTTGCCCTCGGCGAGCGAGATGTCCCAGCCCTGCTTCGCGACCCACCCGAGGTGCGTCTCGAGGACCTGGCCGACGTTCATACGGCCGGGGACGCCCAGCGGGTTGAGGACGACGTCGACCGGCGTCCCGTCCGCGAGGAACGGCATGTCCTCGACGGGCAGGATCTTGGAGATGACGCCCTTGTTGCCGTGACGGCCGGCGAGCTTGTCGCCGTCCGTGATCTTGCGGCGCTGCGCGATGTAGACGCGCACGAGCTGGTTCACGCCCGCGGGCAGCTCGTCGCCGTCCTCGCGGTTGAACTCGCGCACGCCGATGACCGTGCCGGACTCGCCGTGGGGCACCTTGAGGGACGTGTCGCGCACCTCGCGCGCCTTCTCGCCGAAGATCGCGCGGAGCAGGCGCTCCTCCGGGGTCAGCTCGGTCTCGCCCTTCGGGGTGACCTTGCCGACCAGCACGTCGCCCGCGCCGACCTCGGCACCGATGCGGATGATGCCGCGCTCGTCGAGGTCCGCGAGGACGTCCTCGGAGACGTTCGGGATGTCCCGCGTGATCTCCTCGGGGCCGAGCTTGGTGTCGCGCGCGTCGACCTCGTGCTCCTCGATGTGGATCGAGGAGAGCACGTCGTCCTGCACGAGACGCTGGCTGAGGATGATCGCGTCCTCGTAGTTGTGGCCCTCCCACGACATGAACGCCACGAGCAGGTTGCGGCCGAGCGCGAGCTCGCCCTCGTCCGTCGCCGGGCCGTCCGCGAGGACGGAGCCGGGCTCGATGCGCTGGCCCTCGTCGACGAGCACGCGCTGGTTGTAGCTCGTGCCCTGGTTGGAGCGGCGGAACTTCGCGATGCGGTAGCTGCCGGTCGTGCCGTCGTCGTTCGCGACGAGCACGAGGTCCGCCGAGACCTCGGTGACGACACCGGGCTTCGTCGCGACGACGACGTCGCCCGCGTCGACCGCCGCGCGCCACTCCATGCCGGTCCCGACGAGCGGGGCCTCGGAACGGACCAGCGGCACGGCCTGGCGCTGCATGTTGGCACCCATGAGGGCGCGGTTGGCGTCGTCGTGCTCGAGGAACGGGATGAGCGCGGTCGCGACCGACACCATCTGGCGCGGCGAGACGTCCATGTAGTCCACCTGCGCGCCGGGCACGATCTCGACCTCGCCGCCCTTGGTGCGCACGAGCACGCGCTCGTCCGCGAAGGAGCCGTCGACGTTGAGCACCTGGTTCGCCTGCGCGATGACGTGGCGGTCCTCGTCGTCGGCCGTGAGGTAGACGACCTCGTCGGTGACCTTGCCCGCCTCGACCTTGCGGTACGGCGTCTCGATGAAGCCGAACGGGTTGATGCGCCCGTACGACGCGAGCGAGCCGATCAGACCGATGTTCGGGCCTTCAGGGGTCTCGATCGGGCACATGCGGCCGTAGTGCGACGGGTGGACGTCACGGACCTCCATGCCGGCGCGGTCGCGCGACAGACCACCCGGGCCGAGGGCCGAGAGACGACGCTTGTGCGTCAGGCCCGCGAGCGGATTGTTCTGGTCCATGAACTGCGAGAGCTGCGACGTGCCGAAGAACTCGCGGATGGACGCCACGACCGGGCGGATGTTGATGAGCGTCTGCGGCGTGATCGCCTCGACGTCCTGCGTCGTCATGCGCTCGCGCACGACGCGCTCCATCCGGGACAGGCCCGTGCGGACCTGGTTCTGGATGAGCTCGCCGACCGCGCGGATGCGACGGTTGCCGAAGTGGTCGATGTCGTCCGTCTCGACGCGCACCTCGACGGCCTCGCCGTTCCGGGTGCCCGGGATGGACGCGTGGTCGGCGTGCAGGGCCGCGAGGTACTTGATCGTCGCGACGACGTCCGAGACGGAGAGCGTGGAGTCCGTGAGCGGCGCGTCGATGCCGAGCTTCTTGTTCGCCTTGTAGCGCCCGACCTTCGCCATGTCGTAGCGCTTCGGGTTGAAGTAGAAGTTCTCGAGCAGCGCGCGGCCGGCCTCGACGGTCGGCGGCTCGCCCGGGCGGATCTTGCGGTACAGGTCGACCAGGGCCTCGTCCTGGGTGTGGACGTGGTCCTTCTCGAGCGTGTCGAGCACCGACGGGAAGTCGGCGAACTGCTCGCGGATCTCCGACTCGGTCAGGCCGAGCGCCTTGAGCAGCACCGTGACGGACTGCTTGCGCTTGCGGTCGACGCGCACGCCGACGGCGTCGCGCTTGTCGATCTCGAACTCGAGCCAGGCGCCGCGCGAGGGGATGATCTTCGCGGAGAAGATGTCCTTGTCGCTCGTCTTGTCGGCCGCGCGCTCGAAGTAGACGCCGGGCGAACGGACGAGCTGGGAGACGACGACGCGCTCGGTGCCGTTGATGATGAACGTGCCGCGCTCGGTCATGAGCGGGAAGTCGCCCATGAAGACCGTCTGGCTCTTGATCTCACCGGTGTTGTAGTTGACGAACTCCGCGGTGACGAACAGCGGCGCGGCGTACGTGAAGTCCTTCTCCTTGCACTCGTCGGCCGTGTACTTCGGCGGCTCGAAACGGTGGTTGGAGAACGACAGGGACATCGAAGAACCGAAGTCCTCGATCGGGGAGATCTCCTCGAAGATCTCCTCGAGGCCCGACGTCGAGGGCACGTCCTGGCGGCCGGCCTCGGCCGCGGCGGCGACACGCGCCTGCCAGGCCTCGTTGCCGAGGAGCCAGTCGAAGCTCTCGGTCTGGAGGCCCAGCAGGTCGGGGACCTCGAGGGGCTCGTAGATCTTGGCGAAGGAGAGGCGACGCGATGCGGTGCGGTTCGCGATGGCGTCGGCGGTCGGAGCAGAAGGGGTGCGCGAGGCAGCCAAGAGGGGTCCTTCCCTGCAGATCGAAAGAACGCTGCACCGCCGGGCTGGACACGATCACCGCCGCCACGACACCTCGCGGACGCGCACGTACGTCGGCGAGGGGGTCGGGGGTATATGAGATCGGGGGCACAGGACAGCGCAAAGCGTGAGCATAGCCCAACACGCATCGCAACACAACCCCGGGGCGTGCGACCCCGCCCGGAACCGGACGCCTGCGCGTCCCACCGGTACTCGTGCGGGCCTCGTCGCCCGCCTCCGACCCGTCTCGCGGGTCGCGAACCTGCTGCCGTCGACCTCGCTGTCCTGCGTCGTCGACCCGCACATGGTGGCACACTCGTGGCCGTTCCGTGAAGCCGGTGCGCCCGCCCGGGTGCTCGACGACGCGCTCGCCCACGTCTGCGCCGCGCTCCCCCGCCCACCCGCGCCACCGGGCGGCGGGAACGACGACGAGGCCCGCACCCCGGTCGGGGTGCGGGCCTCGTGCGGCGTGCTGACCGGTCCCGTCAGGACGGGACCGGCGAGATCACTTGAGGGTGACCGTGGCGCCGGCGCCCTCGAGGGCGGCCTTGGCCTTCTCGGCCGTCTCCTTGTTCGCGCCCTCCAGGACCGGCTTCGGGGCACCGTCCACGAGGTCCTTGGCCTCCTTCAGGCCGAGGGACGTGAGCGCGCGCACCTCCTTGATGACCTGGATCTTCTTGTCGCCGGCAGCCTCGAGGATGACGTCGAACTCGTCCTTCTCCTCCTCGGCCGGGGCGTCGCCCGAGCCACCCGCGGGGGCGGCGACCGCGACGGCGGCGGGGGCGGCGGCGGTGACCTCGAAGGTCTCCTCGAAGGCCTTCACGAACTCGTTGAGCTCGATGAGGGTGAGCTCCTTGAACTGCTCGATGAGCTCGTCGGTGCTGAGCTTCGCCATGATGGCGTTCCTTTCGGTCGGTGCTCGGCAGCGGCCCGGTGCGGGCCTGCCAGAAGCGGGGTGTGTGCTTGCGCTGCGTGGATCACCGGTCCGGGGCGAGCCCCGGGCGCGGGATCAGGCGGCAGCGCCCTCCGATTCCTGCTTCTGACGCAGGGCATCGATGACGCGGGCGGCCTGGGCGGTGTTCGCGGTGAAGACGTAGGCAGCCTGGAAGAGCTTGGCCTTCATCGCGCCGGCCGCCTTGGCCAGCAGGACCTCGCGGGACTCGAGGTCCGCGAGCTTCGTGACCTCCGCGGCGGTCAGGGGGCGCCCGTCGAGGACACCACCCTTGATGACCAGCGCGGGGTTCGCCTTGGCAAAGTCACGCAGACCCTTGGCAGCCTCGACCGGGTCCCCGGTGACGAAGGCGATTGCCGACGGGCCCTGCAGGTCGGCGTCGAGTCCCTCGACACCGGCCTCCTTGGCCGCGATGGCGGTCAGCGTGTTCTTCACCACGGCGTAGGTTGCGTTGCCGCTGAGCGACCGACGCAGCTGCTTGAGCTGCGCGACGGTGAGCCCGCGGTACTCGGTCAGCACGGCAGCGTTCGAGTCGCGGAACTTGTCCGAGATCTCGGCGACTGCGGCTGCCTTGTCCGGCCTCGCCATGGCAATCCTTCCGGTGGTGGTACCACCGGCGTCCGTCCCGGAACGAGAAAGAGCCCCGCGCAGGCGCGGGGCTCGTGGTCGCACGCACGGCGGGGCCGGGCGGACGTCGTCGATTCGCTACCTGCGCTGGCCTCCACCTCGTGGTGGGACTTCGATCCGTCACGTCCCGCAGACGGAGTCTGCGGGCAGCGTCGGACGACCGGCGGTCTTGGGTACACGTCCATGGTACGGGACGACGGCGGGTGCTCCAAACCGCGGTCACCCACCGGGAGCGCCTCCGCTCCCCCGCTCGGTCAGAGCACCAGCGGGCCGAAGCAGACGAGCGGGACGGGCTCGGGCTCGTCGGCGACCGCGCGGGCGAGCGCCGAGCCGGGCATCGCGCCGTCGCGCAGCTCCGCGTGGAGCGACGGCATGACGCGCGCGGCGACGTCGTCGCGCAGCGGGGCGACGCTCGCGATCACCGCGCGCGCCCAGGCGCAGCAGCACGCTCGTCAGGCCGAGCGACTCGCCGCCGATGCGCGGCGTCGACAGGCCCACCTCGCACGCCGACAGGACGACGACGACCCCGTGCAGGTCGATGCCGTCCAGCTCGTGCGCGAACAGCGGGCCGTCCGCGAGGCGCAGCGACGAGAAGAGCGGGTTGTCGGTCTCGTGCGTCCCGTGCGCCGCGAGGTGCACCACCCCCGCCGACCGGAGCCCGTCGACCACGGCCTCACAGGTGGCGTCCTCCCCCACGAGGGCCTCCGCACCCTCCCACACCGATGCGACGAGCTTGGCCTCCGCACCCGAGAACCGCAGCCCAGGGCCGGCGACGACGAGCGCGTCGTCCGCTCGGTGGACGGGTTCCCCGCGGCGCAGGTCGACCCAGGAGTTCGCCCACGTCCGTCGCCCGCGCCGTGACGGCAGAGAGGCCCACGGGAGCGCGAGCAGGAGGTCGCGCGCGGCGAGGTGCAGGTCGCCGTCGGCCTCCAGAGGGACGACCAGCGCGTCGTCGAGCGCGGTCAGCGTCCGCGTGAGCGACGCGACCGCCGCCTCGCGCATCGGGACGGGGATGAGCACGTTCGAGAGGACCGCGAAGTCGGCCCGCGCGCGGCGCACCTGCTCCGCGACCGCCGCGCGCGGAGCGAGCCGCACGAGCCGCGTCGCCGCCGCGGACACGCGGACGGCCAGCACGTCGTCGCCCTCGATCACGAGGTCGGCGACGACCGCGTCGGAGCCCGCCACGGCGAGTGCGGCCCGGAGCCGGCGCTCCGTCGTGGCGAGCGGGGTGGCGGCCTCTCCCCCGTGCTGCCAGGCGCGGCGCCGCGCTTCGTCCTGGAGCCGACGCGCCGACCGCAAGTGGTCCTGGCGACGGGCGAGGTGCGAGGGGTCCGAGGGCGCGCCGAGCGCGCGGGCGGCCTCGACCTCGCGGCGCGCCGAGGCGAGGAGACCCGCGAGGACCGGGTCCGACGGCGGTCGCACGCGACCCGTTCCCGCGAACGCCGCGCGACCGCGCTCGACGGCGTCGAAGATCGTCGCGGGCCGGCGCGTGCGCAGCGCCGCGTCGACGTCGACGTTGCCGAGCCGTACCCCGTGCACGGCCGACGCCGTCACGGCGTCCACGGATCCGAGCCGCGCGCGGTGCTCCGCGAGGGCCGACTGGCCGCGTCGCACGGCCCGGACGCCGCCTCGACGGTCCCCGGCCACGAAGGCGAGCTGGGCACGCACCGCCTCGTGCTGCAGGCGCACGGGTAGCGGTGCACGGTCGAGCCGTCCGGGGACCCGCGCGAGCACGGCCCGCGCAGCAGGCACGTCACCGGCGGCCACGAGCCACTCGGCCGCGAGGAGCTGCGCCGGGATGGTCACGCCGAGGCCGGCGACGCCGCCGAGCTCGTCGCCCTGGTGTGCGAGGTCGAGCGACCACGTGGCGTGCCGACGCGCCGTCGTCGGAGCCACCCCGTCCGACCTGTGCTCCGTGAGCGCCGCCTGCAGCTCGGCGACGCGGGCCCGCAGCATCCACGGGGCGTTCCCGAGCCGGTCGAACCGGCGCGACGCCGACCGGGCCAGACGGCGGGCGTCGGCGTACCGTCGCAGGCCGAGCACGACCCGCGACCGCACCAGCTCGACCTCCGCGAGGTCGCGCAGCATGCGGTAGCGCGAGAGGTGCTCGCGCGCCTCGCGCAGCGCGTCGTCGGCCTCGGTCAGCAGCCCGGCGTCGAGCAGCACCTGCGCACGGTCGATCAGACCGACGGCAGCGTGCCGGTCCGGCGCCTGCTCCGCGGCCTCGTCCATCGCACGCAGCGCCGCCGGGAGGTCGCCCTGCAGGTACATGACCCAACCGAGGTTGTGCGCCGCCATCGACGCGTACATCTCGTTCTCGATCTGGCGCGCCAGCTCGAGGCACGTGGCGAAGTCGGCGGCGGCCGCCGTCAGTCGGCCGAGGTCCGAGTGGAGGCTCCCCCGGTTCATGTGGAGGACCGCGCGGTCTCGTTCGTCCTCCGGCGGGACGAGCCCGACCGCCTCGTCCATCGCTCGCAGCGCCGCGTCGAGCGAGCCGGTGCGGTGCAGCACGAGCCCTCGCTGGCCGAGCACGACGGCACGAAGGGCACCGTCGTGCTCGACGACCGACGCCGCGTCCGACAGCAGGTCGAGCGCCTGCTCGACGTCGCCGCGCGACTCGAGGTGGCACACCGCCAGGCCGATCCTCGCCCGGACGACGAGGTGCGTGACCTCCGAGCTGCCCGAGGTCACCGCTCCCGCCGCACCTGCGCACCACTCGAGCACGGCGTCGAAGTCCCGGCGCGCCGCGTCGTGCCTCCCTCGGGCGTTCAGGCCGAGCGCACGATCGAGCCGGGCGGACGCCTCCTCGATCGTGGAGACACCCACCGCACGCACCTCCGTCCCGTCGGGACGGACGACTCACTCCTCGTCGTGCGCTCCCGGTCGCTCGATCCCCACCGTCGCCGTGACGGCCTTCCAGGCCGCATCGACACGGGCTGCGACCCGGTCACCGAGGGTACCGCTCCCACCGGTCAACGGCCCGGTCTCCAGGATCGCGCCGATCTCGGCCGCCAGCACCGGTGCCGCGAACGACGTCCCGCTCCACGTGCCGAAACCCCCCTCGAAGCTCTCGGGGTCGATCGTCCCGCGCACTCCCCCGAACCGGGTGTCGGGAAGCTGGAGCGACGGGGTCGTCGGGCCGTTGAGCGTCGTCGGGAACGTGCTGACGATCGCCGCGCCCGGCCGCAGCGTCGTCACCCACGGCCCCTCGTTGGTGAAGAGCGCGGTAGAGCCGTCCGGGTTGTGCGCCCCGACGGTGAGGATGGGCACGTAGTCGTGCGCCAGCTGCTCGTCCTCGACCACGACCGTGCTCGCGGTCCCCGAGACCTGCGGCGCGAAGGCCGCCGGATACATCGGTCGCGTCGAGCCGTCGTTGCCCGCGGCCACGACGACGACCACGCCCGCCTGGCGCAGTGCACGAAGGAGCGCGCGGAGCGGGACGTCGTAGGCCACGTCCTCGGGCTCCTCGTGGTAGTAGCCCATCGAGAGGACGGCGACATCGACGGGGAAGTAGCCGTCCACGCCCCGCAGACCGCGCAGGTGGAACCGCAGGAGCCGCCGCAGCGACTGGAGCACGTCCCACTCGGGCACCGTCCCGGAGCCGCCGAAGATCCGCACGGGCAGGATCGCGGCGTCTGGCGCGATCTGGTGGACCACGCCGGCGATGAACGTGCCATGACCGGCGATCGGGTCCAGCGGTCCGGTCAGCGGCGCCGACGACGCGCCCCCGTACTCGGCGTCATCCGCCGGACGCGGAGCGATCGGGAAGGTCCCGATCGGCTGACCGTCGAGCGTCGCGGAGCGCAGCACGACACCGTTGCCGTCGCCACGCGTCGGGTCCTCCGGGAAGTACTCGCCGAACCACGGGTGCGATCCCACGCCCGTGTCGAGCACGGCGACGACCGGTCGACGACGACCGGTGTCGTCCACGAGCGGGGAGTCACCGGCCGGCTTCCGGGGCGGGGCGCCGCCGAGCCGGCGCACGGGCGAGCGGCCACCGGTACCCGCCTGGCCGTACTCCGCGAGCCCTCGGACGGGGAGCGGGGTCGAGTAGGGCAAGGGGGTCGAGTAGGGCAACGGCGTCGAGTAGGGCAACGGGGTCGAGTAGGGCAACGGCGTCGAGTAGGGCAACGGCGTCGAGTACGGCAACGGCGTCGAGTACGGCGTGGCCGTCATGACGTGGTCGAGCGTGATCGTCGGCCCCTCCGGGTCGCTCGGGTCGAGAAGTCCGCCGAGCTCCTCCACGAGCTTCCACGCATCAGGGACCTCGTCGTGGTCGTCCGGGACGAGGCGCAGCGCGAACCCGTACCTGTCGTCGTCAGCGTGCTCCGGTCCCTCCGCGGCCACGTCGCCCAGTGCGCGGGCGACGGAGAGCGGGGCGCGGTCACCTGCCGTGTCGAGGGCCACCGACCACCCACGTCCTCTGGCCGCCTGCTCGACGGGCTGCAGGCCGCCGTCGCTCTCCGCGAACGCGACGAGCTCGTCGACGTCGGTGCGTCCGGAGACACGCTCGCGCAGGGCGCGGGGCGGCGGGCCCTGCACGATCAGGCGGTCCGCGACGTACCAGGTCGGGTTGAGCGGTCGTCGGCCGCGTCGCGGTCGCACGTCGATCGGGTCGAGGAACCGCATCGCGCGGCCGGCGTACGCGTCTGCGCCGGGAGCGGGAACATCGGGGGACTGGCTCACAGGAGGGCTCCAAACTCGTGGTTGAGGAAACACGCCGGGCGCGTGACGACGGCGTCACGGTCCTGGCGTCCGCGCGGCAGGGCACCGTCGCGCGGAGGGGCGAGGGGCGTGGTGAGGACGGACGGTCGTGCCGCGGGCTGCAGGGCGCCCGCGGCACGAGGTCGGCTACAGCTCGACGACCGGGGTGCTCACGGCGCCGCCGGCGCCGTCGGCGCGGCGCACGACGAGGCTGGCCGGGCCGCGGTCGACGGCGTCGAAGACGAAGCGGCCGTCGTCGTCGCTCGTCGTCTCGCTCACGGTGCCGGGGCGGTGCAGCTCGACGCGCAGCGCCGTGGCCGGCGCGGCCCAGCCGTCGATCCGGATGCGCCCGTCGTCGGTCGCCGACAGCGAGATCATGACCGTGACGGACTCGGACGTGAACGTGATGGTGCGCGCCTCGACGGGCGGTGCGTCGCCCCGCACGGACATCTCGGGGACCTGGACGTACTCCAGCTCCATGACCTCGGCCTCGAGACCCGCGAGGGTGATCGCGAAGAGCGACCGCTCCACGAGGCCGTCCGGCACGGGATCGATCTCCTCGGCGATGCGCGCCAGCTCCGCCAGCAGCGCGAGGTCGACGGCGTCGAGCGGCTCGTCGGGGCTGTGCGTCGGCTCGGTGCTCATGATGCTTCCCACGATTCCCCCTGGTCGTCGATGATGTCGCGCAGCTTGGCGAGGCAGCGGCCACGCGTGGAGCCGATGCTCCCGACCGGCATGCCGATCGCGGCCGAGATGGCCTTGTAGTCGGGGCGGTCGGCGAGCGACACCAGCCGCAGGAGCCGCCGGCAGCGGTCCGGCAGCTGGTCCAGCGCGGCCCACAGCGTGCGGTCGCGCTCGTTGCGGAGCACCTCGACGTCCGGCGTCGGATCTCCCGAGGGCAGCTCCGGCACGCCCTCCTCCGTGTCGTCGGGGAGCTCCGTGCGGCGCTTCGCCTCGTCGCGGTGCTTGCGCACGGCCTCCCATGCGGCGCGCTTGGCCGTGATGAGCAGCCACTTCAGGACGGCGTGCGGTTCCTTGATCGTCATCGCGTTGCGCACGAGCGCGACCCACACGGTCTGGACGATGTCGTCCGCCTGCTCGCGCTCGACGCCCTGGGCCCGCACCGTGTGCCACAGCAGCGGCGTCGCCTCGCGGACGAACTCGCCGAGGGCGTGGGGGCGACCGTCCCGGTACTCGAGGAGCGCGAACGCGCCCCGGTCCCCCAGGCTCAGGCCCGGTTCGCCGGTGTCGGCCACCTCGTCGGTCGTTCTCGTCATGGGGGGCACCGTCCTCGGCGCGCTCGTCCGGTCAGGCATCCGCGGGGGGCCCCCGGAAGCGCCTGATTCTAGGGCCGGGCCGGTGGGGTCGACAACCATCGTCACTGGTCACACCCCTCCTGGCTCGTGCGGCTGCGTCCCATCTCGCTCCTTCGACACGCGGGTCGGAGCGTCGGGCCGACACTCCTCCACCCGGACAAGAGGGACGGGTCGCCCGTCTGATACCTCCGTCGCCCACGGGTCCGCGCGACGCCGCCCACGGGCTCAGGATCGCCGTCGGGCCGGGTCGCCGTCTAGGTGTTCCCCCGTATGCGAGGCCCGGGAACTGCCGGGGAATCCCTCATGCCACAGCACGGCGCGGGCTCTTAGCGTGCAGACGACCCCTGCACCCACCGCGGGTGCGGACCGGCGGGCTGCGACGTCGCGACCCGCCCGAGCACGAGGAGCACTTCCGTGACACCAGTCCTCTCCCGCCGCACGCGCGGCCGCACCGGGCGCGCGCTGCGCGCCCTCGCCACCGTCGTCGCCGCCGCGACCGTCGCCGCGGGCGGCGCCCTCGCCGCCGCGCCCGCGACCGCGGCGCCCGCGCCGGCCGTCGCCGCACCTGCCGCCGCATCCGCGGGCAGCACCCAGTGGCTCACCGGCTACTGGCACAACTTCGACAACGGCTCGGTGACGATGCGCCTGTCGGAGATCCCGCAGGCGTACAACCTCGTCGCGATCGCCTTCGCCGACAACCTGACCGGCACGCCGGGCGGCATCACGTTCAACCTCTCGAGCGCCGAGCTCGGCGGCTACACCGAGGCGCAGTTCAAGGCCGACGTCGCGACGATCCGCTCGCAGGGCCGCAAGGTCGTGCTCTCCGTCGGAGGCGAGAAGGGCAACGTCATCGTCTCCAACGCGACGGAGGCCAAGAACTTCGCGGACACCGCGTACGGGCTCATGCAGGAGTACGGCTTCGACGGCGTCGACATCGACCTCGAGCACGGCATCAACGCGACGTACATGTCGAGCGCGCTGCACCAGCTCTCCGCGAAGGCCGGCCCGAGCCTCATCCTCACGATGGCGCCGCAGACCATCGACTACCAGGCGACGAGCATGGGGTACTACCAGCTCACCCTGGCGATCAAGGACATCCTCACGATCGTCAACACCCAGTACTACAACTCGGGCTCGATGATGGGCTGCAACCAGCAGGTCTACTCCCAGGGCACGGTCGACTTCCTCACCGCGCTGTCCTGCATCCAGCTCGAGATGGGCCTGCGCCCCGACCAGGTCGGCATCGGCGTGCCCGCGGTCCAGAAGGCCGCCGGGGGTGGCTACCAGCCGCTCGCCAACGTCGTGAAGGCCGTCGACTGCCTCGAGGTCGGCACCGGCTGCGGCGCCTTCAAGCCCGCGACGCCGTACGGCAAGATCGGCGGCGTCATGACGTGGTCGATCAACTGGGACAAGACGAACAGCTACCAGGTCGCGTCCGTCATCGGCTCGCGCCTCGCCAGCGGCCCGACCACGCCGACCGACCCCACGGACCCCACGGACCCGGGCACCTGCACCGCCCCGGCGTGGTCGGCGTCGGCCGTGTACACGGGTGGGAACCGCGTCTCCCACCAGGGCCGCGCCTACGAGGCCAAGTGGTGGACGACGAACGAGAACCCGACGCAGAGCGGACAGTGGGGCGTCTGGAAGGACCTCGGCGTCTGCTGACCCGATCGTCCGCCTGAGACGACGACGGCGCGGCACCCTCGCAGGGTGCCGCGCCGTCGTGCGTGGTGCGGGTGGTGGACCGCCCGCGGGAGGACTGCCGTCAGGCGGCGTCGTCCTCGAGCAGCTTCGTCGTCTTGGACTGGTCCAGCGGGATGCCGGGGCCCATCGTCGTCGTCAGAGTGGCCTTGGTGATGTAGCGGCCCTTCGAGGACGACGGCTTGAGACGCAGGACCTCTTCGAGGGCCGCCGCGTAGTTCTCCACGAGCGACTTCTCGTCGAACGAGACCTTGCCGATGATGAAGTGGAGGTTCGCGTGCTTGTCGACGCGGAACTCGATCTTGCCGCCCTTGATGTCGGACACGGCCTTCGCCACGTCCATCGTCACGGTGCCGGTCTTCGGGTTCGGCATGAGACCACGGGGGCCGAGCACCTTGCCCAGGCGGCCGACCTTGCCCATGAGGTCCGGCGTCGCCACGGCGGCGTCGAAGTCGGTGTAGCCACCGGCGACCTTCTCGATGAGGTCGTCGCCGCCGACCTCGTCGGCACCGGCCGCACGGGCCTCCTCCGCCTTCGCAGCGTTCGCGAAGACGATGACGCGGGCCGTCTTGCCCGTGCCGTGGGGCAGGTTGACCGTGCCACGGACCATCTGGTCCGCCTTGCGCGGGTCGACACCCAGGCGGAACACGACCTCGACGGTCGCGTCGTACTTCACGGTCGACGTCTCCTTGGCGAGGCGGATCGCCTCGAGCGGCGCGTAGAGACGCTCGCGGTCGATCTTCTCCTCGGCGTTGCGGTACGCCTTGCTGCGCGTTGCCATCTGCTTCTCCTTCTGCAGTCGTGGTCAGCGGGTCCGCGCGGACCCTGCCACCGTCGTCCGCGAGGTGCGGATCGACGTCGTGCCCGAGGCCGGCACGCGGTGCGTGCCGGCCTCATTCCGTTCCCGGGCGGCCGTGAGGCGCGCCGGGGACGAGGTCGTTCGTGGGCTGTTCAGCCCTCGACGGTGATGCCCATCGAGCGGGCCGTGCCGGCGATGATCTTCGACGCGGCGTCGAGGTCGTTCGCGTTGAGGTCCTCGAGCTTGGTCTGGGCGATCTCGCGCACCTGGTCGGCGGTGATCTTCGCGACCTTGACGGTGTGCGGCGTGGCCGAGCCCTTCTGCACGCCCGCGGCCTTCTTGATGAGCTCCGCGGCCGGCGGGGTCTTCGTCACGAACGTGAACGAACGGTCCTCGTAGACCGTGATCTCCACGGGGATGACGTTGCCGCGCTGCGACTCGGTCGCCGCGTTGTAGGCCTTGCAGAACTCCATGATGTTCACGCCGTGCTGACCGAGCGCGGGGCCGATCGGCGGGGCGGGCGTCGCCGCACCGGCCTGGATCTGGAGCTTGATGAGGCCGGAGACCTTCTTCTTGGGAGGCATGACTCTTCCCTGTCTTTCTTCTCGTGGACCGACGCCGTGGGCGATGACCCGGTTGCAGTGTTTCCTGAGGTGCTGCGCTCACGAACCGCACGGCCTGTGCCGTGCGGTTCGCGTCAGATCTTGGCGACCTGGTTGAACGACAGCTCGACCGGGGTCTCCCGGCCGAAGATGGAGACGAGGACCTTGAGCTTCTGGTTCTCGACGTTGATCTCGGAGATCGTGGCGGGCAGCGTGTCGAACGGGCCGTCCGTGACGGTGACCGACTCGCCGACCGTGAAGTCGACCTCGACGGGAGCCTTCGCGGTGGCCTGGGCAGGCTTGCCGGGCTCCGGGGCGGGTGCCAGCATCGGCGCGAGCATCGAGAAGACCTCGTCGAGCGTCAGCGGCACGGGCTGGTGGGTGTGGCCGACGAAGCCGGTGACACCGGGCGTGTGGCGCACGGCGCCCCACGACTCGTCGGTGAGGTCCATGCGGACGAGGACGTAGCCGGGGATGCGCACGCGTCGGACGATCTTCTTCTGCGCGTTCTTGATCTCGGCCACCTCCTCCATGGGCACCTCGATCTGGAAGATGTAGTCCTCCATGTTCAGGCTCTGGATGCGGTTCTCCAGGTTGGCCTTCACACGGTTCTCGTAGCCCGCGTAGGAGTGGATGACGTACCAGTCGCCGAGCTGCGTGCGCAGCGTGCGCTTGAACTCCGCGACCGGGTCCTCGATGACGTCGCCGTCCTCGTCGACCGGGCGCTCGTCCTCGGACGCCTCGTCCTCCGACACCTCGTCGTCCGACGCGTCCTCGTCCGCCTCGTCGTCCGAGGCGTCCTCGTCGACCGTCTCGTCAGCCTCGTCGACCGCCGGGACGTCCGTGGTCTCCTCGACGTCGTCCTGGGCACCCTCGGGCTGCGTCGGGTCGACGTTCTCCGTCTGGTCCAGCGACTCCTGGGACACGAACGAACCTGCTTTCTGACGAACTGCTCGATGACTTCTTCTGGAAGCGCCGACGGCGCCCCGAGGGGCGCCGGCTGCCGTGGTGAGGCCCGGCGTGACCGGGCGGAGGTGCGCTCGCTAGCCGAAGACCCACATGACGGCCTTGCCGATCCCGAGGTCGAGCACGGTCACGAAGGCCATGACCACGACCACGAAGACCAGGACCACCGTCGTGTAGGTGATGAGCTCCGAGCGCGTCGGCGTGACGACCTTGCGGAGCTCGGCGACCACCTGGCGCACGAAAAGGGCGATGCGCGCGAAGATGTTGGGCTTCTTGTCCGCGGACGGACCGCCCTTCTTCTTCACCTCGTCGGCGCGTGCGCCGCCTGCACCCACGGCCTCTGACGGCGATTCGCTCACTCGTTCTTCCCCATCGCTCACGTACGGGACCTGCTCGAACCCTCGGTGCGACCCGGTGCCGGGCCGCGCGCGGTTCCCGGGAAGGTCCCACGAGAGCCACGCCGTGCAGGGTAGACAGGACTCGAACCTGCAACCTGCGGTTTTGGAGACCGCTGCGCTACCAATTGCGCCACTACCCTTCGTGTCGACGACGCCGTACGAGCCCCCGGCACCGAGAAGGAAACACGTCTCTCGGGCGCGGACCAGCGTGGCGGGCGTCAACCACCGAGGGATCACTGTACGCGACGCGGGGCCCCTGGTCGAACCACCGTCCACCGATCGGTGGACACGGGGTCCGGACGAACGGCCGTCGCGGACGACGGGACCCTGCCGACAGGCTGGTCCCATGACGACGACACCCCTCTCCACCGGCTCCCGCGCCACCGGTCCCGGGTCGAGCGGCCCCGCCGTGGACGTGCGCGGCCTGCGCAAGCGCTACGGCGCCAAGCAGGCGGTCGACGACGTCGACCTGCGGGTCGAGCGCGGCGAGATCTTCGCCGTCCTCGGACCCAACGGCGCCGGCAAGACCACGACCGTCGAGATCCTCGAGGGCTTCCGGCGGCGCGACGCGGGCGAGGTCCGCGTGCTCGGCGAGGACCCGCAGACGGCGGGCCGCGCGTGGCGCTCGCGCATCGGGGTCGTGCTCCAGGACTCGCGGGACCAGGCCGAGCTCACGGTCGCCGAGATCGTCCGGCACTTCGCGACGTTCTACCCCGCGCCGCGCGACCCGGACGAGGTGATCGACGCCGTCGGGCTCCGGGAGAAGGCCCGGACCCGCACGCGCCAGCTCTCCGGCGGCCAGCGTCGGCGCCTGGACGTCGCGCTCGGCATCGTGGGGCGCCCGGAGCTGCTGTTCCTCGACGAGCCGACGACCGGGTTCGACCCGCAGGCGCGCCGCGCGTTCTGGGCGCTGGTCCGCTCGCTGCGCGAGGACGGCACGACGATCCTGCTCACCACCCACTACCTGGACGAGGCCGCCCAGCTGGCAGACCGTGCCGCCGTCGTGCGCGCGGGCCGGGTCGTCGCGCTCGACGCGCCCGACCGCCTCGGTGGCCCGGACGCGCGCCGGCCGGAGGTCCGTTGGCTCGACGACGGCGCCTGGCGGTCGGAGCGCACCGACTCCCCCACCGCGCTCGTCGCGTCCCTCGCCGCGCGGTACGCCGGGCCCGACGGCGAGGTCCCCGGCCTCGCGGTGACCCGCCCGAGCCTGGAGGACGTCTACCTCGAGCTCATCGGCGAGCCGGCCACGACGCCCGCCGCACCTGCCCGCCCGACCGCACCCGGTCCCCTCGACGCACCCGCCGAGGACCCCACGCCCGACGGCACGTCCGCCGTCGTCCCCGAGGAGGCCCGCCCGTGACCACCGCCCCGACCGCCGCCCGGTCCACGCGCTCCGGCCGACCCGCCGCCCTTCCCGGCGCCGGCCGGCTGGGGGTCGAGCGCACCCGTGCCGAGCTGCGTGCGTTCTTCCGCGAACGCGACGCCGTGATCTTCATCTTCACCTACCCGCTCATCATGCTCGCGATCTTCGCGACGGTGTTCGACGGGCAGGACCAGGGCACGGCCGCCTACTCCGTGCCGTTCGCGCAGTACTTCCTGCCCGGCATGATCGCGACCGGCGTCATGCTCACGAGCTTCCAGTCCCTCGCGATCTCGATCGCGGTCGAGCGCGACGACGGCTCGCTCAAGCGCCTGCGCTCCACCCCGCTGCCGCCGTCCGCGTACTTCTACGGCAAGATCGGGCTCGTCCTGCTGACGTCGGTCGTGCAGACCGGTCTGCTCCTCGTGCTCGCCGCGACGGTCTACGACGTCCCCATGCCGTGGGAGATGTCCGACGGCGGTGCGCGCCTCGCGACGTTCGCGTGGGTGTTCGTGCTCGGGTGCGCCACGGGCGCGGTGTGCGGCGTGGCCTTCTCGTCGCTGCCGCGGTCCGGCAAGTCGGCGACGGCGGTCGTCACGCCGGTCGTCCTCGTCCTGCAGTTCATCTCGGGCGTGTTCTTCGCGTTCTTCGCGCTGCCGTCCTGGATGCAGACCGTCGCGTCGCTGTTCCCCCTCAAGTGGATGGCGCAGGGCATGCGCTCGGTGTTCCTCCCCGAGCAGGCGGCGGCGCTCGAGCCGTCGGGGTCGTGGCAGCACGGCGCGACCGCTGCTGTACTGGTCGCATGGCTGGTCGTGGGGCTCGTGGTCGGTGCACGCTCGTTCCGGTGGCGGCGCCGTGACGACGGCTGAGACGCCGTCTCCGGGCGGGGCGGTCGCGGGGGTGGCCGACGGGACGTCCGCCGACGCCGCGACCGCCCAGCTCGACGGCACGTGGGCCCGCGACGTGCGCTGGTGGGACGTGGCGTTCTACGTCATCGTCGTGCTCAGCGGCCTCGCGCTGCTCGCGGCGGGCGTCAGCGGGAGGGCGCTGCTCGTGTCCCTGGCGGCGGTCGCGACGATCCTCGTGACCTACCTCGCCTGGGGGCGGCGGGCGGCGCGCACCCGCGACCAGGTGCCGGCCCACGCCTACCTCGTCGTCGCGATCGCGTGCACGCTCGTCGTCGTCGGGCAGGACGCTCTCGGCACGCTCCTGCTGTTCGCGGTGTTCACGCAGATCTGGATGCTGTCGGAGCACTTGTGGGCCCAGGTCGTGCTGTGCGTCGCGCTCGCGGCCGGCACGGCGCTCGCGCTCGCGTTCGACCCGCGGACGGGGCGGGTCGAGCCCGAGGAGCTCGCGAGCGCCGCGCCCCAGATGGGCGTGGCCCTGGCGTTCGCGCTGAGCCTCGGCCTGTGGACCGCGCACACGCTGCGGCAGTCGGAGCGCCACGCGCGGCTCGTCGACGAGCTGCGCGCCACGCAGGCCGAGCTGGGCCGCGCCTCCCACGAGGCGGGGGTGCTCGCCGAGCGCGCGCGCGTCGCCCAGGAGATCCACGACACGCTCGCCCAGGGGTTCACGAGCGTGGTGATGCTCGCCCAGGCCGCGAGCGCCGACCTCGACCGGGACGCCCCGGACGCGGCGCGCGAACGCCTGGCCCTCGTGGAGTCGACGGCGCGGGACAACCTCGCGGAGGCCCGCGCCCTCGTCGCCGCCTCCGCCCCCGCCCCGCTCCAGGGCGGCACCCTCAGCGAGGCGCTGCGCCGGCTCGCGGACCGGTTCGCGGAGGAGACCGGGACGCGCGTCGAGCTGACGGCGCCGGAGGCGTCGCGCCTGTCGAGCGCCGACGACGTCGTGCTGCTGCGCTCCGCCCAGGAGGCGCTCACGAACGTCCGGCGCCACGCGGACGCGTCCGCCGTGCGCGTCGACCTCCGGCAGGACCACGCGGGGACGGTGCTCGAGGTGACCGACGACGGGCGCGGCCTGCCTGCCGACGCGTCCGGCTTCACCGAGGGCTACGGCCTGCGGGGCATGCGGGAGCGCGTGGCCGCGGAGGGCGGGAGCCTCGAGGTGGGTCCGGCCCCGGGTGGCGGGACGCGCGTCGCGGTCCGCCTGCCCGCCGGCGCGTCGCCGGACCGACCGTCCACCGGCACGCGGGTGGCGACGCGGGCGGGGGACGCCCGATGAGCCCGGCCGGGAACGGCGTCGTCCGGGTGCTCGTCGTGGACGACCACCCGGTCGTGCGTTCGGGCATCATCGGCATGCTGGCCGCCGAGCCCGACCTGGAGGTCGTCGGCGAGGCGGGCGACGGCGAGCGGGCGGTCGCGCTCGCGGGCGAGCTGGCGCCCGACGTGGTGCTCATGGACCTGCGCATGCCCGTGCTCGACGGGGTCGGCGCGACGGCCGCCATCGTCGGCGCGCCGGGCCGCGGCGCGGGGCGCAGCGGCGCGGCGAGCCCCCCGCGGGTCGTCGTGCTCACGACGTACGAGACCGACGCGGACATCCTGCGCGCGGTCGAGGCCGGGGCGACCGGCTACCTGCTCAAGGACACGCCGCGCGACGAGCTCGTCGCAGGGGTGCGTGCCGCGGCGCGCGGGCAGACCGTGCTCGCGCCGAGCGTCGCGACCCGGCTCGTCACGTCGGTCCGCGGCACGGACCGGCTCACGGACCGGGAGATCGAGGTGCTGCGCCTCGTCGCGCGCGGGCTGTCGAACGCGGCCGTCGGGAGCGAGCTGTTCATCACGGAGGCGACGGTGAAGACCCACCTGCTCCGCGCGTTCGCCAAGCTCGGCGTCGACGACCGGACCGCCGCGGTCACGGTCGCCATGCAGCGCGGGTTCCTCACCGGGACCTGACCGGCGTCCGGCGTGACGGGGCCCGTGCAGGGGGCGCGCCGCCGTCGGGATCCCGCCCGTGCGCGACGGCGCGGGCCGGGTCCGCGTGACAGACTCCCGGTGTGCGAGACCTGGCGACGCTTCCCAAGGCCCACCTGCACCTGCACTTCACCGGGTCGATGCGCCCGGAGACGCTGCGCGACCTCGCCGCGCAGTACGGCGTGCGGCTCCCCCACGCGCTCGTCGACGGCGACCCGCTCCGGCTCCCCCCGACCGAGCGGGGCTGGTTCCGGTTCCAGCGCCTCTACGACGCCGCGCGCGCGTGCGTGCGCTCCGAGGCCGACATGCGCCGCATCGTGCTCGAGGCCGCGCAGGACGACGCCGCGGAGGGGTCGGGCCGGCTCGAGATCCAGGTGGACCCGACGTCGTACGCGCCGTTCGTCGGCGGCATCACCCCGGCCGTGGAGATCGTGCTCGACGCGGCGCGGTCCGCGAGCGCCGCGACGGGGACGGAGGTCGCCGTCGTCGTCGCGGCGTCGCGCATGCGGCACCCGCTGGACGCGCGCACGCTCGCGCGCCTCGCGGCGCAGTACGCGGGCGAGGGCGCGGGCGAGGTCGTGGGGTTCGGCCTGAGCAACGACGAGCGCCGCGGGGACACGGCGGAGTTCGCGCGCGCGTTCGCGATCGCGCGCCGGGCGGGGCTCGCGTCCGTGCCGCACGGCGGCGAGCTGCTCGGGCCGGCGCACGTGCACGAGGTGGTGCGCGAGCTCGTCCCCGACCGGCTCGGCCACGGCGTGCGGTCCGCGGAGGACCGGCGCGTGCTGGACGACGTCGTGGACCGCGGGATCGCGCTCGAGGTGTGCCCCGCGTCCAACGTCTCCCTCGGGGTCTACGAGGACGCCGGGCAGGTGCCGCTCGGGGCGCTCGTCGACGCCGGCGCCCGCGTCGCGCTCGGCGCCGACGACCCGCTCCTGTTCGGGTCGCGGCTCGTCGCGCAGTACGAGGCCGCACGCCATGAGCACGGGTTCGCGGACGACGAGCTGGCCGCGCTCGCGCGGTCGTCGATCCGGGCTAGTCGCGCGTCGAGCGGCACGAAGCAGCGTCTGCTGGCCGGCGTGGACGACTGGCTCGCGGCGGGCTGACGGCCGCCCTCTTCTCATGTGCGTCTCATCCTGCTCTCCGATACTGGCCTCATGACTCGTCGGACCGTCGCGTGGCTCGTGGGGGCGCTCGTGCTGGTGCTCGGGGGTGCGGCCGCCGCCGGCGCGCTGGCTTCGCGCCCGCAGGACCGCGAGGTCGGGGGCGCCGTGGTCGTGACGCCCGCACCCACGACCCCCGCCCCGACGACCACCGGCGACCCGTCGCCGACCTCCTCGCCCGACGACGATGACGACGAGGACGACGACCGTGTGACGCCCGCCCCGCCGTCGAGCGACGACGATGACGACGATGACGACGACCACGACGACGGGTCGGGCGACGACGACGGGGACGACCGCAGCGGCTCCGACCAGGGCGACGGATGAGCCCCCGGGCGCGCCGCGCCGGGCTGACCGTCCGCACCCGCATGCTCGCGGCGTTCCTCGGCCTCTCCGCCCTGGCTCTGCTGCTCGCGGGCGGCGCCGCCTGGTTCCTGCAGCGCGGCCAGATCGACGCGCGCATCGACGAGAGCCTCCACCGCAGCGCGACGGAGCTGAAGCGGCTCGCCGACTCCGGCGTCAACCCGGTGACGGGCGAGCCGTTCACGTCCGCCGAGGACGTGGTCGTCGCCTCGATCCAGCTCACCGTCCCGGCGCACAACGAGGGCATCCTCGGGCTCCGCGAGGGCCGCACGCCGCTCGTCTCGCAGCAGGACGTGCGGCTGCGGCTCGAGGACGACCCGGAGCTCGTCGCCGCGCTCGCGCCGCTCGTCGCGGGGGACGACGTCGTGCTGCGCTCCCCGCGGACCGCGACGGCGGACTACCGCGCCCTCGTCGCTCCGGTGCAGTCCGTCGGCGGTGCGGGCGCCGCCGCGGACCAGGCGCCCGCGGCGCTCGTGCTCGCGTACGACCGCACGGCCGAGCACGCCGAGTTCGCGCAGGTCTTCCGGACCTACGCCGTCGTCGCGCTCGGGGCGCTCGTGCTCATCGGCGTCGTGGGCTGGGTCGTCGCGGGGCGCCTGCTCCAGCCGATCCGGACGCTCTCGCGCACCGCGCAGCGCATCGGCGACACGGACCTGTCCGCCCGCATCCCCGTGACCGGCAACGACGACCTCTCGGACCTGTCGCGCACCGTGAACGGCATGCTCGACCGGCTCGAGGGGTCGTTCGATTCGCAGCGACGCCTCATCGACGACGTCGGGCACGAGCTGCGCACACCGCTCACCGTGGTGCGTGGCCACCTCGAGCTCATGGACCCGCGCGACGCCGCCGACGCGGCCGAGACGCGCGACCTCGCGCTCGACGAGCTCGACCGCATGAACCGCCTCGTGGACGACCTCGTGACGCTCGCGACCGCCGGCCGCCCCGACTTCGTCCGCCCCGGCGACACCGACCTCGGTCGTCTCCTCGACGACGTGCACGACAAGGTCCGCACCCTCGGCGACCGCCGCTGGCTCGTCGACGCGCGCGTCGACGTCGCGGTCCTCGCGGACGGGCAGCGCCTCACCCAGGCGCTCCTCCAGCTCGCGGCGAACGCGGTGAAGTTCTCGGCGCCCGGCTCGGTCGTCGCGCTCGGCTCGGCCGTCTCCGACGACGGCGCGCACGTGCGCGTGTGGGTCCGCGACGAGGGCGTCGGGATCGCGCCCGAGCAGCAGGAGCGGATCTTCGAGCGCTTCGCCCAGGCGACGACGCCGGGCTCGACCCACCCCGAGGGCGCGGGGCTGGGGCTCGCGATCGTCGCGGCGATCGCCGCGGGGCACGGCGGCCGGGTGCTCGTCGCGTCGACGCCCGGCGTCGGGTCGACGTTCACGCTCGACCTCCCGCTCGCCCCGGTCGCGGGCCCGTCCTCCGGGGTACCTGCGGACACCGTCGGGCCGCACGCTCCCGCGCTCGACGGGCGGCACGGACAGGCACCGGGGGCGCTCACCGCGCCGACCGTGCCGAGCGCACCGTCAGCCGCGACCCCCTCGCTGCCCCCGCCGGCCTCCGGGCCCGCGCCGGGCGCGCCGCCCGCCGTCGGGCCGGACGACCAGCACCCACCCGCGCACCCCGCCCCCGACGGAAGGACCACCCGGTGAGCCAGATCCTCGTCGCGGAGGACGAGACCCGCATCGCGTCGTTCGTGGCGAAGGGCCTGCGCTCCGCGGGCTACGCCAGTACGACCGTCGCGACGGGGCGGGAGGCGTTCGACCTCGCCAGCACGGGCGACTTCGCGCTGCTCGTGCTCGACCTGGGCCTGCCCGACCAGGACGGCTTCACCGTGCTGCGCCGCCTGCGGGAGACGGGCAACCCGATCCCCGTCGTCATCCTCACCGCGCGCACGTCGGTCACGGACACCGTCGCGGGGCTCGAGGGCGGCGCCGACGACTACATGGCCAAGCCGTTCCGGTTCGAGGAGCTGCTCGCGCGCATCCGGCTGCGCCTGCGCACCGAGCCCACCGGTGAGGTCACGACGCTCACGCACGGCGCTCTCAGCCTCGACCTGCGCACGCGCCGCGCGCGCACCGCGGACCGCGAGGTCGATCTCTCGGCGCGCGAGTTCGCCCTCGCCGAGGCGTTCCTGCGCAACCCGGGCCAGGTGCTCAGCCGCGAGCAGCTCCTGTCGCGCGTGTGGGGGTACGACTTCGACCCCGGCTCCAACGTCGTCGACGTCTACGTGCGCTACCTGCGCAACAAGCTCGGCGCCGAGCACTTCGTCACCGTGCGCGGCATGGGCTACCGGCTGGCCGACGCCACCCGCTGACGCGACGAACCCGGGC
Source organism: Cellulosimicrobium cellulans (assembly GCF_006539945.1). Taxonomy (GTDB): domain Bacteria; phylum Actinomycetota; class Actinomycetes; order Actinomycetales; family Cellulomonadaceae; genus Cellulosimicrobium; species Cellulosimicrobium cellulans. The sequence continues at coordinate 38,633 of NZ_BJNZ01000004.1, read as the reverse complement.
CTGCGGGTCACGAGGTGGTCCCTCGTGACCCGCGGACCCGGGTTCGGGCCGTCGCGCGGCTCGACAGCCGGGCGCCGAGGTCAGTCGGCCGACTGCGGCGACGGCGGCGTGACCGGGCTGGGCGGCGTGTTCGGCGTCTGCGGCGTGTTCGGGGTGTTCGCCGTCGGCGGCGTGTTGGGCGTGTTCGGCGTCTGGCTCGTCACGGCCGAGCCGGACGTGTTCGCCGAGCCGGCCGTGTTCGGGGAGGCGGACGTGTTCGCCGTGACCGTCGTGATCGACGACCCGTTCTGCACGTCGGTCGGGCTCGGGGTCGCGGACGTCGCCGGCGCGTCGGTCGGCGTGCTCGACGACGTGCTCACCTGGACCGACGGCGAGACGGTCGCCGGCTCCGGGGCGTCGAACGCGCCCTGCGCGGTGGCCACCGTGGCCCCGAGACCGACCGCGCCGAGCGCCCCGGTGACGATCCATGCGCTGCGTGCCTTCATGATCCTTCTCCTTCGTCCGATGGTGCGCACGACCCCTCGGCCGTGCATGTTCTGAGCCTCGCGCTCACGCGTGAGATGCCGAGGAGGCGCCGATGAGAGTGCTCTCAGGAACGGGGACGGGCTCGTCGGCGACCGTCCCGGGGGCCGCGTCCAGCAGCCCCTCCGCGACCCGCAGCCACGCGTCGGCGAGGTCGTGCGACGCCGCGCCCGTCGTGAGGGACAGCACGACGCCGGCCGCCCGCGTCCGCAGGGCCGCCGCGTCGACGCTCTCGTCGAACACGGCCAGGCACCGCTCGACGAGCGCCCCCACACCGCCGTACACCGTCGGCGCGAGGGACGGCAGCACGGCCAGGTGCGCGACGAGGCACGCGAGGTCGTCCACGCGGTGCCCCGGGCCGAGCGTGTCGACGTCGAGCAGGACGCCGACCCGGACGCGTCCCCCCGAGGCAGGGTCGCCGGGTGCCGCCAGGACGTCGAGCAGGACGTTCGCCTCGTAGAAGTCGCCGTGGGTCGCGACGACCGGACCGGCGTCGCGCGTCGCGACGGCCGTCCGGACCGCGCGCGCGACGCGGTCCACCCGGGCGGCGTCGAGCCCGTGCACCGCGAGCGCCGACGCCGCGTAGTGCTCGACGCGCTCGGCCCACGCCGGGCGGCGGTGCAGGGTCGTCGCGCGCGCCGGGAGGGCGTCGAGCGCTCGGAGGAGCTCGCGCGGGTCGATCGCGCCGGGCTGGTCGTGCGGGTCGAGCGCCGCGAGGTGCTGCGCGAGCGACGGGCCGTGCGCCTCCTCGAGGACGACCACGCCGTCGTCGTCCCACGCGAGGCAGCGCGGGGCGCTCACGATGGTGGTCCGGAACAGGTCGTGCCGCCGGACGAGCGCGCGCGCCCTGTCCGGCCGGACCACCTTGACGTAGACCGTGCGCGAGGACGTCCGCGCGCGCAGCACCGCGCGCCGCAGCGGGCGGTAGGCGACCATCGTCACCGACTCGACGGCCTCGCCGGGCGCGAGCGCCCCGGCGTCCGTGAGGCGGCGCGTGAGCTCGCCCGCGTCGCACGCCGCGACGAGGCCGGGCAGCATCGGGTCGGCGGGGTGCCGCCACACGTGCACGGCGCGCGGGCCGTCCGCGAGGCGGACCACGCCGGGTCCGACCGCGTCCGGCGAGAGGGGCGCCGTCGTCGCGAGCAGGTACTCGGCGGCGCCGACCGTGGCGGGCCCCGCGTCGGGCCGGGCCGGGAGCGCCCGGCGCGCGACGACGTCGTACCCGACGGTGACCTCCGCGCCGGGACGTGCGTGCACCTGGTGGACGCGCCACGTGTCGAGGCTCGCGCCGTCGGCGCCGAGCGCCACGGCCAGCAGCTCCCCCGCCTCGGGGGCGGTGAGCAGGTCGAGCCAGTCGCGCTGGTCGGGCGCGGGAGGGGCGAGCGTCATGAGCCCAGCGCACCGCACGCACGTGGACCGGCGGTGAGACGTGCATGAGAGACCTCTCATGCGCGGCACCGGACGGCTCGGCGCCCGGCGGGTCTTGACCGGGCCGGGCCGCCGTGGGAATGTACTGACGTGTTGATACAAACATCGTCCGAGGAGCCGCAGGGCGTCGACCTCTTCCTCCCGGCGGGCTACGACCTGCTGTGGAGCGGTGCCGTGCTCGTCGGGCTCGTGGGGCTCGGCGTCGCCGTCGTGCTGATCGTCCGGGCGGCGACTCGCCCGACCGAGCCCTCGATCCACGGGCTCGCCCGGGAGGACCCCGTACGCCGCGCCGCCCGTCGGCACGCGACCACGGTGAGCGCCGCCGCCGTCACGGCGGCGCTCCTCGTCGGCGCGGTCGTCGCCCAGGCCGCCGCGACCGCGGTCGGCGGTCTCGCCGAGGGCGTGCTCGTGGGGCTCTCCCCCGCGGTCGTCGGCCTGACCTTCCTCGGCGCGCACGCCGTCGGCGAGCGCACCTGGCCGCGCCAGCGGACCGCCGTCCGCGCGGCCACGCTGCGGCCGCGGACCGTCGCCGACGTCGCACCCCGGGGCCTGCGTCGCCTCACCGGGTCGCTCGGGGCGCTCGTCGTGCTGCTCGCGGTGGTCGGCGCGCTCACGGCGGGCGACGACGGGCGGTCGGTGACGCGCGTCGCGGTCGACTCGGCCTCGACCGCGAGCCCCTACCCCGGCGCCTTCTACGGCGTGTGGCTCGCGCTCGCGGCCGTGCTGGTCGTCGCGGGCGCCGAGGGCGTGCTGCGCCTCGTCGCGCGCCGCCCGGCGGTCGCGCAGGTCGACGAGGCGTGGGACGTCGCCCTGCGACGCGCGTCGGCGCACCGCGTCCTGCGTGGCGCGCAGCTCGCGCTCGGGCTGACGGCCGCGGGGATGCTCGGCGTCGGTGCGAACGCCGCGGCACGCGTGGGCTACCCGGGCGCGGTCGTCCTCGTGGTCGTCGCGGTCGGGCTGGCGCTGGCGGCGATCGCGGTCGCCGTGCGGGCCGCCCCGGACCCGGACGCCTGGGCGGACGGGCACGCGAGCGCGCCGACCGGGGCGGGGCGCGGCCGTGCCACCGGCTGAGCTGCGCGTCGAGATCGACCTGCGGTCGGGTCTCGCGCCGTACGAGCAGATCCGCCGCCAGGTCGTCGCGCACGTCGCCGCGGGGCGCCTCCGCGTGGGCGACCGGCTCCCGACGATCCGTGCCCTCGCCACCGACCTCGGGCTCGCACCGGGGACCGTGGCCCGCGCGTACCGCGAGCTCGAGGCGGCGGGGGTCGTGACGACGCGGCGCCGGGCCGGGACCGTCGTGTCCGACGGCGTCTCCCCCACCGACGTCGCAGCGCGCCACGCCGCGCACGAGCTCGTCCGCGCCGGCCGCGAGGCCGGGCTGTCCGACGACGAGATCCTCGACGTCGTGCGCGGGGCGCTGCTCCACGAGCAGCCCGGGGGCGGACCCGCCGCGGGCTGAGCCGGCGCGAGGCTGCGCCGCCGAGGGACCGCCCGCGCGGGCGACCTCGCCGTGCCGGCCGTCGCCGGCGTCGGGACGGGCTGCACGGCGCGCGCGTCACGACAGGGTCACGATCCCACGACAGGCGCCGACGTCGGGCATCCTGCCGCGGAGCGGGGCGCATGATGGTGCTCCGCGGCGGACGCCGCAGCACACACGAGGGGGACCAGGTGGAGGACGGAGCTTCGGCGGGCGCACGGACGGGCGCGGAGGCGCGCGCGACAGCAGGACCCGTGACGGGCGCCGCGACCGCCGCGCGGGGTGGCGGCCGGGGACGGAACCCGGTGGGTCGCCGTCCGCGGACGACGGCGCGGGCGGCGGTGGGCGCACTGGTGGCGGCGCTGGTGCTCGCAGGCTGCCAGGCCGGGCTGCCGGACCTCGAGCCGGGCCGGACGCCGTCGGCCACCGCCGACGGGCCCACGACCACCGAGCCCGCGAGCCCCAGCCCGACGCCGACCGCTCCCGAGCCGACCGAGACGCCGGAGCCCGAGCCGACCCCGGACCCGACACCGACCGAGGCACCCGCGCCGAGCGCGCCCCCGCCCGCCCCGGAGCCGACCCCCGAGCCGCCGCCCGCACCCGTCGAGCTGGCTCGCGGCGCGACCGGCGAGCGCGTCGTCGCGCTCCAGCAGCGCCTCGCCGACCTCGGCTACTTCATCGGCGCGCCCGACGGCGACTTCGGCGGTGGCACGCAGCAGGCCGTGTGGGCTCTCCAGAAGGCCGCCGGGCTCTCGCGCGACGGCGTCGTGGGCCCCGCGACGCAGGCCGCGCTCGACGAGGGCGTCACGCCCCAGCCGCGCAGCGGGTCGGGCAAGGTCATCGAGATCGACCTCGACCGTCAGCTCCTGCTCGCCGTCGAGGACGGCCGGGTCGTCACGGTGGTCAACGCGTCGTCGGGCAACGGCGAGTCGTACGAGGCGAAGGGCCGCACCTACCGTGCGGGCACGCCGCGCGGCGAGTTCCGCGTGGGTCGGCAGGTCGACGGCAACCACTCGTCGAGCCTCGAGCTCGGCGACATGTGGCGCCCCAAGTTCTTCACGGGCGGCATCGCGGTGCACGGCTCGGGCTCGATCCCGCCGTGGCCCGCGTCCCACGGCTGCGTGCGCGTCGCGAACTCGGCGATGAACTGGCTCTGGGACTCCTGGCACGCCGACCCGGGCACGACGGTCCTCGTCTACTGACCTCTCCCCGCCCAGCGCTGAGTGCATGAAATAGTCGCGCCGGACGCGCCCGGACCCGACTATTTCATGCACTCAGCGCGGCACGGTCAGAGGGAGACGCCGACGAGGACGGGCTCGGGGACGAGCTCGACGCCGAACGCGTCGAGGACGCCGTCGCGGACCGCGCGCGCGAGCTCGACGACGTCCTCCGCGCTCGCGCCGCCGCGGTTGGTCAGCGCCAGGGTGTGCCTGGTCGACAGGCGCGCGAGGCTCGACGGGCCGTGGACCCCGAAGCCCTTGGTGAACCCCGCGTGCTCGATGAGCCACGCCGCGGAGGTCTTGACGAGCGTCGGGTCGATCTCGCCCAGGCTCGGGCCGGTCGTGCTCGACGGCGTCGCGGAGCGCACCGGGTAGCGCGGGGCCTGTGCCGGGAGCAGGTCGGCCTGATCGGCCGGGACGACGGGGTTCGTGAAGAACGACCCGGCGCTCCAGCGGTCGTGGTCCGGGCCCGTCTCCCCCGGCGCGGCGTCCCCCGCCGCCACGGGCGCGACGCCCGGGCCGACGCCGTCGAGCAGCATGCCCTTGCGTGCCCGGAGCGCGAGGACGGCGTCGCGCACGTCCGCGCTCGGAGCCCGGTCACCCACCTGCACGCCGAGCGTCCGGGCGAGCTCCGGGTAGCCGACCGGGGCGGACAGCGAGCCGAGACGGGACTGGAAGCCGACGTCGAGCACGACGTAGCGCGGCGACGGGTACCACGGGCCGCTCGCCGCGCCGTCGCCGCCCGGCTCGCCCGCGTGCATGCTGCGCTTGAGCAACGACGTGCGGTACCCGAACGCGAGCTCGCCCAGCGCGAGCGTGCGCACGCGCGACCGCTCCCGGTCCCAGACGCGCACGGTCGAGATCACGCCCGCGACCTCCTGCCCGTACGCGCCGATGTTCTGGACGGGCGCGGCACCGACCGTCCCGGGGATGCCGGAGAGCGCCTCGACGCCCACCCACTCCTCCGCGACCGCGCGCGCGACGAGCTCGTCCCAGTCCTGCCCGGCCGGCGCGTGGAAGCTCGCGCCGCCGCACGAGTCCTCCGCGTCCACGGTGATCCCACGCCGCAGGTCGCGCACGACGACGCCACCGAAGCCCTCGTCCCCGACGAGCAGGTTCGACCCGCCGCCGATCACGAGCAGCGGCTCGCCGACCTCGTCCGCCGCGCGCACGGTCTCCACGAGCTCCGCCTCGCTGTGCGCCTCGACGTACCGGTCCGCCGGGCCGCCCACGCGCAGCGTCGTCAGCTCCGCCAGGGACGGCGCGCCGACGGCGTCAGGGCGCAGGCCCGGGGCGGTCCGGACGATCTCGGGCAGGTCACGGTCGACGGGGGCAGCAGGTTCGCACGTCACCGCCCCAGCGTAGTTCGCCCCCACCCGGGCTCGCGGACCGGGTCAGCGGTGGGGGGTCTCCTCGGAGCGCTGGGCCGCCTGCTGGCCCGCCGAGCCGGCGGCGGTGGGGAGGGGGCGCGTGGCGCCGACGACGAGCAGGCCGACGACGACCGGGATCGCGATCACGAGGAGCGCGCCGCGGTAGCCGACGTGCTCGGCGAGGAACCCGATGAGGGGCGGGCCCATGAAGAACGCGGAGTAGCCGATGGTCGCGACGACGCTCACGCGCACGGCGGCGCGCGCCGGGTCGTCGGACGCGGCGCTCATCCCGACGGGGAACCCGAGCGCGGCGCCCATGCCCCACGCGACCACGCCGAGCAGCGCGAGCCAGAGGTTCGGCGAGAGCGTGAAGAGGAGCAGGCCGACGAGCGCGAGCGCCGCCCCGAGCCGCAGCACGGTGACGCGCCCGTACCGGTCGAGCAGGCCGGTGCCGAGCAGGCGCATCCCGGTCATGGCCGTGAGGAACACGGCCAGGCCGACGGCGCCCATGGCGTCGGACGTCCCGAAGCCGTCGACGACGGCGAGGCTCACCCAGTCGTTCGCGGCGCCCTCGGTGAGCGCGGCAGCGAGGACGACGAGCCCGATGAGGAGGGTGCGGGGCTCGGTCCACGCGCTGAGCGCGCCGCGGGCGTTCTCCGACGCGGTGACGGGCGCGCCGCTGCCCGCCGCGGCGGCCGGGTCGGACCCGGCGGCATCCTCGGCCGCGTCGACGACGTGCTCCACCTGGCCGGCGGGCAGGAAGAACCGCACGCACCACAGGACGCCGAGGAGGCTCAGCACGACGGCGGCCGTGAGGTGCACCTGGACCGGGACGTGCAGCGCGGCCATGAGCGCCCCGACGCCCGCTCCGGCCATGGTGCCGAAGGAGAACCCGGCGTGGAAGCGCGGCATGATCGCCTTGCCGAGCCGCTGCTCGACGGCGGCGCCCTCGAGGTTCATCGCCGCGTCCCAGACGCCCGTGCCGATGCCCGCGAGAAAGAGCCCGACGCGCACGACGACGTCCTCCCCCGTCGCCACGCCGGTGACGGCCGTGACGAGGCCGACGACGTTCGCCACGGCGAACAGGGTGACCGCCTTCGACGCGCCGAGCCGCTGGACCACCATGCCGGAGAGGGGCAGCGCGAGCAGCGACCCGACGGCCATGAAGAGCAGCAGCAGGCCCATCTGCGCCTCGGTGAACCCGAGCGAGTCGCGGACCGCGGGCAGCCGCGACGCCCAGGTCGCGAAGTTGAACCCGTTGAGGAAGAAGACCGCGAAGACGGCCCAGGTGGCGAGCGCGACGACGCGACGGTCGGTGCGGGCGGTGGTCATGCGGAGGTCTCCTCGCGGCGGTGCGACGGGCGGGTTCGAGGGCGGCGTGCCGAGGCACGGTGGGCGGAGGCGGACGTCCCGGTGCGGGCCGTCGCGCGGGGCCGGCGCGAGCGGCGGGGGCGGCGCGCGTCGTCGATCCCGTCCGCGACGGCACCCGCCGCAGCGTCCCGGTCGAGGCCGACCATCCGGTCGCCGGCCACGACGGCCACCGCGACGGTCTCGGGTCCATCCTCCACCCCGGACGGCGCACCCTGCGCCGGACCCTGCGCCGGACGGGGCGTGCGGGCCGCGAGCGCGGCCGGCGTGCGCAGGGGCGTGACCTGGCGTGCCAGGAGGACGCTGAGGACCATCGCGGCGACGATGAGCACGAGCGCGTGACGCGCGCCCATGGCCTCGGCGGCGAGCCCGAGCAGCGGCGGGGCGGCGAGCGACGCCATGGAGGAGAACGCGGAGACGACGGACACGCGCCCGGCGGCGCGCAGCGGCTCGTCGGACGCGGCGGCGATGCCGACCGGCACCGCGAGCGCCGCGCCGAAGCCCCAGAGCACGACCCCGACGCCGGCGAGCTGGAGCGTCGGCGCGAACCCGAAGAGCAGCAGCCCGGCGATCGACGCGACACCCGACGCGCGGAGCACGGTGACGCGCCCGAAGCGGTCGATGAGGCGGGTGCCCGCGAGGCGCATGACGGTCATGGCGGCGACGAACGTGCCGAACACGACGGCACCGACCGCCTCGGTCTGCGCGAACCCGTCGACGACGGCGAGCGAGAGCCAGTCGTTGGCCGACCCCTCGGACAGCGCGGCGGAGAGGATGACGAGGCCGATGAGCAGCGTGCGCGGCTCGCGCCACGCCGAGAGCGCCGCCCCGAGCCGGGCGCCGCGGCGGGCGAGACGGGAGCGGGGCCCGGCCGTCTCGACGTCGACGACGGCGTCGCCGAGCGCGTCGACCGGAGCGGGGGCCTCGGCCGGGACCGGGGTCCGCGACGGGAGCGTGTCATGGACCGTCGCAGGGATCGCGGCGAGGCGCCACACCGTGGCGACGGCGCCGGTCGCGACGAACTGGACGAGCACCGGCACCTGTGCGTGGGCGCACGCGGCACCGACGAGCGAGCCGACGACGGCGCCGACGGAGAACGCGGCGTGGAACTGCGGCAGGATCGTGCGCCCGACCCGTCGTTCGATGCCCGCGCTCTCGACGTTCATGGGGACGTTGCCGAGCGAGAACGCCATGCCGTTGACGAAGATGCCCGCCGCGAGCAGCGGGACGGAGCCCGTCGCGGGGCCGAGGCCCAGCAGGAGGAACGCGACGCCGAACAGTACCGCGGAGACCCCGAACGCGACCCGCCCGCCGAAGCGCGTGACGAAGGGTCCGGCGGCAGTGACGGTCACGAGCGCGCCGACGGCTCCGGCGAGGAGCACGACGCCGAGGTCCGCGGGGGTGAGGCTGAGCGCGTCGCGCACCGAGGGGATGCGCGCGAGCCAGCTCGACATCATGACGCCGTTGAGCGCGAACACGCCGAGGAGGACCCAGCGCGCCCGGGCCAGGGCGCGGGGGTCGGACAGGAGGTCGGTCGGTGACTGCGCAGCACCTCCTCGAATCGATTCGATCCGACGGCCGAGGGTGCGCTTCGAATCGATTCGAGGCATGGTCACCAGTGTGCGGGTACGCTGGCCGCGCGTCAATCGAGAATCCCGCGCGCGCGGGAGGCAGGGAGCGTGATGAGCGACACCCCCGGGAACCGGGAGCCCGCGGCGACCACCGCGCCGGCCCACCGGCCCACGCTCGCCAAGGTCGCCGAGCTCGCGGGGGTCTCCGTCTCGACGGCGTCGCTCGCCTTCTCCGGCGCGGGGCCGATCACCCCGGAGACCCGGGCCCGCGTGCTCGACGCCGCGAAGGAGCTCGGGTACACCGGGCCCAACCCGCTCGGTCGGCAGCTCCGGTCGGGGCGGTCGGGCGTGGTCGGCGTCGTCGTCGGCGACCAGCTCCGCCGCGCCTTTCGCGACCCCGTCGCCGTGCAGGTGCTCGACGGCCTCGTCTCGACGCTCGGCGAGAACGGCCTGGGCGTCCTCCTCATCCCCGGCATCCCGTCCGACGACCCGGCCCGCGCCGTCGACCCCCTCGTCGAGAGCGCGGCGATGGACGTCGCCGTGCTCGTGTGGGGCGTCGGCTCCGACGACGCGACGCTCGCCGCGCTCCAGCGCCGCGGCGTGCCGGTCGTCATCGGGGAGGGGCGCGCCGTCGAGGGCACCCCGCTCGTCGCGATCCGCGACCGCGCCGGGACCGCCGACGTCGTGCGGCACCTCGTCGACCTCGGCCACACGCGCGTCGCGGAGGTCTCGCTCCCCCTCGACAACTCCGACCGCAGCGGCCCGATCGACGCGCAGCGGCTCGCCCAGGTGGACCGCACGCCGACGGCCAACCGGCTCGCGGGCGTGCGCGACGTCGTCGAACCCGTCGCGAGCTGGGAGACCGAGGCGTCGCTCGTCGAGCACGGCCGCTCCGCCACGCTCGCCCTGCTGGGCAGCACCGCCGCGGACGGGACGACCGAGGCCGCCGACCCCGCGACGCGCCCGACCGCCGTCATCGCCCACTCCGACCTGCTCGCCGCGGGTGCGCTCCTCGCCGCGCGCGAGCTCGGCCTGCGCGTGCCCGACGACGTCTCGGTCGCCGGGTTCGACGGGCTCGACCTCCCGTGGCTCGCTCCGGACGTCCTCACGAGCGTCCACCAGCCGCTCGCCCGCAAGGGCTCCGAGCTGGGCCTCGCCGTGATCCGCCAGCTCGCGGGCGACGCCCCCACGACGGTCGAGCTCGACGTCGAGCTGGTGGTGGGGACGACGACGGGCCCCGCCCCCACCACCTGACACCGGCCGCTCGGACCGGTCAGCCGAGCCGGCCCGGCTGCAACGGGTTCGCCCGCGCGGCCGCCATGAGGTACCACGACGTCGCGCCGAGGTGCTGCACCTGGAAGTACCCGAACCCGAAGCCCGAGTCGATGAGGCTCGACGCCGCGACGACGCCTCCGCGCTCCGGCAGGGCCGCCCCGCCGATCGTCTGACCGGCCCCGACGCTCTCCTGCGCGCCCTGTACCTCGCGCAGCAGGCCCTCCGCGCGCACCCGGTCGTCGTCCCGCTCGCAGCCCCGGCGCCCCCGCCGCCGGTCGTCGCGGTCCCCGCGCCCTCGTGCCCCGCGGTCCGCGAGCGCCGACGCGAGCTGCGCCGTCCCCTCGAGCCACACCCCCTGCTGGTGCACCGGCAGCCCGTTGTACGACGCCGTCGACGTGAGGCTCGCGCTCGAGAACGTCACGCCCTCGACGACCGTGCCCGCGGGGAGCTGCGACACCCCCTCGCCCGCGACGTCGCGCGCGGCCAGCGCGTCGTCCGCCCAGTCGAGCGCGCGGGCGTAGCGCCGCTCGCGCAGCGCGAGCCACCCCCACGTCTGCGGGTCCAGCGGGAGCGGGTCCCGGTTGATCTCGGTGCCGTCGTTCGTGCCGGTGTACAGGTAGCCGCCGTCGGGCTCCCACATGCGGTCGACGAACGCGCGCGCGTGCTCGGCGGCGCGGCTCCAGCGCCGGTCACGGGTCACGGACCCGAGCTGGCGGAAGAACGCGACGCAGTCGACGTTGTGCTCGGTCGAGCCGTTGGGGATCGGAGCGTTCGCGCCGTCCACGCCGAACGAGAACCCGCCGAGGGGTGCCTGCGACCACGTGTTCGCGACGATCCACTCGCCGATCCGCCGGGCGGCGTCCAGGTAGCGGCGCTCGCGCGTCACGGCGTGGAGGTGCAGCAGGGCGATGCCCGGCCAGGCCATGTCTCCCACCGCCGTCCCGAGGAAACCGAACTGCCACCCGACGTTCGCCGTGCCGTCCGGCAGCACGAGCCCGTGCTCCTGCGGCGTGCCGTCGTAGAAGGTGTACGGCCCGACGTTGTAGGCCTGACGCAGCCGGCCGTCGTCGTGGTCGGGGTCGTTCTCGAGGGCGAACACGAGCCCGTCGCCGAGCGCCCGCGCGCGGTCGAGGTAGCGTCGGCCGGCGGTGAGCGTCGCGAGGACGGCGAGGGCGTTGTCGTAGACGAACGCCGTGGAGAACAGGCCGAGCTGGTCGGCGTAGGACTGCGCGAGGCGCGGGCCGGGGTTGACGTCGGGGTAGGCGTCGGTCGCCGCGGCGAGGAAGCCGTGCGCGCGCCGGAGGGACGCCGCGCGGCCCCGGGCCGAGCCGCCTCCCCCGCCCTGCCCGACGGCGCCCGTCGCCCCGCGCAGGGCGCCGTCGCCGGCCGCGGCGGCGGGGGCGGCGGTGAGGCCCGCGAGCGCGAGCGCGCCACCGAGGGCGAGGACGGTGCGTCGGTCGACGCCGCGGGCGGAACCAGGGTCGTGCGCGGGGAGGTCGGGCCGTCCAGAGCGGCCGCCGTGCTGGGTCATGAGCGTCTCCTTCGACGTCGTGAGTGGCGCGACCCACCATAGTGGGAGCGCTCTCACGGCGAAAGGGGGCGGGCCGTGGCGAACGATGTCGAATCGAGCGCGCCCGTGGGCCCGCACGACGACGAGGGCGCCGCACCCGGCCGGGTGCGGCGCCCTCGTGGCGTCAGGAGCTCGTGGTCGCCGAGGGCGACCGCGGGTCAGAGGCGGACGACCGCCTGGGTCTTGCCGAGCACGCGCGCGCCCTCGAACGTGACCGTGAGGTCGACGCGGACGGTGCCGGCGTCGGCGTCGATCGCGCCGACCGTCCCGGTGACCTCGAGCGTCGCGACGCCCGGGTTCGGCACGGGCACGGGTCGCGTGAAGCGCGTCTGGTAGTCGACGACGGCGCCCGGGTCACCGGCCCAGTCCTCGACCAGCGCGACGGCGGCGCCCATGGTGAACATGCCGTGCGCGATGACGCCCGGCAGGCCGACCTCGGCCGCGAAGGCGTCGTTCCAGTGGATGGGGTTGAAGTCGCCGCTCGCGCCGGCGTACCGCACGAGGCGGGCGCGGTCGACCTCGACCGTGCGCGTGCCGATCACGTCGCCGACGGACAGGTCAGTGAGAGCCGGGCGCGTGGGCGTCGGGATCGCGTCGGTGCTCATGCGCCCTCCCCGCGGACGGCGAGGGTGGAGGTGACGGTCGAGACCGGCTCGGTGCCGCCGTCGGGCAGGAGCGCGGCGATCTCGCAGCGCGTGGTGACCATCGCGAGGCCGGCCCGCTCGACGATCGAGTCCACGTGCAGCACGGTCACGAGCTCGTCGCCCGCGACGATCGGCCGGTGGTGCGTGAAGCGCTCGTCCGCGTGGACGACGCGCGAGAAGTCGATGCCCGCCTCGGGGTCCTCGATGAGCTGCCCCTCCGCCCGCTGGGCGACGACGACCGCGAAGGTCGGAGGTGCGACGAGGTCCGGATAGCCCGCACCCCGCGCCGCCACGAGGTCGTGGTGCACGGGGTGGGTGGCGCCGACGGCGCCGGAGAACTCCCGCAGCTTCTCGCGTCCCACCGAGTACGGCGCGTTGGCGGGGTACTCGCGGCCGACGTAGGCCAGGTTGACGCTCACTGCGGTGCGCGGGCGCGGAGCCGGAGGCTCAGCGGGTCTCGCGGTGCGCGGTGTGCTTGCCGCAACGCGGGCAGAACTTCGCGAGCTCCAGGCGGTCCGGGTCGTTGCGACGGTTCTTCTTCGTGATGTAGTTGCGCTCCTTGCAGTCCACGCAGGCCAGCGTGATCTTGGGGCGAACGTCAGCGCTCTTGCTTGCCACGGTTGTGAGCCACCTCTCGCGCCTCCGGAGGGCGCATGTGCTGTGCAGGTCGCACGACGCCGGCCGCCGTACGAGGTTGTCGAAAGTGGTAGCGGAGGCGGGGATCGAACCCGCGACCTCACGATTATGAGTCGTGCGCTCTAACCATCTGAGCTACCCCGCCGCGTGACTGAACGCGAGGCCGTCTCGCCAGTATTCCAGCAAGACGACCCCGCGTCACCACAGAGCCCCGAAAGGGAATCGAACCCTTGACCTTCTCCTTACCATGGAGACGCTCTGCCGACTGAGCTATCGGGGCAGCGCGGAAAACTTTACACGGAACACGGCGTCGAACGAAATCGGCGCCGTTCCGCCGTTCCTGGGCCCTTCCACACCGCTCCCCACCGCGTCGCGCACCATCCGAGGACACCCTCGTCGTGCGGCGCGCCGGGAGACGTGGTGACGACACGGGGCCCCGGGCAGACGACGACGGGGCGCCACCCGTGGGTGACGCCCCGTCGCTCCGGTGGCAGGTGAGGGATTCGAACCCCCGAAGGCTGAGCCGTCTGATTTACAGTCAGATCCCTTTGGCCGCTCGGGCAACCTGCCGTGTGGAGCTGTCGCTCGCCGGAACGACTGCACGTGGTGCAGCCCTGCCGTGCGGGCGAGCCAACGATACAGCCCCGCCCGACCAGGTGCGAAATCCGGGTCCCGGCGGCCGTCCGTACAGTGGTGCGGTGACCCACCCCTCCCCCGCGCCGGACCACCTCCCCGGCACCGGGAACCCCGGCCCCGCGCCCACCGGCGCACCGTCCTCGCCCGCCCCGCCCGCGCCGTCGGGCAGCCCGCGCGGCGCGACCGCCCCGACCGACCGCTGGGGCCTCCTGCTCGGCGCCGGAGCGTTCTTCCTGTGGGGCGCGATGCCCCTCTACTTCCCGCTCCTGGAGCCTGCGGCGCCGCTCGAGATCATCGCGCACCGGGTCGTGTGGAGCCTGCTCTTCTGCCTCGTGCTCCTCGCCGCGACGCGCCAGCTCGGCGGGTTCGTCACCGCGCTGCGCACCCCGCGCACGCTCGGCGTGCTCGCCGTCGCCGCCGTCCTCATCGTCACCAACTGGACCGTGTACGTGTACGGCGTCCTCAGCGGTCACGTGCTCGACGCCGCGCTCGGGTACTTCATCAACCCCCTCGTCACCGTCCTGCTCGCCGTCGCCGTGCTGCGCGAGCGGCTGCGACCCGCGCAGTGGGCGGCCGTCGGGATCGGTGTCGCGGCCGTCGTCGTCATCAGCACGGGCTCGGGCGGCCTGCCGTGGATCGCGCTCGTCCTCGCGGCGTCGTTCGGCCTGTACGGCCTCGTGAAGAACCGCGTCGGGCGCACGGTCGAGGCGCTCCCCGGCCTCGCCGTGGAGACCGCCGTGCTCACGCCGCCGGCCCTCGTGTACCTGGCGTGGCTCGCGGCCACAGGGGTGGGCACGTTCGGCGCCGAGGGCGCCGGCCACGCGCTCCTGCTCGCGTCGGCCGGGATCGTGACGGCCCTGCCCCTGCTCCTGTTCAGCGCCGCCGCGCGGCGCCTCCCGCTGAGCGTCGTCGGGCTCCTCCAGTACCTCGGCCCCGCGCTCCAGTTCCTCTTCGGCCTCCTCGTCTTCCACGAGCCCATGTCGCCCACCCGATGGGCCGGATTCGGGCTCGTCTGGCTCGCACTCGTCGTGCTCTCGGTCGACGGGCTCCGCGCGGCCCGTGCGACGCGCCTCGCGAGCCGTCCCTGAGCCTGCTCGACTACGGTGGGACCCAGCACCCGTTCCCGGCCCAGAGAGGACCTACCCATGGCCGACTCCTCGTTCGACATCGTCAGCAAGGTCGACCGACAGGAGGTCGACAACGCGCTCAACCAGGCCGCCAAGGAGGTGGCGCAGCGCTACGACTTCCGCAACGTCGGCGCCTCGATCGCCTGGAGCGGCGAGAGCATCCTCATGGTCGCGAACTCGGCCGAGCGCGTGCTCGCCATCCTCGACGTCCTCGAGACCAAGCTCGTCAAGCGCGGCATCTCCCTCAAGTCGCTCGACACGGGCGACAAGGAGCCCAAGGCGTCGGGCAAGGAGTACCGCCTCGCGGCGACCCTCAAGGAGGGCCTGTCGAGCGAGAACGCGAAGAAGATCACCAAGATCATCCGTGACGAGGCCCCCAAGGCCGTCAAGACGCAGATCACGGGCGACGAGGTCCGGGTGACGAGCAAGTCGCGCGACGACCTCCAGACCGTCATCGCGCTGCTCAAGGCCGCCGACCTCGACGTCGCGCTGCAGTTCACCAACTACCGGTAGCGCTCGCCGTGACCCTGCCCGACGGCGGCCCGCGCCCGGTCGCGCCGGGGCGTCCTGCCGCGTCGTCGAGCGCGCTCCCGCGCGTCGTCGCGACCGACCTCGACGGCACGCTCCTGCGGCCCGACGGGACCGTCTCGGAGCGCACGCGCGCAGCGCTGCGCGCCGCCGAGGACGTCGGGGTCGAGGTGGTGTTCGTCACCGCGCGGCCGCCGCGCTGGCTCGGCCAGCTCGCGGACGTCGTGGGCGGGCACGGGCACGTCATCTGCCTCGGCGGCGCCGCGGTGTGGGACCTGGCCACCGCGAGCCCGCTCGACGTGTGCGGCTTCACCGCGGACGAGGCCGCCGCGCTCGTCGCCGACCTGCGCGTCGCGGTCCCGGGCGTGGCGCTCGCGTTCGAGCGCGTCGACGGGCCGACGTTCGACCCGGGCTTCCGCTCCACCCCGGACGACGACGCGGACGTCGTCGCCGTGGTCGAGTCGACGCTCGCCGTCCCCGGCGCTTCTCGTGAGGCCGGCCACGGGCAGCCCGTCGGCAAGATTCTCGCGCGGGACCCCGGGGCGCCGGTCGAGGACGCTCCCGCGACGCAGCCCGTCGTCGTCGCGGACGGGCAGACGACGGCGCAGGAGTCGTTCTTCGCTCGCGTGCGCGACGCCGTCGGGGACCGCGCCCACCTCGCCTACTCCGGCGCGGCGGGGCTCGCCGAGCTGCTCGCACCCACGGTCACCAAGGACGCCGCGCTCGCGCGCTGGTGCGCTCGCCTCGGTGTCGAACCGCGCGACGTCTGGGCGTTCGGCGACATGCCCAACGACCTGCCCATGCTGCGCTGGGCGGGGCGCTCGTTCGCCGTCGCGAACGCGCACCCCGACGTGCTGGCCGCCGCGACGGACCGGGCACCCGCCAACGACGACGACGGCGTCGCGCGCGTCCTCCTCGACGCGCTGGACGTCAGCGCGGCGGGCGCCTCCGCGCCGTGACCGCGAGCCCGACGTGGAGGGCGCCCGCGGCGTACGCCGCGAGCAGGCCGAACCACGCCGCCGCGAGCGCCTGCTCGTCGAGCACGCGCCACGTCGCGACGCCCGCCCCGACGGCCGTGAAGGCCCCCACGACGACGTAGAGCGCCCTCTCGCGCGCGACCGGGCCGGGCGCGCGCCGCGTCAGCGCGAGACCGACGGCCGCGACCAGGCACACGAGCCCGGAGACCGTCACGGCCGTCACGACGTCGTCGACGACCCACCCCCGGCCGTGCCGCTGCCGCAGGACGAGCGCGGGCCCTCCGAGAGCGAGGAGGACGAGCGTGAGGTCCCGGGCGATGTGGGTTCGGCGGCGCGGCACGCGGTCATCGTGCCACCCGGACCGTGCTCCGTCGTCCCGCGGGGCGCGCCGACTCCGTGGCGCGCCGGCTCAGTGGTACGTGATGCCGCCGTAGCCCGGGCCGTGACCGGCCATCGTCTCGAGCCGCTTGATGCGCTCCGCCATCGGGGGGTGGGTCGCGAACATCTTGCCGACTCCCGCGCCGCGGAACGGGTTGGCGATCATCAGGTGCGAGACGTCGACGAGGTCGCGGTTCTGCGGGAGCGGGGCCCGCTGCGTGCCGGCGTCGAGCTTGCGCAGCGCGGACGCGAGCGCGAGCGGGTCGCCGGTGAGCTTGGCACCGTCCTCGTCGGCGTCGTACTCGCGCGTGCGGGAGATGGCGAGCTGGACGAGCATCGCCGCGACGGGCGCGAGGACGACCATCGCGATGGCCGCGAGCGGGTTGCCGCCGCGGTCGCGGTCGCCGCCGAAGATCAGCAGGAACTGCGCGAGCGACGTGATCACGCCGGCCAGGGCGCCCGCGACCGACGACGTGAGGATGTCGCGGTTGTACACGTGCATGAGCTCGTGCCCGAGCACCCCGCGCAGCTCGCGCTCGTCGAGGAGGCGCAGGATGCCCTCCGTGCAGCACACGGCCGCGTTCTTGGGGTTGCGGCCCGTCGCGAACGCGTTGGGCGCCTGCGTCGGCGAGACGTAGAGGCGGGGCATCGGCTGGCGCGCCTCGGTCGAGAGCTCGCGCACGATCCGGTACATGGCGGGCTGCTCGAGCTCGCTCACGGGGCGCGCGTGCATCGCGCGGATCGCGATCTTGTCCGAGTTCCAGTACCCGTAGAACGTCGTCACGAGGCCGATGCCGACGAACACCCACAGCAGGTTCGCCCTGGCGCCGAACAGCGCCCAGAGGCCCAGGACGATGGCCCACATGACGCCGAACAGGCCGGCCGTCTTGAGACCGTTGAAGTGCTGACGCCCCACGCTGTGCTCCCTTCCGCGCCTCGGGCACCCGCGTGGTCCGCCGGGCGCCCGACGGGCGCCGACCCCGTCGACGCCCACCCTGATGAACGCCCGAGGCGACCGTCCCGTTCCCGGGACGACGACGGCGCCCCACCCGCGGAGGGTGGGGCGCCGTCGGACGTGCTCAGGTGCTCACGTGCTCAGGGGCGGCCGCCGGGTCAGCCGACCTGCGACTCGCCGCGGGCCACACGGATCATGTCCTCGCGCGGCACGACCTTGATGCGCTCGCGGCCGTGCGGCTCGCCGAGCGAGCGCTCGTACGCGTCGAGCAGCTCCCACCCGGACCACTCGATGTGGTCGACCCCGCGCTCGCGCAGGAAGTCCACGACGGCCTCGGGGTCGCCGAACGGCGCGACACGTCCTGCGGCGAGGTCCGCCGCCGCGACGTCGCCGCCGTCGCCGGCGCCGGTGACGTCCTCGACGAGGTGGCGGATCGTCTCCGAGGCGTCCGACTTGGTGTGCCCGATGAGACCGACCGGGCCGCGCTTGATCCAGCCGGTCGCGTACACGCCGGGGATGTGCTCGCCGTCGATGTCGATGACCCGGCCCTCGCGGTTCGGGATGACGCCCTTGAGCTCGTCGAACGGGATCTCGGGCAGCGGCGAGCCGAAGTAGCCGACCGCGCGGTACACGGCCTGGACGGGCCACTCGTGGAACTCGCCCGTGCCGGAGACGGTGCCGTCGCCGTTGAGCTGCGTGCGCTCGGTCCGCAGCGCCTCGACCTTGCCGTCGCCGAGCACGGCCGCCGGGGCGTGGAGGAAGTGCAGGTGCAGGCGGCGCGACGCCGTGTTCTCGGCCGGGTCCTTGAGCGTCCAGTCCGTGAGGGTCTTGACGACCTGCTTGGTCTGGTTCGAGGAGCTGATCGCCGCCATCGAGCCCTCGTCGAACTCGAAGTCCTCCGGGTAGACGATCACGTCGACGTCGGGGACGTGCCCGAGCTCGCGCAGCTCGAGCGGCGAGAACTTGGCCTGCGCGGGCCCGCGGCGGGCGAAGACGTGCACGTCGGCGACGGGCGACGACTTGAGGATCTCGTAGACGTTCTGCGGGACCTCGGTCGGCAGCAGGTCGTCCGCGTGCTTGGCGAGCACGCGCGCGACGTCGAGCGCGACGTTGCCCGCGCCGAGGACGGCGACCTGCTGCGCCTCGAGCGGCCACGTGCGCGGGACGTCGGGGTGGCCGTCGTACCAGGACACGAAGTCGGCCGCGCCGTACGAGCCGGGCAGGTCGATGCCCTCGATCGGCAGGGCCGCGTCGCGGATCGAGCCGGTCGAGAAGATCACGGCGTCGTAGTACTGGCGCAGGTCGTCCAGCTTCAGGTCGACGCCGTAGTCCACGTTCGCGAGCAGGCGGATGTCGCCGCGGCTCAGCACCTTGTGGAGCGCCACGATGATCTGCTTGATGCGCGGGTGGTCCGGCGCGACGCCGTAGCGCACGAGGCCGAACGGCGCGGGCAGACGCTCGAACAGGTCGATGCTCACGTCGAGGTCGGTCTTGGACAGGATGTCCGCGGCGTAGATCCCGGCGGGACCAGCGCCGACGATCGCGACGCGCAGTGGACGGATGCTGCTCACAGGACGGTGCGCCTTCCGGTCGAGGACGGGGGTCTCTCCCGCGCGGCCGACGGGCCGTTCCGCGTCGACCGGTGTGGGTACCGGCCGCAGGAGACCTCTCGATTGTACGACTGGGGTGAGGGTCGCCTCACTCGGGCCCTCTCCTCCATGACCAGGGTCTCACCGGTCTCGCCAGGTGGATACCTCGTCTTGTGATCCGGGCGAATGTAACGCCGCGGGTCAACGGTCGACGCGAAGGCTCTCCTGCACGGCGCGGATCTCCGCGGCGGCCCACGGGTGCTGGAGGAGCGTGCACGTCCCCGTCGTCTGGACGAGGTCGGCCACCGGCCCGCGCGGGACGACGACCGTCCGCACCGACTGCACCAGCACCGCTCCCCCGCCGCCCTTGAAGGACGCCTCGACCCACCGCCCCGGCAGGCCGTCCACGTCCACGTCACCGCCGTCGAGCTGACGCAGCCGCGGCATCGGCTTGAGCTTGCGCAGCACCTCGGCGTGCGCGTCGTCCAACGTCTGCTCGGCCCGGATGCGCGAGACCACGACGATGACGTTGGGGTTGAACTCCCCCTCCTCCACCTCGCGCCCGAGCGCGAGCGGCAGGGCGACGTGGGGCAGCGGGACCCAGCGGTCGGGCGCGTCGAGCCGCACCCCCACGGGCGCGGGGAAGTCGTCGCTCGGGTAGCGCAGCTCGGCCATGCGTTCAGGTCCTCTCGGTCGCTCGTCGCGCTCCGGCGGTACGGGGCGCGCCAGCAGTCTCGCAGACCGGCAGGTCCCCGACCGCCCGTCCGGGCCGCCTGCGGGCCACGCCCGGCCCTGGACACACCGAGGGCGCGGGACCCGTCCCGGGTCCCGCGCCCTCGGTGGAGCTCAGCGGATCAGCTGTTCGAAGCCTGCTCCTGCTGCTGCGCGTTCTGCGTGGCCTTCTGGCCCGCGTCCGTCAGCGTCTGCGCGACGTTGTTGAGCTGCGTCTGCGCGGCCGGCCAGTCGCTGCCCTTGAACTGCTGGGCGTCGGGGCCCTCCCACGGCACGCTCTGGATCTGCGAGTTCAGGTTCTGCATGGTCGTGCGGATCTCGTCCGCCTTCTGCTGCAGCGTCTGACCGAGCCCACGCAGCTCCTCGACGTTCGCGCCCCACATGCCACCAGCCATGGTGTTCTCCTTCTGTGTCTCGACCCCCACCCTGCGTGGACGTCGTCCCGTTGTCGATGGCCCTACTCAACCATCGGCCCGCGCGCCCCGTCGATGGGGAGGTGTCCCCATGAGGTCCCCGCGGGCGTCACGTCGCTACCGCGGGAGCGCGACGTGCAGCTTGCGCGCCCTCCCGGAGACGACGAGGAAGCCGCGCCCCGGCGGGAAGTCCGCGCGCCGGATCCGGCCGAGACCGGTCCCGAGCAAGGTGTCGCCGTCGAGGTCGCCAGGGGTGAGGAGCAGGCCGCTGCGGCCGGCCTTGAACGGCTGCGCGATCGCCCACGCCTGCCCCCAGGTCGACGACTCGGCCTCGCCCACGACGAGCTGCTCGGCACGCGTGGCGGCCCGGACGAACGCGACGAGCGGCTGCTCCGCCGGCGTCCCCGTGAACTCCGTCACGGACTCGACGAGCACCGTGAGCGCACCCGGGCGCAGGGACCCGCCGTCGAGCGCCTGCGTGAGCGACTCGAGGAGCGTCACGACCTCCTCGGGCGACGTCGCCGCCGTGTCCCAGGCGTCGAGCGCCGAGATGCTCGTGCGGCGCGGCGAGAGGTACACGACCCGGCCCGCGCGCGCCCGGCGCACGGCCTGGGCGATGGTGACGAGCGCCGTCGTCCGACCGCCCCCGGGCGGGCCCGAGAGCATGAACGTCCCCCGGGCCGGCAGCGCGACCGGGGCGATGTCGAGGTCGTCGAGGCCGATGGTCGGCCGGCCGCCCGTGACCTCGGGCAGCGCGTCCAGCGTGAAGCTGTCCGGTAGCCGCTCGACGCCGGGCGCCTGCTGGATGCCGAGGCGCGTCATCGCGTCGCGCAGCTTGCCCAGCTCGCGCGCCTGGAGCGCGACGTTCGGGTCGCCGCCCAGGACCGCGATCTGGACCTCGTTCTCGTCGAGCACGCCGCGTCCGGGCGGGGACGTGAGCGACAGGACGTCCTTGGGGACGCCGAGCGTCAGGTAGTCGTCCTCGCTCGCGAGGCGCAGCACGAGCCGCTTCTGGATCGTCGAGCCGAGCGACGTCGGGACCGACGCCGCCCGGTCGCCCGCGACGACGACGTGCACGCCGACCTGGCGCCCGTCCGTCGCGATCGCGGTGAACGCGCCCCACACGGGGAACGCGTGCGCGGGCCGGAACTCGTAGGACTCGCGGAACGCGCCGATGCCGTCGACCAGCAGCAGGATGCGCGGCTCGGCGGGGGCGTTCGCGAGGCGCCGGTACTCGTCGAGGCTGCCGGCACGGACCGCGGCGTAGCGGGCGGAGCGCTCGTCGACGAGGTCGCGCAGCGTGCGCAGCACGCGCTGGACGCGCTCCTCGTCGTCGCCCGAGATGACCGCGCCGACGTGCGGCAGGTCCTCGAGCATCCGCAGACCGCTCGCGCCGGCGTCGATCGCGTAGACCTGGACGGGGCCGCCGCGCGCCGTGATCGCCGCGGACACGGCGATCGTCCGCAGCGTCGCGCTCTTGCCCGAGCCACCCGTGCCGTAGATCGCCATGTTGCCGTCACGGTCGGGCTCGTAGAAGACGGTGGGCTGCGCCTGGGTCGTCGGGTCGTCCTCCACGCCGAGCAGCAGCATCGTGTCGGTGCGGGGGTTGGGCAGGCGGGCGAGGTCGTACGTCGGGGCGAGCTCGGCCAGCCACGGCTTGCGCGGCACCGGGACGGCGGCCTCCGTCGCGGCCCGCGAGATCGTCGCGACCACGCGCGCGATGTCGTTGGGGCCCGGGTCGGTGACCTCCTCCACCTCGGGCTCCGGCAGCTCCCAGCGGATGTCCGAGCCGAACGCCATCTCCTGGATGTCGATGCGCGACCGCTCGGGCTGCGCCGTCGTCCAGCCCCCGGCGTAGCCCGTCTGGAACGGCGTGATCCGACCAGGGCCGGTCTTCACCGCGCCGCGGCCCGGGATCGAGGGGTCGAAGTGCGCGGCCATGGGGATGCCCAGGATGTCCGTCGAGTCGTCCTCGTCGGCCATGCGCAGCGCGACGCGCAGGTTCGTGTTGGCGCGCAGGTTGTCCTTGATGACGCCCGCCGGGCGCTGGGTCGCGAGGATGAGGTGCAGCCCGAGCGAGCGACCGCGCTGGGCGACGTCCACGACGCCGTCGACGAACTCCGGGACCTCGTTGACCAGGGCCGCGAACTCATCGACCACGATGAGCAGGCTCGGCGGTGCGTCGGGGTCGCCCGTGCGCTCGAGGGACGCGAGGTCCTTCGCCTTCTTCCGGTTGAGCAGGTGCTCGCGGTAGCGCAGCTCGGCGCGCAGCGACGTGAGCGCCCGGCGCACGAGGTGGGGCGAGAGGTCCGTGACGAGCCCGACCGTGTGCGGCAGGTTCACGCAGTCCGCGAACGCGGCGCCGCCCTTGTAGTCGACGAAGAGGAACGTCACGCGGTCCGGGCTGTGCGCCGCGGCCATGCCGAGCACCCACGACTGGAGGAACTCGGACTTGCCCGCGCCCGTCGTCCCGCCCACGAGCGCGTGCGGGCCCTGCGTGCGCAGGTCCAGGTAGAGCGGCTCGGTGCCCGAGTGCCCGACCAGCCCGCGCAGGTTCGTCGGCGCCTTGCGCCGCACGGGCGGCGAGCCGTCCCGCGGCGTCAGGGAGCCGTTCTCGCGCCACGCGTCGATGAGACGGCCCGGGTCCTCCGCCAGCGCGGTGCCGGCGAGCGTGAGGTAGGAGACCGAGCGCGGGAGGTCGGAGTCGTCGTCGACGGGCGCGCCGACGTCGACCACGGGGGCCAGGATGCGCGCCACCTCGTGGGCGGTCGCGAGGTCCACCGTCTCGCACGCCACCGGGAACGACAGCCGACCCACCCGGACCTCGCCGCTCGTGGCGCCCGCGGTGGCCCCGGGTGCACCCGCGCCCGCGGCATCGACCGTGTCCACGAGGACGAACGTGCGGCACGCGGCCGGGAGCTGCTCGACCGACGGCGCGACCCACACGACGTGCACGCCCGCGTCCGCGCCACGCTCCACGAGGCGCGTGAGGCGCGAGCGGTCCACGGGCGCGTCGTCCTCCACGAGCACGACGACCGTCGGCAGCACCGGCTTGGGCGTGTCCTCGCCCTCCTCGGGGTCGATCGGCCCGCGCAGCTCGGCGTGGGTGTCGAGGTCGGCCCCGCGCGCCTCGACCAGGTCCTCGAGCTGCGACAGGAGCGCCTGGGCGGCGCCGGGGTTGTCGGCCAGGTGGTCGCCGCCCAGCGGGCTGTGGGGCGAGCCGGTGTGCGGCAGCCACTCGAGCCACTCCCAGTCGGCGCGCGACCGTTGCGACGTCACGGCCGCGAGCACGAGCTCCGACGGCGAGTGCAGGCCCGCGAGCTGGACGAGGATCCCGCGCGCGACGGCGTCGACCGCGGCCCCCGCGCCGGCGACCCCGAGCGCGCCGTCCGTGCGCAGGCGCGCGACGACCGGGACGCCGGAGATGGTCGCGCACTGGGCGTGCAGCTTCTCCAGCTCGTTCCAGTACTCCGGCAGCGTGTTGTTCTCGCCCGGCTGGTCCAGCTGGGTGCGCGACGGCGCGGCGCCGAGCCCGATCCGGACCGTCAGGAACGCGTCGTGCTCCGGGCGGTGCGTCCACATCAGCCCGCCGAGGCGACGGACCGCGTCGACCGTGTCGCCCACCGACGGGGCCTCCGAGAGGCGCACGGCGCGCTCGACGGCGTGCGTGCGGTCGATGGTCTCGCGCATCGCGACGACCCCCGCCTCGAACTGCTCGCGCTGCGCCTTGAGCTTGCGCTTGGCCTGGACCTTCTGGTCGAGGTAGTTGCCGAGCATGAGGATCGGGCTCAGCCCGACGAAGACGATCGACAGGACGTTCCGCGTGACGGAGTACAGGATCGCGCCCATGAGCAGCGGCGCGACCATCGCCAGGTAGGGGAAGCGCTGCGGCTCCGGCGGCTGCGGCGGCTTGGGCGCCTTGAGCTTGCGCTCGGGGAAGCGGGCGACGACGCGCGGGGAGCGGTTGAACTCCACGACCGGGCTCGTCGGCGCGAGGCTCGTCGTGCGGTGCAGCGCGACGACGGACACGACCGTGCTGCCGATCGTCACCGTGTCCGACGACGTGAGCGTCGAGCGCATCATGCGCTGGCCGCCCATGACGAGACCGTTCGCCGAGTTCGTGTCCGTGATCTCGATCGTCTCGCCGACCGTGAGGCGGGCGTGCCGCTTGGAGATCTGCGGGTCGCTCAACCGGATGTCCATGTTGCGGTCGCGGCCGAGGTAGCTGGTCCCCACGGGCAGCGGGAACTCGCGGCCGGCGTCCGGCCCCTCGAGCACGCGCAGGACGGCGACGGCCGCGCCGCGGTCCTGCCCGGGGGCGTCGAACTGCTCGGAGACGCGCACGATCGACACCGTCGACCCGGACCGCAGCCCCGCCTCCGTGAGGTCGCTCGTCGGCGACAGCACGCGCCCCTGCCCCGACCCCGACGGCGCGGTGCCGACCTGGAGCGTGAGCCGGTCCGGGACCGCCGCGCCCGACCGGGTGGGGTCGCCCGCGAACAGCGCCTCGGCGACGTCGCGCACCGTGGCCGTCGCGTCGGCCGTGACGGCGACGTTGGTCGTGCTGGCGTCCGGGCGGTGCAGCGTGAGCTTGATTCGCACGAAGGTTCC
This sequence comes from Cellulosimicrobium cellulans, assembly GCF_006539945.1. GTDB lineage: Bacteria > Actinomycetota > Actinomycetes > Actinomycetales > Cellulomonadaceae > Cellulosimicrobium > Cellulosimicrobium cellulans. The sequence continues at coordinate 13,606 of NZ_BJNZ01000004.1, read as the reverse complement.
TGTTCAGGTCCGGGGAAGGGGACGGGCAGGCCGGGGGGCTCCGACCGTCGGGCGGCGGTACCGACGGCGCGACCGGTCGGGGCACGCGTCGAGCGCGCCCGCCACGGCCGGTGCCGTCAGCCGTCGTCGGTGAGGTCGAGCAGGGGCAGGTCGGCCGAGGTCACGAGGCGTGACGCCACGGCGTACTCGACGAGGCGCGCGCGACGGTTCGTCGCGAGCGCGCCGGGGCCGCCGCGCAGGCCCTTGACGCCGATCCGGTCGAGCTTGTCGCACACGTTGTCGAGCTTGCGGTTGAAGCGCGTCGTCGCCCAGCCCAGCCGGGCCGCGGCCGCGGCCGACGACGGGATCTCGGACAGGCCCGTGCCGTCGCGGCGCAGCATCGGCTCGGCCAGCGCGACGATGAGCTGCTTCTGGCTCGTGGTGAAGGTGATCATGCCGATCGTCGTCGCGCCGCCCGACTCGGTGTCCTCCGAGCGGATCTCCTGGTACGGCGCGCCGCGCAGCTGTGCGGTGAGCTCGTACGTCGTCGGCCCGGCGGTGAAGACGATCGACGTCGTCGGGAAGACGATCGGAAGGCGGTTGCCCGGCGAGAGCCAGGACTGGACCCCGCCGCCCGAGTCGCACACCGTCGCGGAGATGAGCGTCCCGACGTTGGCGAGCCACCAGATGCCGCCCTCGTGCGAGATGCGCAGGAAGCGGCGGTGCAGGTACGGGTTGTCCTCGATCGCGAGGTCGCCGTCACGTCCGATGTCGAACGGGTCCCCGTCCACGGACGGGCGGAACCACTCCCCGCAGAACTCGACCGCGAGCTCGCTCACGCCGCCTCCCCCGTCACGCAGGCCTTCTGGGGCGCCGCGGAGAACTTGCCGTCACGGTCCACGATCACCTCGATGCAGACCTGCTCCCCCGGCTTGGCCCGCAGCTCGACGGTCGTCTCGTCGAACGCGTCCTTGTACGGCGAGTCCTCGATCGGGTCGAGCTTCTTCCAGGCGAACATGTCGCCCTCCTGCGCCTTGTCCGAGTCGTAGGCCCACGTGAACGTCGCGACCTCGCGCGCCGGGTCGTACGTGCCGACCAGGTCGTTCACGGGCGGCACGAGATCGCCGAGGTTGTCCGACGGCACGAAGTCGTCGTCCGTGGCGGACGTCTGCTCACCACCCCCACCGGTGTCCGTGTCGTCCACGGTGGCGTCCGGACGCAGCAGGAAGAACCCGCCGACGGCGACCGCGACCCCGACGACGCCGGCGAGCGTGGCCCACAGCGCGCCACGACCGGACCGTTCCTCCGTGGGCGCGGCGGCCGGCCCGCCGTCCTCCGTCCCGGAGGGCCGGTGGACCGTGTCCTCGACCGGCGGCTGGCCCCAGGCGCCCGGGCGCCGGGCGCCGGGGTACATCCGGGAGGGGTCCGTGAGCTCCGCGACGGGCGCGTGGCCGCCCGGGCCGACGGCGGACGTCGGCGTGGTGCCCGCGGGCGCGCCCTGGCTCCAGGCCGCGGGCACGTAGGGCTGTTGCGGGGCGCGCGGTCCGGGCTGCTGCGGCGGGGCGGCTGCTCCGGGCGCGACGGTCTGGCCGGGCCACGGACCGCTCTGCGGCCCCGGCCGCAGCGGCGTCGTGGGCTGGGTCGGCCGGCTCGGCGCGACGGGTCCCGACGACGTCCCCCCGGGCCCCGACGGGTCGATCGACACGACCTGGCGCAGGCGGGTCCCGGCGTCGTCGTCCGGCTCCTCCTCCTGCACGTGCCCCGTGTCGTCGAGCAGGTCGATCGGGGTGACGGCGTACGACAGCTCGTTCTGCACCTGCTGGAGCGCGCGGGCGAACGCGAGGACCGTCGGGTAGCGCGACCCGGGGTTCTTCGCCATCGCCGTCGCGAGCACGCGCTCGAGCGACGCCGGCACGTCGGTGCGGCCCGTCGGGGGCAGCGGCGAGGTCTCGATGCGGGAGATGAGGTTGGCGCTCGAGTTCGAGCCGCCGGGTACCTCGAACGGCGTCCGGCCCGCGAGCAGCGTGTACGTCGTCGCGGCGAGGGCCCACACGTCCGTCGCGATGCCGCTGCGCGGCGGCTCGGCGAACGACTCGGGCGGGGACCACGGGATCGACATGCCCTCGGCCCGGGCGGCGTCGTCGACCGTCGAGGAGATGCCGAAGTCCGTGAGCGCCGGGTGGCCGTACTCGGTCACGAGGATGTTCGCGGGCTTGATGTCGCGGTGCAGGATCCCCGCGCGGTGCGCCGTCTCCACGGCACCGGCGATCTGGACCGCGGTGCGCAGCGCCTCGGCGACCGAGAGCCGCTCGGTCCGGTACCGCGCGCCCAGGTTGGGGCGCGAGCAGTACTCCATGGCGAGATACGGGCGCCCGTCGTCGGCGATGTCCGCCTCGTACATCGTGACGATCGACGGGTGCGTCGAGAGCGTCGCCATGAGGTCGGCCTCGGCGTCGAACGCCGCCCGCTGCGAGTGGCTGGACCACTCGTGCAGCAGGACCTTGACGGCGACCCGCCGGCGGGGGCGCTGCTGCTGGTAGAGGAAGACGTCGGAGAACCCGCCCGAGCCGACCAGCGAGACGTACTCGAAGCCCTTGATCTCCGGCGGTGGGGACGGCGCGCGCTTGGTGCTCACCTGATCCCCTCGAAGACGAGGGTCACGCCGTCACCGAGGTCGGCGACGTCGCCGTCGACGACCAGGACCGGCTCCGACGGGTGCAGGCGGCGCGGCGGCTGACCAGCGCGCAGGAGCGTGGTCCCGTTGGTCGTCGCCATGTCGCTCACGAGCACGTGCCACCCCTCGAGCGTGATCTCGAGGTGCGAGCGCGAGATGTCCTGCTGCGGGCTGGGCACCGTCACCAGACGGGGCAGGTCGGCCGCCTGCGACCGGGGCGTGCGCGGGCGCCGGCCCACGACGACGGGACGGTCGAGCTCGACGGTCTGCCCCGTCGAGACGAGGACCCTCCCGAGCGGCGGACGGATCGCGAGCTCGGCGTCGCCCTCGAGGGGCCCGCCGCAGACCGCGCACGCGTCCCGCGACGGCGGGTTCGCGTGCCCCTGGGCGCACGTGCGCGCGAGGATCTGCTGCTGGCCGGGCCCGGGCGGAGCGCTGAACGACGGCGGAGGCGGCACCGGAGCGGAGGCTCCGGCGTCCTGCGCGGCCGCACGCAGGTCCGCGATGGCGGACGAGTGCACCGTGTGGCCGTCGTGGTCGAGCCCGGAGGCGGGCCCGCCCTCGGCCTCGGTGGGCTCGCCGTCGGGGTCGACGACGGTCGCGGCGCGGTGCGCCGCGGCGGGCGTCGCACCCGTCCACTCCCGCGGGACGCCCGCGATGAGCCCGTCACCGGACGGGGCGGGCAGCGGCTGGGGTGGCTCCTCGGCGACGGGCGCCGGGGGGACGGGCGGCGTCACGGGGCTCGACGGCGCGGGCTCGTCGTGCTCCTCGTCGTCCTCCGTGCGCACGGCCGCGTCCTCGACGGTCCGCAGGATGGTCGACCCCCACAGGTGGGCGTAGTCGTCGTCGGCGTCCTCCTCCGGCGACGCGGGCGCCTCGGGCTCCTGCGTCGCCGCCGCGGGCTCGTCCGCGAGCACCGGCGCGACCGGGGCGTCGGACTCCGGCGCGGGCGCGATGGTCTCCTCCGGGAGGCGGATCGTCGCGCCGAGCGGCGCCGCGGTCACCACGGCGGGCGCGGCCTCCACGATCGACGGCTCGACGGTCGTGCCCCAGGAGGGCCGGTCCGTCGGCGCGGGGTCGACAGCGGGTCCGTCGTCGTCCAGGGGGTCCTCGACGGCAGCCGGGGCGGGACGCTCGGCGAGGGGCCACGCGACGGCGCCCGCGAGGACCACGCCGGAGACGAGCGGCAGCGTGGCCGCGCCCCCGAGCAGGGGCTCGCCGACGGGCGCCTCGTCGAGCGTGCCGACGACACCGGTGTCAGAACGCACGAGAAGCTCGACGACGCCGTCCAGGACACGCTCGGACCAGGTCGTCACGCCCTCGCCCTCGACCCGCACGCGCTCGCCGCCGTCGAGCTCGAGCGTCACCGTGACCCGGCCGCGCGCGGCGACGTGGACGCGACGGTCCGCGACCACCGCCACCACGAACGGCGGCACGGTCCGCAGGCTCGAGCCGAAGGCCCCGGTGAGGACCTGGAGGACCTCGACGACCCCTGCGTCGGTGCCGAGCTGGTCCCAGACCTGCTCGACGAGCGAGGCCTCCACCGGACCCGGCAGCACGACGACCGTGCCGCCTCGCACGACGGCGCGTGCGGTTCCCGTGACGTAGCGCAGCGTCACGTCAGACCCCCGATCTGGAGACGAACATCCCTGGGCAGCGTGTCCTCGTCGACGACCGGACCCGGTGCCGCGGCGTGGTCGCGCGGTGTCGTGCTCCCGCCGCTCGTGTCGTCGGACACGCCCGTCGCGTCGACGACGACGACTGTGATGTTATCCCGGCCACCGGCCGCGATGGCCTCGTGGACCAGCCGCTCGGCGGCGGCCTGCGGGTCGGGCGTGGACAGCAGGACCTCCGTGATCCGCTCGTCCGTGAGCTCGCCCGTCAGCCCGTCCGAGCAGACCAGGACGCGGTCGTGCCGCTCGATCGGCAGGTACCAGAAGTCCACCTGCGGGGCGTTGCGCGAGCCGAGCGCGCGCGTCACGACGTGCCGACGCGGGTGGGTGAGCGCCTCCGCGGGCGTCAGCAGCCCGGCGTCGACCATCTCCTGGACCTCCGAGTGGTCGACGCTCACCTGCTCGAGCTGCCCGCCGGCGAGGTGGTAGGTCCGCGAGTCGCCCACGTTGACGACGAGCCAGTAGGGGTTCCCGTCCTGCTCCGAGACCACCACGCCGGTGACGGTGGTGCCCGCCCCCCGGCCGGGCTCGGTGACGATGGCCTGCACGTTCTCCTGCGCGACCGCGATCCGGTCGCGGACCTCGTCCGGGGTGACGACGTCGAGGTCGGCGAGGGGCCGGAGCGCCTCGACGGCCGTCGCGCTCGCGACCTCGCCCGCCTCGTGGCCGCCCATGCCGTCGGCGACGAAGAAGACGGAGCGCGAGACGAGGAACCGGTCCTCGTTGAGGAGCCGGCGCGCGCCGCGGTGCGAGGCCGCGCCCCAGGCCAGGTGGACCTCGGCCGGCAGCTCGGCCGTCATGCGGCACCGGGGTGGACGACGATGCGGCGGTCGCCCACGTGGATCGTCGCGCCGACGGGGACGCGCACGCGGGTCCCCGGCTCGGCGACGCGCGGCGGCGCGCCCGGCACCGACACCACGGTGCCGTTGGTGGAGCCGCGGTCCGTGAGCCACAGGCCGCTCGGGTCCGCCCGGAGCTCGGCGTGGGTCTTGGACACGGACCGCGTGGGGTCGTCCACCGCGACGAGGTTCCACGGCCCGTCGTCGGGCGCCTGCGGGTTGCGGCCGAGCAGCGTCGGACGGTCGACGGCGCGGCGCTCCCCCGACTCGAGCTCGATGACGACCGACACGTCGGGCGCGGGGTCCATGGCGCGGACGTCGCGCGCCGTCATGCGCGTGCTGTCCCACTCCGCCTCGGCGGGCTCGGGCGCGGGTGCGGCGGCGGGTGCTGTGGCTGCGGGCCTCGCGGCGGGCGCCGCCGGAGCCGCCGTCGTGGACGGCTCGGGCGCCGCGGGGGCGGGCGGCGTAGGGGCGGCGACGGGCTCCGGGCCTCCCCCGACGCCGGGGACGCCGGTGATCAGGCCGTCGCCTGCGGGTGCCGCGGACGACGGGAACGCCCAGGGGTCCGGCACGGGTGCGGCCGCCGCCGGCGCCGCCGGGGCGAACGCGCCCGGGGCGGCCGGCGGGGCGGGGGTCGCGGCGCCCTGGCTGCCGAGCGGCGCGGTCGGGTACGGCGCGTAGCCGGCCTGGGCAGGTGCGGGGGCGTACCCGGGCTGAGGCGCCGGTGCGTACCCCCCGGCCGGGCCGTACCCGGCGCCCGCGGGCGCGCCGCTCACGAGCGAGGCGACCCCCTCGTAGCCCCCGGCCGACGAGGACGCGGGGGCGACGCCACGCACGTCGAGCACGAGGGAGCGGCCGGCCTTGTCGTGCCACCCCTGCGACCGGCCGGAGGAGTCGAAGCCCGGGCTGAGCAGGACCACGAGGATCCCGCCCGCCGGCACGACGCCGACGATGATCCAGCGCAGCGCGGCCCGGCCGAAGCCGATCGGCTCGCGCGTCCCCGCGTCGACCGTGCGGATGCCCGTGAGGAGGTTGCCGAGCGTCTTGCCCGTCGAGCCCTCCCAGAACCACACGCCGACCCACCACGCGAGGGCCAGGACGCCGGCCACCACGTAGACGACGAGCATCTTGCCGATCAGCGCGGCGGCCTCGTCCTGCGTCACGACCTGGACGCTGCCGAGCGGCGCTCCGACGATCGCGAGACCCGCGACGACGACCACGAGCGCGACGAGGCCCGGGACGGCGACGTCGACCACGTAGGCGAGGAAGCGTCGGCCTCGTCCGGCGAACGGTGCGGACGCCAGCGACGACGACGGTGCGGGCGCGGGCTGGCCGAAGGCCTTCTGCGTCGCCGCGTACACCTCGGGCTCCGTCGTGGTGTCCGGTGCCGAGTGCGGGGCCCCCGCGTACGGCAGGTCCGCCCCTGCGCGCGCGGCGACGGCCTGGACGCTGCCGACCGGGCCCGTCGCCGGCACGGCGACCGGGCGCCCCGTCCGGGGGAACGGCTGCCCGCACACCGCGCAGAACGCGGACCCCGAGGACTGCGCGGACCCGCAGGCGGCGCACGTCACGTCGCTCATGACTCGTCTCCCTGTCGTCTCGTCGGCTCCGACGACGCCCCTGTCGCCGGGGGCACGGCGCCACCCCTCGTGCCGGCGCGGCGGCCGGGCAGCCACCGACGCAGACCCGAGGAACCGGAGGCCGCGCGCACGGACCGCAACGAGAGTGCGGCACGGACGCGGGCGCGGCGGTTCACGGAGGAGCGTAGCCCCCCGACGACCGTGTCCACGTCCGCCCAGAAGGCGTCGATCTCCTGCTCCGTCGGCTCACCCTCGCCGAAGACGGTCGCGTCGGCCCGGTGCGCGAGCGGGATCGTCGCGGTCGCGCCGTACGCCTGGGTGAGGAGGCCGGCGCCCTCGCGCCGCGTGGAGCCCGCGGGGACGGGCGTCCCGAGGTCCGTCGCGGTGTCGAGGACCTCGCGCCAGCCGCCGCTCACCCGGTCGACCGGACGTGCCGCCGCGCGACGTCGGGCCCGGCGGCGTGCCTTGTAGGCGAGCACGAGGACCACGGGCAGGGCGAGGAGCGCGAGGGGCACCACCACGGCCACGGCGACGAGGGCCGCCTGGCCCCAGTCGAAGCCGTCGCTCTCGGCCTTCTCCTTCTCCTCGTCGTCGACCTTCCCCGCCTCGGCCTCGGCAGGCTCCTCCGGCGGCTCCGGGTCCTCGAGGATCGGGGGCTTGGGTACCTGGAGGCTCTTGGGCTCCGGCTGGATCTTGTTGTCCTCGTCGGGGATCGCCGTGACCGGCACCCACCCGTAGCCGACGAAGGGCACCTCCGCCCAGGCGTGCACGTCGGTCCCGGTGGCCGTGAACGGCTCGCCCGGCTCGAGCGGGTTCTTCTCCGTGTCGGGGTAGAAGCCCATGACGACCCGCGCCGGGATGCCGGCCTGGTTGGCCATGAGGGCGAGCGCGACGGCGAACTGCTCGTCGTCGCCCACCATCTCCTCGTCCGCGAGGAGGGTGTCGATGCGCTCCGCCGAGTGACCCGGCCGCGAGGGCGGCTGGGTGTCGAGCCCGCTGGAGAACACACCGCTCGCCACGAGGCCGTCGCGGAGCGCGAAGAGCTGGTCGACGGGCTCGGTCTCCTCCCCCATGAACTGGGCGGCCTTGCCCGCGAGGGACGCGGGCAGCGCGTCCTTGGGCGGGGTGGGGACCTCGATCGACTGGTCGATCGCGCCCGCCCGCAGGTCGTCCTCGGTGGGCTCGACCGTGACGAGCGTGTCGAGCGTGTACGAGTCGCCGGGGCGCAGCCCGGCGGTCGTCAGCGCGGTGCCCGTCGTCGAGTTGTAGTACGTCGTCTCGCCGAGCTCGCGCGCGCGGTCGCCCGTGTAGGTGATGCCCTCGAGCGTGCCGACGTCGGGCACCCACACGCCGGTGTAGTCCCCGACCTGGACGTCGACGCGCGTCGGCGTCCCGGACGCGACCGTGGCGATCTCCTCGCCCGCGCGCGTGTAGACGCCCGAGCCGGGCAACCCGCTGGAGACGTCGTAGACGACGCCGTTGTAGGTGTCGAGACCGGCGAGGCGGACCTTGGCGCCCGCCGGGAGCCCCTGCACGGTGAACAGCTCGTCCTCGCGCATGTCCTTGGCGTACTTGCGGAACGCCGTGAGCGGGCTCACGTACTCGTGCAGGTCGAGCGGCGGCACGACCGTCTCGCGCAGCACGGTGCGCGGCTCGTCCGGGAGCAGCACGGGCGCGGCGAACGCGGCCGCGACGCCGCCGACGACGAGCATCGCGGCGCCGGTGCGCACGCGGTGCCACCAGAGCCGCCGCGTCGCGGCCTTGCTCGCCTCGGTCGTGATCTGGTGCGCGCCGAGCCGGGAGGCGGTGACGCGCCACCCGGCCCACAGCAGGCCCACGCCGCCGACGACGAGACCCTGCGCCACCGGGAACGCCGCGATGACGGTCCCGAGGAGGATGACCCCGACGAACGCGACCACGACGGGCACGAGCGCCCATTCGGCGCGGCGCGCACGCCACGCGATCGTCCCCGCGAGGAGCGCGGTGGCGAGCATGAGGAGGTACGGGACGACCGCGAGCTCCGGGAAGGAGTGCAGCGGCGGGACCGTGGTGACGAACTCCTTCCAGCCCGTGACGGCGCCGCGGAGCAGGTCGGTGATCGTCTGGAGCGACGGGACGACCCTGCCGATCGCGTCGGCCGGCAGCGCGAGCGCGCCGCCGAGGAGCAGGTAGGCGACGACCGCGACCACGAGGACCGTGGCGGCCGACCATCGGCGCCAGGCCCCGAGCCAGGCGACCAGGAGCCCGACGACGGCGCCGCCGACGGCCGGGACGAGGTACCCGGTCGAGCCCCAGACCGGCCCGAACCCGACCGCAACCGCGCCGAGGACGAGGACGAGCGCGAGCGCGTCGACCCCGCCGAGGGCCGTGAGCGCCCGCGGGGCGTCGGCGCCGCGCAGCCGGGTCGTGTTGCGCTGCGAGGTGCCGGAGGACGGGACGGGCGTACCGACAGGGGTGGCGCGGCGCGAGCCGCGCGTCGTGGTGCTGGGAGCGCTCATCAGTCGTTCAGCCTCCGCAGGGCGAGGGGGAGCTCACCGAGCTCGCCGATGGTGAGGACGACGAGCTCCGCGATCGCGTGCCGGCTGAGCGAGGCCCCGGGGACGCACTGGATCGCCATGACGCGGACGTCCTGGGGAAGCCGGGCGGACGCCGCCCGCAGCTCGGTGGGCGTCACCTTGCTGCCGACGATGAACGCCACGACCGACGCGTCGCTGATCGTCAGCCCCGCGACGCGGGCGACGTCGACGAGCGACGTGCGCTGCGCGCGCGTCTCGACGCGCGCGAGGTCGTCGAGCAGGCGGGTGCGGTGGTCGCCGCGCAGGTTGCCGTCGTTGACGAGGACCGTGACGCCACGGTCTTCCTTGATCGCCTGCAGCCCGAGCGACCCGCACGCGCTCACGGCGAGCTCGAACTCGTCGTCGTGCGCGTAGTCCTCGGCACGCGTCGACAGGAGCACGGCGAGGTGCGACCGGCGCGTCTCCTCGAACTGGCGGACCATGAGCTGCCCGGTCCGGGCCGTCGTCTTCCAGTGGATGTGCCGGCGGTCGTCCCCCGGGACGTAGTCGCGCAGCGCGTGGAACGAGACGTCCGAGTTGGAGATGTCCGTCGTGACGCGGCCCTCGAGGTCCTTGAGGAACCCGGTGGAGGAGCCCGAGAGGTTCTTCACGCGCGGGTGGACGAAGAGCTCCTCGGGCTCGGTCCAGACGACCTCGCGGCGCAGCAGGCCGAGCGGGTCCGCCCGCACGGAGCGGACCGGTCCCACGGAGATCACCGAGCGCCGGTGCGTCGGCACCGTGAAGATCTCCTCGTGGCTCGCCTGGGGACGCAGGCGCGGGACGGGGAACGTCGCCATGCCCTGCCCCACGGGGAGCTCCATGACCGACGGGAGCAGCGGCCGCCCCGAGTCGTTGCGCACGTCGAGCCGACCCACCGCGCGGTCGCCGACCGTGACGCGCTGCTGCGCGAGGTCGAGCACGACGGCGTAGCGGAAGCGGCCCAGCACGAACGCGACCGCGGCGAGCAGCGACACCGTGAGCAGGATCGCCACCACCAGAAGCTCGAGCCACGAGAGGGCCAGCCCGGCCCACCACGCCCCGACGGTGACGACGAGCGCCGCCCAGCCGAACGGGCTGACCGCCGAGGTCACCGGCTCGACCGCGCGCGTCACCGGCGCCAGCGCGCGACCGATCGGCGCGGCGACCCGGGCGAGCGGCGCCGCGAGGGGTCGGAGCAGGCCGGCGAGGGCCGACGACGCCGGTGGCGTGCCGGTCCTGCCGCGCGGGCGGCCGGAGCGGGCGCTCGGGCGGCCGGTCGAGGGGCCGTGTGAGGCGTTCATGCGATGTGCTCTCGATCGGTACGGGGGAGGACGGTCCGCCGGTCGGTGGTCCGCACGGCAGCGCGGACGGCGGGATGGGCGGGCGGCGTGGGGAACGCCGCGCGTCCGGTCAGGCGGAGCGCCGCTCCTGCGGCGCCGCGACGTCGGCGAGGAGGCGGCCGAGCACGGCCTCGTTCGTCGCGCCGGCGAACTCGGCCTCCGGGTCGAGCACGAGACGGTGCGCCCACGCGGGCTGCGCGAGCTCCTTGATGTCGTCCGGCAGCACGTAGTTGCGCCCGTGGGCGGCGGCCCACACCTTCGCGCAGCGCACGAGCGCGAGCGCGCCACGGACGGACACACCGACCCGGACCTCGGGCGCGTTGCGCGTCTCCTCGGCGAGCCGGGACACGTACTCGAGCACCGCACCGTCGACGTGCACCCGCGCGGCGAGCTCGGCCATCTCCGTGACGGCCTGCGTCGTGATGAGCGGCTGGAGCGTCTTGCTGCGGTCGCGCACGGACGCGCCCGAGAGGATCTCCACGGTCGACGCGTGGTCCGGGTACCCGATCGACGCCTTCATGAGGAAGCGGTCGAGCTGGGCCTCGGGCAGCCGGTAGGTCCCGGCCTGCTCGATGGGGTTCTGCGTCGCGATGACCATGAACGGGCGGCCGACCTCGTGGCCGACGCCGTCGACGGTGACCCGACCCTCCTCCATGACCTCGAGCAGAGCGGACTGCGTCTTGGGCGACGCACGGTTGATCTCGTCCGCCAGCACGATCGAGGCGAAGATCGGGCCCTGGTGGAACTCGAACTTCCCGGTCTTCTGGTCGTAGATCGTCACGCCGGTGACGTCCGAGGGGAGCAGGTCCGGCGTGAACTGGATGCGGTTGTTCGTGCCCTGGACGCTCGCCGCGAGGGCGCGGGCGAGCGACGTCTTGCCGGTGCCCGGGGCGTCCTCGAGGAGGATGTGGCCCTCGGAGAGCATGCAGGTCAGCGTCAGGCGCACGACGTGCGCCTTGCCCAGGACGGCCTGGCCCACGTTGCCGACGAGGCGGTCGAAGGTCTGAGCGAACCAGGTGGCCTGCTCGGGGGTCATGGTGGTCATTCGTCGCTTTCCGTTCGCTGTGCTGGAGGCGTTCTCGGGGTCGTCGAGCCGCTAGTACCAGGTCATGGAGTTCGTGTTCCCGATGGTCGTGTCGATCCGGACCGCCGTCCCCGGCCCGCCCCACACGCACTGCTGTCCGCCGGAGTAGTTCCCGTTGCCGTCCGTGCGCAGGGCGCGGCCCTGGGCGTCGTAGCTGTAGTTGCCCGAGCCGATCCGGTTGCCGCCGGCGTAGCAGGTGCTGCGGAACGCCGTGTTCGGCGGCCCGTCCTTGATCGTCAGGTACAGCTCGGCGCACGAGGAGTGCGAGCAGTAGCCGGGCCAGTTCCCGTCCGGGAGCTTGTGGTTGCTCCCCTTGCTCACCGTGAACACCGGCTCGGGCTTCTTGTCGGACGTCGCGGACCGGCAGGTCTCCTTCGCCGCGCCCTCCGTGGGCGTGACCGTGACGCAGATCTCGCGCGTCGCCGAGTACCCGACGCTCAGGGTCCCCGAGCCCGACTTCGCGCTGGACTGCACCGCGCCGCGGACCGAGACGCTGTAGTCGCGGCCGTTGTCCGAGGTGGACCAGCGGTAGGAGATGCTCTGGTCGCCGCCGGTCATGGTCACGTCCGGCGCCGGGATCGGGCCGTACGGCGACTCCCGGTTGGCGGTCGCCGCCGCCCCGGGCTCGCGTGCACCGTCGACGTCCGCGACCGCGCGCACCTTGATCGAGTACGCCGTGCCGTTCGAGAGGCCCCCGACGATCTTGTTGCCGCCGAGCGCCTGCCAGCCGCTGCCCGCGTCGTACTGGTAGGAGATCTCCTCCGCCCGGACGCCGTTGCCCGACGCCGCGCCGAACGAGAGCTGGATCTGGCCGTTGGTCCCGTTCGCGTCGGCGCTGAGGTTGGACACCGTGCCCGGGGTCGCGAACGCGCGGACCGGGTCGGACGCCGGCGAGAACTCCGCGTCGCCGAACTTGTCGGTGGCCTTGTTGTGCGCCCTGACGCGGAAGGTGTAACCGGTGGTGTCGGCGGGCACGCCGAGGGTGGCCGACGTGGCGCCTCCGGCAGCGGTCGCGGTCCTGACCACGGAGCCGCCCTGCACCGCCTCGACGGTGTAGGAGGTGATCGCCGCACCGTTGTCGTCCGGCGCCGCCCACGAGACCTGCATCTGCGACGTGTCGCCGATCGAGGTGCGCTGCGCCGCGGGCTTGCCCGGCGCCGCGGGCTTGCCCGCGGGCGTCTCCGCCGCCGAGTACTCGCCCCAGTCCGAGGGGTCCGGGGCGAGGTTGTTCGCCCGGACGCGCACCTTGTACGCCACGCCGTTCTGCAACCCGTCCCAGGTCGCGGACGTGCCGGTGAGCGCGGTCCTCTGGACGGCCCCGGCCGGTGGCGCCGGCGAGATCTCCAGGTCGACGGTCTCGATGGCAGAGCGGTCGGTGTAGGTCTTGTTGGTCCAGGTGACGGTGAGGGACTGGTCGCCGAACTCGAGGGTGGGCGCGGCGGGCGGGTCGGGCTTCTCGTCCGGACGCGCGACGGCGGAGGCCGGAGAGGCGGGGCCGTCGCCGACGGCGTTGGTCGCGAACACGGTGAAGGTGTACTCGACGTTGTTGGTGAGGCCGTCGAGGGTGCAGGTGGTGGTGCCGCAGGCCTTCTCGTAGCCGTTCTGGGAGCGCACGGTGTAGCCGGTGATCTCGGCGCCGTTGTTGTTCGGCGGGTCCCAGGACAGCACGACCGTCTTCGACCGGACCTCCTCGACCTGTGGCGTCGCCGGAGCGTCCGGCTTGCCGAGCACCGTGAGCTGGATGCGGCCCTCGACCTCACGATCGGGATCCTTGGTGGCGTCCTGCACCCGGTACCGGACGACCATGACGCCGATGAAGTTGTCGCGAGGCGTCACGGTGACCTGGTCACCCGCCACGCTCGGTGTGCCCTGACCGGTCTCCACGACCGCGTCGACGAGCTTC
>NZ_BJNZ01000003.1 GCF_006539945.1 Cellulosimicrobium cellulans | reverse complement strand
GGGGCGGGCTCGGGATGGCGCTCGCGGTCGTCGTCCTGCTGTCGTTCGTCGGCCCCGCGCTGCGGTCGCTCGGGGCGGTGCTCGGCGGCGTGGGGTTCGGGCTGTTCGTCGACGAGATCGGCAAGTTCGTCACCGCGGACAACGACTACTTCTACCAGCCGACGGCCGCGCTCATCTACGCGACGGTCGTGGTGCTCGTGCTCGTGGTCGAGGCGCTGCACGGGCGGCGCCGCCACCACCCGGCCGAGTACCTCGCGGTCGCCACGGACCGCGCGGTCGCCGGCGTCGCGGGCGGGTTCACCGACGATGCGCGCGAGGAGGCCCGGGCGCTCGCCGCGCTGGGCCGGGGCGAGCACGGGGCGGACGAGGTCGTGGCGCTCGTCGAGGCGGTGCCGCGCGACGACGTCGACGTCCCCGACCCCGTTCGCGCCCTCGTGCGCCGCGCGTCGTCCTGGTTCGCGGCGGCGCTCGAGCGGCGCTGGGCGGCGGTCGTGGTCGTGGTCCTCGTGCTGGGGACTGCGCTCGGGTCGCTGCTGGCCGGCATCCGCGTGCTCGTTCGCGACATCGACGTGCCGACGTGGGTCGGGGCGGGGATCGTCCTGGGCGTCGCGGGCACGGTCGGGTGCGTCGTGGCGGGCGTGGTCGTGGCGCGGGGCGGGCGTCCCGACGCACGGCGCGCGAGCGCCGTCTGGCTCCGGCGCGGCGTGCTCGTCTCGCTGCTCCTCACCCAGCTCTTGGTGTTCCGGGCGCTGCAGTGGGTCGGCGTCGCCGGGCTGCTGGTCGACCTGCTCGTGCTCGCCGCGCTCGGCGCCGCCCTGGGCGGGGACGACGAGCGTCGCCGGACACCGAGGGCTCGTCCGCGGTCAGGCGTCACGCGGCGGAAGTGACCGGTCGCAGGAGGCTCGCGAGCCGGCGGACCTCGTCGAGCGTCCGCCCGGCGGCCCGGGCGAGGGCGCCGTCGTCCTGAAGTCGGCCGTCGTCGTCGAGCCAGCGGCGCAGGTGCACGGTGACGGCGCTCGCGACGGGGACCATGCCGAGCGCGACGACGACCGGCGTGATCGCCTCGACCGCGCGCATGCCGCCCGACGACATCCCGTAGGAGACGAAGCCGACCGGCTTGTCGCGCCACTCGTCGGCGAGGTAGTCCAGCGCGTTCTTCAGCGGGGCGGTGTACCCGCGGTTGTACTCCGGCATGACGAGGACGACGGCGTCCGCGGCGTCGACGCGCGCGCTCCACGCGAGCGTGTGGGCGTGCACGTAGCCGCCCGAGTGCGCGTCGACGGGCTCGTCGAGGAACGGCAGGGCGATCTGGGCGAGGTCGGCGACGTCGACCTCGAGGTCCGGGTCGGCGGGCACCTGGGCGAGGAACCAGTCGGCGACGGCGGGACCGACGCGGGTCGGGCGGGTGCTGGCGACGACGACGAGCAGCTTCACGAGGGGTCTCCTGAGGTGGTGGGGACGGTGTCGGGGCGGTCCGCGGGCCGCGGCGCCGTGACGGTGAACAGAGCGAGGAAGGGCTGGACGAGCGGCCCGACCGCGAGCGCGTAGAGGATCGTGCCCACGCCGACGGTGCCGCCGAGCGCGAGGCCGACGGCGAGGACCGCGAGCTCGATCCCGAGGCGCGACCAGCGCAGGGACCAGCCGCGCGCCGCGAGACCGGTCATGATCCCGTCGCGGGGCCCGGGCCCGTACCCGGCCCCGATGTAGAGCCCGGAGGCCGCGGCGTTGAGCACGACGCCTGCGACGAGCAGGGCGACGCGCCCGGGGAGCGCCTCGACCGTCGGGAGGACCGCGAGCGTGAGGTCGACGAACGCGCCGACGAGGACCACGTTGGCGACCGTGCCGAGGCCGGGGCGCTGGCGCAGCGGGATCCAGAGCGCGAGCACGACGACGCTGGCCAGGATCACGACGACGCCGAGCGGGAGGCCGGACGCGCGGGCCACGCCCTGGTGCAGCACGTCCCACGGGAACAGCCCGAGGTCGGCGCGGACCAGCAGCGCGATGCTGGCGCCGAAGAGCGCGAGGCCCAGGACGAGCTGGCCGAGGCGGCGAGTCGTTGACATGTCATCGATGCAACCACGGGACTCGATGACATGTCAACGATGTGCGAGGATGGGCTCATGAGCGACGTGTCCGAGCCCCGCTGGCTCTCGCCCGACGAGGAGCGCGCGTGGCGCGCCTACCGCCGCATGCAGACCGTCCTGCCCGTCGCGCTCGCGCGCGACCTCGCCCGGGACTCCGGGCTGTCCGACCCGGACTACGACGTGCTGTCGACGCTGTCCGAGCAACCGGGGCACCGGTGGCAGCTCCGCGACCTGGCCGCCCGCATGCTCTGGTCGCGCAGCCGGCTCTCGCACCACCTCGCGCGGATGGAGACGCGCGGGCTCGTGACGCGCGAGCCCGACCCCGACGACGGTCGCAACGCCCACGTCGTGCTCACCGACCACGGCTTCGCGACGCTCCAGGCCGCCGCGCCCGCGCACGTCGAGTCCGTCCGCCGCCACCTGGTCGACCTCGCCACGCCTGACGAGCTCGCGGCGCTCGCAGCGCTCGCGGAGCGGGTCGTCGCGGAGGTGGGTGACCTCTCGTAGACGAGGCGCCCGGGGTGGTCGAGCCAGCGTGGGCGAGCAGGGGTCGGGATGGGACGAGATGCGGGCGAGGGCCCGTGCGTCATACCGGGTCATCGAGCGAGGAGAATGCACGTGGTGGAGATCGTGATCGCGGTCCGCGACTGGCGGCGCATCGACGGGACCCTGGACAACCCCGGCGCCACCGAACGAGTCGGCAGTACGTGCCTCGACGAGGAGCGGTAGCCGGGCCTCGATCGGCGCGTCACCCCGAGGCCCTCGCTTGCCGACGCATCGACGACGGCGGCCGGCCCGCGCGAGGGGCCGACCGCCGTCGGGCAGGAAGGACGCCGGGTCAGCCGAGCGGGCCGTAGAACGCCGGGGTCGTGCGCGCGTGCGTCGCCTGCTCGAGCGCGAACGCGAGGCCGAGGAGCGGGCCCTCCTCGAAGTCACGGCCCAGGAGCTCGAGGTTGACGCCGCCGCCCGTGACGGTCGCGTCGGCCTCAATCGCCTGTCCGACCGGCACCGTCACGGCGGGGAGGCCCGTGTTGGGGCTGAGCCGCAGGTTGGTGCCGATGGTCCCGTACGGGTTCGCGCTGGGGTAGACGAGCGCGTCGAGGTCGGCGTCGTCGAGCATCGCGGTGACGAGCTGCTTGCCCTCGGCGAGCACCTTCGTGTGCGTGCCTGCGGGACCGGCCCACGCCTGGTACGTCTCCGGGGTGACGGCGTCGCGCGACACGTAGGTGCTGCGCCGCGACGGGACGTACCGCCCGGACTCGACGATGCCGGCCAGCGACCGGGCCTCGACGTCGGGCGAGAGGTGGTTCGCGACGTACTCGTCCAGGTCGTGCTTGAACTCGTTCGTCGAGCCCGACCCCTCGTTGAGCACGCTCGCGAACCCGTTCGGGAGGACAGGCGACCAGGAGGTGGGCGGCGTCACCTCGACGACGGTGGCGCCGAGCGACTCCAGCGTGGCCCGCGTCTGCGCCCAGAGGCGCAGGGTCGTGGCGTTGCTCCCCAGCATGGACGGCACGTAGCCGATGCGGGCACCGTCGAGCGCGTCCGCGTCGAGGTACTGCGTGTACGACGCCGGGACCTCGCCCTCCTGGCGCGACGTCACCGGGTCCGCGGGGTCGACCCCGACGACGGCGTCGAGCGCGACGGCCGCGTCGAGGACGCTGCGGGCCATCGGTCCGCCGGTGTCCTGGCTCAGCGCGAGCGGGATGATGCCGTCGCGGCTCGCGAGCCCGACGGTCGGGCGCACACCGACGAGCTGGTTGTACGACGACGGCACGCGGATCGAGCCGCCGGTGTCCGTGCCGAACCCGATCCCTGCGAGGTTGGCGGCGATCGCCGCGCCCGTGCCGCCGCTCGACCCGCCTGCGCTCCGGCTCGTGACGTAGGGGCTCGCGACGAGCGTGCTCGTCCCCGCGTCCTGGAACGCCGAGAACTCGGACACGAACCCGAACGCGAACTCGTCGAGGCTCGCCTTGGCGAGGATCACGGCGCCGTCGGCGCGCAGCCCGTCGACCATCGTCGCGTCCGTGGCGGTCTGGTTGGCGTCCCAGCACCCGCAGCCGCCCGTGGTGGGCATGTCCTTCGTGTCGTAGTTGTCCTTGACCGCGACGGGCACGCCGAGGAGCAGGCTCGTCATGCCGTTCGCGTCCCGTGCCGCGTCCGCGCGCGCCGCGGCCTCGAGCGCGACCTCGCTCGTCGTGATGATCGAGTGCAGGGGTCGCCCGCCCGCGCCCGTGTCGACGAGCGCCGTGTCGTAGGCCGCGATGCGGTCCAGGTACTCCTGGGTGATCGCGACCGACGACGTGACCCCGGCGTTCATCGCCGCCTGCATGTCGAGCACCGAGGCCTCGACGAGCTCGAACGGTCCGTCGTCGTAGACCATCCGCTGGGAGACGGCCGCGAGGTCCGCGACGGTGATCGTGCCGTCGCCGTCCGCGTCGGCCGTCGCGACGTCGTCCCACGCGGCGTCGTCGGCCGTCGCGCCGAGCGCCGCGGTGACGACGTCGAGGTCGGCGACGGTCACCTGGTCGTCGCCCGTGAGGTCGAGCTCGGTCCAGTACGGCGCGAGGAACGGCGCCGCGGCGGGGGCCGCCGTCGCGGCGGGAGCCGCGGCGACGGCGAGCACGAGGCCGGTGACGGTGAGCGCGGCGAGCCCGCCCGCTGCGGCTCGCCGGTGGGTGGTGGGCACGGGCTGCTCCTTCATGGTGGTGGGCCGTCGTTGCGCGCGGACGGCGGGTGCGCCGGGCGTCGGGTCGTCGCTCATCGGGAGACCGCCGTCCGCCGCCGCGCCCAGAGGATCCCGGCACCCGCCGCGACGGCGAGCAGCGCGGCGCCGGCGAACCAGGCGACGCTCGCGCCCGTCGAGGCGAGCGAGCCCGAGCCGGTCGAGGTCGACGGCGAGTCGGACGCGTCGTCGGCCCCGGGGGCGGTCGTGCTGTCTCCGGTCGGAGGCGCAGTGGTCGTGCCGTCCGTCGGGTCGTCCGTGGGTGGTGCCGTCACGAGGGCCGTGACGGTCGTCGTGGCGGACGCGGCGTCGGTGAGCGACGCCGTCGTGGAGTCGGCACCGACGAGGGTGGCCGTGGGGACGCCGAACGAGGCGTCGCCGTCGGCCACGGCGGTGAACGTGAGGGTCGCGAGCGTGACGTCGCCCTCGAGGCCGGGGGACGTGCCGAGCCGGGTGTGCGTCACGGCGACGGTCCCGGACCCGTCGTCGGCCACGTCGGAGAACCCGCCGTCGGGCGTGACGGCGGAGTCCTCGACGAGCTCCACGAGGTCGGGGTCGTAGGAGACAGCCAGGTCGTAGGCGTAGAGGTCGACGGCACCGGCCGCGGCGACCGTCACCGTGATCGGGGCGCCGACCTCGACGCTCGACGGCGCGTCGAGGGTCACGGCGGAGACGGACGGCGCGGCGTGCGCCGGGGCGGTGAGGGCGGTCGCGGCGACCGCCAGGCCGCCGACGAGCGCGGCGCGCCGGCCGAGCCGTCGGCGCGAAGGAGAGGGCGTCATGGAGGAGCTGGTCCTTCCTCGGGCGCGCGCCGACTGCGCGCACGACCGTGGTGGTGGTGGAGCCCCCTGCCGGGATCGATGCTCACAAGAGCCTGTTTCCCGGGCGTTTCACGACGGTTAGCGCGAGCAACGAAGGGTGTCTCGGTCTGGTCACGGACACCGCGAGGCCGGGCGCTCCGGCGGTGCGCCGTCGTCGGACGTCGTCCGGGTGGGTCAGCCGAGTACCGGGGGCGCGTCCTCGCGCACCTCGGGATCGGGGATGCGCCGCATGCGCAGCGCAGCGGCCACGCCGAGCAGGCCCGCGACGAGCGGGACGAGCAGCGCGACCTGGAGCGCTCGGGCCCGGACGTCGTCGTTGATGCGCAGGATCTCGTCCTGCACCTCGGGCGGCTCGTCGGCGAGCAGCTCGACGAGCTGGGCGTCGCTCATGATCTCGGCGTCGTCCTCGAGCACGGCCGCGACCTGCTGCTTGTCGTCCGGGGGCAGGACGGTGCTCGACTCGGCCTGGGCGGTGAAGCCCGTGGCGAGCGACGCGAGCATCACGGCGCCCGCGACGGCGAGGCCGAGCGAGAGCCCGAACGACCCTGCGGCCGAGCTGACGCCCGCGGCCTCGCTCGCGCGTTCCTCGGGGACGGGGGAGAGCGTGTAGGCGTTGAGCTGCGACACGAGCAGGCCGAGCCCGGCGCCCGCGACGACGAGTGGCAGAGCCAGCCACCAGCCCGACGTCGCGCGCGGCACCACCAGGACCGCTGCCGCCATCCCGAGGACGAGCAGCACGAACCCCGCGAGCACGCGCGTCGCCGGTCGCCGTCGGCCGGGGCGCTTGCCCGCGACGAGCGCGGCGGCGAACATCGTCAGCGACAGCGGGGCGAGCGAGAGGCCGGCCAGCAGCGCGTCGTAGCCGAGCGCCATCTGGAGGAAGATCGGCAGCGCGATCATCGCGCCACCGAGCGCGACCTGCTGCAGGAGCTGCTGCGAGACGCCGATGCGGAACGCGGGGGAGCGGAACAGGCCCGGGTCGACGAGCGTCGTCCGGCCCGCGCGGGCACGCCGCACGAGCCAGGCCGCGAGACCCACGAGGCCCGCGGCGCCGACGACGACGAGGGCTCCGACGGCCTCGCCGCCCTCCTGCCACACGAGGACGCCGAGGACGATGCCGCCCATCCCGACGACCGACAGGATCGTCCCCACGATGTCGACCGTGCGGTCGCCGGTGTACGGGACGTCGCGCACGAGCCGCACGCCCAGGAGCACCACGACGATCACCACGGCCTCGAGCCCGAAGGCCACGCGCCACGACAGCGTCGTGGTGATGACGCCGCCGAGCAGCGGCCCGACGGCCGCCGCGATCGATGCCGCGGCCCCCACGAGCGCGTAGACGGACTTGCGCGCCGCGCCCTCGAAGTTGCCGTGCACGAGCGACTGCATGGCGGGGAGCAGCAGCGCGGCGCCCAGCCCGCCGATGATCGACCAGAAGATCACGACCGCCACGAGGCTCTGGGCGAGCGTCATCGCGATGGCCCCCGCGCCGTACGCGAGCAGCCCGACGACGTACGCCCGGCGCCGACCGACGAGGTCGCCCACCTTGCTGCCCACGAGGATGAACGACGCGGACACGAGCGCCTCGAGCGCGATCGCCGTCTGGACCCCGCTCACGGTCGTGTCGAGGTCGCGCACGACGGCCGAGATCGACACGTTCATGAACGACGTGTCGACGACGAGGACGAACATCGCCGACGCGAGGAGCAGCGCGAGACGCCGGGCGGCCGCGGTCGGCCGGCCGGCGGTGTTCTCGGTGCTCTGCTCCACGTCGACCCCCGTCCGTCGTCCATGCTCACGGGCGCGCAGCACGTGCGCCTCACCCGCCGAGGGTGCTCCGCTGCCCGGGCGCCGCAGCGCGCGCTCTGCCACCATCGGCCTATGGCTGCTGACGGGTGGCGCACGCGCCACGTGGAGGTGGAGGGGCACGACGTGTTCGTGCGCATCGGGCCGGACGTCCCGGGTGCGGTCCCGATCGTGCACGTGCACGGCTTCGCGGTCTCCGGCACCTACCTCCTCCCGACCGCGGAGCGCCTCGCCCACCGAGCGACCGCCGTCGTGCCCGACCTGCCCGGGTACGGGCGCAGCGAGCGGTGGGGCCACACGCTCGGGATCCCGTCCCTCGCCTGGGCGCTGCTCTCGCTCCTCGACGCGCTCGAGCTCGAGCGGGTGATCCTCGTCGGCAACTCGATGGGCGGCCCCGTCAGCCTCGAGGTCGCGCACTCCGCACCGGAACGCGTCGCGGGCATCGTCCTGGCCTCGCCCGCCGGCGGCGTGCACAACCAGCCGTTCGCCCGCGCCCTCACCCAGCTCGCGCGCGACGCCGGGCGCGAGAGCCCACGGATGGCCCGCATCGCGGTGCCCGACTATGCGCGCTTCGGCGCCGTCAACGCGCTGCACCTGTTCGCCGAGCTCGTCCGGTTCCCGTCGCTCGAGCGCGTGATCCGCGTCCCCGTGCCGACCCTCGCGGTCATCGGCACGCGGGACCCGCTCATGCCGCCGCCCCGGCGCGTGCACGAGGTCGGCGAGCTCGCGCCGCCCCACGTGACGATCGTCGCGATCGAGGGCGCCGCCCACGCCATGAACTTCAGCCACCCCGGCGAGC
The DNA here is from genome assembly GCF_006539945.1 of Cellulosimicrobium cellulans. GTDB lineage: Bacteria > Actinomycetota > Actinomycetes > Actinomycetales > Cellulomonadaceae > Cellulosimicrobium > Cellulosimicrobium cellulans. Next base: position 238,927 of record NZ_BJNZ01000003.1, on the reverse strand, counting down.
TCGCCCACGTCATCGAGTGCTGGCTCGACGGGCGCGAGATCACCGACGACCCCGACCAGCCGGGCGTCTCCCGCGTCCTCCAGATCGCCCAGGGATCGGGTCCGGTGGCCTGACCGGAGCGCGTGTCAGCGCTCGGCGCTAGCCTGCGGACGTGGCGATCACCTGGGCGCAGGCCCTCGCCTGGCGCGCGCGGCGGCACCTGCTCGACCCGGTCGGCGACGACCCGGTCGAGGGGGTCGTCGGGCGGCTGGGCGCCGTCCCCGCGGCCTCGGACGACGCGGCCGAGCTTGCGGTCCGCGTCCGACGACGTGCGTCCGTCGACGGAGAGATCGGGCGGGCGCTCGCGGACGGACGCCTGGTGCGCACCTATGCGTTCCGGGGCGCGACCCACCTCGTCGTGCCCGAGGACGGCGGGGCCTACCTGGCGCTGCGCCGGGCCGGTCGCATGTGGGAGCGCGCGAGCTGGCGCGAGTACTACCGGCTGGAGCCGGAGGACTGGCCGGACCTGCGCGCCGTCGTGCGCGACGCGCTGGCCGACGGCCCGCTCACCCGCGCCGAGCTGGGTGACGCGGTCGCCGCGCACGGCCGGTTCGCGCACCTGCGGCCGTCGTTCGGCGACGGCACGGACACGCTGCTCAAGCCGCTCACGTGGTTCGGCGACATGAGCTTCGCGCCGTCCGCAGGCGGCCGCACCACGTTCCAGCGCCTCGACGCCAACCCGCGCTGGGTCGACTGGCCCGACCTCGACGCCGCGGGTCGGCACGCGGTCCTCGCGTACGTCGGCACGTACGGCCCCGCGACGCCGGAGCACGTGCACTACTGGCTCGGACAGGGTCTGGGGGCGGGGCGCGCGCGGCTGGACCGGTGGGTGGGGGAGCTGCGCGGCGACGCGCTCGCCCAGGTCGACGTCGAGGGCGACGCGGCGCTCGTGCTCCGCGAGCACGTGGACGACCTCGCGGGTACGCGGCCCTCGCAGGCCGTGCGCCTGCTGCCGGCGTTCGACCAGTGGGTGCTCGGGCCCGGCACCGCGGACCCGCGCGTCGTGCCGCCGGCACGTCGTGGCGCGGTGAGCCGCGGTGCCGCCGTCGTCACCGTGGGTGGTGTCGTCGCGGGGACGTGGAGCCTCGTGGGCGAGGAGGTGCGCGTCACGTGGTTCGACGGTGGCCGTGGTCCGGGCGGGGCGCTGGCCGCGGAGGTGGAGCGGTTGGGTACCGTGCTCGGGCGGGACCTGCGTCCCGTGGTGAGCGAGTGAGCGGGTCCGAGGAGGGGGAATGGTGGCCATTGCGTCGGGAGCGGTCGAGCTGAGCACCGAGGACCTTCGGGCGGTCACCGGGTACGCGGCCGGGTGCGCGGAGCGAGCGCTGGAGATGTTCGAGGCGGTGCGGCCGGACGACGCTCGCCCCCGCGAGGCGGTCGACGCGGCATGGGCGTTCGCGCGGGGCGGCACGCGGGGCAAGGCGTTGCGCGACACCGCGTGGGCGGCGCTCCGGGCGGCGAAGGAGGCGGGCGATCCCGCCGCCGCCGAGGCCGCGCGGGCCGCGATGGCAGCGGCCGGCGCCGCGTACCTGCACCCGATCGCCGACGCCCACCAGGTGAAGCACGTCCTCGGGTCCGCGGCCCACGCGGCGCACGCCGCCCAGCTCGCCGGGGACGGGGACGAGGCCGCTGCCACGCGGGCCCTCGACGCCGCGCGTGCGCTCGCGACCCCCGAGGTCGTCGACGTGCTGCGCCGGTACCCGCCCGCGCCCGGCGGGGGCGGGCGCGTGGGCGAGCTGGTCCGCCGCCTCGACACCGGACTGCGGGAGGCGGCGCCCCAGGGAGAGCGGCAGCGATGAGTTTGCGGGGCACGGCCGGTCGGCGCAGGTGACCCGTCGGGCGGTGTGCGCCGTCCGACGTCCGACACCGCGGAGGACACCATGACGACCACACCCGACGGCCCCGTCACCCTGCCCGGACGGCCGCCCGTCGTCGACCTCGCCACGTGGCGGGCCGAGCGGGACGAGCTCCTCGTGCGCGAGAAGGCGCACACCCACGAGGGCGACGCGATCGCCGCGGCACGCCGCCGGCTGCCCATGGTCGAGATCGACGGGTCGGTCGAGGTCGTCGGACCGGACGGGCCGGTGCCGTTCGTCGACCTGTTCCAGGGGCGTGACGAGCTCGTGGTCTACCAGCACATGTGGCACGACGGCGCCCCGCACCAGGGGCAGTGCGAGGGTTGCACCTGGACGGCGTGGGGCCTCCGGGACGCCGTCTACCTCAACGCGCGCGGCGTCTCCCTCGCGATCGTCACCGTCGGGCGCTGGGAAGAGGTGGAACCCTTCGTCGACTTCATGGGCTACACCCAGCCCTGGTACTCCGTGCGCGGGCTGGACGAGCCGATCGGCGGCGAGATGGGCTACGTGACCTGCTTCCTGCGCGACGGCGACCGCGTGTTCCTCACGTACCGCACGACGGGTCGCGGCAACGAGCCCACCAGCCCGCACTTCGCCCTGCTCGACATGACGCCCTACGGGCGCCGCGAGGAGTGGGAGGACACCCCCGACGGCTGGCCCGAGGCCAAGGGCGTGTGCTGGTACTGGCGCGCGGACGCCGACGGCGTCGACGGCTGGGGGCCGACCACCCGCCCCGTGCCGCAGTGGACCCGGCCCGGTGCGACGCCGGTGGAGACGCTGGGCCGGACCGGGCACCACCACTGAGGCGTACGTGGAGGGTGCGCTCAGCGACGGCGGATCCCCTGACCGAAGACGTCGAGGACGGCGAGGATCCCGTCGTGCTGCCAGACGCGGTTGCGTCGGAGCCCGCTGCGCTCCCGGAGGACACCCGCGTCGCTGAGCTGGCTCAGCGCGCGCTGCGCGGTCACGTCGTGGAAACCCAGGTGGTCACGGAGGAACGCGGCATTGACCACCGGGTGCGCGACGAGATGCGGGACGACCTTCCACGCGGATGCCTGCGGGCGCAGGCGGGAGAGGCGGTCCCGCGCGTCGGCGACCTGTGCCGCGAGGTCGTCGACGAGCCGTGCGCCGGCGGACGCGGCGAACCTGCTCGCACGGGTGAGCTGCTCCACGATCGGCCAGGCGTTCCCGGCGCGGTAGGCGGTCAAGGCATCGAAGTAGGCCTCGGTGTCCACGAGCAGCCCGGCGGAGACGGGGGCGATCGTGTTCCGGGTGAGTCCCTTGGAACGGAGCATGGCGTGCACGAGAGCGCGTCCGGTGCGCCCGTTGCCGTCCGTGAACGGGTGGATCGTCTCGAGCTGGGCGTGCGCGACGGCCGTCTGGACCAGGACGGGGAGGTCCTCCCGGCGGACGAAGGCGACGAGGTCGGCCATGGCCGCGGGCACCAGTGCGGGCTGGGGCCCGACGTGCGTCGCTCCCCGCGGGCTGATGCTCGACGACCCGACCCAGACGAGAGTGCTCCGGTATCGGCCCGCGTGGAGCTCCCATCCGGGCTGCCCTTCGAGAAGCTCGCGGTGCATGGTGAGGATCGAGCTCTCGTCGAGCCTGTCGGCGAGGTCCAGCGCCGCCCGCATGGCGCGCACGTTCGCGACGACGGTGCGCGCGTTGGCGCTCGTCGTCTGGTCGATCTCGGCGAGCGCGAGCTGCTTGGCACCGACGGTCAGGTTCTCGATCTGGGACGAGGAGGCTGACTCGGTGCGCAGCAGGATCGACGCCATCGGACCGAGGGCAGGGTTCTCCGGACCGAGCGTCGCGCTCGCGTACGAGTCGAAGCGTGCGAGGGCTGCTGCTGCCTCCTCGGCATCGGCGGACTGCTGCGGAGAGAGGGCGGGAGCGTAGTCCGCGATGAGGACGGGGACGCTCGACTCGTACGGACCCGAGCCTGCGGCAACCTGCGCACGGGTCGAGAGCCCGTCGTTCTCGGCGACCCAGTGGTGGGCCTCGCGGGCGACAGGCGCGATCGAGAGCGCGTCTTGGGCTTCCACGGGCTCCACGTTACTAACAGTTTCGCTGAAAATGTAAGTAAGGGTGGTCCTGAAGTGTCGCTTGAAGGTTGGCGGGCGGATGTGGCGAGCGCCACGGGCGTACGGTGATACTCAGGTCGGAGTTGCGCACCAGATAGATGCATCATGTATCTATGCCTCGAACGACCAGCGGTTCTGCCACGGAGCAGGCGTATCGGCACGTGAAGTCCCTCGTCCTCGGTGGGAGTCTGCCCGGTGGCTCCATGACGAGCGAGGGCGAGATCGCCGAGCAGCTCGGTGTCAGCCGGACGCCGGTGCGCGAGGCGTTCCTGCGGCTGGAGGCCGAGGGGCTGCTGCGGCTGTACCCGAAGCGGGGCGCGCTCGTCGTGCCGGTCGCACCGGGGGAGGCGGACGACGTCCTCGACGCGCGCCTGCTCGTCGAGACCCACGCGGCGCAGAGCGTCGTGCGACTCCCCGACACCGAGCTCGCCACGCTCGTCGCGCTCCTGCGTGACCTCGTCACCGCGCAGGAGGCGGCGGTCGCCGACGGCGACGTCGCGGGGTACGCGACGCTCGATGCGCGCTTCCACCAGGAGATCGTCGCGGCGGGCGGCAACGCGCTGCTCACGACGTTCTCCGTGAGCCTGCGCGAGCGCCAGCAGCGCATGGTCGCGCACAGCGTCCGGTGGGACCCGCGCCGGGCCGCGACGTTCGTCGCCGGGCACCGCGCGCTCGTCGACGCGCTCGAGGTGCGCGACACCCGCACCTACAAGCGCCGCATCCAGCGCCACCTCGAGGACGCGAGGGCGGGTCTGTGAGCGCGACGACCTCCGCCTCGGTGGAGTCCGATGGCACCGCCGCGTCCGGGGCCGGGGCGCGGGCCGCCGTCGGGCCCCGGGCGTGGCTCGCCGTCGCGGCGGTCATGTTCGCGGTCGCCTGGGGCGGCAACGAGTTCACGCCGCTGCTCGTCATGTACCGGGAGGTCGGGCACTTCTCCGCGGTGACGGTCGACGCGCTGCTCGCCGCGTACGTGCTCGGCATCGTTCCGGCGCTCCTGCTCGGCGGGCCGCTGTCCGACCGATACGGGCGCCGCCCGCTGCTGCTGCCCGCCGCTCCCGTCGCGCTCGTCGGGTCGCTCGTGCTCGCGGCGGGGGAGTCGTCCGCCGCGCTGCTCGCCACGGGACGCGTGCTGTGCGGGGTCGCGCTCGGGCTCGTCATGGCCGTCGGCACCACGTGGGTCAAGGAGCTCAGCGACGCGGCGGCCAGCGCGTCCGGCGAGTCCGACGGCGGCTCGGGCGCCCGGCGCGCGGGCCTCGCCCTCACGCTGGGCTTCCTCGTCGGGGCGGGCGTCGCGGCGGTGCTCGCGCAGTGGGCGCCCTGGCCCACGCACACCGCTTACCTGCTGCACGCCGTGCTGGCGGTTGCCGCCGGGGTGTGGGTGCTGGGCGTGCCGGAGACGCGGGTCGTGCCCGACGGCGGGGCCCGGGGCCGGCTGCGCGACGACCTGCGCGTGCCGGCGGTCGCCCACCGGCGGTTCCTGCGCGTCGTCGTGCCCGTGGCGCCGTGGGTGTTCGGGTGCGCCGGCAGCGCCTACGCCGTGCTGCCCGGCCTCGTGTCCGCCAGCGCGGGCAGCGCGCCCATCGCGTTCTCCGGGCTCATGACCGTGCTCGGCCTCGGCTGCGGGGTCGGCATCCAGGTGCTCGGCCGCCTCATCGACACCCGGCACAGCGCGCGGGCGTCCGTCGTCGCGATGTCCATCGTCGTCGTCGGCATGGGCTTCGGCGCCTACGCGTCGGCGCGGCTCGACCTGCCGACCGCCCTCGTCGCGGCCATGGTGCTCGGCGCCGGGTACGGTCTCGCGCTCGTCGCCGGGCTCAGCGAGGTCCAGCGCATCGCGACGCCCGACGACCTCGCCGGTCTCACGGCCGTGTACTACTCGCTCACGTACGTCGGGTTCTGCGTGCCTGTGGCGCTCGCGGCGCTGTCCGTGCGGTGGACGTACGCGCAGATGTTCCTCGGCGGGCTGGTCATCGCCGCCGTGTGCCTGGCGATCGTCGCGAGCGCGTGGCGCGCACACCTGCCGGCGAGGGAGGGGGACGCCGCTCCGGACGCCTCGGACGAGACCCGGGCCACAGCTGCGACCGGGGCAAACGGTGCGCTGGAGCCTTCGCGGATGGGGTAGAGTATCCGAGGCTTCACGGGGCCAGGACACGCGGTGTTACATCGAGTGTTACGCCTGGTGATCCAGCCACGGGCTGTGGCGCAGCTTGGTAGCGCACCTGACTGGGGGTCAGGGGGTCGCAGGTTCAAATCCTGTCAGCCCGACAGTGTGATGTCGCAGGACATCAAAATGGCCGGACCTACGTTTTCGTAGGTCCGGCCATCGTCGTTTGCGGGCCTGGTCGGCTCTTGGGAGGGCGTGTGCCGGTTCTTCCGCGGCGGTCTCAAGGGGTCGTGGTCTCACGAGGAGCTTGCCGATGAGCTCTCGTGTACCGGCACCCGTGTGGCGCGCGGTCCTGTCAGAGGTAGTTGTGGACGGACTTGCGGATGTGCTCGGCGTGCTCGTAGATCTCGTCGAGCGTCGTGATGGCGTGCCGGGTCTCCACCTTGTTCTCGTCGAAGAGACCGAGGTACTTCTGCCCGGTATTGAAGTGCAGCCGGGCGATCGGCTTGCGGTTGTTGTCGTCGAGCAGAACCCCCATGTAGCTCTTCGTGTCGCGATGGACGATCCGCGTCGGCGAGACTTCGCTGCACGCGATGGCGCGCACAATCTGGTATCCCTCGACCTCTTCGAGGGTGGTCTCGATCCCGCGTTCGTCGGTGTGCTTCGCCTCGGTGACGCTCTCCTCCGCGGCCTCGGCGCCAGTCAATGGCGAGGTCGCCGTGTCCGGGTAGGCCTGGCCACCGAGGGCGGCCTTGAGCCGGTCGTTGACCTGATCGGCCAGGAACTGTTTCATCGCCTTCGCCACCAGGACGCGGAACTGCTCCTTGACCTTCTGGGTGAATGCCCCGTCGTAGACCCGGTTGGTCAGCGCCTTGATCCACTCGTCGTCCGGCTCACGGAACTGGGCGGCCAGGGCGCGCTTGAGCGCGCCGATGTACTTGAGCTCCTCCGCGGCGGACACGACCGAGTCGAGGTCGAACGCATCCTTGGTCAGCTTCTGGACCTCGGGGATCAGGGTCTCGTCGAGATCGAGGAGGTCGAGCTGCAGGAACGGCTTCTCGTCCATGCGGTTCGGCCTGTCGAGGTCGGTGAAGAAGTGGAAGTGCTGCCCGTTGGTGAGGATGGCGATGCGCGCGTTCGTCGTGGCGAAGTAGCGGAAGAGCTGCGAGGCGTGGTTCAGGCTCAAGGGCGAGCCCACCGTCTTGGCCTCGATCAGCATCTGCAGCTCGCCATCCTTGACGATGGCGTAGTCGATCTTCTCGCCCTTCTTCGTCCCGACGTCGGCGGTGAACTCGGGGATCACCTCGTTCGGGTTGAAGACGTCGTATCCCAGGACGAGTGAGATGAAGGGCATGACGAACGCGTTCTTCGTCGCCTCTTCCGTCTGGATCGTCGCCTTCTGCTGTCGGACCTTCGTCGCCAATGACGACAGTCGTTCACCGATCTCCACCGTGCACCCCTTTGCGTTCCGCCGTGGTTTTGCGCGGAGCCTAGCCCGTGACTACCACGTGGGCTAGAGCTGACGGGCTCGGAATGCGGGTGAACATGTGTCGGTCCAGCACCCGCGGTCTCTTCCGTGGTCTTCAGAGCAGCGGTCCTCGCGTGAGTGGGCTACGTGTCGGTGGATCTACCTAGGCTTGTTACGTGACGCGAGGGCGGACATACACAGACACTCAGCTCGTCGGCGCCGTTCGTGCCTCAACCTCGTGGCGTGGGGTCCTGCGTGAGCTAGGTATGGCCTCGACGTCGGCGGCGGCGATGAGGTCCGTTCGATCCCATGCCGATTGCCTTGGCGTAGACCACAGTCACTTCGTCGGACAGCGACGGTGGAGCGAGGACGGGCTTCGTGCCGCGGTGCTCTCGGCAGAATCCTGGTCGGAGGTCATCGAGACCCTAGGGCTGCAGGCGGCCACAGACGTCGCCCTGGTCAAGGGGCATGCCGCTCGACTGGGTCTGGACATCGCGCACCTGATGGACTCGGCGCCCGCTCCGCTGCCGAACGGTTTCCGCCCCGACAGTTCCCAGCTCGGTCGCGCAGGATCGTTGTTGGCCGCTGCGTGGTTCACGTTGTGTGGTCTTGCCGTCTCGTGGCCCCTCGAGCCATGCCGCTACGACCTGCTCGTCGGAACGGATGGGGGCTTCAGGCGAGTGCAGGTAAAGACGACGACGGTACGGGTGGGTGCGACATGGAAGGTCTATCTCTCGAAGACTGACCGCGGTCGCAGGACCTACGACCCGGACGAGATCGATGACTTCTTCGTCATCGCCGCTGATAGCTCGTCCTATCTCATCCCCGCTGTCGCCGTCGGAGGGCTGCACGCGATCCATCTCAGCGCTTACGAGCCGTATCGGGTCGAGCAGATGCGTGCAGAGCCGGACATCGAGAAGTGACGAGGCGGGCGGGACGAACCGCTCCTGATTCCGACCACATCGCTGGTCCTGAGGGCTACGCTCGCCATGCCGGCGACGACCGAGTGTGCGAAGGCGACGCGGCGCCCGACGCGGTCGACCGCCCGGCGACGCGCGCCGCTGTTCGGGCCAACGTTCATGCTCATCGGCGTCGGGCTCACCGTCCCCGCCTTTGACCCGTTCTGGGCGATGCTCCGCGCCGTCGTCAAGCTGGCGGTCTACGGTCTAGCGCGGGGGGACCCGGTATGGGGGCGCCGCTGCAGGCAGGGGCGATGGCTCGTCGTCGAGGGCGTCGCGGTGGCCGTCGCCCTCCTCGGTCAGGCGTGGGCCGGGCTGGTCGTCGGGGCCGTGCTGCTCGCCCGGGCCGCAGGGGACGCGCACCACCTGCACACGGGCCGCTTTGTCGCCGCGTCCCCTGGCAACTTTCTGCTGCGCGCGCGACGCCGTGCTCGGAGTGAACGTCGTCGTGCTGGCACTCGCAGCCTGAACCCACGCGTCGCCGGGACGCCGTCCGCGCGGGACGGAGGGCGCCCCTAGGCTCAGGGCATGCCGACTTTCCTCCTCGTCCGTCATGGCCGCACCACCGCGAATGCTGGTGGCATCCTCGCCGGACGAGCGGACGGGGTAGCGCTGGATGCCGTCGGGCGGGATCAGGCGGCCCGCGCCGCCGCGCGTGTCGCGGGCGTCCGGCTCGCGCGCGTCGTGACGAGCCCGCTGGAGCGGTGCCGACAGACCGCGCAAGCCCTGCTCGACCGCCAGACGGCCACGCCGGAGTCCGTCACCGAGCAGGGCATCACGGAGTGCGACTACGGGCAGTGGCAGGGGCGCGCGCTCAAGGATCTCGCCCGGGAGCCGCTCTGGTCCGTCGTGCAGACGCAGCCGTCGGCAGCCGTCTTCCCGGGCGGCGAGTCGCTGGCTGCGATGCAGGCACGGAGCGTCGAGGCGGTTCGGCGCCACGACGCCGAGGTCGCGACCCGCCACGGTGCCGATGCGGTGTGGGCCGCCGTCTCGCACGGGGACGTGATCAAGTCCGTCCTCGCGGACGCGCTGGGGGTGCACCTGGACCTGTTCCAACGCATCGTCGTGGGCCCGGCGTCGATCTCGATCGTCCGGTACGGCCCGCACCGCCCGGAGGTCATCGCCGTCAACACCGACGCGGGCGACCTCTCGTGGCTGCGCACGGCGCCGCCGGTCGGGGACGCGCCCGTCGGGGGCGGCGCGGGACCGGCGAAGCCCGACGACCCGACCGATCCGCAGCCGTCCTGACGTCCGACCCGCGACCACACGACACGGCGAGCGCGAGCGCTCGTAGAGTGAGGACATGCCCACTCTCGTCCACGAGCACGACTGGCCCGACCGCGTCGTCGTGGGAACCGTCGGCATGCCCGGCTCCCGCACGTTCTACCTGCAGGCCCGCACGGGCAACCGGACGACGAGCGTCGCCCTCGAGAAGGAGCAGTCGGCCGTCCTCGCCGACACGATCCAGCGCCTGCTCGACGAGCTGATGGAGGCGCCCGACAACCGCTACAGCGTCCCTGTGGACGTGGCGGCCGAGCTCGTCGACGACGACCCGCTGGACCTCCCCGTCGAGGAGGAGTTCCGCACAGGGTCGATGCGGCTGAGCTGGGACCCCCGCACGGCGCAGGTGGTCGTCGAGGCCTTCCCGGTCGTGGACGACGACGAGCTGGACCCCGACGCGGACGAGCCCGAGCCCGCGGAGTCGTTCCTCATCCGGATGCCCGTCGGGACGGCGCGCGCCTTCGCCCAGCGCACGCGCGCCGTCGTGCAGGCGGGCCGCCCGATCTGCACCCGGTGCGGCCGGCCGATCGACCCCGACGGGCACGAGTGCGTGCCGCCCGACGAGGCGTGACGACCCCGCACGACGACGTCGACGCGGCGCCGTCGGAGCGCGCCCTGCCGAACGGAACCCCGCGCGACGCGACCCCGACCGACACCACGCCGCCCGACACCGTGCCGCTCGACGTCGTCGGCCGCATCCGCGTCGCGTCCAACGCGACGTTCCTCGCCCGGATCGGCGACGTCTCGGTCGTCTACAAGCCGGTGGCGGGGGAGAAGCCGCTGTGGGACTTCCCGGACGGCACGCTGGCGGGTCGGGAGGTGGCCGCGTACCTCGTCTCGGAGGCGCTGGGCTGGGGGATCGTGCCGCGCACGTGGCTGCGCGACGGGCCGCTCGGTCCCGGCATGGTGCAGCTCTGGCAGGAGGTGGACCCGGCGCAGTCGCCGGTCGACGTCGTGCCCACGGACGAGGTCCCGCGGGACGGCGTGCGGACGGTGCTGGAGGGTGTCGACGAGGACGACCGCCCGGTGAGCGTGATCCACGAGGACTCGCCCGCGCTGCGCCGCATGGCGGTGTTCGACGCCGTCGTGAACAACGCCGACCGCAAGGGCGGGCACGTGCTGCCGCTCCCCGACGGGCACCGCCACGGCGTCGACCACGGCGTCACGTTCCACGTCGAGCCCAAGCTCCGGACGGTGCTGTGGGGCTGGCTGGGCGAGAGCCTCGACGACGACGAGCTCGCCGGCGTCGAGCGTGTGCGCGGGGGTCTCGGCACTGCCACCAGCACTGCCACTGACGGCGCTCTCGGCCGCCGGCTGGCCGGACTCCTCGCCCCCGGGGAGATCACGGCCCTGGCCGAGCGCTGCGACCGGCTGCTGGGCACCGCACGTTTCCCCGCGCCGGAGGGCGACATGCCCGCCGTCCCCTGGCCGCTCTTCTGAGACTGGTGCGGCGCGGGTCGCCGTGCCTGGTCGTGGCAGCCGGTCACCGGCGGGGTAGCAGGGCGACCGCGACCGCACCCCCCGCGAGCGCGGTGAGCGCCGCGAACCCGAACCCGGTCTCGATCCCGGTCGTCGTGCCGTCGGCGATCCCGGCGGCCGCGACGCTCGAGATGACGGCCGCGCCGAGCGCCGCGCCGAACTCGTGGAACGTGCTGACGATGCCGGACGCGATGCCGGCCTCGTGGGGCGCGACGCGACCGAGCGCCGTGGCCGACGCGACGACGAAGAGCGCGCCGATCCCGGCGGCGGCGACCGCCATGCCGACGACGGCGGCGGGGACGCCGTGGGCGATGCTCCGTCGCCGTGATCGTCCTCTCCCTCGCGGGGTGAGCTCGCGTGAGCCGCCGTCGACAGGCGATCGCCACGGCGGGACGGCCGTCAGCTCCCGTGCGGGTCGCGGGCGTTGAGCGTCGCCACGACGTCGTCGTAGTCGCCGCGAGCCTCGCCGAACCGCAGGAACTTCACGCGCTCGACGAGGATCTCCGTCGCGTCCTGCTGCGTGCGCAGCAGGTCGACGACCTCGGCGACGAACGCGTCGAGCGGCATGGCGAACGCGCTCTCGCGCTGGCCGGGCATGAGGTCGGTCGCGACGGACGGCGGTACGAGCTCGACGACGTCGACGCTCGTGTCCGCGAGCTGGAGGCGCAGCGCCTCGCTGAGCATGTGGATCGCGGCCTTGGACGCGTCGTACGTCGGGGTGACCGCGAGCGGCGCGAACGCCAGCCCGGACGACACAGTGACGATGGTCGCGTGCGGTCGGGTCTGCAGGTGCTCGACGAAGGCGCCGATGAGCCGGATCGGCCCCAGCACGTTGGTCGTGACGATCTGCTCGGCCGTGTCGAGGAAGCCCTCGGGGTGGTGCCAGTCCTCGGCGCGCATGATGCCGGCCATCGTGACGAGCGTGTCCAGGTCGGGGTGGCGGTCGAGCACCTCCTTGGCGGCCGACGCGATGCTCTCGGGGTCGGTCGTGTCGATGCGTACGGTGTCGAGGCCGGGGTGGTCGGCGGCGATCTGCTCCAGCAGCTCGGTGCGGCGTCCGCCGACGACCACGGTGCTGCCCTGCTCGTGGAGCGCCACCGCGAGGGCCAGCCCGATGCCGCTCGTCGCGCCGGGGATGAAGACGGTGCTGTTCGTGAGGTCCATGCCTCGATCCTGGGCGCACGACGGCGGGTGCGGCAGAGTCCGGTCATCGGGGGACCGGCGATCCCTGGCACGGGCGCGTCGCACCCCGGACGATGGGCACATGGACCGTGCCGCGCTCGCCGACTTCCTCCGCCGTCGCCGGGAGGCGCTGCAGCCGGGTGACGTGGGCCTCCCGGCCGGGCTGCGCCGTCGGGCACCGGGCCTGCGCCGCGAGGAGGTGGCGCAGCTCGCGCTGATGTCCACGGACTACTACACGCGCCTGGAGCAGCAGCGCGGGCCGCAGCCGAGCACGCAGATGCTCGCGTCGATCGCGCGGGCGCTGCGCCTGTCCGACGACGAGCGGGACTACCTCTACCGGGTCGCCGGGCACGGCGTGCCCGACCGGGCGACCGACCCGGGGCACGTGGCGCCCGCGCTGCAGCGCGTGCTCGACCGCCTCGGCGACACCCCGGCCCTGATCCTCAACCCGCTGGGGGAGACGCTCGCGCAGAACGACCTGGCCCGTGCGCTCTACGGCGACGCGACGGTGTACTCGGGCTGGGACCGCAGCGAGATCTACCGGTGGTTCGCCCACCCCGGGACGGCGCGCGCGATCTATCCCGCGGACGACCGGGACCGGCAGGGGCGGGCGCTCGTGGCGAGCCTGCGCTCCGCCGTCGCGGTGCTGGGCCCGTCGTCGCGCGCGGGCGAGCTGGTGCGGGTCCTGCGGCGCACGAGCCCGGAGTTCGCGGCGCTGTGGGAGCGGCAGGAGGTCGCGCGTCGGTTCGTGGACCACAAGACGCTCGTGCACCCGGTGGTGGGGGAGATCGAGGTGGACTGCCAGGCGCTCGCCACCGAGGACCAGCTCCAGGTGCTCCTCGTGCTCACGGCGGCACCGGGCACGGAGGCGGAGGAGAGGATCCGGCTGCTCGGCGTCGTCGGGACGCAGGACCTCGTGAGCGGTGGTGCCACGGGGCGCCGATGAGAAAGCGGGTCGGCGGTGGTCTGAGTCTGGTCCGGGCAATCGCGTATCAAGGGAGATCGACGAGATGAGACCGCTGCGCTACTCGATCAACGTCACGCTCGACGGCTGCTGCCACCACGAGGCCGGGCTCCCTCCGGACGAGGAGTCGATGCGCTACTGGACGGCCGAGATGGAGCGCGCCGACGCGCTCCTGTTCGGTCGGGTGACGTACCAGATGATGGAGTCGGCGTGGCGCAGGCCCGCCTCGGGCGTGTGGCCCGACTGGATGGACGAGTGGGAGGTTCCCTTCGCCGAGGCCATCGACCGCGCCAAGAAGTACGTCGTGTCGAGCACGTTGAGCGAGGTCGACTGGAACGCCGAGCTGGTGCGGGGCGACCTCGGGGAGGCGGTGCGCCGGCTCAAGGACGAGCCGGGCGCGGGCCTGTGGGTCGGGGGCGTGACGCTGCCCCTCGCGTTGGCCGATCTCGGCCTGATCGACGAGTACGAGCTCGTGGTGCAGCCGGTGCTCGCCGGGCACGGGCCGACGTTGCTCGCCGGCCTGCGCGAGCGCATCCCGCTCGAGCTGGTGGACCGCACCCCGTTCCGGTCGGGAGCGCTCGCCGTGCGGTACCGGCCCGTGCGCGCCACGGCGTGAGCCGAGAGCCCGTAGGTCAGGGGGCGAGGCGCCGGCGCAGCAGGCAGAACTCGTTCCCCTCGGGGTCGGCGAGCACGTGCCACGGCTCGTCGCCCGTCTGCCCGACGTCGGCGGGCCGCGCCCCGAGGGCGAGGAGCCGCTCGAGCTCGGCGTCCTGGTCGCGGTCGGTGGGGTTGACGTCGATGTGCAGCGGGAGCTTGTCCGCCCGCGGGTCCGTGCTCGGGCTGAGGATCAGGGTGGGCTGGAGACCGCCGAACCCGACGTCGGGCGGGCCGATCTCGATCGAGCCGTCGCCCTCCCGGTCGAGCTCGACGTAGCCGAGGACGTCGCACCAGAACCGGGCGAGCAGCTCCGGGTCGGCGCAGTCGAGGACCAGCTCGCTGATGCGGGATGCCATGCGACGCACTCTACGGAGCCCGCGGTGCCGGCACCCGGCGGGTGAGTCGCGATCGTGAAAGCCTGACCGTCACGTGCGGCGAGAGGGAGTCGGGATGGGGCTGGGCAGACGGCGGTCGGCTACGCGGACGGGCGAGCCCGCCGAGGCGGTGGACGGGGGCGCCGTCGCGCCGCGCGACGAGACGGACCGCGACACCCCGGCGGGCGATCCCGGCCCGCCCGAGGCCCGCACCTCCGACGCGCCGTCGCACCCGACGGGCGTCTCCGCGCTGTGGTCGGACGGCGTCGGCCGCGCGGGTACGCGCTCGGTGCAGGTGCTCGCGATCGTCGCTCTCGTCGCCGTCGCGGTGTTCGCGATCACGCGGCTCACGCTCATCGTCATCCCGGTGCTCATCGCGCTCGTCCTCGCGGCGGCGATCTCGCCGCTCGTGAGCCTGCTGCGGCGCAAGGGCGTGCCGTCGTTCCTCGCGACCGTCATCGCGCTGCTCACGCTCGTAGTCGTGCTCGGGGTGGTCGTGTGGCTCGTCGCGGCGGCCGTCGTCGACCAGTGGCCCGAGCTGCGCGACCAGGCCGTCGAGGGCTTCGACGAGCTCCAGGCGTACGTGCAGAACCTGCCGTTCCAGATCACCGAGGACCAGATCGCCTCCGTGCGCGACTCGCTCGTCGGGCTGCTGCAGTCCGACGCCGTCGGCGCCGGGGCGCTCGCGGGTGCCTCGCAGACGGTCGACTTCGTCGCTGGGTTCTTCGTGATGGTGGTCGTCCTGTTCTTCTTCCTCAAGGACGGGCCGGCGATCTGGGAGTTCCTGCTGCGCCCGTTCGAGGGCGCCCGGTACGCGCGGGGGCAGCGGATCGGCGAGACGACGGTCCGCACGCTCGGCGGCTACGTCCGCGGGACGGCGATCGTCGCGGCCGTCGACGCCGTCGCGATCGGCATCGGTCTCGCGATCGTCGGGGTGCCGCTCGTCATCCCGCTCTCGGTGCTCGTGTTCCTGCTCGCGTTCATCCCGCTCGTCGGGGCGACGCTCGCGGGCATCCTGTGCGCGCTCGTCGCGCTCGTGGCCGTCGGTCCCGTCGAGGCACTCATCGTGGTCGCGATCGTCATCGCCGTGAACCAGCTCGAGGGCGACCTGCTCCAGCCCGTCGTCATGGGTCGCACGCTGCGGCTGCACCCGCTCGTGATCCTCGTCGCGCTGACCGCGGGCACCGTGCTCGCGGGCCTCACCGGCGCCGTGCTCGCCGTCCCGATCGCGGCCTCGATCTGGCGCGCGATCCAGGTGTGGGACGGCCCCGACCTCCCCGCGCGGTTCGCCCGGCAGAAGCGGCACGAGACGGTCGACGGGGCGCCCGCGTCGTCGTAGCCGCGCTACGGCTGCCCCCCGGTCGCCTGCCGTCCCAGCCGTCCGGCGACAGTCGCGCACGCCGCGACGAGCTCGGCCGGACCCGCTGCGAGCACATCCGCGTCGAACGCGGCGACCCGCGCGGCGAGCGCGACCCAGGACCACGAGCCCAGCGCGACCCGGCAGCGGTCGGGGGCCAGCACCTCGACCGTGCCGTCCTCGACGAACGGGACGACCGCCGACGCCGGGGCGGCGAGCTCGACCCACCCGCGGCACGGCCACCCCGCCTCTCCTGCCGTCGGCGCAAACCCAGAGGACGGTGTCGCCCCGGCGAAGCGGGCCGCGACGAACGCGCCCACGTCGCCACCGGGGAGCTCACGGGGCGCGAACCCCGGCCCCGTCGGTACGCGGGGCGTGATGCGGTCGAGGCGGAACGTGCGCCAGTCGTCGCGGTCGAGGTCCCACGCGACGAGGTACCAGCGCCCGTCGCGCACGACGACGTGGTGCGGCTCCACGCGTCGCGGCGCCGTCGCGGCACGGCCCGGGCCGGGGCTCGCGCCGTCCGGGGTCTCGGCACCGGTGGGCGCGACGGGCGCCGCGTAGTCGAGGCGCAGCACCTCGCGCCGTTGCACCGCGGTGCTCACGGCGAGCAGGACGTCCAGGTCGACCGACGGCGCCGGTCGCCCGGGGTGCGCGGGGACCGGGGCCACGTCGACGGCGTCGACACGGTGGCGCAGCCGCGCGGGCAGCACCTGGCGCACGGTCGCGAGCGCCCGCACGGCCGCCTCCTCGATCGCGTCTCCCGGCCCGCTCGCGGCGACGGTGCGCAGCGCGACGGTCAGCGCGACGACCTGCTCGTCGTCGAACAGCAGGGGCGGGAGCTCGGCGCCCGCGTCGAGGCGGTAGCCGCCGTCTCGTCCGCGCGTCGCGACGACGCGGTAGCCGAGGTCGCGCAGGCGCTCGACGTCGCGGCGCACCGTGCGCGGGTCGACGCCGAGCCGCCGGGCGAGCTCGGGGCCGGTGCGGTCGGGGCGTGCCTGGAGGAGCGACAGCAGCAGGAGGGTCCGGCGCGACGTCTCGGTCATGCGCCCATGCTCGCGCACGATGCGGACACTCCTCGCCCTGATGGGCCGAGAAGGTGGTGGCACGAGCCCGGGCGACGTCCGGGAGCGACGGGCGCCGCGGCCGCGGGCCCGACGACCGACCCGGAGGAGACGCCATGCCCGTCCAGACCACCCCCCACCTGAACTTTCGCGGCGACGCCCGCGCCGCGCTCGAGCACTACCACGCGGTGTTCGGCGGCGACCTCGTCCTCACCACGTACGGCGACCTGGGCCAGGCGCCGGACCCGGCCGAGGCCGACCTCGTCGTCTGGGGCCAGGTCAGCGCGCCGAGCGGCTTCCGCGTCATGGCGTACGACGTCCCGGCGGGACGACCCTGGAGCCCCGGCGAGGCGCCGTTCTTCGTCTCGGTGCGCGGTGACGACGTCGAGGAGGTCCGCGGCTACTGGGACGCGCTCGTCGACGGCGCGACCGTCGTCGCGCCGCTCGCGTCGTCCGGCTGGGCTCCCCTGTACGGGATGCTCACCGACCGGTTCGGCGTGACCTGGGTGCTCGACGTCGCGGCGAGCCGCTGACCCGGGGCCGGGCCCACCCCCGTCGCGGGGCGGGCCCGGCCGCGCGCGCCGGCGTGTGGTGCGGTTCTGCGCGCCGTTCCCGTCCGGGTCCACGTTCGCCCCCCTCCCTCCAGGTGCAGGGGACCGAACCGAGGGGGGACCCCATGGCTGGAACCAGGAAGTCGGCACCCAAGAAGCCGAGCCGGCGCGAGGTGCCAGAGACGCCGGACACCGTCGACGCGCTCTACCCGCCGCTGCCCGAGCGGATACCGCTCACGCTCGAGTCCATCGCGGGCGACGAGCCCACCTACGCCGAGATGCTCGAGTCCATCTGCGGCGCCACCGACGACTCCCAGCCCGTCGAGCAGTACGACGGCACGCTGGGCGTCACCCAGGCGTACGTGAACGCCCACCAGAAGCAGGCCGTGCAGGTGCAGTGGAACACCGGGCTCGGCGGCGTCTTCACCAACCCGGGCAACGTCGACGGCGTCCGCTGGGGCAGCGGCACGCTCATCGCCCCGGACCTCGTGCTCACGTGCGGGCACCTGTTCGACCAGAGCGCGGACGGCTGGGTCCTGCCGCGCCAGAACGGCTCGATGCAGGTCGTCACGCCGCAGCAGATCGCGACGAGCATGCACGTCAACGTGCTCTACCAGGTGGACGCGAGCGGCGTGCTGCGGACCGAGGTGAGCTTCCCGATCGTCGCTCTCGTCGAGTACCGCCTCGGCGGGCTGGACATGGCGGTCGTGCGCGTGGGCGGGAACCCGGGGAACACCTACGGGTTCACGGCCGTCGCGACAGCGAACCCCGCCGTGGGGGACATGCTCGCGATCATCGGCCACCCCGCAGGGATGCCGAAGCGGATCGAGGCCGGTCCGGCGACGGTCGTCACGACCGACCAGGTCCGGTACGACGACATCGACACGCTCGGCGGCAACTCCGGGTCGGGGATCCTCGGGCCCGCGGGCGAGCTCGTCGGCGTGCACACCAACGGCGGCTGCAACGCGGCGGGCACCGGGTCCAACTTCGGCACCGCGATCGCGGGCATCCGGGCCGTGTCGCCCACGCTCCAGGCGCTGCCGCACGGCGCGCGCACCGCGACCGCCGACGACGGGTTCACGTCCCTCGCGCAGGACGTCATCGCGACCGTCAAGGCGGCCGACCAGGTCGGCACGCTCCGCGCCGCCGACACCGCACGGGCCGTGGACGTGCTCACGATCCGGCAGGCCGACTCCCACACGGTCGCCGACCAGATCGGGACGTCGTTCCTCCGGGACCAGGGCGGGACCCCGCGGGCGCTGGACTCGATCTTCCAGGCCGACACGCGGTTCGCCGCCGACAACCCGGTCGCGACCGGGTTCGCGGGCGACGTCGGCACCGGACCGGGCGACACGCTCCAGGAGGGGATCCTGGACATCGACGACCTGTTCGACCCGGTGGTGAACCCCGCGATCGGGCGGCTCGTCCAGGCGGGCGCGCTCGCGGGCGCACGGCCCTTCGTCCAGGGCGCCGAGTCCCTCGTGGACGACGAGGTCGAGGGCGAGGCCGTCGACGTCGTCGGCGCGCTGGTCGAGGCCGTCGCCGACGCGCGCGCCACCCTCGAGGCCGTCGAGGCGGCCCTCGTCCAGCTCCAGGCCGGGCAGTGACCCGATGATCGGCATCGTGTCGCACGCGGACGACCTCCACACCACGGAGGTCGTCCGCCACCTGGACGCGCTCGGCGCTCCCCACGTGCTCCTCGACACCGGCCACGCCCCGCGCTCGGTGTCGCTCACCTCGACGCAGGACGCGGCCGGGTGGCGGGCCGACTGGGTCGACACGAGCGCCGCGGGCGTGAGCGCCGTGGACGCCACGCAGCTGCGGGCCGTGTGGTGGCGGCGCCCGCAGCCGTTCTCCCTGCACGACGACGTCCGCTCGCCCCAGGACCGCGGCTTCGCCCACGGGGAGATCGCGGCCGCGGTGTCCGGGCTGTGGTCGTGCCTCGGCGCCACCTGGGTCAACGACCCGGACCGCGACGAGGCCGGCTCGCGCAAGATGTGGCAGCTCCAGGTGGCCGCGCGGCTCGGGCTGCGCGTGCCCCGCACGTGCATGACCAACGACCCCGCACGAGCCCGCGACTTCCTGCGTCGCGAGCCGGGCCCGGTCATCTTCAAGCCCTTCAGCGGCACGCCCGCGACGTGGCGCGAGACCCGCCCGGTGCGCGAGGCGGACCTCGACCTCCTCGAGAGCGTGCGGTACGCGCCGGTCATCTTCCAGGAGGCCGTCGCGGGGTCCGACGTGCGCGTGACGATCGTCGGCACGCAGCTCTTCGCGGCCGAGCTGCGGACCGAGGAGTCCGGGTACGCCTACGACTTCCGGGTCGACACCCACCACTGCCCGACGACGGTCCACGACCTCCCCGAGCACGTCGCCGCCGCGCTCCTGCGGCTCATGGAAGTGCTCGGGCTCTGGTACGGGGCGGTCGACCTGCGTCGCACCCCCGAGGGGGACTACGTGTTCCTCGAGATCAACCCGGCCGGTCAGTGGCTGTTCGTCGAGTACGCGACCGGGCAGCCGATCGCCGGGGCGCTCGCGGGCCTCCTCGCACGGCTCGACCGCGAGGACGGCGTGGGGGCTTCGCGCCGGCGCGCGTGGCGGAACAGCGCCGCGTGACCGGGCTCAGCGCCAGCGGTCGCGCCACCGTTCCCACGGGGGCGCGGCCGACCAGTTGACGCGCAGCGTGCGCCATGCACGGTCGAGACGGCGCCGCCGTTGGCGCCGTCCCCGGAGCGACCGCGCCGAGACGCCGACGCGCCACGACCGGACGAGGGCGGTGCGCCGCCGTGGCCCGAGGCGGAAGGAGAGGTCCAGGTCGTCGTGCACCTCCGGGTCGTCGCGGACGACGTTGTCGCGGACCGCGGTCCAGGCCGTGCGGCGCAGCGCCATGCACGAACCCCAGAGCGCGGTGTGGCCGAGCGCGAGGTGGCACAGGACGTAGTACGCCCCGAGATAGGCGACCGCGACGGCCGTGCGCGCGCCGCGCGGCAGGTCGTCGAATGTCCCGGTGCCGGTCATGGCGTCGAGGAGGGGGTCGTCGGCCATGCGGTCCACGACCCGCTGCACCCACGCTGCGTCCGGGCGGGAGTCGGCGTCGAGGCGGGCGATGACGTCGCCTCGGGCCGCGTCGTACCCGGTGGCGGCCGCCGCGGGGATGCCCACGCGCTCCTCGCGCACCACGACCGCGCCCCAGCGGCTCGCGACGAGCGCCGAGTCGTCGCTCGAGGCGTTGTCGACGACCACGACCTCGAGCGGCGCGATCGTCTGCCGGGCCAGCAGGGCGAGGCACTCGTCGAGGGCCTCGGCGTCGTCGCGGACCGGGACGACGACGGAGACCGTGGGGCGGGTCACGGCGTCGCTCCGCGCCGGAGGGTCCCGGGCAGGAGGAGTCCCACGACGACGGCGCCGAGCAGCCCGGCGGCGAGGTCGGTCACGGTGTCGCCGTAGCCGACGCCGATGCGGTCGTCGAGGTACGTGTACCCGGCCCACTCGCCGAGCTCCCACAGGACCGCGAGCACCGCGCCCAGGCCGGAGACGACGACGAGGGTGCCCGCGCGGGCGCGTCCGGGACGCAGCGTGCCCGGGTCGGCGAGCAGGCCCGTGCGCAGGAGCGCGACGTACGCGACGGCGGCGACGAGGCCCGTGCAGGCGGCGTGGACGGGCAGGTCGAGCCATGGCACGGCGCGGTACCACTCGAGCTGCGCGGCCCAGGCCGACGCGAGGAGCGTGCCCCCGTACGCGACGTCCAGGGGAGCGGCGACTCCGAGCGCACGCGGCACCATCGTGCCGCCCAGGACGAGCAGGAAGAGCGCCACCGCGACGCCGTCGAGCCCCACGGCGACCACGAGGCTCGCCGCGGCCGCGGCGCGCACCACGTCGCCGGGGACGAACGCGGCGTGCGCGGGGACCGCGCTCGTGGGGGCCGCCCCGGGGGCGGAGGTGCCGGGCATCGACGACTCCTCGGAGGGTGGTGCGGGCGGGGTCACAGCCTCTCCCCGGAGCGGGTCGCTCGCACGCCCGCCGACCACCTCAGGGGCGCACCGACACCCAGGTCGGCTCAGTCCCGGAAGCCGACGAGCGCGGCGTCCAGCGCCGCGAGCATCCCGTCGCGCAGGGCCGCGGGGTCGTCGGTCTCCTGGGCGAGGACCTGCCCCGCGGCCCCGACCGCGCCCACCGCGGCGCCGACTATCGGTGCGACGTCGCGCAGCGGGCTCCGCGTCCCGCGCGCGACGCGGTCGGCGAGCCCGGCGACGAGCGTCGCGAGCCGGAGAGAGAGCGAGGCCGGCACGCGACCGCTCCCGCCCAGGGCCGCGCGAGCACGCGCCTGGGCGACCAGGGCGTCGTCCGACGTCGCGGCGTCGACGAGCGCCCGCACCGCGGCGTCGACCCGGGCGCCGGCCGACGGCGCGCGCGACTCCTCCGCGACGCGCCACGCGAGCTCGGTGAACCCGTGCACGTGGTCGAAGAGGAGGTCCTCCTTGGTGGGGAAGTGCAGGTAGAACGTCCGCTCCGAGACGTTCGCGGCGCGTGCGACCTCGGCCACCGTCGTGCCGGCGAACGTCTGCGCCTCGAAGAGGCGTGCGGCGCTCGCCAGGATCGCCTCGTGGGTGCGCCGTCGCCGGGCGTCGTGTCCGTTCTCGCTCGTCACGCGACGAGCCTAGCTGCGTCCAGGCAATTATGCAGATCTGTAGTTTGTGGCAGAGTGGGCGCATGAAGTCCCCGAGCCGACCCCGTCGCTACGTCGTCACCGGAGCGGACTCCGGCCTCGGTCGGGAGGTTGCCCGGCTGCTCGCGCGGACGGCCGACGTCGTCGCGTGCGGGGTGGGCGAGGGCGTCGACGTCCGCGCCGACCTCACGACCCCGGAGGGCCGCGCCGCGCTGGTCGAGCAGGTCCGTGGGCGGACGGACGACCGGCTCGACGCCGTCGTCGCGGTTGCGGGGTCCGGCGCCCCGCGACCGGAGACCGTGGCCCTGAACTACTTCGGCACCGTCGAGGTGCTCGACGGGCTGCGACCCGCGCTCGCGGGCTCCTCCGCGCCGGCGGCCGTCGTCGTCTCGTCGTCCTCGACGCTCCACCGGGGCAGCGGCGCCCTGGTCCGCGCGTGCGCGCGCGGCGACGAGGGGCGGGCGCTCGCGACCGCCCGGCACCTGGTCCGCACCCGGCGCGGGAGCCAGCTCTACCGCTCGAGCAAGATCGCACTGAACCACTGGGTGCGGACGACGGCCGTGCGCGAGGAGTGGGCCGGTGCGGGGATCGTCCTCAACGCCGTCGCGCCCGGCATCGTCGCGACCGAGGCCGTCCTGGCCACGTGGGAGCGGGACCGGGCGCTCCTGGAGACCGCGCTCCCGCAGCCGCTCGGCGCCCCCGGCCCGCTCGCGCCCGTCGCGCACCTGCTCGCCCACCTGGCCTCCGCGGAGAACCGCTCGACCACCGGACAGGTCGTGTACTGCGACGGCGGCACGGACGCGCTGGTCCGCGGTACCCGGCCGCAGCGGACCTACCTGCGCTACCCCGTGCGGGACGTCGTGGCGATGTGGCGCGCCGCGCGGTCGAGCGCGACGTAGCGCGTTCCTGAGGCGGCGTGGGGTCAGGCTCCGGCGCGTCGCTCCTCGGCGAGCAGCGCGTACGTCACGCCGTCGACCCAGCCGAGGTCGCGGTGCAGCGAGTCGCGCACGCCGACGCCCTCGCGCCGCATGCCGACGCGCTCCATGAGCCGCCACGACGGCTCGTTCGCCAGGAACGCGTTCGCGACGACCCGTCGCAGTCCGAGGTCGTCGAAGCACACCGTCAGCAGTGCCCGGACGGCCTCCGTCGCGTATCCCCGCCCCTGGTGCGACGGCGAGAACGCCCAGCCGATCTCCGCCTCGTCCGGGCGGGGGCGGTCGACGACGTCGCGCTGGCCCCAGCCGTCGCGCACCGCGAGGTAGAGGTCTCCGACGACCTCGCCGTCGTGCTCGACCACGAGCGTCGTCGCGAGCCGGTCGGGCTCGCCGTGGTGCTCGCGCCACTCCTCGACGCTCGAGAACCGCTGGGAGAGCCAGTGGTCCACCGCGGGCAGGCTGCGGTAGGAGAAGAGCGCGTCGGCGTCCTCGGGGCGGGCGCGACGCAGCGTGAGGCGCGGGGTCGCGACGGGCCACGCGACGCGGTCGAGGGCGTCCGGTCGGACGTCGGTGGTGTCGGCCATGGGCACCACCCTGGCACGCGTCCCGGACGGGATCGAGCGGATTGCCGATGGGCACGGTCCCGGGAGGTGTCACACGCCGGGCGGTCGCCCGGTCGACAGGGTGACAGGGCGGCACGCGCCGCACGCAGCGACAGGAGGACACCATGAAGATCGTCGTGATCGGCGGAACGGGTCTCATCGGCTCGAAGCTCGTCACCGTGCTCCGGGACCGCGGCCACGAGGCCGTCCCCGCCTCGCCCAACTCGGGCGTCAACACCCTGACCGGGGAGGGCGTCGCGGAGGTGCTGGAGGGCGCGGACGTCGTGGTCGACGTCTCGAACTCGCCCTCGTTCGAGGACCAGGCGGTCCTCGACTTCTTCCGCACCTCGACGGGCACCCTCCTGGCGGCCGAGCAGAAGGCGGGCGTCCGCCACCACGTCGCGCTCTCCGTCGTCGGCACCCAGGGCCTGACCGAGAGCGGGTACTTCCGCGCGAAGATCGCGCAGGAGGAGCTCATCACGGGCTCGCCGGTACCGTACTCGATCGTCCACGCGACGCAGTTCTTCGAGTTCCTCGCGTCGATCACGGACGGCGCCACGCAGGACGGGGTCGTGCACCTCGCCCCGGTCCTGTTCCAGCCGATCGCCGCCTCCGACGTGGCGGTCGCCGTCGCGGACGTGGTCACCGGGGCGCCGGTGCGCGGGATCGTCGAGGTCGCGGGGCCCGAGGTCTTCCGCCTCGACGAGCTCGTGCGGACCACGCTCGCGTCGCTCGACGACCCGCGCGAGGTCGTCGCCGACCCGGAGGCGCGGTACTTCGGCGCACCGCTGTCCGAGGACTCGCTCGTCCCGGGCGAGGGTGCCGTGATCGCGAGCACCCGCCTCGCGGACTGGCGCCAGCAGCAGGCGGTCGCCGCGCGCTAGCACGACCGGACGCGCGCCCGGCGGTCGAACGCCGCGGGGCGCGCATCCCCGCTCCACCCGAGGACTCACCCCGAGACGACGGCGAGGCGCGCATGGACACGGAAGCGCTCGGCCCGACGGTGCGCCGGTTCCGGCTCGCCGCCGACCTCACGCTCGAACGGCTCTCGGAGCTGTCGGGCGTGAGCGACCGCACCCTCAGCGACATCGAGCGGGGCGCCGCCCTCGGCCCCCAGCACCGGACGATGCTCGCGGTCGTCGACGCGCTCGGCCTCGACGAGGAGGACCGGGCGCTCGTCCTGCGCGCGGCGCGCGAGGGACGTCGCCGGTCCCGCCCCGGGCCCGGGTGGCGGCTGCCGCTGCCGCGCGGCGCCGCCGACTTCACCGGGCGCGAGCACGAGCTCGACCGGGTGACGCGCGCGCTGCGGGCGGCCCCGGGGTCGCCCGCGCCCGTCGTGGTGGTCACGGGACCACCGGGATACGGCAAGACGAGCCTCGCGGTCCGCGCCGCGCAGCGACTCCAGGGCGAGTTCGACGACCAGCTCTTCCTCGAGCTCGCGGGCACGTCTCCCGACGCGGTCAGCCCCGGAAGCGTCGTCGCGCGGCTCGTCCAGGCGCTCGTCGGGACGGGCACGCGGGGCAGCTCCGACCCGGCCCGGCTGCGCGCGCTCCTCGACGGCCGGCGTGTCCTCGTCGTGCTCGACGACGCGCACGACGAGGCGCAGGTGCGCGCCGCGCTGCCGTCGGCGGCGCCGGCGGCGGTGCTCGTCACGAGCCGCCGGCACCTCGAAGGGCTCGAGGACGTCGTGCGCGTCGACCTCGAGCGGCTGCGCCCCGACGACTCGCGCGCCCTCCTCGCGCGCCTCGTGCCGCAGCAGCAGGCGTCCGCGGACGACCTCGCGCGCCTCGCCGCCCTGTGCGACGACGTCCCGCTCGCCCTGCGCATCGCGGCGAACCGGCTCGCGAGCCGCGCGACGTGGACGGTCGACGCGCTCGCCGCGCGCCTCGCGGTCGCCGACCGGCGCCTCGACGCGCTGTCCGCCGGCGACCTCTCGGTGCGGGCCGCGATCGACCTCTCGTTCGACCAGCTCGGGCCGGCGGCGCAGCGGCTGTTCCGGCGCCTCGCGCTCGCCGACGGGCGCGACGTCGGCACCGGCCTCGCCGCGACGCTCGCGCAGCAGCCGGTCTGGACGACCGAGGAGCTGCTCGACGAGCTCGTGTCCCTGAGCCTCGTGCGCCCGGCCGAGCACGACCGGTACGCGCTCCACGACCTGCTGCGCCTCTACGCGCACCGGGCGCTCGAGGACGCCGAGCCGGCCGAGGCGCGCGCCGCCGTGCGGCGGCGCGCGGACGCCTGGCTCCTGCGCACCACGGTGCGGGCCGGGCGCTGGTTCGAGCCGGACGTCCTGGGCGAGGGCTCCGCGGACCCCGCGGACGTCGTCGGCCTGGCGTCGAGCGACGACGCCCGGGCCTGGCTCGTCGACGAGGCGACAGCCTGGTTCGCCGCGTTCCAGAGGGCCGCCCGCGGCGGGGACCACGCCGCCGTGGTCGAGGTCGCGGAGGCCTTGCACTGGTTCTCCGACCTGTGGCCCTACTGGGGCCACTGGCACGAGGTCTACGGGGCGTCGGCCGCGGCGGCGGGGGCGCTCGGTGACGACGCGCTGCTCGCGACCCACCAGGGCTATCTCGCCTGGGCGGTGGTGCACTGCCAGGGCGACGTGGTCGCGGGCATGGCGGCTGCCCGGAGTGCGCGGGAGGCGGCCGAGCGCGACGGCGACCCGGGTCTGCGCGCCTGGGCGGCCTACTACGTGGGATGGTGCGCGAGCGCGGCCGGCGACCGTGAGCTGTGCGTGGCGGCGTCGGAGGAGGCCGCCGACCTCTTCCGGCGCGCCGGCGACCGCGAGGGTCTGCCGCAGGCGCTCTTCCAGCGCTCCCAGGGGCTCGCCGGGCTGGGTCGGGAGGAGGAGGCGATCGCCAACCTGCGCGACGTCGTCGCGCTCGTGCGCGACCCCCGCACCGCCCCGCGCGGGCAGGTCGCCGAGTTCACCGCGCTGCACGCGCTCGGCGCGATCGCGCGCATCAGCCTCGACCGGCAGGACTGGGCGACCACGCGCCGCGTCGCCGCCGAGGCGATCACGGGCTTCCTGGCGCAGGGTGCCCGGCCGTCGGCGGCGCACATGCACGTGTACCGCGCCCGCGCCCGACGCGCCGAGGCCGACCACGCGGGCGCGCGTGCCGACCTGGCGCGGGCCGTCGAGCTCTTCGAGGGATCGGGCGACGCCGAGGGCCTCGCCGCGGCGCGCGCGGCAGGAGCCCTCGTCCGGACCGGGGACGACGGCGGCCCCCGTCGCCGGGACGACGGGGGCCGCGCCGGTCGGCGCGTCAGGAGACGGCGGCGACCGCGTCCATGATCGTGGCCGCGACCTCCGCGGGGCGCGACACCGACAGGGCGTGCGACCCGCCGGCGACCGCGGTGGTCCCGCGCGACCCGGCGCGCTCGGCCATGAAGCGCTGGAGCTCGGCCGGGATGTTCCGGTCCTCCTCGCCGTAGACGAACCACGACGGGACGTGCCGCCAGGCCGCGTCCGCACCGGGCAGGCCCTCGCTCAGCGCGAGCTCGGTGACGGGACGCTGCTCGGCGCCCATGACGACCGCGCGCTCGACCGGGACGTCGGCCGCGAACTGCGACGGGAACGCGTCACCGCGGATCCGCAGCTCGTTGCCCCCGCTCGTGAGCGGGTAGCCGATCAGGGTCTCGCCCAGCGTGCTGCCCGGAAACTTGCCCGAGAGCTGGAGGGCGGACTCCCCGGCGTCGGGCGCGAACGCCCCGACGTAGACGAGGGCCTTGACGGCCTCGTTGTCCGCGGCGGCGCCGGTCACGACGATGCCGCCGTAGGAGTGCCCGACGAGGACGACCGGACGGTCGACCGCCGTGACCACGTCGCGGACGTACGCGGCGTCGCCCGTGACGGAGCGCAGCGGGTTGGCCAGGGCGACGACGTCGACCGACTGCGCGAGGAGGCGCTCGACGACGCCGTCCCAGCTGTCGGAGCCGGCGAACGCGCCGTGGACCAGGAGGACGAGGGGCTGGGTGGTGGACATGGTTCTTCCTTCTCTCGGTGCGGGAGGGGCCGCCCGGCGACCGGACGTCGCGGGCGAGGACCGGGTCATGACCGGTCAGAGGGTGCCGAGCGCGGTGCGCAGCACGTGGACCGCCTGCTCGACCGCGGCCGTGGTGGCACGCGTCGGGCGCAACGGGTTGAGCATCATGAAGTCGTGGATCGTGCCGTTGTAGCGCAGGCTCGTCGTCGGGACGCCGGCCTGGAGCAGCCGGCGCGCGTACGCCTCGCCCTCGTCGCGCAGCACGTCGTTCTCGTCGACGATCACGAACGCGGGCGGGAGCCCGGCCAGGTCGTCGAGCGAGGCGCGCAGCGGTGACGCCGTGATCTCGGACCGCCGGTCGACGTCGGGCAGGTAGCTGTCCCAGAACCACGCCATGGCCCGGGCCGTGAGGTGCGGGCCGTCCTTGAACTCGCGGTAGCTGGCCGTGTCCTGCGCCGCGTCGGTCACGGGGTAGTACAGCGACTGGTGGACGAACGTCACGTCACCTCGCTGCTTGGCGAGCAGCGTGAGCGCGGCGGTCAGGTTCCCGCCCACCGAGTCGCCCGCGACGGCGAGGCGGGACGCGTCGAGACCGAGGGCGGCGCCCTCGGTCGTGATCCAGCGCGCCGCCGCGTACCCCTGCTCGAGAGCGACGGGGTAGCGGGCCTCGGGGGAGCGGTCGTACTCGACGAACGCCACGGCGGCCCGGGCGCCCACCGCGAGCTCGCGCACCAGGCGGTCGTGCGTGCCGGCGTCGCCGAGCACCCAACCGCCGCCGTGCATGTACAGCACGACGGGCAGCGTGCCGGTCGTGCCACGGGGCTTGACGACGCGGACCCGGACCGAGCCATCGCCCGCGGGGACCGTGACCCAGACCTCCTCCACCTGTGCCATCTCGATGAGCTGCGCCTGCAGGTCGTCGAGGACCTTGCGGGCGCGCTCGGGGCCGAGCTCGTCGACGAACGGGGGTGTCGCGACGGCGTCGGCGAACGCCTGCGCCTCCGGTTCCAGGACGGGTTCGCTCATGGTCATCTCTCCTTCGGTGCGATCGGTCGTCCCCTGCCCCTCCAGCCTCCGGACTGCCGGGGCCGAGCACCACGAAGAACGCACGCAGGACTCGTGCGCGGCGGGCCGCGTGTCACACGCCGGACGCCCGCTCGGTCGGAGGGGGCAGCAGGGACGACGCGCGTCGGACGGGTCCGGTCGAGTCGTGAGGTAAGAGCGGGAGCACCGGGTTTCAGGCGGCCCTTCGCGGGTACGCGCCAAGCAGATCGCGGCTGGTCCCACCCGCCGCCGGACCCACGCACGGTCCGTTCGTCGTGCCCTTGTCACAGATCCGGACCCTGTCCGGTCGGGTGCACGAGAGCGCCCTGCCGACCGGCAGGGCTTCACGGCGAGGCGAGGGCGGGCGAGGATGTCGGACGTGGACGGACGAGGGACGGACCTGGAGTCGGCGGAGCGGCAGTTCAGCGCGGCGCGGCGCCGGCTGTTCGGGATCGCGTACCGGATCCTCGGCAGCGCGGCCGAGGCCGACGACGTGCTCCAGGACGCCTGGGTGCGCTGGCAGACGTACGACCGGTCCACCGTGCGCAACCCGGACGCGTTCCTCACCACGACGGTGACCCGCCTCGCGATCAACGTCGCCCAGTCCGCGCGCGTGCGCCGCGAGACGTACATCGGCCCGTGGCTGCCCGAACCCGTCGACACGAGCGCCGACCCGACGCTCGGCGCCGAGCGCGGCGAGGCGCTCGAGGTCGCGCTGCTCATGCTCCTGGAGAAGCTCACCCCGACCGAGCGCGCGGCGTACGTGCTGCGCGAGGCGTTCGACTACCCGTACGAGCAGATCGCGGAGATCATCGGGCACTCGCAGGCCAGCGTGCGCCAGCTCGTGAGCCGGGCGCGCCGCCACCTCGGCGAGGAGCGCCGCACGCGCGTCACCCCGGAGGCCCAGCGCCGTCTGCTCACCGCCTTCGTCGCCGCGGCCAAGGCGGGCGACGTCGCGCTCCTGGAGCAGCTCTTCGCCGAGGACGTCATCTCCTACTCCGACGGCGGGGGAGTGGTCCGCGCGTCGAAGTTCCCGGTCGTCGGGCGTCCGCGCGTCGCGAAGTACCACCACGCGTTCGCCGAGCGCTTCTGGGCGGGCGTCGAGGTCGAGCCCGCCGACGTCAACGGGTACCCGGCCGTCAAGCTCTCGCGCGACGGGGAGCTCTTCGCCGTGCTCACGGTCCGCGCCACGACCGACGGCATCGACCGCGTGCTGTGGATGATGAATCCGCAGAAGCTCGCGGCCGTCCCCGCGTAGGCGCGGCATGCCCCAGCGAGACAGCGCGGCGGCACGGCTCGAGGCAGACCGCGCCGCGCACGACCGCGTCGTGGAGGCGCTCCTGCGTGCGACCGCTGACGGCGACCGGGACGCGGTGCGCGGACTGCTGGACCCGACGGCGACGCTGTGGGTCGACGCGGCGGGCAGCGCCGCCGCGACGCCGGGAGTGGTCGAGGGCGTCGACGAGACGGCGCGGGCGCTGTGCCGCGTCCTGCGCCCCGGTCCGGACGTCGAGGTGGCGGCGCGCTCGGTGAACGGCGTCGCCGGCCTCGTGGTGCGCCAGGTCGGCGTCGTGACGGGCGTCGTGAGCGTCGCGGTGCGGTCCGGCCGGGTCGCCGAGGCGTGGGTCGTCCTCAGCCCGTCCAAGCTCGAACGCTGGAACCGGGACTGACGTCCGGACGGCGCGACGACGGGTCCGGCACGGGTCTAGGGTCGCCACCATGACGCTCTACCTCGACGACCGCGACGAGGGCCTGTCTCCCACGACGAGCCACCCCGTGTTCGTGTCCCTCGCCCCCGAGCCGTTCTACGACGAGGGCGAGGACTTCTCGCCGTTCGGCAACGACTCCGGGCACGACGCCCTGCGGGACCTCGAGGAGTGGTACGCGGCCGACGGCCGCGACGACGCGCTGCCCGCGTTCGTCGACGGGCTCCTCGCGGCGTGGGACCTCGGGGTGCCGGAGGACGTCTGGTCGGCCGGGCGCCAGGCCGCGTCCGACGGGCTCCGCTCCGGCGAGCTCGACGAGGCGGCGCTCGGGGCCGAGGCGCGGGCGCAGGTCGCGATCGTGCTCGGTCAGCTCAAGATCCGGGGCGGCCTCACGCCGCAGGCCCGCGCGGTGGGTGCGCGGGCGCTCGACGTGCTGCGTGCGCTCAACGACCACGCGCGGGCTGTGAGCCCGGGCTGGCCGCACGCCGACGCGGACGCCGCCGCCACCGCGGCGATGGGCGCCGTCGTGCGGGACGCGCCCGACCTGATCTGAGCCCGCGCTACGCCGCCGGACGCGGCGGGTCGCCGTCGGCGCGGCCGCCCACGAGGGTGCGCACCCGCTCCCGCCGGGCCTGGTAGCGGGCACCGAACCGCGCCTGCGCGCGGGCGAGGCGGTGCGGCCGGCGCGCGTACCGCCGTCGGGCCCAGAACGACGACGGCTTGGCGAGGCGGACCGCCCCGACGAACGCCACGACCGGGACGACGACCCCCAGGAGGCCCGTCACGAGCTTGCCCTTGAGCACGCAGACGAACGCGAGGGCCAGGTGGACGACCACCGTCACCGTGTACGCGACCCACCCGCCCTGCGCGCCGTCGGACGTGACGCCGATCGGCGAGGCGGACAGGAGCAGCGCGCCCCCGAGCGCGCCGCCCACGAGGATCGCGTCGATCGAGCGCTGGCCCTCCTCGGTCCAGTAGACGTCGTCCACGTACAGCCACAGCGCGAACTCGTCCAGCGCGAGCGCGGCCCCCGCCCCGAACAGCAGCGCCAGCACCTCCGACCAGGGGTGGCCGGGGGAGTACCGGAACTCGAGCATGCCGGTGAGCAGCACGAGCAGGATGCCCCACACCTGGTGGTGCACGTGGATGCCCCCGACGGACACGTCCCCCAGGAGCGCACGCCGCGGCCGCGTGGCCGTGGCGGGAGCCGGAGCAGTGCCGGGCGCGGGAGGCGCCTCCGACTCCCGGCGCGACCGGATCCTACGCGTGATCGACCGCACGACGACGAACGTCACGACGAACCCGACGAGCGCGAACAGGGCCGGCGCGCGCCCGGTGTCGACGACGTGCTCGGTGTACCAGCCCACGGGTGCACCTCCCGTCGCGCGACCCGGCATCGCGGCGTCGGCCCGTGCCGCGCCCTCGGTCCATCGTCGGCGTCCCGGGGCGCGCCGTCGAGCGGGGGCGCACGGACGGCGGCCTCAGCGCGCCGGTACACGCACCTCGTGGAGGGCGCCGTCCGCGTCGAGCTCGAGCACGACGTCCACACCGAGGCGGGCGAGGAAGCCGTCGTCGTGGCTGACGACGAGCAGCGCGCCCGCGTACCCGGACAGGGCCTCGACGAGCCGGTCGACGCTGCGCACGTCGAGGTTGTTCGTCGGCTCGTCGAGCACCAGGAGCTGGACGGGCGGGTCCGCCAGCAGGAGGCGCGCGAGCGAGACGCGGAACCGTTCGCCGCCGGACAGCGTCGCAACCGGTCGGTCCACGCTCGACCCGCGCAGCAGCAGCCGCGCGAGCTGGTTGCGGATGGTGCCCGGGGCCGCGCCCGGTGCGCCGTCGCGCACGTTGTCGAGGGCGCTCCGGGCGTCGTCGAGCCCGTCGAGCCGCTGAGGCAGGTAGCCGACGCGGTCGGTGAGGAGCGCGCCGCCGGCCCGACCGGGCTCCGGTGCGCGACCGGCGAGCAGGTTCTCCAGGAGCGTCGTCTTGCCGGTCCCGTTCGCGCCGACGAGCGCCACGCGCTCGGGCCCCTGGACCACGACCGTCCGGTTCGTCCCGTGCAGCTCGGCGAGGCGACGGCCGCGGGGCACGTCGGGGTCGGGGAGCACGAGGTGCACGTGCTCGTCGTCGCGGACGCGGGCCGCCGCGGCGTCGAGCGCGTCCTGCGCGGCCTGGACCTTGGCATCCAGGCCCTGGCGCATCGAGCCGGCCGACACCTGCGCCGCGGACGCGCGCAGGCCCATGGAGATGCGCGACCCCGTGCGGTTCGCCTGTGCGGTGCGCGCCGTCCGCTCGCGGCGCGCCAGCTTGGTCTCGGCCTCGACGCGCTGGCGCTTCTCGGCCCGCAGCGTCTGCTCGGCCGTCCGCGCGGCCTGCGCCGCGGCGGCCTGGTCCGCCTCGAGCTGGGTGCGCCAGGCGCTGTACGGACCGCCGAACGTGGTCAGGCGGCCGGAGTGCAGCTCCGCGGTCTCGTCCATGTGCTCGAGCAGGTCGAGGTCGTGGCTCACGACGACGAGCGTCCCGGGCCAGTCGTCCACGAGCGCCGCGAGCCGGGCGCGCGTGCCCCGGTCGAGGTTGTTCGTCGGCTCGTCGAGCAGCGTGATCGGGCTGCGCCGCACGCGCAGCCCGCTGATCGCGACGAGCATCGCCTCGCCGCCGGACAGCTCGCCGACCCGCCGGTCGAGCCCGACGCCGTCGAGACCGATCTCGGCGAGCGCCTGCGCGGCGCGCCCCTCGACGTCCCAGTCGTCGCCGACGGCGTCGAAGTGGCGCTCGTCCACGTCCCCGGACTCGATGGCACGCAGTGCCGCGAGCGTGCCGTCGATGCCGAGGAGGCGCGCGACGCTCGCGTCCTGGCCGAGGGTCAGGGTCTGGGGCAGGTAGGCGACGTCGCCGCTGGTCGTGACGCGGCCCGACGTCGGGGTGAGCAGGCCGGCGACGAGACGCAGCAGGGTCGACTTGCCGGCGCCGTTGTCGCCGACGAGGCCCGTGCGGCCGGTACCGAACGTGCCGGTGAGGTGCGCGAGCGCGACGGTGCTGTCGGGCCACTCGAAGGTGAGGTCGGTCAGGGTCACCGCGGAGCGGTGCAGGGTGGACATGAAGGTGCTCCTCGTGCCCGCGGTGGTGCGGGCAGGGTCGTGCCGGAAGGACAGGGCGGCGCGGAGCGGTGCGGGGGGTCCAGGCGCGACGAGGCCACGGCGGGTGGCCGGGGGAGAGTCGCTCGCGAGGGCTCCGGGACGGAGCCTGCGGCGAGAGGGTGCGCTGGGACGGGCCGCCGACGGCTCGGCGGCTAGAGTCTGTCGACCTCGATGAGCACGTGCCGATGCTACCAGCGTCGGTTCAGCGCGGGACGGGCTCGCCTCCGAGCGCATCGAGGAGCCCGGCCACCAGGGCCGCGGCCGCGGCGCTCGGGTGCGACCGGGTCACGAGCCCGAGGGACCACGCCTCGGGCGCGTCGAGCGGGACCGCGACCGCGCCGTCGGCGGGCTCGTACATGTCCGCCGGCACGACCGCGACCCCGAACCCCGCGGCCACGAACGCGGGCAGGTCCCCGACGTCCGCGACCTCCGTGTCGGCGCGGGGGGCGACGCCCGCGTGCGCGAACGCGCGCTCGGCGACCACGCGGTTGCCGAACCCGCGCGGGGTCGTCACGACGCGCTCGTCGGCCAGGTCGCCTGGCGCGACCGACGCCGCACCCGCGAGCGGGTGCCCGGCGGGCAGGACGGCGACGAACGTCGCGGACGTGAGGCGCGTGTACCGCAGGCCCGGGTGGTCCTGCGGGTCCAGCCCCGTGAACGCCACGTCGACGACCCCGCGGCGCACGTCCTCCCCGAGGCCCGTCGAGCCGGCGGGGCTCGGCGTCAGGCGCAGCTCGACGCCCGGGTGGCGCTCGCGGAACGCCGCGAGCACGCGCGGCAGGCCGAGGTATCCAAGGTTGGTGAAGACACCGAGGCGGACGGTGCCGCGCACGAGGTGCGGGCCGGGCGCGACGGCGGCGCGCGCCTCGTCGACGGCGTCGAGGACCGCGCGGGCCCGGGGGAGCAGCGCCTCGCCCTGCGAGGTGAGCGCGACGCTGCGCTTGGTGCGCTCGAACAGCCGGGCGCCCAGCTCGACCTCGAGCGCCCGCACCCCCGCGGACACGCTCGACTGCACGGCGAACACGCGGGCGGCGGCGCGCGTGAAGCTCAGCTCCTCGGCGACGGCGACGAAGTACTCGAGCTGGCGCGTCTCCATGGAGCGAGGCTACCCAATGATCGGTGATCGCGATCAGAGGTATCGGGACAAGTCGTTGGACACGATCAGCCGACCAGGCGCACGGTGGTGCGCATGACCTCGACCTCGACGCACACCCCGCGTCTCGCACGAACCTCCCCGCGGGCGACCCGGCGGCGTCCGCTCCTCTCGCACGGCTCCGGCTTCCTCGTCGTGGCGCTCGCGTTCGCCACCGCGATGGCGTTCTCGACCGTCCCGACCCCGCTCTATCCCCTGTACCAGGCGCGCGACGGGCTGCCCACGGTCGCCGTGACCGTCGTCTTCGCCGCCTACGCGGTCGGCGTCGCGGCGAGCCTCTACCTCGTCGGTCACCTCAGCGACCGGTTCGGGCGCCGGCGCGTGCTGCTCCTCGGCCTCGCGGCCGAGCTCGTCGCGGCGCTGCTGTTCCTCGCGCTCGACGGGCTGGGCGGGCTCGTGGTCGCGCGGCTGGTCTCCGGTGCAGGGATCGGTGCCGTGACCGCGACGGCGACGGCGCACCTCGCCGAGCTGCGCGCGGTCGCGCGTCCGGACGGCTCGCGCGACGCGAGCGTGGTCGCCGGTCTGGCGAACATCGGCGGCCTCGCGCTCGGGCCCCTCGTCGGCGGGCTGCTGGCCCAGGCCGCGCCCGCCCCGCTCACGACGCCGTACGTCGCGTTCGCCGTCCTGCTCGCCGCCGCGGTGCTCGCCGCCGTGCTCGTGCCCGAGACGGTGGGGCCGCCGGTCGGCCCGTACGCCTACCGCCCGCAGCGCGTCGCGGTGCCGCGGTCGGGGCGCGGCACGTTCCTCGCCGCGGCGGCGGCGGCGTTCGCCGGCTTCGCCGTGTTCGGGCTCTTCACGTCCCTCACGCCGAGCGTGCTCGCGACGGTCATGCACGAGGGCTCGCGACTCGTCGCGGGACTCGTGTCCGCCGCGGTGTTCGCGTCCGCCGCCCTCGCCCAGATCGCCTCCGGGCGGCTCACCCCGGCGCGGCAGGTGGCGCTCGCGGTCGCGCTGACCCTGAGCGGGCTCGTCGTCCTCGCCGTCTCGGTCGGGCTCGCGTCCCTGCCGGGCTTCGTCGCCAGCGCGATCGTCGCCGGGGCGGGCGTCGGCATCCTCTTCCGCGGCGCGCTCGCGACGGCGGGGTCGCTCGCCGAACCGCAGCGGCGCGGCGAGGTGCTCGCGGGGATCTTCCTCGTCGCCTATGTCGGGCTCGCCGTCCCGGTGCTGCTCCTCGGGCTCGCGCTGACCGTCGAACCGCTGCGCCTCATGGTCGTCGCCTTCGCCGCCGCGACCGCGGGGCTCGTCGCCCTCGCCGCCCCGGGCCTCGCTCGCCGGTCCGCGCGCGGGTGACCTTCGGGCGTGTGACGTCACGGAGACGACCCGTCGGGGTGAGCGGTTCGCATCGCGACATCCTCTCGGCGGCCGCCCGCGGCGAGGGCCCGACGGGGTAGCGCTTTCCGTCCTCGGTGTGCCAGACTCGGCGACGCCGGTGAGAAACCGGTTTCTTGCACCGACGAAGGAGTTGGGTGATGGCAGGACGGTGGGTGAGGGTCCCGTTGGCCGCGGCGACCGCGGTCGTGATGGCGGTGACGGGGACCGCGCTGACGAGCAGCGCAGCGCCGGACGCCGCGGGAGGGGATGGCGGCACTCCGGGCGTCCCCGGCGCGGCGGACCTCGGCCGGCAGGTGCTCGGCGCGAACGACGGCTGGGGCGCCGCGAACGGCGGCACCACGGGCGGGAGCGCGGCGAGCGCCGAGCACGTGTACGTCGTCGACACCTGGGACGAGCTGCGCGCCGCGCTGGGCGGTGCCGGGGCGCGGACCGACACGACGCCGCGCATCGTGTACGTCGACGGACGCATCGACGCGTTCGCCGGGACGAGCTGCGAGGCGATCGCCTCGACCGTCCCGGTCTCGGGCAGCACCGCCCCGTTCTCGATGGACGACTACGTCGCGGCCTACGACCCCGCGACGTACGGATGGGTGGATCCGGCCGGCCCGCTCGAGGACGCGCGCGTGGTCGCCGCCGCGGAGCAGGCGAAGCTCACGCTCCAGCACGTGGGGTCGAACGTGACGATCGTCGGCCTGGGCGCGGACGCGCAGGTCGTGGGCGCGAGCCTGCGGATCCGTGACGCGCGCAACGTCATCGTCCGCAACGTCACGTTCTCCGACGCGCGCGACTGCTTCCCCGCGTGGGACCCGGGCGACGGCGACGCCGGCAACTGGAACTCGGCGTACGACAACGTGTCGGTGTGGACGTCGGAGAACGTGTGGGTGGACCACAGCACGTTCGACGACGGCGAGCACCCGCCGTCGTCGTTGCCGACGGTGTTCGGTCGCCCGTACGAGATCCACGACGGCCTGCTCGACATCACGCACGGGTCGGACCACGTGACCGTCTCGTACAACCACTTCTCCGACCACGACAAGACGGCGATCCTCGGGTCGTCGGACAGCCGCACCCAGGACGCGGGGAAGCACAAGGTGACGTACCACCACAACCGGTGGACCGACGTCGGGCAGCGCGCCCCGCGCGTGCGGTTCGGCGACGTGCACGTCTACAACGAGCTCTACGAGCAGACGCGCGAGGGCATCTTCCAGTACTACTGGGGCGCGGGCGTCGACTCGAGCATCTACGCGGAGAACAACGCGTTCGAGCTCGCCGCGGGCGTCGACCCGGCGCGGATCATCGGCCGGTACAAGGGCGAGCGGCTGTTCGAGACGGGCTCGACGGTGAACGGCGAACCCGTCGACGTCCTCGCGGCCTACAACGCCTCGGTGGGGGAGGCGGACCGGCTCGCCGACGAGGCGCGCTGGACGCCGACGCTGCACGGGAGCATCGACCCGACGTGGGCCGTGCCCTCGATCGTGCGGTCGTCGGCGGGTGCGGGTCGTCTCGGCCCGGTCGACGCCCCGGCCTACGACCCGCGCGCGACGTACGGCGCGGGCGACGTCGTCGTCCACGACGGCGCGGTGTTCCGCGCCCAGTGGTACGCGCGGGGGACGACGCCGGGCTCGGCGTGGGGTCCGTGGGAGGAGCTGTCCGTCGACGAGCGCGGTGTGCCGGTCTGGACCTCGACGCGCGTGTTCCGGTCGGGTGACGCGGTCGTGCACGACGGCGCGGTGTGGGTCGCGCAGTGGTGGTCGCGCGGCCAGGAGCCGGGCGCCGGCCCGTGGGGTCCGTTCCGCGCGGTCGGCTGAGACGCCCGGTCGCCACCACGACCACCTCACGGGGAGGACGTGGGGACGGGTCGGCACGACGCGCTGGGGGCGTCGTGCCGACCGGGCGCCTGGCGCGGTCGGCGTGTCCCTCGACGTCGCGGCGTGCTCGCGGCAGACTCTCGCCGTCAGTCGTCCCCTCAGGAATCGACGTCGGGAGCGTGCGCGGGTGCGAGCGAAGCGGTGGGCAGTCGTGACGGCGGCGGTGCTGGGCGCCGGGGTCCTGGGCGGCTGCGACGGTGACGGTGAGGCCGAGGCCGCGCCGCAGGGCCCTCCGGCCGTCGCGGAGGCCGACGCCGCCGCCGCGGACGGCACCGCGGAGGATGCTGCCGCCTGCACCGCCTACGGCGACGTGCTGACCATCCTCGAGAACGCCGACCTCAGCCTCGCCGACGGCCGCATGGACGCGCAGGAGCACGACGGCTGGTACCGGCTGGCGACCCGCGTGCTCGATCGCCTGCCGTCCGACGGCGACAGCGCCGTGCAGGCGGCGATCGGTGCGCTGCAGGCGGCCGCGCCGGTCACGCCCGGGGCGCCGGGCGAGTCGATCGGTGTGCACTCCCCGGAGTGGGACGCCGGCGAGAGCGACCTCGGCGACGCGTGCGACGACGTGGGCGCACCGCTGACCATCACCGTGTTCACCGGCGGGTGACGCCGGACCGGGTTCAGGCGGGCTCGGTCGCCGGTGCGAGCGTGGCGGCCAGGACCCGCCAGCCGTCGTCCGCGCGCACCCAGAGGCGCGTGTAGGTCAGCCGCGCGGCGACGGTGGCACCACCCTGGACCGCCTCGACGGCCGCGACGAGCCGGGTCACCCCGCTCGCGGCGTCCTCCTGGACGTCCAGCGACTCCTCCTCCAGGCGGGTGATCCGCAGCAGGCCCGAGCGGTGGCTCTCCAGGTCGTCCTCCTTGGAGAAGGCGGACCCGTCCGGCCCGACGCCCACGCAGCGGGGGTGCAGCAACGCGTCCAGCGCGTCGACGTCACCGGCACGCTGGGCGGCCTGGAGCGCGTGCTCCGCAGCGAGAAGGCTCATCGCCCGAGTCTACGGACCGGACCACCGCCCGGGCGGAGGGGCGAGCGCGGCTATACGTCCTCGGCCGTGAGCTCGACGCGCTCGACGCCCCAGCCGAGCGGCTCGTGCCGTGCGACGTGCCAGCCCGCGCGCTCCGCGAGCCGGGCGACGTCGTCGGGCGTGCGCGGCGCGGTGCCGGTCGTCGCCAGCGAGAGCAGCGCGTGCTCGTGCGCGTGCGGGCTGAGCCCGTCGGGCGTGAAGTCCTCGACGAGGACCGCGTGCGGCGCGGCCGCGCGCATCGCGACGAGGAGGTCGACGACCTCGTCGTCGGTGCGGTGGCCGGTCCCGAGCGCGCTCACGGCGACGTCGGTCGCGGGCCACGTCTCGGCCGTGGAGTGCGTCGTGCCCGCTCCGGCCTGCTCGCGCAGAACCCCGAGCGGGACCGCGTCCTCGACGAGCGTCGTCGAGCGCTCGCCCGGGACCTCGGCGAGCAGGTCCGCGACGACGAGCGCGCCGGGACCGCCGAGCGCGACGGACCGTGCGTCCGCCCATACCGGCCACGTGCCCAGGCCGGTGAGCACGTACGGCAGCACGTCGGCGCCTTCGACGACCTCCGCGGCGCGCACGGCGTCCGCCGCTACCTCGGCGCGCAGCGTCCGCCCGCGCGAGCGCGACCACGCCGGGACCCGGTCGCGCAGCGCGGGGGCGAGCGCGGCGAGCGCCAGGACGGCGTCCGCCTCGAGCCCTTCGTACTCCTCGCGCTCGTGCTCGTCGTCGAGGAGGTCCTCGCCCGCGTCGCCCAGGGCGACCTTGTCGCCGTCGAGCGTGACGACGCCCGACGCCGCGAGCACGCCCACCAGGGCCCGCACCGCGCCCGGCGTGACGCGCGCGGCCTCGGCGAGGGTCGCGACGTCGCGGGGCCCCACGCTGAGCTCGTCGAGCAGGCCGAGCTGCAGAGCGGCGCGCGTCGCGAACCAGGGCACGGGCGACGGGACCCCCGTGGGCTGCGGCTCCGCCTCGGCCGCGGGCTCCTCGGCCGGCGCCGAGGCGGGCGCCGGCTCGACGTGCCAGTAACCCGTGACGTCGACGTGCGTGCGCGGGACGGTGCGCTCGCGCGTCAGGTAGCGCCGCACGGGCAGGAGCGCACGGCTCTCGCTCGCCGCCCACGCGTAGACCTGGCCCGGCCACCACTCCAGAGCGCGCACGGCCTCGTCGAGCGCGACGCGGTCACCCTCCGGCGCGACGACCCACCGCACGGTGTCGCCCTCGCGCAGCGCGAGGTCCTGCCGGGCCGACTCGGCGCCGATCGTCACGACGACCTGCACGGGCACGTCGACCGGTCGCTCGTCGAGGAAGCGCCCGATCGCGGGCAGCGCCGTCTCGTCGCCCGCGAGCAGGGCCCAGTCGACGCCGTCGGGCCAGACGGTCGAGGCCTTGGGCCCGACGAACCACAGCTCGCTGCCCGGGCGCGCCGCCTGGGCCCACGCCGCGGCGGGACCGTCGCCGTGCAGCACGAGGTCGAGGTCGAGCTCGCCCGCCGCCGCGTCCCAGCGACGCGGCGTGTAGTCGCGACCCTGCCGGTTCGGCGCGGGCGGCCAGTCGATGCCGTGCGCGCGCTGCACCGGCAGCGCGGACGCGACGTCGCCGTCGGACGCGAGCACGATCTTCACGTGGTCGTCGAACCACGGCGCGTCGAACGCGGGCATCGGCAGGCCGTCGCGCTCGAAGGCCCCGAGCTCGGGCCCGACGAGCGTCACCCGGCGCATGCGGGGCGTCACGTCGACGACGCGCGCGACCTCGACGCGCCGCAGCACCAGCGGGTGCGTGCGCAGGCGGTGCTGGGCCATCAGGAGAACTGCTCCTCGACGACGTCGAGCAGGGCCATGGCCTCGTGGTAGTCCCCCCGGATCGTCCACGTGGGCAGCTCGTGGGCCGTGCCGGCGGCGAACGACGGCAGGCCCGCGTACACCGGGTCGGCGGCGAGGGCGTCGAAGTCGATCTCCGCGCCGTTGAACCCGATGACGAACACGTTCGGCGCCGTGACCACGGACGTCACCTGCTCCGCCGAGACCTCGAACATGTCGCCCCCGGGCGTGTACGGCTCGGCGCCGGTCTGCTCCTGGATCGGCTGGATCGCGAAGCCGAGCTCGGCGAACGTGTTCGGCAGCGCCTCGCCCTCGATGAGCGCGAACGTCTTGCCCTCCGACGTCAGCGCGAGGAACGCCGTCTCGCCCTCGGGGACGGTGATCGCGTCCGCGACCTCGGCGACGCGGGCGTCGTACCCGGCGGCGAGCTCGTCGTACGTCGCGGCGTCGTCGAACACGTCCTGGGCGAGGAACGCGAACTGTTCCTGCCAGGTCGTGTAGGTGCCGCTCACGAGGACGGTCGGGGCGATCTGGCTCAGGCCGTCGTAGACGTCGGTGGCCTGCTTGAGCGGGAAGCCCCAGCCGCCGCCCACGATGAGGTCGGGCTCGAGCGCGAGGATCGCCTCGAGGTTGTAGCCGTCGGCGCTCCACTCGATGAGCTCGGTGCCGTCGGCCTCGGCCTCCTCGGCCCAGAACGTGGAGAACGCCGGGTCCGGGTCGTCGGTCACCTCGGGGACCGTGGCGAGCACCGGCACGTCGAGCGCGTAGAGGTACCCGGCGAGGGCGTGGTTGAGCACGACGACGCGCTGCGGGTCGGTGGGGACGGTGACGTCGCCCTGGTCGGTCGTCACGACCCGCTCGGCGGCGGTCTCGGCGGCGGTCGTGCCGGGTTCCGCGGACGGCTCGGCGCCCGCGTCCGACGGCGTCGTGTCGGCGGAGCAGCCCGCCAGCACGAGCGTCGCGGCGGCGACGAGCGCGCTCAGCGCGGCGAGGGGACGGCGGGCGGGGCGACGTGACGACAGCATGGAACCTCACACTCGGCAGCAGGGACGCGGGGGCCGCACGGCGTACCGGGGCGCTCCTCGCGAGGTTAGGCTAACCACACCTGGCGGACGAACCGCGTCCGAACATGACACGACCCGTCCCGAACACGACACGGCGACCTGGACCCGCGAGCCCGGGGGAGAGGAGGGCGCATGACGCCGACCGCGCTGGGCGCCGTCGTCCCCGAGCACTCCGTCCGCTTCCTCGGGCACGACTCCCACGCCCACGACGAGCCGCACCTGGTCCACGTCGTCGCCGGCACCGCGGAGCTCGTCGTCGAGGGTGCGCGGCTGACCCTGCGGACGCACGAGAACCTCTGGCTCGCCCCGCGCGTCCCGCACGCGATGCGCCTCCCGGGCGACTCGATGGCGCTCGGCCCCGTGCTCTCGCCCGGGGTCGAGCCGCCGACGCGCGTCCACCGCCTCGGCGTCGTGCCCGCGCTCACCACCGTGCTCACGGCGGTCCTGTGCGCGGCCCCGGCGACGCCCGAGCAGGTCGCACCCTTCCGCGCCGCGCTCGAGGACGTCCTGCGAGGGCTCGCGGGCGACTACTTCGTCCTGCGGCTGCCCGTGCACCCCGTCGCGCGGGCCGTGGCGGAGGAGGCACGCAGGGGCGTCGCGACGCTCGACGAGCTCGCCGACCGGCGCCGCGCCAGCGCACGGCACGTCCAGCGCCTCTTCGTCGAGGAGACCGGGCTCGCGTTCGGACGCTGGCGCACGCGCGCCCACCTCAACGTCGCCGTCGCCCGGCTGCGCGGCGGGTCGCACCTCGACGCCGCGGCCCACGCCGCAGGCTACGCCTCGCGCGCCGGCCTGCTGCGCGCGCTGAGCCGGGAGACCGGGCTGCCGGTCGCCGACCTCGCGCGGGACCCGGTCGCGGCGCTCGCGGCCCGCCCGTCCGAGGGAGCGCGGGACGGGCTCGTGCCGGCGAGCGCGTGAGCTACGCCTGCCCGGCCGTCGGACCCGCCGTCCGGACGACCCGGTAGCGCAGCGCGGTCCGCGCGCCGAGCTCGTCGACCCTCATCTTCTCCAGCGCCGCGGGCGCCTCGCCGTCGAACAGTCGGACCCCGCCGCCGAGGAGGACCGGCATGACCTCCACCGCGAGCTCGTCGACGAGCCCGGCAGCCCAGAGCTGGCGGAAGACGTCGGCCCCACCGATGAAGGTCACGTCGCGCTCGCCCGCGGCGTCGCGGGCCTGCCGGACCGCCGACTCGACGCCGTCGGTGACGAACGTGACCCACAGCCGCTCGTTGCGCTTCGGCACGACCGGAGGCGCCGTGTGAGTGACGACGAAGATCGGCACCTGGAACTCGTAGCCGTCCGCGTAGCCGTCGGGGTCCGGTGCCATGTCGTACGTGCGCCGGCCCATGAGGACGGCGCCGGTCCGCTCCTGGAGCTCCCGCAGGTACGCGCTGCTCGTCAGCTCCTCGAAGTCCGCGTACAGCGCCTCGATGCTCCCCTCGGCGTCCTGGACGTAGCCGTCCAGCGACACCGCTGCTCCTGCGACCACCGTGGCCATGCCGTCCTCCTGGGTTCGTGGTCCTGCGTCCGAGATCCTGGGTCGTGGGGTGAGACCCGACCCACGCCGTCGACTCATCGGTCGCGGCGCCGACCCGCGAGCCGTGGGCACGAGACACTGGGTGCATGACCGTCGAGAGGGGTGCCGTGGATCTCTTGCCCGGAACCGCGCAGCCGTCCGCCGAGGTCGCGGACCCGGGCGCGCTCCTCGCGCGCGTCCGCGCGCTCCGCGAGCGGTCGGGCGGCGGGCGCGTCGTCGTCGGGATCGCGGGCAGCCCCGGCGCGGGCAAGACGACGCTCGCGACCCGGCTCGTGGAGGCGATCGGACCCGAGGCGGTGCACCTGCCGATGGACGGGTTCCACCTCGCGAACGCGACGCTCGACCGGCTCGACCGTCACGACCGCAAGGGCGCGCTCGACACGTTCGACGGTGACGGCTTCGTCGCCCTGCTGCGCCGCGTGCGCGAGGAGCAGGACCGGACCGTGTACGCGCCGTCGTTCCACCGCGAGGTGGACGAGCCCGTGGCCGGGGAGATCGCCGTCGAGCCGTCGCACGCGGTCGTCGTGGTCGAGGGGAACTATCTCTTGGTGGCGGAGGCACCGTGGGACGGGGTGCGCGACCTGCTCGACGAGGCGTGGTTCTGCAGCGGCGACGGCGCGGAGCGCGAGCGCCGGCTCGTCGACCGGCACACGCGCCACGGGCGCTCGGTCGAGGCCGCGACCGCCTGGGCGCACGAGGT
Organism: Cellulosimicrobium cellulans; assembly: GCF_006539945.1. Taxonomy (GTDB): domain Bacteria; phylum Actinomycetota; class Actinomycetes; order Actinomycetales; family Cellulomonadaceae; genus Cellulosimicrobium; species Cellulosimicrobium cellulans. The sequence continues at coordinate 194,957 of NZ_BJNZ01000003.1, read as the reverse complement.
CGACGGGCGCAACGCGCTCCTCGTGGAGTCGACCCGCTCGCGCGCCGACGTCGTCGTGTCCGGCGCGATCCCGTTCGACGCCGTGCCTCAGGCGAGGTCCACGTCGGCGTAGAGGGCGGCGTGGTCGGAGGCGGCGTGCGTCGCCGACGTCATCGTGTCGTAGTGGGGGAACAACGTCCCCTTCGAGCCGCCCCAGACGCCCATGCGGAACACCGACCCGCCGACGGTGCGGTCGAACAGCGCGGGGGACAGCAGCACGTAGTCGATCTTCTGGCTCGCGGTCCCGTTGCCGTACGTGCCGGGCCTCCCGTCGCCGCGGAACGCGGGGTGCTCGCTCACGTCGCGCAGGTCGGTCCGCTCGAGCAGCGGTCGCAGCGGGGTCGACCCGGGCGTGTCGTTGAGGTCGCCCACGACCACGACGTGCTCCTCGCCGCGGGCGCGCAGCGCGGCGTAGATCGCGGCGGTGCGGGTCGCCTGGCGGCGCCGGGTCGCGTCGGACTCGGCCTGCGTGCCGTAGCCCTTGGACTTGAAGTGGTTGACCAGCACGGTGAGCGTGCCGCCGCCGGGCAGCTCGACGACGTACTCCGGGCAGTCGCGCCCGAACACCAGGCGCCCGCGCGAGTCGCGGTCGTCGACGTGCGAGCGCACGGCCCCGATCCGGTACGGGCGGGTCGTGAGCAGCCCGACGTCGATCCCGCGGTCGTCGTTGCCGTCGATGACCATGACGTGGGGGTAGACCGGGCGACCGGCGCGCGTGACGACGCCCGCGTCCGTGAAGTGCTTGAGCGCGACCCGGCTCTCCGCCTCGACGACGGCCAGCACGTCGGCGTCGACGTCGGCGACGACACGGGCGGTGTGCGCCATGGCGAGCTCGTCGACCCGGTCCTTGACCAGGTCGACCCAGCCGACCCAGTCGCCGCGCCCGGTGGCGACGACCTCCGTGCGCGCGGTGCCCGCCGCCTGGGAACCGGTGCGCCGCACGAGCCGGCCGCGTACCTGGCGCAGCACCGCGAGCGCCGCCGAGTCGGAGCGCAGCAGGCCCAGGGTCTCCAGGTGCTGCAGGATCTCCGCCCGCACGTCCGGGCCGTACTGCTCCTCGGCGATGAGCGCGTTGACCTGGGCGTGCGCGGCCAGCACCGCGTTGCCGCCGGTGAGGGGGCCCGCCATCGCGCGCGGGCGCTCGAACAGGTTCTCGACGTTGAACGTCCCGATCCGGAACCTCGCCATCGTGGTCTCCCTCGCGCGGTCCGGGACCCGAGGTGGGTGCGAGACGCGGACCGGCTCTACCGGGAGGGAGGGCGCACCACCCGGTCCCGGACGGGCGACGGCGTCGCGCCCCCAGGACGCGGGGCGCGGGCGTGGGAAGCCCGGCCGGTGTCACCGCCACCGGCCGGGCGGCCTGGGACCGACCGGGAGACCGGTCGGGGGACCCGTCAGCGTCTGCGCGGGGCGGGCGCCGACGGGTAGATGTCGCGGAACGCGGGCTCGAACGGGCGTCTGAGCAGCCGCAGACCCGCCTGCTCGGGGGTGCGGCCGCCCTTGGCGGCGTTGCACGGCTCGCACGCGGCGACGGCGTTGAGCCACGTCGTCGTCCCGCCCTGGCAGCGCGGGACCACGTGGTCCATGGTCGTCGCGGTCCCGCCGCAGTACGCGCAGCGGTACCGGTCGCGGCGCAGCAGCGCCGCGCGCGAGTACGGCACGCGCCCCTGGCGCTCGTACACCCACCGCGCGTGCACGTACCGCACGAGCGCGACCGAGCGCGGCCGCTGGTAGGGGCCGAACGTCTCGCCCTCGACGGCCTCGAGCACCTCGGCGACGCGCCGGTGCAGCATGCGGATCGCGTGGCGCAACGACACGCGGCCGAGCTCCTGGCTGCCGCCGAGGTTGTAGATGACCACCTCGCTCATCGTCGCGCCTCCTGTCGTGTCGGTGGCCGTGGCGGCCGTGGCGACCCGTGACCTGGGGTGTGACGACGAGAGCCGCCCCAGGACGGTGCCCCAGGACGGCTCGACAGGTGGACGACGTGCGTCGTCTACCTGAGGAGCGCCCTTCGGGACGGGTCGGTGGGCCACTGGTGCAGCACGCGGGTCCACCTCTCCTTCACCGGTCGTCGTGGTCGAGCGTCCGGGCGGGTTCGACCGGACGCCACGAGGCTATGCCCGCGATCGTCCGACGTCCACGATTTTGCCCGGGCAGGTCGCCGGCGTCAGGTGCCCGCCCCGGCCGGCGTGCGCGCCGCGCGGGCCCGGCCCGCGAGGGCGAGCTGCACGAGCAGCGCACCCGACAGCACCCAGACCAGGCCTGCGGCCGAGATCGTCCCGCCCGCGAGCCACGCGACCGCACCGGCGACCACGACCGGGACGGCGAGCAGGACGGCGGTGCGCGCGTCGCGCAGCGCGGCGTGCACCCCGGCGGACACGAGCCCGTGCACGGCGAACGCCCCGACGAGCAGCGCGAGCTCGCCGGGGTCGAGGGCACGCGCCGGGTGGCCCAGGACGCCGCCGAGCGCGCCCGCGAGCGTCGCGAGCGCCCCCGTGGTCACCAGGTGCAGGAACCATGCCGACCGCGGCGGCACGCCGGCCGGGCGCAGGAGCGCGACGCCCGCGTAGCCCGACCGCACGGTCAGCGCCCACAGGGCCACGAGCAGCGTGAACGCCCCGGCACCCGCCACGAGGAGCGTCCGGTCCCACTCGGCCTCGCTCGCGGCGTCGATCGCCTGGATGAGGCCCTCGCCGAGCACGATGATGACGAACAGGCCGAGCCGTTCGCCGAGGTGCGGGACGTCGCTCACGGCCGCGTCGACCGTCGTCGGCACGTCGGGACCCCGTACGCCCGCCACGTCCTCGCCACCGCGCCGTCCGCCGCGGCCGCGCTCCTCGTGCGGACGCCCCTCGGGCCCGTGCCCCGCGCGTCCCCGGGCGGCGCTCCCCGGCCGGTCGCGTCGGCCACCGCGTCCGCGACCCCGGCGCTCGCGGACCTCGTCGAGACGCTCCTGGGCTCGCTCCACGAGGCGCTCGCCCGAGAGCGTGAGGAGCAGGAGGAGGTCGATCGCGAGGCCGACGGCCCACAGCGTGTACCGGGTCTGCCCGTCGAACCACCACGACACGATCCACGGCACGACGCCGGTCAGCGCCTGCACCACGGGCAGGTCGACGACGACGGTCGTGCGGCGCCAGGGTCGCGCGGCGACGAGGCGGCCCACCACGTACGCGACGGCGAACGCCTGCGCGTGCTCGTCGTGGATGCCGGGCACGGCGGCGATCATCACGGCGAGCGCGGCCATCCCGGTGAGGATCGGCAGCGCCCGGGCGTCCTCGCCCGCGACGTTACCGTACGTGGTGAAGCACGCCCACACGAGCCAGAACGCCGTGTACGCGACGACGTACAGGGCGAGCCCGCCGCCGTCGTGGTCCTCCTGGAGCAGGTGCGCGAGCATCCCGATGCCCGCGACGACGACGAGGTCGAAGAAGAGCTCGAGCCACGACGCGTGGCGCTCCTCGCCGACGGGCGACGTCCCCGCGGCGGGGGCGGGCGTGGTCATCGTGCGGCGTCGCCGTCCGCCCCCGGGGTGGCCGCGGGTTGCGACGGCGCGGGCTCCAGCGGGAGGTGCACGACGAACCGTGTGTCCCCGGGCACGGACGTCACCGTGAGGTCGCCGTGGTGCTTGTTGACGACGATCCGCCACGAGATGTCGAGGCCCAGCCCGGTGCCCTGCCCGACCGGCTTGGTCGTGAAGAAGGGTTCGAAGATCCGGGGGCGTACGTCGTCGGGGATGCCGGGGCCGGTGTCGGCGATCTCGACCTCGGCGCGGTCGTCGGCGCGGCGGGTCGTGACGGTGAGCGTGCCGGACCCGCCCATCGCCTGCGTGGCGTTCTCGACGAGGTTCGTCCAGACCTGGTTGAGCTCGGCCGCGTAGACGGGCACGGGCGGCAGGGTCGTGTCGTAGCGGCGCACGACCTCGACGCCCGCGAGCGCGTGGTCGAGCATCGTCAGCGTGGAGTCGAGCAGCTCGTGCAGGTCCACGGGACGGTAGGGCGCCCGGTCGAGCTGGGAGTACTGGCGCGCGGCCCCGACGAGCGTGGAGATCCGCACGGTGGCGTCCTCGATCTCGGCCATGAGCTGCTCGGTCTCGATCGTGTAGGCGAGCCAGCTCACCGCGCCGGTGAGCGCCCCGGCGTCGACGCGCTCGGCGACGCGGTCGAGCCACGGCTCGTCGATGCCGGCCTGGACGAGCGCGGGCGACACGCGCCAGCCCTCGGGCAGGCCGTGGTCGTCGAGCCAGTCGGTGAGGCGGTCCTCCAGGTCGGACGTCTCCAGGGCGCCGACGGCGTCCGCGGTGCGCGTGTCCGCATAGCGCTCGAGCGCGTCCTCCTGGAGCCGGATGAGCTCCGCGAGCGTGGCGCGGTCGTAGGGCCCGTCGGCGATGAGCGCGAGCTTGTGCCGCATCGCGGCGACGCGCTCGCGCAGGGTCCCGGTCGCGCGCACCGCGGCGGCCGCGGGGTTGTTGAGCTCGTGCGTCAGGCCGGCGGACAGCGACCCGAGGGCGAGGAGGCGCTCGCGCTGCCCGACGAGCTGCTGCGCGTCGCGCGTGCCCCAGAACATGCCCTCGAGCAGGTGCACGGCCATGGGGAACCACTCGGTCATGAGCTTGGCGAAGTCGTGCGCCTCGAGCACGAAGAAGCGCGACGGTTCCAGCGCGCGCGCCGAGTGCAGGTACGTCTGGGGCAGGCGGTCGCCGAGGTAGGCGTTCCACGCGCCCAGGTAGACGCCGACCTGGCGCGTGCGCGAGACCTCGACCTCGTCCTCGCCGACGCGCCGGTAGAGCGCGACGCCGCCGTCGAGCATGACGTAGAACGCCTCGGCGGGCGTGCCCTCGTGGAACATCCAGCCTGCGTCGTGGCGCTCGACGTGGCCGGTCGCGCACAGCCACGCGAGCTGGTCGTCGGTGAGGTGCTCGAACAGGAACGTCGCGCGCAGCTCGTCGACGTCGCACGGCAGCCACCCGCGGGCGGCGGGGGTGGAGCCGGGGGGAGTGCTCGCGGCGGGCGGGGTCGTGGTGGGGTCCTCGGTGCTGGTCACGGTGTCGCCTCCGGGGTTCGGGTCGGGGCTGTGTCGCGCGGGACGGGACGGTCAGAGCTGTTCGAGGTAGCGGTGCACGAGCATGACGGCCATGGCGCCCTCGCCCACGGCGGACGCGACGCGCTTGGCGGACTCCGAGCGCACGTCGCCGGCGGCGAACACGCCGGGCACGGACGTCTCGAGGTGGTAGGGCGGGCGGTCGAGCGTCCACCCGGCGGGCAGGGCGCCGTCGCGCAGGAGGTCGGGCCCGGCGAGGACGTACCCGCGCGGGTCGCGCGCGACGACGCCGTCGAGCCAGTCGGTGCGGGGCGCGGCGCCGATGAACACGAACGCCCACCCGCACTCGACGCGCGCGGTCTCGCCGGTGTCCACGTCGTGCAGCTCGAGGTGCTCCAGGTGGTCGTCGCCCGACGCCGAGACGACCTCGGTGCGGGTCAGGACGCGCACGCGCGGGTGCGCCTCGACCTGCTCGACGAGGTAGGACGACATGGACCGGGCGAGGGAGTCGCCGCGCACGACGAGCGTGACCCGCCTCGCCTCGCGCGCCAGGTACAGGGCCGCCTGACCGGCGGAGTTGGCGCCGCCGACGACGTACACCTCCTGGTCGTGGCACGCCGTGGCCTCGGTGAGCGCCGACCCGTAGAACACGCCGCGCCCGACGAGGTCGCCGAGCCCGGGGCCGTCGAGCAGCCGGTAGGACACGCCCGAGGCGAGGATGACGGTGTGGGCGTCGATCGACGTGCCGTCCGGGAACCGCACGCTGCGCGCCGGGCCGTCGACGTCGAGCTCGACCGCGTCGCGCGTCGTGACGATCTCCGCCCCGAACCGCACCGCCTGGCGTCGGGCGCGCTCGGCGAGCTGCGCGCCCGAGATCCCGTCGGGGAAGCCGAGGTAGTTGTCGATGCGCGAGCTCTGCCCGGCCTGCCCGCCCGTGGCCGTGCGCTCGACGAGCACCGTCCGCAGTCCCTCGGACGCCCCGTAGAGCGCGGCGCTCAGGCCGGCGGGGCCTCCGCCCACGACGACGAGGTCGTAGAAGTCGGCCGTCGGCCGCGTGGCGAGCCCGACGCGCTCGGCGAGCGTCGCGTCGTCGGGCGCGACGAGCGCCTCGCCCTCCGGCGTCACCACGAGGGGGAGGGCCTCGCCGTCGGTCTGGGCCGCGGTGAGCAGACGCGCACCCTCCGCGGACTCCGAGGGGTACCAGCGGTAGGGGACGCGGTTGCGCGCGAGGAACTCGCGCACCTGTGACGAGCGCGCCGACCACCGGTGCCCGACGACGACCGTCTCGGCCGGGCGGCGCCGGTCCGTGGCGGACCACGCCTCGAGCTGGGCGTCCACGACGGGGTAGAGCTTCTCCTCGGGCGGGTCCCACGGCTTGAGCAGGTAGTAGTCGAGGTCGACGACGTTGATCGCCTCGATCGCGGCCTCGGTGTCCGCGTAGGCGGTGAGCAGGACGCGCCGGGCGGCGGGGAAGAGGTCCATCGCCTGCTCGAGGAGCTCGACGCCGGTCATGCCGGGCATGCGGTGGTCGGCGAGCACGACGGCGACGTCCTCGCCCCGCAGCGCGAGCTCGCGCAGCGCGTCGAGCGTCTCGGCACCCGACTCCGCGCGCACGATGCGGTACCGGTCGCCGTAGCGGCGCCGCAGGTCGCGCGCGACCGCGCGCGAGACCCCGGGGTCGTCGTCCACGGTGACGATGGCGGGGCGGGTCGTCGCGACGGTCGGTTCCACACGGCCTCCTCGGGCGTCACGGACGGGCGAGTGCCATCCTCCCGCCGCGGTGCCCTCGCGTCCACGGCGGCGTGGCGCAGGTCACTCTTGACGACCGCCGTCGCTGCGCTAGGTTAGGCAAGGCAAACCTCAGGTTGCCCCGCTGCGATCCGTGGCGGTCCTCTCCCCGTACTTGGAGCCTCGCATGCTCTCAGCACGATCCGTCGCGCCCGCGCACGGTACCTCGACGGTCGCGGCCCTGCTCACGGGCGCGACCGCGGGCGACTACGCGAGCACCCTGCACGCCGTCGTCGACGACGTGGCGGCGCGCGCGGCCGCGGTTACTCAGCCCTGGTCGGGCGCGAGCCGCGCCCACCTCGCCGCGCTCGTCGACGCGGTCGACCTCGACGCCCCGGGCCTCGGCACCGACGCCGCGCTCCGCGAGGCCGCCGACCTCTACGCGACCCACGCCGTGTGGTTCCACGACCCCGCGTACGCCGCCCACCTCAACTGCCCGGTCGCGCTGCCCGCCGTCGGCGCCGAGGCCATGCTCGCGGCGATCAACACGTCCGTCGACACGTTCGACCAGTCGACGGTGGCGACCCTCATGGAGCGCCGCGTCGTCGCGTGGACCGCGCGCCGGATCGGGTACGCCGCGGGCGACGGGGTGCTCACCTCCGGGGGCACGCAGTCCAACCTGCACGCGCTCTTCCTCGCCCGGGAACGCGCCGTCGAGCGCGCGGCCCGCGCGGGCGGACCCGGGCGGTCGGCCGTGCTGCCCCGCCTGCGCGTCCTCGCGGCCGCGTCGAGCCACTTCAGCGTGGCCCGCTCGGCCCTGCTGCTCGGCCTGGCCGACGACGCCGTGGTCCACGTCGCGGCCGACGCCGACGGCCGCCTCGACCCCGCGGCGCTCGCGGCGGCGGTCGGCGCGGTGCGCGCGGCGGGCGACCTCGTCATGGCGGTCGTCGCGACCGCGGGCACGACCGACCGCGGCTGCGTGGACCCCCTCGCGGCGGTCGCGGACGTGTGCGACGCGACGGACGTGTGGCTGCACGTCGACGCCGCGTACGGCTGCGGGCTGCTCGTGTCCCCGACGCGCCGGAACCTGCTCGACGGGATCGAGCGGTCGCGGTCGGTGACCGTCGACTACCACAAGGCGTTCTTCCAGCCCGTGTCCGCGAGCGCGCTCGTCGTGCGCGACCGCGCCGACCTGGAGCGCGTCGCGCACCACGCGGACTACCTCAACCCGCGCGAGAACGCCGAGCCCAACCAGGTCGACGTGTCGCTCCAGACGACCCGGCGCTTCGACGCGCTCAAGCTCTGGGCGACGCTGCGCGCGCTCGGCCCGGACGGGGTCGGCGCGATGGTCGACGCGGTGTGCGACCTCGCCGCGGCGGTGCACGCCGATCTCGCGGGCGACCCCGACCTGCGCGTGCTCGGGCGCACCGACCTCTCCACGGTCCTGTTCCGCTACGAGCCGCCGGGCCTGGCCGCGGAGCACGCCGACCGGCTCGTGCCGCTCGTGCGGCGCGTGCTCTTCGAGTCCGGGCGCGCGGTCGTCGCCAAGACCGTGCTCGACGGCGTCCCGTGCCTCAAGCTCACGCTCCTCAACCCGACGGTCACCCTCGCCGACGTGCGCCACGTGCTCGACCTCGTGCGCACGACCGCGCAGGCGCTCGTCGAGCGCGACGCGCTGCTGGGAGACGAGGACGACTCGCACGCCGCGGACCTCGTGGCCTCGCTCGCGACCGCCGGGGCGGTGGCCCGATGAGCGCCACGACCGTGGGCCACGATGCGGCGAACCACGACCCGGCCTGCGTGCGCGACGTCGTCGGCGTAGGCATCGGGCCGTTCAACCTCGGCCTCGCCGCGCTGTCCGCGCCGCTCGACGACGTCGACGCCGTCTTCCTCGACGCCGCGCCGGAGTTCCGCTGGCACCCCGGCATGATGATCGAGGGCGCGACGATCCAGGTCCCGTTCCTCGCCGACCTCGTCACCATGGCGGACCCCACGTCGCCGTACTCGTTCCTCGCGTTCCTCAAGGCCACGGGCCGGCTGTACCCGTTCTACATCCGCGAGTCGTTCTACCCGCTGCGCGCCGAGTACGACGCCTACTGCCGCTGGGTCGCCGGACGCCTGGACTCGCTGCGCTGGTCGCGGCGCGTCGTCGCCGTCGAGCACGACCCGGCCGCCGACGCGTTCGTCGTGCGGGCCGAGGTCCTCGACGCGGACGGCGCCGTCACCGGCGCCGAGGAGCACCGCGGCCGGCACCTCGTGCTCGGCGTCGGCACCGCGCCGGTGCTGCCGCCCGCGCTGCGGGCGCTCGCGGACGAGGTCGCGCGCGGCGAGCACCCGGGCGCCGGGCCCCTCGTGCACAGCGCGCAGTACCTGCCGCACCGCGACGCGCTCGCCGCCTCCGGGTCGGTCACCGTCGTCGGCAGCGGCCAGTCGGCCGCCGAGGTGTACCGCGACCTGCTCGACGGCGTGCACGGCGACGCGCGCGGCGCCGGGTACCGGCTGGACTGGGTGACGCGCTCGCCGCGCTTCTTCCCCATGGAGTACGCCAAGCTCACGCTCGAGATGACGTCGCCGGAGTACACCGACCACTTCCACGCGCTGCCGCTCGAGCTGCGCCAGCTCCTCGGGCGCGAGCAGCGCGGCCTGTACAAGGGGATCAGCGGCGACCTCGTGGACGAGATCTACGACGCCCTGTACCGGCTGAGCCTCGACCGGGCCGTGCCGACGACGCTGCTCACGGACACCGAGGTCGTGGCCGCGCGCTACGAGCCGGCGGCCGGTGAGGCGGGGGAGTACGTGCTGCGCCTGCGCCACGCCCAGCTCGGGCGCGAGGTCGAGCGCCGCACGCGCGCGCTCGTCGCCGCGACGGGGTACGCCGCGGCGGTCCCCGCGTTCCTCGACCCCGTGCGCCACCTGCTCCGGTTCGACGAGCTCGGGCGCTTCGACGTCGCGCGCGACTACACGGTCGACGACGCGCGCCGTGTGCACGTGCTCAACGGCGAGGAGCACACGCACGGCATCACCGCCCCGGACCTGGGCTTCGCGGCGTGGCGCAACGCCGTCGTGCTGCGGACCGTCACGGGACGCGAGGTCTACCCGGTCGAGGAACGCATCGCGTTCCAGACGTTCGGCCTGCCCGACGACGCGCCGACCTCTCCCGCCCCGCCCGGCGCCGCGGCTCCCGTCGCCGTGGGCGAGCGCGCCGGAGGGGAGACCCGATGAGCACGGTCACGACCACGTCGTCGTCCGCAGGCCCGACGGTCCGCCTCACTCGTGTCCCCGTCCCGGGCCCCGCGTTCGCCGTGCGGGTCCGGCTCGGCGCCGGACGTGCGGACGTCTCGTTCGCGCCCGTCGACCCCGGGCGCGACGCCGTGCTCGCGCAGGGCTGGCTCGCCGACCCCCGGTCGGCGTTCTGGGGGATGGGTCACCTCGACGTGGCCGGGGTGCGCGCCTACCTCGAGGAGATGGCCGCCGACCCGCACCAGGACGCGTGGCTCGGCCGCGTCGACGGCGAGCCCGCGTTCCTCGTCGAGACGTACGACCCGGCGCGCGTCACGCTCGCCGGCGTCCCCGCCGCCGTCGCCCTGCTGGAGCCGGGCGACATCGGGATGCACCTGCTCGTCGCGCCGCCCGCGGGCGCCGCGCGCAGCGGGTTCACGTCCGCGGTGATGGGCGCCGTCGTGCGGTTCTGCCTCGACCCCGCCGGGCGCGGGGGGCGGCGCGTCGTCGTCGAGCCGGACGTGCGCAACGCCGCGATCGCGGCGAAGAACGCCGCCGCAGGGTTCCGCGTGCTGCGCGAGCTCGAGCTGCCGGGCAAGACGGCGCACCTCGCGGTCGCGACCCGCGCCGACCTCGACGCGAGCCCGCTGGGCGACGGCGTCGACCTCGCCCCGCACCTGCGGCCCGACCTGGCCGACCGCGCCCACCGCCACCTCGTCGCCAAGGCGATCGCCGAGCTCACGCACGAGCGCCTGCTCGCGCCGCGCGCCGAGGTCGCGCCGGTCGAGGCGAACGGCCCCGGCGAGTACGTGCTGCCCGTCGGGGGCGGCGCCGTCGAGTACCGCTTCGTCGCGCGCCGCTACGCGCTGGAGCACTGGGTGCTCGACGAGGCGTCGATCCGGCGCACCGCCGTGGCCCCGGGGCCGTCCGGGCAGGGGCGCGCGCCGCGCGACCTGCCCGTGGACGCGCTCGACCTCGTGGTCGAGCTGCAGCCCGACCTGAACATCCCCGACGACCTGCTCGCCACCTACCTCGAGGAGGTGTCCTCGACGCTCGCGAGCGCGACCGCCAAGACCGAGCGGTACGAGCGCACCGGCGGCCCGAGCGCCGTCGACCTGCTCGGCGCCTCCTTCCAGGAGGTCGAGGCAGCCATGACCGAGGGTCACCCGGGGTTCGTCGCGAACAACGGGCGCATCGGGTTCGGCCTCGCGGAGTACCGGGCGTACGCGCCCGAGAACGGCGGGCGCGTGCGCCTCGTGTGGCTCGCCGCACGACGCGAGCACACGCACCTCGCGCTCGGCGCCGGGCTCGACGAGGCGTCGCACTACGCGGGCGAGCTGTCCGACGACGAGCGCGCCGCGTTCGCGGACCGGCTCGTCGCGCGCGGCCTCGACCCGGCCGACTACCTCTACCTGCCGGTGCACCCGTGGCAGTGGGAGCACCGCGTGCCGATCACGTTCGCCGCCGACGTCGCGCGCGGCGACCTCGTGCCGGTCGGCCAGGGTGCCGACGAGTACCAGCCGCAGCAGTCGATCCGGACGCTGTTCAACCTCACCCGGCCCGGCCGCCACTACGTCAAGGTCGCGCTCGCGATCCAGAACATGGGGTTCCTGCGGGGACTGTCGCCCGCCTACATGCGCGACACCCCGGCGATCAACGACTGGGTGGCCGACCTCGTCGCCGCCGACCCGGAGCTCGGCGGCGGCGGCTTCACCGTGCTGCGCGAGCTCGCCTCGATCGGGTACACCGGCGACGTCTACCACCGCACCGCGACCCCGTCGGCGCACCGCAAGATGCTCGCGGCACTGTGGCGCGAGAGCCCCGTGCCGCGCACCGCGCCCGGGGAGCGCCTGGCCACCATGGCCTCGCTCCTGCACCGCGACCCCGACGGCGCCGCCCACGCGACCGCGCTCGTGCGCGCCTCCGGGCTCGACCCCGCCGACTGGGTGCGCGCGTACCTCGACGCCTACCTGCGGCCCGTGGCCCACGCCCTGCTCGCGCACGACCTCGCGTTCATGCCGCACGGGGAGAACCTCATCCTCGTCCTGCGCGACCACGTCGTCGTCCGCGCGGTCATGAAGGACGTCGGCGAGGAGATCGCCGTCCTCGGGGACGCCCCGCTCCCGCCCGGGGTCGAGCGCGTGCGCGCCGTCGTCGACGACGAGGAGAAGGCGCTCGCGGTCTTCACCGACGTGTACGACGGCGTCCTGCGCCACCTCGCGGCGATCCTCGCCGGGGACGGGGTGCTGCCCGAGGGCCGGTTCTGGGGTCTCGTCGCCGAGTGCCTCGACGCGCACCGTGCCGACCACCCCGACCTGCGCAGCGGCGTCGACCTGCGGGCCCCACGGTTCGCGCACTCGTGCCTCAACCGGCTCCAGCTGCGCAACACGCTCCAGATGGTCGACCTCGCCGACCAGTCCGCGTCCCTCCTGTACGCGGGGACGCTCGCCAACCCCGCCGCGCGGGACGCCTGACGTGGGCACCCCGAGGCTGCCGGGCGTCCCGCCCGACGGGTTCGCCGTGCACCGCGACGCCTGGGGCGTGCCGCACGTGCGCGCCGCGGACGAGCTCGCGCTCGCGCGCGGCCAGGGGTACGTCACGGCGCTCGACCGCGGCTGGCAGATCGAGGTCGACCGCTGGCGCGCCGAGGGGCGACTCGCCGAGCGCCTCGGCGAGCCCGGCCTGGTGTGGGACCGGTTCGCCCACCGCGTGCGCCTCGCCGACACCGCGCGCCGCGTCTATGCGGCGCTCGCGGACGACGACCGCGCCTGGGTCGACGCCTACACCGCCGGCGTGAACGAGGGCCTGGAGCGCGGGCGCGACGTCCCCGAGCTGCACGCCCTCGCCGACCCCGCGTGGCCCGGCGGCGGCGACCTGCCGCCGCACGAGCCGTGGCCCGCGTGGGCGCCGCTGGGCGTGTTCCTCGTCGCGCACGTGCTCTTCTCCGGCTTCCCGCACGTGCTCTGGCGCGACCACGTCGCCCGCACGCTCGGGTCCGCCGTCGCGCGGTCGCGGCCCGACGTGCCGCTCGCCGAGGTCCTCGACCTGCTCGCCGTCGACGGCGGCCCCGGCTCGGGGTCGAACGCGTGGGCGCTCGCGGGCGCGCGCACCCGTAGCGGGGCGCCGCTGCTCGCAGGCGACCCGCACCGGCTGCTGGAGCTTCCTGGGGTCTACCAGCAGGTGCGGCTCGCGTGCGACGACTACGACGTCGTCGGCCTCGCGTTCCCGGGCGTCCCCGGGCTGCCGCACTTCGGTCACGCCGGTGCCGCGGCGTGGGGCGTGACGAACGCGATGGCGCACCACGTCGACGTGATCGCCGAGAGCCTGCGCCGGACGGACGACGGCGGGGTGGAGGCGCTGGGCCCGGACGGGCCGGAGCCCGCGGACGTCGTCGTCGCGACGGTGCGCGTGCGCGCCGCGGGCGGGCCCGTGGAGCACCGCGTGGAGACGGTCGAGACGGCGCGCGGCGTCGTCGTGACCGGCGGACCGGACGAGCCCGACCGCACGTTCGCGGTCCGGTTGCCCGCACGGGTCGACGCCGACCTCGGCGTCGCGGCGTGGCGGCGGCTGCTGCGCGCCCGCTCGGCGCGCGACGTCACGGACGCGTTCGCGACGTGGGTCGACCCGGTGGACCGCGTCCTCGCGGCGGACCGGGACACGGTGCTGTCGGTCACCGCCGGCCGCGTGCCGCACCGGGACGTGGCCGAGCGCGCCCTGCCGCTGCCCGCGTGGTCTGACACCGCGCACGCCCGTCCGTGGGTCGTGCCGCCCGGTCCCGTGGCGGTGGAGGACGTCGCGGTCGACGCGAACGAGCGCCCCGCGCGCCCGGAGACCGACCTCGGCCACACCTACGCACCGCCGCACCGCGCGCGGCGCATCCGCGCGCTGCTCGATGCGGCCGGGGACGACGGGACGGCCGCGGACCAGTCGTGCGTGCACGCGGACATGCTGCTCGGCGGCGCGGACGACCTGCTGCGCTGGCTCGACGAGACCGAGGTCGACGGGGGCGGCGCGCGCGGCACCGGGACCGGCGGGGCCGCGCACCGACGTGACCCTGCGTCGGTGCGCGCTGCCCGTCGCCTGCTGGCGTGGGACCGCCGCATGGACGCGGACGGCGCGGACGCCGCCCTGTTCGCCGCGTGGCGCTCCGCGCTCGCGCGCCGGGTCGCCGCGCACCCGGCGCTCGCACCCCTGCACGCGCCGCACGAGCTCGATCCGGTGCTCGCCCCCTGGCTGTCGGTCACCGCGCGCGTCGCGGACGCGCTGCCGGCGCTGCTCGACGCCGCGTGGCTGGGCATCGACGGGGCGCACGAGGCGTGGTCGGCGCTGGGCGAGGTCGTCGACGGCCGCGGGGGCGCGGCCGACCACGATCGGGCTGACCCGGACCGGGCGGGCGCCGCGCCCGTGTGGGGCGACACCCACCGTGTGCTCGGCCTGCACGTGCTGCTCGACGTGCCGGGTGCGGCGGCGCCGCGCGTGCCGGCGTCGCCGCTCGGCGGCGACACGGACACCGTGCGCTGCACCGCGAGCGTGCCGGGGATCTCCGACGTGTGCGTGCGCGGGTCGGTCGCGCGCTGGGTGTGGGACCTCGGCGACCGGGACGCGAGCCGGTGGGGCGTGCCGTTCGGCGCGAGCGGGGACCCGCGCTCGCCGCACTTCGCGGACCAGCTCGCCGCGTGGGCCGACGCCGAGACCGTGCCCGTCGTGACCGACTGGACCCTGCTGCGCCACGAGGAGACCCGATGACCGCTCCCGCTCCGACGACCGAGCGCGCCCCGGACCCTGGACCCGCCGGGGTGACGGCCGACTCGTCGCCCGTGGACGGCGCCGCCCGGGTCGAGGGGCGGCTGCGGACCGGGGCTCCGGGCGAGCTCCTGCTCGCGCACGAGGCGCCGGGCGGCGGGCGGCTGACGCTGCGCGTGCTCGACCCCGACGCCGACGTGGACGTGCTGCACGACTGGGTGACCCGGCCGTGGGCGCGCTTCTGGGGGCTCGGGGAGCTGTCGCGGACGGAGCTGCGCCACCTTTACGCGTACGTCGGCTCCCTGCCGACGCACCACGCGTTCCTCGTGCGGTGGGACGACACGCCCGTGGCGCTGCTCCAGACGTACGAGCCGGAGCACGACCCGGTCGGCGAGGCGTACGCCGTGCGGCCGGGCGACGTCGGCGCGCACTTCCTGCTCGGGGCGCGCGGCCCCCGGGGCACGGACCTGTGGGGCGCGGTCGGCCCGCTGCTCGTCGCGTTCTGCTTCGCGGACGCGCGCGTGGACCGCGTCGTCGTGGAGCCGGACGCCGCGAACGCGCGCGCCCACGCCCGCATGCGCACGCTCGGCTTCGAGGTTGCAGACTGCGTGCGCGTGGGGGAGAAGGACGCGGTGCTGGCGTTCCTCACCCGCGAGAGGGCGCGCGACCTCCTCGCCGCTGCCGCGGCGGTGACGCGCCACTGACGCACGCCCCGGCGCAGGCCTCAGCGAGGGCCGGCGACGGCGTGCCCGGCGTCGCGCAGCGCGCGCGTGGCCGGGTCGAGGCGCGCCTCGGGCACGAGCACGAGGTCCGCGTGGAAGGTGGACGCGACGAAGACGGGGATGCCCGCCTCGGCGAGCGGGCCGACGACGGACGCGAGCACGCCCGTCGCCTCCAGCCCGTGGGCCGAGCCGTAGAACCCGGCCCACCGCTCGGCCTCGTCGAACGGCGACGCGTGCCGCACGACCGTCAGGCCCTCGGGCGCGCGCACGAGCGCGACCCACTCGTCGTCCTCGGGGAACGTGGCACCGGGGACGTGCCCGAGGAGGAAGCGGTCGGGGACGACGTGCAGGTCGAGCGAGGTCATGGGCGGCACCGTAGCCGCCCGCGCCCACACGGCCGGCGTCGCTCCGTGGCGGACGAGCTGCGGTCAGCGGGCGAGGCGTTCGACGACGGCCCCGTACAGCCACGGGGCGGCGCTCGCGGCGGGCACGATCGCGCCGCGCGCGGGGCTGCCCGCCCAGGCGAGCAGCCCCGTGGTCAGGACGCGGTAGTCGCGCGTCGCGCGGACCCAGGCCCGCTCGTACGCCGCCGCGTCCTCGAGGTGGCGCACGACGGCGTCGGCCTGGGCGAGCCCGACGCGCACGCCCTCGCCGGTGAGCGCGTCGACGTACCCGGACGCGTCGCCGACGAGGCGCACGCGCCCGGCCGTGCGCCGTCGGGCCCGCTGACGCAGCGGCCCGGCCCCGCGGACGCGGCCCAGCACCGGTGCGCCGCGCAGGTGCTGCGCGAGCTCGGGAAAGGCGCCCAGCCCCGTGGCGGTGCCGCTCCCCGGCCCGGAGGCCGCCGCCCGGCTCGCGGGGGTGCGGTGGGTGAGCACGGCGACGCCGACGACGTCGGGACCCACCGGGGTCACGTACGCCTCGGCGTGCGGGGCCCAGTGCACCTCGACGAGGTCGCTCCAGGGCGCGACGGAGTAGTGGGTGCGCAGCCCGAACCGGGCGCGCCCGCGCGGCGTCGCATCGAGGCCGGTGAGGCGCCGGACGGTGGAGTGGAGACCGTCGCAGCCGAGTACCCAGCCGGCGCGCACGACCGAGCGCGCCCTGCCGTCGTCGCGCGCGGCGTCGAGCGCGACCTCCACCCCGCGCTCGTCCTGGCGCAGCGCGCGCAGGGTCGCGTGCTCGATCGTCACGCCCTCGGCGCGGGCTCGTTCGCGCAGCGCGGCGTGCAGCGCGGTGCGCCGCACGCCCCGTCCCGGCCCGGCGGAGAACGGGTGGTCGGCGTGGCGGGTCGCGTCCCGGTAGCTGATGCCCGCGAGCCGGTGCCCGGGCGGGTCGACGCCGAGGTCGAGCACCGCGGCGAGCGCGCCGGGCAGGAGGCCCTCGCCGCACGCCTTGTCGATGACACCCGCGCGACGGTCGACCACGACGACGTCGTGCCCGGCGCGGCGGGCGTGCAGCGCGGCGGCGAGCCCGACGGGCCCGCCGCCGACGACGAGCACGTCGGTGCCCGCGACGGTCACGACGACGCCGGGCGGGGCCTGCCCGCGGTGGCGTGCGCGAGCGCGCGCTCCTCGGCGGGGATGCGGAACCGCGCCAGGAGCACGGCGTTGAGGACGGTGAACGCGAGCGCCGTGACCCAGCACGAGTGCACGAGCGGGAGGGCGAAGCCCTCGACGACGACCGCGACGTAGTTGGGGTGGCGCAGCCACCGGTACGGCCCCCGTGCCACGAGCGGGAGCCCGGGCACGACGATGACGCGCGTGTTCCACCGCGGACCGAGCGTGGCGATGCACCACCAGCGCAGGCCCTGGCTCGCGAGCACGAGGACGAGCATGGGCCAGCCGAGCCAGGGCAGGAACGGCCGGTCGGCGAGCCACGCCTCGGCGACGCACGCGAGCAGGAGCCCGGTGTGCAGGGCGACCATGGCGGGGAAGTGCCCCCGGCCCGACTCCACGCCGCCGCGCGCGAACGACCAACGGGCGTTGCGCGCGGACACGACCAGCTCCGCGAGCCGTTCGACGGCGGTGGCGCCGACGAGCGCGACGTACCAGGCGAGGCTCATCCGCGCGCCCCCGAGCGCGGTGCCCCGCGTCCGTCGAGGCGCAGGAGCACCAGCTCGGTGCTGACCCCGGGGCCGAAGGCCATGAGGACGGCGGGCGTGCCGGACGGCGTGCGGTGGCGCCCGAGCGTCGCGGCGAGCACGTGCAGCACGGACGCGGACGAGAGGTTCCCGACGTCGCGCAGCGAGGCCCGGCTCAGCGCGAGGTCCTCCTCCGCGAGCCCCAGCGCGTCGCGCACGGCGTCCAGGACGCGCGGGCCGCCCGCGTGCACGACCCACGCGCCGACGTCGGCCGGCTCGAGGTCGTGCTCGGCGAGGAGCGCCTTGACGTCCCCGAGCAGGTGCGCGCCGATGAGCTCCGGCAGGCGCGCGGACAGCACGATCTCGAACCCCGTGTCGCCGACGCGCCACCCCAGGTCGCCCGTCGTGCCCGGGTGCAGGTGCGAGCGGGAGTCGACGACGCGCGCGCCCCGCGCCCGCCCGCCGTCGCGCGCGGCCCGCCCGTACGGGCCGGGGCGCCGCGCGAGCGGGTGCTCGTCGCCCACGAGGACGGCCGCCGCCGCACCGTCGCCGAACAGGCCCGACGCGACGAGGTTCGCCGTCGACGGGTCGCCCCGCTGCAGCGTCAGGGAGCACAGCTCGACCGCCACGAGGAGCGCGACGTCGCGCGGCCGTCCGCGCAGCAGGTCGTCCGCCCGGGCGAGGCCCGCCGCGCCCCCGGCGCACCCCCACCCGAACGACGGCGTGCGCCGCACGTCGGTGCGCAGGCCGAGCCGGGCCGCCACGAGGACGTCGAGCGTGGGCGCGCCGACGCCCGTGACGGTCGTCAGGACGACGTGGTCCACCTCGTCGGCCCGCAGCCCCGCGTCGTCGAGGGCGGCCCGGCAGGCGCGCTCCGCGAGGTCGGTGCCGAGCGCGAGGAACGTGTCGTTGGCCGACCCGAACGACAGCCCGCCGTAGTCCTCGACCGGCAGCGCGAGGTGACGGGTCTCGACGCCCGCGTGGGCGTGCAGGCGGCGCGTGAGCGCACGACGCACCGGGTCGTCGGTGAGCAGCTCGCTCGTGACCCGGGAGATCTCGTCCTGGCGGTACGCATGGTCGGGCAGAGAGGTCCCGACGGCGACGACGCGCGACATGCCCGCATCGTCCCACCGGCCCGGTCAGCCCGCGCGGGGGGAGGTGCACCGGCTCCGGCGCCGGGCGCGGGGCCGAACGGCGGGCTAGGTTGCCGCCATGGTGACCGGTCGCCCGCAAGGGCTCGTGCGGGGGCTCGTCGTCGCGAGCCACTTCCCGCCGACCGTGATGGTCACCGCGTTCGCGCTCGCGCTCTCGGCCGGGATCGGCGCGGGCGCCCGGACGACGACGCTCGTCGCGCTCGCCGTCCTCGTGGGGCAGCTCTCGGTCGGGTGGAGCAACGACTGGCTCGACGCGCGGCGCGACCTCGCGGTCGGGCGCGCGGACAAGCCCGTCGTGACTGGTCTCGTCACGCAGGCGGCGCTGCGTGCGGCGGCGCTCGCGGCCCTCGCCGCGTGCGTGGTGCTGTCGCTCGCGACGGGCGTGGTGCCGGGGCTGGTGCACGTCGTCGCGGTCGCGAGCGCGTGGTCGTACAACGCGCTGCTCAAGGCGACGTGGTGGTCGTGGGCCCCGTACGCGCTCTCCTTCGGCCTGCTCGCGGTGTTCGTCGTGCTCGCCGCGCCGGGGGACGGTCGGCCCGCCCCGTGGGCGGTGGGGGCCGCGGCGCTGCTGGGCGTGGGCGCGCACGTCGCGAACACCCTGCCCGACCTCGAGGACGACGCCGCGACCGGGGTGCGCGGCCTGCCGCACCGGCTCGGGCGGCGCGCGAGCAGCGTGCTCGCGCCCGTGCTGCTCGGTGTCGCCTCGGTGCTCGTCGTGCTCGCTCCGCCCGGTGCGCCCGACGCCGCGCGGGGCGCACTGGGCGGGGCCGCCGTCGGGCTCGCGGTCGCCGCCGGGGTCGTGGGCGTGGTGCGACCGCGCAGCCGCGCCCCGTTCGCGCTGTCGATGGCGGTGGCGGGCGTGTGCGTCGTGCTGCTCGTGCTCGCGGCGCCCGCCGTCGTCCTCCCGGGCTGAGCGGGCGGCGGAGCAGTCGGCTGACGCGAGCCCGGGCCGTGGCTCAGCGCGTGAGGTGGACGGACGCCTCGGCCGTGTAGGTCTGGAACGTCAACGACGCGAACAGGTAGAGGCGCACCTCGTCGGCCGTGTGGTCGAGGTAGCCGATGGACACGTCCTGCCCGATCGTCAGCTCGTGGTCCCCGCCGCGCGTGGTGAGCAGGTAGCCGCCGCGCAGCGCGGGCGCCCACACGATGTCGCGCTGCACCATCCGCTCGAGCTGCTCGCGGATCGGGTACCCGTGGTCGCGCGTCTCGGACACCGCGGTGTACAGGTCGGCGTCGAGCACGAGCGCGTACGGGCCCTCCACGCCCGCGAGGCGCAGCTCGGTCTGCGCGGCGGCGACGGCGTCCGGCAGGTCGCGCGGGTCGGTGGGGACCGCGATCGGGGGGTTGTCCGACCCCGGGCCGATGCCGCGGATCCCGGCGGCGGCGTACCCCTCGAACACGGCGCGGTCCTCGGCGCGTGCGAGCGCGGTGGCCGCGTCCTTGACCGGCTGCCAGTCCGAGTCCTTGGAGCCCCGCGCGACGTCGTCGACCGCCTGCCGGGACACCGTGAACGGGACCTGGAGCTCGACGAGCGGCACGACGTCGCGCAGGCGCGCCCGGATGCCGTCGTGCGGCGCCTCGACGTCCGTCACGTGGCCCGTGCGGGCGGACGCCGTGCCGAAGCCGAGCGGGCCCGTCACGTCGACCACGCGCCGCCCGGCGATGTTGCGCACGAACGTGCGCCGCGCCTCGTCGGCGATCTCCTGCCACGCCGCGTCCGTGACGGGCGCGAGCCAGCGGTGCAGGTTCGAGTCCCCGGGCGCGCCGGCGCCGCTCGTGGGGACGACCGAGCCCAGGTCCGGTTCCGAGGTGCTCACGACGGCTCTCCCTTCAGCGACCCGATCGCGAGGGACCCGACGGGCGCGGTGGTGGCGGGTGCGGAGGGTCCCGCGATCGCGGGACCCGGGTCGACGGGCGTGTCCTGCCCGACGCCGTCCGGGGCGTCGTCGGCCAGCGCCTCCAGCAGGTCGAGCGAGGGGACGAAGAACGACGTCCCCGTCAGCGCGGTCGACACGTCGAGGATGTGGTCGTACCGGCCCGGCGGGTTCCCCACGAACATGTTGTCCAGCATGCGCTCCACGACGCCCACGTCCGCGGCGTACGCGATGTAGTAGGTGCCGAGCTCTCCCGTCGACGGGTCGCCGAACGCCATGTTGTCGCGCAGGACGTCGCGCTCGGTGCCGTCGTCGTCGACGATCGTGTTGAGCGAGACGTGGGAGTCCGGGGGCTGCGCCTCGTCCGCGAGCTCGACGTCGTCGAGCTTGGTCCGCCCGATGATGCGCTCCTGCGCCTCGACGGGCAGCGCGCCCCAGGCCGCGAGGTCGTGCACGTACTTCTGCACCACGACGTGACTCCCGCCCGCGAAGGGCCCGTCCGCGATGATCGCGGCGCTCGCGGCCGAGCGTCCCGTCGGGTTCTCGGTGCCGTCGACGAACCCGAGCAGGTCGCGCGAGTCGAAGTAGCGGAAGCCGGTCACGTGGTCGTCCACGCGCACCGCGTCGCCGAGCGCGGCCATGACCTGCCGGGTCAGCTCGAACGTGAGGTCGGCGCGGTCGGCGCGGATGTGGAACAGCACGTCGCCGGGGGTCGAGGGCGCGTCGTGCACGGCGCCCTGCACGGCCCGGAACGGGTGCAGCCCCTCGGGCCGCGGCGCCCCGGGCGGGCGCACCGCGTCCCAGAAGGTCGCGCCCAGCCCGACGACGCACGTGAGCCCGGCCGCCGACTGGCGGAACCCGACCGCGCGCACGAGGTCGTTCACCGACGACGCGACGTCGAGCAGGCGCGCACGCGACCCGGGCGATCCCGTGGCGCTGACGACGAGAAAGACCGCGGACTCGGTGAGCCCGCCCAGCACGGGCTGCGGCTCGGGCACGTCGGCCGGCACGGCGATGCTCGCGCCGGTCCCCTCGGTCGTGTTCTGCGGCACGAGGTGAGCGTGCCACGCGCGCCCGGGGAGCGCACCCGCGCCGCGGCCTCACCCCGCGGCGCGCACCAGACCGTCGACGACGGCCGCCGCACCGGGGGAGGGCCGCTCCCCGTACGTGACCGCCAGCACCCGGCGCGCTGCCCCGGGCAGGGCGTGCGTCCGCACCCGCGGGTCGCGGTGGGCGCGCAGCGCCAGGGCCGGCAGGAGCGAGACCCCGACCCCGGCCGCCACGAGGGACTGCACCGCGACGTAGTCGTCCGTCTCGAACGCGACCCGGGGGGTGAAGCCCGCCCGCTCGCACCGGCCCACCAGGTCGGCGCGGCACCGCTCGCAGCCCGCGATCCACGCCGCGTCCGCGAGCGGCGCGAGGTCGACGAGCACGGGGTCCGCCCCCGGCGCGCTCCCGCCCCCGCCGGGGGGTGCCGCGTCGTCCGCGGCCCGCACGAGGAACAGCTCCTCGGCGAGCACCGGCACCGCGCGCAGGCCCTCCACGTCGACCGGGGAGCGGTCGTGCTCGAACACCAGCGCCACGTCCGCCGCGCCACGCCGCAACGCGTCCAGCGCCTCCGGCGGCTCCGCCTCCACCAGCCCCACGCCCAGGCCCGGATGGTCCTGCGCGAGCCGCGCCACGACGTCGGGCACCAGCGTCGCCAGCGCCGACGGGAACGCCGCCAGCCGCACCCGGCCCGCCGAGAGCGACACCAGCGCGTCCAGCTCGTCCCGCGCCGCGCCCACGCGCCCCAGGATCTCGTCCGCCCGCGCGGCCAGGAGCCGCCCCGCCGCCGTCAGCCGCACCCCGCGCCCGTGCCGCTCCAGCAGCGGCACGCCCACCTCCGCCTCCAGGCGCGCCAGGTGGTGGCTCACCGACGGCTGCGCGTAGTGCAGGGACCGCGCCGCCGCCGTCACCGACCCCTCGCGCGCCACCGCCGCCAGCACGCGCAGCCGCGTCAGGTCCATCTCGACTCCCTCACCGACGAAGCATAGATCCGATCGATCGGTCCACTCAGAACAGGCATTGGACCTATGGGACGCCGCGCGGCACCGTGGACGCATGGCTTCCGCAGACCTCGCCCCGCCCACGATGCGCGACGTCCTCGACGCCCGCCGCCTCCTCGCCGCGCACCTCGACCCCACCCCGGCGCGCACCTACGCGGCCCTCGACCGCGCCACCCGCGCCCACGTCGTCGTCAAGCACGAGAACCTCCAGCCCACCGGCGCGTTCAAGGTCCGCGGCGCGCTCAACCTCCTCCAGCGCCTCGCGCCCCACGAGCGCCCCCGCGGCGTCACCGCGTTCTCCACCGGCAACCACGCCCAGGCCGTCGCCTACGCCGCCCGCACGGCGGGCACCCCCTGCACCATCGTCATGCCCACCGACCCCAACCCCACCAAGGCCGACGCCGTGCGCGACCTCGGCGCTCGCCTCGTCCTCGCCGGCACCACGTTCGACGACGCCCGCGAGCACGCCACGGCGCTCGCGGCCGACGACGGGTCCCGGCTCGTCAGCGCCGCCAACGAGCCGCTGCTCGTCGCCGGCGTCGCGACCGCGTACCTCGAGCTGCTGGAGCGCGCGCCGGACCTCGACGTGCTCGTCGTGCCCGTCGGCGGGGGCAGCGGCGCCGCGGCCGCATGCCTCGTCGCCCGCGCGCTCGCGCCCGACCTCGACGTGGTCGCCGTCCAGTCCGCCGCCTCGCCGGCCGCGCACGACTCCTGGCGCGCCCGGGACATCCTCGCGCGGCCCAACACCTCGCGGGCCGAAGGCCTGGCGACCGGCACGGGGTTCGCGCTCACCCAGGCGATGCTGCGCGACCACCTGGCCGACTTCGTCCTCGTCGACGACGACGCGATCGACCGCGCGGCGGCGCTCTACCTCACCGCCGCGCACACCGTCGCCGAGGGCGCGGGCGCGGCGGCGCTCGCGGCGGTGCTCGCGGACCCGGAGCGGTTCGCCGGCCGTCGGGTCGGCGTCGTGTGCTCGGGCGGCAACGCGAGCCCGGCGGAGCTGCGCCGCGTGGCCGCGCACCTGCCGGGGTAGCTCGCGTAACTGTCGCGGTCGCGGCACGCCGGGCACGAGCGCCGGGCCCGCGCGGGGGACGGGCCTAGGCTCGGAACATGGCCCGCTACCTCGACGTGCACCCCGACAACCCGCAGCCGCGCGCGATCGCGCAGGTCGTCGCCCTCCTCGAGGACGGTGGGCTCGTCGCCTACCCGACCGACTCCGGCTACGCGCTCGGGTGCCGCATGGACGACCGGGAGGGCGCCGACCGCATCCGCCGGATCCGCCACCTCGACGACCGGCACCACTTCACGCTCGTGTGCGCCGACTTCGCGCAGCTCGGCCACTTCGTCATGGTCGACAACTCCGCGTTCCGCTCCATCAAGGCCGCCACGCCCGGCCCGTACACCTTCATCCTGCGCGCGACGTCCGAGGTCCCGCGGCGCCTCGCCCACCCCAAGAAGAAGACCGTCGGCGTGCGCATCCCCGACGACACGGTCGCGCAGGCCATCGTCGCCGCGCTCGGCGAGCCCATCCTGTCGAGCTCGCTCATCCTCCCCGGGTCCGCGGAGGCGCTCACCGACGGGTGGGCGATCAAGGAGGAGCTCGACCACGTCGTCGACGCCGTCGTCGACGGCGGCGAGCGGGGGAGCGAGCCGACGACGGTCGTGGACTTCTCCGACGGCGCCCCCGAGGTCGTCCGCGCGGGTGCGGGCGACCCCTCCCGCTTCGAGTAGGGGGCCGCGCGCGGCCGAGCCGCCCGCGTCAGGCCTCCGGGCCGAGGAGGCGGCGCAGGCGTGCGCGGTCGATCGGGTCGACGAGCGTGCCGCGCTCCTCACGCACCCACCAGTCGCCCGAGCGCCGCCGCTCGTCGCGCGTCGAGTACCGGTAGCGGAACACGCGGGCCCGCACCCACCGCGGGGCCGGGCCGGCGGGGTCCTCCGCGAACGGGTCCGCCGCGAGCAGGCGCAGGGTCGGGCGGTCGGCCTCCAGGAGACGCAGGAGCAGCACCTCGAACCACCGCGTGCCCGGCGACCCGAGCGCGAGGAACCACATCTGCCAGTCCAGCCGCAGGTGGTACGGCGCGACCTGCGGCGGTCGGCGGTGCACGTCGCCCGGCTTGCCGCGGAACGCGTACTCGACCCAGTCGTCCGGGCCCGGGGAGCGGGCCGTCGACCCCTCCAGCACGACCTCGTCCCGCCGCCGCGACACCGACCCGAACGCCCCGTACGCGTTCACGAGCCGGAACGGCTCGAAGCTCGCGTTCATGAGCTGACGGCGCGCGACCAGGTTCCGCGCCGGGCGCACGCTCAGCACCAGCAGCAGCGCCGACACCCCCAGCACCACCACGACCAGGGCGGCCGGGCCCCCCAGGCCCGCCCCGCCGTCGGGCACCCGCTCCCCGCTCCCGAGCGCCGGCACCAGCCACGACCCCACCGCCGCCCACGCGCCGTCGCTCACCACGCCCAGCCCGAGCACGACCGTCAGCCAGTTCAACCACGCGAAGTTCCCCGTCACCAGCAGCCACGCCTGCGTGAGCACCACGACCCCGCCCGCCACGCTCGCCACCGGCTGCGGCGCGAACAGCGCGAACGGCACCACGAGCTGCGTCACGTGGTTCCCCGCCACCTCCACCCGGTGCCACCACCGCGGCAGGTGGTGCGCGTGCCACGAGAACGGTCCGGGCAGCGGCTGCGTCTCGTGGTGGTAGTACAGCGCCGTCAGGTCCCGCCAGACCCGGTCGCCGCGGATCTTGATGAGCCCCGCACCCAGCTCGACCCGGAACAAGCACCACCGCGCGAGCAGCAGCACCAGCGCCGGGGGAGCCGTGCCACCGCCGGACGACCCCAGCCACCCCACGAGGAACGTCACCTCGCACAGCAGCGACTCCCAGCCGAACCCGAAGAACCGCTGCCCGACGTTCACCACCGACAGGTACCCCACCCACAGCAGCAGGAACGCGAGCGTCGTCACCCACCACGGTCCCCGCTGCGGCACCCCCACCACGAGCAGCCCCGCGAGCACGACGCCGCACCACGCCATCCCCACCACGAACCGGTCCGAGCGCCACCGCCGCAGCACGCTCGGCCCGTCCCGCCACGACGTCGGCGCTACGAACGGTCCCACCGGCAGCAGCCCGTGCTCACCCAGCAGCGGCCGCCACTGCCGCACGACCACGACGAACGCCACCACCAGCACCGCCGCCGTGCCCCGCTGGAGCACCTCGCGCGCCACGTCGTAGTCCGGTGCCCAGAACCACGACCCCAACCACGTCGCCACGCGGCCGGGCCACCCGTCCGCCATCCCTCCACGGTAGGCGTGTGACCCGCGTCTCACCCGAGCGCGGCGGGCTCCCGCCGCCCTGCCCCGAGCAGGCCCCCACCCCTACGATCGGGGAATGAGCAGCCAGGGCCTCACCCAGTCCACCGACCGCATGCGCGACGCCGGAGTCGCCCCCGCCGCCATCGACGTCTTCGCCCGCTTCTACCGGCTCCTCGAGTCCGGCGCGACCGGCATGATCCCCGAGGCGGACGTCGAGCCCCTCACCGACGTCACCCGCCGCGACGCGCTCGACGTCCCCGACGACGCAGCCCGCGAGGCCCTCCGGCGCACCGCCATCGTCAAGCTCAACGGCGGCCTCGGCACCTCCATGGGCATGGACCGCGCCAAGTCCCTCCTCACCGTGCGCGACGCCGACCCGCAGCGCCCCGACAGCGGCCCCCTCACCTTCCTCGACGTCATCGTCGCCCAGGTCCGCGCCGCCCGGCACGCCACCGGAGCCACCCTGCCCCTGCTCCTCATGAACTCGTTCCGCACCCAGGACGACACCCTCAGCGCGCTCGCACGCCACGACGACCTCCCCGTCACCGGCCTCCCGCTCGACTTCCTCCAGAACCGCGAGCCCAAGCTCCGCGCCGACGACCTCACCCCCGTCGACTGGCCCGCCGACCCCGAGCTCGAGTGGTGCCCGCCCGGCCACGGCGACCTCTACACCGCGCTCTACGCCTCCGGCGCCCTCCGCGCCCTCCTCGACGCCGGCTACCGGTACGCCAGCGTCTCCAACTCCGACAACCTCGGCGCCGCGCCCGACGCCGCCATGGCCGGCTGGTTCGCCGCCAGCGGCGCCCCCTTCGCCGCCGAGGTCGCGCGCCGCACCCCCGCCGACCGCAAGGGCGGCCACCTCGTCGTGCGCCGCAGCGACGGACGCCTCGTCCTGCGCGAGACCGCCCAGACCCCGGCCGGCGACCAGGACGCCGCCGCCGACATCAGCACGCACCGGTACTTCAACACCAACAACCTCTGGTTCGACCTCGAGGCGCTCGCGGCCGAGCTCGACCGCACCGGCGGCGTGCTCGAGCTCCCGCTCATCAAGAACACCAAGACCGTCGACCCGACCGACCCGTCGTCGACCGAGGTCGTGCAGATCGAGTCCGCCATGGGCGCCGCCGTCGAGGTGTTCGACAGCGCCCTCGCCATCGAGGTCGGGCGCGACCGCTTCCTGCCGGTCAAGACGACGAACGACCTCCTCGTCCTGCGCTCCGACGTCTACGACCTCGACGACCGGTACCGGTTCGTCGCCCGGACCGACGCGCCGCTCGTCGACCTCGACCCGGCCTACTACAAGACCATCGCCGCGTTCGACGCCCGGTTCGACGACGGCACGCCCTCCTTGCGCGCAGCGCGCTCGCTGACCGTCCGCGGCGACTGGGCCTTCGGCTCGGGGGTCACCGTCACCGGCGACGCCGAGCTCGCCGACCCGGGCGGCTCCTCGCGCGTCCCCGACGGCGCCGTCGTCGGTCCGGACGGGGTCAGCGACTGACACCGAGACCGGACTCGGGTCTCCCGAGGGAGAGCCGTGCTCTCCCGAGGTAGAGCCGTGGTCGCGCGAGGTAGAGCCGTGGTCGCGCGAGGTAGAGCCGTGGTCGCGCGAGGTAGGGCCGTGGTCGGGCAACCAGGGTTCTCCCTCGCCGGTTGTGCTCAGGCGGGGAGGTCGACGACGCGGTCCGTGCCGCGCTGGGCGGTGAGGGTGCCCGAGGTGGCGGCGGCGAGGTCGGCGTCGAACCGGGCCAGCTCGGCGGGCGGGACGAGGACGGTGAACTGCGCCTCGGCGCCGTAGGCGACGGCGTCGAGCGAGCCGTCGTGCTGGGCGGCCCAGTCGCGCAGGACGCCGTGGAGGCGGCCGGCGTCGGCGTGCGGGACGTCGACGCGCACCTCGGTCAGCACCGCGCGGCGCACGCGCCGTGCGACGTCGAGCGCCCCGCTCACCGCGGAGGAGTACGCCCGGACGAGCCCGCCCGCGCCGAGCAGCACGCCGCCGAAGTAGCGCGTGACGACCGCGACGACGTCGGTGACCTGGCGGTGCCGCAGCACCTCGAGCATCGGTACGCCCGCGGTGCCGGAGGGCTCGCCGTCGTCCGTGGAGCGCTGCTGGTCGGCGTGCGCGCCCACGACGAGGGCGACGCAGTGGTGTCGCGCGTCCCAGTGCTCCTTGCGGATGCGGGCGATCACGGCGTCCGCGTCGGCGACGGACGCGACGGGGGAGAGGTGCGCGAGGAACCGGGACTTCTTGACGACGAGCTCGTGGTCGACCGGTCCGGCGATCGTGCCCCACAGCTCACCGATGCCCGCGCTCATCCCGCGAGCCTAACCGTGCGCGGCCACGGTTCCTGAGGGCGACGGACGCGCGGACGCCCGGGTCGGCATCCCGACCCGGGCGTCCGTGGAGCGAGGAGGGGCGTCAGTCGGTGCCCGACTCCATGGCGGCCCGGTCGAGGAGCGCGTCGTCGCCCTCGGCCATGCCGCGCGACGCGATGACCTCGGCGCCGCCCTCGGGCATCGCGCCGATGAGCTCCGTCGTCGCCCCGGCCCCTGCCCCGATGAGCGCCGCGTGCGCGGTGCCGACGATGCCGATCCCGGCGTACTGCTCGAGCTTCGCGCGCGAGTCGGCGATGTCGAGGTTGCGCATGGTGAGCTGGCCGATCCGGTCCATGGGGCCGAACGCGGAGTCCTCGGTGCGCTCCATCGAGAGCTTGTCCGGGTGGTAGCTGAACGCGGGCCCGGTGGTGTCGAGGATCGAGTAGTCCTCGCCGCGGCGCAGGCGCAGCGTGACCTCGCCCGTGACGGCGGTGCTGACCCAGCGCTGGAGCGACTCGCGGATCATGAGCGCCTGCGGGTCGAGCCAGCGGCCCTCGTACATGAGGCGGCCCAGGCGGCGGCCCTCGGCGTGATACTGCGCGAGGGTGTCCTCGTTGTGGATCGCGTTGACGAGGCGCTCGTACGCGGCGTGGAGCAGCGCCATGCCGGGCGCCTCGTAGATGCCGCGGCTCTTGGCCTCGATGATGCGGTTCTCGATCTGGTCCGACATGCCGAGGCCGTGGCGGCCGCCGATCGCGTTGGCCTCGTTCACCAGGTCGACGGCGGACTCGAACTCGCGCCCGTCGATCGTGACGGGACGGCCCTGGACGAAGCCGATCGTCACGTCCTCGGTCGCGATCTCGACCGAAGGGTCCCAGAACCGCACGCCCATGATGGGGTCGACGGTCTCGATGCCGGTGTCGAGGTGCTCGAGCGTCTTGGCCTCGTGGGTCGCGCCCCAGATGTTGGCGTCCGTCGAGTAGGCCTTCTCGGTGCTGTCGCGGTAGGGGAGGTCGTGGGCGAGCAGCCACTCCGACATCTCCTTGCGGCCCCCGAGCTCGGCGACGAAGTCGGCGTCGAGCCACGGCTTGTAGATGCGCAGGGCCGGGTTCGCGAGCAGGCCGTAGCGGTAGAACCGCTCGATGTCGTTCCCCTTGAAGGTGGACCCGTCGCCCCAGATCTGCACGTCGTCCTCGTGCATCGCGCGCACCAGCAGGGTGCCGGTGACGGCCCGCCCGAGGGGAGTGGTGTTGAAGTACGCGCGCCCGCCGGACCGGATGTGGAACGCACCGCAGGCCAGGGCCGCGAGGCCCTCCTCGACGAGCGCCGCGCGGCAGTCGACCAGGCGCGCGACCTCGGCGCCGTACGCCGTCGCGCGTCCCGGCACCGACGCGATGTCGGGCTCGTCGTACTGGCCGATGTCGGCGGTGTAGGTGCAGGGCACGGCGCCCTTGTCGCGCATCCAGGCGACGGCGACGGACGTGTCGAGGCCGCCGGAGAACGCGATCCCGACGCGCTCGCCGACGGGGAGGGAGGTGAGAACCTTGGACATGCTCAAAGTATGCGCCAATCTGCATAGGTATTCAATCTCGCGCGACAGGTTGGTCGCTCCGCGAGCCGCTCTCGGCGCGTTGGAGGGTAATAGTGTGCCAAGCGGCTAGGTTTGCTCCCGTGACCACCGACGCCACCGTCCCACCCGAAAACGGCTCCGACGAGGCGGCCGCCCGCCCCGCGGCCTCGCCGTCTCGCTATCCCCGACCGACGGTCTCGCTGGACGAGGCCGAGTGGGTGTGGCGGACGCTCGCCACCGAGGCGATGGTGGAGTCGGCGAAGCCGGAGACGGTGCGGCTCGCCGTGATCGCCGGCCTCACGCGCGCGACGGGCGCCCGGTACGGCGACCTCCTGCGCTGCACCGCGGACGCGATCGACCTCGGTCCCGCGACGGCGCGCGCGGGGGAGGGGAGGGTCGTCCTGACGCACGGCAAGCACCGTACGGTCCGCGAGCACGTGCTCAGCGCGAGCGTCGTCGTGGTGCTGCGGCGCTGGATGGCCGTGCGGGAGGTGCTCGCGGCGGACCTCGAGGGATCGGTGCCGCGCGCGCTGCTGCTCACGGTGCACCACACGCACGACAACGGCGTCACGGTGTCGAGCGGCCTGCCCATCACGAAGCAGGGTCTCGTGCTCTCGTGGCGGCGGTTCGTGCACCGGACGAACGCCCGCTACGGCGCCGTTCGGGCGCCGCTGCCGACGCGCTTCGAGCAGGTCCGACGCGCGTGGGTCGAGGCGTCAGCGCCCGTCGGCAGCGGGATCGTCGCGGGCCCCGGGCTCGGCGACGACGCCGGGCGGGACGCCCTCCTCGCCGCCGAGCTCCTGGAACAGGGTGACGTGGAGGCCGGCGGGGGCGTCGAGCCGTGAGTTGAGCGAGCCCCACGGGGTGCGGGTCGGGGGAGCGACGAGCTCCGCCCCGGCCTCGACCGCACGGTCGGTGGCGACCCGCGCGTCGTCGACCTCGAACGCGACCCGGAGGTGGCCTGCGACCTGGCGCCCGACCTCCACGTCGTCGATCGCCCGCTTGTGGGCAGGGTTCGCGATCTCGAGCGTCGCGTGCCCGACGTCGAGGATCGCCACCCGGTCGTCCTCGCCGTCGGCGTACGCGATGCGCTCGGGGAGGCCCAGGACGTCGCGGTAGAAGGCGAGGGCGGCGTCGTAGTCGGCTGCCTCGACGACGAGGCGGAGCTGGCGGACGGCGGGCCGCCGGGGAGTGTTGTCGCTCATCCGACGAGCCTACGTCACTTTCGGAAAAAATAGTGTGCCAAGCGACCATGACCGACCCCACCTCCGTAGGAACCTCACCACAGAGCACAGAAAGGACGGCCGCACGCCGCGTCGGGTGGACCGCGGCGTGCGGCCGGCTCTGTGCTGCGGAGCAGCAGTCCGGCGGGGGAGCGGACGTCAGGGCTGGCCGGCGGCCGCCTGCTCGGCCTTGCGCGCCGCACCGGTCTCGGTGCGCGCCCCGTCGGTGGAGAGGTCACCACCGGTCGACTCGAGGTGCGCGCGGACGAACCAGTGGAACAGCTCGAGGTCGTGCAGGTGCCCGATGAGCAGGTCGTTGGTCACGTCGTCGAGCTCCTCGGTCGCGGACGCGGCCTCGCGGTGCGCCGTGATGACCCCGACGTACACCTCGTCGAGCGCCCCGAGGTGGGCGATGGTCGAGGCGCGGCCGAGCGAGTAGTCCTCCCAGCTCCGCTCGGCGACCAGGGCGCCGGGCGTGCCCTTCGGGGAGACGCCCAGGGTCGCGATGCGCTCCGCGACGGCGTCGACCATCGCGCGGACGGCGTCGACCTGCGGGTCGATCATCTCGTGCACCGCGATGAAGTGGGGTCCGACGACGTTCCAGTGGATGTGCTTGAGCGTGAGCTGAAGATCGTTGAGCGCGTGGAGGCGCTCCTGGAGGATCCCGGCGACCTTCGCCCCTTCCTCGGGGGTGAGCGACGGGACGGTGTACTTCGGCAGGTCGGAGCGAGCGGCCATGGGTGCCTCCTCGGGTCGGGTGCGGTCGCCGCCGTGACGGCGGGACGGCGTCGGGCGCCGTCCCGCCATCGTCGGGCGGTCCCCGGCCGCTCGCAGCGCGAGGTCAGTCCCGCGGCGTGACGAGCAGCACGAGGCCCAGCACGGCGATCCCGCCGAGGGCGGTGGCGACCGCGGACGCGACGACTCCCGCGGTGATCGCCTGCACCGCGAGCGCCACGAGGAGGAGCACGGCCTGGAGCGCGACGACCCTGCGGAGGTCGGGCACGACGGCGCGCAGCTCCGCACGCGCCTCGGGCGGCACGTGGTCCGACCACCAGGCCGTGCGCAGGACGAGGTGACCCAGCGGGAGGAGGACGAGCACGACGGGGTCGAACGGAGCGTCCCCTTCCATGAGCAGGACGAGCCCGCCGAGGAGAACGAGCAGGTGGGGCACGGGCGGGGCGGGCAGGTAGGCGGTGACGGCCCCGAGGCCGACCGCGGCTCCCCAGACCAGCGACGGCGCGAGCCCGGTCGTCTGGAGCGAGGCTCCGGCGAAGGCGGTGGCGAGGACGAGGAGGAGGACGCGCGGGCACCACCCGGGGAAGGTGTGCTCGGTCTCGACCCGGAGGCGAGGGCGCGGTCCGGCGGTGACGACGTCGCGGCGGGCGAGTCGCCTCATCGGGTGGCTCCGGTGGGGCTCGGACGTCCGGGCCCTTGCCGGTCGAGCCGTCGTGCCGCGAGCTCGAGCGTCCTGCGAGCGCCGTCGGCGCCGGGCGTGCCGTCGTACCAGCGTGCGACGACGATCCCGCGCTCGCGCAGGTCGTGGACGCGGTCCGCGCGCTCGTGGCGGGTGACGGACCAGGCGGTCGCGACGTGGTCGTCGACCTCGGCGACGGAGACGGGTGGGAGGACGTCGACGACGACCACCACGTGCCCGGTGTCGTGCCACTGGCGGGCGAGGTGGGGCGCCTCGTCGTCGAGCAGGGTCGAGAAGAGGTAGACGGCGGCGCCGGCGGGGACCTGGGGCGGTCGGTGGCGGGCGGAGGGGTCGCCGACTGGTCGGGCGAGGGCGAGGCCGTGGAGGATGCGGCGCAGGTGGCGTCGTCCGCCGCCGGGTCGGACGGGTCGGGCGAGGCGGCCGAGGTCGTCGAGGGCGACGCGGTCGCCGTCGGCGAGGACGGCCTGGGCGACGGAGGCGGCGGCGTGGCGGGCGAGGTCGAGGGACGTGGCCTCGTCGGGGCGTTGGGCGCCGACGCCGCTCCAGGTGGCGAGGTCGGGGGCGACGTCGTCGCGGGAGTCGACGACGAGGACGACGGTCGCCTCCGCGGTCCCGAAGGTCCGGCGGACGTAGAGGGTGTCGAGGGTGGGGGAGCGGCGGGCGGTGGCGCGCCAGTCGATGCGGCGGAGCCGGTCGCCGGGGCGGAAGGCGTCGACGTCGCGCAGCTCGGTGCCGTCGCCGGGGCGTCGGGAGGTGTGGGGGCCGGAGAGTCCGCGCAGGCGGGAGGAGAGGGGCAGGCGCCCGAGCGGGGTCGGGCGGGGCAGGACGAGCCGGCGCGGGCCGCGGGCGACGCGGACGACCTGCTCCTCGACGCCGTCGGGCCCGTACGCGGCGTAGTCGACGCGGAGGGTGTCGGTGACGCCGGTGCGGGCGGAGGGTGCGTGCCAGGTGAGCTCGTGGTTTCCGGTCGTGGTGCGGACCAGGCGTTCGGTGACGAGGCCGCCGGGGGCGAGGGCCCGCAGTCGCAGGAGCTCGACCCCGGCTGGGACGTCGGCGACGGTGCGGGCGGCGAGGGTCCCGGCCGGGGCGTCGGTGTCGAGGACGACCCGCACGGTGACGGGCCCGTGGGGTCGGTGGGTCCAGCCCCAGACGGCGCCGAGCAGCGGTGCGAGCCCGAGGAGGGCTGCGTCGGGGCGGCGGAAGAGGACGCCGAGGGCGAGGAGGGTGGTGCCGAGGAGGACGCCGGCGGCGAGGTGGACGGTGGTGCGCCAGCGGGGCGGGTCGTCGCGGTCCGCCGTGGGGGTGCTCATCCGCGGTCGCCGACGGTGGCGGGGCCGGGGACGGTCTGGAGGATGCCGGCGACGACGGTCTCGGGCCGCAGGTCGGCGGCCCAGGCCCCGGGGGTGAGCGTGAGGCGGTGGGCGAGCACGGGGACGGCGACGCGCTTGACGTCCTCGGGCAGGACGACGTCGCGCCCGTCGAGCACGGCGACGCCGCGGGCGAGGAGGGCGAGGTTCTGGGACCCGCGGGGGGACGCGCCGACCTCGAGGTCGCGGTGGGTGCGGGTGGCCGTGGCGAGGTCGACGCAGTAGGCGATGACGTCGGGGTGGACGTCGACCTGCTCGACGGCGGCCTGCATGGCGAGGACGGTGTCGCGGTCGACGACCTGGCGGACGACGGGGTCGTCGTGGCGGCGGGCGATGCGGCGGGTGAGGACCTCACGCTCCTCGTCGCGCGCGGGGTACCCGACGGACAGGCGCACCATGAAGCGGTCGAGCTGCGCCTCGGGGAGCGGGTAGGTGCCCTCGTGCTCGACGGGGTTGGACGTCGCGACGACGTGGAAGGGGCGGGGCAGCACGTGGGTGGTGCCCTCGACGGTGACCTGGCGCTCGGCCATGGACTCGAGCAGCGCGGACTGCGTCTTGGGGGCGGTGCGGTTGATCTCGTCGGCGAGCAGCAGCCCGGTGAAGACGGGCCCGGGCCGGAACTCGAAGGTCCGGGTCGCGGGGTCGTACACGGAGGAGCCGGTGACGTCCGAGGGCAGGAGGTCGGGGGTGCACTGCAACCGCGTGAAGTCGAGGCCGAGCGCCCGGGCGAGGCTGCGGGCGGCGAGGGTCTTGCCGAGCCCGGGAACGTCCTCGAACAGCACGTGCCCGCCGGCGAGCACGGCGGCGAGCGCGAGCGTGAGGGGTTCGCGGGCGCCGACGACGGCGGTCGCGACCTCGTCGAGGACGGCGCGGCCGTGCGCGGCGACGGTCGGCACGTCGAGGCCTGCGGCGGGTGCGGCGGGTGCGGCGGTGCGGGGGGCGGGGTCGGCGGTCATCGGGGTGTCCCTCCGTCGGGGCGGTCCGGGGTGGTGGGGGTCTGGTCGAGCCGGTCGAGCGCCGCGAGCCAGGTGTCGAGCTCCGCGGGCGTCGGGAGGCGTCGGTCGGTGACCAGGCCGTGGACGGTGCGCGCCGCGCGGGGACCGAGGAGCCGTGCCAGGTCGGTCGCGGCGCCGGGGTCGGCGAGGTCGTCGATCCCGTGGCGGGCCAGGCGACGCTCCGTGAGGTGGCGCACCCGGCGCGCGGCGGTGACCGTGACGCGGCCGTCGCGGCCCAGGACGGACCAGCCGAGGTCGGACACGTCGCGCCGGTTGCCGTCGCGCCGCACGTCGGGGACGCGCGGCCACACGGTGTCCCCGGCGTAGCCGGTGCGGTGCCACAGCAGGACGCCCGCGACGGCGAGGGTCGTGAGCATGAGGGCGTGCGCGGGCGACGACCCGAGCAGCACGAGGACCACGCCGAGCCCGACGACGGCGGCGGCGGCGAGCAGGGCGTGCCGGTCCGCCGGGCGCAGGCGATCCCAGCGCTCGCGCGCCCTCACCGTCGTGCCTCGTCGCGCAGCGGGCGGTCGTGGGGCGCGGCCGGGTCGGGTGTCCCGTCCGCGGGGAGTCCGGCCCGCGGCGCGAGGTCCGCCGCGATGCGGGCGAGGGCGGCGCGAGCCGCCTCCAGGTCGTGCACACCGAGCGGCGTCTCGCCGAACCGGGCACGGTGGTACAGGCCTCGGAGCGTCGCGACGGCGTCCGCGTCCACCCGGGTGCTGGCCAGCACGGCGCTCGTGAACTCCGTCGGGGTCTGGGCGGGGTCACGTCGGGTGCCTGCCCGCTCCGCGGCGCGCTCGAGCGCGACCCACGCGGCGACGACGGCGTCGTGCGGGTCGACGTCAGGCACGTGCAGGTCGTCGTGCGCCCGGTCGACCGCCTCGCGCAGCTCGGGCACGACCGGGTCCTCGGCCGCGTGGACGGAGACGGCGCCGGGTGCCGTGACGAGGAGCTCTCGTCGGCGTCGTCGCACGAGGAGCGCCGGGAGGTACCGGCGCGCGAGCACGACGAGGACCACGAGCACGACCACGCCCAGGAACCCGAGCAGGTACGTGTCGAACGAGATGCCGCCGGTGTCGGCCAGGCCCCGGAGGTCGTCCGGGCCGGTGTTCGCGTCACGGGTCGTCGCGGTGTCCGGTGGCGGCGCGACCGGGTCCCGCGCGACGTCGTCGAACCAGCCCGGCGCCTCCCAGCCCCACGGCGCGCCGACGGCCGCGGCGAGCACCGCCGCGAGCGCCAGTGCGGCGACGGCGGCGAAGCGTGCCGGTCCGGGCCGGCGGTGGTCGTCCCCCTGCGGTGCGGTCATGCGGGCCGTAGCGACTCCGCGTGGACGCCGGCGACGGCGGCGGCCACGAACGCGGCGGGGTCGGTGTCGAGGCCGCGGCCCATGGTGGAGAGCCGGACGGGGACGGCGTGGAGGGCGTCGAGGAGGGCGGGGTCGGCGGGGACGTCGACGAGGTGGTGGCGCCCGGTGGGGGCGGAGAGGGTCGTGGCCTGCTCGGTGACGCGGCGGGTGAGGTCGGCGCCCCACCCGGGGAGCCGCTCGACGTCGGGCGTGGGGACGGGCACGGGGACGTCGCTCGCGGCGAGCGCGACGCGGCCGTAGGCGGTGAGGGAGTGGTGGGAGACGCCGAGGTGGCGGTCGCGGGCGTCGGCGCCGGAGACGCGCAGGGACGCGACGGGGCGGCCGCCCAGGGCGGCGACGGCGTTGAGGGCCTCGCCGGCGGCGACGCCGGAGAAGCCCCAGCGGGTGCCGGTGCCGAGGTTGCCGGGTCCCTGGGCGACGACGACGAGGTCGGCGCCGGTGACGTGGCGTGCGGCGAGGAGGCCGGTGTGCACGGTGACGGCCTCGAGGTCGCCGCCGAACGCCTGCCCGACGGTGAGGCAGGTGTCGATCCAGCCGGTCTCGCGCAGGGTGGCGACGGTGCGGGAGAACGCGGCGGGCAGCGCGCCGCCGTCGGTCATGACGTAGGCGACGCGGGGTGCGGGGCGGCCCGCGAGCGCCGCGGCGTGCCGGGCGCCGGCGACGACGGCGGGGAGGGCGGAGTGGAGGTCGGCGACGACGACGGGGGTGGCGTCGAGGTCGTCGGCGTCGCGGAGGGTGTCGTGGTGGGGGGACTCCTGCTCGTCGACGCCGAGGACGAGGGCTTGGAGGGGGGTGTACCGGGCCTTGACGAGGTGGCCGGGTCCGGGTGCGGGGTCGGGCGGGAGGGGGGTGCCGGGCTGGGCGGGCCCGACGACGAGGGCGTACCCGCCGGTGCCGAGGCCGCGCGCGAGGGCGGAGACGTTGAGGAGCACGTGGTCGCCGGGGTCGGGGGTGCCGACGAGCTGGGTGTACGCGAGGGCGCGCACGGTCGCGTCGGGGTCGTCGTCCCGCCCGGGGAGGGGGTGGTGGAGCCGCACGTGCAGCTCCTGGGCGCCGGTCCAGGCCTTCGCGTGCGACACCACGGTCGCGGTCCGCCACGTGATCACGCGGCACACCCTATCGACCGACTAGCGTGGTGCCGATGTCCGAGCCCACTCCCCCCTCCGTCGCGCCCGATCCCGTGCCCGGCTCTGCGCCGTCGTCGTCGGGGTCGTCGCCGACGAATCCGGCCGCGCGCCTGCTGAACCTGGTGATCGCGCTGGTGAACACGAACGCCTCGATGACGAAGCAGCAGATCCGCGTCAGCGTGGCGGGGTACGGCGACGCGCCCTCTCCGGACGCGTTCGAACGGATGTTCGAGCGCGACAAGGACACGTTGCGCGACCTGGGGATCCCGATCGTCACGGTGGACGCGGGCGGGCACGCGGACGAGGTGGGGTACCGGATCGACCAGGACGCGTACGCGCTGCCCGCGGTGGACCTGACGCCGGCGGAGCTGGGGGTGCTGGCGCTGGCGGCGCAGTTCTGGCAGGACAAGACGCTGCGGACGGACATCTCGCGGGCGCTGACGAAGCTGCGCGCGGCGGGCGCGGGGGAGACCGCGATGGACGTCGTCGCGGGCCTGGCGCCGCAGGTGCGGCCGGTGGGCGACGCGTACGCGACCCTCATGGACGCGATCTCGGCGCGGCGCGCGGTGTCGTTCACGTACCGGGCGGCGAGCACGGGGGAGGTGCGGGCGCGGCGCGCGCAGCCGTGGCGGATCGCGGCGCGTCGCGGCGGCTGGTACCTGGTGGGGTTCGACCTGGACCGCGGGGCGCCGCGGTCGTACCGGCTGAGCCGGGTCGAGGGCCGGGTGCGGGCGACGGGTCCGCGCGACGCGTTCGAGGTGCCGGTCGACGTGGACGTGGACGCGGCGCTGGGCACGCGTGACGCGGGTGGGGTCGCGCGCCTGGCGGTCGTGCCGGAGCGCGCGGGCGCGCTGCGGGCGCGCGGCACGGTCGTGGGGTCGGTGCCGGACGCGCGGGCGGGCGACGGCGCGGGCCGCGACGTGCTGGAGGTCGCGTACGACGTGCGGTACGCGCTGGCGGACGAGGTCGTCGGGTACGGGGACGCGGTGCTGGTGATCGGGCCGCCCGACCTGCGTGCGGCGGTCGTGCGGCGGCTGCGGGACGCGGCGGCGCTGGGCTCCGCGCAGGGCGTCGGGGCCGGCGCGGGCGAGGGCGCGGGGTCGACGGAGGTGACGGGGCGTGGCTGAGCGCGCGGACGACCGGCTGGTGCGCCTCCTGGGCATCGTCGCGTACCTGGACGGGGCGGGCCCGGTGCCGGTGGGCGAGCTCGCCCGCCACTTCGGCGTGAGCGAGCGCCAGGTCCTGGACGACGTCGACGCCCTGTGGGTGTC
This sequence comes from Cellulosimicrobium cellulans, assembly GCF_006539945.1. Lineage (GTDB taxonomy): Bacteria > Actinomycetota > Actinomycetes > Actinomycetales > Cellulomonadaceae > Cellulosimicrobium > Cellulosimicrobium cellulans. The sequence goes on along the minus strand of NZ_BJNZ01000003.1, from coordinate 156,327 downwards.
GGGCACGCCCGGGTACTGGCCGGACGACCTCATCGACTTCGACGCCGACTCGATCGAGCGCGGCGTCGTGCGGCTCACCGAGGCGCGTGGCATGACGCGGCCCCTGCGGCTCGGCACGCGCGAGGCGGTCGCGCTCATCGCGGCGCTGCGCGCCATGCGGGAGACCGCGGCGGTGCAGGCCGACCCGGAGCGCGCGGGCGTCGTCGAGTCGGTGCTGCGCAAGCTGACCGACGCGACCGGCGAGGCGGCGGCCGCGCTCGACGTGCAGCTCGCGCCCGAGGGCGACCCGCGCGTGGTCGCCGCGATCACCAGCGCGCTCGTCGCGGGACACCGCCTGCGGATCCGGTACGTGACGGCCGCGGACGAGGAGTCCGAGCGCGAGGTCGACCCCGTGTCGCTGCACACGCAGGACGAGCACGCCTACCTGCTCGCGTGGTGCCACCGCGCCCGGGGGCGCCGCACGTTCCGCGTCGACCGCATCCTTGACGCCACCGAGCTGGACCAGCCCGTGGAGGGGCACGACGTCGACCCTGACGTCGACTTCACCCCCACCGGCGACGCCCCGCTCGCGACGATCACGTTCGCCAGCCCCGCGCGCGCCGTCGCCGAGCAGGTCCCGGTCGAGTCCGTGCGCAACCTGCCCGACGGCGCGTTCGAGGTGCGCCTGCGCGTCACCAACCCGGTGTGGCTGCGCCAGCTCCTCACGGAGCGGGCGCGGCACGTGCTCGCCGTCGAGCCCGCGTCGGTCGCGCGCGACGTGCGCGAGGCCGCGAGCGCCGCCCTGTCCGCGTACGCGCACCTGCCGGGCGAGCCCGACGGCGCGGCGGGCGACGAGGCGTCCGGCGAGCGGGCTGCTGGCTAGGGTGGGCGGCATGTGGTTCTGGGTCTGGACGCTGCTCGTCGTGGGCACGCTCGTGGGCGCGTTCTTCCTCGCGCGGCGCCTGTGGAGGTCCGTGAAGGGGCTGGGGCGCGAGCTGTCGCGCGCCTCGCAGGTCGCGGCGGACATGAGCGCGCGGGCGGACGAGCTGTCGCGGGCCCTGGAGGAGGCGCAGCCGTCGACCGCGCCGACCCTGTTCGACGACCCGGTCGGGCTCCAGGAGCGCGTGGACCTGCTCCGCGCTGAGAGGGCGGAGCGGCGCGTGCTGCGGCGGCGGCGAGACGAGCAGGTCTGGTCCCGCTGGCGCCGGTTCAACGCCTGACCGGCCTGCGAGCCCTTCGAGCACGGCCCGGTCGGGGCGAACTGCGTGACCTATGATGGCGCGTAGAGCAACGTCGCCCCTTGCCGCCCACGAGTAGTAGGTTCTCGCCGTGAACATCCTTCGTCACCCCGCGACGATCGTCGTCCTCATCCTCCTCGTCGTGCTGCTGTTCGGGTCCAAGAGGCTCCCGGACATGGCCCGTTCCGTGGGGCAGTCCCTGAAGATCTTCAAGAAGGAGGTCAAGGACCTCCGGGAGGACGACGACGCGTCGACGACGCCGACGCCGCCGCCGAGCGGCACCACGACGCAGTCCGGCGCGAGTGCAACCACCCCGGGCGGCGCGACGACCGTGGCGGGAGGCACGACGTCCTCGACGCAGGACGACACGCCGAAGGCATAGTCGGTGTCACGATCAGCCCGTGACCCCGAGGGGCGGATGCCCCTGCGCGAGCATCTCGTCGAGATCCGCAAGCGCCTCTTCCTCTCCGCGATAGGCCTCCTCGTCGGCGCCGTCGTCGGATGGATGGTGTACGACCCGGTGCTTCAGGCGCTCCAGCAGCCGCTGATCGACGCTGCCGAACGGCGAGAGGTCCTGACGGGCCTCAACTTCGAGGGCGTGGCGACCGCCATCGACATGAAGGTCAAGGTCTCCCTGTTCCTGGGTGTGATCCTGACGAGCCCGTGGTGGCTGTACCAGCTCTTCGCGTTCATCACGCCGGGGCTGACGTCGAAGGAGAAGCGGTACGCGTTCGGCTTCATCGGCGCCGCCGTACCGCTGTTCCTGGGCGGCATCGCACTCGCCTGGGTGATGCTGCCGCGCGCGGTCGCGCTGCTCAACGAGTTCGTCCCCGACGGCAGCGCGAACCTCATCAACGCGCAGATGTACCTCGGGTTCGTCATGCGGCTCATGCTGGCGTTCGGCATCGCGTTCCTCGTGCCGGTGGTCATGGTGGCGCTCAACACGATGGGCGTGGTGCGCGCCTCGACGTGGTTGGCGGGCTGGCGGTGGGCCGTGCTCATCTCGTTCCTGTTCGCCGCCATCATGACGCCCACGCCGGACGTGCTGACGATGTTCACGGTCGCTCTGCCCGTCTGCGCGCTCTACTTCGCCGCGTACGGCGTCAGCGTCCTGCACGACCGGCGCGTCGACAGCCGCGACGCCGCACGGCTCGCCCTGTGAGCGCCGTGCCCCGGCCGCGCCCTGCCGGGCGCGGGGGACGCGCATGAGCACGGTCGCGCTCGTCGTCAACCCGACGGCCGGGCGCGGCCGCGGTCGCACCGCGGGCGCGCGCACCGCCGAGGCGCTGCGCGCGGCCGGGCACGACGTCGTCGACCTCAGCGCGCCCAGCCTGCCCCTCGCCCAGGAGTCGGCCGACGCCGCCGTGCGCGGCGCGGGCGGTGCGGGAGCCCGACCCGGGGTGGACGCCCTCGTCGTCGTCGGCGGGGACGGCATGGTGCACCTCGGCGTCAACGCGACCGCCGGGACCGGGATCCCCCTCGGCATCGTCGCGGTCGGGACGGGCAACGACTTCGCGCACGGCCTCGGGCTGCCCACGACCCGTGCGGACCGGTGCGTGGACGCCCTCCTCACCGCTCTGGGCACCGCCGCGAGCACCGAGTCCTCGGCGAGCGCCCGGCCGTCCGTGCGCGCGGTCGACGCCGCCCGCGTCACGGGCGAGCACCTGGCTGCGCCCCGCTGGTACGCGGGCGTGCTCTCCGCGGGGATCGACGCGGCCGTCAACGCCCACGCGAACGCGGCCACGTGGCCGCGCGGGCGGTCGCGGTACGCGCGCTCGGCCCTCACGGAGATCACCCGGTACCGCCCGTACGGGTACCGCGTCACGCTGCGCGGCGTGCCCGCGGGCGACGAGCTGCCCGACCTGCTCGCTGGCGCGCCCCTCCTGCGCGACGGCGCCGCCCTCGGGACGAGCCCCGACGCCCCCGACGCGCAGGGCGGGCGGACCGTGGTGTGGGAGTCGCCGGGCGCCCTCGTGTCGGTCGCGAACGGGCCGCGCATCGGCGGCGGCATCCGGATCGCGCCGGGCGCGGCGCTCGACGACGGCCTGCTCGACGTCGTCGTCGCGGGCCCGTTCGGGCGCTGGGGCGCGACGCGCATCTTCCCCGGCATGTACGCGGGGCGGCACCTGGCGAACCCCGGGGTCGGGACCCTGCGCGCGACGTCGGTGACGGTCGCGGCGACCGAGGCGGGCGCGACCCCGCCGCACGCGTTCGCCGACGGGGAGCACCTGGGTCCTCTGCCGCTGCGGGTCGACGTGGTGCCGGGCGCGCTGCACGTCCTGCACGTGGCGGCCGGGCCCGCCGCGCACTGACCCTCCGCCGGCCGTCCGCCGCGGACGCGCCGGTCGCCTCCCGGCGGCCCGCGCGCCGACCGGCGAGGTCGGCGCCGGACCGTAGGCTGGCACCATGACGGCCGCTGAATCGCCCGCCGCCCGTTACGCCGCGTCCCGGGCCCGCCAGGCGGCGGCCCGCACGCGGCTCGCGGAGTTCCGGCAGGTCCTCGACTTCCCGCTCGACGACTTCCAGGAGCGCGCGTGCGAGGCGCTCGAGGAGGGGCGCGGCGTGCTCGTGGCCGCCCCGACGGGCGCGGGCAAGACGGTCGTCGGCGAGTTCGCGGTCCACCTCGCCCTCGCCGGCGGGCGCAAGGCGTTCTACACGACCCCGATCAAGGCGCTGTCCAACCAGAAGTACGGCGACCTCGTGCGCCGCTACGGCGCCGACTCGGTGGGCCTGCTCACCGGCGACACGACGATCAACGGGGAGGCGCCCGTCGTCGTCATGACGACCGAGGTGCTGCGCAACATGCTCTACGCGGGCTCGCGCACCCTCGACGGCCTCGCGTTCGTCGTCATGGACGAGGTGCACTACCTCGCCGACCGGTTCCGCGGGCCGGTGTGGGAGGAGGTCATCATCCACCTGCCCGACGACGTCCAGCTCGTGTCCCTGTCCGCGACGGTGTCGAACGCGGAGGAGTTCGGCGACTGGCTGGAGATGGTGCGCGGCGACACGACCGTGGTCGTCAGCGAGCGCCGGCCCGTGCCGCTGTGGCAGCACGTGCTCGTCGCGTCGGCGAACCCGGCGACCGGGGTCGCGCACGCGGGCGGAGGCCGGGCGCTCGGCGCAGACCTGCTCGACCTGTACGCGGGGCACGTGGACCCCACGGACCCGGGCGTGAACCCGCCCATCAACCCGGACCTGCTGGCCGCGTTCCGCGCGGCCCCGCGCACGAGCGCGTCGGGTCCGGGCGGGCGGCGCGGCCCGGGCGACCGCGGGTACCGGGGGCGGGGCGGGCGGCGTCCCGGCCCCGACCGGTCCGGGCTCGGGTCACGTCGCACCCCGGCCCGGTTCGCCGTCGTGGACGCCCTGGACGCGGACGGGCTGCTGCCCGCGATCTACTTCATCTTCTCCCGCGCCGGGTGCGAGGGCGCCGTGCAGCAGTGCCTGGCCGCGGGGCTGCGCCTCACCTCGCCCGCGGAGGAGGCGGAGATCCGTCGCGTCGCCGAGGAGCGCACCGAGACCATCCCCGCCGAGGACCTGGACGTGCTCGGGTACTGGACGTGGACCGAGTCGCTGGCGCGCGGGATCGCGGCGCACCACGCCGGGATGCTGCCCGTGTTCAAGGAGACCGTCGAGGAGCTGTTCAGCCGCGGCCTCGTCAAGGTCGTGTTCGCGACCGAGACGCTCGCGCTCGGCATCAACATGCCCGCACGGTCCGTCGCGCTGGAGAAGCTCGTCAAGTGGGACGGCACCGCGCACGTGGACGTCACCCCCGGCGAGTACACCCAGCTCACCGGACGGGCGGGGCGGCGCGGCATCGACGTCGAGGGGCACGCCGTCGTCGTCGACCACGCGGGCCTCGACCCCGTGCATCTCGCGGGCCTGGCGTCCAAGCGCCTGTACCCGCTGCGCTCCAGCTTCCGGCCCACGTACAACATGGCGGTGAACCTCGTCGCGCAGGTCGGGCGGGACCGGGCGCGCGACGTGCTGGAGACGTCGTTCGCCCAGTTCCAGGCCGACCGCGGCGTCGTCGGGCTCGCGAAGCAGGCGCAGGCGCACGCCGAGGCGCTCGACGGGTACGCCCAGGCCATGACGTGCGACCGCGGCGACTTCGCCCAGTACGCGGCGCTGCGGCGGCGCATCACCGCCCGGGAGGGCGACCTGTCGCGCGCCGCGAGCCGGTCGCGCCGCGCGGAGGTCGTGGCGGCGTTCGAGCGGCTGCGGCCCGGGGACGTGGTCGAGGTGCCGTCGGGGCGGCGTGCGGGCTACGTCGTCGTGCTCGACCCGGGGGAGGGGGCGGGGTTCGACGGGCCGCGCCCGACCGTGCTCACGCAGGACCGGCAGGTGAAGAAGCTCACCGTGGCCGACGCGCCCGGCGGCATCCGCACCGTGGCCAAGGTCCGTGTGCCGAAGTCGTTCAACCCGCGCGTCCCGGCGCAGCGGCGCGACCTCGCGTCCACGCTGCGCAACGCCCTCGGGGCGCTCGACGAGCCCGGCGCGCGCCCCGGGCGCACCGCCCGCGCCCGGTCGGCCGCCGCGGACGACGCCGAGCTCTCGCGCCTGCGCGCGCAGCTGCGCGCCCACCCGTGCCACGACTGCCCCGACCGTGAGGACCACGCGCGCTGGGCCGAGCGGTGGGCGCGCCTCAAGAAGGAGCACGACCAGCTCGTGCGCCGCGTCGAGGGCCGCACCGGGTCCATCGCGCGCGTGTTCGACCGCATCTGCGACGTCCTGCTCACGCTCGGCTACCTCGCCCCGGGCGACGCCGCGGACGACCCGGTCGCGCCGCTCGAGGACGCCCTGGACGCGGAGGAACCGGGCGGCGGGCCCCGCGACCGCGACCGGGACCCCGCGGGCCGCGCCGGGCTGCGTGTCACGCGCGACGGGCAGTGGTTGCGGCGCCTGTACGCGGAGAACGACCTGCTGCTGGCCGAGTGCCTGCGCCGCGGCGTGTGGGAGGACCTCGACGCCCCCGCCCTCGCGGCGGTGGTGTCCACGTGCGTGTACGCCGGGCGGCGGGAGGACCACGGCGAGCCCGACGTCCCCGGCGGCCCCCACGGCAAGCTCGCCCGCGCGCTCGAGGCGACCACGCGCGTGTGGTCCGAGGTGGACGACCTCGAGGAGGCGCACGACATCGACGCGACCGGCCCCCTCGACGAGGGCCTCGTCACCGCCGTGCACCGGTGGGCCGTGGGCCGCAGCCTCGACGCGGTGCTGCGCGGCTCGGAGATCGCGGCCGGCGACTTCGTGCGCTGGTGCAAGCAGGTGATCGACGTCCTCGACCAGGTCGCGACCGCCGCGCCCACGCCCGCCGTGCGCCGCACCGCGCACCAGGCGATCGAGAAGCTGCGGCGCGGCGTGGTCGCGTACTCGAGCGTCTGAGCCGACCGAACGGGCACCCCGAGTGCCGGGCGGGGCGCGTGACGTGCACGACACCCGCCGCGACCTGCGCGGACGTCACACCGGAGGGGTGAGGTTCGGGCGGTTGTGGCGGTATCGTGAAGGATTGTGGCCTCAACCCTGTACCGCGGCGGCGTGATCCACTCCCAGGCCGACCCGTTCGCGGAAGCACTCCTCGTCGACGACGGCATCATCGCCTGGATCGGCGCCGACGACACGGCCGACGGGCTCGCCGCCCGCGCCGACCGCGTGATCGACCTCGACGGCGCGCTCGTCGCGCCCGGGTTCGTCGACGCGCACGTCCACCTGTTCGAGGTCGGGCTCGCCCTCGCCGGCGTCGACCTGTCCGCGAGCGCCGGCGTCACGACCCTCGCGGCCGCGCTCGAGGCGATCGCGAAGACCGCCGCGGACGCCGGGGACGACGACGTCGTGCTCGCGTTCGGGTGGGACGAGCGGTCCTGGCCCGAGGGGCGCCCCCCGACGCGCGACGAGCTCGACGCGGCCGCCGGCGGGCGCGCGGTGTACGCGGCGCGCGTCGACGTGCACTCGGCCGTCGTCTCCACGACGCTCGCGCGGCGCTGTGCCCTGGAGGAGCGACCGGGGTGGGACGAGTCGGGCTGGGTCATGGGGGAGGCGCACCACGTGGCGCGCGACGTCGCGCGCGACGTGTCGCCGGCACGGCGCACCGACCTGTACCGGGCGGCGCTGCGTGCCGCGGCGGAGCAGGGCATCGTGTCGGTGCACGAGATGAGCGCACCGCACATCGACACGCGCGCCGGGCTGCGCGAGCTGCTCGCGCTCACGGGCGAGGCGTCCTCGGGGCTGGCGCACGTCGTCGGGTACCGGGGCGAGCTGTGCACCACGGTCGACGACGCGCGTGACCTCCTCGCGGACGTGCCGGGCCTGACGGGCATCGCGGGCGACCTCAACGTGGACGGGTCGATCGGGTCGCGCACCGCGGCGATGCGCCTGCCCTACCAGGACGGGCCGGACCGGACCGACCGCGGGAACCTCTACCTGAGCGCGGAGCAGATCGCGAACCACCTGTCCGCGGTCGGTGCGGCGGGCACGCAGGGCGGGTTCCACGTCATCGGTGACCGCGCGATGGACGAGCTCGTCCTCGGGCTCAAGGTCGCGGCGGAGGTCCACGGCCAGGGCGCGGTGCGCGCGGCGCGGCACCGGGTGGAGCACGCGCTGTTCGTGGACGCGTCGGCGCTGGCGTCCCTGCTGCTGTTCGGCGTGAGCCTGAGCATCCAGCCCGGGTTCGACGCCGCGTGGGGCGGCCCGCAGGGCATGTACGCGGCGCGCGTGGGCGCGACCCGGGCGGAGGGACTGAGCCCGTTCGCGGACCTCGCGGGCGCGGGCGTCCCGCTGGCGTTCGGTTCGGACGCGCCGGTGACCCGCCTCGACCCCTGGGCGGGCGTGCTCGCGGCGATGTCGCACGTGGACCCGGACCAGCAGATCTCGGCGCGGGCCGCGTTCCGCGCGCACACGCGCGGCGGGTGGCGCATCGCGGGGCTGGACCACACGGGCGCCGGGCAGCTGCGCGTCGGGGCGCCCGCGCACCTGGCGGTGTGGCGGGGCGAGCACCTGGTCGTGCAGGGCGCGCTCGGGCGCACGACGTCGTCGTGGAGCACGGACGCGCGCGCCGGGCAGCCGCTCCTGCCGGAGCTCGGTCCCGACGTGCCGCGGCCGCGGTGCCTGCAGACCGTGCGCGACGGCGTCCCCCTGTTCGACACGTTCGTCTGACCGCTACCGCTTGACAGGGCCGTGAGCCGGAGTAGGTTCGACAGGGTGTTCCGGCCCCCGTGGCCGCAGGGGGATCAGCCACCGACGACGACCCCTCGGCGTGCCGCGCCGGGTACCTGGCCGGGCCCGCGCGCTCAGTAGAAAACGTGCTCCGCCGGTGGCGGCGGCGTACGGGCCGAAGGGCGCGCGGGCCCGCACACACCCACCGTCTCGTTCACCCGCCGGGCCGCCGCCGCGGACCTGGGTCCGTGCAGGTGCGTGGCGTAGGGTGCACCCGTGCACGCCCCCGAGCCCACGGCCGCCCCGGCCGGGCGACCCCGCCCCGCGGTACCGGACACGTCAGCCCCGGACTCCCCGGCATCCACCACCTCCGAGACCGGCCACGGCGAGACCGGTCGCCGCGTCCCCGGGACGACGGACGGCCGCACCCTCGTCGGGCCCCCGTCGCGGCCGCTCACGCTGCTCCTGGCCCTCGTGGGCGGCCTCGTCACCGACGCGGCGTTCCCCGACCGCGGGTGGTGGCCCCTCGCGTTCGTCGGCGTCGCCGCGCTGTTCTGGGCGCTGCGGCGCGACGGCGCCCGTTGGGGCTTCCTCGTCGGGCTCGTGTGGGGGCTCGCGTTCTTCCTGCCGCACCTGTGGTGGGCGAACTACGCGACCGAGACCGTGCCGTGGGTCGCGCTGTCCGTCATGGAGGCGTGCTTCGTCGCCGTGCTCGGCGCCGCGTGGGTGTGGGCGCGGCGCCGGCCGTGGTCGGCCGCGCGCCCGTGGGCGCAGGCCGTCGGGTTCGCGCTGCTGTTCGTCGGCGTCGAGCAGGCGCGCACCGAGGTCCCCTTCGGGGGCTTCCCCTGGGGCCGGCTCGCGTTCTCCCAGGCGGGCTCCCCGCTCGGGCGCGCGGCGTGGCTCGGGGGCGAGGTCCTCGTGTCCCTGCTCGTCGCGCTCGCCGGGTCGCTGCTCGCGGTCGCCGCGCTCGCGCTGGTGCGCCGCCGCGACGTCGTGACGGGCGCCGTCGTCCCGGTGGTCGTGGCCGGCGCGCTCGTCGCGGCGCCGCTGATCGTGCCGCTCGACACGCGCGCCGAGGCGGGGACGCTCGCCGTCGGGGCCGTGCAGGGCAACGTGGGCGAGCCGGGCCTGGGGTCGTTCGCGAACCGGGCCGAGGTGCTGAACAACCACCTGCAGGGGACCGTCGCGCTGCTGGACCAGGTGGAGCCCGGCGACCTCGACGTCGTGCTGTGGCCGGAGAACGGCTCCGACCTCGACCCGCAGACCGCGCCCGACGTCGCGCGCGCCATCGACGACGCCGCGCGCGAGGTCGGCGCGCCGATCCTCGTCGGCGCCCAGGAGTACCCGGAGACCGGCGGCCGGTACAACGTGTCGCTGCTGTGGGAGCCCGGCGCGGGCGTCGTGGACCGGTACGCCAAGCAGCACCCCGCCCCGTTCGGCGAGTACATCCCGCTGCGGTCCCTGCTGCGGATCTTCTCCGACCAGGTCGACCGCGTCTCCATCGACATGATCCCCGGCACCGAGACCGGTGTCGTCGACCTCGTGTCCGAGCGCCTCGGGCGCACCGTGCCGCTCGGCGTCGTCATCTGCTTCGAGGTCGCCTACGACGGCCTCGTGAACGACGCCGTGGACGCGGGCGCCGAGGTGCTCGTCGTGCAGACCAACAACGCCTCCTTCGGGTACACCGCCGAGTCCACGCAGCAGCTCGCCATGTCGCGGCTGCGCGCCGTGTCCACCGGGCGCGCGACCGTGCAGGTCTCGACCGTCGGCGTGAGCGGCATCATCGCCCCCGACGGCACCCTGCTGCAGAGCACCGGGCTGTTCACCGCCGACCAGCTGGTCGCGGACCTGCCGCTGCGCACGAGCCTGACCCCGGCCGTGCGGGCGGGGGGCTGGCCCGGGCGCGTGGTCGAGCTCCTCGCCCTCGGCCTCCTGGCCGCGGGAGTCGTGGGCGCCGTCCGCGAGCGCCGCGCGGTCCGGGCGTCCGCGACGTCTGCTGCGACCGAGGACGACGCGCGGTGAGCGAGCGCCCCGTGGAGCCCGCCGCGCCGGGCCGCGTGCTCGTCGTCGTCCCCACGTACGACGAGGCGCTGACCCTGCCGGGCACGCTCGCGCGCCTGCGCGCCGCGGTGCCGGGCGCGGACGTGCTCGTGGTCGACGACGCGAGCCCCGACGGGACGGGCGACCTCGCCGACGCCGCGGCCGCCGCGGACCCGGCCGTGCACGTGCTGCACCGGGCGGGCAAGGAGGGGCTGGGCGCCGCGTACGTCGCGGGGTTCGGCTGGGGCCTGGACGCCGGGTACGACGTCCTGGTCGAGATGGACGCCGACGGTTCGCACCAGCCCGAGCAGCTGCCCTCGCTGCTCGCGGCGCTCGCCCCGGCGGGGGAGTCCGGGGAGGGCGCGGGCGCGGACCTCGTCATCGGGTCGCGCTGGGTGCCGGGCGGGCGGGTGGAGAACTGGCCGTGGCACCGAGAGGTGCTCTCCCGGGCGGGGAACGTGTACGTGCGTGTCGCGCTCGGGCTGGGTCTGGGTGACGCGACGGCGGGCTTCCGCGCGTACCGTGCCGACGCGCTGCGCGCCGTGGACCTCGCGAGCGTGGAGTCGCACGGCTACTGCTTCCAGGTGGACATGGCGTGGCGGGTCGTGCGCGCGGGCGGGCGGGTGGTCGAGGTGCCGATCACGTTCGTCGAGCGCACCGCGGGCCGGTCGAAGATGAGCCGCTCGATCGTCTCCGAGGCCTTGTGGAAGGTCACGGTGTGGGGTGCGCGACGCCGCGCCGCGCAGCTCGCCGGGGCGGTCCGGGGGCGGGGGAGCCGGGCCTCTCGCTGAGGCCGGGACCGAGCGGAGCGGGGTCTGCGACCAGCCGGTGACGCACGAGAGGCCCGGACCCTGCGGGGTCCGGGCCTCTCCGGTCGTCGGGCGACCGTGGTGTCAGGCGCTGCGGCGCAGCTTGCCGGCGCGCAGCAGGCCGAGGCGCTCGTCGAGGAGCTCCTCGAGCTCGGAGATCGTGCGGCGCTCGAGCAGCATGTCCCAGTGGGTGCGGGCGGGCTTGCCGGCCTTGGGCTCGGGACGCTCCGCGTCGCGCAGCAGCGCCTCGGCGCCGCAGCGGCACTCCCACACCGGGGGGACCTCGGCGTCGGTCGAGAACGGCAGGATGATGGTGTGCCCGTTGGGGCAGTCGTAGTGCGCCTGGAAGCGGGGGGCGAAGTCGACGCCCTCGTCCGACTCCATGCTCTTCGCACCGATGCTCATCCCGCGCAGCGAACGGTCGGCCATGGTGTCCTCCTGAGGGGTCTTCGGGGGTGGTGGGCGCGCCCGGTGGGGTGCGGGCAGCGGCCCGGTCTACGAGAGGCAACGCCTCACCGTCGGTCGGTGTTCCGGCGCGTCGTGAAGGTCCGGTGAACGTCGCGGGGTGTCCGCGGCCTGGCCGCCCCCACGGCGCCCGGCCGGTCCGCCTCGGCGCGTCGCGGTCCCAGGCTCCCGGGTTTCGATGCCCGACGCAACTCGTCACGGCCGCCACGGCCCGGACGTGCGCACGCTCACACCGGCGGCGCGAGGGGCCGGGAACAAACCCGCGGGGCGGTGGGTTGAGCGGCATGTACATGCAAACGCATCGACCTAGGACTCACGGGAGCACACCATGCAGTTCGGCATCTTCACCGTCGGCGACGTCACGACGGACCCCACGACGGGCCGGACCCCCGACGACACCGAGCGCGTGCGCGCGATGCTGACCATCGCGAAGCACGCGGACGAGGCGGGCCTGGACGTCTTCGCCACGGGCGAGCACCACAACCCGCCGTTCGTCCCGTCCTCGCCGACGACCATGCTCGGCTACCTCGCCGGTGTGACGAAGAACATCGTCCTGTCGACGTCCACGACCCTCATCACGACGAACGACCCGGTGCGTCTCGCGGAGGAGTACGCGATGCTCCAGGTCATCTCCGACGGGCGCATGGACCTCATGATGGGGCGCGGCAACACCGGCCCGGTGTACCCGTGGTTCGGGCAGGACATCCGCAACGGCATCCCGCTCGCGATCGAGAACTACGCGCTGCTGCGCCGCCTCTGGACCGAGGACGTCGTGGACTGGGAGGGCAAGTTCCGCACCCCGCTCCAGGGCTTCACCTCCACCCCGCGCCCGCTCGACGGCGTGCCGCCGTTCGTGTGGCACGGGTCGATCCGCAGCCCGGAGATCGCCGAGCAGGCGGCCTACTACGGCGACGGGTTCTTCCACAACAACATCTTCTGGCCCATCAGCCACACCCGGCAGATGGTGCAGTTCTACCGCCAGCGCTGGGAGCACCACGGCCACGGCCCCGCGGACACCGCGATCGTCGGCCTCGGCGGCCAGGTGTTCATGCGCAAGGACTCCCAGAAGGCGTGGGACGAGTTCCGCCCCTACTTCGACAACGCGCCCGTGTACGGGCACGGCCCGTCGATGGAGGACTTCACGCGCGAGACGCCGCTCACCGTCGGCTCCCCGCAGCAGGTGATCGACCGGTACGCCGCGATGCGCGAGCACGTGGGCGACTACCAGCGCCAGCTGTTCCTCATGGACCACGCCGGTCTGCCGCTCAAGACGGTGCTCGAGCAGATCGACCTCCTCGCGGGCGAGGTCGTGCCCGTGCTCCGCAAGGAGATGGAGGCCGCCCGGCCCGCGCACGTGCCGGCGAACCCGCCGAGCCACGCCGAGCGCGTCGCCGCGGCCCGCGCCGCCGGGACCGAGGGCGCCGCGCACGTCGGCGGCACCGAGGACCGCTGGACCGGGCGCACCGCCGAGGACGACCAGGAGCCGGCGAAGGCCGGCGCCGCGTTCGGTCTGTAGCCCGCGCTGCCCGCGGCCCGGCCTGACCGGTCGCGGGACCCGCCGCCCGACGGCGTACGGTCGAGGGGTGCCCAGCGCACCCGGTCGACCTGCCGCCGTCGGGCACCCCGCACCACCTGGCCCGGCGACGGGCCGACCCCCGCACGACACGCCAGACCCCAGGAGCACCGCATGACCGCCAGCACCCCCGCCCCGGACCGCCGCCTCGTCGTGGTGTCCGCCGGGCTGTCCAAGCCGTCCTCCACGCGGCTGCTCGCCGACCGGCTCGGCGAGGCCACCGTGCGCGAGCTCCAGGGTCTCGGCGTGAGCGCCGAGGTCGAGACCGTCGAGCTGCGCGACCACGCGCACGCCGTCGTCGACGCCATGCTCACCGGGTTCCCCACGGGCGAGCTCGCCGGCGTCCTCGAGCGCCTGGCCGCCGCCGACGGGATCGTCGTGACCACCCCGCTGTTCACCACCACGTACTCCGGGCTGCTCAAGTCGTTCGTCGACGTCCTCGACAAGGACTCGCTCACCGGCACGCCCGTGCTGCTCGGCGCGACCGGCGGCACCGCGCGCCACTCGCTCGCACTGGAGTACTCCCTGCGGCCGCTGTTCACCTACCTGCGGGCCGACGTCGCCACGACGTCCGTGTTCGCCGCGACGGACGACTGGGCCGCCGCCGAGGCCGACGCCGGCGGCGGGCTGCCCGCCCGCATCGCGCGCGCGGGCCGCGAGCTCGCGGAGAAGGTCGCCCTGCGCAAGAACACCGGCCCCGCCGACCCGTTCGCGGCCACGCCCGACTTCACGGCGCTCCTCGGCGGGCTCTGCCCCCCACCGACCGCGCGCCCCCGGCCACCGGTGCTCCCGGCCGGGGGCGCGCTCACGTCGTCCTGACCTGCGGCGACACCACCCGAGGGGTTGCTCTCGGCGGGTGTCGCGCGGCAGGATCGGGGGACCGACGACGACGGGGGAGCACCATGAGCACCAGCGCGACCGAGGGCCACACCGAGACGCACCAGGCAGAACCCGCCCCCGAGCCCGGCGTCGAACCCGTCGCCCCCGTCACGGTCGCAGTCCCGGTCGTCGAGGCGCTCGCCACGCACGCGGACGGCCCCCGCCCTCCGGCCCCGCCGCGGCGGCGACCCGTCGGCGTCGTGACGGTCCCCGGCCGGGCGCCCGACACCTCGCGCTTCGCCGCCGCGCCCCGCTACCCGGCCATGTTCCACGTCGCCGGCGGCCGGCTCGTCTGGGACGGCGCGCGGCTGCGCCTCGTCCGCGGCGACGACACCGTGCTCGAGCCCGCCGGGCGACCCGTCGTGACCGTCACCGGGGTCGGGCCGACCGTCGTCGTGACGTGGCGGGACGAGCAACCCGGTTCGCGGTCGACCCGCGCCGTCCTGCTCGACGGGTCGTCCGCCCGCTTCGCCCGGTTCGCGCGCTCGCTCGCGGACGCGCGGCCCGGGAGCGTCGTCGTCGACGACCGGACCGTGCCCTCGCCGCGCGTGCCGCGCCTCCACCCCGACCAGGCAGGCACCGCCCGACGCCCCGGCGTGTTCGCCCGCGCCCTGTGGCGCGTCGTCGGGCGCGGCGCACCCGCCGCGAGCGCCACCCCGGGTGACGGGGGAGCGGCGCTCGTCGCCCGGCTCGAACGGCTCGCCGCCCTGCACCGCGCCGGCGACCTCACCGACGCCGAGTTCGCGCGCGCGAAGCAGGCGCTGCTCGGCTGACGGGCCGACCGGTGTCCGGCTGCCGTCAGGTCCCGGCCTGGCCCCACCCGGTCACGTCGACCTCCGTGATGACCGACCGGTCCTCGCGGAAGTCCCCGTACCGCGCCCAGGCGAGCACGACCCGCAGCAGGACGATGCCGTCGTCGGCCAGCGACGCCGCGAACTGCGGGAACGCCGCCACGTACGCCGCGGCGCAGCGCTCCCGGTCCGCACCGACCGGGACGTCCGCCGTGCCCTCGCACTGGAGCGTCGTCCCGTCCGTCCCGCCGACCGTCACGGCGACGCGCGGGTCCCGCACCAGGTTCATCACCTTGCGCGACGTCGCGCGCGCGTCGAACACCAGCTCGCCCGCATCCGTCGCCGCCACCGCGAGGAACGCGGCCTGGGGTTCGCCCTCCGCGCCGAGGGACGCCACGACGCCCCACCCCTGCGAACGGACGTAGCCGACCAACGCCTCACGATTCATGCCGCCACCGTAGCGTCCGAGGGCCGCCGGACCGGAGACACCGGGGTACCTGGCGGCACGAGATCCCTGGCCGGCTCTTGCGGCGCTCGCGGGCCGGGGGAGCGCGGTCGAGCTCGCCGTCGGCGCCCGCCCCGGACGCCCCGCACGTCGTGATATCCATCCTGGATGGACCACCGCCGCCGCCGCGCCCGCCCCGGAGTCCTGCTCCTCGCCGCGCTCGTCACCCTCACCGCCTGCTCAGGGTCCGTCACGCCCGAGGACCTCGTGACCCGCCTGGCCGACGAGCCCACCTCCGAGGACGCGCTCAGCGACACGATGACGCCCGACGAGATGGACCCCGCGACGGCACGACGCCTGGGCGACCTCGACGGGATCGTCTTCTACGCAGGCGCGGGCACCCGCGACGGGCAGGACGTCGTCTGCCTCGTCACCGTCGTGCCGGGGGACACCACGCAGGACGACGCGGGAGCTGCCACGTGCGGCCTCGTCACCGACCTCGACGACTCCGACCTCCCGCTGACGTACCAGGACCAGGAGACACGTGGCAGCGCGCTGCTCGTCCCCGACGGCCTCCCCACCGACGCCGACCTCACGCGCCTCACGCCCAACCTCGCCGCCGTCGTCTCACGCACCCCCTGAGCGTCAGGACCCCGCGCCCGGCCCGCCCGCTCTCACGTGCCCGACGACCCCTCGATCGTCTCCAGGTCACGCACCGCGAACCGGTGGTGCTCCCACTCCTCCTCGAGGATCACGTGCAGGCACGACAACGTCGTCTCCGGGTACTGCGGCGCCCACGGGTGACGCCGCACCACCGCCAGCCCCTCCGACGTCACACCCGCCAGGAAGTCCCGCACCATCGCCACCCGGCCCGCACGCGCCTCCAGCACCTCCCCGTACGACGGCGTCCCCGTCACGAACAACGACACGTCCAGCCCGTCCTCCGCCGCCTGCGGACCCGCCTGACCCAACGGGTGGAACGGCTGCTCCACCTCCAGCACCGCCCGCCCCAACCACGCGTCCGTCGCCAGCACCAGGTGCCGCAACGTCTGCGCGAACGACCACTCGCCGTCCACCGACACGTCCACGGCGCTCGCGGGCAGGGCCGCCGCCCGGTCGAGCGTCGCCGCCCACGTCGACTCCAGCGCCGCCCACGCCGCGCGCAGCCCCTCCGGGTCACCGGCACGACGCAGCTCCCGCCCCGGGAACCGCCGGTCCAGCTCCGCCTCCACGAAGCCCGTCACGTCGACGCCGTTCACCCGGAACGCGGGATCGCCGTCCGCGAGCCACGGGGCGTCGATGTCGGCCCCTTCCACCTGCACGCCCCGCATCACGACGCCGGACAGGTCGGACTCCACGAACCGCGCGCCGCGCAGGTCCGCGCCGTCGAACGTCGCGCCCTGCAAGTTGTCAGAGCGGGTGACCCGGGCCATGAGCGCCTCCTCAGGAACGAGCCGCCCGACGAACCGGCCAGCCGAGGGGAGAGGCCGGGCGCGGCGACGACGCCGCGCGGGACCCTGCCGGGGGAGAGGCCCCCACCCCTCAGCGGCGGGAAGCGACGGACGGGGACGACGATCGCACCGTACGCCGCCCGACCCGCACACGACCAGAGGGCCGCACCCGCCAGGTCCACCCGCCGTCGTCGCCCGGCACCCAGAGCGACGCCCACGCCGACGTGGGGGAGCATCGGACCATGCCGATCCTGCCCGCCGAACGCGACCCCAGGCTCATCACCGTCCGCCGCGGCGGCACCCTCACCGACGACCACCACCGCCGGCTCGCCCGGTGGGCCGTCGACTGCGCCGAGCACGTCCTGCCGATCTTCGAGAGCGCCCGGCCCGACGACACCCGACCCCGCGACGCCCTCGACGTCGCCCGCGCCTGGATCCGCGGCGACGTCCCCATGAAGACCGCGCACAGCACCGCCTTCGTCGCCAACGCCGCCGGGCGCGACCAACCCGCACCCGTCAAGTACGCGGCGCTCGCGGCCGGGCAGGCGGTGGCGGTCGCTCACGTCGCGGCGCACGACCTGGGCGCGGCGGCGTACGCGATCCGGGCCGCGGCCGCCGACGCCGCGGCCCGGGGCGATGACCCCGAGGCGGCCCGCCGCGCGGAGCGGCACTGGCAGCGCGAGCGCATCCCGGCTGAGCTGCGCGAGCTCGTCCTGGACGATCAGCGGCGCCGCAGCGCGATCTGCTGGGACGTCTTCGACGACTGAGGCAGGGGACAGGGCCGCTCAGTGCAGCAGGTCGTCGTAGGCGGCGAGAGGGATCCGCCCGCCCGCCGCGGCGACGACGCCCGCGTCACCGGCCACGAGGACGTCGGCCTGGAGCACGGCCACCGCGACGTACTCGGCGGCCGCGGTGTCGTCCGCGTCCAGCTCGTGAGCGATCCGCCATGCGGTGGCCCGCGAGACGCGGTCGCCGAGCAGGCGGATCTTCAGCCCCGCGACGCCCTCCAGGCGGGCACGCGCCGTCTTCTCGTCGAGCACGCCGTCACGGACGTCGCGGTAGAGCATCGAGAGCGCGTGGCTGCGCAGCACGGAGGGCCCGACGAGCGGGCGTCGTGCACCGAGCCCGACGTCGTCGCGCACGAGGCGCAGCGCGGTGACGGCGTCGATCGCGCACCGGGTCGAGGAATCGATGACGACGGGTCCCATAGGAGCCAGTAGACACCGCCGATGCCTCACCTGCGCCCGCTCCAGCTTCTCCGCGGGCTGTCGAAGGTGCGTGGCGGCGCCAGACCGGACGCCGCGACGGGGGGTCCCGGGGATCAGGCACGTGCCTTCGCCCCGACGTCGCAGGCCGGTTCCGAGGAGCCCGTAGGGTCGGACCGTGGCTGAGCCGTGGGAGACGACCATGACAGCGTTCGCGATGACGCGCATGGATCGGAGGTGGCTGATGATCCGGCACGAACGGCTCGGCGTCACGAGCTGGGAGCTGCCGGGCGGTCACGTCGAACGCGGCGAGACGCTCGAAGAGGCTGCCGCGCGCGAGACGGCTGAAGAGACCGGGGTCGTCGTCGAGGTCGGTCGGTTGGTTGCCACGTGCGTTCACGAGTGGCGCGAACGACGACGGCGCACGCTGGTCTGCTTCTTCGATGCGACGGCCGCGAGCAGCGCTGCGCCGCGGGTTCCGGCGAACGAGCCGCACGTGCTGGAGGCGGCATGGGTCGACCCGTTCACGCTGGACACGGTGAGTCCGTTCATCGTGCCGCTGATCGAGCAGCAGCGCGTCGGCTGGCCGAACGTCCCGATCTCCTTCGTGATGACACATCGCCTCAACGGTGACGGGCTCTGGGAACCGGCTCCGGTGGTCGCTGAAGGGGTGAGAGCACGTGCGAGTCACGATGATCCGGTCGCGCGCCGATAATGTACATTATGTCATTTCGCGGTCGAACGGGCCGCTCTGGCGCATCACGGAGCGCCCCCGCGCGCTCCCCTTCGTCATGAGCACGACGACGTACGCACCACGGCTCCACACGTCCCCGCGCGCCGCCCGCGCCACGAGGCGGGACGACGGCACGCGGCGACTCGGCGGCCTGGCGGAGCTCGCGCCGGCCCGGGCGTCGTCAGGAGCCGTCTCCGAGACGCTCGCCACGACGTCGCCGTTCACCGGGCTCGCGCCCGACGGGCGCCGGCCTCGACGGGCCGTCACGACGACGCTCGCGACGCTGGCGTGGGTCCCGGTGCTCGCCCTGACGCTCGCGGCGTTCGCGGTCGTCGGCGTCGTGGCCGGCGTGGTGACCGTCGCCGTGTGGTGCTGGCGCTCGGTGTCCCCCGCGCAGGCGGCACGGGCTGGGTCTCGGGGCGCCGCCGACGTCGCCCCGGACGAGCCGGAGGCGCCCGGACCGGCGGCGACCGACGTCGCCCCGGCGCACGGACGGCGCCTGGTGCGCGACCGCACGTTCGGCTACGATGCCTAGAATCGGACATACATCTCAAACCATTGTGTTTAGGTCAACACCGTGCTGACGTCTCGGAGCCGTGCGGTCGCGGCCCGGCGGCTCGGTCCGTAGACCGCGCCGACGTCACGGCTCCGACGAGCGCCTCCCCCGCCCGGACGCGGCCGCGTGCTGACCGGTCCTGCCGCTGCCCGCGTCGCGCAGCCCTGGCATGTGCCAGCCTGGGCGGGTGCCCGAACCCGACCCCCTCCACGGCCCCTTCCCTCCCCCTCCGCTGCCCGGCGTCGTCGGCCCGCGCGAGCGCACCGTCCACGTCGTGACCCACCCCGAGGCCACGCACCACGTCGACCGTCTGGTCGGGGGTGTCCACGACTCCGACCTCACCGCGACGGGTGCGCGGCACGCGCACCACCTCGCCGCCGCCCTGCGCGCCCGGGTCCCGCGAGCCGCCGCCGTCGACGTCGTCACGTCCGACCTCCTGCGCACGCGGCGGACCGCGGCCGCGATCGGCGACGCGCTCGGCATCGCCCCACGCCTCGACGCCCGCCTCCGCGAGGCGTCCTACGGCGAAGCCGGCGGGCGGCCCCAGGCCTGGCTCGACGCGCGGCTCGTCCCGCCGCCCGCCGTCGGCGACAGGCTGCGGCACGACCTGGGCGTCGCGGGCGCGGAGACGAGGCTCGACGTCGCCGTACGGGTGTACGCGGCGACGACGGACCTGCTCCGCCGCGCCGTCGACCACCAGGTGGTCGTCACGCACGGGTTCGCGGCCACGTTCGTCGTCGCGGCCTGGATCGGGATGCCGGTCGAGGCCGCCGGGCACGTGGCCTTCCCCGTGCCGTCGGGGAGCATCACGACGCTGCGCGAGGACGGGTTCTTCCGCAACCGTGCCGTGCTGGGCGTCGGCGACGTCGCGCACCTGGACGGGGCCCGCTGATCGTCTGCCTGGCGTCGACGCAGGTCAGGGCGCCGCGCGTCGGCGGTCGTGTCGGTGGCACGACCTAGGCTGAGGCGGACTCTTCCCCCGAAGGAGGCCCGCCGCATGGTCGCCCCGCCCCGCCTCGAGCGGATCACCGTCTCCGAGGCGGCCGACCGCTACCTCGCGTCCGTCGCGGCGCAGACCCTGCGCGGGATCCTGTCGCCGACGACGCGGCGCAGCTACGAGCGGGACGTGACGGAGTTCGTCCGGCTCGCCGGGGCGGCCCGGGTGCTGGACGACGTCACCGGGGAGGACGTCGACGACGTGCTCCTGCGCTACCAGACCACACCCGACGGCCGGTACGCGGACGCGTCCCGCAAGCCCGGCAGCCCGGGGCGCTCCGCGGCGACCGTGAACCGTTTCCGCCAGTCCGTCACCCGGTTCTTCTCCCACGCCGCGCGCGAGGGCTGGGTGCAGGCGGACCCGATGCAGTGGGCCGCTCCCCCGGCGCGCCTGCGCGACGGGCTGCGGGTCGCGCGCACCGCGCTGTCCGCGGGCTCCGCCGCGTCGCTGCTCGAGGTCTCGGCGGCACGGGCACCGGCCGACACGGCCGCCTCGCGTCGTGACCAGGACCTCCAGGTCCGCGACCGCCTCGTCGTCGCTCTCCTGCTCGTCCTCGGCCCGCGCGTGTCCGAGCTCGAGCGCGCGAACCTCGACGACTTCGCGCGCGAGCCCGACCAGACCCGGTGGCGCATCCAGGGCAAGGGCGGCCACGTCCGCACGGTGACGCTCTCTCCCCCGCTGGCCGCCGCGCTCGAGGAGTACCTGCAGCGCCTGCGACCGACGCTGCTGGCGCGCCGCCCCGAGGACCCCGACGCGCAGCGCGCCCTCCTGCTGTCCTGGCGCGGTCGGCGCATCGACGCCCAGGCCGTGCGCGGCCTCCTGCGGCGCTGCGTCGCGCGCATGCCCGCCCAGTACCGGCGCGAGGCCACGCCGCACGCGCTGCGCCACACGACGGCGACGCTGCTGGCCGCCGAAGGATGGGACGTGAAGGTCGTCGCCGAGCTCCTCGGGCACGCGTCGATCGCGACCACGGGCGTGTACCTCGACCGGATCGAGGGCGAGCTCGCCGCCGCGATCCGCGCCCACCCCCTCTCGGCCGCGCTCGAGCCCGCGGAGGCCTGACGCGGGGACCGCGGGGCGCGTAGCGTCATCCGTATGGCCTCGCTCCACCGGGTGGAGCTCGTCCCCGACGACGAGCCCCCGCCGGCCGGGCGCGGCGCACCCGCGGAGGGGGCCCACGGGCCCGCGGCACCGGCCCGACGACATGCCCTGCTCCTGCGCGTCGCGGTGCCGCTCCTGGTGCTCGCCCTCGCGGTCGTGGCGGTCGGGACGTGGCGCGCGACCACCGCGGAGCACGGGCGCCTCGCCCGGCCAGGCGCCGTCGTCTCGCTCGCGGTGCCACCGGGGCTCGTGTGGGAGACCGACGCCGCCGCACCCCGGCTCACCGTCGTCGACGACGGCAGGATCCTCGCCACGGTCACCGGTGCGGGAGTGGAGGTCACGGGCCTGACAGGTCCCGCGCTCGCACCGGTGGCGCACGTGCTCGGTCCGTCCGGGCCGGTGACGGACGCCGTGCCTCTCGGCGACGACCTCGGGCGCGCGGTCCCCGCCCCGGGCGGCACGGTCCTGCGCTGGTCGCGCACCGGAGGCGTCGTCCACCTCGCGCTCCAGGACGCGCGCACCGCCCGGGTGCGCTGGCACCGGGAGATCGACCCGGACGACGCCGAGCGCACCGCGATGTGCCGGCCCCAGGTGGCCGGCCAGGCCGCGGTCACCGTCGAGGACGACCTGCTCGTCGTGCGCGGCTGCCGCCTCAGCGCGGTCCTCACCCCCGCCGGAACCCGCCTCGACACGCGCGGCGACACGATCACGGCGGCCGTCACGGCGCGCGCGGACGGCACGTTCTGGCGCACGACCACCCGGCCCCCCGACCGCACCGGGTCCACACAGCTCGTCGCCCCGGACGGGGCGGTCCGCACCGCGGTCCCCGGACGCCTGCTCGTCCCGCTCGTCGGTCCCGGCCGCGACGCGACCACCTGGCTCGTCACGACGCCCGCCCGGGTGACCGCGCTCGACGCCCCGCCCGGCCAGGGCGCGGACGCACCGCGCGAGCTGTGGCACGTCGACCTGCCCGCCGTACAGGCCGTGGCGCTCGCGGGCTCCCGGGTGGTCCTCGCCGCCGACGGCGCGCTCGTCGCCCTCGACGCGCGCACGGGCGAGCGGGTGTGGTCCTGGCCCCGTCGCGCTCCGGCCGTGTCCACGGGCGGACCCGCCCCCGGACCGGACCTCGCGCGCGGCGTGACGGCGGCGTTCACCGACGGTGCGACCCTCGCCGTGGTCGGGCCCGACCCGGGCACCCCGCGGCGCGCGCTCATGGTCGCCCTGTCCCTCGACGACGGTGACGTGCGCTGGCAGGCCGGGTACGACGCGGACCCGCACGGCTTCGCCGCGGTGGCGGGGCGGGTCGTGCACGTGGACCCGAGCTCGTCGCGCATCACGGTGCTCGGACGAGGTGCCGAGAGGAGGCGGTCGGGCGAGGTCCGCGTGCGAGCAGGCTTCGGTGGGGCGAGCCTGACGGGAGACCGGCCCCCGCGCCGAGGTGGCCGGCCCGCGACGAGGGAGGACGCCGTGCCGAAGCGCGACCCGGGACCGAGCGTGAAGGACCCCGAGCTGTACGAGAAGCTGCGCGACGAGGGCGACTCGAAGGAGAAGGCGGCGCGCATCGCGAACGCCGCGGCAGGCTCGTCCCGCACGAGCGTCGGACGCAAGGGCGGCAAGGCCGGCGACTACGACGACTGGACGGTCGAGAAGCTGCGCAAGCGTGCCGCGGAGATCGGCATCGAGGGCCGCTCCTCGATGCGCAAGGCCGAGCTGATCAAGGCCCTGCGCTCGCACTGACCCGGGCGCTCGGGGAACCCGGGAGCGGCGGAGGTGCGGGATCTCACCCGCGGCGCGCCCGTCCTGCGGTCGCGCCCGGAGACGCGCCCGCTACGGTGAGTCCGTGCACCTGTCCGCCGACTCCGCCCTGCGCACCGCCCGCCGTCTGCTCTCCCGCGCGCTCGTGGTCGCCGTCGCGGCGCCGATCACCGTCGCGAGCGTGCTCGTCACCGCCGACGCGATCCGCAAGCGCCGCAACACGACCGAGGCGTCGTTCCCCCGCTCCTCCCCCACCGACGTCGAGGTCGCGGGCACCACGACGACCGTCTTCACGTACGGCGAGGACGTCTACCGGGAGATGCTCGGCGCGATCCGCGGGGCGCAGCGCCGCATCCTGCTCGAGACGTACATCTGGAAGGCCGACGCGCTCGGCGAGGAGTTCAAGCAGGCGCTGGTCGAGGCGAGCGCGCGCGGCGTCGAGGTGTTCGTCGTCTACGACGGCTTCGCGAACCTCGTCGTCCCGCAGGCGTTCTTCGACCTGCCGGAACCGATCCACGTCATCCGCTACCCCGTGTTCCGCCCGGGCGTGCTCATGCTCAACGTGCGCAAGTCGGGTCGCGACCACCGCAAGATCCTCGTGGTCGACGACGAGATCGCGTTCGTGGGCGGGTACAACATCGGCGCCCTGTACGCGACGCAGTGGCGCGACACGCACATCCGCCTCGTGGGCCCGAGCGCGTGGGAGCTGCGCAACGCGTTCGTCGACTTCTGGAACGCGAACCGGAAGCCCGGCCAGCCGCTGCTCGCCGACCCAGGGTCGGTGCACTGGGAGCCGCGACTGCGGGCCGCACGCAACGCGCCCGCGCACCTGGTCTTCCCGATCCGCGGCATCTACCTCGACGCCATCGACCGCGCGAGCTCGCACGTCTACATCACGCAGGCGTACTTCATCCCGGACCGGGAGATCCTCGCGGCCCTCCTCGCGGCCGCCGCGCGCGGGGTCGACGTGCGCGTCCTGGTGCCCGAGCGCTCCAACCACGTGCTCGCGGACTGGCTGTCGCGCGGCCTGTACACGGCGCTGCTCAAGGGTGGGGTGCGCATCCACCTGTACCGGGACGCGATGGTGCACGCGAAGACCGCCACCATCGACGGCGCGTGGACGACGATCGGGACGGCCAACATCGACCGGCTCTCCCTGACGGGGAACTACGAGGTGAACCTCGAGATCACCGACCCCGGGGTGGCCGAGCAGATGGAGAAGGTGTTCGACGTCGACCTGTCGAACTCCCGGGAGCTCACGCTCGCCGAGTGGGACTCCCGATCGGTGGCGGCCAAGCTCAGCGAGGTCGTCCTCACCCCGCTGAGGCCCCTGCTGTGACGCCGGGCCCCGCACGGGGCCCGACGCGAGGGCCGGAGCGGGCACGGCCACGGCGCGTCAGTCGCAGTAGTGGGGCGCCTCGCCGCAGACCACGCCCTGCACCATGAGGACGAAGAACCCCACGACGGCCGCGACGACCGCCAGCGCGAGGACCACGCCGAGCACGATCGCGACGATCGCGCCGGGATGCATCCGGGGCCGGCCGCCGGAGCCCGCGGGACGGTCCCGGACGTGCGGCGTCCACGCGCGCCCGTCGAACCAGCGCTCCGCCCGCACGCCCCACGGGTCCGGGTACCAGCCCGGCGGCGCGGCTGCGGTCACCGGGCGGCCTCGGATCGGGCGGCGTCGGCCACCTCCTCCTCGGGGCGTGGCGGCACGGTCTCGTCGGCCTCGAGCAGCGTCACCTCGCCGTACTCGGGGTGCTCGTCGCGCAGCGCGCGGGCTGCGGCGTCACCGACCCCGTCCAGGCTCCCCGCGGCGACGTCGAGCGCCGCACCGGGGGTGAGCGGCCGGTACGCGTACGTCCCGCCCGTGCGCTGCTCACCGAGGAGCCGGTCGACGAGGCCGTGCCCGACCGCCGACAGCAGCGCGTCGTGGATCGGCACCACGACGCGCGGGTCGAGCCCGCGCACGAAGTCGATGGTCTCGGCGAGCCTGAGCCACGGCGCGGACACCGGCGCGAGGAGCACGTCGAGCCGATCGCCTCCGAGCGCGTCGCCGTCCGGCGCGTCGAACGAGTCGCCGGGGTGCAGGAGCGTCGCACCGTCCCCGCGGACGAGATAGGTGACGTTCGCGATCCGGGGCACGTCGCGGTGGATCTCCGCGTGCTGCCCACCGCCGACCACGACCTCCAGGCCGCCGAGGTCGAGACCGTCGCCGGGGGCGACGACGTGCACGCGCGCGGAGGTGCCCTCCGGCAGGGCGGGACGCAGCGCCGCGACCACGGCCTCGGGCGCCCAGACCGTGAGCCCGGGCCGGGCCGCGAGGGCGACGCCGAGCGCGGGCGCGTCGACGTGGTCCGGGTGCTGGTGGGTGACCAGCACGGTGTCGGCGTCGCGCAGCGCACCCGCCGCGTCGCTGAACGTGCCCGGGTCGATCGCGACGACCTGACCGCCGTGCCGCACCGTGACGCACGCGTGGCCGTGGAACGTGACTCGCATGGATCCTCCTCCGCTCGCCCTGCCCGGCGCGACGGCCGTCGCCTCAGGCTGCCACCCCGACCACGAGGGTGCCCACCGCTCAGCCCACGACGAGGACCAGGTCGCCGCCCTCGAGCTGCTGCACCGCGCCGATCGCGACCCGCTGGACCGTGCCCGCGACCGGGGTCGTGATCGCGGCCTCCATCTTCATCGCCTCGACCGTGGCGACCGTCTGCCCGGCCTCGACGACGTCCCCGACGACGACGACCGGCGTCACCGCGCCCGCGAACGGTGCCGCGACCTGCCCCGGCTGCGTCGGGTCCGCCTTCTCGGCCGTGCGCGCGTCCACGTCGACCGCACGGTCGCGCACCTGGATCGGGCGCAGCTGGCCGTTGAGGGTGAACATGACCGTGCGCATGCCCCGCTCGTCGGGCGTGCCGATCGCCTCGAGGCCCACGAGCAGGCGCACGCCCTTGCCGAGCGCGACCGCGACCTCCTGACCCGGCTCGAGCCCGTACAGGTACGTCGGGGTGTCGAGCACGGACACGTCCCCGTACGCCTGGCGCACCTGCTCGAACTCCTTCGTCGGCCCCGCGAACAGCAGGTGGTTGAGCCGCCGGCGCCGCACCTCGCCCGCCTGCGCGAGCTCGGCCTCGTCCTCCGGCGACAGCGGCGTCACGCCGCCGCGTGCCGCCCGACCGGCGAGGGCACGGGAACGGAACGGCTCCGGCCAGCCCCCGGGCGGGTCGCCGAGCTCACCACCGAGGAACCCGATCACCGAGTCCGGGATGTCGAACGCCTGCGGGTCGGCCGCGAACTCGGCCGGGTCCGCGCCCGCCGCCACGAGGTGCAGCGCGAGGTCGCCCACGACCTTCGACGACGGCGTCACCTTCACGAGGCGCCCCAGGATGCGGTCCGCCGCCGCGTACATGGCCTCGATCTGCTCGAACTTGTCCCCCAGCCCCAGCGCGATCGCCTGCTGCCGCAGGTTCGACAGCTGCCCGCCCGGGATCTCGTGCTCGTACACGCGCCCCGTCGGCCCGGGCAGGCCCGACTCGAACGGCGCGTAGGCACGACGCACCGCCTCCCAGTACGGCTCCAGGTCCGCGACCGCCGCCAGCGACAGGCCCGTGTCGCGCTCGGTGTGCTCCAGGCCCGCGACGAGCGCGGACAGCGGCGGCTGGCTCGTCGTCCCCGCCATGGCGGCGCTCGCGGCGTCCACCGCGTCCACGCCCGCGGCGGCCGCGGCCAGCAGCGTCGCCATCTGCCCGCCGGAGGTGTCGTGGGTGTGCAGGTGCACGGGCAGGTCGAAGCGCTCGCGCAGCGCGGTCACCAGCCGGGTCGCGGCGGCGGGGCGCAGCAGCCCGGCCATGTCCTTGATCGCGAGCACGTGCGCGCCGGCGTCGACGATGCGGTCCGCGAGTCGCAGGTAGTAGTCGAGCGTGTACAGGTCCTCGGCCGGGTCGAGCAGGTTGCCCGTGTAGCACAGCGCGACCTCGGCGACCGTCGTGCCGGTGGCGCGCACGGCCTCGATCGCGGGACGCATCTGGTCCACGTCGTTGAGCGCGTCGAAGATGCGGAACACGTCGATGCCCGTCGCGGCGGCCTCCTCGACGAACGCCTCCGTGACGCGCGTCGGGTACGGCGTGTACCCGACCGTGTTGCGACCGCGCAGCAGCATCTGGATCGCGAGGTTCGGCATCGCCTCGCGCAGGGTCGCGAGCCGCTCCCACGGGTCCTCGCCGAGGAAGCGCAGCGCGACGTCGTACGTCGCCCCGCCCCACGCCTCGACCGACCACAGCTGCGGCGTGGCCCTCGCGACGTACGGCGCGACGGCGGCCAGGTCGTGCGTGCGCACGCGCGTCGCGAGCAGCGACTGGTGGGCGTCGCGGAACGTGGTGTCCGTGACCCGCAGGCGCTGCTCGCCGCGTAGCGCGCGCGCGAAACCCTCCGGGCCGAGCTCGAGAAGCTGCTGGCGCGTCCCGGGCGGCGGTGCGACCGACAGGTCGAGCGCGGGCAGCTTGGCCGCGGGGTCCGTGGTGCGCCGCGGCTCGCCGTGCGGGCGGTTGACCGTCGTGTCCCCCACGTACGCGAGCAGGCGCGTCCCGCGGTCGGCGCTCTCGCGCGCGGCGAGGAGCTCGGGCCGCTCGTCGATGAACGACGTCGCCACGTTCCCGGCGACGAACTCCGGGTCGGCGAGCACGGCCTGCAGGAACGGGATGTTGGTGCGGATGCCGCGGATGCGGAACTCGGCGAGCGCGCGCCGGGCGCGCCGCACCGCCGTCGGGAAGTCACGGCCGCGGCACGTGAGCTTGACCAGCATCGAGTCGAAGTGGCCCGAGACGACGGACCCGGCGGTCGCCGTCGCGCCGTCGAGACGCACGCCCGCCCCGCCCGGCGAGCGGTAGGCGATGATGCGGCCCGTGTCGGGCCGGAACCCGTTCGCGGGGTCCTCGGTCGTGATGCGGGTCTGCAGGGCCGCGCCGTTGACGCGCACGTCCTCCTGCCGGATCCCGAGGTCCTCCAGCGTCTCGCCCGACGCGATGCGCATCTGCGCGGACACGAGGTCGACGTCGGTGACCTCCTCGGTCACCGTGTGCTCGACCTGGATGCGCGGGTTCATCTCGATGAACACGTGCTGCCCGGCCCGCTCCCCCACGGTGTCCACGAGGAACTCGACCGTGCCCGCGTTCTGGTACCCGATGTGCCGGGCGAACGTCACCGCGTCCGCGCACAGCGCGTCCCGGATCGCCGGGTCGAGGTTGGGCGCCGGCGCGATCTCGACGACCTTCTGGTGGCGGCGCTGCAACGAGCAGTCCCGCTCGTACAGGTGCACGACGTTCCCCGCGCCGTCGGCGAGGATCTGCACCTCGATGTGCCGCGGGCGCAGCACCGCCTGCTCCAGGAACACGGTGGGGTCCCCGAACGCGCCGTCGGCCTCGCGCATCGCGGCGGCCAGCGACTCGGGCAGGTCCTCGCGCGTGTCCACGCGGCGCATGCCGCGCCCGCCGCCGCCGGCGACGGCCTTGACGAACACGGGGAAGCCGATCGCGTCCGCCGCTGCGACGAGCTCGTCGACGTCCGACGACGGCTCGCTCGACGCCAGTACCGGCAGACCCGCCTCGCGGGCGGCCTTGAGCGCGCGCACCTTGTTGCCGGCGAGCTCGAGCACCTCCGGCGGCGGCCCCACGAACGTCAGCCCGGCGTCCGCGCACGCGCGCGCCAGGTCAGGGTTCTCCGAGAGGAACCCGTAGCCGGGGTAGACGGCGTCCGCACCCGCTTCCCGGGCGACCCGCACGATCTCCTCGATGTCCAGGTACGCCCGGACCGGGTGACCCGGCTCCCCGATGAGGTACGCCTCGTCGGCCTTGAGCCGGTGCTCGGAGTTGCGGTCCTCCTGCGGGAACACCGCGACGGTGCGGGCCCCCAGCTCGTAGGCGGCACGGAACGCCCTGACGGCGATCTCCGCGCGGTTGGCGACCAGGACCTTCGAGAACACCGGCACTCCATCCGTCGACCGTGCGGCGCCGCCGGGGAGGGCGTGGCGCGCCGCGTACCGGGCGATCCTCCCACGGCCTCGCCGGGCAGGCCGTCGCACCGCCTGTGACGTGCTCCACAGGCCGGCGGGGGCCGCGACGGGTCGCCCGGGCGTCCCCGGTTCGGCAGGAGGAGCGCCCTCCCGTTCCCGGGTCGGTGGCGCTCGCGGCCTCAGCCGGCGGAGCGCGCCCGGCGGCGCTGCGCGAGCTCGTCCTGCGGGCTCGCCGCCGCGTCGTCCTCGTCGTCGAGCGACTCGGTGGGCAGCTCCGCGAGCGTGCCCTCGACCTCGCGCCACACCCGGCCGACCGCGATGCCGAACACGCCCTGACCGCCCTGGACGAGGTCGACGACCTCGTCGGGCGACGTGCACTCGTACACGCTCGCCCCGTCGCTCATGAGGGTGATCTGCGCGAGGTCGTCGACGCCGCGCTCGCGCAGGTGCTCGACGGCCGTGCGGATCTGCTGGAGCGAGACCCCGGTGTCGAGGAGCCGCTTGACGACCTTGAGGACGAGGATGTCCCGGAAGCTGTACAGCCGGTGCGATCCCGAGCCCGAGGCGGGGCGCACGGTCGGCTCGACCAGCCCGGTGCGGGCCCAGTAGTCGAGCTGCCGGTACGTGATGCCCGCGGCGCGGCACGCGGTCGGGCCGCGGTAGCCGGTCGTCGTGTCCTGCTCGGTGATGTCCTCCCCGAAGAGGAGGCCCTGCGCGCCGTGCGGAACCGTGACGCCGGCACCGACGCTCGCCTCACCGCTGCTGTTCACTGTCGCCTCCTGGGGTGATGTCCATGACCACGCTATGGGCGCCGTCGGGGGTCGTCAACGACCGACGACCCGAGCGCGCGGGCGTGTCGCGCCCGTGCGTCCGGCGAGCCGGCCGCTCAACCCTCGACCTGAGGTCGAGCGTCCGTTGTGTCCGTTGTGCCCGCAAGCCTCGACCATCGGTCGATGGTCGCTCCCCCGGCGGTGCGGACCGCCTCCTACTCGTCCACCGAGAAGTCCTCCGGCTGGACGTGGTCCAGGAAGTCGCGGAACTTCTCGACCTCCTCCTGCTGCGCGACGTCGACGACCTCGACCCCCGCCGTCGCGACGACCTCCGCCGAGCACAGCACCGGGCTGCCGGTGCGCACCGCGACCGCGATCGCGTCCGACGCGCGCGAGTCGAGCCGCACCCCGTTGCTCAGGACCAGCTCGGCGAAGAAGATGCCGCCGTCGAGCGCGACGATCTCCGCCCGCTCCAGGCGCACCCCGACCGCGTCGAGCAGGTCCCGCAGCAGGTCGTGGGTCATGGGCCGCGGCGTCGGCAGGCCGGCCTGCGCCATCGCGATCGCGCTCGCCTCCCGCGGGCCGATGACGATCGGCACCACGAGCTCGGACGCGTCGTCGAGCAGCAGCACCACGATCTCCTGGTCGCGCTGCTGCTGACGGACCCCGAGCACCTCGACCGGGACCATCGGGACGTCGTCGCTCACCCCTCCACGGTACGTCTCCCCCCGGCATCCGGCAGGGGGTGAGGAGGAGCCGCGCGGGCGCCCCGCGGGAGGCGGGCGGACGCGTGCCTCAGCGCGTGAGGTCGTCGATCCCCTGGCGCACGAACACGGTGTGCAGCTGCGCGCAGAGCTCCCCGACCTCCGAGGCGACGGTGCCGGCGTGGGCGCGCGCGGACGCGCTCTGCTGCCCGCGCCACGGCGACACGACCTGGTGCACGAGGCTCACGTGCCGGTCGGCGGCGGTGCGCAGGGAGCGCAGGTGGCGCGGCTCGATGCCGTACTCCGAGAGCCCGGCGGCGAGCACGACCACGTCGAGCGAGCGTGCGTCGAGCTGGCCCCCGGGCGCCTGGCGCAGCACGCCGGCCTCGATGAGGCCCTCCACGAGGTCCCGCTCGACCCCCGCCGCGGACACGAGCGCGTCGAGCGTGTAGCGCTGGCGCACGGCAGCGGAGCCGGGCTCGCCGTCGGTCGTCGCCAGGCGCGGGGCGAGGGCCTCGACGTCGGTGCCCGCGTCGAGGGCGGCGAGGCGCTCCTTGATGACCTTGAGCGGGAGGTAGCGGTCGCGCTGCTCGACGAGCACGAACCGCAGCCGCTCGACGTCCGCGGGGCTGTACTGGCGGTAGCCCGACGCGGTGCGGACAGGCTCGATGAGCCCCTGCTCCTCGAGGAAGCGCAGCTTGGAGTGGCTGACGTTGGGGAACTCGGCCCGCAGCGCGCGCAGCACGTCGGAGATGCGCATGGTCGCGCGGCGCGAGATGCCCTGCGGCCACGGCTCCGCCCCGTCGGCGGGCTCGGGGGCCGTGGCGTGCGCGGCGCCCGTCGAGGCGTTCACGACCGGGGGGCCGTGCCGCCCGCCGGTGCCCCCGCGTGCGGGCTGGCGTGGAACGTGAGCCGGTACTTGCCGATCTGCACCTCGTCGCCCGTCGAGAGCGCGACGGCGTCGATCCGGCTGCGGTTCACGTACGTCCCGTTGAGCGAGCCGACGTCGCGCACGAGGAAGTGCTCGCCCTCGCGCACGAACTCGGCGTGCTTGCGCGAGACGGTGACGTCGTCGAGGAAGATGTCCGCGCGCTCCGACCGGCCGGCGACCGTGCGCTCGGCGTCGAGGAGGAAGCGGGACCCCTGCCCGGGACCGCGCTGCATGATGAGCAGGGCGGAGTGGCGCGGCAGCGCCGCGACCGCGGCGTGCTCCTCGGGGCTCAGGCCACCGGGCTGCACGCCCTCCTCGATCGGGGCCTCGATCCGGCCGAAGCTGACCGTCGTGTCGCTACCCGCCCGGTTCGGCACCTCAGGACCGCCTGGGACACTCATCTCGCCTCCTCGGGGCTCACGCACGTCGTGCTCGACCTCGGAACACCGCACCGACGGGGCCGTGGCCCCGCCGTGCGGAACAGTGCTCGAAAACTACTACACCCGCAGGTCACGCGGTGCGCGCGACCCACGGTCGTCCCAACCTACCCCGGCCTGCGCGGATGCGGGAAGCCGCAGTCACTCGTCGGCCGGGACGGGGGTCGCGTACTGCGGCGCCCCGGGCTCGACGGTCGCGGCGACCTCGACCCGGTCCTGCTGGGTGATCGTCGTGCGCGCCCCGTCCGCGCGCAGCGACGCCATCGCGCCGCCGGGGATCTCGAGGGCCGTCTCGAGCGTCGACGGGTCGCCGATGACGTTCCACCGGTACGGCGAGGTGATCGTCTGCCCGTCCACCACGACGCCCTCGGCGGAGTCCTCGAAGTAGCTGCTCGCGACGAGCCGGACCCCGTTGACCTCCATCGCCTCCGCGCCCGCGTTGCGCAGCTCCTCGAGCACGTTGAAGAGCGCGAACGCGTCGAGCGGCTCCGTGCCCTCGACGACCTCGATCTCGACGCCCGGGCCCTCGGCGGGGAGCCGGCCGGACAGGATGCCGAGCGTCTCCGCCTGCTGCTCGGCGAGCTCGAGCGCGGCCCGCTCGCGTCCGGACCCGGACTGGAGCTCGTCCCGCGTCGACTCGAGCGAGGAGACCTGGTCCTCGAGCTCGCCGGAACGCTGGGTCACGTCGTCGAGGAGGCGCACGAGGTCGCTCTGGCGCAGGGACGAGAGCTGGTCCTCCTGCGTCTGGCTCACCTGGACCACGAGCGCGAAGCCGAGCAGCGCGCACAGGACGCCGACGACGATCTGGGACCGGGACGCTCGGGGGCGCAGCGCCCGGCCGAGCCCGCGCAGCCCGCGCGGCTCCGGCCGCGTCGGGGAGCCGTGGCGGCCCACGGCACCGATGGTCCCCGTCGTCGCGGGGGGCTCCGCCGGCGCCGAGGCGTCCGTGCCGGGGGTGTCCGCAGAGGTCGCGTCGTCGTCCGGTGCGGCGGCATCGCCCGCAAGATCGTCGGGCGCGGCCGTGTCCCCGACGCCGTGGTCATGGTCGTGGTCCTGGTCGGCGCCGTCGCGCGGAACGGCCCCTGCCGGGTCGTCGCCGGGCTCCTCGCCGACCGGGGTGGCGCCGGCTGCGGGCGGCTCGTCGCCCTCGACCGTGCCGTCCGGTACCTCGGGTACGACGTCGTGCTCGCGTGCCGGCTCGTCCGCGGGCTCGCCGTCGTCGGCGCCGGTCTCGTCCGGAGCGGCGCCGGTGGCCTCGGCGGTCGAGCGGGGAGCCGCCGTCTCCCCCGGTGTCTCGGTCTCGGGCTCGGCCGGGCGATCGTCGTGGTCCGGTGGTGGGGCGGTCTCGACGTCGTCGGTGGTCTCGTCGGTGGTGACGGGGGCGTCGTCCGGGGCGAGGGCGTCCGGCGTCACGTCGTCGGCGTCCGGGTCGCGGTGGTCCTGGGGGTCGCGGGTCACGCTCACGCCTTGAAGATGTGGCGCCGGATGGCGGCGGCGTTGGAGAAGATGCGGATGCCGAGCACGACGACGACGGCCGTGGAGAGCTGGCTCCCGACGCCGAGCTGGTCGCCGAGGAAGACGATGAGGGCGGCGACGACGACGTTCGACAGGAACGACACGAGGAAGACCTTGTCGTCGAACAACCCGTCGAGGCGGGCGCGCAGGCCACCGAACAGGGCGTCGAGCGCGGCCACGACGGCGATGGGCAGGTAGGGCTGCAGCGACACCGGGACGGTGGGTTGCAGGACGAGGCCCGCGACGATGCCCACCACCAGTCCGACGACTGCGATCATTCGACGTTCTCCTGCCCTGTCTCGTGCGGTTCCGGGCCCGTCCCGGTCCCGTCGGTCGTGCCGTCCGTCGTGCCGTCGGTGCTCCCGGCGGGCGTGTCGGAGTCTACGGTCGCCGCCGGGGCCTGCGCGAAGAACAACGTGGGTGCGGACCGGCCGGGCAGGTCCAGGCGGCTCTGCGTCGTCACGCTCGACCGGATGCCGTACTGGGTCCCGAGGATCTGGAGGTAGTCCGACGTGCCCGAGCGCAGGAGCGAGGTGCGCAGGGTGTCCGGGTCGCCGATCGCCTCGACCCGGTAGGGGCCGACGAGGGGCTGCAGGTCGACGAGCACCGCGTCGCCGGCGGAGCGGATGGCCGACAGCCCCGTGAGCCGCTGGTCGTTGATCGCGACGGCCTCCGCGCCCCCGGCCCAGAGCGCGTTGACGACGCGCTGGAGGTCGGAGTCGTGCACGAGCGAGTTCGCGTCCACGGTGTCGGACGACAGGCCGCCGCTGGTGTCGTCGAGCGTGACGACGACACCCTGGCCCTCGACCGCCTGCGTGCCGGTCAGCGCGCCCTCCTCCTGGAGGCCCTGGAGCACGTCCGCGCTCGCGCCGCTGAGCGCCGCGCCCTGGAGCTGCTCGATCTCCGCGGACAGCTCCGCCCCGCGGGCCGTGAGGTCCTCGACGGCGCCCTGCCGGTCGAGGATCTCCTGCTCCAGGGTCTCGCGCGCCGCGATCACGCCCGGCTGCGGCGCGCGCAGCTCGACCGCGGCCGCCGTGGTGACGACGCCGAGGACGACTGCGAGGGCGACGAGGGTCACCGTGCCCGTACGGCCGCGATGCGGCAACTGCCCCGCGGCGCGGCGCGCCGCGGCGTCCGCGTACCCGGGGTCGAGCGGACGGTGCATGACCTCGTTGAGCAGCGTCATCGACGCGTCGACGGGAGCGCGGCGTGCGGCCCCGCCCGGGTCCGGACTGTTCTCGCTCACGGCGCCTCCCGCGTCGTCGTGCCGGTCTCGCCGGTGGCCGCCCCGCCGCGCACGACGAGCGCGCGCGTCTGCAGCACGTACTGGGCGCCCGCGAGCCAGTACAGGCCGACGCCCCACCAGGTGAACGCCCAGCCCGTGACCGCGGCGACGTCGCCCAGCCACCCCGGCATCTCGGCCAGCAGCAGGAGCGGGAACGCGTACAGCAGCGCGAACGTCCCTGCCTTGCCCGCGAAGCTCACCGGCAGGGGCCCGTACCCGTGGCGTGCCAGCAGCGGCAGCAGCGCGACGAGGAGCAGGTCACGCCCGACGACGACCACGACGAGCCACAGCGGCACGACGTCGCGCCAGGCGAGGCCCAGGAGGGTGACGAGGATGAAGAGCCGGTCCGCGGCCGGGTCGAGCATCTGCCCGAGGCGGCTCACCTGGTCGAGGCGCCGCGCGAGGACTCCGTCGAGCCAGTCGGACGCCCCCGACACCGCGAGCACGACGAGCGCCCACACGTCGTCGCCGCGCACGATGAGGACCGCGAACACCGGCACGAGGAGCAGCCGCAGGAGGCTGATGACGTTCGGGACGGTCAGGACGCGGGAGCTGACCTGCTGCCCTGCTGACACACCCACCGCCCCGTGCTCACGTCGCGCCGTCGCGGCGACCTGCCGCGCGCGGACCATCCTACGTACCGGGCCCCCGCACCCGGACCCTCATTTCGCGGCGCGGCGCCCTCCCCGGGCGGAAATCACCCGTTTCGTCCGTCCCGATCGACCGCGGGACCGGGACGCGGTGAGGGACGTCACCGGGCCCGGCCCGCTCACCGGCCGCTCCCTCCGGTAGGATGGCCACACCTTTGGAGTTCGTCGCTCGTCCCGCGTGTGTCCGTGAGAGCGGCCGTCCCCCTCGATCATCCCTGATCGTCCTGGTGGCCGGCCTGGTGTGTTCGGGAGTGCGACCTGCGAGAACCGTCCTGGTGACCGCACGCCACTCCACACCCCGAAACGAAACGGTCCTCACCCCTTCATGACTGCTGACGTCCTCGCGCCCTCGCACGCCCTCGACCAGTCCGCCGACGCCCCCACCGAGCGCGCGGACCAGACCCTCCCCGAGCCGACCGCGCCCGCCGGGCCCGTGTTCGCCGACCTCGGCCTGCCCGCTCCCCTCGAGCGCGCCGTCGCCGACCTCGGCTTCGTCACCCCGTCCGCGATCCAGGCCGAGGCCATCCCGGCGCTCCTCGCCGGCCGCGACATCACCGGCGTCGCGCAGACCGGCACCGGCAAGACCGCCGCGTTCGGCCTCCCGCTGCTCGCCGCGATCGACCCGTCCCTGCGCCGCGTGCAGGCCGTCGTCCTGACCCCGACGCGCGAGCTCGCCATGCAGGTCGCCGACGCCGTCGAGTCGTTCGCGACCCACCTGCCCAAGGTCGACGTCGTCGCCGTGTACGGCGGCTCCCCCTACCAGCCGCAGCAGCGGGCGCTCGCGGGCGGCGCGCAGGTCGTCGTCGGCACGCCCGGGCGCGTCATCGACCACATCGAGCGCGGCACCCTCGTGCTCGACGACGTGCGCTTCCTCGTGCTCGACGAGGCCGACGAGATGCTGCGCATGGGCTTCGCGGAGGACGTCGACACGATCTTCTCCCGCGCCCCGCGCGAGCGTCAGGTCGCCCTGTTCTCCGCGACGATGCCCGCCCCGATCCGCCGCGTCGCGAACGAGCACCTCACCGACCCCGTCGAGATCGCCGTCGCCCGCCAGTCCTCCACGGTGACGAGCGTGCGCCAGACGTACGCCGTCGTGCCGTTCCGGCACAAGACCGGCTCGCTCGTGCGCGTCCTCGCCACGTCCGACGCCGAGGCCGCGATCGTGTTCACCCGCACGCGCGGCGCCGCGGAGGAGGTCGGGTCCGCGCTCGTCGAGCGCGGTATCTCCGCCGCCACCATCTCCGGCGACGTCGCGCAGAAGGAGCGCGAGCGGATCGTGGAGCGCCTGCGCTCCGGCGCGCTCGACGTCCTCGTCGCGACCGACGTCGCCGCGCGTGGTCTCGACGTGGACCGCATCGGCCTCGTCGTGAACTTCGACCTGCCGGGCGAGCCCGAGGCGTACGTGCACCGCATCGGCCGCACCGGCCGCGCCGGGCGCACCGGCGAGGCCCTGAGCTTCGTCACCCCGCACGAGCGCGGTCGCCTGCGCGCCATCGAGCGCACCACCCGCACCCCGCTCGAGGAGATCGAGGTCCCCTCCCCAGCGGACGTGTCCGCGCACAAGGTGCGGGCCCTGCTCGGCCAGGTCCCCGCCCGCCAGGAGGCAGGCCGCCTGTCCATGTACGTCGACATGGTGCGCACCTTCCTCGCCGAGCACGACGTCGACCCCGTCGACCTCGCGGCGGCCATGGCGGCGCTCGCGGTCGGCGACGACGGCCCCCGGGCCCGCGAGGAGCAGGAGCGGTTCGAGGCCGAGCGCGCCGCGGCGCGCGAGCAGGCCAAGGCGCGCCGCACCGAGCGCACGGGCGAGCGTCCGCGCGGCGAGCGCGCGTCGGGCCGCCGCGAGGGCGACGGCACGCGCGGCATCCGCCGCGACGCCGTCGGTACCCGCTACCGCCTGTCCGTCGGCCACAAGGACGGTGTGATGCCCGGCGGGATCGTCGGCGCGCTGACGAACGAGGCCGGCCTCGCCGGGTCGGACGTCGGCAAGATCGACATCTTCCCGTCCTTCTCCCTCGTGGACATCACCGCGCCGCTCGACGCGGAGACCATGGACCGCATCTCCCGCGCCCGGGTCGCCGGGAAGGCGCTGCGCATCCGCCTGGACGAGGGCGCGCCCGCGTCGCGCGGCCCGCGCGGCGGGCACGGCCCGTCCGGTCGTCGCGACGAGCGTCGCGACCGCTTCGACCGTGCCGACGACCGGGGCGAGCGCAAGCCCCGCCACCGCACCGCGTACTGACCGCTCCGGCGTCCGCCGCCGGCGACGCGAGCAGACGAACGGCCCCGGATCCGCTGGATCCGGGGCCGTTCGCGTACCGTCGCGCGTCAGGTGCGCGGTTCCTCGTGCGCCTCGCCGTGCGCCTGGACCAGCGCCGCGAGGCGCCGCGCATCCGCGTCCCCGCGGGCGCCGTCGGCCCGCTGGATCCCCATGACGGCGAGCGTCGACCCGTCCGCGAGGTCCAGGCGAACCCACGCGTCGCCGCTGCCGAACCGGACCGACACGACCTGCGCCCACTCGAGCTGCCGCGTGTAGATCACGTTGCGCACCCGCAGCCCGGAACGCGACGGGACCGCGTGCACCCCGCCGAGGCGCCACAGCAACCACGCCGCGAACAGCGCGAACGCCGCCAGCGACAGCCGGTTCACCCACGACGTGCCGAGCGGTCCCGTCGCCGACAGCCCGACGACGACGCACCCGCCGACGACCACGACACCGGTCGCCCACGCCGACACCAGCCCGAACCGGGGCCGGAACGGCCGGTACGGGTCGTCGTGGCGCTCCCCCGGCAGACCAGGATCGGGGAACGGGTCGGTGCTCATGCCGCCACCGTCTCACACCCGCACGACGCTCACCGGCGCCGAGCCCGAGGGGCGAGCGGGATCAGAGGCGGGACGCGTGGATCCGCGTGACGAGGATCGCTCGCGCCCCCACGTCGTACAGGGCGTCCATGACCTGGTTCGTCTGGTCGCGCCGCACCATCGCCCGCACCGCCGCCCAGTCGCGGTCGTGCAGCGGGGACACCGTCGGCGACTCCAGGCCCGGCGTGATCGCGACCGCCCGCTCCACGAGCTCGACGGGGACGTCGTAGTCCATGAGGACGTACTGGCGGGCCGTGAGCACACCCTGCAGGCGCCGGCTCAGCACCTCGACCCCCGCCGGGACGTCCGCCTCCGCGACCGCGCGCGGACGGATCAGGACCGCCTCCGACACGAGGATCGGGTCGCCGAACACCTCCAGGCCCGCGCCCCGCAGCGTCGTGCCCGTCGAGACCACGTCCGCGACGACGTCCGCCACCCCGAGCTGCACCGCCGACTCCACCGCGCCGTCCAGGTGCACGACCGTGGCCTCCACACCGTGCGAGCGCAGGTGTCCCTCGACCAGCACCTCGTACGACGTCGCCACGCGCAGCCCCTGCACCTGCTCCAGCGACGTCACCGCACCCGCCGGAGCCGCGTACCGGAACGTCGACCCGCCGAAGCCGAGCTGCATGTGCTCCACCGCGTCGGCGCCCGAGTCCAGCAGCAGGTCCCGGCCCGTGATCCCCACGTCGACCGTGCCCGACCCCACGTACACCGCGATGTCGCGAGGACGCAGGAAGAAGAACTCGACGTCGTTGTCCGGGTCGGCCAGCACGAGCTCGCGCGAGTCACGCCGCTGGCGGTACCCCGCCTCGCGCAGCATCTCGACGGCGGGCTCGGACAGGGACCCCTTGTTGGGGACGGCGATACGCAGCATGACAGGACCTTCGTTCAGGGGATCGGCAGCGGGTCAGGACGAGAACGGTGACAGAGCAGGGGCGAGCGGCGCTCGCGGCCGGGAGCGCGGCGCTCACCGGAGCGGCCGCTCACAGATGCTCGTACACGTCCTGCAGGCTCAGACCCTTCGCCAGCATGAGGACCTGCAGGTGGTAGAGGAGCTGGGAGATCTCCTCCGCCGTCTTCACGTCGCCCTCGTACTCGGCGGCCATCCACACCTCGGCGGCCTCCTCGACCACCTTCTTCCCGATCGCGTGCACGCCGGCGTCCAGCTCCGCGACCGTGCCGGAACCGGCAGGTCGCGTCGTGGCCTTCTCGGACAGCTCCGCGAACAGGGACTCGAACGTCTTCACGCGCCCCAGGGTATCCGCCACGCGGGAGAGACCGGGGCGCGGTCCGCCCAGCGGGCACGCCCCGGCCCCCGCGTCACAGGTCGCGCAGCGCCACCACCGTCGCGACCGCCGCCTCCGCCGCCTCCGCGCCCTTGTCCTCGCGCGACCCCTCCAGGCCCGCCCGGTCCAGCGCCTGCTGCTCGTCGTCGCACGTCAGCACCCCGAAACCCACCGGCACGCCCGTCCGCACGCTCACGTCCGTCAGGCCCGACGTCGCCGCCTGGCACACGTACTCGAAGTGCGGCGTCCCCCCACGGATCACCACCCCCAGCGCCACCACCGCGTCCGCACCGCGCTCCACCGCGCGCGCCGCCGCGACCGGCAGCTCGAACGACCCCGGCACCCGCACCACGCTCACGTGCGACACGTTCGCCGCCGCCAACGCCCGGCGTGCCCCCGCCAGCAACCCGTCCATCACCTCCGTGTGCCAGCTCGCCGCGACCACCGTCACCCGCAGCCCCGACCCGTCCACGCTCAACGTCGGCGCACCTGCCCCGCTCATCCCTCGTCCTCCTTCGTCTCGACGCCCAGCCCCTCGCCAGGCTCCACCAGGGCGGCCCCCTCCGGGACCGCCACCGTGTCCAGCAGATGACCCATCGCCACCTTCTTCGTCACCAGGTACGCCCGGTTGTGCTCCCCGTGACCCACCTCGATCCGCTCCGTCCCCACGACCTCGATGCCCCAGGCCACCAGGCCCGTCACCTTCGCCGGGTTGTTCGTCAGCAACCGCACCCGCGACAACCCCAGGTCCGCCAGGATCGCCGCCGCCGCCCCGTACTCCCGACGGTCCACCGGCCACCCCAGCTCCAGGTTCGCCTGCACCGTGTCCAGACCCGCGTCCTGCAGCTCGTACGCCCCGATCTTCGCCAGCAGCCCGATGCCGCGCCCCTCGTGCCCCCGCAGGTACACCACGGCGCCACCCTCCGCCGCGACCCGCTCCATCGCCGCCTGCAGCTGCGGACCGCAGTCGCACCGCAACGACCCGAACGCGTCACCCGTCAGGCACTCCGAGTGCACCCGCACCACCGGGACCCCCTCCGGCCCGACGGCGCTCGCGGCCTCCGCACCGACCTCACCACGGTCCGCCGAGCCCGCCGGGTCGACCGCAGGCACGAGAGCGACGTGCTCCGCCCCCGTCCGCAGATCCCGGTACCCGACCACCCGGAACC
This sequence comes from Cellulosimicrobium cellulans, assembly GCF_006539945.1. Lineage (GTDB taxonomy): Bacteria > Actinomycetota > Actinomycetes > Actinomycetales > Cellulomonadaceae > Cellulosimicrobium > Cellulosimicrobium cellulans. The sequence continues at coordinate 115,548 of NZ_BJNZ01000003.1, read as the reverse complement.
GGCCGTGCGCCGTCGGGAGCACCGCAGACGCGGTGCGGTGCACCCGACGCGCCAACGCCTGCCCGTCCGGCACCTCCGCGGCCACCGCCGGCGCCGGGTCGTGCACCCGACGCCACGCCACCAGGTCCGCGATCGTGATGAGCACCAGCCCGTCACGCTCCGCCAGCGCCGCCGCGTCCCCCAGACGCATCATCGTCCCGTCGTCGTGCACCAGCTCCGCGATCCCGCCGACCTCGCCCACCCCCGCCAGGCGCACCAGGTCCACCGCCGCCTCCGTGTGCCCCGCACGGTGCAGCACACCCCCCGGCACCGCCCGCAACGGCAGCACGTGACCCGGCCGGATCAGGTCCACCGGACCCGACGCCGGGTCCGCGAGCACCCGCAACGTCCGCGCCCGGTCCTCCGCCGAGATCCCCGTCGTCACCCCCGTCGCCGCGTCCACCGTCACCGTGTACGCCGTACGCCGCGGATCCTGGCTGTGCGGCACCATCAACGGCAGCTCCAACGCGTCCGCCCGCGCCGCCGGCATCGGCGCGCACAGGTACCCCGACGAGTGCCGGATCGTCCACGCCACCCAGTCCGCCGACACCCCCTGCGCCGCGAACACCACGTCCGCCTCGTTCTCCCGGTCCGGAGAGTCCGCCACCAGCACCGGTCGCCCCGCCCGGATCTCCGCCAGCGCCTCCTCGACCGACCCCAGGCGCACGCCCCCCGTCCCCTCCGGCACGGCGGCGCTCGCGGACCCCGCGCCCGTCACGACGCGCTCCGGGGAGCGGCGCCGGCACCAGAGCCCGACAGGAGCAAGCGTTCGACGTACTTCGCGAGCACGTCCACCTCGAGGTTCACCCGGTCGCCCGGCACCAGGCCACCGAGGATCGTCGCCTCGAGCGTCGTCGGGATGAGCGAGACGCCGAACGTCCCGTCGTCCACGCGCGTCACCGTGAGCGACACCCCGCTCACCGCGATCGAGCCCTTCTCGGCGACATACCGCGTCAGGCCCGCAGGCGCCGAGAACACCAGGTCGTCCCAGCGCGCCCCCGGGTCGCGGCTCACGAGCGTCCCGACCCCGTCCACGTGACCCTGCACCACGTGACCGCCCAGCCGCGCGTCCGCCCGGACGGCCCGCTCCAGGTTCACCGGCGACCCCGCCACGAGGTCACCCAGGGCCGTACGACGCAACGACTCCGGCATCACGTCCGCCGTGAACGACCCGTCACCCCCGAGGCTCGCGACCGTCAGGCACACACCGTTCACGGCGATCGAGTCGCCCAGCGCCGCGTCCGAGGTGGCGAGCGGCCCCTCGACCGTGAGCACCGCGTCCTCCCCCTCGCCGCCCGGGAACCCGATGTCCCGGACCTTCCCGATCTCCTCCACGATCCCCGTGAACATCAGCCGTCCCGCCCTTCCGTGCTCTTCCTGGACACCACGAGCGCGTCGTCGCCGACGCGCCTCACCTCGACCGTGCGGAACCGGTGCGCGTCGGCGATCGTCGCCACGCCCAGCCCGCCCACGGACCGCCGACCGCTCCCCAGCAGCAGCGGGGCCACGTACGCGTGCAGCTCGTCCACCACGCCCGCCGCGAGGAACGCCGTCGCGAGCGTCGGACCACCCTCCACGAGCACGTGCCTCACCTCACGGTCACCGAGCCGGGCCAGCACCTCACCGACGTCACGCGTCAGCAGGTGCACCAGCTCGCCACCCTCGCCGCGCACCCGCGCCGACGGCGGGATCCCCCGCAGCCCGACGACGACCCGCAGCGGCTGGTGCTCCGCGAGACGCCCGGCGCTCGCGGCATCCGCCGCGTGCACCCGTGCCGTGAGCTCCGGGTCGTCGGTGAGGAGCGTGCCCGTTCCGATGAGGATCGCGTCGACCTCGGCCCGCACGCGGTGCGCGTGCTCGCGTGCCGCCGGTCCGGTGATCCAGCGGCTCGTCCCGTCCTCGGCGGCGACGTAGCCGTCGAGCGTCGTCGCGGTCTTGAGCGTCACGTACGGCGTGCCCCGGCGCACGGACGTGAGCCACACGCGGAGGAGCTCCTCGCCCTCGGCGGCGCGCAGACCGCGCACGACCCGCACCCCGGCCGCGCGCAGGCGGTGGGCGCCGCCCGTCGCCACGGGGTTGGGGTCGGCGACGGCGTGCACGACCTCGGCGACGCCGGCGGCGACGAGCGCGTCCGCGCACGGCCCGGTGCGGCCCGTGTGGGCGCACGGCTCGAGCGTGACGACGGCGGTCGCGCCGGTGACGTCGACGCCGCGCTCCCGGGCGTCGGCGAGGGCCGCGGCCTCGGCGTGCGGCGTGCCCGCACCGCGGTGATGTCCCTCGGCGAGGACGGGCCGCGGGTGCGGGTCCAGCGACTCCGGCGAGGCGCCGTCGGGCACCGGCCGGCCGCCGGGGGCGGGCCCCAGGAGGACGCAGCCGACCCGGGGGTTGGGCCCGTACGCGGGCCCGCGAGCCGCGAGCTCGAGCGCGCGCGCCATCGCGGCGTCGATCGTCAGGGTGCGGGGGTGCTCGCCCATCGTCCTCCTCCCGGGCACGAGCGCTCCGGGGTGAGGGTGGGCGGCGGGGTCAGGCCTGGACCGGCCCGACGGCGTCGCTCACCACGGCGAGGCCGTCGCCGCGGTGGACGGGTGCACCGACGGGTCGCCGGAGCACCACGCCCTGGGCGTGGCCGCGCCGCACGTGCTTCCTCCCATCCGGACTGTCACCGTCGGTCCTGGAGTTCCACCAGGTCAACCGCGCGTGGGCGCGGGTCGCGGACTGTCACCGCCGGCTCGGAATTGCACCGACCCCGGAGCACGTTCGTGCGTACTGCTGCTCTCAACCGAGCATGCTACTCGCGCATTCCTCGGGACCGGCACGTCCGCCCGTCGAGCGAACGTGAACCGGGCCACCCCCCGCTTCTCCGTGCTGGTTGGTGAGGCGTCTCGGTCGGGTGGGGTGGTGATGATCGCTTGGCACACTATTTTTGTCGCCACGAGAGAAGGAGCCCTCTGCTCGGGCTCCTTCTCGGGTCGGCCGTCAGTGAGCGTGCGCCGAGGCGTCCGCCAGCTCGCGCAACGCCTGGATCTCACCCGGCACGCTCTCCGCCCCGTACACCGCCGACCCCGCGACGAAGACGTTCGCCCCCGCGTCGGCCGCCCGCTCGATCGTCGAGCGCGACACTCCCCCGTCGACCTGGATCCACACGTCCAGACCCGACTCGCTCACGGCCTCGCGCGCCCGTCGGATCTTGGGGAGCGTCCCGTCGATGAACGACTGCCCGCCGAAGCCCGGCTCGACCGTCATGACGAGGATCATGTCGACCTCCGCCAAGAGGTCCAGGAAGGGCTCCACAGGCGTCGCAGGGCGCAGTGCGAGGCCCGCGCGGGCACCGAGGCGCCGCAGCTCGCGAGCGAGCCGCACAGGGGCAGCAGCGGCCTCGGCGTGGAACGTCACGGACGACGCCCCGGCCTCCGCGTACGCCGGCGCCCAGCGGTCCGGGTCCTCGATCATGAGGTGCGCGTCGATCGGGACCGGTGACACCTGCGCCAGGCGCTCGAAGACCGGCAGCCCGAGCGTGAGGTTGGGCACGAAGTGGTTGTCCATCACGTCGACGTGCGCGTAGTCCGCGGTCGAGATGGCGTTCAGGTCGCGCTCGAGGTTCGCGAAGTCGGCGGACAGGATGCTCGGTGCGATGAGGGCTGCCATGGGCCCCAGCCTAGGGCGCGTCCCGCCGACGCCCGCGCTCGTACGCTCGTCCCGTGAGCACCCACTCCTCCCCCGGCCCGACCGCCCCGCCGGACGCTCCTGTCGCGTCGACCGCGGTGCACCCGACCGTGACGGTGCGACCCGTCACCGCGGACGACCTCGCGCGCGTCGCCGAGATCGCCGCTCCGTACGTCCGCGACACGTGCGTGACGTTCGAGGAGGAGGTCGGGGACGTCCCGGCCTGGCAGCGCAAGCTCGACGACGTCACCGCGCGCGGTCTGCCGTTCCTCGTCGCGGAGGTCGAGGCCCCGTCCCGGCCGGGCGGCACGAGCGACCCGGTGGTCGCGGGCTACGCCTACGCGTCCGCGTGGCGACCCAAGCCGGCGTACCGGCACACCGCCGAGGACACGATCTACCTCGACCCGGCCTTCGCCGGGCGCGGGATCGGCACCGCGCTCCTCGCCGCGCTCCTGGAGGCCTGCGCCGCGGCGGGGGTCCGCCAGGTCGTCTCCGTCGTCGCCGACGTGCCCGAGGCCGCAGGCTCGCTCCCCCTCCACCGCCGCTTCGGCTTCGTCGAGGCCGGCCGCCTGACCGCCGTCGGCTTCAAGCACGGCCACTGGGTGGACACGATCCTCCTCCAGCGTTCCCTCTGACCCGTCCTGCGGCGAGGCGGGCCGCCGACCAGGCGGTCTCGGCAGGTCGAGCAGGCGGAGCCTGTGCGTCAGGCGGTGCGGACGCGGCATGAGCACCTGCTCGGCCGGCGCGGTCGACGCTCAGGCGAGGAGGCCGCGGCGGAGGTCGGTCGTGCGCTGCTCGACGGTGCGCCAGGCGTGGCGGCTGACGCCGGGGTGGGCGTCGCGGTCGACGTCCGCGAGCGCCGCGAGGAGTCCGTCGAGGGTCTGGGCGACGGCGCGCTGGGCGCGGCGTCGGGGCAGGCCCCAGGTGGTGCCCTCGGTGACGAGGTCCTCGGCGGTGAGGCGGTCCATGTCGCGTTCTCCGGCGACGTCCATGGCGAAGACGCGCGAGGCGTGGTCGTGGTGGAGGTGCATGGAGACGTCGTAGGCGGGGGCGAGTCGTACGGTGCCGTCGGCGTGGCGCAGGACGGAGATGTTCTTGGCGTGGGCGTCGGTGTTGCCGATGGCGAGGTTGAAGGTGGTGAGGGCGAGGAGGGGGTCGGGGCGGGTGCCGTCGTCACGGAGGGTGCGGGCGATGGCGGCGAGGGAGGGGAAGCGGCGTCCGTGCTGGAACTTGCGTTCGGGGTCGCGGGTGTTGATGCCGAGGGCCTGTGCGGTGTCCTCCTGGTGGAGGCGTGCGGTGCCGGTGGGTTCGGCGGGGTCGGGGACGCGGTCGTAGCGGGTGACGACGATGGCGCGTTCGCCGTCGAGCTCGGTGACGTGGGCGTCGACGGTGGTGAGGCCGATGCGGCGGGCGAGGTCGAGGGCGGCGGCCTCGGTGTTGACGAGGTCGGCGGTGGGTGAGTCGGCGGGGCGGGCGACCTTGAGGATGTGGGTGGTGGGTGCGGAGCCGTGGGGGCGGGCCCAGCCGTGCTCGTCGTGGAGGAGGGTGATCTTGGGTTCCATGCCGGGCAGGGAGCTGGTGAGGTGGTCGGTGCGTCCTTCTCCCCCGCTGCGGGCGACGGCGGCGCGCAGGAGCCGCGCGACGGCGGTGTCGTCGAGTCGTTCGGGGGTGCCGGGGGTGGGGAGGGGCTGTCCTTCGGGCGCGAGGAGGACGGCGCCGGCGGTGTCGTGGCCGTAGTGGACGAGGAAGGCGAGGGCGTCGTCGGGGTCGATGCCGGCGTCGATGGCCATGGCGTCGCGCGTGCGGCCTTCGGGGAGGAGTCCGTCGAGCCAGGCGGCGACGCGCGCGGGGTGGGGCGAGGGTTCGTCGGGTGGGGTGATGGGGAGCAGGTGGGAGAGGACTCGGGCGTCGTGTCCCCAGCGGTCGAGGGCGTCGGCCGTCCAGGTGAGGGTGACGCGGGGCGTGCCGTCGGTGGTGCGCAGGCCGGCGGGTGCGAGGGTCGCGACGGGGGTGCCGTAGAGCCAGGCGGTGACGGTGGTCATCGGCGTTCCTGGAGTCGCAGGTCGACGTCGAGGGTGTCGAGGAGCTCGAAGAGTCGTTGGACCCAGAGGTTCTCGACGCCGTTCTCGAGCTCGGAGAGGTACTGGCGGGTGATGCCGAGCTCGTCGGCGACCTGTGCCTGCGTGAGCCCTCGGGTCCGGCGGACGCGGCCGAGGTAGGCGCCGAGGTCGCGGGGGCTCCGGGGGGTGGTCCAGGTGTCGGCCATGCTCGCTCTCCTGCCGTCGGCACGCGGGGCGCGTCAGGATTCCCTGACACGCTACGGCGTCAGGTTACTCCGACACACGTAGGTTGTCGAGATATGCCGACATCCATCTCGAGGCTCCGCCGTCACACCATCCTGCGCAGGAGAGTCAGGTGCATGGCGTCGGTGCCGTGGACGTGCGGCCAGAGCTGGACGTCCTGGCGGTCGCCGAGCTCGATGGTGCCGCGCGCCTCGGGACGCACGACGTCGCGCACGACCGCGGGGGCGTCGAGGAGCTCGACGTCGTCGCGGCGGCGCAGCACGTCGGCCACGACGACCTGGGTCTCGGCGAGGTGGGGCGAGCACGTGACGTAGCCGACCACTCCCCCGGGCCGGACCGCGTCCAGGGCGGAGTCGAGGAGCTCGCGCTGGAGACCGGTGAGGGTCGCGAGGTCGGCAGGGGTGCGGCGCCAGCGGGACTCGGGGCGACGGCGCAGCGCCCCCAGGCCCGTGCAGGGGGCGTCGAGGAGCACCCGGTCGTACGCGCCCGGCTCGTCCTGCCCGACGGCGCGCCCGTCGCCCGTGCGGACGGCCTCCACGGCGTCGGCCGGGACGGCGGCGAGCGCCTTCTCCACGAGGCGTGCACGGTGCGGCTGGACCTCGTTGGCGACGAGGCGCGCGCCCCGCTCGGCCGCGAGCGCCGCGAGGAGCGCGGCCTTGCCCCCGGGGCCGGCGCACAGGTCGAGCCAGCGGGCGTCGTCGGTCCCGGCGAGCGGTGCCGCGGCGAGGGCGAGGGCGACGAGCTGGCTGCCCTCGTCCTGGACGCCGGCGCGGCCGTCGCGGACGGCGGAGTACGCGGCGGGGTCGCCGCCCTCGAGCCGCAGCGCGGTGGGTGCCCACCGGGCGGGCGTGACGCGGTCGTCGCCGTCGGCCAGCTCGTCGGGGTCGGCGAGGCCGGGGCGGGCGACGAGCGTGACGCGAGGGGCGTCGTTGTCGGCGGCGAGGAGCGCGTCGAGCTCGGCGACGGGGCGTCCGTTGCCGGCGAGGGCGTCGCGCAGGGCGCGGGCGATCCAGACGGGGTGGCTCTGGGTGGCCGCGAGCGCCGCGAGGTCGTCGGGGGCGTCGTCGGCGATGGTGGTGAGCCAGTCGTCGAGGGTGGTGCGCGCGACGCGGCGCAGGACGGCGTTGACGAGCTGGGCGCTGCCGGCGCCGGTGCGTTCCCGGGCCAGGCCGACCGTCTCGGAGACGGCGGCGTGCTGGGGCACGCGCATGCCGAGGAGCTGGTGCGCGCCGAGCCGCAGGACGTCGAGCACGGGCGGGTCGAGGCGGTCGAGGGGGCGGTCGAGGCAGAGCGCGAGGATCGCGTCGTAGCGACCGCGCAGGCGCAGGGTGCCGTAGGCGAGCTCGGTGGCGAACCCGGCGTCGCGGCCGCGGATGCCGCGCTCACGCAGCAGCGGGGGCAGGACGAGGTTGGCGTAGGCGTCGGAGCCGTCGACCTGACGCAGGACGTCGAACGCGACGGCGCGGGCCGGGTCGGTGCCCTTGCGGCGCTGGGAGGGCGCGTTCGAGCTGCGGGACGTCTCGCCGCGGGATCGGGCGGCGCCGCGCTGGCGGCCGCGCGCGTCGCGGCGCTCGTCGTCACGGCGCTCCCGGCCGCCGTCCGCACTGTTCGAACGGGCGTCCGAGCCGCTGCCGCGGGTGGCTCCAGACATGTTCGAACGCGCGTTCGAGTCCCGTCCCCCACGCCGGTCCCCGCTCGCCGAGTCGTTCGAACGTGCGTTCGATCCACCGGTCGACGGGCGGCGGGACGCGTCGTCGCGGTCGCGGTCCGCGGGCGTGCCGCCGCTCATCGGACGACCTCCGCGCCGAGCACGAGATCCTCGGGGAGGCGGGCCCCTCGGGCCCAGTCGGCGGCGGGCATCTGCTTCTTGCCCACGGGGGCGACGTCCCCGAGCTGGACGGCGTGCGTCGCGGTGCCGACGAGCACCTCCTTCTTCCCGGCCCGCACGCGCCCGGGGGCGAGGTCGGTGACGTCGGGGCGCGGCGTCACGGGGCCGAGCCCGAGGCGGACGGGCGCGCCGTCGGGACCGGGGACCGTGGTCCAGGAGCCCGGCGCAGGGGTGCAGCCGCGCACGAGCCGGTCGACCGCGAGCGCCGGGTGGTCCCAGCGGACCTCTGCGTCGGCGGGCGTGAGCTTCGCGGCGTGGGAGACGCCGTCGGCGGGCTGGGGCTGCGGGCGCAGGGTCCCGTCCTCGAGCGCGTCGAGCGTCGCGACGAGCAGCCCCGCGCCGGACCGGGCGAGGCGGCCCAGGAGGTCCCCGGCGGTGTCCCGGGGTCGGATGGTCTCGGTCGTCGTGCCGAGCGTGGGGCCGGAGTCCAGGCCCTCCTCGATGAGGAACGTCGTGGCGCCGGTGACCTCGTCCCCGGCGATGATCGCGCGCTGCACGGGCGCGGCGCCGCGCCAGGCCGGCAGGACGGAGAAGTGCAGGTTGACCCATCCGTGGCGCGGCACGGCGAGCACGTCGGGGCGCAGGATCTCCCCGTACGCGACGACGGGTGCCGCGTCGACGTCGAGCTCGGTCAGGCGTGCGAGGAAGTCCTCGCCGCGGGGGCGGTCGGTGATCACGGGGATCCCCGCCTCCTCGGCGCGCACGCGGATGGGGCTCGGGGTCAGGCGCCGTCCCCGGCCCGACGGCGCGTCGGCGCGCGTGAGGACGGCGACGACGTCGTGGCGGGAGTCGAGGAGGGCGTCGAGGGACGGGACCGCGGTATCCGGGGTCCCGGCGAACAGCAGGCGCATGGGCCCGAGTCTAGGTGCCGCCCCGCTCCCGCCCCGCAGGACGTCGTCGGTCGCGGTCGTCGTCCTCGCACGGCCATCGACGTCCCGTCGTCACCGTCACGGCGCGACGTGGACGCCGAGGTGTCGCAGGGCGGCGCGCAGGCCGGGCGTGCCGTCGAAGAGGTGCGTGCGCAGGCCGAGCCGGGCGGCGGCGTCGATGTTCGCGGCGCTGTCGTCGGTGAAGAGCGTGCGGGCCGGGTCGAGGCCGAAGCGCTCGACCGCGAGCGCGAAGATCGCCGGGTCCGGCTTGGCCAGGCCCTCGCGCCCGGAGACGAGCACGTCGTCCATGAGCGTCGTCGCGGGCGCGGCAGGCGCGGCGTGCGGGTAGAGCTCCGCGGACCAGTTGGTCAGGCCGTACAGGCGCAGCCCGAGGTCCCGCAGCTCGCGCACGAGCGCCTCCGAGCCCTCCACGGGACCGGTGAGCGTCGCGGGGAACTCCGCGACGTACCGGTCCAGGAGCGTCACGTGGTGCGGGTGGGAGGCCTCGACGGCGGCGCGTGCGTCCGCCCACGTGGCTCCCGCGTCGCGCTCGTGGTTGAGGACGCGGAAGTCGACGTCGGCGAAGAACGCGTCGACGACCTCACGGTCCAGCCCTGCGTAGGCGCCGTACGGGTCCCAGCCCACCAGGACGTTGCCGAAGTCGTACAGCACGGCGTCGATCGCGCGCGCCGGGGCGCCGTCGGCCGTCGCGGGGTGGTGCGTCACAAGATCTCCTTCGGGTCGAGCTCCACCCGCACGCTACCCGGCTCGCGCCGCGCCGAGCGCACCGCGAGCGACGCGGCGAGCTCGCGCGCGAGCCGCCGACCGTCGCGGACAGGCACGCGCACGACGGCGCGCACCGGCGGGGCGTCCAGCAGCCCCGGTCCCGCGCCGTCTCCGGTCCCCGCGCCCGACCCCGTGCCCGTCCCGGCGCCCGGCGCACGCCCGCGCGGCGGAGGCGCGGGCACCTCCACCGGTCCGAGGACGGCGTCGGGCCGCGCCAGCTCGACCCGCCCCAGCAGGGCCGCGACCGCCGGACGGTCGCCCGTCACCGCCGCCACCCGCACGGCGGGCGGCAACGACAGCTCGGCCCGCTCGTCGAGCTCGCGGTCCGCGAGGAGCGCCGGGTCCCAGCGCACGAGCGCGTTCGTCGGTGCCGGGGCGGCGTCGCCGACGAGCAGCACCTGCCCGCCCGCCGTCGCCGGACGCACCAGCGCTGCCGCGGCGAGCCAGCGCGCGAGCGCGTCCTGCGCGACGTCCAGTCCGACGTGCGCGGTGCTCACCGCGGCGTCGAGCAGCAGCGCGGCCACGTACCCGCCCTCGGCGACGGGCTCGGCACCCGGCGTCGCGACGACCAGCGCCGGACGCGAGGACACCGCGCCCAGCACCCCGCCCGCCGCGGCGGCGCCCGACACCTGCACGGGGACGCCCGCGAACGCGCGCCCCAGCTCCTCCGCCGTGCGCTGCGAACCGACCCGCACCGACCGCAGGCCCGTCCAGTGGCACTCCGCGCACGACCAGCCGCCCGCGAGCGCCCCGCACCACGCGCACTGCGGGGTCGCGCCCGCTCCCGACAGCGCGAGCGGGCCGTGGCACACGGTGCAGCGCGCGGGGGTGCGGCAGCGCCCGCACGCGACGACGGGCACGTACCCGGAGCGGGGCACCTGCACCAGCACCGGTCCCTGCTCGAGCGCGGCGCGTGCCGCGCGCCACGCCGCCGTCGGGATGCGGGCCGCGGCGCCCGGGCCCTCGGCCGCGAGCTCCACCGACGTCAGTGCCCGCACCCGGGGCGCGCGCGCCCGCACGACGTCGCGCGGCGCGGCCAGGTCGTGCGCCCAGCCCCGCGCGACGAGCGCGTGTGCCGCGACCGTACGGCCGTGCGACCCGAGGAGGAACGCGGCCCCCTCCTGGTCGCTGCGCAGCGCGAGCACCTCGCGCGCGTGCGGGTAGGGCGCGCGCGGCTCGGCGAGCGTGTCCTCGCCGTCGTTCCAGCACACCACGAGCCCGAGGTCCGCGACCGGGGCGAACGCCGCCGCCCGGGTCCCCACGACGACGCGCGCCCGCCCGTGCAGCACGGCGAGGAACCCGCGGTACCGGGGGGCCGGCCCCTCGTCCGCGGTCAGGCGCACCACCTCCCCGCCCGTGGCCGCGTCCCACGCGGGCAGGCCCGCGGCGTCCAGGGCGGCGCACACCTGGTCCACGTCGCGCGCGTCCGGCACGACGACGAGCGCCCCCCGGCCGCCCGACCGCGCGGCGCGCACCGCCTCCGCGACCGCGGCGGCCCAGTGCGTCACGGGCAGGGGGTCCGCGCCCCGGCGCGCCCGCCCGGCGCCACGCCCGCGCTCGACCGAGGCTGTCCCCGAGTCAGGAGGGGCGGGCGGCGCGAGGCCGGGCAGTGCGGTCCACACGGCCCGCGGGGCGCCCCCGCCCGCGACGTGCGCGAGGAACGCCGCTCCGGCGCGGTACGGGGCCCACACGGACCCGCCGGACGCTGCCGGGGACCCTCCGGCCTCGGGCGCGTCGAGGTACGGCTCGCCGGCCCCGGCGTCGCCCACCGGTGGCGTGCCACCCGTGGCGTCGCCCTCGGGTGCCGCGGCGACGGCGGCCGCGAGCGCCTGCTCGGCGCGCGCGTGCCGCGGGGGGACGGCGAGGCGGAGCACGTCCGACAGGGTGCCCGCGTAGTGGTCGGCGACCGAGCGCGCGAGCCGGGCCACGGCGGGCGAGAGCACCTGCTCGGGCGAGACGACGCGGCGCAGCGGCAGGAGGCGGCCGTCGTGGTCGGACCGCTCGGTCCGCTCCAGGACGTACCCGTCGACGTCGCGGCCCGCGAACCGCACCTTGACCCGGACGCCGGGTCGCGCGTCGTCGGACATCGCCGCGGGTACGAGGTAGTCGAACGCGCGGTCCAGGTGCGGGGGCGCCAGGTCGAGCGCCAGCCTCGCGACGGGCAGGTGTGCGGCGACCTCCTGGGACGGCGCCGCCGGACGCCGCGGAGCGGGGGCCACGGAGACACCCGGCAGGGTGTCCTGCACCGCCTGCGACGTGTCCTCGGGCTCGCTCACGACGTCATCGAACCACGCGCCGCCGTCACGACCGGGTGGGCGGACAGCGCCTCGGCGAGCACGAGGACCGGCGGGTGGACCGGCTGGTGGGCCAGCAGCCGGACCAGGACGGCCGCGCGAGGCCGGGCCGGCCTCCTCACACCTGGGACTGCAGGTCCGCGACGCGGTCCGTGCGCTCCCACGTGAACTGCTCCAGCTCGCGCCCGAAGTGCCCGTACGCGGCCGTCGCCGCGTAGATGGGGCGCAGCAGGTCCAGGTCGCGGATGATCGCCGCGGGACGCAGGTCGAACACCTCGCGGATCGCGGCCGTGATGCGCTCGACCGGCACCTTCTCCGTGCCGAACGTCTCGACGTACAGGCCCACGGGGTGCGCCTTGCCGATCGCGTACGCGACCTGCACCTCGCAGCGGCGCGCGAGGCCCGCCGCGACGACGTTCTTCGCGACCCAGCGCGTCGCGTACGCGGCAGAGCGGTCCACCTTCGACGGGTCCTTGCCGGAGAACGCGCCGCCGCCGTGACGGGCCATGCCGCCGTAGGTGTCCACGATGATCTTGCGCCCCGTCAGGCCGGCGTCGCCCTGCGGGCCGCCGACGACGAACGTCCCCGTCGGGTTGACGAACAGGCGCGTCTCGCGCGTGTCGAGGTCCACCCCCGCGGCCTCGAGGACCGGCGCGACGACGTCGTCCGCGACGAGCCGGTGCAGCGCGTCCTGGAGCACGTCCGGGTCGTGCTGCGTGGACAGGACCACCGTGTCGAGCGTGACCGCACGGTCGCCGTCGTACCCGATGGTGACCTGCGTCTTGCCGTCCGGGCGCAGCCCCGGCACCGTCCCGTCCCGGCGCACGAGCGCGAGGCGCTCCGCGAGGCGGTGCGCGAGCCAGACCGGCAGCGGCATGAGGCTCGGGGTGTCGTCGCTCGCGTACCCGAACATCAGACCCTGGTCACCCGCGCCCTGCGCGTCGAGCGGGTCGTGGTCGCTCTGGTCGTCGCGCTCCTCGAGGCTCTTGTCGACCCCCTGCGCGATGTCGGGCGACTGCTGCCCGATCGACACCGAGATCCCGCACGAGTCCGCGTCGAACCCGATCGCCGAGGACGTGTACCCGATGCGGCGCACGACGTCGCGCACGATCTGCGGGATCTCGACGTACGCGTCGGTCGTCACCTCGCCCGCGACGTGCACGAGGCCCGTGGTGACCATCGTCTCGACCGCCACGCGGGACGTCGGGTCCTGCGCCAGGAGCGCGTCGAGGATGGAGTCGGAGATCTGGTCGCACACCTTGTCCGGGTGCCCCTCGGTGACGGACTCGGACGTGAACAGACGCAGATCAGCCATGCCGCACAGCCTACTGTCCCGAGGCGTGGGCGCGGGCATCCGGTAGGCGAGACGAGACGCGGGTCACTCCGCCCGTGCGACCCCGCCGCCCAGGGACCCCGCGGCCACCCGGCCCGCGACGGCGTCCCACACGGCGTCCGCCACCGCGCGCTTGGTGCCGCCCGCCGTCGCGACGACCTCGCCGGCCCCGTCGACGACGGTCACGTCGTTCGCGTCGACGCCGAACCCGAGCCCCTCGCCCACCGCGTTCACGACGAGCAGGTCCGCGCCCTTGCGGCGCGCCTTCGCCCGGCCGTGGTCGAGCACCGACCCGTCCGCGTCGCCCGTCTCGGCTGCGAACCCCACGACGACCTGGCCGGCGCGCAGCCGGTCGTGCGCGAGCTCGGCGAGCACGTCCGGGTTCTCCACCAGCGCGATCGGCTCCGGCCCGCGGCCGGGCACCTTCTTGATCTTCGCCCCGGGCGCGTGCGCCGGGCGGAAGTCCGCGACCGCCGCGGCCATCACGACGACGTCCGCCGACGCCGCCGCGGCGCGCACGGCCTCGCGCAGCTGGGCGGTCGTCTCGACCGCGACGACGTCGTCCAGGGCGGCGCCCTGCACCAGCGCGGCGACGTCCGGGGCGAGGTTCGCCGCGACGAGCGTCACGTGGGCGCCCCGCGCCCGCGCCGCCCGCGCGAGCTCGACCCCCTGGCGCCCGCTGGACCGGTTGCCGATGAACCGGACCGGGTCGATCGGCTCGCGCGTGCCGCCCGCGGACACGACCACCCGTCGGCCCGCGAGGTCGCGCCCCGCAGCGGCGTCCGCGACGCCGGGACCGTCGCCGGAGCCCTGCGCGACGGCCAGCGCGACGCGCGCGATCTCGTCCGGCTCGGGCAGGCGGCCCGGGCCCGTGTCGGCACCCGTCAGGCGGCCCGACGCCGGCTCGATCACGTGCACGCCGCGCTCGCGCAGCGTCGCCACGTTCGCGCGCGTGGCCGGGTGCTCCCACATCTCGGTGTGCATCGCGGGCGCCATCACGACCGGGCAGCGCGCGGTCAGCAGCGTCGAGGTGAGCAGGTCGTCCGCCCGGCCCGACGCCGCCCGCGCGAGCAGGTCCGCGGTCGCGGGCGCCACGACGACGAGGTCCGCGCCCTGGCCCAGCGCGACGTGCGGCACGTGCTCCACGTCCTCGAACACCTGGTCCGTCGCGGGCTCGCCCGACAGCGCCTCCCACGTGGGCGCGCCCACGAACCGCAGCGCCGACGCCGTGGGCACCACGCGCACCCGATGACCCTGCTCGCGCAGCAGCCGCAGCAGCAGCACGGCCTTGTACGCCGCGACCCCGCCGCTCACCCCGAGCACGATCCGCATGTCGCTCCTCCCGCCGGTCCGGCTCCACACCGCGCCCGCCCGGCCCGGACGGCCGTGGACGCACGAACGCCGCGCCCCCCTGCGGAGGTGCGCGGCGTACGGGCTCAGGCCTCGTCGGCCTCGTCGGGCTCGGCCTCGATCGTCAGCAGGCCCGCGTTGATCTCCCGCATCGCGATCGACAGCGGCTTCTCCTGGTTGCGCGTCTCGAGCAGCGGCCCGACGTTCTCCAGCAGACCCTCGCTGAGCTGCGAGTAGTACGCGTTGATCTGGCGCGCACGCTTGGCCGAGTAGATGACCAGCGCGTACTTCGAGTCGACGTGCTCCAGCAGGTCGTCGATCGGCGGGTCGGTGATGCCCTCGGGGGCGGCGACGGTTCCGGACACAGTTCGCTCCGTGGGTTCAAGGGTCTGCAGCCGAGGGCTGCAGCTGGTCGATGGCGGCGGCGCGCCGACCGCTCCGTCCGGGGCCGGGCGGGCGCGGCCCCGAGCTGTCGCCGGGTCCGCGGACCGGGCCTGCGGCCCACCGGGGAGCGGGCCCGCGCGCGGGCACCGCAGGACAGTCTACTCGCTGTGCTGCTCGGTGCGCCCGGACGTCGCGCGGCCCGCCGATCGCGCGGGCTCGCCCGTCCCGCCCTCGACGGGCCGGGGCTCGAGCCCCATGACGCGCACGAGCTCGTCCGTCGCGCGGTGCACCTCGTCGTTGACGATGACGTGGTCGAACTCCGACTCCGCCGCGAGCTCGACCCGCGCCGTCGTGAGCCGGCGCTCGCGCTCCTCCGCGTCCTCCGTGCCGCGGCCCACGAGGCGGCGCACCAGCTCGTCCCAGCTCGGCGGGGCGAGGAACACGAACCGCGCCTCGGGCATCGAGGCGCGGACCTGGCGCGCACCCTGGAGGTCGATCTCCAGGAGCGCCGGCACGCCCGCGGCGAGCTTTTCCTCGACCGCGCGCCGGGGCGTGCCGTAGCTGTTGCGACCGTGCACCACCGCCCACTCGAGCAGCTCGCGCTCCGCGACCATGCGGGCGAACTCGTCCGTGCCGACGAACAGGTAGTGCACCCCGTCCACCTCGCCCGGCCGCGGGTCGCGCGTCGTCGCCGACACGGACAGCCACACCTCCGGGTACCGGGCGCGGATGTCGGCCGAGACCGTCCCCTTCCCGACGGCGGTCGGTCCGGCCAGGACGGTCAGACGGGCGGGGCTGGGTGAGACCACCGGCGCCGTCGCCCCCTCGGCGGGGACGGACGGCGTCGGCTCGGACGGGTGCGCGGAAATGTCAGCCAAACCTCTCGATGAGGGCCGCGGACTGGTGAGGACCGAGGCCGCGGACACGACGTGTCTCGGCGATCCCGATCTCCTCCATGATCGCCCGAGCCTTCACCTTACCCACGCCGGGCAGGGACTCCAGCAACGAGACCACCTTGAGCTTGCCGATCATGTCGTCCGTCTGCCCACGCTCGATGACCTCCTTCAGGGAGCCCTGGGAGTACTTGAGCCTGTTCTTCACCTCGGCGCGCACGCGTCGGGCCTCTGCGGCCTTCTCGAGCGCCGCCGCGCGCTGTTCTGGGGTCAGGGGTGGAAGTGCCACGCAAGTCACCTACTCGTCGTCAGGCGGATGGGCCCACACAGTCGTCCCGGCGTGCCCGACGAGGAGCCCTAATCGGGTGAATCACCCGGGCGACCTGCGCCGACGCACGGAGCCGACCCCTCGAAAGTAGCGAGCCGCGACCGATCGGGCAACGACTGGGCAGGGCGCGTCGCGCGCCGTCGGCGCGGCGAGGGGCGCCGTGAGGTGACCGAAGAGGACCCTCAGGACGCCACGAGGCGCGCACCGAGCGCGTCCCGCACGGCCGTGGTCACCCCGCACGCGACGAGGTAACCGTCCACGCTCCCGTGCTCGCGGGCCGCGAGCTCCCACGCGCCCTCGAGGTACTCCGGCTCCACCGTGAGGACCGGGGCCAGGGCTTCCGGGGACAGACCCGGGATGGGCGGCACGAGCGCGGCGAGGCCCTCCACGGCCGAGCGGCTCGCGAGGTACTCCGCCAGGCGGTCCTCCTCCCCGACGCCCGCGACGTACTGGGCGAGGGCGACCACCCACCCGGTGCGGTCCTTGCCCGCCGAGCAGTGCACGACCGCGGCTCCCTCCGACGACGCGACCTCGCCGAGCACGCGCCCGACCGTCGCGCGGATGCCGGGGTCCTGGACGAACGTCGCGTACACGCCGTGCATCATGCGGCGCGCGACCGCCGTCGGGTCGTCCGCCGCCAGCAGGCCCGCGATGAGCGCCGCGGGGTCGGCCGACGCTCCCCCGCCGTCGCCGCTCCCGGCCTGGAGGCCCCGCGCGGGGTCCATGCCGCGGCGCAGCACCTGGACACCGCCCGGCACCGCGTCCGCGCCGTCGCGCTCGAGCTCGTCGTCCCCGCGCAGGTCGAGCACCGTCGACACCCCCAGGTCGGAGAGCGCCGCCTGGCCCGCCGGGGTCAGACGCGACAGGCTCGCCGTCCGCAGCAGGACGCCGGTGCGCAGGGGCTCGTCGTGACCGACCGGCACCGCGCGCCCCCCGACGTCGCGCGCGTTCCAGGTGCCCGGCACGTCCAGCGCACCCGGCACCGCACCGGCCACGGGCGCGGGCGCGGGTACGGGGGAGCTCTCCTCACCGCGCTCGGGCGTGGCGGAGGGGCTCGAGGTCGCGTCGTGGGAGGTCATGGGCGCAGTCTCGCACGGCACGACGGCGGGGCGGCTCCGGCGGGACGCCGGCGTCAGCCCCCTGACGTCGGCGCGACGACGGGGCCGGCACCCGCAGGTGCCGGCCCCGTCGCCCAGGTGGGTGACGCTCAGCCGCGCAGGGCGCGCGCGACCTCGTCCGTGGCCGACCGGGCCGCCGCGCGCAGCGCGTCGACGTCCGGTCCCGCGCGCAGGACGCCGCGCGAGGAGGACGCGAGGACCTGGCGACGCGCGTCCCCGAACACGGCGGCGAGCTCCCGCTCCCCCGCGCCCTGGGCGCCCACGCCCGGCGCGAGCAGCGGCCCGTTCACGGCGGTCAGGTCCGTCCCGGTCCGCTCCGCGGCGTCGCCGACGGTCGCCCCGACCACGAGGCCGACCGAGCCCATCGGCTCGGCGCCCTGGTTGAGGGCGGCCGCGTGGGCGGCCATCGCCGCAGAGACGCTCGGCCCGGCCGGCCGGCCGTCGGTCGTGAGCGTGCGCGCGTGCTGCACCTCGTGCCCCTCCTTGTTGGAGGTGAGGCACAGGACGAACAGGCCGCGGCCGGACGACAGGGCGAGGTCGACCGCCGGCGCGAGCGACCCGAAGCCGAGGTACGGCGAGACGGTCAGCGCGTCCCCCGCGAGCGGCGAGCCGTCCCGGAGGAACGCCTCGGCGTACGCGTCCATGGTGGAGCCGATGTCGCCCCGCTTGGCGTCGACGACGACGAGCGTCCCGGCCGCCCGGGCGGCGGCGATGACGTCCTCGAGGGCTGCGACCCCGCGCGAGCCGTGGCGCTCGAAGAACGCCGCCTGCGGCTTGACCGCGGCCACCCGCCCCCCGACCGCCTCGACGACCCGCAGGCCGAGCTCACGGACGCCGTCGGCGTCGTCGGGCAGGCCCCACGCGTCGAGGAGGCTCGCGTGCGGGTCGATCCCGACGCACAGCGGTCCGTGGTCGTCCATCGCGGCGGCGAGCCGCGCGCCGAAGGCCGCGCTCACGCGCCCACCCGCTCCGCGGCGGCGGGCAGCGTGACGCCGGCCGTCAGGCCCTCGCCCGCCATGTGCTCCTGGAGGCTGGCCACCGCGAACGGTCCCGCCAGGACCGCCTCGATGCCCTGCACCGCCGCGGCGAGCTGGTCGACCGTCGTCGCGATCGGCTTGTCCGCCGCCGTCGTGGCGGCGCGGATCTCGTAGCCGTCGGCACGCGCGCCCTGACCGGACGGGGTGTTGATGACCATGTCCACCTCGCCGGCCGTGATGAGGTCGACGATCGTCGGCTCCCCGTCGGCGCCGCGGCCCGCGGAGAACTTGCGCACCACGCGCGACGCGATGCCGTTGCGGCGCAGCACGCTCGACGTGCCGTCCGTCGCGAGGATCTCGAAGCCCAGCTCCGCGAGCCGCTTGACCGGGAAGACGATCGAGCGCTTGTCACGGTCCGCGACCGAGACGAACACGCGGCCCGACGTCGGCAGCCCGCCGAACGCCGCGGCCTGCGACTTGGCGAACGCGTGCGGGAAGTCGCGGTCGAAGCCCATGACCTCGCCCGTCGAGCGCATCTCCGGGCCCAGGACCGTGTCCACGACCACGCCGTCCGCGGTGCGGAAGCGCTTGAACGGCAGCACCGCCTCCTTGACCGCGATCGGCGCGTCGAGCGGGAGCGTGCCGCCGTCGCCCTCGGCGGGCAGCACGCCCGCCGCACGCAGCTCGGCGATCGACTCGCCCGCCATGACGCGCGCCGCGGCCTTCGCGAGCGACGTGCCCGTCGCCTTGGAGACGAACGGCACCGTCCTCGACGCGCGCGGGTTGGCCTCCAGGACGTAGAGCACGTCCGAGACGAGCGCGTACTGCACGTTGAGCAGGCCGCGCACGCCGACGCCCTTCGCGATGGCCTCGGTCGAGCGGCGGATGCGCTCGATCTCCTGCTCCGAGAGCGACACGGGCGGCAGGACGCACGCCGAGTCGCCGGAATGGATGCCGGCCTCCTCGATGTGCTCCATCACGCCGCCGAGGAACAGCTCGGTGCCGTCGTAGAGCGCGTCGACGTCGATCTCCATCGCGTCGTCGAGGAACCGGTCGATGAGCAGCGGTGCGGGCAGCGTCCCGGCCGTGCGGTCCTCCGCCGCGGCAGCCACGAGCGCGCGCTCGACGTAGCCCGTGAGCTGCTCGGCCGAGTACACGATCTCCATGCCGCGCCCGCCGAGCACGTAGGACGGGCGCACGAGCACCGGGTAGCCGATGCCGGCCGCGACGTCCTTCGCCTCGTCGAGCGAGCGCGCCGTGCCGAACGCCGGGGCGGGCAGGCCCGCCTCGACGAGCACGCGGCCGAACTCGCCGCGGTCCTCCGCGGCGTCGATCGCCTCGGGGCTCGTGCCGAGGATCGGCAGGCCCGCGTCCGCGAGCCGCTGCGCGAGCGCGAGCGGCGTCTGGCCACCGAGCTGGACGATGATGCCCTTCACCGGCCCCGCGGCGAGCTCCGCCTGGTAGACCTCGAGCACGTCCTCGAACGTGAGGGGCTCGAAGTACAGGCGGTCGGACGTGTCGTAGTCGGTCGAGACCGTCTCCGGGTTGCAGTTGACCATGACCGTCTCGTAGCGCTCGCGCAGCGTGAGCGCCGCGTGCACGCACGAGTAGTCGAACTCGATGCCCTGGCCGATGCGGTTGGGGCCCGAGCCGAGGATGATCACGGCCTCGCGCTCGCGCGGCGCGACCTCGGTCTCGAGGTCGTACGACGAGTAGTGGTACGGCGTGCGGGCCGCGAACTCGGCCGCGCACGTGTCGACCGTCTTGTAGACGGGGCGCACGCCCAGGGCGTAGCGGACCTCGCGCACCGTCGCCTCGCCGGCAGGCCCCATGCCGCGCAGGCGCGCGACCTGCGCGTCGGACAGGCCGTGCTTCTTCGCCTCGCGCAGCACGTCCTCCGTGAGCGCGGGCGCGTCGGCGACGGCCGCCGCGACCTCGTTGACCAGCTGGATCTGGTCGAGGTACCACGGGTCGATCTTCGTGGCCTCGAACACCTGCTCGACGCTCGCTCCGGCGCGCAGCGCCTGCTGGACGCCGATGATGCGGTTCTCCGTGGGGCGCGCGATGCGCACGAGGAGGTCGTCGAGGTCCGCGCCCGAGACGGGCTCGCCGTCCCAGTGGAACACCGAGCCGCCCTTGTCGATCGAGCGGAGCGCCTTGCCGAGCGCCTCGGTGAAGTTGCGCCCGAGCGCCATGGCCTCGCCGACGGACTTCATGGTCGTCGTGAGCGTCGGGTCCGCAGCCGGGAACTTCTCGAACGCGAAGCGCGGCACCTTGACGACGACGTAGTCGAGCGTGGGCTCGAACGAGGCCGGGGTGACCTGCGTGATGTCGTTGGGGATCTCGTCCAGCGTGTAGCCGACGGCGAGCTTCGCCGCGATCTTGGCGATGGGGAAGCCGGTCGCCTTGGACGCGAGCGCGGACGAGCGCGAGACGCGCGGGTTCATCTCGATGACGATGACGCGGCCCGTGTCCGGGTCGACGGCGAACTGGATGTTGCAGCCGCCCGTGTCGACGCCGACCTCGCGGATCACGGCGATGCCGATGTCGCGCAGCTTCTGGTACTCGCGGTCCGTGAGCGTCAGCGACGGCGCGACCGTGATCGAGTCGCCCGTGTGCACGCCGACCGGGTCGACGTTCTCGATGGAGCAGACGACCACGACGTTGTCGTGCTTGTCGCGCATGAGCTCGAGCTCGTACTCCTTCCAGCCGAGGATCGACTCCTCGAGGAGCACCTCGGTCACCGGGGAGTAGTGCAGGCCCTGCCCGACGATCCGGCGCAGTTCCACCTCGTCGTAGGCGAAGCCCGAGCCGAGGCCGCCCATCGTGAAGGACGGGCGCACGACCATGGGGTAGCCGAGGTCGCCCGCGGCCGCGATCGCCTCGTCGACCGTGTGCACGATGACCGAGCGCGCGGACTCGCCGCCGCACTTCTCGACGACCTCCTTGAACTGCTGGCGGTCCTCGCCCTTCTGGATCGCCTCGATGTTCGCGCCGATGAGCTCGACGCCGTACTCGGCGAGGACGCCCGCCTCGTCGAGCGCGATCGCCGCGTTGAGCGCGGTCTGCCCGCCGAGCGTGGGCAGCAGCGCGTCGGGGCGCTCCTTCGCGATGATCGAGGTGAGCACCTCGGTCGTGATGGGCTCGACGTAGGTCGCGTCGGCGAACTCGGGGTCGGTCATGATCGTGGCCGGGTTCGAGTTCACGAGGACGACCCGCAGGCCCTCCTCCTTGAGCACGCGGCACGCCTGGGTGCCGGAGTAGTCGAACTCGCACGCCTGGCCGATGACGATCGGGCCGGACCCGATGACCAGGACGCTGGAGATGTCGGTTCTGCGAGGCACGGTCAGCTCTCCTTGGTGTTCTGGTCGGCGGCTGCGGAGCTCTCGGCGCGTCGGGACGCCATGAGCTCGACGAAGCGGTCGAAGAGGTACGCGGCGTCGTGGGGGCCGGCCGCGGCCTCGGGGTGGTACTGGACGGAGAAGGCGGGCAGGTCGAGGCACTCGAGCCCCTCGACCACCTGGTCGTTGAGCCCGACGTGGGACACGACGACGCGCCCGTAGCGGCCGCCGTCGTGCGGGGCGACGGACTCGCCGTCGAGCGGCGCGTCGACCGCGAACCCGTGGTTGTGCGCGGTCACCTCGACCTTGCGGGTGCGGCGGTCCATGACGGGCTGGTTGATGCCGCGGTGGCCGTACGCGAGCTTGTACGTGCCGTACCCGAGGGCGCGCCCGAGGATCTGGTTGCCGAAGCAGATGCCGAAGAACGGGGTGCCGCGGTCCAGGACCCCCCGCAGCAGCTCGACCTCGTGCGTCGCCGCCCCGGGGTCGCCCGGGCCGTTGGAGAAGAACACGCCGTCGGGCGCGAGAGCCTCGATGTCCTCGATCGTCGACGCGGCGGGGACCACGTGCACGCGCACGCCGCGCTGGGCGAGGCGCTGCGGCGTCATGGACTTGATGCCGAGGTCGACGGCGACGACGGTCGCGACGGGCTCGCCGTCGGGCGTCGTGCCCTCGAAGGGCTCGACCACGTACGCCTCGTCGGTGCTCACCTCGCGCGCGAGGTCGGCGCCGGCCATCGCGGGCGCCGCCTTGACCTCCGCGACGAGGTCCTCGACCGTGCGGGGGTAGCCGTCGCGCACGAGCGCGTCGCCGGAGAAGATGCCGGCGCGCATGACGCCGAGCTCGCGCAGGTGGCGCGTGAGGGCGCGCGTGTCGACGTCGCTGATGCCGACGACGCCCTGCGCGGCGAGCTCCTCGTCCAGGGTGCGCTGCGCGCGCCAGCTCGACGCGCGGCGGGCGGCGTCACGCACGACGTACCCGGCGACCCAGATCTTGCCGGACTCGGGGTCCTCGTCGTTGACGCCCGTGTTCCCGATGTGGGGGGCCGTCATGACGACGATCTGGCGGTGGTAGGACGGGTCGGTGAGCGTCTCCTGGTAGCCGGTCATGCCGGTGTTGAAGACGATCTCGCCGACCGTGGTACCGCGCGCGCCGTAGGCGCGCCCGGTCTGCACGGTGCCGTCCTCGAGGACGATCAGGGCCCGGTCGGCGGGCGGTGCGGTGGCGGAGACCTGGGTGGTCGCTGTGTTCACTGAGGCGGTCACGGTGCTTCCTCGTCGTTCTCGTCGGTGCCGGGTGTCGCGCTCTCGCGCGTCGGCGCCGGGTCTGCGGGGTCTGCGGGGGCGGCGCCGCTCGGCGCCCCGGGTCGTCGCTCGTGCGAGCCGTCGTCGGCGGCTCCGTCGCGGTCGTCGTCGGCTCGTCCGGCGAGACCCTGGACGGCCTCGAGGAGGCGCGCGACGTCGTGGTCGTGGCGGGGCAGGAGGCCCGTGTCGAGCCGGACCTCGGCCTCGGCCGGAGCGTCGGGCGCGTCCGCCGGAACCGGCTCGGCGGGCACGGTCCACGTCACGACGACGATGGCCTCCTTGCCGACGAACTTGCCGGCCATGCCGGGCGTGAGGGCTACGCCCCCGACCGCCGCGGCGGGCACCCACACGTCCGGGGCGCCGCTGCGCGCGACGTGCAGTCCGCCGTCGTGCACGGTGACCTGGGCCTGGGACCGGTCGCCGAGCCCGTGGGCACCGACGCGGGCGAGCCAGTCGCCCGCGAGCGTGCTGGACACGTAGAGCGCGTCGAGCGGCCCGAGGAGGACGGCGCCCCGCGCCGCCTCGGCGGGCGCCGCCGGCGGCGTCGGGACCACGCCCGCCGACCGGCGCGCGAGGCGGCGGCGGCCGACGAGGACGAGCGTCAGGAGGACGACGCCGAGGACGACCCAGATGCCGACCGCGACGGGCTGGGGCAGGTTCACGCCCGCACCCCCCGCGTGCCGGCGCCCGCCGGGACGGGCGTGCCGTCGAGCACCGTGGCGCGCCCGCGCAGGAACGTCGCGACGACGGCGCCGGGCAGCTCGCGGCCCTGGAACGGCGTGTTGGTGCTCGCCGTGACCTGGCCCGCGCCGTCGACGACGCGGCGCGCCGCCGGGTCGACGAGCGTGACGTTCGCGGGCTCGCCGACCTCGAGCGGACGCCCCTGGGCGCGCTCGCCGGTGTCGATCCGGCCGATGCGCGCGGGCGCGCCGGACAGCACGCGCGCGACGTCGGCCCAGGTCATGCGGCCGGTGTCGACCATGGTCTGCTGCACGACGCTCAGCGCCGTCTCCAGGCCGGTCATGCCGAACGCGGCCGCGGCCCACTCGCAGTCCTTGTCCTCGCGGGCGTGCGGCGCGTGGTCGGTCGCGACGATGTCGATCGTCCCGTCCGCGAGGCCCTCGCGCACCGCCTCCACGTCCGCGGCGGTCCGCAGCGGCGGGTTGACCTTGAAGGTCGGGTCGTAGCCGCGCGCGAGGTCGTCGGTGAGGATCAGGTGGTGGGGCGTGACCTCGGCGGTCACGTCGATGCCGCGGCCCTTGGCCCAGCGCACGATCTCGACCGAGCCCGCGGTCGACAGGTGGCAGACGTGCAGGCGCGACCCGACGTGCTCCGCGAGGAGCACGTCGCGCGCGATGATCGCCTCCTCGGCGACCGCCGGCCAGCCCGCGAGGCCCAGCTCGGCCGACACGACGCCCTCGTTCATCTGGGCGCCCTCGGTGAGACGCGGCTCCTGCGCGTGCTGGGCCACGACGCCGTCGAACGCCTTGACGTACTCCAGGGCACGGCGCATGAGGATCGGGTCGTCGACGCACTTGCCGTCGTCGGAGAACACGCGCACGCGCGCCGCCGAGTCGGCCATGGCCCCGAGCTCGGCGAGCTGCTGGCCCGCGAGCCCGACGGAGACCGCCCCGACCGGGTGCACGTCGACCCATCCGGCGTCGCGACCGAGGCGCCACACCTGCTCGACGACGCCGGCCGTGTCCGCGACGGGCGTCGTGTTGGCCATGGCGTGGACGGCCGTGAACCCGCCCGCCGCGGCGGCGCGGGTGCCGGACTCGATCGTCTCGGCGTCCTCGCGGCCCGGCTCGCGCAGGTGGGTGTGCAGGTCGACCAGGCCGGGCAGCGCCACGAGGCCGGTCGCGTCGACGACGACGGTCCCGCCGTCCTCGGACCCGGCGCGCGCGGTGCCGACCGGGGCGATCTCGGCGATCACGCCGCCGGAGAGCACGAGGTCGACGGGGTCGCCGCCCAGCGGGCGCGCGCCGCGCAGGACGTACGTGGTGGTTGCGGCGCTGCTCACGAGGCGGGGACCCTTTCGACGGCGGGGACGGGCTGGGCGGGCGACAGCGGCGCGGCCGCCGCCACCGGGGCGGCGTCGGCCTCGTCGCTGCCCGCGAGGAGGAGGTAGAGCACGGCCATGCGCACGGCGACGCCGTTCGCGACCTGCTCGACGATGACGGCGCGCGGCGAGTCCGCCGCCTGCGCGGAGATCTCGAGCCCCCGGTTCATCGGGCCGGGGTGCATGACGATCGCGTGCTCGGCGAGCAGCCCGAGGCGCCGGGCGTCGAGCCCGTACTTGCGGCTGTACTCGAGCGGGTTGGGGAAGAACGCTCCCCCGCCGGACCCCGAGCCGCTCATGCGCTCGCGCTGCACGCGCAGCATCATCACCGCGTCCGGGCCGCCGTGCGCGGTGTCGCCGGCGAGGGCCGCGTCGAGGTCGTAGGAGACCTCGCACGGCCACGTCTGGACGCCGACCGGCAGGAGCGTGGGCGGGGCGACGAGCGTCACGTGCGCGCCGAGCGTGTGCAGCAGGTGCACGTTCGAGCGCGCGACGCGCGAGTGCAGCACGTCGCCGACGATCGCCACGTGCCGCCCGTCGAGACCCGCGCCGCGCGCGGCCGCGTCGTCCGGGCCGCTCGCGCCCGGGGCGGTGAGCCCCGTCCCGGACAGGTGGCGGCGCAGCGTGTACGCGTCGAGCAGCGCCTGCGTGGGGTGCTGGTGCGTGCCGTCCCCCGCGTTGAGGACCGCGGCGTCGAGCCAGCCCGCGTGGGCGAGCAGGTGCGGGGCCCCGGAGGCCTGGTGGCGGACGACGACCGCGTCCGCGCCCATCGCCTGGAGCGTCAGCGCGGTGTCCTTGAGCGACTCGCCCTTGGACACGCTCGAGCCCTTGGCCGAGAAGTTGATGACGTCCGCGGACAGGCGCTTGGCCGCGGTCTCGAACGAGATGCGCGTGCGCGTCGAGTCCTCGTAGAAGAGGTTGACGACCGTCCGGCCGCGCAGCGTCGGGAGCTTCTTGATCTCACGCGCCTGCGTCGCGGCCATCTGCGCGGCCGTGTCGAGGATGCGCACCGCGTCGGCGCGCGCGAGGTCCTGGGTGGACAGCAGGTGCCTCATGCGCGGTCCTCCGTCCCGGGGACGGCGGACCGGATGACGACGGCGTCCGCCGGGGCTTCCCCGTCCGCGGGCGCGCCGTCCACCTCGGCGAGGCGCACGCTGACGCGCTCGGACGTCGAGGTGGGCAGGTTCTTGCCGACGAAGTCCGGGCGGATCGGCAGCTCGCGGTGTCCGCGGTCGACGAGGGCCGCGAGCTGCACGGCGCGCGGGCGGCCGAGGTCGCTGATCGCGTCGAGCGCGGCGCGGATGGTGCGCCCGGAGTACAGGACGTCGTCGACGAGGACCACGACCTTGCCGTCGATGCCCGACGCCGGCAGGCGCGTCGCACCGATCGTGCGGGTCGGGTGCCGGTGGAGGTCGTCGCGGTACATCGTCACGTCGAGCTCGCCGACGATGGCGTGCGGGTCGGGCGCGCCGTCGGCGGGCGTCCCCTCGATCGCGGCGAGGCGCTCGGCGAGCCGCGTCGCGAGCGGGACGCCGCGCGTCGGGATCCCGAGGAGGACGAGGTCGTGGGCCCCCTTGTTGCGCTCCACGATCTCGTGGGCGATGCGCGTCAGCGCGCGGGAGATGTCGGCGGCCGTCAGGACGACGGTCCCGGCCTCGGGGGTCGATGCGGGTGGTGTGGGCACAGCAGCGCCAGAGCTCATGTCCGGCGACCTCCTTCCCCGCCTCACGGGACGGGCCTTAAAGGATGTCTGACGGTCACCCACCCTACCGCCGCGCACCGCGGCGGCGGGTACGCGTCCCGCCGGGTAAGACGCGGCGTCGGTCACACCCGTGACCGACGCCGCGACGAGGGGTCGTACCGGCCCCGCAGCGGGGCCGTGGAGCGCTCAGGCCGTGATCGTCGGCTTCATCTCGACGATGCGTGCGAGCAGCCCGTTGACGAACGACGGCGAGTCGTCGGTCGACAGGGAGCGCGCGAGGTCGACGGCCTCGTCGATCGCGACGACGTCCGGGACGTCGTCGTTGAAGAGGATCTCCCAGCCGCCGATGCGCAGCAGGGCCCGGTCGACCGCCGGCATCCGCTCGAGCGTCCACCCGTGGGAGTACGTCTCGATCAGCTCGTCGATGCGGTCGCGGTGCGCGAGCACGCCCTCGACGATGTCGACCGCGTACTGCGGCAGGGCGGTCTGCGCGGTGCCGGGGTCGGCGACGCGCTCCGCGAGGAGGGTCGTCGGGTCCACCTGACGCTGCTCCGCCTCGAAGAGGACGTCGAGCGCGCGCTTGCGCGCCTTGGTGCGTGCGGCCATGTGTGTCGTCAGCCCGTCGTCTGTCCGTCGGTGCCGGCGGTCAGTCGTTCACGCGGCCGAGGTACGAGCCGTCGCGCGTGTCGACCTTGACCTTGGTGCCCTGCTCGAGGAAGAGCGGGACCTGGATCTGCGCGCCCGTCTCGAGCGTCGCCGGCTTGGTGCCGCCCGTCGAGCGGTCGCCCTGCAGGCCCGGCTCGGTGTACGTGATCTCGAGGACGACCGAGGCCGGGAGCTCGATGTAGAGCGGCTGGCCGTCGTTCGACGCGATGAGCACGTTCTGGTTCTCGAGCATGTAGTCCTTGGCGTCGCCCACGATCTCGGGCGAGACCGTGATCTGGTCGTACGTCGAGGTGTCCATGAACACGTAGTCCGCGCCGTCCTGGTACAGGTACTGGAAGTCGCGGCGGTCGACGTTGGCCGTCTCGATCTTCAGGCCGGCGTTGAACGTCTTGTCGATCGTCTTGCCCGTCATGACGTTCTTGATCTTGGTGCGGACGAACGCGCCACCCTTGCCGGGCTTGACGTGCTGGAACTCGATCACGGTCCACAGCTGGCCGTCGAGTCGCAGCACGGTGCCGTTCTTGATGTCGTTGGTGGTCGCCACGTTCGTCTTCCTGTCGGAGGGTCTTCGGGCTCCGCGGCACCGGACGACGCGAGTCGACCGGGCGCACGAGGGCGGAGCGCGAAATGGGCCTTGACGATCTTACCGGAGCGTCCTACCCCAGCGCGACGAGGACCGCGTTCGCCGCGACACCCACCGTCGCCGCCCAGCACATCGAGGCAAGGGTCCCGATGACGAAGCGCTCGGACGCGACGGGGTGCTCGCGCAGCTCCGGGTAGCGACCCAGGCCCTTGATCGCGACGACGAAGGCGATCCCGCCGGGCTCGCCCGCGAGCAGGCAGCCGGTGATCGCGAACCTCTCGAGGATCCCGATCCACGTGCCGCCCCGCAGCGCCTTGACGGCCTCCGTGCCGATGGGCCCCGTCGCCGGCGGCGGGGGCGGGGGCACCGGGACGGCCGCCGGGTCAGCGCCGCCCGCAGCGGTGCGCGTCCGCGCGGCACGGCCGGGTCGCTGCCGTCCCGGGTCGCCCGCCCGCGCCGCGGCGCGCAGCACCCACTGCGTCACCGGTCCTCCCCCGAGCACGCTCGCGGCGAGCGCGACGACCCACACCACCACCACCAGCACGACCGACACCGGGTCCGTCATTCCTCGCCCTCCTGCTGTTCCTCCGGCGGCCCGCCCCGACGGCTCGCGCAGAGCTCGCCGAGCAGCCTTGCGACCACGGGCCGCACCGCCGCCTCCTCCGGCCACAGCGCCGTGCGCAGCCGCTGGCTGACCGCCTGCTCGGACACCCCGAGCGCGCGAGCCACATCCTTCTGGGTGCCGCCCACACGCGCGAGCGTGTCGACCGCCTCCCACCCCGGCGCGGTCCGTCGGTCCACGACCGCAGCGAGGAGGCGCAGGAGCGCCTCGACCTCGGCGGCGCGCGCCTGCGGCTCGCCGCGGACGGCGACGGGCGCCGTGGCCGCGCGCGACTTGGCCTGCTCGACCGCCTCGCGCGCCCGCACGAACGCCTCCCCCGACGCCTCGCGCGAGACCGCGGGCAGCGGACGGTCGACGGCCCCCGCCCCGACGCCGACGCTCCAGCCGCCGTCGCGCAGCAGGTCGAGCACCGCGTCGACCACCGTCGCCGGGTCGTCGAGCACGCCCTGCACCTCGTCGCCCACCGTACGGTCGAACGGGACCACGAGCCCGGGACGACCGGCCAGGAGCACCTCGAGGCGCGCGAGCACCTCGGGCACCCGGTCGCGGTGACCGGTGCTCCCCCGCTGGTCCACGGTGAGGACGAACATGTGATCCAGGCTATACCCTTGATATGGATGTATCAAGCATGAGGACTTGATAGGTCGCGATCAAGGCAGCGGAGTGCAGGAGGACGATCGGTCAGCCACGCAGGCGAGCCGCGAGCGCCTCGAGCGCGAGCCGGTAGGAGTCGAACCCGAACCCCGCGATGGTGCCGGTCGCGACCGCCCCGACGACGGAGTGGCTGCGGAACGCCTCGCGCGCCGCGGGGTTGCTCAG
The DNA here is from genome assembly GCF_006539945.1 of Cellulosimicrobium cellulans. GTDB lineage: Bacteria > Actinomycetota > Actinomycetes > Actinomycetales > Cellulomonadaceae > Cellulosimicrobium > Cellulosimicrobium cellulans. The sequence goes on along the minus strand of NZ_BJNZ01000003.1, from coordinate 86,224 downwards.
GTGCACCTCGACGAGCAGGAGGCCGGAGGTCGTGACCTGCGCCGCGGCGTCGCGCACGGCGTAGGAGTAGTGCGTGAACGCGGCCGGGTTGAGCACCACGTGGGCGCGCGCGTCGACGGCCTCGTGGAGCCAGCCCACGAGCTCGGACTCGTCGTCGGTCTGCCGCACGTCGACCGTGAGGTCGAGCGCGCTCCCCCACGCGAGGGCGGACTCCTGGAGGTCGGCCATCGACGCCGAGCCGTAGATCTCCGGCTCGCGCACACCGAGCCGGCCGAGGTTGGGTCCGTTGAGGACCAGCACGCGTTCCATGGCGCCCGAGCCTAGCGGCGTCGCCTCCGCGCGTGCGGCGCGGGTTCGCCCCGGGACCCACCACGGCGTGGGGACGCGCCTCGACGAGCGTCGGGCGGCGCTGTCGTGCACGCTGGCGAAGTGAGCCTCTCCGCCGTCCCCCGCCCCTGCCGGGTCGGCGACGTGCCCGCCGAGGGGCGCCGGCCCGTCGGCCTTCCGGCGCGACGCCCGTGCGGCATCACCACCGTCACCAGGCCCGACTGCCGCGCCGTCCGGGGGCCGGCGTGAGTGCCACGACGGGCCGTGTCGGCGGCTACCTGGAGGCGCCGTTCGTCGCGCTCGCGCACCGCGGGTTCTCGCGCGCGGGCCTGGAGAACTCCATGACGGCCTTCGCCGCCGCCCGCGACCTCGGGCTGCGGTACGTGGAGACGGACGCCCACGCGACGTCGGACGGCGTGGCCGTCGCGCTCCACGACGCGTCGCTGGACCGCACGACGGACGCGCGCGGGCTCGTCGCCGACCTCCCGTGGCGCACCGTGCGCGAAGCCCGGATCGGCGGGACGGAGCCGGTGCCGTCGCTCGAGGACGTGCTGGGCACCTGGCCGGACCTGCGGGTGAACGTCGACGTGAAGTCGGCGGCGGCCGCCGAGCCGGTGGCCCGGGCGATCGAACGCACGCGCGCGCACGACCGCGTGTGCGTCGCGTCGTTCGCGGCGTCGCGCCGCGAGGCGACGGTGGCACGGCTGTCGCGCCCGGTCACCGTCTCGGGTGCACGGGGCGCGGTCCTGGGCATGTTCCTCGCCGGGCGGGCGCGCACCGACGCGCTGGCCCGCCTCGCGGCACGCTCGGTCGACTGCCTCCAGGTCCCCGTGCGCGGGGGCTGGGTGCGCGTCGTCGACTCGGGGTTCGTCCGGGCCGCGCACCGGGCGGGCGTGGCGGTGCACGCGTGGACGGTGAACGACCGCGCGACGATGCACCGGCTGCTCGACCTCGGGGTCGACGGGATCGTCACCGACCGCGCCGACCTCCTGCGCGACGTGCTTCGTGCGCGGGGGCTGTGGGCGTGACCGGACCGGCCCGCACCGAGCGGGGCGGGGTCGCGGCCCGTCAGAGCGCGACGGGGCCGCGTCCCACCGGCGCGTCGGCCGCGATCTCGGCGTAGGCCGCGGCGAGGAGCGTCGGGTCCGGGCCCTCGAGCCGGGTGGGCCGCGCGACGTCGTCGAGCACGACGAACCGCAGGAGGTCGCCGCGCGACTTCTTGTCGCGCCGCATCGCGGACAGGAGCTGCTCCCAGCGGTCGCCGCGGTACGTGAGCGGCAGGCCGAGCGAGCCGAGGATCGCGCGGTGCCTCTCGACGACGGCGTCGTCGAGCTTCCCGGCGAGGCGCGACAGCTCGGCCGCGAACACCATGCCGACGGACACCGCGGCGCCGTGGCGCCACTGGTAGCGCTCCGTGAGCTCGACCGCGTGGCCCAGCGTGTGCCCGTAGTTGAGGATCTCGCGCAGGCCGGCCTCCTTGAGGTCCTCCCCCACGACACGTGCCTTGACCGCGATCGAGCGCTCGACGAGCTCGGCGACGACGGCCCAGGTCTCGTCCGTCGTCGGCCGGGTGCCCCAGGCGGCGAGCGCGTCGGCGTGCTCCTCGACGAGCTCGAGGATGCGCTCGTCGGCGATGAAGCCCGTCTTGACGACCTCCGCCATGCCGGCGACGAAGTCCCAGCGCCCGAGGGACTCGAGCGCCGCGAGGTCGCACAGCACGCCCGCGGGCGGGTGGAACGACCCGACGAGGTTCTTGCCCTCGGCGGTGTTGATGCCGGTCTTGCCGCCGACGGCCGCGTCGACCATCGCGAGCAGCGTCGTCGGCACGTGGACCACGCGGATGCCACGCAGCCAGGTGGCCGCGACGAACCCGCCGAGGTCCGTCGTCGCGCCGCCGCCCACCGTGACGACCGCGTCCGTGCGGGTGAAGTCCAGCTGGCCGAGCACGCCCCACAGGAACGCCGCGACCTGCGCGGTCTTGGCCTCCTCCGCGTCCGGGACCTCGGCGACGTACGCCTCGTAGCCCGACGCCTTGAGGTCCTCGTGGACGACCTCGGCCGTCGCGGCGAGGGCCGCGGGGTGCACCACGAGCACGCGGCGCACCCGGTCGCCGAGCATGGTGGGGAGCTCGCCGAGCAGGTGCCGGCCCACGACGACCTCGTACGGCTGGTCCCCGGCGACCCGCACGCGCGTCGGCGCGGGGCGCTCGTCGGTCGGCCCGGCGACGAGCTCGGTGTCCGGGGCGGGGGTCGTGTCGCTCACGCGTTCTCCTGTTCGGCCGGGGTGTCGGCGGGGGCGGGCGCCGCGGCACGGTTCGTCGCGCCACCGCCCGCGAGGTGCGCCCGGATCTCCTGGGCGACCTGGGCGGGCGTGCGCGCGTCGGTGACCACGTGCAGCGTCGCGACCCGCTCGTAGACGGGGCGGCGCGCCTCCATGAGCGCGGCCCACCGCGCTCGGGGATTGCCCAGGAGCAGCGGGCGCGACTGGTTGAGCCCGACCCGCGGCGCGGCGTGCGCGAGGCTCACGTCGAGGAACACGACGGTGCCGCCCGCCGCGACGTAGGCCGCGAGGGCGGTCTGGGTGTGCTCGTCGAGGACGGCGCCGCCACCCAGGGCGAGCACGCCGTCGTGCGTGGCGAGCGCCGTCGTCACCGCCTCGCGCTCGAGCTCGCGGAAGTGCGGCTCGCCGTGGTCGACGAAGATGTCGGCGACGGGCTTGCCCGCCGCGGTCTCGACGTCGGTGTCCGTGTCGCGCTGCGCGAGGCCCAGCAGGTCCGCGAGATGCCGCGAGACCGTCGACTTGCCGCTGCCGGGCGGGCCGACGAGGACGACGACCGGGCGCGTGCCCGGGGGGACGGGCGTCATCAGCGCTGCAGCTCCGGGATCGCGGCGAGGTAGGCCTCGGCGTTGCGGCGGACCTCCGCGACGGAGTCGCCGCCGAACTTCTCGAGCGCCTGCTCCGCGAGCACGAGCGCGACCATCGCCTCGGCGACGACCGCCGCCGGCGGGACGGCGCACACGTCGGAGCGCTGGTGCTGGGCCTTGGCGACCTCGCCCGTCACGACGTCGACCGTCGCGAGCGCGCGCGGCACCGTCGAGATCGGCTTCATCGCGGCGCGCACGCGCACGACCTCGCCGTTCGACATCCCGCCCTCGACGCCGCCCGCGCGGTTGCTCAGGCGGTGGATGCGGCCGTCGGTGCCACGCTCGATCTCGTCGTGCGCGGCGGACCCGCGGCGGCGCGCGGTGCGGAACCCGTCGCCGACCTCGACGCCCTTGATCGCCTGGATGCCCATGAGCACGGCGGCGAGCCGGGCGTCGAGGCGCCGGTCGCTCTGCGCGTACGTCCCGAGGCCCGACGGCACGCCGTAGGCGAGCACCTCGACGACGCCGCCGAGCGTGTCGCCCGCCTTCTGGCACTCGTCGATCTCGGCGACCATCGCGGCGGACGTCGCGGCGTCGAAGCAGCGCACCGGGTCGGCGTCGAGCGCGGCGACGTCGTCCGGCCCCGGCACCGCGGCGTCCTCGGGGACCTCGACAGGGCCGATGCCCACGACGTGGGACACGAGCCGGACGCCCAGCGCCTGCTCGAGGAACTTCGCGGCCGCGGCGCCGAGGGCGACGCGCGTCGCCGTCTCGCGCGCGGACGCACGCTCCAGCACGGGCCGGGCGTCGTCGAAGCCGTACTTGCGCATGCCCACGAGGTCGGCGTGGCCGGGGCGCGGGCGCGTGAGGGGACGGTTGCGCGCGATCTCGCGCACGTCGCCCGTGCCGGCGTCCACCAGCAGCGCCTCGGGCGGCACCGGGTCGGCGGACATGACGTCGACCCACTTGGGCCACTCGGAGTTCGCGATCTCCAGCGCGAGCGGGCCGCCCTGGGTCACGCCGTGGCGCAGTCCACCCAGGACGCGCAGCACGTCCTGCTCGAACTTCTGGCGCGAGCCGCGCCCGTACCCGAGGCGACGGCGCGCGAGCGCGGCCTTCACGTCGTCCGTCGTGAGCTCGACGCCCGCGGGCAGCCCGTCGAGGATCCCAACCAGCGCCTCACCGTGCGACTCACCCGATGTCAACCAACGCAGCATGATCGCCATCCTCCCACGTCGGCACGCACGTCCCGGCGGGCGCCCGCAGTGCGGACCAGGCACCTGCCGAGTCGAGCGCAGATCCTGTGGACGACGACAGCACCCGGCACCGTCGGCGCGCTACGGTGCTGCGCGTGATGGAGCAGGGGGACGAGACGGCAGTTCCCGTATGCCCGACGGCCGCCGTTCGGGCACCCCTCCGATGGCCGGAGCGGGTGCGGGCCGTGCAGGACACCGCCGGACGGACGGGGTTTACGCTCGCCGCGATCGCCGCAGCGGGTGCCGCCTGGTGGGGCGGGAGGTCGTGGGCAACCCCGGCGTTCGTGCTCGTCGCCGCGGCCGGAACCCTGGTCGCAGTGGTCGACGTGCGCACGCACCGCCTGCCCGACGCGGTGGTCCTGCCCACGTGGGCAGCCACGGTCACTCTGCTCGGGACTGTGGCTCTCGCGACGGGCGACCTGAAGCAACTCGCGCTGACCCTGACCGGCAGCGCCCTCGCGTTCGGCGCCTACGCCACCTTGAGGCTCGCCTACCCTCCAGGGCTGGGGTTCGGCGACGTGAAGCTTGCCGGACTGCTCGGAGCACCGCTCGCGTGGCTCGGCTGGGCGGAACTCGGGCTCGGGCTCATGCTGCCGTTCGTCCTCGGAGGTGCGTGGGCGGTGGGCCTTCTGCTCATGGGTCGCGCCCGGCGGGACACTGCCGTGCCCTTCGGGCCGTTCATGGTGCTCGGAGCAGTGTTGGCGTGCATCGATGTGACGCAGATCGCGTGGTAGATGGTCGGGTCGCACGGGACCTGAATGCCAACGCCGTGGCGCTGCCTACCAGAACGTCTAAGGCTCGGCACCGGTCGAACTGCGCGGTCCATGAAGTGGTGCGATCCGCGCGAGCGTGCCGTCCAAGCCGACGAAGGGCCATAGTTCGCCGCGAGCGGTGGTCACGACTCCGATCGCCGCGTTCAGGTACCGTCGCGATCGAGCACAACAAAGTCTGGTGAACGATCAGTGCTAACGAGTAGCGAGACCTTACCGTCGGGAACCGTGTCGGCACCGTTGCCGCAAGATCAGCAAGTCTCCCTTGACACCACGGATCGACGCGGCGTGACTCGAGCGTGCTCGGGCCACGCCGCGTCGGAACTACTCGTCAGTACGAGTGGCAGGACGGTCGAGGCGTCCCGTTGCTCCAGAGCACCCACTTGATCGCGTTGCGCGTCTGAGGACCGTAGACGGCATCGGCGATCAAACCGCGGTCTTGCTGGAACTTCAGGACCGCGGCTCGCGTAGCCGGACCGAACGAGCCATCGAGGGCAAGATTGAAACCGTGGCACTCGTTGAGCGAGTCCTGAAGCGCACGCACCCCTGCGCCAGTGTTTCCATACCGCAGGTTGCACGTATAGGTCCCCGCGGCTGAGGCGTAGGGAGTTGCGATGCCGTTGCGAATGCCGATCGTGTTGCATGTCGGGTACGCAGCAGAGGCAGACGCGGCGGTGAGAACACCCCCGCTCACGAGCAGTCCGGCAGTGATCGTGACAGCGAGCAGCCGTCGTACGATTCCCATAAATCCCCCTAAAAGAGACATCAGTGTCGCGGGCAAACGTAGACCGTGGCTGATCGCCGCGCAACTACGGGACACCCAGGGCGCTTACGCGGGGACCCCCAGCGCGGACGCCAGCGCCCGATCCATCGCGCCGAGCGGGGCCACCTTGCCCGTCATGAGGCGCACCTGCTCGGCCGCCTGATGCAGGAGCATGCGCTCGCCGCCGACGACCGTGCCGCCCGCGGTGGCCCACACCGCAGAGAGCGCCGTGGGACGGGGGTCGTAGACAACGTCGAGCAGCACGCCCGTCACGCGAACGGCCGCCTGTACCAGCGCCTCGGCCACCGGGTCGGCCGCGCGCGACGGAAGGGTCGCGACGACGACGTCGGCCTGCCCAAGGCGGGCGAGGAGCGCGGGGGACGATGGATCGAGGATCTCGAAGCGCGGCTCGACGCCCATGCGGTGCGCCGCACGCTGGAGCGTGCCGGTGCGCCCGAGCGAGCGCACCAGGACCGTCGGCGCCGTGCAGCCGAGCTCGGCGACAGCGGCCAGCGTGGACGCGGCGGTCGCTCCCGCGCCGAGCACGACGGCCCTCCGCGCGTCCCGCTCCCCCAGCCCCTCCCGGAGCGCGGCGACGAGACCGTGCACGTCGGTGTTCGTCCCGACGAACGTCGGGCGTCGGCCACCCGTGGGCTGCACGACGAGCGTGTTCACCGCGCCGACGACGTTCGCGAGCGGGTCGACGTGGTCGAGCAGCGGGATCACCGCGTGCTTGAGCGGCATGGTCAGGCTCAGGCCCGCCCACGACGCGTCGAGCCCGTTGACCAGCGCCGGGAGCTGCTCCTCGGTCGTGTCGATCGCCTCGTACGTCCAGCCTTCAAGCCCGAGCTCCGCGTACGCGGCGCGGTGGAGCACCGGGGACAGCGAGTGGGCGACGGGGTGGCCGAGGACGGCCGCCCGCCGCGGCGCGCGTCTCGCGCTCACCCGCCGTTCTCCGCCTGCCACCGACGAAGCTCGGCGACGTTCGCCTCGTGCTCGTCCCACGTCACGGCGAACTTCGTCTCCCCGGTCTCGAGGTTCACGGCAGTCCAGAAGATCCAGTCCCCCGACTCAGGGTTCACGACCGCGGCCAACGACTCGGCGCCCGGGCTCGCGATCGGGGTCGGCGGCAGCCCCTTGTGCACGTAGGTGTTGTAGGGGTTGTCGGGGTTCTGCGTGTCGTCACGCGTCAGCTCGGTCCCCGGCTTGTTCAAACCGTAGGCGACCGCCGCATCGATCTGGAGCGCCATGTTGATCTCCAGGCGGTTCTCGATCGCGCGCGCCATCTTGGGACGGTCCGGCGCGTACTTCGCCTCTCGCTCGATGAGCGAGGCCTTGTTGAGCACGGTCTCGCGGTCTTCCGGGGCCACCCCGAGCTCGTCGAGCTTCATGACCGTCTGCGAGACCATCCCCTGGATGACCCCCTGAGGGCTCACGTCGCCGGGCTCGAGGACGTACGTCGTCGGGTAGAGCCAGCCCTCGTAGTTGCCGTTCGCCTCGGCCGGCAGGCCCGTCGCGGCGGTATCGGCCATGGCGGCCTCGAAGTCGGCGACCGGGATGTCCGTCACGGAGGACGCCTTCTCGAGGATCTGCTTGACCGTATAGCCCTCGGGAATGGTGATCTTTGTCTCGACGCGCGAGTCGTTCGCGACGAGGCGCGCGACGGCATCCTTCGCGGGCATGCCGAGGAGCAGGGTGTGGGTGCCCGGCTGGATCTTCCCCGCGTTCGGGTTCTCGTCGAACGCCTTCGCGAAGGCCGCCGAGCTAGCGACGACGCCGGCCTCGGTGAGCACAGCGCCCATGTCACGGCCGGTGGAGCCGGGCTCGATGACGACGTCGACCGGATCGGTACCCGGGCCCTCGAAGTCCTTGGCCTCGAGCGGGTTGTCGAACCCGAAGAGGTCGGAGGCGTTGTTGAGCAGCAGGTACCCCGCACCGCCCACCACGAGGAGGGAGACGAGCAGCACCACGAGGGCGCGGCGGCGCCGGCGCTGGCGTCGCTTCTTCGCCGCCCGGCGGGCGCGCTGCTCCGAGCGCGACGAGCGCGCGGGCTGCTGCTCGCCCTGGACGGCGGGCCGTTCGAACAGGTCGGTCACGGTCGGTGGTCTCCTGTCGGGTCTACAGGTTCTCCGGCGCGCGCTCCCGCGCCCCGCTCGGCGTCGAGAGCGGATTGCAGAATGATAACGGCGGCGGCCTGGTCGACGACGCTACGGTGCTTGCGACCGGCGCGTCCCGACGCGTGGAGCGCCTGGTGCGCGCTCACGGTCGACATCCGCTCGTCGACGAGGTGCACCGGCACCGGTGCGACGACGCGTGCCACCAGCCCAGCGTACGCCCGGGCGCCCTGGGCAGCGGCGCCCTCCCCACCGGCGAGGTGGCGCGGGAGACCGATGTAGACCACCTGGGCGCCGCGCTCGTCGGCCTCGGCGGCGATCCGCGCGACGTCCGCCGGGACCGCGCCCCCGGACCGCGTGTCGCGCGCGAGCGTCTCGACCGGGGTCGCCACGAGCCCGTCGGGGTCGCTCGCCGCGAGGCCGACGCGCACGCTGCCCACGTCGACGCCGAGGCGCGCCCCGCGCGGGAGGGGGGCGCGCCCGTCGTCACCGGGCAGCGAGGGGACGGGCGTCACGCGGCCGCCGCGGCGCCGTCGCGCACGCCCTGGAGGGCGGCCGGCAGCGCGGACACGTCCGTGCCGCCGCCCTGGGCCATGTCGTCCTTGCCACCGCCGCCGCCGCCCAGCGTCTGGGCAGCAGCCTTGGCGAGCACGCCGGCGCGAAGGCCCGCGGCACGGGCCGACGCGTTGGTCACGACGACCACCTGCGGTCGGCCCTTCGCGACGCCCCCGACCGCCACGACGGCCGGCCCGGCCTCGCCGAGGCGGCCGCGCACGTCGAGCGCGAGCGCGCGGAGGTCGTCGGCAGAGGCGACCTCGCCGGCGTCGTGCACGACGACGCGCGTACCGCCCGCGAGCTCCGCGCCCGCGGCGAGCGTGCCGGCGACCGCGAGGAGCTGCGACTGCCGGAGCTGGGCGAGCTCCTTCTCGGCGTCGCGCAGGCGCGACACGAGCGCACCCACGCGGTCGGGCAGCTCCTCGGTCCGCACGTTGAGCAGGCCGGTGAGCTGGCCCACGAGCGCGTGCTCCTTGGCCTGGAACCCGTACGCGCCGTCGCCGACGAGCGCGTCGACGCGGCGCACGCCCGAGCCGATCGACGACTCGCCGAGCAGCGTCACGAGGCCGAGCTGGCCCGTCTGCTGCACGTGCGTCCCGGCGCACAGCTCGCGCGACCAGTCGCCGCCGATCGACACCACGCGCACGACGTCGCCGTACTTCTCGCCGAACAGCGCCATGGCGCCGAGCGCCCGCGCCTCGGTGATCGGCATGAGCTGGTCCGTGACCTCGAGGTTCTCCTGGAGCTGGGTGTTGACCCGCTCCTCGATCTCCGACAGCGCGCCCGCGGGCACGGCCGACGAGCGACGGAAGTCGAACCGGATGCGGCTCGGCGCGTTCTCCGAACCTGCCTGGGTCGCGTCCTTGCCGAGCGACTCCTGAAGAGCCTTGTGGATCATGTGCGTCGCCGAGTGGGCGCGGCTGATCGCCTTGCGGCGGTCGCGGTCGATCGTCGCGGTGCCGGGGTCGCCGAGCGCCGCGGTCCCCTCGACGAGGCGACCACGGTGCACCGACAGGCCCTTGATCGGGCGCTGGACGTCGTCGACCTCGATGGTCGCGCCGCCGTCGAGCACGATCGTGCCGTGGTCGGCGAGCTGGCCGCCGGCCTCCGCGTAGAAGGGCGTGCGGTCGAGCACGACCTCGACGTCGGCGGGCGCGGTCGCGGCGGGCGCGGGCACGCCGTCGACGAGCAGCCCGGCCACGCGCACGGCGGCCGAGGACTCGGTGTAGCCGAGGAACTCCACCGGCGCGGAGAGCTCGCCCGCGAGCGACTCGTAGGCGGCCGTGTCGACCCCGCCCGAGCGCTTGGCGAGCGCGTCGGCGCGGGCCCGCTGGCGCTGCTCGGTCATGAGCGCGCGGAACGCCTTCTCGTCGACCTGGACACCCTGCTCGGCGGCCATCTCGAGCGTGAGGTCGATCGGGAAGCCGTACGTGTCGTGCAGCGCGAACGCCTGGTCGCCGCCGAGCAGCGGCACCCCGCCCGTCCCCGCGGCGGCCTTGGCCCGGGTGACGGCCGTGTCGAGGATCGTCGTCCCCGAGGTGAGGGTGCGCCGGAACGCGTCCTCCTCCGTGTAGGCGACGTTCGAGATGCGCTCGAAGTCGGTCGCGACCTCCGGGTACGACGGCGCCATCGCGTCACGGCTCACCGGGAGCAGCGCCGGCATCGCGCGGTCCTCCACGCCCAGCAGGCGCATCGCGCGCACGGAGCGGCGCAGCAGGCGCCGCAGCACGTAGCCGCGGCCCTCGTTGGAGGGACGCACGCCGTCGCTCATGATCATGAGCGCCGAGCGCACGTGGTCGGCCACGACGCGCATGCGCACGTCGTCCTCCCGGTTCGCGCCGTAGCGCCTGCCCGAGAGCGCCTCGGCGGCCGCGATGACGGGGAACACCTCGTCGATCTCGTAGAGGTTGTCCTTGCCCTGGAGCAGGTAGGCGACGCGCTCCAGGCCCATGCCCGTGTCGATGTTCTTGCGCGCGAGCTCCGAGACGATCCGGAACTCCTCCTTCGACCTCACGTCGTCGATCGCGTACTGCATGAACACGAGGTTCCAGATCTCGAGGTAGCGGTCCTCGTCGACGACGGGGCCACCCTCCTGGCCGAACTCCGGGCCGCGGTCGATGTAGATCTCCGAGCACGGGCCGGCGGGACCGGGCTGGCCCGTGGACCAGTAGTTGTCCTTCTTGCCGCGCGCCTGGATGCGCTCGTCCGGCAGGCCGGCGATGCGCTTCCAGAGCTGCCGCGCCTCGTCGTCGTCGTGGTAGACGGTCACCCAGACGGTCTCCGGGTCGAACCCGTACTTGCCCTCCTCGCGCGAGCCCGTGACGAGGTCCCACGCGTAGGTGATCGCGCCTTCCTTGAAGTAGTCACCGAAGGAGAAGTTGCCGTTCATCTGGAAGAACGTGCCGTGGCGCGTCGTCTTGCCGACCTCGTCGATGTCGAGCGTGCGCACACACTTCTGGACGCTCGTCGCGCGGTCCCACGGCGGGGTCTGCTCGCCCGTCATGTACGGGATGAACGGGACCATGCCCGCGATCGTGAACAGCGTGGACGGGTCCGGGGAGACGAGCGACGCCGAGGGCACGACGGTGTGGTCGCGGTCGGCGAAGTAGTCGAGCCAGCGCTTGCGGATCTCGGCGGTGCGCATGATGTCCTTCGGGCAGTCGGTGGGTCGTGCGGGGTGCTTGCTGTGGGTCGCGGCGGCCGGGGCCGCGCGTCCTAGAAGGAGTAACCGAGGAGGTCCTCGACGTCGTCCGTGTCGTCGAACGGGCTGGGGTCTCCCGCGGCCGGGCGCGCGTGGCGGCCGGCCGCGCGGCGCGCTCGGACGACGTCCGGGTCCTCCTGCCCCTCGGCGAGGAGCGCTGCCATGAGCTCCTGCTCGCGCGCGTCGCGCGCGAGCGTGAACTCGGTGCGGAAGTCGCGGGCGATCTCCACGACCTTCTCGCCCAGGCCGTTCACCTGCTCCGTCGCCTGGTCCACGAGCGACGCGGGCGCGTACCGCGCGAGGATCTTCTTGCCGCGGACGACGACCACGACCGTGATCGCCACCCCGACGCCGATCCAGAAGACCCGGCGCATCAGCGCGACCCCTCGGCACGGCCGGCGCCGTCCGACGAACGGCGTCGTCCGAACGAGCGGGCGGCGGCCTGGCGCACGCCGTAGGTGAACGCGGCGACCTTGACCAGCGGGGCGCCGAACGTCGCGGCGTACAGCCCCGTGAGCGCCGAGACGTTCTCGCTCACCTGGGCCGCCGACGTCGTGATCGTGTCGACCTTGACGAGCTGGCTGTTGGTCGTGGCGACGGTCGTCGCGGCCTCGTCGAGGATCGGGACCGAGTGGTCCGTGACCTCCTTGATGCTCGCGCGCGCCTCGTCGAGCACGCGGCCGAGCTTGAGGAGCGGCACCGCGAGCAGGCCGACGAGCAGCACGAACGCGATGGCTGCGATGAGGCCGGCCACGTCTCCCAGGGACATTCTTCCTCCAGTGCCAGTCACGGTGCCTTGTGCGCGGACGTCGCGCGTCGTGCGCGGGGCGGTCCACCTCGTCGCGGGGTCCTGGCGGACGTGCCCACGACTCCGCGAAACACTACCCGCACCAGGGCGGGGACCGCCGTCGGGCACGACACGACGACGGCGCCGCCGCGGTGCGGCGGGCGCACCGGTCCGGACGCACGAACGCCTCGCTCGCCGACGAAGCGGTGAGCGAGGCGTCCGGAGCGAGGGTCAGCGAGCGTAGTACTCGACGACGAGCTGGACCTCGCACTGCACGGGGACCTCGGCGCGCTTCGGGCGACGCGTGAGGATCGCGCTCAGCTTCTCGAGCTGGACGTCCAGGTAGCCCGGGACGGCCGGGAGGACGTCGCGGTGCGCGCCCGCGGCCGCGACCTGGAACGGCGTCGTCGCCTGGCTCTTCGGCTTGACCTGGAGGGTCTGGCCGGGCTTCACGCGGAACGACGGGCGGTCCACGATCTTGCCGTCGACGAGGATGTGGCGGTGCGTGACCGCCTGGCGCGCCTGGAGGATGGTGCGGGCGAAGCCGGCGCGCAGCACGAGCGCGTCGAGGCGGGTCTCGAGGTTCTCGACGAGCGCCTCACCGGTCAGACCCTTGTCCTTGCGGGCCTCCTCGTACGCACGCGCGAGCTGCTTCTCGCGGAGCATGTACTGGGCGCGCAGACGCTGCTTCTCGCGGAGACGGACCGCGTAGTCCGACTCGGTGCGGCGGCGGGCGCGACCGTGCTCACCCGGGGGGTAGGGGCGCTTCTCGAAGTGCTTGACGGCCTTCGGGGTGAGGGCGATGCCCAGGGCGCGGCTCAGGCGGACCTGGCGGCGCGAGCGCTTGACAGACGTCACAGCGGTATCTCATTCCTGTCGTGTGTGTACTGACGTCACACCTGGTCCCGAGAGGTCGGGTCCGGGTGCGGGACCAGCCGATGGACCACGCGCCTCTCCGGGGGAGAGACGGCGGGTCGGGGCCGAGGTCCCAGGTGGTCGCCGTGAAGGCGACCTGAGCAGTCTACCGCACCCCCGGGGCGCGGATCCCCGGCAGGTCAGCGCGCCGGCTCGTCCTGCGCGAGGATGTCCCGGATCCGGCCGAGGCGGTCGGTGACCTGGCGCTCGTACCCGCGGTCGGTCGGCGTGTAGTACCGCGACCCGACGAGCGAGTCGGGCAGGTACTGCTGCGCCGCGACGCCGTGGGGCGCGTCGTGCGCGTACCGGTACCCCGTGCCGTGCCCCAGCTGCTTCGCGCCCGGGTAGTGCGCGTCGCGCAGGTGCGTCGGGACGGACCCGGCCTTCCCGGCCCGCACGTCCGCGAGCGCCGCGTCGATCCCGAGGTAGGCGGCGTTGGACTTGGGCGCGGTCGCGAGGTGCACGACGGCCTCCGCGAGGACGATCCGCCCCTCGGGCATGCCGATGAGCTGGACGGCCTGGGCGGCGGCGACGGCGGTCTGCAGCGCGGACGGGTCGGCCATGCCGACGTCCTCCGCGGCCGCGATGACGATGCGCCGGGCGATGAAGCGCGGGTCCTCCCCCGCCGCGATCATGCGTGCGAGGTAGTGCAGGGAGGCGTCGACGTCGGAGCCGCGCATCGACTTGATGAACGCGGACACGACGTCGTAGTGCTGGTCGCCGTCGCGGTCGTAGCGCACGGCGGCGACGTCGACGGCGCGCTCGACGGCGTCGAGGTCCACGCTCACGGGGCCGGACGACGCGTGGTCCGGCCCGGGCTCGCCGTCGCCGTCGACGCCCGCGTCCTCCGAGGCCCCCGCAGGGACCGGGACCGGGGCGTCCGAGAGCGCGGCGCCGGCTGCCGCCTCGAGCACGGTGAGCGCCTTGCGCGCGTCTCCCCCGGCGAGGCGCACGAGGTGGTCCTCCGCCTCGTCGGTGAGCTCGACGAGACCGCCGAGCCCCCGGTCGTCGGCGACGGCGCGGCGCACGAGGGCGCGGACGTCGTCGTCCCCGAGAGGCTGGAGCGTGAGCAGGAGCGAGCGGGAGAGGAGCGGCGAGTTGACGGAGAAGCTCGGGTTCTCGGTGGTCGCCGCGACGAGCGTGACCCAGCGATTCTCGACGCTCGGCAGGAGCGCGTCCTGCTGCGACTTGGAGAAGCGGTGCACCTCGTCGATGAACAGGACGGTCTCGTCGCCGCCGGTCGCGAGGCGGCGGCGGGCGTCCTCGACGACGGTGCGCACGTCCTTCACGCCCGCGGTGACGGCGGAGAGCTCGACGAAGCGGCGGCCGGACGCGGTCGCGATGAGGTAGGCGAGCGTCGTCTTGCCGGTGCCGGGCGGGCCCCAGAGGATGACGGAGCCGGGCGCGGCACGGCCGCCGGACGCGTCCGACTCGATGAGCCGCCGCAGGGGCGAGCCGGGGACGAGCAGGTGCGCCTGGCCCGCGACCTCGTCGAGGGCGGCGGGGCGCATGCGCACGGCGAGCGGGGCCCCCGGTCCGGGTCGCGGCGTGCCCTGCGCGCCGGAGGTGGCGGCGCCGAAGAGGTCGCCGCCGAACAGATCACCGGTGGACATGCCCCGAGCCTACGCACCGCCGCCCACGCTCCCGGTCGCCGCCGGTGTGGGGAGGTCGGGTGAACGTCGTCCACAGCGTCGCGAGGGATCTGACACGCGGCGCGGGCGGATGGGATGCTGGCGCTCGTGTTCTCGAGCCTCGGTCGTCGTGTCGCCCGTCATCCCCGTCTCACGGTCGTCGTGTGGGTCGTCCTCACGGGGCTCGGGTTCGCGCTCGCGCTGTTCGGCGTGCACGGCGAGAGCGTGTTCGACCGGGTGACCACGGGGGCTCCCTCCATCCCCGGGTCGGACAGCGAGCGCGCGACCGAGATCCTCGCCGAGAACGACGAGGGCGGCCCGGAGATCACGCTGCTGGTGAGCGAGGTCGACCCGGCGGACGCGCAGGTCGTGGAGGCCATGACCGAGGTGAACGCGGACCTCGTGGCGATCGAGGGCGTGGACACGGTCATCAACCCGTACGTGATCCCCGGCGGCGTGGAGGACCCGGCCGCGCAGTCGCTCGTCGCGAGCGACGGGGACGGGTTCCTCACCGTGGTGACGCTGCGCACCGACCTCGACGCCGAGCGCACGGACGCCGTGGCGGAGCGCGTCGTCGAGCAGCTCGAGGCGGTGCCCGGCGTCCTCGCGGAGGCCGCGCCCGACGCCGCCGGGGAGGCGACGGGGCTCGTGGGCTCGAACGCGCTCATCGTCGACGCCATCACGGGCCAGGTGGAGGAGGACCTCACGACCGGCGAGAAGTTCGCCCTGCCGGTCGCCCTGCTCATCATGGTGCTGGTCTTCGGCGGGTTCCTCGCGGCCGCGATGCCGATGGCGGGGGCCGTCGCCTCCATCGGGACGGGGCTGGGCGTGCTGCTGGGCCTCACGTACGTGCTCGACGTCGACGCGTCCGTGGTCAACGTCGTGACCCTGCTCGGGCTCGGGCTCTCGATCGACTACGGGCTGCTCGTCGTGTCGCGGTTCCGGGAGGAGCTGCACCGCCTCATCGAGGCCGGCGACGACCCGGCGCTGCGGCGACGGCGCGGGGACGGCGTCGTCCACGCGGCGCTCGTGCGCACCATGGAGACGGCGGGCCGCACCGTCGCGTTCTCCGCGCTCACCGTCGCGATCTCGATCGCCGGGCTCATGGTGTTCCGCCCCGACATCCTGCGGTCCGTCGGCGCCGGTGGCCTCGGCGTGGTGCTCGTCGCGGTCGCGACGGCGCTCACGCTCGTCCCCGCGCTGCTCGCGTTCTCGGGCCGCCGCCTCGCGAAGCCTGGCGTCCTCGGCCACGTCCCCGGCCTGCGCCGCGTGCTCGCCCGGACCGCGGACGTGCAGTCCGACGAGGGCGCGTTCTCCCGCCTCGCGGCGCGCGTGCAGCGCCACCCCGTGTGGGTGCTGCTGACGACGGTCGTCGTGCTCGTCGTCCTCGCGCTGCCCGTCCTCGGGCTGCACATGCGCAACTCCGGCATCGAGCTGCTCCCCCAGGGCTCCCCGCAGCGCGAGTTCGTCGACGAGCTCGCCGCCCGGTACCCGTCGAGCGAGAGCGCCCAGGTGGTGGCCGTGGTCGACGCGAGCGTCGAGGAGGCGCAGGCGTGGGCGGACGAGGTCGCCGGGCTCGACGGCGTCGCGTCCGTCGACCCCGCGGCGCCGCTCGGCGACTACGCCGTCGTGGGCGTGCACGTCGACGCGGACGACGCCGGTGGGCCGGAGGCGGTGTCCGTCGTGCGGGAGGTGCGGGCGACCGACAGCGCGTTCGACGTGTGGGTCACGGGGCAGGCGGCCGGGCAGGTCGACTTCCTCGACGCGCTCGGCGAGCGCGTGTGGTGGGCCGTCGGGGTCGTCGTCGGCGCGACGCTCCTGCTGCTGTTCCTCATGACGGGGTCCGTCGTGGTACCGGTCAAGGCGCTCCTCACGAACGCGCTCTCGCTCGCGGCCTCGCTCGGCGTGCTCGTCTGGGTGTTCCAGGACGGGCACCTCGAGGGCCTGCTCGACTTCTCCTCGGTCGGGGGGATCGAGACGTACGTGGTCGCGCTCGTCGTCGCCTTCGCGTTCGGCCTCGCCATGGACTACGAGGTGTTCCTGCTCGCTCGCGTCAAGGAGCTCTTCGACGCCGGGCACCCCAACGACGAGGCGGTGCGCCTGGGGCTCCAGCGCTCCGGCCGGATCATCACGTCTGCGGCGGCGATCATCATCGTCGTCTTCGCGGGCTTCGTGTTCGGCGACCTCCTCGTCATCAAGGAGGTCGGGTTCGCGCTCGCCGTCGCCGTGCTCATCGACGCGACCATCGTCCGGCTGCTCCTGGTCCCCGCGACGATGACGCTGCTCGGCCGGTTCAACTGGTGGGCGCCCCGGCCGCTGCGCCGGCTGCACCGCAGGATCGCGATCACGCACTGAGATCACCCGCCCGGACGAGGCCCTGTCGGGTGTCGTTCGTGCGCGGGCTCCGCCACCTGCGGTTACGGTGGTCGGCAGCACACGGGGTCACACGGGGGGAGACGGATGGCGGACGACAACCGCACCGCGGTCATCGTCGAGGACGACGCGGAGATCCGTGAACTCCTCCAGACGGTGCTCGGACAGGCGGGATTCACGACCGAGGCGGCGGCGACAGGCGTCGAGGGCGTCGAGCTCGTCCGGCGTACCGACCCTGTGGTGACGACCCTCGACGTCAGCCTCCCGGACATCGACGGGTTCGAGGTCTGCCGTCGCATCCGCCGCGTCTCGGACACGTACGTGGTCATGCTCACCGCGCGCACCGACGAGATCGACACGCTCCTGGGTCTCGACGCCGGCGCGGACGACTACCAGACCAAGCCGTTCCGGCCGCGCGAGCTGCGCGCCCGCATCGAGGCTCTCCTGCGGCGACCACGCCACGGCCCGCCCGCGGAGGGCGTGGACCGGCCGCGCACGGCCCCGCCGCCCGGCGAGCCGGATCTCGTCGGCGCGGACGGCCTCCTGCTCGACGTGCCGCGGCGGACCGCCACGGTCGACGGCTCGGCGGTCCACCTCACGCGCAGCGAGTACGACATCCTCGGCGCGCTCGTCGAGGCGTCGGGCCGTGTCGTGAGCCGGAACGAGCTCGTCCGCGTCCTGTGGGGAGAGGAGTACGACGCCGGCACCTACGTCACGGACGCCGACCGCCGCAGCGTGGAGGTCCACGTCGCCAACCTCCGCCGCAAGCTCGGAGACGGTCCGACGACGCCGCGATGGATCCGCACGGTCCGAGGGGTCGGCTACCGCTTCGACCCGATGGGCTGACCGAGCGCCGTCGGCGGGTCGCTCAGCAGCCAGGTCACCTCCTCGAGCACGGTGCGGGCGGCGGCACGCAGCTCGTCGAGCGCCCGACGCTCGTCCGCGACGCGGCGCGCACCGCTCCGGTCGAGCACCCGCGTGACCGCCGCGCCCACCTCCTCGGCACCCACCATGAGCGACGTGGAACGCACCGTCAGGAGCGTGCTGCGCGCCTCCCCCTCGTCACCGCGGGCCAGCGCGCCGGCCGCGGCCTCGATCCGCGGGACCAGGAGATCCCGGTAGGCGACGAAGAAGCGTCGGACCGCCTGCGCGTCCCCGTCGAGGTCGTCCGCGAGCGCAGTCCAGGCCCTGCGCAGCTCGTCCTTCACGCGACGAGTCCGTGGTGGCGCCGCACCAGCCGGCGCAGCATGAAGACGGTCTGGGCGATGGTGACGATCCCGAGGACCGGCCAACCGACGGACAGCACCGAGGACCGGGCGCCCGGCGGGAGGATCGTCCAGGCCCAGAGCACGCAGGCCAGCCCGACCAGGGCGACGAGCAAGGGGCTCAGGAACGCCCAGCCGCTTCCGCGCTCCGCCTTCGCCTGCGCCGCCCAGTTGTCCGTGCGCGACCGTGCGAGGAACTTCACCCACGCGCGCGCGAAGTGCCCGACCCGGATCCACATGTAGAGCTCGGCGGGCACCAGGGTGGCCGCGAACAGCACGTCGCGCCACGTGCGGTCCTTGATCGAGAGGGCGGTCCGTACGTTCAGGGCCACGGCGACGACGGGCGGGACGAGCCAGACCGGCGAGAACTCGAAGGCGTGGATGCTCAGCGCTCCGGCGACGAGCAGGCCGAAGAGGAGGCGCGTGACGGCGTTGACGAGCATGCCGACGTTCTCCATCCACCGCAGGCGCAGGTTGGGATGGAAGGGCTGGCCCCGCGTGTCGCCACGCTGCCCGGGCCACATCAGGTCGATGGCACCGTAGTTCCACTTGACCTGCTGGCCGTCGAGCGCCCGGAGCGTGGTCATGCCGCCAACGGTGGCACGCGCGGTCGCGGAGATCTTCGTCGAGTACCCCAGGGACTTGATCTGCAGGCTGAGGAGCGAGTCCTCGACCTCCGAGTCGGAGACCCACGGGTCGCGCTGGTGGTGAGCGAGCATGACCGCCTCGAGCGCCGACATGCGGAACAGCGAGGCCTGGCCGCCGAGGACGGCCATGTTCCGGCCGCGCAGGAGATTCTGCATGTTGAACGCGGCGAACTGGGCGCGCTGGCCGGTGAGAAGGAACCGGCTGAGCGGACCGCGCGGCGTGACGTTGTCGACGGTGTAGATGGCGGAGATGCCGCCGATGCGCGGGTCGGACGACATCTCGGCCTCGAGTCGCTCGACGGCGTCCTTGGCCAGCACGGTGTCGCCGTCCACGCCGAGGAGGTAGTCCGCGCCGTGCACGAGCCGGTAGCCGTAGTTCAGGGCGCCGACCTTCTTGTCGGGGAGCGCGCCGAGGTCGTGGACGTACACGCGCGTGGTCTGCTCGACACCGCGGCGGCGCGTCGTGTGCTCCCCGGCGAGCTTGGAGGCCTTGGCGAAGGTGCGGTCGCTCGTGTTGTTGACCACGACGTGCACGACGTCCGGCAGGCGGGTCTGGCGCAGGATGCCCTTGAGCACGGACTTGATCGTCGATCCCTCGTTGTAGGCGGGGATGATCGCGCCGATCGTCGCGCGGCGGACAGGGGCCTGGACCACGACCTCGTCGGGCGTGAACTGGTAGCGGTCGAGCTCCGTGCCGAAGGGCGCGGGCTCGTCGACGTCGACCGGGTCGCGGTCGGTGAGCAGGGCGGTCATGAGTGCCTCGTTCGTCGTGGGGTTCAACGAGCACGATCCTGCGCGCCCCGGCGCGAGGCACCCGCCGAGTCGGCGCAGCGAAACCTCAGGATCTGCTCAAGATCCGGGCGGGACGCCGGGAAGAGGCGTGGGCGCCGACCCCGCCCGGTCCGGGAGTCGTGCCCCGCCGCGACGCGGCTCGGGGCGGTGGCGTCCGGACGCGCCGAGGGCGCGCCACCCGGCGGGGGTGGCGCGCCCTCGGCGTCGTGCGGGCTGCGGCTACGCGTCCGTGCGCCCGGTCGCGTCGTCGTCCTGGCCGCCGTCGCGCGCAGGAGCGGCGGGCTTCGCGTCGACGCCGGCCTCCTTGCGCTGCTCGGGCGTGATCGGGGCCGGTGCCTGCGTGAGCGGGTCGAACCCGCCGCCCGACTTCGGGAAGGCGATGACGTCGCGGATCGAGTCCGACTTGGTCAGCAGCGCGACGATGCGGTCCCAGCCGAACGCGATCCCGCCGTGCGGCGGCGCGCCGAACTTGAACGCGTCGAGGAGGAAGCCGAACTTCTCCTGCGCCTCCTCGGGCCCGATGCCCATGACGTCGAACACGCGCTCCTGCACGTCGCGGCGGTGGATACGGATCGAGCCACCGCCGATCTCGTTGCCGTTGCACACGATGTCGTACGCGTAGGCGAGCGCCTCGCCCGGGTTCTGCTCGAACGTGTCGACCCAGTCCGGGGTGGGCGACGTGAACGCGTGGTGCACGGCGGTCCAGGCGGAGTGGCCCAGGTCGACGTCGTCGTCCTCGCCCGTGGGCTTGAACAGCGGCGCGTCGACGATCCAGACGAACGCCCACGCGTCCTCGTCGATCTGCCCCGTGCGCTTCGCGATCTCCTGGCGCGCGGCGCCGAGCAGCGCACGCGAGTCCGACGTCTTGCCGGCGGCGAAGAACACCGCGTCGCCCGGCTGCGCGCCGGTCGCGTCGCGCAGGCCCTCGCGCTCGGCGTCGGACAGGTTCTTGGCCACCGGGCCGGCGAGCGTCCCGTCCTCCTGGAACGTGACGTACGCGAGCCCGCGCGCGCCGCGCTGCTTGGCCCACTCCTGCCAGGCGTCGAACTGGCGGCGCGGCTGCGAGGCCCCGCCCGCCATGACGACGGCGCCCACGTACTCCGCCTGGAACACGCGGAACGGCGTGTCCTTGAAGTAGTCCGTGAGCTCGACGAGGGGGTTGCCGAAGCGCAGGTCGGGCTTGTCCGACCCGTAGAGGCGCATGGCGTCGTGGAACGTCATGCGCGGGATCGGCGTCGGGATCGTGCAGCCGATCAGCTCCCACAGCGCGACGAGGATCTTCTCCGCGAGGGCGATGACGTCGTCCTGCTCGACGAAGCTCATCTCGACGTCGAGCTGCGTGAACTCGGGCTGGCGGTCAGCGCGGAAGTCCTCGTCGCGGTAGCAGCGTGCGATCTGGTAGTAGCGCTCCATGCCGGCGACCATGAGCAGCTGCTTGAAGAGCTGCGGCGACTGCGGCAGCGCGTACCAGGAGCCGGGCGCGAGCCGCGCGGGCACGAGGAAGTCGCGCGCGCCCTCGGGCGTCGAGCGCGTGAGGGTCGGTGTCTCGATCTCGACGAACTCCTCCGCGTCGAGCACGCGGCGCGCGGCCTGGTTGGCCTTGGCGCGCAGGCGCAGCGCGTGCGCGGACGCGGGGCGGCGCAGGTCGAGGTAGCGGTGCTTGAGGCGCGCCTCCTCGCCGATCGTCTCGGTGTCCGCGAGCGCCGTGGAGACCTGGAACGGCAGCGCCTCGGACGTGTTGAGCACGACGACGTCGCTCGCGACGACCTCGATCTCGCCCGTCGGCAGGGACGGGTTCTCGTTGCCGTCGGGGCGGCGCGAGACCTCGCCGGTGACCTGGAGGACGAACTCGTTGCGCAGCGGGTGCGCGACGGCCTCGTCGCGGATGACCACCTGGGCGATCCCGGAGGCGTCGCGCAGGTCGATGAAGGCGACGCCGCCGTGATCGCGCCGCCGGTCGACCCAGCCCGTGAGGGTGACGGTCTGACCGGTGTGCTCGGCCCGCAGTGAGCCGGCCGTTCGGGTGCGCAGCACGGAGGATTCCTTCCAGATGGGCGGTGGGGGTCGCGCTCCCGCGGGCGGGCGCGCGTCCGGACGAGTCTAGTGCGGGCGGGCGCGCGGCTCGACCGGATACCGTGACGGTGCCGCCGCGCCACGGGGCGCCCGACAGCGTCGTGCGTCCAGGATCCCGCCTCCGGGCCGGTGGCACCGGCGCGCGCCGACCGGCCCGCCGCCCGCACGAGGAGGGATGACCCGTGGCACGCACCATCGCGACGAACCGGCGCGTCGAGCGCGACGAGCTCGAGCAGTTCCTCCGCTCCCGGCACGACGGCGTGCTGGTCACCACCCGCGCCGACGGCCGGCCCCAGCTCAGCCCGGTGACGTACGGGGTCGACGACGCGGGCCGGATCGTGGTGTCGACCTACCCGGAGCGCGCGAAGGCCGTCAACGTGCGCCGCGACCCGCGCGCGTCGCTGCTCTCGCTGGGCGAGCGCTTCTCCGACCCGTGGGTGCAGGTCGACGGCGAGGCCGAGGTGATCGACCTGCCGGACTCGGTCGAGCCGCTCGTCGACTACTACCGCTCCGTCGGCGGCGAGCACCCGGACTGGGACGAGTACCGCGAGGCCATGGTCGCGCAGGGCAAGTCGCTCGTGCGCCTGACGGTCACACGCTGGGGCCCGGTCGCGACGGGCGGCTTCCCCGCGCGCCTCGCGGACGGCTGACGGTCCTGGCCGCGCAGCGGCGTAGCGTGCCGACCATGCCGATCACGCTGTGCGTCCTCCTCTGGCCCACGGAGGGCAACGCCGACCTGTTGAGCGAGTACGAGGACGACGTCCTCGCCCTGGTGCCCGTGCACGGCGGCCGCGTGCTGTCGCGCGTGCGTGCACTGCCCGGCCAGGACGCGACGCTGCCGACGGAGGTCCAGGTCATCGAGATGCCCGACGACGACGCTCTCACCGCGTACCTGGCCGATCCCGCGCGCGTGGCGCTGGCCGAGGTCCGCGACCGGGCCGTGGCCCGGACGGACGTCCTCCGGGTCGCTGCCGTGCCGGATCGCGACACGTCCTCCTGACTCGCCCGCCGGACGCGCCGGGACCGCGGTCGCAGGATCCGCGTCACCCCGGACGGTGCCACCTGGTCAGAACAAGACCTGCTCCACTCCCCCGCCGACGACGTCCAGGCCCCCGCCGTCGACCGGCATGCCCGCGAGGGCGCCGTCGTGACCGGGCCCACCGGGCTCCGGAGGTGACCCGGCGAGGCTCCCGGTCGGGTAGATGCCGTCCGTCGGCGGCCCCGCGTCGTGCTGCCGGTCGCCGAGACCGCCGAGCTCGCCCCGGCGGTACCGGCCCTCGACACCCGCGGGCTCGCGGTGCCCGGAGACCGCGAAGCCGCGCGCCTCGAGCATCGGGCGCACGCGGTCCCACAGCCACGACCGGTAGGCCTTCGAGGCGTACGTGCCGCGTGCGTAGACGCGCTCGTACCCGGGCACGAGCTGCGGGTGCTCGCGCGCGAGCCAGCCCATGTACCACTCGCGCGTGCCCGGCTTGAGGTGCAGGGGCAGGACGGTGACCCCCGTCGCACCGGCGTCCTTCACCGCGTCGAGCAGGTCGGTGAGCGCGCGGGTCGAGTCGGTCAGCCAGGGCAGCACGGGCGCGACCATGACGCCGCACGGCAGCCCCGCCTCGCGGACGGCCCGGACGAGGTCGAGCCGGGCGCGGGGCGACGGGGTACCGGGCTCGACGCTCGCCTGGAGCGCCGGGTCGAGGAGCGCGAGCGAGACGCCGATCCCGACCTCGACGCGCGAGGCGGCGTCGGCGAGCAGGGGCAGGTCGCGGCGCAGGAGCGTCCCCTTGGTGAGGACGGACAGCGGCGTGCCGGACGCTGCGAGGGCGTCGATGATGCCGGGCATGAGCCGGTAGCGGCCCTCGGCCCGCTGGTAGGGGTCGGTGTTGGTCCCGAGCGCGACCGCCTCCCGGCCCCACGACCGCCGACCGAGCTCGGCGCGCAGCACGTCGTCGACGTTGACCTTGACGACGACCTCACGGTCGAAGTCCTCCCCCGCGTCCAGGTCCAGGTACTCGTGCGTGGGCCGCGCGAAGCAGTTGTGGCTCACGACCCCCGCCGCGACGAAGTCGCGCGTGCCCGTCGTGATGTCGACGAGCTCGGTCTCCTCCCCCGGCCCGTCGAGGGCCTCGAGGGAGTCGACGCGCAGCGCGTCGCCGCCGGTGACGTCTCGTCCTTCGAGCGCGACCCCCTCGTCAGCGAGCGCCGCGGCGCCCGGGCCGACGAGCACGTCGCCGAGAGCGAGGTGGGCGCGAGGACCCGCGCCGCCGACGACGTGGCGCCAGCCGCGTTCCGTGAGGAACCGGTGGTCGCCGCTCGCGACGAGCCGCGTGCCGTCGGCGAGGGTCACGCGGTAGGCGCGCTTGCGGGTGGTCCACCGGTCGAGCACGCGCGTGCGCACGTACCGCCGGTACGCGCCGTGCGGCGCGGTCCCCATGATCTCGTCGCCGACGCGCAGCTCACCGATCGGGCGCTGGGTGCCGTCGGCCAGGAGCACGGGCGTGGCGGGCGCCAGGCAGTACGAGCACGCGTGGCTGCATCCCCGGTACGGGTTGACCGTCCAGCGGAACGGCATGCGCGACATCGCCGGAACCTTGGACAGCGCGCTCTTGGCGGTCACCTCGTGGAACGTGATCCCCGCGAACTCCGGCGTGCGCACGCTGCGCACGAGGCCGACGCGCTCCAACCCCGGGAGCGCGCCGTCGTCCGCACCGATCGCCTGTCCGTCCCACCGCACGAGAGCATTCGAACAGGTGTTCGAACCGGTGTCAAGAACGCTCGGGGTGGCGCGCGCACCTCACGGGCAGTCGCGCGGACGAACGCCTACCCGCTCGCCACGCCGTCCCGCGGGCTGAGACACCGGGATTGTCGAGAGCGCACGCAGGCCCTAGGGTCGGGGCCGAACGCCTCCGGGGAGCGCACGAGCGCTGAGAGTGCAGGCCGGACACCCGTCCCCCCTGCAGACCCGTGGAACCTGATCTGGTTCGTACCAGCGAAGGGAGCAGGGCCGACGTCACCGTCCCCTGCACGCTCGTGCCCGCGCGCGCCGCGCCCGGCCGTGCGTGCAGGCCGAGGCGGTGGCGCCGTCGTGCACCCCTCGCCCCGGGGGCCCGACGGAGGGATCCGCATGGCCGAGCCCCGCACCACCCCGCAGCAGACGACCCCGAGCGCCGCCCCCGGGGCGGCCGTGGGGACCACCGACGACCCGACCACCGGGACGGCGGGCCGCGCGCTCCCGGCGACGCCCCCGCGTGCCGCGCGCCGCCGGGGCCCGACCCTGCACGAGACGGTGCTGATCGCCGTCCTCGGTGTCGTCTTCGGGTTCGTGTACTGGGCGTTCGTGCAGCTCTGGGCCCCCTTGCAGCTCGCGATGGGTCCGCTCGCGGACCTCGCCGCGAACGTCCTCGCGGGCGCGTGGATCGTCGTCGGCCCGCTCGCCACGTACATCGTGCGCAAGCCGGGTGTCGGCATCCTGGCAGAGACTCTCGCCGCGCTCGTCGAGGTCGTCTTCCTCGCCTCCCCCGCCGGGCCGCTCCTGCTCGTCGTGGGCCTGGTCCAGGGCCTCGGCGCCGAGCTGCCGTTCGCGCTCACGCGCTACCGCCGGTTCGGCTGGTGGGTGTTCGTCGCGTCCGGCGTGAGCGCCGCGCTCGTCACGTTCGCCTTCAACGCCGTGCGCTTCGGCTGGCTCGGGCAGGACTACGCGTCGCTCCGGCTGGGTGTCCAGGTCGTGTCGTGCGTCGTGCTGTGCGGCCTGGCGGCCCGTCTCCTCGGCGACGCGCTCGCCCGCACCGGCGCTCTCGACGCCTTCGCGATCGGCGCGGAACGCCGTGGCTGAGGAGACCGCGCACGTGCCCGACGCCGTCGCGCTCGACGCCGTCGCGGTCACCGGCATGACCGTGCACCTGGGGCACCACGGCACCCGGGTGCTCGACGGCGTCGACGTCACCGTCCCGGCCGGGACGAGCCTGCTGGTGCTCGGCCCGTCCGGGTGCGGCAAGTCGACCTTCCTGCGCGCGCTCGTCGGCGTCGTCCCGCACACGCTCCCGGGCTCCGTCGCGGGTGGGCTGCGCGTGGCGGGGCTCGACCCGCGCGAGGTGCCGCCGCCCGTGCTCGCCACCCGGGTGGGCCTCGTCCAGCAACGGCCCGGCGACCAGCTCTGCCTGGCACGCGTGGACGAGGAGCTGCGGTTCGCGCTCGAGAACCGCGGCGCCGACCCCCGCACCATGGACGACCGCGCGGCCGCCGCGCTCGCCGCGGTCGGCGCCGCGCACCTGCACGACCGTCCGACCCACGCCCTGTCGGGCGGCGAGGCGCAGCGCGTCGCGGTCGCCGCCGCGCTCGTCACCGACCCGGAGCTCGTCGTCCTCGACGAGCCCACCGCGCTCCTGGACCCCGCCGCCGCCCACGAGGTCGGGTCGCTCGTCGCCGGCCTCGCCCGGACACCCCGGCCCGACGGCGAGGCGTCGCCGGGCCGACTCGCCCACCGTTCCGTCGTGCTCGTCGAGCACCGCCTGGACGACCTGGGTGCGCTGCCCGGGGCCACGTTGGTGCTCGACCGCGCGGGCCGGGTCGTCGCGCACGGCCCCACGCACCGCGTCCTGCGCGAGCACGCGCGCGACCTCGCCGACCTGGGGTGCTGGCTGCCGCTCGCTGTCCGCCTGGAGCAGGCGGGCGCCCCGGGGCCGCTCGGCTCCCCTGCGACGGACGACTGGCTGGTCGACCTCGTGCGGTCCTCGCCGGCGGGCTCGACGGCGCCGGACCGACCCCTGGCCGCGACACCGGCGGGCACGGTGCGTCCGGTCGCGCTCCGGGCGCGCGGGCTCGCCGTCCACCGGGGCGGCCTCGGTGCGGGACGCGCCCGCCGGGGCGAGCACCCCGTCGTGCGCGACGTCGACCTCGACGTCCGCGCGGGCGAGGTGCTCGCCGTCGTCGGGCCCAACGGAGGCGGCAAGTCGACGCTCCTGCGCGGTCTGGCCGGTCTCGAGCGCACCACGGGCGACGTCGCGACCGCGACCGGCGAGCCCGTCGCGATGGTCTTCCAGGACCCCGAGCACCAGCTCGTCGCGCGCACCGTGCGCGAGGAGGTCGCGTGGTCCGCGCGGCTCGCCCGCCTCGCCGACGTCGACGCGCGCGTCGCCCGGACCCTCGCCGCGTTCGGGCTCACGCACCTCGCCGACACGAACCCGTACCGGCTCTCGGGCGGCGAGCAGCGGCGCCTGTCCCTCGCGACGGCGACGGTGCTCGACCCGCCGGTCCTCCTCGCCGACGAACCGACGTTCGGCCTGGACCGTGGCCAGGCCGACGCGGCCGCCCGCGTGCTGCGGGGGCGGGCCGACGCGGGCGGTGCCGTGGTCGTCGTCTCGCACGACCTCTCGCTCGTCGCGGCGATCGCCGACCGGGTGGCCGTGGTCGTGGACGGCGCGCTCACCACGGTCGCGGAGCCTTCCACGGTCCTCGCCGACGACGCGCTGTGCGCTCTCGCGGGCCTGCGCCGCCCACCGCTGCTCGACTGGTGGGCACGGACCGGCCGCGCGCGCGGCCTCGACCCGGGCGCGCTCGTGCGCGCGCTCGACACCCTGAGCGGTGCCGCGTGCGACGCCGTCGCCAGCGACGGAGGTTCGGGCGTCCCGGAGCCCGGGGCTCTCGTCTCCGCGGAGGTGGCCCCGTGACCGCACGCTCTCCGTCCGTCCTCGAACGCTGGAACCCGACGGTGAAGCTCGCCACCGCGCTCCTCCTGTCCGCCGGCGCGCTGCTCGTCACCGACCCGGTCACGCCCGCGACGGCCTGGCTGCTGACGGTCGTGGCCCTGCTCGCGCTCGGCCGTGTGCCGGTGCGCACGCTCGTGCTGGCCCACGTCCCGTTCGTGGTCTTCGCGTCGAGCCTCCTCGTCGTCAACGTCGTCACCCGGCCGGGCGGCGACGTCGTCGCGCTCGGGCCGCTCACGATCGGCGCGGACGGGCTCACGATCGGTGCCGCGCTCGCGCTGCGCACGCTGTTCGTCGGGGCGCTGTCGCTCGTGCTCGTCCTCACGACCGACCCGGTGCGCCTCATGACGAGCCTGCACCAGCACGCCCGCCTCCCGGCGACCTGGACGTTCGCGGTGCTCGCCGCGCACCGGCTCCTCGTCGAGCTTCCCGACGCCTGGCACACGATCCGCTGCGCCCAGGCGGTGCGCGACCCGCGGCGTCGCCGCGGTCGGCTCCCCGGCTCGCCGCGGTCGCTCGGCGCGGCGGCGTTCGCCCTCCTCGTCGGTGCGGTGCGCCGGTCCGAGCGGCTGACGGTCGCGCTCGAGTCGCGCGGCCTGGGCTCCGGCCCCCGGACGACGTCGCGCCCGGTGCCGCTGGGCGTGCCCGACGTCGTCGCGGCGGGGGCGGTGCTCGCCCTCGCCGGGGCGCTCGTCGCGGTCGGGGCGCTGGCGGGGTGGGTCACGGGGATCGGTGCGCTCACCGCCTGAGGCGAGCGCGGCGGGCGGACCCGCCGACGCGTCCTCAGGCGGGCTCGACCACGGCTCCCTCGGCCGGGACCCCGAGCGCGACCGCGCCGGTCCGGCCGGCGCGGTCGTGCTCGCGGTAGTCGCGGAACGCCAGCGGCAGTCCGCGCGCGACGTGGGCGTCGGGGCCGTCCATGGCCTGGACGTGCACGTGCGGCTGCGTCGAGTTGCCCGAGTTCCCGCACCGACCCATCACGTCGCCGGTCGCCACCCGCTGCCCCGGACGCACCGCGACCGAGCCGCGCCGCAGGTGGGCGAGGACCACGAAGACGTCCGGCGCGTCGAGCGCGAGCACCACGTGGTTGCCCGCGAGCGCCGCGCCGCCGGCACGCGCCCGGGACGCCTGAGTCAGCGCGTACCCGAGCAGCGCGGGCGGCGAGCGCCGGGCCTCGTGGTCGGGCTCTCCGTCGTGCACCGCGACGACGGTGCCGGGGGCGGGGGCGAGGACGGGCAGGCCGAACGCGAGGAACCGTTCCGGCGGCTCGGTGCCGAGCACGGTGCGCCAGTCGCGCACGTCCGCGGTGCGGCGGCCGCGCACCGCGACGAAGTCGATCGCGTACGTCGTGGCGAACAGGTGCGTCCCGTGGCTCGGGACGCGACGCGCCGGGCTGTTCTGCACGAGCCAGGTCCCGATGAAGGGCAGCGCGAGCTCGAACGGTCCGGTCACGTCGCCTCTCCTCACGTCCGGCGGGCGCGTCTGCCGGTCGGTCAGCCGGCGGCCGGCACCACGCGCGGGAGCCGGTCCTCGGCGGGCGGCTCCCACGTCGCGGGGTCGGCGTCCACCTGCTCGCCCGAGCGGATGTCCTTCACCTGGTCCGGCGAGCGCGTCCCGTCCTCCTCGAGGCGCCCCGGGAACCAGACGAACGGGATCCCGCGCCGGTCGGCGTAGCGGATCTGCTTGCCGAACTTGGCGGCGGCCGGCGCGACCTCGACCGGGACTCCCCGTGACCGCAGGGCGGACGCGACGGCGTCGGACGCGCCGCGCGTCTCCTCGCTCGTCACCGCGACGACGACGGCGCTCGGCACGGAGCGCGTCGCCCGGACCAGGCCCGCGGACAGCAGGCGCGAGACGAGGCGCGACACGCCGATCGACAGGCCGACGCCGGGGTACGTGTTCGCGCCGTCGGACGCGAGCGTGTCGTACCGGCCGCCCGAGCAGATCGAGCCGAGCTGCTCGTGGCCCACGAGCACGGTCTCGTACACCGAGCCCGTGTAGTAGTCGAGGCCGCGCGCGATCTTGAGGTCGGCGACGACGACGCCCGGGGCCCGCACGCTCGCGGCCTCGATCAGCGCCCCGAGCTCGCCGAGCCCGGTCTCGAGCAGGTCGCTCTCCACGCCGTGCTGGGCCGCGAGCGCCCGCACGCGGTCCACGACGCCCGTGTCGCTGCCGCTGATCGCGGCGAGGGCGAGGCAGGCCGCGGCCTGCTCGGTCGTGGTGCCCGCCTCCGAGACGAGGAGCGCCGCCACCTTCTCGGTGCCGATCTTGTCGAGCTTGTCGATCTGGCGCAGCACCTCGTCCACGGCGTCGATCCCGAGGCCGCGGTAGAAGCCCTCGGCGACGCGGCGGTTGTTCACCAGGACGCGGACCTCGGGCACGCCGATGTCGCGCAGCGCGCCGAGCGCCTCCGCCATGACGAGCGGCAGCTCGACCTCGTAGTGGTAGGGCAGCTCGCCCGCGCCGACGACGTCGATGTCCGCCTGGGTGAACTCCCGGAAGCGCCCGTCCTGGGGGCGCTCGCCGCGCCACACCTTCTGGATCTGGTAGCGCTTGAAGGGGAAGGCGAGGTGGCCGGCGTTCTCGAGCACGTAGCGCGCGAAGGGGACGGTGAGGTCGAAGTGCAGGCCGAGCTGCTTGTCGCCTCCCGCAGCCTTCCCCGCGGACCCAGCCACGACGTCGCCCTGCTGTTCCTCCTGGAGCCGGCGCAGGACGTACACCTCCTTGGACGTCTCGCCCTTGCGCAGGAGCTGGTCCAGCGGCTCGACCGCGCGCGTCTCGATCCCGCCGAACCCGTGCAGCTCGAACACCCGGCGCAGGGTGTCGAGGACGTGCTGCTCGACGATCCGACCGTCAGGGAGCCATTCGGGGAAACCGGAGAGGGGTGTGGGCCTGGCCATG
Source organism: Cellulosimicrobium cellulans (assembly GCF_006539945.1). Lineage (GTDB taxonomy): Bacteria > Actinomycetota > Actinomycetes > Actinomycetales > Cellulomonadaceae > Cellulosimicrobium > Cellulosimicrobium cellulans. The sequence goes on along the minus strand of NZ_BJNZ01000003.1, from coordinate 55,794 downwards.
GGTGAGATCTTCCCAGACGCCGGCACGGAGATCCGCATCGTCCGCCCGACGGACGCGCGCGGCCGGGCCGTGTCAGCCTGCGAGGAACGGGTTGGTCGCGAGCTCGCGCGCGACGGTGGTCGCGGGGCCGTGGCCCGGCAGCACGTCCCACGCGGGGTCGAGGCGCCCGACGACGTCGCGCAGCGTGCGGGCCATCGTCGCGCCGTCCCCGCCCGGCAGGTCGGTGCGACCGACGGACCCCGCGAAGAGGACGTCGCCGCTGAGCACGATCCGCGCGCCCGGCTCGCCCACGAGGTAGAGGGTCGACCCCTCGGTGTGGCCCGGTGCGCCGACCGCGCGCAGGACGAGGTCGCCCCAGCGCAGCTCCCTCTGCTCGCCCGCGGCGAGGTCGAACGTCTCCACGCGCTCGGGCTCCCGGTAGTCCCCTGGACGGGCACCGGCCGCGGCGAGCGCCGCGCCGAGCGGACCGGAGACGAGCGAGCGCTCGCCCCGGCCGCCGGTGGGCGAGCCGTGCTCGAGGCTCCCGAACGGGTCGGCGAGCCGGTACGCGTCGGCGACGTGCAGGACGACGGGCACGTCGAACCGGTCCGCGAGCGCCGCCGCGTCCCACGTGTGGTCCACGTGCCCGTGGGTGGCGAGCACGGCCCGCGGCACGAGGCCCGCCGACGCGACGTGGGCGGCGACGTCGTCGGCGGTCCCCGCGCCCGCGTCGACCACCACGCAGTCGCCGCTCGGCGCGCTCACGACCGTGCAGTTGGTCCCGAAGACGGGCGCGACCACGACGTGCAGCGTCACCGCGGGGGCGCCCGACGCGTCGTCGGGCGGGGGCGGCGGCGTCGTGCCGGAGGGTCGGTCCACGCACCCGAGGCTAGCCCGCGGGGCGTCACCGGGTCGCCGCCCGCGGGCACGGGACCTGCGAGGGACCCGGCCGGTCGATACCGGACCGTGACCTGCGCACGGCAAATCCACCCGCCACCAGGACGCTCGGTGCCTAGACTGTCCCCTACCGACCGCGGCCGCACCGGGGTCGACCGTGCGCGCCACGACGGCGCCGGACGAAGGAGCTGGGGTGTCGACGAAGAGTCGCGAGCGCGAGCAGGCGCGCCGTCGTGAGGAGAAGTGGGACCGCCACGTGGCCCAGCTCCGCGCGAGACGCCAGCGGACCTGGTCGATCGTCGGCGTCGTCGCGGCGCTCGTGGTGATCGGCGTCGCCGTGTGGTGGGCGCTGTCCGCCACCCAGGCGCCGGGCACCGACGCGGGCGGCGACGGCGCAGAGCCCTCAGCCTCCGGCGAGCACACGCTGCCTCCCGCGTCCGCCGCCGAGGGGCGCGACTGGACCTCGACGCTCACCACGAGCGCCGGCGACCTCACGCTCACGCTCGACGGCGCCGCGGCCCCGCAGGCGGTCGCGAGCTTCGTGTCCCTCGCGGAGTCCGGGTACTTCGACGGCACGTCGTGCCACCGCCTCACCACGTCGGGCATCTACGTGCTCCAGTGCGGCGACCCGACCGGCACGGGAACCGGGGACCCGGGCTACTCGTTCGGCCCCATCGAGAACCCTCCGTCGGACGACGTGTACCCCGCGGGGACCGTCGCCATGGCGCGCCAGGGTGGGGACGCCGAGTCGATGGGCTCCCAGTTCTTCCTCGTCTACGAGGACTCGACCATCCCGTCCGACGCGGCGGGTGGTTACACGGTGTTCGGCACCATCACGTCCGGCCTGGACGTCGTCCAGGCAGTCGCTGACGCGGGGACGCAGGACGGATCCGGCGACGGGTCCCCCGCCACCCCGGTCACCATCGAAGGAGTTGAGACCCAGTGAGCGATCCCGCCCAGGACCAGGCGAGCACGCCGGCACCGGAGCCCGCGGAGGCGAGCGAGACCGGACGGGTCGACGCGACAGACGTGGAGCCGACGGACTCCCCCGCCGCCACCGACGCTGCCTCCCAGGCCGACGACGCGACCGAGGTCTCGACGTCCGAGACCCCGTCCCCCGCTGCCGAGGAGCCCGCTGCCGAGGAGCCCGCTGCCGAGGAGCCCGCTGCCGAGGAGCCCGCTGCCGAGCAGCAGCCCGACGCCGCCTCGGACGGAACGGCAGCAGACGAGGCGGCAGCGGACACGCCGGACCCCGCGCAGAGCGCCGAGGAGACGGCTCCGGCTGTCGCCGAACCCGTGAGCGAGCCCGCCGTCGAGCCCGAGCCCACCGACGCGCCCGTCGTGGAGGCCGAGCCCATCGACGCGCAGGACGCCGAGACCTCCGCGGCCGAGGACCCGGCACCCGCCGTCGACGCCGGTGCCGAGGCCGAGACCGCGTCTGGGGCCGCGGCGCCGGCTGCGGCCAAGCCCGCCGCCCCGCGACCGGGCCCCCGCCCCAAGCCGTCTGCCGTGCCCCACCCGCCGCGCAAGCCCGCCCCGGCGGGAGCAGGCGCCCCGACCGCTCCGGCGGCCGTGCCCGAGGTGCCTGCGGTCCCGGCGCTCGCCGACGACTCGGCGGCCGCGAAGGCCGCGGCCGAGTTCGGCCGCGTCGACGAGGACGGCACCGTCTACGTCCGTGAGAGCGCGGGCGAGCGCTCCGTGGGTCAGTTCCCCGGTGTCGACGCCGAGGAGGCGCTCGCGCTGTACGTACGGCGCTACCTCGACCTCCAAGCGAAGGTCGCGCTCTTCGAGGCCCGCCTGACGAGCACCGACCTGTCGGTCAAGGAGATCGACCAGACGATCGCCCGTCTCACCGAGGAGACCGCCGAGCCGTCCGCGGTCGGCGACCTCGACGGCCTGCGCGCGCAGGTCGAGTCGCTGCGCGGTGCCGCGGCCGAGCGCCGCGGCCAGCTCGAGGCGGAGCGCGCCGCCGCCAAGGCGGCCGCCCTCGAGGCCCGGACCGAGATCATCGAGGCGGCCGAGAAGATCGCCGCGACCGACCCGAGCCGCATGCAGTGGCGGCCCGCCGGCGAGGAGCTGCGGGGCCTGCTCGACCGCTGGAAGGAGGCGCAGCGCTCCGGACCGCGCATCGACCGGGCAAGCGAGGAGGCGCTCTGGAAGCGCTTCAGCCACGCGCGGACCGCGTTCGACCGCGAGCGCCGGCACTACTTCGCCGAGCTCGAGCAGCGCAACGCCTCCGCCAAGTCGGCCAAGGAGAAGCTCGTCGCCGAGGCCGAGGCGCTGTCGTCCAGCACCGACTGGGGCCCGACGGCGGGCGCGTACCGCGACCTGATGGCGCGGTGGAAGGCCGCCGGTCGCGCGAGCCGCAAGGACGACGACGCGCTGTGGGCCCGGTTCCGCGCCGCGCAGGACACGTTCTTCCAGGCCCGTGACGCGGTGAACTCGGCGACCGACGCCGAGTACGCCGCGAACCTCGAGGTCAAGGAGGCTCTGCTGGCCGAGGCGGAGAAGCTCGTCCCGGTCAAGGACCTCGGTGCGGCGAAGGCCGCGCTGCGCGACCTCCAGGAGCGCTGGGAGCAGGCCGGCCGCGTGCCGCGCGGCGACCTGCAGCGCGTCGAGGGCCGCCTGCGCGCCGTCGAGAACGCCGTCCGCGACGCCGAGCAGGCGCAGTGGACGCGGACCAACCCCGAGACGCGGGCGCGCGCCGAGGGCGCCGCGGCGCAGCTCGAGTCCGCGATCGAAGGGCTCGAGGCGGACCTCGCGGCCGCACAGGGCCGCGGCGACACGCGCGCGGTCAAGGACCTCGAGACCGCGCTGACCGCGCGTCGTGCCTGGCTCGAGCAGGTCGTGCGGGCGGCGGAGGACTCGCGCGGCTGACGCCGCCGTCCCTCAGCATCTGCTGAGGGCCGGGAGGGCCGGCACTCGTCCACAGGCGAGCGCCGGCCCTTCCGCGCGCCCGGGCCCATGGGGCACGGTGTGCGCATGCTGCCCGCCCCTCGCACCGCGTCGCCCGCACCCGGGCCCGCCGCGGACCTGACACCGCTCCTCGCGCCCCTCGCCACGGACGTGGGACTTCTCGTCGTGCCGGCGGACGTCGGTGGGCACGCCGCCTTCCAGGACCTCGTGCGGTCGGGGGCGCTCCGCCGCCTCTGGGGCGACGTCGCCGCGCCCGCGCTCGTCCCGGACACGCCGACCCTCCGTGCGCTCGCCGTCCGCGACCTCGTCCCGGAGGGAACGGTCCTCGCCGGGAGCGCTGCGGCCTGGGTGCTGTGCGGCTCACCGGCGCCGCGCGCGCTCGACGTCGTGTACCCGCCGGGCCGGCACCGTCCCGCACCGCTCGCGGGCCGGGCGCCGCGCCAGTCGCACGTGCTGCGCGACGACCGCACCCTGGTCGCGGGGGTGCTGGTGACATCGGTCGTGCGGACCTCCCTCGACGTCGCGACGCGGTGCGAGCCCGACGAGGCGCTGAGCATCCTCCGCCGGCTGCGCGACGTGTGCGGGCTCGATCCCCGGCTCGCGGCCCGGTCGCTCGAGCTACGCCACCGGTGGGCCGAGCGGCCGCGGGCGCGGCGCGCCCTCGCCCTCCTGCTCGCCGGGGATGACGACCCGGTCTAGGTTGGTCGGCATGGCCGCAGCCACGACACCTCCCGTGGAGCTCGACGTCCGTGGCCGGACCGTGCGCGTCACGAGCCCGGACCGCGTCGTCTTCCCGGCACGCGGGGTGACCAAGCTCGACGTCGTGCAGTACTTCCTCAGCGTCGGGGACGGGATCCTCGGCGCCCTGCTCGACCGACCGACCACGCTCGAACGCTGGCCCAAGGGCGTGTTCGAGGGGGCGCGGATGAGCACCCGCACCGACAACACCGGCGACGCGTTCTACCAGAAGCGCATCCCCAAGGGCGCGCCCGAGTGGGTGCGCACCGCGCGCATCGCGTTCCCGAGCGGACGCACGGCGGACGAGGTGTGCCCGACCGAGCTCGCCGTCGTCGCATGGGCCGCGAACCTGGGGACCCTGACGTTCCACCCGTGGCCCGTGCGGGGCGAGGACGTCGAGGCCGTGGACCAGCTCCGCATCGACCTCGACCCCCAGCCCGGGACCGACTTCGACGACGCCGTGCGCGTCGCGCCGCACCTGCGCCGGGTGCTCGACGAGCTGGGCCTCCCCGGGTACCCGAAGACGTCGGGCGGGCGCGGCATCCACGTCTTCGTGCCGATCGCGCCCGAGTGGGACTTCGTCGCCGCGCGCCGCGCGACGATCGCGATCGGTCGCGAGCTCGAGCGCCGCCTCCCCGAGCAGGTCACCACCAAGTGGTGGAAGGAGGAGCGCGGCGCCAAGATCTTCGTCGACTACAACCAGATGGCGCGCGACCGCACCATCGCGTCGGCGTACTCGATCCGCTCCAACCAGCGCGCGACGGTGTCCGCTCCCCTGCGCTGGGAGGAGCTCGCCGACGTCCACCCGGACGACTTCGACGTGCTGTCGATGCCCGCGCGCTTCGCCGAGGTCGGCGACCTCTTCGCGCCGCTGCGCGCCGACCGTGACGACCCGGGGGCGTCGCTCGAGCCCGCCCTGGAGCTGTCCCGGCGCGACGAGGCCGAGCACGGGCTCGGCGACCTGCCCTATCCCCCGGAGTACCCGAAGATGCCGGGCGAGCCCAAGCGCGTGCAGCCGAGCAAGGACCGCGACCGGCCCCGCGCCTAGCGGCAGGGCGCGTCCCCCGGCCGACGCCCGGCGGCGGCACGGCCCGCACGTCAGACGACGCCGGGGGCGCCCGGCAGGATGTCGGTGAGGTCGTAGCGCACGGGTTCCTCGAGCTGGTCGTAGGTGCACGACGACGGGTCGCGGTCGTCGCGCCAGCGCCGGAACTGCGCCGTGTGCCGGAACCGCGCGCCCTCCATGTGGTCGTACGCCACCTCGAGCACGCGCTCGACGCGCAGCGGCGTGAACGACAGGTCCTTGCCGGAGCTCCACCGCGACACCGCGCCCGGCATCCGCTCGCCCGCAGGGTTCTCCCAGCCCGACCACGGGTGCGCGTCGGCCTCCGGCGTGCCGGGCTCGACGACCAGCGGGGCGAGCTCGGTCACGAGCGCCGCGCGTCTCGCCGCCGGGAACGACGCGGCGACGCCCACGAACTGGAGCTGTCCGCCGTCGTCGTACAGCCCGAGCAGGAGCGACCCGAGCAGGGGCTTCGCGGGCGTCGACGTCTTGTGCAGGCGGTAGCCCGCGAGCACGACGTCCGCCTCGCGTCCGTGCTTGATCTTGAGCATCGCGCGCTTGTTCGGCTGGTACGTCCCGTCGAGCGGCTTCGCGACGACGCCGTCCAGCCCCGCACCCTCGAAGGTGTCGAACCACTCGCGCGCGACCGCGACGTCGCGGGTGCGGGGGGTGGCGTGCACGGCGGGGCCGTCGAGCCCGAACGAGTCCAGCACCTCGTGGCGGCGCGCCAGCGGCTCGCCCGTGAGGTCGTCGTCGCCGAGCGCGAGCACGTCGAACACGACGAGCGCGGCGGGCGTCTGCTCGGCGAGCAGGCGGACCCGCGAGGCCGCGGGGTGGATGCGCTGCTGCAGCACCTCGAACTCGAGGCGCCCGTCCCGGGCGACGACGATCTCGCCGTCGACCACGCAGCGGGGCGGCAGGGCCGCGCGCACCGCCTCGACGACCTCCGGGAAGTAGCGCTCCATCGGGCGCGCATTGCGGCTGTCGAGGCGCACCTCGTCGCCGTCGCGGTACACGATCGCGCGGAACCCGTCCCACTTGGGCTCGTACACGTACCCGCCGTCCACGGCGTCGGGCTCGGGCACGTCGGGCACGGACTTCGCGAGCATGGGCAGCACGGGAGGCATGACGGGCAGGTCCATGTGCCGATGCTGCCACCGGCCGCAGCGTGCGGCACGACGACACGTCCGGGGGCGGCGGACGCCGGCGCCCACCCGCCCGCACGGCGCGAGCGGTCAGGCCGGGAGCTGCGTCGCCTCGGCGGCCTTCGTCCCCGTGATGCGGTAGACGTCGAACACGCCGTCGACCTTGCGGACCGCGCTGAGCACCTGCGCGAGGTGCGCCGGCTCCGCCATCTCGAAGACGAAGCGGGACATCGCGACGCGGTCGTTGGACGTCGACACGGTGGCCGAGAGGATGTTCACGTGGTTGTCCGACAGGACCCGCGTGACGTCGGAGAGCAGGCGCGCCCGGTCGAGCGCCTCGACCTGGATCTGGACCAGGAACATCGCGTTGCTGCCCGTGGTCCATGAGACGTCGACGATGCGCTCGGGCTGGTTGCGCAGCCCGACGACGTTCGCGCAGTCCGCGCGGTGCACGCTCACGCCCTGGCCGCGCGTGATGAAGCCGATGATCTCGTCGCCGGGGACGGGGGTGCAGCACTTGGCGAGCTTGACCCAGATGTCGTCGACGCCCTTGACCATGACGCCGGGGTCGCCCGTGCGCACGCGGCGCGCGGTGTGCCCGGGGCGCGCGGTCTCCGCGACGTCCTCGACCGTGCCCTCCTCGCCGCCCATCGCCTGGACGAGCTTGGAGACGACGTTCGCCGCCGACACCTGGCCCTCGCCGATCGCCGCGTACAGCGCCGTGACGTCGGCGAAGCGGAGCTCGTTGGCGAGCGCGACGAGCGACTCGTGCGACAGGAGGCGCTGGATCGGCAGGTTCTGCTTGCGCATCGCCTTCGCGATCGCGTCCTTGCCGTGCTCGACGGCCTCCTCGCGGCGCTCCTTGGAGAACCACTGCCGGATCTTGTTGCGCGCACGAGGGCTCTTGACGAACGCCAGCCAGTCCCGGCTCGGTCCCGCGTTCTCGGACTTCGAGGTCAGGACGTCCACCGAGTCGCCGTTCTCCAACGTCGAGTCGAGCGGCACGAGGCGCCCGTTGACGCGCGCGCCCATGGTCCGGTGGCCGACCTCGGTGTGCACGGCGTAGGCGAAGTCGACCGGGGTCGAGCCCGCGGGCAGGGCCATGACGTCGCCCTTGGGCGTGAAGACGTAGACCTCCGCGCCGCCGATCTCGAAACGCAGCGAGTCGAGGAACTCCGCGGGGTCCGCCGTCTCGCGCTGCCAGTCGACGAGCTGGCGCAGCCAGCGCATGTCGTTCGCCGCGGTGTCGTCCTTCGCGGTCTTCCCGCCCGACTTCGCGGTCTCCTTGTACTTCCAGTGCGCCGCGACGCCGTACTCCGCGCGCCGGTGCATCTCGTGCGTGCGGATCTGGATCTCGACGGGCTTGCCGCCGGGCCCGATGACCGTCGTGTGCAGCGACTGGTACATGTTGAACTTCGGCATCGCGATGTAGTCCTTGAACCGCCCGGGCACGGGGTTCCACCGCGCGTGCAGCGCGCCGAGCGCCGCGTAGCAGTCCCGGACGCTGTCCACCAGGACGCGTGCACCGACGAGGTCGTAGATCTCCGCGAAGTCGTGACCGCGCACGATCATCTTCTGGTAGATCGAGTAGTAGTGCTTGGGCCGCCCGGTGACGGTCGCCTTGATCTTCGCGCTGCGCAGGTCGGCCGTGACCTGCTCGCGCACGACCGCCAGGTACTCCTCGCGCGCGGGTGCCCGCTCGGCCACGAGGTGCACGATCTCGTCGTAGACCTTGGGGTACAGAGCCTGGAACGAGAGGTCCTCGAGCTCCCACTTGATCGTGTTCATGCCGAGGCGGTGCGCGAGCGGCGCGTAGATCTCGAGCGTCTCGCGCGCCTTGCGGCCCGCCGACGACGACGACACGTACTTCCAGGTGCGCGCGTTGTGCAGCCGGTCGGCGAGCTTGATGACGAGCACGCGGATGTCGCGCGCCATCGCGACGACCATCTTGCGCACCGTCTCGGCCTGCGCAGCGTCCCCGTACGTCACCTTGTCGAGCTTGGTCACGCCGTCGACGAGCATGGCGATCTCCTCGCCGTACTCCTCGGTGAGCTGCGCGAGGGAGTAGTCGGTGTCCTCCACCGTGTCGTGCAGCAGCGCGGCGGCGAGGGTCGACCCGTCGAAGCCGAGCTCGGCGAGGATCGTCGCGACGGCGACGGGGTGCGTGATGTACGGGTCGCCGCTCTTGCGCAGCTGCCCCCGGTGCGCACGCTCCGCGGTCTCGTAGGCGCGCTCGATGACGGTGAGGTCGGTACGGGGGTGGTTGGTGCGCACGGCCTGGAGCACGGGCTCGAGCGCCGGGCTGCCGGCGTTCGGCCGGGCCCCGAAGCGTACGAGGCGCGACCGCACCCCGCGGCCGCCGGAACCGCCCTGCCCCGGGGTCGGCTGCGCGCCCGCCTTCTCCGGGGCGCGCGACGTCCTGGTGTTCTCGCTCATGCGCGCCTCCTTCCGCAGGCCGGCGATCGCCGACACCGTGTCGACGACCAGCCGAGACGACCGGAGTGGCAATCCTACGACTCGACGTGGACCAGTGTGGTCACGTCGCGGCCCGCGAGCCGCTCGCGGCCGCCCAGGCCCTCGAGCTCCATGAGGAACGCGAGGCCGACGACGACGCCTCCCCCACGCTCGACGAGCTCGGCGCCTGCGGCCGCCGTGCCCCCGGTCGCGAGCACGTCGTCCACCACGAGAACACGCGCACCGGTCGGCAGTGTTCCCGCGCGCAGCTCGATCGTCGCGGTGCCGTACTCGAGGTCGTACGTCACGGCGTCGGTGGGCGGCGGCAGCTTGCCCGCCTTGCGCAGCGGTACGAAGCCGACGCCCAGCTGCGTCGCCAGCGGGGCGCCGATCACGAAGCCCCGCGCCTCCATGCCCGCGACGAGGTCGACGCCGCCCGCCGCGCGCGCCACGTCCCCGAGCGCATCGACGACGTGACCGAAGGCCTCGCCGTCGGCGAGGAGCCCGGTGATGTCGCGGAAGGTGATGCCGGGCCCGGGGTAGTCGTGCACGGCGCGGACGAGCTCGAGCACGCGGGACGCTCGCTGCGCGCCGAGACCGGCGAGGCCGACGGCCCGCAGGCCGTCCACCTCGCCGGTCGTGTGGTGCTGGTCCGTCATCGGGGACGACGGCGGCGCGGCTGCGCCTTGTTGCCGAGGTGCTCGCCCGGCTGGAGCTGGCGGTGACCCGACCCCACACCCGCTGCCGCGAGCGCGGCGTCCTCGTCGTCGCCCGCCGACTCGACACGCTCGGCACGCAGCGCGAGCACCTTCGCCGTGTGGTCCCGGATCGGCTTCTCGCGCTCGCGCAGGGCGACCTCGAGGGGGGTCGCGAGGTAGACCGACGAGTACGCGCCCACGGCCATGCCGACGAACAGCGCGAGCGCGATGTCGCGCAGCGTGCCGGCACCGAGGAGGAACGCACCGATGAAGAGGATGCCCGCGACCGGGAGCAGCGCGACGATCGAGGTGTTGATCGAGCGCACGAGCGTCTGGTTGATCGCGAGGTTCGCCCGCTCGGCGTACGTGCTGCGCGTCTGGTCGAGGACGCCCGCGGTGTTCTCGCGCACCTTGTCGAACACCACGACCGTGTCGTAGATCGAGTACGCGAGGATCGTGAGGAGCCCGATCACCGTCGCCGGGGTGATCTCCCACCCGATGAGTGCGTAGATGCCGACCGTGACGACCAGGTCGTGGAACAGCGCGATGACCGCGGCGAGCGCCATGCGCCAGTTCCGGAAGTAGATCGTCATGACCAGGCTGACGAGGAGCAGGAAGACGACGAGACCGACGACGGCCTTCTGCGAGACGTCCTTGCCCCAGGTCGGGCCGATGTAGGAGCTCGTCACCTCGCCCGTCGCCACGCCGTAGGCGTCAGCGAGCTCGGTGGCGACCTGCTCGACCTGCTCGTTGCTGAGCTGGGCGGTCTGGACCCGGACCGTGCTCGAGCCCACCGATGTGACGCGCGGCACCTCCTCGGGCGCGACCGCTGCGACGGCGTCGAGCGCCGGCTGCTGCGACGTGTCCGACACGCCGGAGACCGTGAACTCGGACCCACCACGGAACTCGATCCCGAGGTTGAGCCCGTCACCCGCCATGCGGATGCCGATGACCCCGAGGGACAGGACGACGAGGACGATCGCCACCAGGAAGTAGCCACGTCGCTTCGCGACGATGGCGTAGGACCGGCGACCCGTGTACAGGTCGTTGCCCCACTGGGCGAAACCGCTGGCCATCAGTGCTTCTCCTCGTTCTCGTCGCCCGCCGCGTCAGCGGTCGGGGACCCGTCGTCGCCGTCCATCGACGCGGCGGCCCGCCGCTCGGCGGCGCGGCGCTCCGCGATGGTCATGCGCGGCCCGTCGCTCCGGCCCACGCCGGCGCCGACCGTCTCCCGGACGGGCGCCGCACGCTCGGGCGCCGGGGCGTCCTGGACCGGGGCATCTGCCACGGCGTCGCCGCCGTCCGTAGCGCCTGCCGAGGTTGCGCCGACGACGCGACCGCGGCCCGCGTAGCGCGCCGTCCGCACGCCGAGGCGCCGGGGGTCGAGGCCCGAGGCCGGGTGCCCGCTCCCGAAGAACTTCGTCCTGGCGAGCAGCTGCATCAACGGGTGCGTGAAGAGGAACACCACGACGAGGTCGACGAGCGTGGTCAGACCGAGCGTGAAGGCGAAGCCTCGCACGCCACCGACCGCCAGGTAGTACAGGACGATCGCGGCGACGAAGTTCACGGCGTCCGAGGCGAGGATCGTGCGGCGCGCACGCTCCCAGCCCTTCTCGACCGCCGAGTTCAGCGTCCGGCCGTCGCGCAGCTCGTCGCGGATGCGTTCGAAGTACACGATGAACGAGTCCGCGGTGATACCGATCGCGACGATGAGCCCCGCGACGCCGGCGAGCGACAGCCGGTACCCGATCGTCCACGACAGGACCGAGATGACGCCGAACGTGATGACGGCGGCGATGCCGAGCGACGCGACGGTCACGAGCCCCAGCGTCCGGTACTGGAAGAGCGAGTAGATGACGACGAGCAGCATGCCGATCGCGCCGGCAAGGAGCCCCTTCTCGAGCTGCTCGGAGCCGAGCGTCGCGGAGATCTGCTCCTGGCTCTGGACCTCGAACGTCAGGGGCAGCGAACCGAAGTTGAGCTGGTTCGCGAGCGTCGCCGCGCTGTCGCGCGTGAAGCTGCCGGAGATCTCGGCCTTGCCGTCCGGGATGGCGACCTGGGACACCGGCGCCGAGATGACGAGGCCGTCGAGCACCATCGCGAACTGGTTCTGCGGAGAGGGGAGCGACGTGAGGCGGGTCGTGACCTCGCGGAACGCCTGCGTGCCCTCGCCGTCGAACTCGATGTTGACGACCCACTCGTTCGTGACGACGCCGTTCTGGCCGACGCGGAGGCCGGAGTTGGCGTTCGAGATGTCCGTACCCTCGATCTCGACCGGGCCGAGGATGTACTTGGCCGAGCCGTCGTCGGCGCACGCGACGAACGCGGAGTCCGTCGGGCCGCTGTCGCCGCCGACCAGGTTCTCCGGGAGCGTGCAGTCGAGCGCGTCGAACTGCTCCTGCAGCTCCGGCGTGATCTGCGCGAGGTCGCTCGGGTTCTCCGGACGGGTCGCCTCCTCGGCCGGGTCGGTCGTGGCGTCGTCCGCCGGAGCGTCCGTCGCCTCGTCGGCGGCAGGGTCACCCGACTCCTCGGAGGTCGCGTCCGCGCTCTCGGTGGCGTCGGCGGACTCGGTCGCGTCGGGCGCGTCCTCGGCCGCTGCGTCGTCGCCCGCGGCCGCGTCGGTCGCCTCGTCGGCCGGGGTCGCGGTCGGCATTCCCACCGCGAGCACCGGCCGGAACCGCATCTGTGCGGAGGTGCTGACGAGGTCGATCGTCTCCTGGGACGGCTGCCCTGGGATCCCGACGACGATGTTGTTCTGTCCCTGGCTCGTGATCTCCGCCTCGGACACGCCCTGCGCGTCGATGCGCTGGCGGATGACGTTGATCGCCTGGTTGATGTCCTCGGCCGTCGGCTGCGAGCCGTCGGTGGTGACGGGCTGCAGGATGATCTGCGTGCCACCCTCGAGATCGAGCGCGAGGCCCGGGGTGAGGCTCGCCCCGCCCGGGTTGTCCTCGGTCTTCGGGTCGAGCTTCGTGCCCGCGAAGAGGGACCCGAAGAGGACGACGATGAGGATTCCCAGGGTGACGAGGGTCCGTACGGGCCTCGCTCGTGTGCTGCTGGTGGCCAACTGTCCGTCTCTTCTCGTGCGTGTGCGGTGGGCCTCGCGGCCCACCGCGTCAGACCGGTCGCGGCAGCGACCGGCATAGGGTCACTTGGTGTCGGTGCCGTCGTCCCGGCGCCCGCGGTCCTTCTCCGACCCGTCGTCGGTCAGACCGGACAGGTCGTCGGGGACGACGAGGTCGTCGACGTCCCCCTTCGACGTGCTGGGGTCGGCGTCCGCGCTGCCGTAGACGGCCGCGGGCTCCGACGACTCGTCGCCCTCCGGCTCCTCGACCGGCGGGTCGACGAGCTTCGCGATGGCCGCCCGCAGCCACCGGGACTGGTTGCCCGGCGTGGACTCGATCGTGATGACGTCGGCCTCCTCGTCGACGTCGACGATCGTGCCGAACATGCCCGAGCCCGTCATCACCTCCTGCCCGGGGGCGAGGGTCGCCCGGAAGTTCTGGGCCTCGCGCTGCTGCTTGCGGGTGCGGCTGGTCATGAGGAACATCGCACCCGCCGCGAGGGCGAGGATGAGGATGAAGCTGATATCCATGACGGAGTCTCGTGTCCTGTTCTGTGCGGGATCTGCGCGCAGTCTAGGCGTGCGCGCACGGTTCACCAACGAGCCGTCTCGCCGCGGAGTTCCGCCCGCTCGGGTCCTGACCATTCTAGGACCACGTTCGCCGCGCCTGTGACCGCCGTCACGGGGCCCGCCACGAGGCCCTCGACGAGGCCCGCGACGGACCGGCCGTCAGGCGTCGAACAGGGTGCCGCCCTCGCGCGGCGGGGTGAGCCCGAGGTGCGCCCACGCGGCCGGCGTCGCGACGCGCCCCCGGGGTGTCCGCCCGATCAGCCCCTCGCGCACCAGGTACGGCTCGGCGACCGTCTCGACCGTCTCGGCCTCCTCGCCGACCGTCACGGCGAGCGTCGTCAGCCCGACCGGCCCGCCGTTGAACCGCGTGCACAGCGCCGTGAGGACCGCCCGGTCGAGGCGGTCGAGGCCGATGGGGTCCACCTCGTAGACCTCGAGCGCCGCCCGCGCGGCCGCGAGGTCCATGCTCCCGTCGCCGCGGACCTGCGCCCAGTCGCGCACGCGCCGCAGCAGGCGGTTGGCGATGCGGGGCGTGCCGCGCGAGCGGCCGGCGATCTCGCGCGCGGCGTCCGGGTCGAGCGCCACGCCGAGCAGCCCCGCGGACCGGGAGAGCACGCGCTCGAGCTCGTCGCTCGAGTAGAAGTCGAGGTGCCCGGTGAAGCCGAAGCGGTCGCGCAGCGGCGCGGGCAGCAGCCCCGCGCGCGTCGTGGCGCCGACCGCCGTGAACGGGGGCAACGAGAGCGGGATCGCGCTCGCGCCCGCACCCTTGCCCACGACGACGTCGACCCGGAAGTCCTCCATCGCCATGTAGAGGAGCTCCTCCGCCGGCCGCGCGAGGCGGTGGATCTCGTCGATGAAGAGGACCTCGCCCTCCTCGAGCGAGGAGAGCACGGCCGCCAGGTCGCCCGCGTGCTGGATCGCCGGGCCGGACGTCACGCGCAGCGACGTCCCGAGCTCGGCGGCGATGATCATGGCGAGCGTCGTCTTGCCGAGCCCGGGCGGCCCGGACAGGAGCACGTGGTCCGGCGAGCTCCCGCGGGCGAGCGCGGCCTGGAGCACGAGCGAGAGCTGGTCGCGCACAACCGCCTGCCCGACGAACTCCTCGAGCCGGCGCGGACGCAGTGCTGCCTCGGCGGCGCGCTCGAGGTCGTCGGCCCCCGCCGCGACGATCCGCTCGGACGAGAACGTCCCGTCCCCGCCGAACCCGTCCACGCCCACCTGGTCGAAGTTCGCCATGGTCAGCCCCTCGGTCCGCCGAGGACGCGCAGCGCGGCGCGCAGCGCGCCGGCCACGTCGGGCGCCTCGACGACGTCGACCCCCGCCTCGGCGAGCACGGTGGAGACGGCGTCGTCCGCGGCCTTGAGGTTCCAGCCGAGGCCCACGAGCGCCTCGACCACCTGGTCGCGTCGGTCGTCGACCTGACGCGGCCCGGTCCCGACGGCGGTCGCGCCGCCCTCGGGGGCGTCGGCACCGGTGGGCGGCCCGAGCTTGTCGCCCAGCTCGAGCGCGATCCGCTGCGCGCCCTTGTTCCCGATGCCGGGGACGCGCACGAGGGCCGCGATGTCGGCGCCGGCCACGGCACGGCGCAGGGCGTCGGGCGTGTGCACGGCGAGCATCGCGAGCGCGAGCCGCGGCCCGACGCCGCTGACGGTCTGGACGGTCTCGAAGACGCTCCGCTCGTCGTCGTCGGCGAACCCGTAGAGGGTGAAGGAGTCCTCGCGGACGACGAGGCTCGTCGCGAGCCGGGCGTCCTCGCCGACCCGCAGGCCGGCGAGCGTGGCCGGCGTGGCGTGCACGAGGTAGCCCACGCCCCCGACCTCGAGCACGGTGCGGTCGAGCTGGACGCTCGCCACGACTCCGCTCAGCGACGCGATCACGCAGGCTCCTCTCCCGGTCGGCAGCGCCGACCTGGTCCGATGGTCCGCCGGCCCGACGAGCTCGACGCGGCGCCGAGGAGTGCGTCGAACACCCGTACGACCGCGGTCACTCTAGCAAGGTGCGCCCACGCCCCGGCCGACCGACACGGGAGCCGTCAGCGCGGTGCCCGCCGGCCCTTCGCCGCGTGCTCCGCCGCGGCCCAGGCGCGCTGCGCCGGGGTCAGCTCGTGCCGCTCGCCGCCCTGGAGCGCACCCGAGGGCCGCCACAGGTGGCAGATGGCGAGCGCGAGCGCGTCGGCGGCGTCGGCAGGCTTCGGCGGCTCCGCGAGCCCCAGGATGCCGGCGACCATGCGCTGGACCTGCTCCTTGCCCGCGCGCCCGCTCCCGGTGACCGCGGCCTTGACCTCGGACGGCGTGTGCAGCGCCACGGGGACACCCCGCTTCGCCGCGCCGACCATCGCGAGACCCGCGGCCTGGGCCGTGCCCATCACGGTCCCGACGTTGTGCTGCGCGAAGACGCGCTCGACCGCGACGACGTCCGGCACGTGCTCGTCGAACCACGCGTCGAGCCGCTCCGCGATCCGCAGGAGCCGCAGGTCCACGCTGAGGTCCGGGTCCGTCCGGATCACGCCGACGGCCACGAGCTCGGCCCGCCGCCCCCGCGCGGAGTCCACCACCCCGACACCGCACCGGGTCAGCCCAGGATCCACACCGAGAACGCGCACGCCTGTACCCTCCCACGACCCGACGACGGAAACCGTCCGCCTCGCGGGCCGCCGACCGAGGCGAGGCGACACCGGCGGGGCGGGTGAGGTGCGCGCGGTCGTGGCGGGCCTGGCGGGAGCGGCGCGAGGAACGAGCGCCGCGGATGGTAGACCGCGCGCACCTCACCCGCCCCGCCACCCAAGGCGACCACGCCGTCGGCCTCGGCGACCGAACCGACGGGATCAGTCGTCGTTCTCGAGCTCCGCCATGACCTCGTCCGACGCGTCGAAGTTCGCGTAGACGTTCTGCACGTCGTCGCTGTCCTCGAGCGCGTCGATGAGGCGCAGGATCTTGCGCGCCCCGTCGGCGTCGACCTCGACCTCCATCGAGGGGTGCCAGATCGAGTCGGCGGAGTCGTACTCGAGGCCCGCCTCCTGGATCGCGGTGCGCACGGCGACGAGGTCGCTCGCCTCGCAGAGCACCTCGATGACCTCGCCGGAGTCGGTGACCTCCTCGGCGCCCGCCTCGAGCGCGGCGAGCATGACGTCGTCCTCGGTCACGCCGTCCGCCTTCGGCACGACGACGAGGCCCTTGCGCGAGAAGAGGTACGACACCGAGCCGGGGTCGGCGAGGTTGCCGCCGTTGCGGCTGAACGCGAGGCGGACCTCGGAGGCCGCCCGGTTCTTGTTGTCGGTGAGGCACTCGACCAGGACGGCGATGCCGTTGGGGCCGTAGCCCTCGTACATGATCGTCTGGTAGTCGACGGCGTCGGCACCCGTGCCGGAGCCGCGCTTGACGGCCCGGTCGATGTTGTCGTTGGGGACCGACGACTTCTTCGCCTTCTGGATGGCGTCGAACAGCGTCGGGTTGCCCGCGGGGTCGCCGCCGCCCGTGCGCGCCGCGACCTCGATGTTCTTGATGAGCTTCGCGAAGAGCTTGCCGCGCTTGGCGTCGATGGCCGCCTTCTTGTGCTTGGTCGTGGCCCACTTGGAATGCCCTGACATGCGTTCCTACCCCTTCGCGATTCTGACGAACAGCTCGTGCACGCGCGCGTCCCCGGAGATCTCCGGGTGGAACGAGGTGGCGAGCAGCGATCCCTGCTGGACTGCGACGATCCTACCGGCGGCGGCCGCGGGGATGCCGGGCGCCTCGTGGTCGGGGATGCGCGCGAGCACCTCGACCCCCGGTCCGACCTCCTCGACCCACGGCGCGCGGATGAACACCGCGTGCACGTCGCCCGCCCCCTCGGCCCCCGTGCGACTGCCGTCCTGCGGGGCCAGGCCGGTGAACGCGAGGTCCGTCTCGAACGAGTCGACCTGCCGGCCGAACGCATTGCGCCGGACCGTCACGTCGAGCCCGCCGAGGGTCCGCTGGTCCGCGGTGCCGCCGAGGATGCGATCGGCGAGCAGGATCATGCCCGCGCACGAGCCGTAGACCGGCAGGCCCTCGGCGATGCGGGCGCGCAGCGGCTCGTCGAGCTCGAAGATGCGCAGGAGCTTGTCGATGGTCGTCGACTCGCCCCCGGGGAGCACCAACCCGTCGACCGCGGCGAGCTCCTCGGGACGCCGTACGCCGACCGTGCGGGCACCCGCAGCCTCGAGCGCGGCGCGGTGCTCTCGCACGTCGCCCTGAAGGGCCAGGACTCCGATCGTGATCGTCACGAACGGGAATGATACGTCGCCGGCACCCTGCCCTGTCGCGGTGCGGTTGCTAGCCTCGCCGTCGTGACCACTCCGCCCGGCCCCGGACCCACACCGCCGTACCCCACGCCGCCACCGTCCGGGTACCCCGACCCCTCGAACCCGTACCCCGGCCTCCCGCCCCGTCCGCCGCGGAGCACGCGCGGCGCGACGGTCCTGATCGTGATCGGCGCGGTCCTGCTCGTGGTCGCGCTCGTCGCGGGCGTCCTCGGTGTCACGACCTTCGTGCGGGCGCTGCCCACGGGCGTGGTCGACGGCACCGGCGCCCCGGGCTCGGCCGCCCTCGCCTCCGGCGACGTCCCCGGCGAGGCGGAGGTCGCGCTGTCGGGCGACCAGCCGTACAGCGTGTGGGCGGTCGTGCCGATCGGCGCCGAGGGCTTCGACACCGACGACGTCACCGTCTCGTGCCCGGAGGGCGACCTCGAGGTGCGCCACCCCTCCGTCTCGGGGAGCTCCGGCTTCGGCTCGCACGAGGCGACGACCGTCGCCGAGGTGACGTCGCCGTCGACCCAGACCTGCACGGTGTCCGTCGCGCAGGGGGGCGCCTCGCCCGGGTCGACGTTCGTCGTCACCGAGGGGTGGAGGTTCGGCGAGTTCTTCGCGACCGTCGGCGGCACGGTCCTGCTGTGGTTCGTCGCGGTCGGCGGGGTGCTGCTGGGGCTCGGGCTCCTCGTCGGCGGCATCGTGTGGCGCGTCGTCGCCCGCCGGCCGTGACGACCGCGCGTCCTTCCACGGAGGGCACGCTGCGCAGGGCTCAGTCCTCGCGCGCGATCCCCAGGTGGTGCGTCACGCCGTCCCACCCGCCCAGCAGCGGCGCGACGAGGTCGGCCAGCCCCTCGGGGAAGACCTCGATCTCGACGCCGCGCAGGTCGTCGAGCGACCACCACCGCATCTCGTCGACGACGTCGAGCTCGACGTCGGTCCACCCCTCCCGGCTCAGCGTCCCCGCGTCCCCACCACCGCCCGAGGCGTCGTCGACGCGCGCGAGGAAGAGCACCTCGTCCTGGCGGCAGTGCTGACGGTAGAAGTCGAAGATCGCGCTCCGCGTGTAGACCGGCCCGACGAGCGCGCCCGGGTCGAGCAGGATCCCCGTCTCCTCGCGCACCTCGCGCCGCGCCGCGTCACGGTCGGACTCGCCCGCGTCGACGCCTCCGCCGATGGTGAACCACCACGAGCGCTCCGGCTGGTCCACGTCGTGCCCGCGGGCCAGGAGGATGCGGTCCGCGTCGTCCAGCAGGAGGACGCGCGCGCCCCGGCGGAAGTAGAGCCCGTCGTCCCCGAGCACCCAGTCGGGCCCCAGGGACGACGGCGCTCCGGCAGCCTCGGCCATGCTCGCGCGTCAGCCGTCCGTCGCCGGCACGACGACGGACGGACGGCCCGTGGAGCGCTCCGTCACCAGCCGCGCTCGGCGAACTGGATCGACCGCGCCGGCTCGTCGACGTTCAGGCCGACCATCGCCTCGCCCAGGCCGCGCGAGACCTTCGCGATCACGTCCGGGTCGTCGTAGAACGTCGTCGCCTTGACGATCGCGGCGGCGCGCTGCTCCGGGTTGCCTGACTTGAAGATGCCCGAGCCGACGAACACGCCCTCGGCGCCGAGCTGCATCATCATCGCGGCGTCGGCCGGCGTCGCGATGCCGCCCGCGGTGAACATGACGACGGGCAGCTTGCCCGTCGCCGCGACCTCCTTGACGAGCTCGTACGGCGCCTGGAGCTCCTTGGCCGCGACGTACAGCTCGTCCTCCGGGAGCGAGGTGAGGCGGCGGATCTCGGCGCGGATGGTGCGCATGTGCGTCGTCGCGTTGGAGACGTCGCCCGTACCGGCCTCGCCCTTCGAACGGATCATCGCCGCGCCCTCGGTGATGCGGCGCAGCGCCTCGCCGAGGTTCGTCGCCCCGCACACGAACGGGACGGTGAACTGCCACTTGTCGATGTGGTGGGCGTAGTCGGCCGGCGTGAGCACCTCGGACTCGTCGACGTAGTCCACGCCGAGCGACTGGAGCACCTGCGCCTCGACGAAGTGGCCGATGCGGGCCTTCGCCATCACGGGGATCGAGACGGCCTCGATGATCCCGTCGATCATGTCGGGGTCGGACATGCGCGAGACGCCGCCCTGGGCGCGGATGTCCGCGGGCACGCGCTCG
Source organism: Cellulosimicrobium cellulans (assembly GCF_006539945.1). Lineage (GTDB taxonomy): Bacteria > Actinomycetota > Actinomycetes > Actinomycetales > Cellulomonadaceae > Cellulosimicrobium > Cellulosimicrobium cellulans. Next base: position 35,845 of record NZ_BJNZ01000003.1, on the reverse strand, counting down.
AGGGCCATGACCGCGACGGCGCCGGCGTCCTCGGCGATCTTCGCCTGCTCGGGCGTGACGACGTCCATGATGACGCCGCCCTTGAGCATCTCCGCCATCCCGCGCTTGACCCTGGCGGTGCCGACGGCGCCGGCACCCTCCGCGGTCGCGGCGCCCGGGGCGCTCTCGGCAGGGACGTTCTGGTCGGCCACGTTGGTCACCGGTACCTCACACCTTCAGGTCAGGGGAACGTCGCGCGCACGCGCACGGGACGCCGTCGAACAGGCTCGACGGCACATGCTCCCACGCGCTCCCATCCTATCGCCGAGGCGTCCACCCGACCCCGGCCCCGAGCCTGCCCCGAGCCCGCGCGCAGAGCGCCGCCGGCGGCCCGCGGAGCGTCAGCCCGCCGTGCCCGCCGACGCCGCGGGGCGGACGAGGACGTCGGGCGCGGCGTCGTCGAGCTCGACCGTCGCGGGCATCGGGGCGTGCCCGGCGAGGTGGAACAGCCGCACCCACCACTTGCGTCGCACGCGCTGCGCCTGGGCGACGGCCTCGTTGTGGAACCGGCGCGCGAGCTGCGCGCGGTACCAGGCGGCGGAGAGCGAGCCGAGGAGCTCGTCTCCGGCAGACCCGGACCGCAGCTCGGCCACGTCGTCGGCGTCCTCGAGGGCCGAGCGGAGCGTGGCCGTGAGGTCGCTCTCGGCGAGGGCGCGCGACTCGGCCATGCCGCCCAGGAGCCGCCGGGGACGCGGCCCCTCGGGCGCCAGGCCCGGCACCTGGTCGGCGAGACGGCTCGTGTCGTCGTCGTCGTCGAGGACGGCGTGCGCCGCCTCGGCGACGAGGATCGAGCTGGCCGGGTCGAGCTCGCCGGACGCAGCCAGGTCGACGGCGGCCGACGCGCGGCGCACGAGCTGCGCGTCGAGCGCCAGGCGCGAGGCCATCACCTTGCGGTGCAGCCGGTCGAGCCGCGACGCGGCGACCCACAGGAGCCACGCCACCAGCGCCGCGACCACGAGGACGAGGACGGTGATCTCGGACCAGGTCACGGGCGGCCTCCCTCGTCGTCACGCGCCCGGCCCAGGAGGCGACCGCCCCGGCGCGAGCGCGGGTCCTCGTGGACCGGGATGACCGCCTCGGACGCCGCGAGCACGGTCTCGTAGACGGCGAGCACCTGGGCGGTCACGGCGGACCAGTCGAAGCGCCGGACGAACTCGCTGGCCCGGGCACGGTAGGCGTCGCGTCGCGGCGGGTCGGCGAGCACGTCCAGCACGGCGGCGGCGAGCGCGTCCGGGTCGCCCACCGGGAACAGCGCCCCGGCCGCGCCGTCGTCGAGCACGCGCCGGAACGCGCCGAGGTCGCTCGCGACCACGCACGCGCCGGCGCTCATCGCCTCGACGAGCACGATGCCGAAGCTCTCGCCCCCGGTCTGGGGCGCGATGTAGAGGTCGACGGACGCGAGCATGCTCGCCTTGTCCTCGTCGCTCACGCCGCCGAGGAACTCGACCGACGCGGCGTGCTCCCCCAGCGCCTCGATCGCGGCCTCGCGGCCGTCGTCGCCGCGGCCCGCGACGAGGAACCGTGCGCCGGGGACCTGCGCGAGGATGGCCGGGATCGCCGCGGCGAGCACGGGGAGGCCCTTGCGCGGCTCGTCCAGGCGGCCGAGGAAGCCGATGGTCGGCGCGTCGGGCGTGCCCTGCCACACGGGGTTCGCGGGCGCGGACTCGAACGTGTCGACGTACACCCCGTTGGGGATGACGACGGCGTCCCCGCCGAGGTGGTCGACGAGCGTGCGTCGCGCGTCCTCCGACACGGCGATGCGGGCGTCGATCTTCTCCAGGCTCTGCCGGACGAGCGGGTACGCGACCTGGAGCGCGCGCGAGCGCACGATCGACGTGTGGAACGTCCCGACGATCGGGCCCTGGGCGATCCACAGCGCGACCATGCTCAGCGACGGGTTCACGGGCTCGTGGATGTGGAGCACGTCGAACCGGCCCGCCTCGAGCCAGCGCCGGACCCGGCCTGCGGTGCGCGGACCGAACGTCACGCGCGCGACCGAGCCGTTGTACCGGACGGGGACCGCGCCACCGGCGGGTGTCAGGTAGTCCGGCACGGGCGTGTCGTCGTCGGCGGGGGCGAGCACGGAGACCTCGTGCCCCTGGGCCATGAGCGCCTCGGCGAGGTCGCGCACGTGGAACTGGACCCCGCCCGGGGCGTCGAAGGAGTAGGGGCACACGATGCCCACGCGCAGGCTCATGCGGCACGCTCCGCGTCCGGCTCGCCCGCGGCGGCCCGGGTCCGGGCGTAGCGCGCGGGGTCGAGGTCGTCGACGAACACCTTCTGGAGCATGTGCCAGTCCTCGGGGTGCTCGCGGATCGCGACGCTCAGCGCGTCCACCCAGCCCTGGGTCGCCCGCGCGACCTGCTCGGAGCGCGGGACGTCCTGCGCGATCTCCACACAGGGGAAGAAGCGGATGACGAGGCCCCACGGCGAGCCCGCCGCCCGGCGTCGCGCGCCCCGGAGCCGCTCGTAGTGGATCCCGGCCGGGACAAGCGGCGTCCCGGTGCTCACGGCGAGCGCGGCCGGCCCCGCCGCGACGCGCGCGCGGTGGCCGAACAGGTCGACCTCCACGCCCCGATGGGTGAGGTCCCGGTCGGCGAGCAGCGGGATGATCCTGCCCGGCCGGCTCGCACCACGGACGAGTTCGCGGAAGACGTCGCCGTCGCCGAGCGCGAGGATCTCCAGCCCGATCGAGTTCCGGAACGCGAGGAACTCCTCGAACAGCTCGTCGGGCTTCAGCCGCTCCGCGACGGTGAGCACGGGCGCGATGTTCGGGGTCGCGTACGCGCCCGCCAGGTCCCAGTTGCCCTGGTGCGACAGCGCGAGCACCGGGCTCCGGTCGCCGGAGAGGTGCGTCGCGAGGTTGTCGAGCCCCTCGACCCGCACCCGGGCCCGGACCCGCTCCGGCGTCCAGGCGGGCAGGGTGAACGCCTCGCGGTAGTACCGCATGTACGAGCGCATGCCCGCGCGCGAGAGCCGGCGCAGCGCGCGCGGCGAGAGCTCCGGGCGCACCCGGGCGAGGTTGCGCTCGAGCTGGCGCACTCCCCCGCCGTGCAGGAGCCAGGTCATGTCCGCGATCGCGCTGAACAGCCCGCGCAGGACCGGTTCGGGGACCTTGCGCGCGTTGCGCCAGGCGAACGTGAACGCCTTGCCGGCGTCGAGGGCCATCAGCGACCGTCCTCCTTCTCCTCGGTGCGCGTGGTCACGAGGGCGAGCGCCTGGCGGCGCACGGTGGCCACGCGCTGCACGACCGTGACCGCGCTCGCGAGGGCGAGCAGCCCCAGGACGACGACGAGCACGACGGGCGGCACCCCCAGCCCCACGATCCCGGCGGCGACGAGCGCGGCGACGAGCCGGTCCGCGCGCTCGGCGATCCCGACCTGCGCGGTCATGCCGACGCTCTCCGCACGGGCGCGCGCGTACGGCACGACCGCGCCGAGCGCGAGGCACGCGAGCGCGACGCCGGTCCCCCAGGCGGCGAGGTCGGGCGTCAGTCGCGGGTCGTCGGCCCGCACGAACCACAGCGTGAGCCCCACGAACACGGCGGCGTCGGCGAGCCGGTCGAGCGTCGAGTCGAGGAACGCGCCCCAGGGCCCCGACCGGCCCGCGCGGCGCGCCATGACGCCGTCGAGCACGTCGGCGAAGGCGCAGACCATGACGACCATGACCCCGGCGAACAGGTGGCCCGTCGGGAAGAGCCACAGGGCGCCGACGACGACGCCGAGGGTACCGGCGACCGTCACCGCGTCCGGGCTCACGCCGAGGCGGAGCAGCAGCGCGGCGAGCGGGGTGAACAGGCGCGTGGTGAGCGCGCGCAGACGGCCGAACATCAGGCGGTTCCCTCCGCGGGGACGTCGGGTCGGGCGGACGGCCACGCCGCGGCGAGCCGCGCCCGCGTGTCCGCGAGCAGCTCGGGCACGGCCTTGGTCTGCGCGACGATCGGCAGGAAGTTCGCGTCGCCCGACCAGCGCGGCACGACGTGCTGGTGCAGGTGGGCGGCGATGCCGGCCCCGGCGACCGCGCCCTGGTTCATGCCGAGGTTGAACCCGTCGGGCGCCGACACGGCGCGCACGACGCGCATCGCGGTCTGCGTGAGGTGCGCGACCTCGACCGTCTCCGCCTCCGTGAGGTCCGTGTAGTCGGACACGTGGCGGAAGGGCACGACCATGAGATGGCCCGGGTTGTACGGGTAGAGGTTGAGCACGACGTACGCGGTCTCGCCGCGCGCGACGATCAGCCCGTCCTCGTCCGACCGGTCCGGGATGCGGCAGAACGGGCACTGACCGCGCGAGTCGTCGGCGGGCTTGTCCTGGCCGCCGATGTACACCATCCGGTGCGGCGTCCAGAGCCGGTCGAGGCCGTCGTCGAACCGCGGATGGGCGTCCGGGAGCTCGACGGCCGGCCTGTGGTCGGGGTCGCCGCCCGGCGCGGCCGCGTCGGCCGCGCCGGGCGACCCCGTGCGCTCGTCGCTCACGCGTCGTCAGACCTGGACGCGGTCGCGGACGGCGGTGACGATGCGCTCGACCGCCTCGGCGACCGGCACGCCGTTGTCCTGGCGGCCGTCGCGGTACCGGAACGACACGGCGCCGGCCTCCGCGTCCTCGCCGCCCGCGATGAGGACGAACGGCACCTTGCGCGTGCTCGCGTTGCGGATCTTCTTGCCGAACCGGTCGTCGGAGTAGTCGACCTCGGCGCGGATCCCCTGGGCCTTGAGCTGCTCGACGACGTCGGCCACGTAGTCGTTGAACGGCTCCGCGACCGGGACCGCGACGACCTGGACGGGCGCGAGCCACGCCGGGAACGCGCCCGCGTAGTGCTCGACGAGGATCCCGAAGAACCGCTCGATCGAGCCGAACAGCGCGCGGTGGATCATCACCGGGCGCTGACGCGTGCCGTCGGACGCCGTGTACTCGAGCTCGAACAGCTCCGGCTCGAAGAAGTCGAGCTGGATCGTCGAGAGCTGCCACGTGCGGCCGATCGCGTCCTTCGCCTGGACCGAGATCTTCGGGCCGTAGAACGCCGCACCGCCCGGGTCGGCGACGAGCTCGAGGCCCGACTCCGTCGCGACCTGGCGCAGGATCTCGGTCGCCTCCTCCCACGTGGCGTCGTCCCCGACCGACTTCTCCGGGTCGCGTGTCGACAGCTCGAGGTAGAAGTCCTCGAGGCCGTAGTCGCGCAGGAGGTCGAGGACGAACGTGAGCGTCGTGGACAGCTCGTCCTTCATCTGCTCGCGCGTGCAGTAGATGTGCGCGTCGTCCTGCGTGAAACCGCGCGCGCGGGTCAGGCCGTGCACGACGCCCGACTTCTCGTACCGGTACACCGTGCCGAACTCGAACAGCCGCAGTGGCAGCTCCCGGTACGAGCGGCCCCGGGAGTTGAACACCAGGTTGTGCATCGGGCAGTTCATCGGCTTGAGGTAGTAGTCCTGGCCGGCGCGCTTGACGTTGCCCTCGTCGTCGAGCTCCTCGTCCAGGTGCATGGGCGGGTACATGCCGTCCGCGTACCAGTCGAGGTGGCGCGACGTCTGGAAGAGGTTCGCCTTGGTGATGTGCGGCGTGCTGACGAACGAGTAGCCCGCCTCCACGTGCCGCTTGCGCGAGTACTCCTCCATCTCCATGCGGATCGTCGCGCCGTTGGGGTGGAAGACCGGCAGGCCCGAGCCGATCTCCTCCGGGAAGGAGAAGAGGTCGAGCTCGTTGCCGAGGCGGCGGTGGTCGCGGCGCTCGGCCTCCGCGAGACGGTCGAGGTACGCCTTGAGCTCGTCCTTCGTCGGCCACGCCGTGCCGTAGATGCGCTGGAGCTGGGGGTTCTTCTCGCTGCCGCGCCAGTAGGCGGCCGCCGAGCGCATGAGCTGGTAGCCGTTGCCGATCAGGCGCGTGCTCGGCAGGTGCGGGCCACGGCACAGGTCCTTCCAGACCACCGTCTCGCTCTCCCGCCCGGCGCCGCGCACGTTGTCGTAGATCGTCAGCTCGCCGCCGCCGACCTCGACGCTCGCACCCTCGGTGTCGTCGGCCGCGCCGCCCTTGAGCCCGATGAGCTCGAGCTTGTACGGCTCGTGGGCGAGCTCGGCGCGCGCCTCGTCCTCCGTCACGACCCGGCGACGGAAGGTCTGGCCCTCCCGGATGATCCGGGACATCGCCTTGTCGAGGGCCTTGAGGTCCTCGGGGGTGAACGGCGTCTCGACGTCGAAGTCGTAGTAGAAGCCGTCCGTGATGGGCGGGCCGATGCCGAGCTTCGCGTCGGGGTTGACCTGCTGGACGGCCTGGGCGAGCACGTGCGCGGCCGAGTGCCGCAGCACCGCGAGGCCGTCGGGCGAGTCGATGGTCACGCCCTCGACCACGTCGCCGTCGGCGACCGGGGTGTCGAGGTCCCTGAGGACGCCGTTGACCCGGATCACGACGACGTCGCGACGGGCGGCGAACAGGTCCGTGCCCGTCGTGCCCGTCGTCACCGTGGTCTCCTCGGCGTCGAGGGTGATGGTGAGGGGTGACGAGACGACGTCAGACACGTCCGTGCTCCGATCTGCTGGCGGGAGGCGCGCGGCGCGCGCCCGGTCGAGGTCCTGCGGCCGGCGGGCCCTGCCCGACAGCACGAAGGGCGCCGTCGTGGACGGCGCCCCTCGATCGTACCGACCCGCAGCTCAGTCGTTGGCCTCCTTGGCCTTCTCGGCCAGGGTGTCGACGTGCTGGTCGACCGAGTCCGGTGCGACGGACTTGATCTTCTCCGCGACGTCGTCGATGCGGTCGTCGGTGAGGAACTCCTTGGCCTTGCCGAGAAGGTCGCCGAGGCCCCCCTCGTCCTTCGGTGTCTGCTCGCTCATGTCGGGCTCCCTCGAGGATGGTCTGCGCGCGTCCCGCGCCGGGCGCCGGGCCGTTCCCGCGCCCGTCCGGAACGCTACCCGCGCCCGCGGCGCCGCGCGACGCGACGTGGTGCTCCCGTGCCGGCCCGGGCCGCAGCCTGTCACAATCGTCGCCATGGACGACGACGTGGCACCCGGCGAGCGGACGGCGCGGGTCTTCCGCCGCCGGCTCAACGAGCTCTTCGCACGCGGGCGCGGCGGGCGGCCCGTGACGAACCGCGAGGCCGCCCAGTGGATGACGGAACGCGGGTACTCGATCAACGAGGCCTACCTCAGCGCGCTGCGCGGCGGGCACCGCTCCTCGCCCAGCCTGCGCGTCGTCGAGGGCATCGCCGCGTTCTTCCACGTCAGCACGGGCAGCCTCGTCGACCCCGAGGAGGACCCCGACGACCGGCTCCGGGCCGCGCTCGCCGACGAGGGCGTCGAGCAGTTCGCGCTGCGCGCCCAGGGCCTGTCGCCCGAGAACGTCCGGGCGATCATCGAGATCGTCGACCGCGTGCGCCGCCTGGAGCACCTCCCGCCCGTGACCCCGCACGTCCCGGACGGCGACCGTGGATGACCTGCTGCGCACCGCGGGCCTGGACCGCGCCCGCAGCATCGAGGAGGCGTGCCGCCTGGTCGCGGCGGTGCGCGGCCGGCCCCTCGAGGTCGTCGAGGGAGACCTCGGCCCGGGCGTGACCGGGCTCTGGCTCGCCTTCCCCGAGCGCGACCTCGTGCTCGTCGACGCCCGCCAGACCCTCGCCGGCCAGCACCGCGACCACGTCGTCGCGCACGAGCTCGTCCACGTGCTCGACGCGGCGGCGACGGCGGGTGCGCCGCGCGTCGGAGCGTGCCGGGACGGGTACGCGGACCCGGACGAGCTGCGCGTCGAGCGCCTCGCGAGCGAGCTCATGATCTCGATCGCCTCGCACGGGAGCTCGGCGCGCCGTCTCACGTCCCTGGAGCTGTACCGGTGAGCCACGCGCTCGAGCTCCTCGCCGTGGCGCTCTTCGCCACCGCCGCGGCCTGGACCGGCCTGCGTGCTCGCACGCGCGCCGACGCGGCCCTCCCGATCGGCCTGGGCTTCGTCGCGGTCGCCTGCGCGCTGCGGGTCCCCGCGGTCGCCGACCTGCTCAAGGAGCACGCACCCGCCGGCACGCACGAGGTCGCCAAGCACGTCGCGCTCGTCACCGGCTGCCTCTTCGTCGGGGTGTGGGCGTACAGCGCCACCACCGGCCGGGCACCGCGCACCCGGCACGTGGCGCTCGCGGCCACGGGCGTCGGGGCCGCCATGGTGGTGCTCGCCGCGACGAGCGGCCCCTGGACGACCCACGACCTCGACGCGCAGGTCCACGACCGCCCTCTCATGTGGGGCTACTGGGCGCTCTACTACGGGACGTTCGTGACGGCGACCGCGACCTTCGCCGTCTCGTGCCTGCGCACGCGCTCGCAGCGACCGCTGCGCCTGCGCTGGGGCATGGACGTGGCGGGGGCGGGCGCCGTCGTCGCCGTGGCCTGGGCCGTCGTGAGCTTCGTGGCGATGGTGCAGCACGAGCCGGGCAGCACGGAGCCGTACCTCGTCCTGGGCCTGCGCACGCGGTACCTCGTGCTCGCGGCGACCGTCCTGCTCACCGTCGGCATCGTGGGCCAGCTCGCGTCGTCCGCCGCCTTCGCGCGCGAGCGCCGCCGCGACCTCGGCCACCTCCACACGTTCCTCCGGGCGGTCGTGGGCGACGGCGGTCTGCGCGGGTCGAGCGCCGCCGTGGACGAGTACCACCGGACCATCGAGATCTTCGACGGCCTCACCACGCTCGCCCTCCACTCGCGCCGCGACGACGTGGACCACGTGCGGATCGCCGTCCCGGGGAGCCCGCGCGAGGTGATCCTCGCCTACCAGCTCCAGGTCGCAGCGATCCGCAAGACCCGGGGCGACGCGCCGAGCCTCGATCCTGACGACTGGTCCGCCCTCCTCGCGGACGACGACGCGCTGCGTCGGCTGGGGCGCGCGCTGCGCGACCGGACGAACCGGGAGGGGACGACCCGCGTCCTCGCGGGCGTCTGAGACGGGCCGCCGTGGCTCGACGCCAAGCTCCCCCTGCGCGCTTGGCCCCGCGCCGAGCCTCGGCCGGCGGGGCTCAACCTACAGACAGACGACCTATGGCGCAACATACCTCGCAGTTGAATTCTCAACGTTTCCGCCGGTGCGCGAGTCCTCGGTCACGGCTCCCGGGAGCGGACCGGTGAGGTAGCCCTGGATCGTCGGACCGACCGCCCCGACCACCGTCTCCGCCGGAGCCCCCGCGAGCGGCTCGACCCGGAGCACGTACCGCGCGACGACCAGCCCGGCGAGCTGGCTCGCCATGAGCGCGCTCCGCCACGCGGCCCGGTGCGGGTCCGGCTCGCTCCGCGCCACCGTGGGTCGCACGACCCACGCCAGCACGAGCTCGCGCAGCATGCGCGCCGCCCGCTCGGAGCTCGTCGCCGAGCGCAGGAGCGCGAGCGCGACCCGCCCGCGCGGCGAGTCCCAGGCACGCAGGAGCGTGCGGACGACGTGCTCGCCCAGGCGTGCCTCGCCGTCGGGCGCGCCGTCGAGGAGGAGCTCGCGCGGGTCGAAGGGCACGTCGACCGCGGCCTGGAAGAGCCTCTCCTTCGTGCCGAACCAGTGGTGGACCATCGCGGCGTCGACGCCCGCCCGCGTGGCGATGGCGCGGACGGTCGCGCGGTCGTAGCCGTGCTCCGCGAACGCGTCCCGCGCGGCCGACAGGATGTCGGCGCGCGTGTCCGAGCGACCCGGGCGTCGCCCTCGCCGCCCGCTCACGCCGCACCCGCCGGGGTCGCGGACGCGCGGTCCACGAGCACCATGGTCTCCTCGAGCGTCGCGGGCACGACGTCGCACGTCGCGGCGACGCCCGTCGCGGCGAGCGCGTCCCGGACCGCCGCGGGGGGCGTCCCCGCCACGCGCGTCGCGCGGCCGTCGAGCATCACGGGCAGGCCCGCGGCGTCGAGCGCCGCGAACGTCGCCTGCCAGTCCCGGGACCGCACGACGACCGCCTCGCGGCCGCCCACGACGTCGGCGACCGTGCCCTCGGCCACGACGCGCCCGCGCGACAGGACGTGCAGGCGGTCGCACTGCTCGGCCTCCTGGAGGTGGTGCGTCGTCACGAGGACGCCGACGCCCGCGTCGGCCTGCTCGTGGATCGCGTCCCAGGCGCGGGCCCGCGCGAGCGGGTCGACGCCGGACGTCGGCTCGTCGAGGACGAGAAGACGCGGCGCGTGCAGCAGGGCGCAGTGGAACGCGAGCTGGCGCCGACGCCCCAGCCCGATCTCCGCGACGGGCCGACGGCGGACGGCCGCGAGCGCCGGCGGGAGCGCGGGGACGTCCCGCACCCCGTACACCGCCGCCACGAACCGGACGTTCTCCTCGACGCTCAGGTCGCCGGAGAGCCCGAGGCTCTGCGGGACGTAGCCGACCGACCGGCGGCCCGCACGGTCCGGCGGTGCGCCGAGGACCTCGACCCGGCCTCCGTCGAGCCGGTCGAGGCCGAGGACCATGCGCAGGAGCGTCGTCTTGCCCGCGCCGTTCGCGCCGAGCAGGCCCACCACCTCGCCGGGGCGCACGACGAGGGAGACGTCGTCGACGGCCACGACGTCCCCGAACCGCCGCCGGGCACCCTCGACCCGCACGAGGGACGCGTCCGGCGCGGCCGCGGCTCCCGCCGGCTGGTCCGTGCGGGGTCTCGCCGGGCTCGCCCCGTCGTCGGCGTCGGCGGTGCCGGGCGTGCCGCGACCGAGCGTGAGGGCCACGACGGCGTCCTCCAGGTCGGCGTGCACGGTGCCCCCCGACGGGGCGGGCGCGCCGTCGGGCCACCAGGTGTGGAACATCGGGCCGCGGCGCCACGTCCGCCCGTCGCGGCCCGCCGGGGGGACGGACGCGACCGTGATCCGCCCGGGCGCGGCGACGCGCACCTCGTCGGGCGTCCCCGCGGCGAGCACCGTGCCCGCGTCGAGCACGACGACGTCGGCGGCCCGCTCGGCCTCGTCGAGGTACGTCGTCGTGACGAGGACCGCCGTGCCGGACGCCGCCGACTCCGCGACGAGCCGCCACAGCTCGACGCGGCTCACGGGGTCCACCCCGGTGCTCGGCTCGTCGAGGAGCAGGACGTCGGGCTCGTGCAGCATCGCGAGGCACACGCCGAGCTTCTGGCGCATCCCCCCGGAGAGCTGCGACCCGAGCCGGCCGCGCGCCTCGGCGAGCCCCGCCCGCTCGAGCAGCTCGTCCGCGCGCCGTTCCCGGCGCGCGGTCGGCACGCGGTACGCGTCGCCGACGAGCTCGACGTTCTCCGCGACGGTCAGCGCCGGCCAGACGCCGCTGGAGGACGGCTGGTAGCCGACGCGGTCGCGGGGCGGGACGTCCACGGCGCCGGCGGCGACCGGTGCCTGCCCGAGCAGCGCGCGCACGAGCGTGGTCTTGCCCGCCCCGTCGCCCCCCACGGCCGAGGTGACCTGCCCGCGCGGGAGGTCGAGGTCCACGCCGGCGAGGGCGTGCACCACGTGCCCGTGCCCGGTGCGGAAGATGACGTCGAGACCGCGCGCGCCCCAGGTCATCGGACCGCTCCGCGCGCCGCGGGCGTCGCGGTCGCAGGCGCGGCCGAGCGGCGTCGGCGGTGCTCCCGCGCGGGCGAGAGCTCGCGCGAGAGGCGCAGGACGGCCAGGCCGAACACGACCACGGCCATCACCGCGAGCACGACGAGCGGCAGCCACAGCGCGGACCACGACGCCCCACGGACCATGACGCCCTGGGAGACCTCGGTGAACCACGTGAGGGGCAGGAGGTACCCGATCCAGCGCACCCCGGCCGCCATGGCGTCGAGCGGGAAGATCATGCCCGAGAGGAGGACCTGCGGGAGCATCGTCATGAGCGCGACCTGCACCGCCTGCCCGGTGGTCTGCGACACGGTCGAGATGAGCGCGCCGATGCCGAGGACGACGAAGAGGAACAGGGCCGCGCCCACGACGAACGGTCCGACGGGGCCCGCGAACGGCACGTCGAAGATCCACATGCCGAGCAGCGTCACGGCGACCATGTCCAGGCACGCCAGCAGGAAGTAGGGCGTGATCTTCCCGAGGATCACGGCGGCGGGGCCGAGCGGCATCACCGCGAGCTGCTCGAACGTCCCTGCCTCGCGCTCCTTGACGAGCCCGATCGACGTGATGATCGTCCCGATGAACGTGAGGATGAGGCCGATCAGCGCCGGCACCATCACCCACGAGGTGTCGAGGTCGGGGTTGAAGAGGATCTCCGAGTCCACCGCGTCCCCGAGGGAGGCGACGAGCACCTTCGCCGACTGCGCGGCGAACAGGTTGGAACCGTCGATGTAGACCGTCGGCCGGCCGTCGCCCGGGGCCGGCGCGACGACCGCGACGTCGCTGCGGTCGTCGCGCAGCGCGGCGCGGGCGTCGGAGTCCGTGCCTGCGGGGTCCACGCTCACGACGTCGAGCGCGTCCGCAGCGGCAGGGTTCGCCTCGATCGCGTCCACCGCGCGCTCGGCGCCCGGCCCGACGGCCGTGACGGACAGCGTCTCGACCGTGAAGTTCGCCGCGAACCCGAACACCACGAGCAGCAGCAGCGGCATCCCGACGAGCATCGCGACGGTGCGCCGGTCGCGGCGCAGCTCGCGGAACTCCTTGACGACCATCGCGCGCACGATGCCTCCCGGTCCTGCCCGCGCCTCACCGTGCGGACAGATTCATCACCCGTTGAAAAGGACGCTAGGACGCGGCGGCCGAGGGGTCAAGGGCGTGCGGAGCGGGGGTCGGGTCGCGGTCAGCCGAGGAACACCTGTGCGCAGACGAGGCCGCCGGCGCCCTCGGTGGCGTCCTCGACGCACGCGACGCCGACGGATGTCAGCGTCGGGTCCAGGAGGTTCGCCCGGTGCCCGTGGGACCCCATCCACGCGTCGACGACCGCGGCCGGCTCGGCGGAGGACCGGCTGAGGTTCTCCGCCGCGGTGCCCCGCGGAGGAGCGCAGGCGGTCACGACCTCGTCGAGGGGTGCGTGCTCGAGCGGGACGCCGACGAGCGCCGTGGCACGGGACAGCGCCTCCTCGGCCGCGCAGCCGTTCTCCTGCAACCGGGGCACCCCCGCCTCGACGCGTTCCTCCTGCGTCTCCGCCAGCAGCCGGGAGGCGTACTCCGTCGGCTCCCAGGGCTGCGCCGCCGAGGGGTCGGCGGCTCTCGGAGCCCCGCGCCCACCGTCGTCGCCCGGCGCGCAGGCCCCGAGGGACAGGCTCACGAGCGTCGTCACCAGCACCGCGAACCTGCGCGCACCGGCGCGGGTCCCGGAGCCGACGCGCGCCGCCGGGACGCCGTTCACCGCCGGCCGAGCGCGCGGTACGTCCACCCCGCCTCGCGCCACAGGGTCGCGTCGAGCGCGTTGCGGCCGTCGACGACGCGGGGGGCCGCCACGAGGCCGTACAGCTTGCCCGGGTCCAGCTCCCGGTACTCCTGCCACTCCGTGAGGACCAGCACGGCGTCCACGCCGTCCACCGCCTCCTCGACGGTCTCGGCGAAGCCCAACGAGGGGGCCTTGGCGCGCGCGTTGGCCAGCGCGCGCGGGTCGGTCACCACGACGCGCGCGCTCCGACGGTGCAGCCGCTCCGCGACGTCGAGCGCCGGAGAGTCGCGGACGTCGTCGCTGTCCGGCTTGAACGCCGCGCCCAGGACGGCGACGCGCGCGCCGGCCAGCGGGCGTCCGTCGAGCACGCCGACCGTGAGGTCGACCATGCGCTCGCGTCGGCGCAGGTTGATCGAGTCGACCTCGCGCAGGAAGCTCACCGCGGGGTCGGCGTGCAGCTCCTCGGCCCGCGCCATGAACGCGCGGATGTCCTTCGGCAGGCAGCCGCCGCCGAACCCGAGGCCGGCGTTGAGAAAGCGCCGCCCGATCCGCTCGTCGAGGCCGATCGCGTCGGCGAGGAGCGTCACGTCTCCCCCGGCGACCTCGCACAGCTCCGCCATCGCGTTGATGAAGGAGATCTTCGTGGCGAGGAAGGAGTTCGCCGCGACCTTGACGAGCTCGGCCGTCGCCCGGTCGACCACGAGCCGCGGCGTGCCGTCTCCGAGCGCCGCGGCGTAGACGGCGTCGAGCGCCTCGACGGCACGAGCGCCCGCGGCGTCGTCGGGGACGCCGTAGACGAGCCGGTCGGGTCGCAGCGTGTCCTGGACGGCGAACCCCTCGCGCAGGAACTCGGGGTTCCAGACGAGCGTTGAGGTGGGACGGACGGCGGCGAGCTCGTCCGCGAGCCGCGCGGCCGTGCCCACGGGGACCGTCGACTTGCCCACCACGACCGCGTCCGCGGCGAGGTGCGGCACGAGCGACCGGAAGGCCGCGTCGACGGACGACAGGTCGGCGGCGTACGAGTCGGCGCGCTGGGGCGTCCCCACGCACAGGAAGTGGACCTCGGCGTCGGCCGCCGCGGCGATGTCGGTCGTGAACGCGAGCCGCCCGGAGGCGATCGCCTCCGCGAGCAGCCCGTCGAGCCCCGGCTCGTAGAACGGCGCCCGCCCGTCGTGCAGCGCGGCGACCTTCCTCGCGTCGACGTCCACCCCGACCACGTCGTGGCCCAGCGTCGCCATGCACGCCGCGTGCACCGCTCCCAGGTAGCCGCAACCGATCACCGAGATCCTCATGTGCTCCCCCTGCTCGCACGTCGGTCGTCACCTGTCGGCGCGGTCGTGGCCGACCGCTGCGGCCGCCGGTCGACCGCCGTCCTACTTCTTCCGCGGCACCACCACGTCGTCGAACGACCGGACGGGCCCGGACGGCACCGCGGCCGGGAACCCGCGGTCCGCGACCGGAGGCGGCGGAGGCGGCGGGCCCTCGCCGCCGGGCGGCTCGGCACCTCCCGGTGCGGCCGCGGCCGCACCACGCCGTGCGCGCTGGTGCGCTCGCCCCTTGCGGTCGGCGAGACGTCCCGACCGGGTGGGCGGACCGGTCTCCGCCACGTACTCGTAGTACCCGTACTCGTGCGCGCCCGGGCCCTTGACGGGCACACGGTTGACGACCACCCCGAGCAGCCGCACGCCCACCGTGCCGAGCGCCGAGAGGGCGGTCTCCAGCTGGTTGCGGTGCACCGTCCCCGCCCCGACGACGAGGATGGCGCCCCCGACCGCTCTCGCGAGGATCGCCGCGTCGGTCACCGGGAGCAGCGGAGGGGTGTCGATCACGATCGCGTCGTACTCCGCCCGGAGGCGGTCGAGCAGGTCGGCCATCGGGGCGGCGCCGAGCAGCTCGCTCGGGTTCGGGGGCACCTGTCCCGCGGCGATCACGTCGAGGTTGCCGTTGCCCCACGGCTGCACCGCGTCCTCGACCCCGACCTTGCCGATGAGGACCGTGGTGAGCCCGACCGAGCCCTCGATCGCCATGTACCGGGCGACGGAGGGCCGGCGGAGGTCGGCGTCGACGAGGACCACACGCTGGCCCGCGTCCGCGAGGGTGATCGCCAGGTTGATGCTCGTCGTCGTCTTGCCCTCGCCCGGCAGGGCCGACGTCATGACGTACGTGCGGGCGGCCGGCCCGAGCTCGAGGAACTGCAGGTTCGTGCGCAGCCGGCGGAACGACTCGGCCCGGATCGCCTTCGGCGACTCCTGCACGATGAGCGGGTGCTGCGGCGCGTCCTCCTCGTACCCGATGACGCCCAGCACGGGTGTGTCCGTCACGTCCTCGACGTCGGCGGTCGACCGGACGCGCGTGTCCAGGAGCTCGCGCACCACCGCGACCGCGACGCCGAGCGCGAGACCGATCACGAGACCGAGCGTCAGATTGAGCCGGACGTCGGGTGACGAGGGCGCGGCGGGCACGGCGGCCGTCCGGACGGTGCTGATCCGCACCGGTGAGTCCCCGCCGGCGGCCGGGGTCTCGAGCTCGGCGACGACGTCGGCGAGCGAACCCGCCACGGCGTTCGCGACGTCGGCCGCCAGCTGGGGCGACTCGTCGGTCGCGGTGACGTTGATGAGCGACGTGTCCATCGGGGACTCGGCACGGATCCGGCCGGCGAGCGTCCCCGTGTCGTCGGCGAGGCCGAGCTCCTCGATGACGGGCTCGAGCACGCGCGGCGTCGACACGAGCTCCGTGTAGGACTTCACCTGCCGCACCGTGAAGTTGGACCCCTGCAGCAGGTCCGTGGTGCTGTCGGAGCCCTGCACCGAGACGTACACCTGCGACCGCGCGGAGTAGGTGGGGGTCGCCGCGAGGGAGAGCACCGCCGCGACGCCGAGGCACGCCACCACGAGCACCGCCACGGTCACCCACCGCTTGCGCAGCAGCGTGATGTACTCCCTCAGCCCCATCGTCGCCCCCTCACGCGCGCCGCTCCCCCTGAGCGGCGACCACGATCGCCTCAATGTCGCACACCCCGTGAGGCCACGCGAGCCTCGGCCACGTCATCGACGGACGTCCGCGGCGTGCTCGCGGTACCACGCGACCACCTGTTCGAGGCCGTCGCGCAGACCGATCCTCGACCGCCACCCGGTGGCGGCGAGCCGTGACACGTCCAGCAGCTTCTGCGGCGTGCCGTCCGGCTTGCTCGTGTCCCAGACGGTCTCCCCCTGGTACCCGACGACGTCGGAGATCGTGCGGGCGATCTCCTCGATCGTCGCGTCCGTCCCGGTCCCCACGTTGACGTGCGTCGGTCCGTCGTAGTGCTCGAGCAGGTGCAGGCACGCGTCGGCCATGTCGTCGCTGTGCAGGAGCTCGCGGCGCGGTGAGCCGGTTCCCCAGTTGGTCACCCGGTCCGCGCCCGTGCGCACCGCCTCGTCGTAGCGCCGGACGAGCGCGGGCAGGACGTGGGAACCGCGGGGCGAGAAGTTGTCCCCCGGCCCGTAGAGGTTCGTCGGCATCACAGAGATCCACGGCAGCCCGTACTGACGACGGACGGCCTGGACGTGGAGGATCCCGGCGATCTTCGCGATGGCGTAGGCGTCGTTCGTCGGCTCGAGCGGACCGGTGAGGAGGGCGTCCTCGCGCAGGGGCTGCGCGGCGAGCCGCGGGTAGATGCACGACGACCCGAGGAACAGGAGCCGCTCGACGTCGTGGGCCCGCGCGGCGTCGAGGACGTTGACCTGGATGCGGACGTTCTCCGAGAGGAAGTCCACCGGGTACGTCGAGTTCGCGAGGATGCCGCCCACCTTCGCGGCGGCGAGCGCCACGTAGCGCGGCCGCTCCCGGCGGAAGTGCTCGAAGACGGCGTCGCGGTCCGTCAGGTCCAGCTCCTTGGACGTCCTGCCGACGAGCCGGGAGAAGCCCGCCGCCTCGAGCCGTCGCCAGATCGCCGACCCGACCAGGCCGCGATGACCCGCGACGTAGAAGACCGCGTCGCGGTCGAGCGGGCCCGGCTCGAAGGTGATCGTGTCCTGCGCGCTCACGCGGCGTCCCAGGCGGCGAGCGCGACGTGGTCGATCCACGGCGAACCCGCGTGCTCGAGGGCTTCGACGTCCGCGTCGACCATGATCCGCGCGAGGTCCCGCCCGTCGACCGTCGGCTTCCAGCCGAGGTCGGCGTGCGCCTTGCTGGGGTCGCCGACGAGCGCGTCCACCTCCGTCGGGCGCAGGTACCTCTCGTCGAACCGCACGTGCCGTTCCCAGTCCAGGCCGACGTGCGAGAACGCCTCCTCGAGGAAGTCGCGCACCGTCAGGCCGATGCCCGTGGCGAGGACGTAGTCGTCCGGCGTGTCGGCCTGGAGCATGCGCCACATGCCCTCGACGTACTCGGCCGCGTACCCCCAGTCGCGGACAGCGTCGAGGTTCCCGAGGTACAGGTGTTCCTGCCGTCCCGCACGGATCGCGGCGACCGCCCGGGTGATCTTGCGCGTGACGAAGGTCTCGCCGCGGCGCGGTGACTCGTGGTTGAAGAGGATGCCGTTGACCGCGAACATGCCGTAGGCCTCGCGGTAGTTCTTGGTGATCCAGTAGGCGTAGAGCTTGGCCGCCGCGTAGGGCGAGCGCGGGTAGAACGGGGTGGTCTCGCTCTGCGGGGGCGGCGTGGCCCCGTAGAGCTCGGACGACGACGCTTGGTAGTAGCGCGTGTCGACGCCCGCGAGCCGGACCGCCTCGAGCAGACGGATCGCACCGGTACCGGTCGTGTCCGCCGTGTGCTCCGGCTCGTCGAAGGAGACCCGGACGTGGGACTGCGCGGCGAGGTTGTACACCTCGTCCGGGCGGATCTGCGAGATCAGCGTGACCAGGCGCGCGCCGTCCGAGAGGTCCGCGTAGTGGAGGAACAGCCGCGCGTCCTCCTCGTGCGGGTCCTGGTAGAGGTGGTCGATGCGTGCCGTGTTGAACGTCGACGCTCGACGGATCAGCCCGTGCACCTCGTACCCCTTGCGGAGCAGGAGCTCCGCGAGGTACGAGCCGTCCTGCCCGGTGATCCCCGAGATCAGTGCCTTCTTCATGTGTGTGCCCCCTGTGGTCGGCAGCGGCGCTGCCCGATCGTGGTCAGAACTACGTGGTCGCGGCGGCCGCTGCCCCGCGCAGCCCCTCCGGCGCGCCCTCCCGGCCGCCGTGGCGGGCCAACCACTCCTCGAAGCGGTCGACGGCGGCCTCCTCGGAGAGGACGTCGACCCGGTACCGGCGGCCCGCGGCGCCCAGCTCGCGCCGACGACCAGGGTCGGCACCGAGCTCGAGCGCTGCCGCGAGGAGAGCCTCAGGGTCCTGCGCGTCGACGCGCGTCCCCGCTCCGGAGTCCCGGAGCTCGTGCGCCGTCGTGGAGCCCTCCGAGGTCGCGGCGAGGACCGGCCGCCCGGCGTCGAAGTAGGACGTGAGCTTGCTGGGCACGGACATCTCCGCGAGACCCGCGAGCTCGTTCACGAGCAGGACGTCGGCTGCCCTGAGCGCCTGGGTGAACCTGTCGTCCGGCAGCGGGTCGACGAACTGGATCGAGCGGACCCCGGCCGCGGCCGCCATCAGCTCGCGGCGGCGGCTGCCGTCGCCGAGCAGCACGAACCGGACCGGCGCCTCCCGCCCGTCCGCGAGCCGTGCCGCCTCGACGACGTTCTCCAGACCCTGCTTGGCGCCCTGGTTCCCGGCGTGCAGCACGACCAGCTCCTCGCCCCAGCCGAGCTGCTCGCGGACGGCCCGCACGTCGGTCTCGCCGGTGGGCGCCAGGTGGGTCCAGTTGCGCACGGTGCGCACCGAGCCCGCCGCGGCACCCAGGTCGTCGAGGAGGTGGCGCGCGAACCGTTCGTGGATCGCGACCACGCCGTCCGCGCGGCGCACGACCCAGCGCTCGACCTGCCGGACGACCCGCGCCAGGGCGCCGCTCAGGGTGCCGGTCTCCCTCACGCCGAGGGAGTAGAGGTCCTGCGTCCACAGGACGACGCCGGGCGAGGCGCGTCGGCCACGGCGCCCGACCGCGAGCCGTGCCGACGCGACGGCGGCGGAGAACAGGGACGGCGAGACGAGGAGCACGACGTCGGCGTCGGGCCAGCGCGCCGCGGCCGACCGCACGCCGAAGCTCAGCTCCGCGAGGAGGCGCCGCAGCGGGGTCGGGGTGCCGGGGACGTAGTGGCGCACGCGCAGGACGGCGACCCCGTCGATGGTCTCGCTCCTCGACCAGCCCGAGTATCCGTCCTGGACCTTCCACCCGGGATAGTGCGGAAAGGTCGTGATGACACGCACATCGGCGCCCCGTGCGACGAGCGCACGACTCAGCGCCGACGTGTAGGGCGCATTTCCGGTAGGTTCCGGAGAGTAGTTCGCGCCGAGCACGAGCACACGCAGACCTGGGGCTTTCACTCGATTACCATAACTGCGGCGCGACGAGGACGCTGGGGGGCAGATGAAATCCGCTGTTACGGGCAGGAAAATTCCTGTGGTCCCGCTAGCGGACGCGCCGGGAGAACGCGCGTCGTGGGACCGTCCGACGGCCGTCGTCTATCTCTGGGGAGTCGCCGAGCTCCTCCTCGTGTCGAATCCCTGGCAGATCAGCTCGAGGATCCGGGTGCGCGTGCTGCGCGCGTTCGGCGCGGAGATCGGGGACGGGGTCGTGTTCCGCCCCAGGACCCGGGTCCGATTCCCATGGAAGCTTCATGTGGGGGACAACTGCTGGATCGGCGAGGGGGTCTGGATCCACAACCAGGATCACGTCCGGATCGAGCACGACGCCGTGCTCTCCCAGGAGACCCTCGTCACGACCGGCAGCCACCGGCACCGCTCCGACATGGGGCTCGTCACGTCGCCCGTCCACGTCGGGCCGGGCGCCTGGGTCACCGCCCGCTGCATCGTGCTCGGCGGGACCCGGCTGGGGCGGTCGTCGCTCGTCACGCCCGGTTCGGTGGTGCGGGGCGAGGTGCCGGACGGGGCGATCTGGGACGGGCGCGAGCTGTCGTCCCGGTCGAGGTTCTGAGGGCGGCGGGATGCGCATCCTGCACGTCACGACGCTCATCACCCCCGACGGCGCGTTCGGCGGACCCGTCCGGGTGGCGACCAACCAGGTCCGCGCGCTGCGCGAGCGGGGCCACGACGCCGTGCTCGTCGCGGCGGCGTCGGGCTTCGACACGCTCCCGACGGTGTGGGACGGCGTCCCGGTCAGGACGTTCCGGGCCGTGCGGGCGGCCCCGGGTACCGGGTTCGCCGGGATCGCCGCCCCGGGGATGGTCCGGTGGTTGCGATCGAACGCCACCCGTCTCGACGTCGCCCACGTGCACCTGGCGCGCGATCTCGTGACGCTGCCCGCCGCCCGGGTGCTGGTCTCGGCGGGCAGACCTCTCGTCACGCAGACCCACGGCATGGTCATGCCGAGCCGGCACGTGCTCTC
Source organism: Cellulosimicrobium cellulans (assembly GCF_006539945.1). Classification (GTDB taxonomy): domain Bacteria; phylum Actinomycetota; class Actinomycetes; order Actinomycetales; family Cellulomonadaceae; genus Cellulosimicrobium; species Cellulosimicrobium cellulans. The sequence continues at coordinate 15,161 of NZ_BJNZ01000003.1, read as the reverse complement.
CCGACCCCTGGACCACCTGCTCACGCGCCGGGTCGTCACGGAGGCGTCGACGAACCTCGTCCTGACGGACACCGAGGAGGCTGGGCTGAAGGAGCTGTTCGCCGACGCAGCGACGATCGACCACCTCGCCAACGGCGTGCCCGCGGCGCCGCCCGCCGCGGCAGAACTGCCGCAGGCACCCCCGCGCGAGGTCCTGTTCCTGGCACGCCTGCACCGGCGCAAGCGGCCGCTCGCGTTCGTCCGGATGGCCGCAGACCTCGCACCCCGCTTCCCCGGGGTGCGGTTCTCGCTCGTCGGTCCGGACGAGGGCGAGGGTCCGCAGGTGACCGCCGCCATCGCCGGGCTGCCCCCCGCGATCCGCCACCAGGTCGTCTGGGAGGGCGCCCTGCCGCCGGGCGAGACTCTGGCACGGCTCGCGGCCGCCGACCTCTACGTCCTCCCCTCCGTCGACGAACCGTTCCCCATGAGCGTCCTCGAGGCGATGTCGGCGGGGACCCCCGTCGTCGTGACCTCCTCGTGCGGGCTGGCACCGGCGATCGCCCGGGCCCGCGCGGGTGTGGTTCTCAGCGAGGACGAGCAGGAGCTCCCGGTCGCGGTGGCACGCCTCCTCTCCGACGCCCCACTGCGGGCGACGCTCGGCCGCGAGGCCCGGACGCTCGTCGGGAGCAGCTACTCCGTCGACGCGGTCGCGGCACTCCTGGAGCAGCACTACACGCGCGCTGTCGCGTCCCGCTCCGCGCGACGCCCGGCACGGACGAGCCGTCCCGGAGGTCGCGACGTCCCGCTCTCGTCTCGCCCCTGAGCCGCCACCGCGGCCAGGAGCAGGACGGCGGGGAACCAGACGAAGCGGTCGTAAAGCGACGGCCCAGTCTGCGCAAAGAACAGTGCTGCAACGGTCGCCGCGAGCAGCGCCGTGCCGAGCAGGCCCCGCGCCCTCCATCCGACGACGAGCGCGGTCACGCACATCACGACGACCGCGAGCAGGAGCAGGACTCCGCCCTGGTACCAGGAGAGCACCAGCATGTTGTGCGCCTGCGTGACCCCGTTGTACGTCCCGCCACCCTGACCGAACCCGATTCCGGAGAACGGGTCGGAGCGGATACTCTCCCAGGCGAACCGAATGGTCTGCATTCGTTGTCCGACCGTGCTCGTCCCGCCGACGCCGATCGCCGACTCATAACGGTCGAAAGGCGTCACCACGGCCGGGAATGCGCGGCGAAGAATCACGAGCGCCAATGCCGCGGCACCGATCCCGAGAATTCCGCCGAAGGCGGCGCGCGGGCTGCGGGCACGCCACAGGAGGACGAGAAGCCCGACCGCCGCGGTGAGGAGACCGGTGATGCTCGCGGTGAGCAGCAGGCCGACCGCGACGAACGCCGTCGCGACGAGCGCGCCGATCCGCCGATGACGCGCGAGGACGGCGGCGAGGCAGAGCACGAGGGCCACCGCGAGGCACCCACCCTGGCCGTTGGCATGGCCTCCCAGGCCGACGAATCGCGCCGTCGTCCCCTCGTCCGGTGTCGCGAGGAACAGGGGGCGCAGGTCGACGCCGGCCAGCTGGCCGAGCGCGACCACAGAGGACAGGCACGCCCCGAGGACGAACGCCGTGGCCGCCCCGACCACGTGCGCAGGGGTCCGCAGCACCACGGTGGCCACCCAGGTCCAGACGAGCCAGACCATGCACAGCCGAGCGCCGACCGCCAGCTCGAGCGTGGGCGCGGGCGCCGTGACGGCGAGCGCCATGGTGGCGAGGACGGCGAGCCCCGAGGCCACGGCGACCCCGGCCGGAACCCTCCCGGGCGGGCGGGCGAGGCTGAGCAGGCACAGGGCCGTCGCGACGACCAGCGCCGCGTCACCTACCGTGAAGCCCGCGACGGACCGGACCGCGGTGAGCGGGACGAGGAACGCGCCGACGAGGAAGGTCGCGCGGGCGGCGCGGACCATCACGTCGCGCTCCGGGTCCACGCGCGTGCCCCCGCTCATGCCCACGACCTCGCGAGCAGGTCGAGCCATCCGTCGGGGACGTCCTCCGCGCGGCTCTCCCACACGTGCTCGTGCGGCCGGTAGGCGTTCCCCCCGGGAGCCACCAGGAGCGGCACCGACCCGAGGAACGCACCCCAGGAGGTGAACGTCGACCGGCTCCCCAGGATCCCCGCCGACCGCGACAGCAGGACGATCTCGTCGAGGGCGTTGCGAGCACCCGACCGCGCGACCCCGGGCATCCGCAGCAGGTCCGCCAGCTCCGAGTCCTCGCCGTCGGACGCGACGACCACCGGGAGGTCGACCCCGCCCGCCCGGAGCGCGCGCACGGCCCCGACGTACCAGCCCAGCGGCGTGCTCGTGTTGTTGGCGCTCACGGACGACGCGCCCTCGTCCGGACGCTTGAAGTCGCCCAGGCGCACGTGGACGCCGAGGTACGGGTCGCGGCGAGCGGGGCCGACGACGCCGTCGCGCGCCCACCCGAGGAGCGTCTCGCGGTGCCACTGCCCGGGCCGGACGAAGGGCTCGTAGTAGTCGCGCATGCCTGCGACGAGCACGACCTCGGACGCGTCGTCCCCGCGCCCCGCCCGGACGACCGACTCGGCCCGGCGACGCAGGATCCGCTGCTCGAGGGTCGGAGGTCGGAAGAGCCGCCAGTACTGCCTCCTGTCCCGTTCGCCACGCAGCGTCGGCCCGACGCGGAGCTGGAACCACCGCGGCGCGATCAGCGTGCCCGAGGTCTCGGCGGCGACCTCGGCCGCGCGCAGGGCGGGGAACAGCTCGTTCCCCAGGCCGGCGCGGCCCAGTCGGGGCAGGACGAGCGTCATGGTGCCTCCTTGACGCGGCGGCGAGGAGACAGGAGCACGGACCACGAGAGCAGGCAGAACACCAGGTCCCGCGCCAGCGCGCCCCACGCAGCCCCGACGGCACCAGCCGTGGCCGCACCGAGCGCGAGTCCGGCGACGCCGACGACGAGCGTCGACAGCCAGACCGCGACGAGGGCGTTCTGCCGGCCGAGCCCCGTGATCTGCTGCGTCGCCACCCCGCCGAGGCACGAGAAGATGCCGGCGACCACGCAGATCCGCAGGGCGTCCGCGTCCTCGAGGGTGACCGAGAACACGAGCTCCACGAGCGCCTCCGGTGCCACGAGCACGGGCACCGCGAGGACGAGGTAGGCACCCGCCACGACGGTGGCCACGACGCGCCGCTGCGTCCTCACGTCGGCGTGCGACCGCGACCGCGCCGCGTACGCCACCGCCGCTCCGGCCGGGATGAGCGCGACGGTGGTGAGCGCGCCCTCCACCTGGCTCGCCAGACCGTAGACCCCGACTGCCGCCGTCGCGGCGAAGAACGAGACGAGCACAGCGTCGCTCCGGTTCATCACGGTGTTGATCAGCGGCGCGACCCCGAACCGCCACGTGCGGCGCACCCCGAGCACGCCCGCGTCCTCCTCGCCCGGCGGGGACGCCGGCACGAGCCGGTACTGGACCACGGCGATGACGAGCTCGCCGACCGCGAGGACGACGAGCGTCGTCCACAGCGGCGCGCCCGTCGGGCCCACGAGCAGCAGGACGGGGACGGTGCTCGCACGGACGACGCCGTTGAGCGCCGCCCCACCCCGGAACCGCCCGACCCCGTACGCGAGCCTCGTGACCACGCTCGACGCCAGGTACCCGAGCGCGTAGACGCCGACCGCCAGGGTCCAGGCCGTGCCGTCGCCACCGGGCGGCGCGACCACCACGGTCGCGGCGAGGAGCGCGACCGGTACGACGACGCCGACGCGCGCGAGGAGGGGCGCGAGGACGGTCCGGCGCGAGGCGAGCTCGCCGGCCGCGAAGGCACGCATGATCTGGGTCGAGAACCCGAGGTCCACGACGGCGGTCACGAGGACGGCCGTCGAGGTCGCGAGGACCACCCGCCCGACGCCCTCGACCCCTCCGGCGGCACCGGCCACGGCCAGGACGACGAGCGTCTGCGCCTTCGACCCGGCGGAGGCCGTGAGCGTCCAGGCCCCGTCGACGACGCCGGTGCGCCGCAGGGTCGCGACGGCGCGGCGGTAGACCGTCCCCTCAGCCGTCACGTGACCTCCTCACGCGTGCGCCGGCGAGGAGCGCGCCCAGGAACGGCGCGAACGGTGCGCCGGGCTCGCTGTGCACCAGCCCGATCCCCGTGTTGAGGATCGTGCGTCGCCACCGCCACGGCATGACGAGCCGGCCCAGGCGTGCCGCGACGTCGGACCGCGCGTCGGTGACGCTGAACCGCACGTGCGTCGTCACGGGGTCCAGACCGGCTCGGGCGGCGACGCGCCAGTCGCTCTCGCTCGCGACGAGGACGTAGTCCGTCGCCGGGAGCCGGGCCAGCCGGTCGGTCGTGACGCGCGCCGGGAGCACGGCGGTGGCCTCGCCGCGCGCGGCCCTCATCGTGCGATCCCCCATCGCGCTCGCCATCCGTCGACGGCCTCCCGCGGGACGGCGACGCTGACCGTCTCCCCGGACCTCAGGTCGGCACGGTACGTCCGCGCCGCGTGCCGCGACGGCGCGCGGAGACCGACCGATCTGGCGATCTCGCGTGCCCGGTTGTCGATCGAGAGGACGAGCGACGGGACGCCTCGCTGCATCGCGCGGATCCCCCCGTGCAGCCGCAGACCGACGTACGCCGTCCCGGGCTCGGCGAGCACGGCGTCGAGCTCCTCGAGGCCGCTGCCCAGGACCGCGCCGGCGCCGCGACGGACGTGGTCGACGTACTCCGGGTCCCCCGGGCCCTGGGGCCAGAAGAGGACCTCGTCGAAGTGCTCGACGAGCTCCCGGACGAGGCGCTCGTCGGCGAGCGGGTCCTGGTTGTAGTCGGTGAACGTCGCCACGACGCGCCGCTCGACCGACGGGAGCACCTGCTTCTCCACCCCCCACAGGGTCGGGCAGCTGGTGTGCACGGCCGGGACCCGAGCTCGACGCAGCTTCGCGAGCGAGTACTCGTCCCGCACGGCCCAGGGGGTCGTGCCCGCGAGCGCCCGGAGCCAGGCCGCGGAGACGGGGTCGATGCCCGCGCGCTGGTACTGCCACCAGCCCACGCCGAGGAACGTCAGCCGACCGCGGCAGAGCTCGATGTCCTCGACCGGCCAGTGCCACGCCCGCCGCAGGCGCATGTGGTCCGAGAGCAGGTTGGTGCCGCACACGACGACCTCGTCCGCACCGCGGAGCGCGGCGCGGTCGGCGGTCGAGAGCGCGCCGTGCATCGGGACGAGCTCCACGGTGCGCCCGGCCGCGCGCAGAGGCTCCACGAACTCCGACGCGATCGACTCGGAGATGATGCGGTCACCGACGTTGGTCGATGCTGCCCCGGGGTCTGCGACGACGATCATCGTGCGCCTCCTTGGTCGAGTCGTGCGAGCCACTCGCCGTAGGCGGCCCCGACGCGGTCCCACGTCGCGGTCTCGGCGACCCACTTGCGCGCGCTCCGGCCCAGCTCGTGGTTCTCGTCGACCGCGGCGAGCGAGGCGTCGAGGCCGTCGGGCGAGCCGAAGTCGTGCGCGAGGGCGACGCCCTGCGTGGCGAGCGGTTCGGCGGCGTGGATCGTGGCGGAGAGGAGCGTCGGGACCCCCGCGGCGAGCATCTCGAGCAGCATGATGCTGCACGACTCCCAGCGCGAGGGGTGCAGGTACGCGCGGCACTCGCGGATCAGCCGCTCCTTGTCGTCGCCCCGGGCGCTCCCCCGGACCTCGACGTCCCTGCCGAGGCCGAGGTCGGCAGCGAGGTCGGCGGTCCGGCCTCGCCCGCCGCGGAAGTCGGGCCCCGCGAGGACCAGGCGCGGCCGGGGCGACGGCAGCTCGCTCCACCGGTGCAGGAGGTGGTCGATCCCCTTGTGGTCCGGGTCGTAGCGGCCCATCCACAGGAAGTACCCGCCCCCGCCGGCCCACCGGACGGTGTCCTCCGGAGCGGGTGCGCCGTTCGGCAGGGCGAGGACGCTCGGGGCGTGAGCGGTCAGTCGGCGCACGACGACGTCCACGAGCTCGACCTCCGAGGGGTAGAAGACGTGGATCCAGTCGACCCGCCGGAGCACGCCGGCCTCGACGGTGCGGCGGATCCCGGCGACGTCCTTGAGGCGGGACGTGATGCCCGTCTCGTAGACGCCGTGCGGCATGAGGGCGACGACCGCGCCCCGGCGCCGGCCCTGGCGCGCGGCGACGACGTTGCTCGCGACCCAGCCCTCGTGCAGGTAGAGGACGTCGCCCGGCGCGACGTGGCGCCCGAGCCCTCTCGGGACCCAGGTCGTGCGGCTCCGTCCGACGTGCGGGGTCGTGCGCACCGCGCCCCTGACGTCCGCCGCCAGCTCCCGCGGGGCCGGGACGGGGGCGCAGAGCACGACCGCGTCGTGACCGGCGCGTCGCGCCTGCCGCACCCAGTTCTCGATCGAGTCCGTCACGCCCGACGGGTGCGACAGGAAGCGCGCGTAGTAGTGGGCCACCCTCATGCGGCGTCCTTCACGACGCCGTGCAGCGTCCGGACGATCCGCTCGGCCGCGGCCTCGACCGTCGGCAGCGTCCGGGCGCCGGACCGGGCTTCGGGTCGCGCCGCGGCCAGGTCGAGCCAAGCGTCGGCGAGCAGCTCCGCCGTCGCCGGGACGGTGCGCAGGTCGGCGCCCTCCTGCAGGTACTCGATCTCCGGGGCGTGGCGGGCGGCGTCGGTGGTCAGGACCGGCAGCCCGAGCGCGAGCGCGTCGACCGCGACGAGGCCCACGCGCCCCGGGTTGAGCAGGAGCCGGGACACCGCTCCCGCACGCGCGACGTCGACCGTGCCCAGCTGTCCCAGGAGGACCACACGGCCGGTGCGGTCCGCGAGGTCCCGGAACACTGGGGCCGCCGGGCCGTCCCCGGCGACGAGGAGCCATGCCCTCGGGTCGCGTCGGAACACCTCGAGCGCGGCGTCCCGGACGAGGCCGGGCAGCTTGTGCTCGTTGAGCGCGCCGAGCACGAGCACCGGCACCGCGTCCTCCGGGAGCCCGATCGACGCGCGGTACCGACGCAGCCCCGCCGCGTCGAGCGAGGCGCGCTCGCGCCGCAGCTCGGTCGTGTCGGTCGCGTTGTCGAACGACGTCACGCGATCCGCCGGAAGACCCGAGGCGTCCAGCACCGACCGACGCCCGGACTCGGTGTAGGTCAGGACGTGCGCCGCACGCCGGTTCACCCACGACTCCAGACGGGCCGCCGCCGAGACCTCGGCGGCCGTGTACGACGCGCCGTGCCCCCACGTGACGAACGGGCGCCGGCGCGCCGCCGCGAGGACCGCGTCGAGGTTGCCCGCCTGCATCTCCGTGAGGAGCACGCCGCCCCGCCACGCGACGGGGAGCCGGCGGTGGACGACGTGCCGACCGCCCCGGCCCAGGCGCACGACCCGTGTCGCGACCTCGCTCGCCCAGGGGACCTCGACCATGTCGCCGCGCGCGCGCCGACGCCGCATCTGGTCCGCGTCGCCGCCGAAGAAGACGTGCGCCTCGACACCCAGGTCCGCGAGCTGCTCGACCACGCGGCCGAAGAGCCCGACGCGGTACGCCGGGACGTAGGGCTGCGTGATGGCGACGCGGGGCGTCGCGGCAGGTCTAGTAGGCACCGTCACGCCCCACCACCGCCCGGAGCGTACGGAGCAGGATGAGCAGGTCGCCCGCCATGGTCCAGTTCTCGACGTAGTACAGGTCGAGGCGCACGCTCTCCTCGAGCGTGAGGTTGTTGCGTCCCGACACCTGCCACAGCCCGGTCAGCCCGGGCTTGACCAGCAGACGTCGCCCGATCTCGGCGTCGTACTGGTCGACCTCGAGCGGCACCTGCGGTCGCGGTCCGACCAGGCTCATGGACCCGGCGACCACGTTGAACAGCTGGGGGAGCTCGTCGATCGAGTACCGGCGGATGAAGGCCCCCACCCTCGTGGTGCGCGGATCGGCCCTGGGCTTGTAGTAGACCCCGACCTTCCCGACCCCGAGGACCTCCTCCAGCCGGGACTCGGCGTCGACGACCATCGAACGGAACTTGAGCACGGTGAACGGTTCACCGCGCAGGCCCACACGTTCCTGCCGGAAGAGCACCGGGCCACGGCTCGTCACCCTGACGGCTGCGGCGGTGACCAGGAGCGGGACCGCGAGGAGGAGGATCAGGACGATCGCCCCCACGACGTCGAAGGTCCGCTTGAGCACGTGCTGCGGCCCCGAGTACCCGGGGGCCTCCACGTGCAGGAGCGGCAGTCCGGCGACGGGCCTCGTCCTGATCCGTGGGCCCGCGACGTCGGTGAGGGCCGGCGCGAGCACCAGGTCCGCGCCCCACGGCTCCAGGTCCCACGCGAGACGCTTGACGGTCCGGGGCGTCACGAGGTCCGAGCCCGTGACCATGACGGTGTCGGCGTGCAGCGGCTCGACGAGCCTGGCCGCGTCGACGACGTCTCCGACGACCGGGACCCCGGCGACACGCTCGCCGGGCTGGACCGGACCGCCCGGCACGCACGCGCCGACCACCTCGTAGCCGGTGTGGCTCGCGCGGCTCAGCTCCTCGACGAGGTGCGCCGCACCCTCGCGGCCGCCGACGACGACGGTCCGCGACCGGCAGCGACCTCGGGCACGCAGCGCCACGAGCCGGCGGCGCGTCGCGTAGCGGCCGAGGAGCAGCAGCACGAGACCGACGGGCAGCGCGATGGCCACGTACCCCCGCGCGAGGTCGTACCGGACGAGATAGGCGATGATCGCGACCGCACCGAAGAGCGCGATCGTCGCGTTGACGACGCGCGCGTACTCCGGTGCGCCCGTCCCGATGAGTCGTCCCTCCCGGGAGAACGCGATCCGCAGCGCGCCCAGCCACGCCACGAGCAGACCGATCGAGATGACGAGGTAGTCGAGGTCGGGCGCGGTCCCGCCGATCCCGTCGAACCTCACGAGGAAGGCGGTGCCCACCGCGACCGCGACCGCGACCGCGTCGACGAACCCCGTCCGGCGGACGAGCCGCGTCTTCCAGCTCGGCCGACGGTAGGCGCCGAGCGCGATCCGGACGAGCTGCCCGGTGTCGAACGACGACGTCCGTCGGCCATGCCGGGTCGTCGAGCCGTCGAGGTCGACCCGACCGATCTCGCTCTCCTTCTCCAACGTCATGTGTGCCCCCTGCGGCGTCCGTGCGGACGGCACGCCCCGCACAGCACACGTCGCCTCGAGGGACGGGTGCGCCGGTACGCGGTCGGTGTGCCGATGGGTCGACGGCTGCGGACGTGGACGCCGGTGTCCCGCAGCCACGGGCGGTCGAGACCGCCGGTGGACGACGTGGGTCCGCGAGAGGTCGCGGGCCCACGCGGTCTCACGGCCCGGTCTTCACCTTGCGCCGGTTGCGCGCGACGAGGACCACGGCCGTGCCCCCGGCGACGAGGAGCGCGGCTCCTCCCACGAGGAGGACCTGGTCCCCACCGGTCTCCGCGAGCCCCTGACCCTGACCCTGGGCGTCGCTGTCACCGGCGCCGCCGGTGGTCCCGCCGTCTCCGGTCCCGTCGGCGACCGCCACGATCTGCTGGCTCGAGAGCACCGTCCCGTCCGCATCGGTGGCGACCAGGGTGTACGTGCCCGGCTCGGAGAGCGTCACGGTGAACGACGCGAAGCCGTCCGTCGTGGCCTTGGTCAGCGCCTTGGTCCCGGCGATGGAGATGGCACCGTCAGGGACGTCCGGGGAGGAGATCGTGAGCGTGATGCTCGGGTTGCCGGCCGGACCGCTCACCGTGACCGTGAAGGAGTCACCCACCGTCGGGGTGGTGGTCGAGACACCGACCTCGAACTCGTCGGCCTCGTAGGCGGTCGCTACCGCCGGTGCCGCGGCGAGCGCCGCGGCCAGGAGCAGCGTGGTCGCTGCGTGTCGGAGCTTCATGTCAAAGGCCCCCTGCCTTCGTCGGCGACGCGGGAGCCGTTGCACGGAGGCCGTCGTCGACGGACCCCCCAAGGCACGTGCCCCCGCCGTGCAGATCTAGGAGAACACACCTTCCGTGCACTGGGAAGCGGGAACGGTGTCCGTCACCGGCCGGGCACCAGGAGTTTTCCTGACGGAAACACTCCCGCGCTGGTCCTTGCCGCTCACGACCTCGTAGCCGAAGGTGGCCGTCTGGCCCGGGCCGACAGCCACCGACCGCGCGCCGACGACGAGCCCCTCGTGCACCTGGGAGAACAGGCCGAGGTCGCCGTCCGGTCCCGTGGCGCCCTCGATGCCACCGTGCGCAGGCGCGTAGACCAGCAGGTTCGTCCGGATCGTCCCGTCGCCGTCCGCACCGGACACGTAGGTCGGGAGCGACGCGGCGTCGTCCGGAGAGAGGATGGACGTGAGGGTGACCGTCAGGGTGAAGGACTGGGAACCGTCCGGACGGCACCGGAAGTCGTCGATCGCGACCGTCGTGTCGAGGTAGTACCCCACCTTCGCCGCGGTCGTCGCGTTGAGGAAGACGCCCACGACCGGGGAGGTCTCCTCACCGGAGGCGTCGGTGATCCGGCCCCGGAGCTCGCCCGAGAGGACCGTGCCCGAGAGACGCTCCTGCTCGTCCGCGTCCGAGGACCAGACGAGGAGTCGCCCCTCGCGGGCCGACTCGGCGAGGGCGCCCACGAGCCGCCCTGGGTCGGCGCCCCCGCCGGCCAGACCCGCGAACACCTGTTCCGCGACGGCCGACAGGACGACGTCCTGGACCGTGGGGTCGGGGTAGCTCCGGTACACGCCGTTGAGCAGGAACGCGGACGCGTCGTCGCCGCTCAGTCGGATCTCGCCGCCCGCCGGGTCGGCGACCGTGACGGGCCCGGTCGCCGCGAGCACGCGACCGAGCGCGACCGGGTCGACCGCGAGGACGCCGTCGACGTCGAGGCCGGTCCGGTCCCGCCAGGTCGCGCGCGCCACCTCCGCCGTACGTGGGAAGTCGGGCGTCGACGTCACGTTGAGCATGAACCGCCCCAGGTCGTCCCCGAAGAGGGCGTCCTCCGCCCCGCTGAGACCGACCACGCTCGTCGCGGACGCGCCCAGGGCGCTCCCGGCACGCACCTCCACGAGCCGGACGGCGCCGTCCTCGGCACGGACGTGCAGGACCGAGCCCGCGATACCTCCCGCGGCGCGAGGCTCCGCGTTGTTCTGCACGAGCACCAGGTAGTCGCGCGGGGCATCGGCACCGAGCATCGGCGGAACGAGCTCGACGGCGCGGGCCGCCGTCGCGGTCTGCGCGTGCACCTCCACGAGCTGCTCGCGCAGCCCGGTCACGGCTGTCGCGAGCGGCGAGACCAACGACGAGGGGTCGATCGCGGACACGGCGTCGATCGCCCGCGCGACCGATCGGTCCGCGGAGACCACGTCGTCCCGGGCCTCCTCGAGCGGACGGAGGTCCACGGCTCCGTTCCGAGGGGCCAGGAGCGTCGGCGACGCGACCGCGGCGGCGTCCGCGAGCCGCGGGAGCGCATCGTCGGCGATCGCCTCCACCGCGGTCGCGACCTCTCCGAGCGCCCGCGCGTCGTCGCCCAGCACCGGAAGTGCTCGCGCGAGCGCCCAGTGCGGCCCTCGCGTCGACGACGCCGCCACGTGGGCCGAACGTCGCACCTCCGCGAGCGCCACGGACGTGTCCTGGCCGGCGCGGACCTGCTCCTGGAGCGTCGGCAGCTCCGCGGCCGCCCTCTCCAGGGCGTCCCGGGCGCGCAGCGCGTCCGCCACGAGCCACGCGACCCACGCGACCGCGAGGACGAGGAGGAGCGAGACGGCGGCCGCGGCCCGTCTCCCGAGGCGGCGCCTCCTGGTCCGGCGCGGAACGGGCCCTACCGGGTCCGGGCGCTCCCGTGGACCGGGTGACGCGGCGACCGTCGTCGCCGTGCCCGCCCACCGAGGTCCCCAACCGTCGTGCACCATGCCGCCCCCCGCGACTCTGCCCCCCGGCGACGCGCCCGCGAGCGCCCACCGCTCGCGCTAGATTACCCAGACCACCCGCCGCCACGAAGGATGACCGTGCTCTCCGTACTCGTCGTCTGCACCGGCAACGTCTGCCGTTCACCCGCAGCGCAGCTCGTCCTCTCCTCGGTCCTCGACGGGACCGTCGAGGTGACGAGCGCCGGCACGGGAGCGCTCGTCGGCGCTCCTGTCGCGGGGCCCATGGCGCGGCAGCTCGCACGACGTGGGCTCGACGTCTCGGGCTTCGTCGCACGTCCGGTAGCGGCCGACCTGCTGGAGTCCGCGGAGCTCGTCCTGACCATGACCCGTGCGCACCGCGCGGCCGTGCTCGAGCTGGCTCCCGCAACGCTGCGACGGTGCTTGCTGTTCACCGAGGTGGCGGCGCTCGCGCAGCGCGTGCCGTCCGTCCCCGAGGCCTCCGACGACGCGGCACGCCTGCGAGCCGTGGTCGTCGGTGCCGGACGCGCTCGCGCGACGTTGGGCGGGCTCGGTCCCGACCAGGACATCGAGGACCCGTACGGGCACGACGACGACGTCCACGCCCGCGTGCTCGACCGGATCGTCGACGAGACGGACCTTCTGGTCACCGCCCTGCGTCGATGAGTCGGCCTTCCTCCCGGCCCCCTGCTCGGGGAGCAAGGCCGACTCATCGTCACGGTCGCCGGAGGTCCGCCACCACGATCACCACGAGCCCTCCCGCACGGCCGGTCCTCCGCTGCGCTCGATCGCCACGCGTCGTTCCCGAGGACTGACGTCGACGGGCTCGGCGCGTGACCACCGCGCAGCCAGCCCTGGGGACGACCGTCGACCGCCCGGTCGCCACCGGCGCATGCAGGCAGCGTGCACGGAACCACGCGGCCCTGCAGGCTGGACGACTCTCCAGTCGGGACACATTGCGTCCGTTTGTCCCTTAGCGGCCGTTCTGCCGGCCGCACCGAGCCCGGTGTTCACCCGGTGGGGCCGTCATCGCTTCTCACATCGTGAGACGCGTGCCCCAGCCCCACCGTCGGCCGGCGACGAGCACGGGCTCGTCCGATGCGACCTTGGTCACGATCAGGTGGACGAGGTGGAGCGCTGCTCGAAGCAGTTGGTTGAATGATCAACCGTGCGCGGGCGTCGGCCCGCCCCCGCCCTCCTCCGGGGCGGCTTCTCCCCAGCCTCGAATGCGTGCCGTGCCCCTCCCTGCCCTCACCCCGTTCCGTCCTGCCCGCACGACCCCCGACCGGTCCCCCTGGCGCGCGCTGCGCCACCGCTCGATGCGCTGGTGGTCCGGCGCCAACCTCGTCTCGAACGCCGGCGCCTGGATGCAGCTCACCGTGCAGAACCTGCTCGTGCTGCAGATCACCGGCTCCCCCGCGGCCACCGGGCTCTCCCTCGCGGTCCAGGCCGCGCCCGGCCTGCTGCTCGGCGTGGTCGGCGGCGCGGTCGTCGACCGGTGGCCGCGCAAGCTCACGGCGGCGGTGAGCCAGGCCGTCCTCGCCGCCGTCGCCCTCACGACCGCAGCGCTCGTCGCCCTCGACCTCCTGAGCCTGCCCGCGCTGCTCGCCCTCTCCGCGCTCACGGGGCTCGTCGCGACCGTCGACGGCCCGGCCACCGCCCTCCTCGGCAACGACCTCGTCCCCGTCGACGACGTCCCGTCGGCCATCGGCATCGGGTCGGTCGTGCACAGCGCGGGACGGCTCGTCGGCGTCGCGCTCGCGGGCGGCGCCGTGGCGCTCGCGGGTCCCGCCGTGGCCTACGTCGCCAACGGGGTGTCGCTCCTCGGTGTCGCCGCCGTGGTCCCGTTCCTCCGCCTCCACCCCGACGCCGCACACTCGGCTCGCCCGCCCGCGTCACCCCCGCCTGACGCCGCGGACGACGAGGCGCTCCCCGTGGAGGCCCCGACGGCGCGGCGCGACGCCGGGGCCCTCCGCTTCTTCCTCGGACGCCCCCGGCTCGTCGCGCTCCTCGTCGTCACGGCGGTCAGCTCGCTGCTCGGCCGCAACTACACCCTCACGCTCGCCGTGCTCGTCACCGGGGCGCTCGCGGGTGGCGCCCAGGAGTTCGGCACGGTGTCCACCGTGCTCGCCGCGGGCGGGATCCTCGGAGCCGTCCTCGCGGGCAGGCTCCGGCGCCCGACCGTCCGGCTCGTCGCCCTGCTCGCCGCCGCGGGTGCGACGCTCCAGGTGGTCGCGGGACTGGCGCCGACGCTGACCGTGCTGCTCCTCGTCGTCGGCCCGATGGCCCTCGTCGAGGCGGTCTCCGACACCGCCGGGACGACCGTGCTCCAGACCGACCCGCCGCCCGCCATGCGGGGCCGTGTCCTCGGGGTGTGGCGCAGCGCGAGCACCGCCTGGGGCCTCGCCGGCCCGCCGCTCCTCGGCCTGCTCCTGGAGCTCTGGGGCCCCCGCGGGGCGCTCGCGGTCGGAGGGCTCGTCGTGGCCGGCGTCGTGGGCGCCGGACTCGCGCTCCGTCGCGTGCGCCTGCCGGAGCGAGGTGGCGCGGCGCGCCGAGCGCCGCTCGCGCCCGTTCCGGCGACCCCGAACCAGACCCAGGTCGAGACCGACGCGCCGCCGGCAGCGGCGCGTACCGAGGAGCCGGTGCTCGTAGCCGCCTGAGGCGCGCCCGTCGAAGGCCCGCCGACTCACGCCAGGCCCGCCAGTCGGTACAGCACGAGGCTGCCCGCGACCGCGACGTTGAGGCTCGCGCCCCAACCCGCCATCGGGATCTCGACGCACTCGTCGACGTTTGCCAGGACGTCGTCGGGCACACCGTGGCGCTCGTGCCCGAGCAGCAGCACCGTCGGCACGCGTGCGGGCGCGAGCCGTGGCAACGGCGTCGCGCCCTCAGCGAGCTCGACGGCGACAAGGCGCCTCCCGGCGGCGCGCTCGGCGTCGAGCCACGCCTCCTTCGACGGCGCGACCCAGTGGATGCACGGACGGCGACCCTTGAGCGTGTCGCCCACGGTGAGGGCCGTGCGGTAGTGCGGGGTGCTGGGCACGGCGAGGCACGCCCCGACCGCGTCGCACGTGCGCAGGAGGGTGCCGAGGTTGGCGTCGTACGCGACCCACAACGGCGCGACGACCAGGTGTCCCCAGCAACCGTGCCGGGACGACCGACGGGCGCGACGCAGCTCGCGCGGCGTCGACTTGGCGCCGCTCATCGGCGCGCGGGGGATGCTCCTCGAGTGTGGTTCATCGTGAGGCGCCTTCAGCGGCGGCGCCGGGCCATCGTCGGACGACGGCGGTGCGTCGTCGTGCGGAGCGCCAGGCTATCGCGTCGACCT
>NZ_BJNZ01000002.1 GCF_006539945.1 Cellulosimicrobium cellulans | reverse complement strand
TAGTCGTAGGACAGCTCGGGCAGGGTGTAGACGGGCATCCGGAGTACCTCCTGGTACGGACCGCGGGAGAGCGTCCCGCGGCCGCTGTGCGGTGAACTGACGGTGTCTCTGGCCCTCAGGCAGGCGCGGCTGCCCGCGCCCGGGTGCCGAGACGACGATGACCCGCGACCTGTCCGCCTCGATGAGGGGACTGGTCGCGGGTCATCGTCCTACTGTGCAGGAACCTCAGGGTCGACGCTCGTCGGCGCCCTTCTCCGGCTCGACGAGGTCGCGCCCACCACCGACGGTGGCGGCACCGGCCTCGATCTGCGCGTGGCTCTCGCTGCTCTCGAGCGCGTCGTGCTCGCCGTGCGAGTGCGCGGCTGCGAGCTCTGCGGGCGTCACGGGCTCGATCCGGTCCTCGTAGAAGAACCGCGACAGGCGCTGGAGGCGCTTGTCCTTCTTGTAGCCCTTGCGGCGCACGCCGCGCGAGTCCGTCGCCGGCTCGATCTCGAGCGGCGCGTGGGCCTGGTAGTTGACCCGGAGCCAGCGCTCCTGCTCGTCGAGCGGGCGGTGGACCTCGATGTACTCGCCGTGCGCGAACCGCACGATCCGGCCCGTCTCATGGCCGTGGAGCACGAGCTCGCGGTCCTTGCGCTGCAGGCCGAGGCAGATGCGCTTGGTGATCCAGAACGCGAACCACGGGCCGACGAAGAACAGGATCCGGAACGCCCACGTGATCGTGTTGATCGACATGTGGAAGTGCGTCGCGATGAGGTCGTTCGACCCGGCGAGCGCCAGGATGATGAACGCCGTGAGGAAGGCGACGCCCAGACCGGTGCGGACCGGGACGTTGCGCGGGCGGTCGAGCACGTGGTGCTCACGCTTGTCCTTCGTCACCGCAGCCTCGAGGAACGGGTAGACGAACAGGAAGGTGAACAGCAGGCCCGGGACGACCACGGCCGGGATCAGGACGTTGAGGGGCACGGTGTAGTCGCCCCACATCACGAACTCCGCCTGTCCTGGCATGAGTCGTAGCGAGCCTTCGAGGAACAGCATGTACCAGTCGGGCTGTGCTCCCGCGGACACCGGTGACGGGTCGAACGGGCCGTAGTTCCACACGTTGTTGATCGCCATCGTGCCGCCCATGAGGGCGAGGATGCCGAACACGACGAAGAAGAAGCCGCCGGCCTTGGCCACGTACACGGGGAACAGCGGGTAGCCGACCACGTTCGTGTCCGTGCGGCCGCCACCGGGGTACTGCGTGTGCTTGTGCAGCACGACGAAGAACAGGTGGAGCGCGACGAGCGCGAGGATCAGGCCGGGCACGAGCAGGATGTGCACCGTGAAGAGTCTCGGGATGATGTGCTCGCCCGGGAACTCGCCACCGAAGATGAAGTAGGAGAGGTACGACCCGATGAGCGGGATCGACTTCACGACGCCGTCGGTGATGCGCAGGCCGTTGCCGGACAGGACGTCGTCCGGCAGGGAGTAGCCGGAGAAGCCGGCAGCGAGGCCCATGATCATGAGCAGCATGCCGACGAGCCAGTTGATCTCGCGCGGCTTGCGGAACGCGCCGGTGAAGAACACGCGCATCATGTGCGTGACGATCGCGGCGAGGAAGATCAGCGCCGCCCAGTGGTGGATCTGCCGCATGAGCAGACCGCCGCGCACCTCGAACGACATGTGCAGCGTCGACGCGAACGCGTCGGACATGAGCACGCCGTTCATCGAGGCCGGCTCGCCGTGGTAGGTGACGAGCGACATGCTCGGCACGAAGAACATCGTCAGGAAGATGCCGGTGAGGATCAGGACGACGAACGAGTACAGGGCGATCTCGCCCAGGAGGAACGACCAGTGGTCGGGGAAGACCTTGCGCGCGAACTCCTTGACGGCGACGCCGATGCCGGTGCGCTGGTCCAGGTAGTCGGCGGCCTTGCCGGCGGGGGTCGTCGGCGCGGCTGACTTCGGTGCGGCCGCCTGGGGTGCGGCGGTTCCGGTGCTGGTGGTCACTTCAGACGCTCCCAGAAGCTCGGGCCGATGGGCTCGTGGAAGTCGCTCTGGGCGACCAGGTAGCCCTCGTCATCAACGGTGATCGGCAGCTGCGGCAGGGGCCGCTTCGCGGGCCCGAAGACCACCTTCGCGCTGTCGGCCACGTCGAACGTCGACTGGTGGCACGGGCACAGCAGGTGGTGCGTCTGCTGCTCGTAGAGCGCCACGGGGCAGCCGACGTGCGTGCAGATCTTGGAGAACGCGACGATCCCGTCGTACGACCAGGTCTCACCCTCGGGGGACTGGTCGGACACGATGTCGCGCGGGTCGAGACGGACCAGCAGGACGACCGCCTTGGCCTTCTCCGTGATCCACTCGTGGGACTGCATCTCCTCCTGGGAGGCCTCCGGGATGATGTGCACGACCGAGCCGATCGTCACGTCCGCCGCCTTGATGGGCCGGCCGGAGGGGTCGATCGCGAGGCGCGTCCCGGGCTTCCAGAGGGTGTGCTTGAACTTCGAGACGTTCCAGTCGCCACCGACGCTGCCGACGAGCGGGACGGCGATGGTGAGGGGGAACAGTGCGAGCGCGGAGATGACCGCACCCTTGAGGACGCCGCGGCGGGCGATGCCCGAGTCCTTGGCGCCGGCCTCGAGCTCGGCGATCGCGCCGACACGGGTCTCGGCGTCGCTCGCGATCGGGTGGCGCTCGTCGACCTTCTCGTGGTCGGACATGAGCACCTTCGCCCAGTGCACGGCGCCGAGTCCGATGCCGAGCAGCGCGAAGGCGATGGCCACGCCGAGCGAGAGCGTCGACAGGCGCACGCCCGCCGTGGTCCCGTCCGGCGGGATGACGAAGTACACGACGAGCGCGGCGATCGTGCCGATCACCGAGATGCCGAAGAGGGTCGCGACCTGGCGCTCGGCGCGCTTCGCCGCCTTCGGGTCGCGGTCCGCCATGCGGGTCTTGTGCTCGGGAAGCCCCGGGTCCGGGAACGTCTCGAGGGTGCCGTGCTCCTCGCGGTGCCCGACCTCGCGGTGCGAGGACTCGGGCGACCGGGGGTTCTGGTAGTCGCTCACGAGGACTTCGCTCCGATCCACACTGCGGCCCCGATGAGGAGGCCCATTCCGACGATCCAGGCCCACAGGCCCTCGCTGACGGGGCCGAGCGAGCCGAGCGAGAGGCCACCGGCCGAGCCCTCGCGCTGGTCGACGAGGAACGCGATGACGTCCCGCTTCTCCTCCGGCGTGATGGTCGCGTCGTTGAAGACCGGCATCGACTGCGGGCCGGTGAGCATCGCCTGGTAGAGGTTGCGCTCCGACGTCTCCCACAGCGGGGGCGCGAACTTGCCCTCGGAGAGCGCGCCGCCCGCCCCGACGGCGTTGTGGCACATCGCGCAGTTGGTGCGGAAGATCGCGGCGCCGTTCGCGACGTCGCCGAGCGAGGCGTCGACCTGCTCGTCCGTCGGGATCGCCGGGCCGGCACCGAGCGAGGCGACGTAGGCGGCGAGCTGCGCCGTCTGCTCCTCGTCGAACTGGCGAGGCTTCTGGATGGCCTGCGGACCGTCCATCTGCATGGGCATGCGGCCGGTGGACACCTGGAAGTCGACGGACGCGGCGCCGACACCGACGAGCGACGGAGCCGTGTCCGTGCCTTCGGCGTTCGGGCCGTGGCACGTGGCGCAGTTGGCCTGGAACAGCTTCTGGCCGGTCTCGATGTCCTCGGTGCTGGCGGTCTCGGCGTTGGCCGGGGTCGGTGCAAAGGCGGCGTAGACGCCACCGGTGACCAGCAGCGCCAGCAGCAGCAGCACGACCGGCGCGAGGCGGTGGTGTCTGCGGGCGGCGAGTGCCTTCACGAAATGATCCTCGTCTCGCAGGTGGGGGAGCAGGGGGCGGGTGGGCGGACCGGGGCGGACCCCGGGCGTGTCGTCAGCGCAAGATGTAGATCACGAAGAACAGCGCGATCCACACGACGTCGACGAAGTGCCAGTAGTAGGACGTCACGATGGCCGTCGTGGCCTCGTGGTGCCCGAAGTTCTTGGCCGAGAACGAGCGGCCGAGAAGGAACAGGAAGGCGATCAGGCCACCGACGACGTGGAGGCCGTGGAAGCCGGTCGTGATGTAGAAGACGGAGCCGTAGGGCGTCGAGGAGATCGAGACGCCGTGCTCGACGAGCTCGGCGTACTCGAAGATCTGACCACCGATGAAGAACGCACCCATGAGGAACGTGAGGGTCATCCACTCGTTCATCCCCCAGCGGTTCACCTGGAAGATCGATCCGGTGCGCACGGGCTGGAAGCGCTCGGCGGCCCACACGCCCATCTGGCACGTCACCGACGACAGCACCAGGACGGTCGTGTTGATCGCCGCGAAGGTCAGGTTGAGCTTGTCCGCTTGCAGGGCCCACTCGTCGGCGGGCATCACGGCGCGGACCGTGAAGTACATGGCGAAGAGGCCGGCGAAGAACATGAGCTCGCTGGCCAGCCACACGATCGTCCCGACCGAGACGGGGTTCGGTCGGTTGACGCTCACGTGCTGATGGGCGTGGGGGGCAGCCGTTGCGGTCGACACAGAAGCCATTATGGCCGACGAACGGCCCCTTCGCGGCACGCAGACGACCGCCCGGAGGCGGTGAATCTCACAATGTCTCCAGATCTTCCCACGGAGACCTGCACTTGGTGACGGATCGCTGCTAAGTGCCATGAAACTGGCACGCTCGCAGGGCCGGCCAGGGCCCTTGGTCCCCGGTGCTCCGCCGGTCGGTGCCGACACCGCGCGAGGGGGTGCTGCAATCGGCTCCGACGTGCCAAGATGCCAGTCGGGACGCGCGCGCCACAGGTGCTCGGGTGCGGCCTCCCGGACCACCCGAGGGAACCACGAAGGCGACGGTGACGACGATGACGACGACCGTGACGACGACGCACGGGGACACGAGCGTGACCCCGCGCGCGCCGCGCATCCTCCTCTACAGCGACGACGTGACGGTGCGCGAGCAGGTGCGCCTCGCCGTCGGGCGCCGGCTGGGTGCGGGTCAGCCGGACATCGAGTGGCTCGAGGTCGCGACCCCGGCCGCCGTCGTGACCTCCGCCGACGCGGGCGGGTGGGACCTGCTCGTCCTCGACGGGGAGGCGGACAAGGCCGGCGGCATGGGTCTGTGCCGCCAGCTCAAGAACGAGGTCTACCGCTGCCCGCCCGTCCTGGTCCTCACCGGCAGGCCGCAGGACGGTTGGCTAGCATCGTGGTCGCTCGCCGACGACGCGGTGCCGCGACCGTTCGACGCGGTCGCCCTCCAGCGCGCCGTCGCCGACCTGCTGCGTGCCGCCGGCACGCGGTAGCCGACAGGAGACCGACCAGCCGAAGGGCCACCCGTGACCGCCACCCCGCACCCCGCCGCCTCGACCACGAGCGACTCGACGGGCACGGGGCTCACGTGGCCCGGCCTGCTGACCGAGCTCGTCGCGGGGCACGACCTCGACGCCGACTCGACCGCCTGGGCGATGGACCAGGTGATGTCCGGCGAGGTGTCGCCCGTGCGGCTCGCGAGCTTCCTGGTGGCGCTGCGCGCGAAGGGTGAGACCGTCGCCGAGCTGACGGGCCTCGCGGACGCGATGCTGGCCCACGCGAGCCGGTTCGCCGTGGACGGGCCGGCGGTCGACATCGTCGGCACGGGCGGAGACCGCGCGCACACGGTCAACATCTCGACGATGGCCTCGCTCGTCATCGCGGGCGCCGGCGTGCGGGTCGTCAAGCACGGCAACCGCGCCGCGACCTCGTCGTCGGGCGCCGCGGACGTGCTCGAAGAGCTGGGCATCCGGCTCGACCACGGGCCCGAGCGCGTGGCCCGCATCGTGCAGGAGGCGGGCATCACGTTCTGCTTCGCCATGGTCTTCCACCCGTCCATGCGCCACGCGGGCGTCGCGCGCAAGGAGCTCGGCATCCCGACGGCGTTCAACGTCCTCGGCCCGCTGACGAACCCCGCGCAGCCGCGTGCGGCCGCCATCGGGGTCGCGGACGCGCGCATGGCGCCGCTCATCGCCGGGGTGCTCGCGGGGCGCGGGACCTCGGCGCTCGTGTTCCGCGGCGACGACGGGCTCGACGAGCTCGCCGCGACGGGCGGGGCGACGGTGTGGGAGGTGCGCGACGGCGTCGTGAGCGAGCAGCGGCTCGACCCGGTCGCCGACCTGGGCCTCGCGCCGGTGACGATCGCCGACCTGCGGGGCGGCGAGGCGGCGCACAACGCCGACGTGGCGCGACGCTTCCTGGCGGGTGAGCCGGGGCCGGTGCGGGAGACCGTGCTGCTCAACGCGGCGGCGGGGCTCGTCGCGGACGGCACGCTGCCCGGGACCTCGGGAGGCGAGCTCGCCACGCGCCTCCGCGCCGCCTACGAGATCGCGGCGCGCAGCGTGGACTCGGGCGCGGCCCGCGACGTCCTCGCGCGCTGGGCCGAGGCTGCGGCGCGGGACTGACGACCCGGCGGGACGAGGCGGCCGCCGGCCGTCTCGTCAGTCGTCGAGGCCGAGCGCGAACGCCTGCTCGAGGTCGACGTTGGAGTAGGCGCGGAACGCGATGAAGGTCTCGGTGCGCACGACTCCCGGGACCTTGCTGATGCGGTCGGCGATGACGTCGGCGAGCTGGTCGTGCTCCTGGACCCGGACCATGGCCACCAGGTCCGCCTTGCCCGTGACCGAGTAGACCTCGCTGACGCCCTTGAGGTCCGCGACCTCGGACGCGACCTCGGGGATGCGGGCGGGGTCGGTGTCGATCAGGACGATGGCGGTCAGCATGGTTCCTCCGGGGTCGGGTCGTCGACTGGCGACCACTCTACGGTCACGCCGGGCGCCGCGTGCGTCAGGTCGGGGCGGTCGCCCGGGCCGGCGTGGCGCGCGACGTCGCGGGCCGTGGTGGCGAGGTCGACGTGGGAGCCCGCCGAGCGGACCGGGCACGCCCACGGGCCGGTGACTTCGACGATCCGCACCCCGGGCTCCTGAAGCCACGACAGCAGGATCTCGGCCTCGTGGGGGTGACTGGCCGGGGCGGGCGGCACGGGCGGGGCGACGGTCTCCGCCGTCGCGACGAGGGCGTCGACGAGCGGCCACGGGTCCGCGCCCGGGGCGCTCACCCCGGTCGCGGCCAGGCGTGCGTGGCGCACCACGACGATCTCCCAGCCGCCGGCGTCCGTCGGGCGGGCGGCGACGAGCTCGGCGCACGCGGAGAGCGGAGCGAGTCGCTGGGCGCGCGCCGCGCCCGCGAGGAACGCCCGCAGGCGATGCGTGAGCTCGCCCGCCTGCTCGAACCGCTCGTCGCGCGCGAGCGCGACGATCCGGCGTCCGAGCTCCGCGACGACGTGCGCCGGGTCGCCCTCGAACGCCTCACGTACGCCGGCGGCGACGGCTGCGTACCCGGTGTCGAGCTCGACGGTCGTGCACGGCGCCGAGCACCGCCCCATCTCCGCCAGGACGCACGCCGTCGCCCCGGGCGAGGCGACGATCGGGAGCCGGCGCGTGCACTGGCGCAGCGGGAACGCGTCGTGGAGGGCGTCGACCGCGGCCTGGGCCTGGTGCTTGGACGCGAACGGCCCGATGTGCGCCGCCGGCGCGCGGACGTCCCGCACGACGGACAGGCGGGGGTAGGTCTCGTCCGTGAGCCTGATCCAGGTCATGCGCTCGGGGTGCCGCGACCGCCGGTTGTAGCGCGGTGCGTGCTCCGCGATGAGGCGCAGCTCGCGCACCTGCGCCTCGAGAGGCGTCGCGCACACGACCGGGGTGACGGCGTGCGCGATGCGCACCATCTCGGTGATGCGGCTGCGCTTCTCGGAGCGGGTGAAGTAGGACCGCACGCGGCGCCGGATGGACGTCGACGTGCCGACGTAGAGGACCTCGTCCCCGGGCCCGCGGAAGAGGTAGACACCGGGGGCGTCCGGGAGGTCGTCCGCGAGGTGCCGCTTGCGCCGCACGTCCTGCGGGACCGGGTCCGTCGCGCCGGGGAGGTCCTCGAGGTGGGTGACGCCCAGCGGCCCGAGCCGTGCCAGGAGCGCGTGCAGCACGTCCACCGTGGCGCGCGCGTCGGCGAGCGCCCGGTGCTCGGGCGTCACCGTGGCCCGGAACAGCGCGGCGAGGGTCGCGAGCTTGTGGTTGGGAGCCTCGTCGCGAGTGACGACGCGGCGTGCGAGCGGGACGGTGTCGAGCACCTGGTACCCGGGCCACTCGTAGTCCGCTGCCCGGCATGCGGCCTTGAGGAACGAGATGTCGAACGGCGCGTTGTGCGCGACGAGCACGGCGCCGCGCGCGAACTCCAGGAAGCTCGGCAGGACGGCCTCGATCCGCGGGGCGGTCGCGACCATGGACGAGGTGATCCCCGTCAGCCGGGCCACGAAGGCCGGGACCGGGACGCCGGGGTCCACGAGCGTCTGGAACTCCCCGAGCACCTCGCCGCCGCGCACCTTGACGGCGCCGATCTCCGTGATCCCGGCCCCCGCGGGCGACCCGCCCGTGGTCTCCAGGTCGACGACGACGAACGTCACGTCGCGCAGCGGCGTCCCGAGGTCGTCGAGCGTGGCCTGGACGGGCACGCCTCGTGGCGCGGACCCCTCGCGCGAGGAGGCGAGGAGGGGTCCGGACGGCATGGCGGCGAGGCTAGCGGCGGCCACCGACACGGCCGAGACGGGACGTGGCGGGGTCCCCGCTCGGGCACGGGCACGGCATAAGGTGGTGCCCGGGGGAATCGGGACGATCAGGGACGAAATGTCCCAGGGCAGTCCCCGACGACAGGAACGCGGGAGGCGCAGCGGATGGTGGCCGAGAGGCCGGACGAGGAGGAACTCGTCGGCGGCGTCCCGACGGCGGTGCGCGCGCTGCTCGTCGAGGCGGCGGCGGACGTGCTCGGCACGCTCGACCCGGTCCTCGTCCCCGTCGCCCTGCAACGGGTCAAGGCCTTCGCACCCCGCCGACGCGCGTCGGCCGGTGCGGCGCCGTTGTGGCGCGCCCTGGTCGACGACGCCGGGTTCCGCCACGCCGTCGCCGCCGCCTGGTCGCGCGAGCACGGGACCGCGACGGGTGTGCCGCCGGATCCCTCGGTCCCGGACGACCCGGGACTGCCCGACGACCTCACGCCGGTATCGCGTGCCGACGCCGTGGCGGAGACGGGCGACGAGGACCCCACCGCGCCAGCCCTCGTCCACGAGCGCGCCGCCGGTGCCTTCCTGCTGCGTCCGGACGGCTGGGAAGCGGCCGTGGAGCGCGCCCGCGCGCTCGACGCGACGCTGCGCACCGAACGCTCGGAGCGCAGCGAGGTCGCCCGGTTGCGTCGCGACCGTGACCGGCTGGCCGCGCAGGTCGAGGAGCTGAGGACGCAGGCACGCGACGCCGCCGCGCGCGCGGACGCCGCGACGGCGGAGCTCGCGGGCGCACGCCGCGCCGAGCGGCGGCTGCGCGCGGACGCCGACCGGGCGCGGGCGGAGGCCCGGGCGGCCCTCGAGGCGGCGTCGGCCGAGCGGGCGGAGGCGGACGGGGCGCTGCGCGAAGCGCGCGACGAGCGCCGCGCCGCGGGGGTCGAGCTCGCCCGGGCGCGCGCGGAACGGGACGAGGCGCGGCGTGCGCGGACGTCGGCGGCCGACGTCGCGACCGCACGCGCGCGACTCCTGCTCGACACGGTGGTCGACGCGGCCGCCGGGCTGCGGCGCGAGCTCGCGCTGGGGCCCGCCACGACGACCCCGGCCGACGACGTCGCCGCGACCCTCCCGGACGCCGCCGCGCGACCGCGGCCCGGGTCGCGCGGGCGCGCGGCGGACGACCCCGCGCTGCTCGGCGACCTCCTCTCCGTCCCGCGCACCCACCTCGTCGTCGACGGCTACAACGTGACCAAGACCGGCTTCGGCGAGCTCACGCTCGCCGAGCAGCGCGACCGGCTCCTCAGCGGGCTCCTGCGCGTCGCGGCGGGAGGCACCGAGGTCACGGTGTGCTTCGACGGCGCCGACGTCGCCGCCCGACCGGTGCACGCCCCGCGCGGCGTGCGCGTGCTCTTCTCGTCGGGGGAGATCGCCGACGACCTCATCCGCCGGCTGGTCGCCGCCGAGCCCGCGGGCCGCCCCGTCGTCGTCGTGACGAGCGACCGCGCGGTGTCGGACGACGTGCAGGCCATGGGCGCGGTGTGCGTCCCCGCGCAGGCGCTCCTCGCGCGGCTCGCGCGCCGCTGAACGTCGACGGCCCTCCCCGGCGGGTGCCGGGGAGGGCTGTCTCGGGTGTCGTCGACGACCCGTCGAGCGTCAGCGGACCGGGGCGGGCCCGTCCACGTAGATCGCTTCCACGTCGGCCGCGAAGTCCTTGAGCACCTCGCCGCGCTTCACCTTGAGCGACGGCGTGAGGTAGCCGTTCTCGACCGTGAAGTCGGTGGTGAGCACGGTGAACTTGCGGATGGACTCGGCCCGCGACACGGCCTGGTTGGCGCGCGTCACGGCGGCGTCGAGGGCGGCGAGCACGTCGGGGTCCTTGGCCGCTGCCTCGATCGACATCGGCTCCTTGCCGTGCATGCTCGCCCAGCCCGGCAGACCCTCGGGGTCGAGCGTGACGAGCGCTCCGATGAAGGGCTTCTGGTCGCCGACGACGACGCACTGGGAGACCAGCGCGTGGGCGCGGATGCGGTCCTCGAGGACGGCGGGGGCGACGTTCTTGCCGCCCGCGGTCACGATGATCTCCTTCTTGCGGCCCGTGATGCGCAGGAACCCGTCCTCGTCGAGCGAGCCGAGGTCGCCCGTGCGGAACCAGCCGTCGACGAACGCGTCCGCCGTGGCCTGCTCGTTGTTGTGGTAGCCGCGGAAGATGTGGTCGCCCTTGAGCAGGATCTCGCCGTCCTCGGCGATGCGCGCGGCGCAGCCCGGGAGCTGCTCGCCGACGGTCCCGATCTTCGTGGTCGCCGGGCGGTTGACGCACGTCGGAGCCGTCGACTCGGTGAGCCCGTAGCCCTCGAGGATGCGCACGCCGATGCCGCGGTAGAAGTGCCCCAGCCGCTCGCCGAGCGGCGCGCCGCCGGAGACCGCGTACTTGGCGCGGCCGCCGAGCGCGTGGCGGAGCTTCTTGAACACGAGTGCGTCGGCGACCTTGTGCTGGAGCCGCAGCCCGATGCCGGGGCCGGACGGCTCGTCGAGCGCGCGCGAGTACGCGATCGCGGTCGCGGCGGCCCAGTGGAAGATCTTCAGCTTGCCGCCCGCGGCGGCCTTCTGCTCGGACGAGTTGTAGACCTTCTCGAACACGCGCGGTACCGAGAGGATGTACGTCGGCTTGAAGGTGCCGAGGTCGTCGAGCAGCGTCTTCGTGTCGGGCGTGTGTCCCAGCACCGTGCCGCCGGCGACGACGAGCACGCCGATGAACCGCGCGAACACGTGCGCGAGCGGCATGAAGAGCAGCGTGCGACCGCCCGGCTCACCGAACACCTCGGGCACCGCCTTCACGGCGTTGACCGTGAGCGAGTAGAAGTTCTCGTGCGTGAGCTCTGCGCCCTTGGGCCGGCCGGTCGTCCCGGACGTGTAGATGATCGTCGCGACGTCGGCCAGGTTCGCCAGGCCCCTGCGTCGGGCGATCTCCGCGTCCTCGACCTCCGCGCCGTCGGCGGTCAGGGTCGCGATCGCGCCCGAGTCGATCGCGAGGACGTCGGACAGCGCGGGGACCTGGTCGCGCACCTCGCCGACGGTCGCCGCGTGCGCCTCGGTCTCGACGACGAGCAGCCGGACGTCGGCGTCCGAGAGGATCCACTGCACCTGCTCGGCGCTCGACGTCTCGTAGAGCGGCACCGGCACGGCGCCGGCCGCCCACGTGGCCCAGTCCAGGAGCGTCCACTCGTAGCGCGTGCGCGACATGATGCCCACGTGGTCGCCCGGCTGGATGCCGCGCGCGACGAGCCCCTTCGCCACGGCGACGACCTCGGCGTCGAACCCGCGGGCGCTGAGAGCCTGCCACGCACCGTCGGCGCCGACGCGGCGCTCGACCATCGGCGCCGCCGGGTCGGCCGCGACACGGCTCGCGAGCAGGTCGTTGAGGTTCTTCGAGGGATCGACTTCGACGATCCGTGGGGCGCTGATCTCGTCCATTCTGGCTCCAGTGGCAGTAGTCGACGGTGGGAGAACCCTACCCAGTGGCGGTGTGTGCCCGGGACCTGTCGATGTCGGTAGGCTTCAGGTGCTGTGCGCTGCTTGCGCAACGTTTCGCGCGGGCGCGGAGTTCCGGGCGGAGCTCCGGCAGGACGACCCGGGCGCGGGGTCGCGAGCCGTCGTCGTGCGTCGCCCGTGCGCGGGCAGCACCCGCAGCGTGAGGCATCCAGCCAGCGGTTAGTCAGCGGTTACCGAGCGAGTGAGGACGGGACATGCACGCCATCGGTGTGGACATCGGCGGGACGAAGATCGCGGCCGGGGTCGTCGACGAGAAGGGCGAGATCCTCGTCCAGACGCGCCGCGACACCGAGCCCGACGACGTCGCGAGCATCGACCGTGCCATCGCCGACGTGTATGCCGAGCTGACCGCCGAGCACGAGGTGGGCGCGATGGGCCTGGCCGCGGCCGGCTTCGTCAGCCCCGACCGCACGTCCGTGCTCTTCGCGCCGAACATCGCGTGGCGCGAGTACCCCCTCGCGAGGAACGTGCGCGAGCTCATCGGTGACTCCGACGTGTCGATCGTCGTCGAGAACGACGCGAACGCCGCGGGCTGGGCCGAGTTCCAGTTCGGCGTCGGGCGCGACGCGACCGACATGCTCATGCTGACGGTCGGGACGGGCCTCGGCGGCGCGATCGTGGTCGACCGCGAGCTCGTGCGCGGCAAGTGGGGCGTCGCCGCCGAGGTGGGGCACATGCGCGTCGTCCCGGGCGGCCACTACTGCGGCTGCGGCCACGAGGGCTGCTGGGAGCAGTACGCGTCCGGGCGCGCCCTGGTGCGCGACGGGCAGAACGCGCTCATCGCCCAGCCGGACCGCGCCACGCGCCTCCTGGAGATCTGCGCCGGGGACCCGGACAAGCTCAACGGCCCCCAGATCACGCAGGCCGCGCAGGAGGGCGACGACCTCGCGGTCGAGCTGCTCGCGAACCTCGGCCGCTGGATCGGCGAGGGCGCGGCCTCGGTGACGGCGCTGCTCGACCCGGAGCTCATCGTCATCGGCGGCGGTGTCGGCGCGGCCGGCGACCTGCTGCTCCAGCCGGTGCGCCGCGCGTTCGCGGACCAGCTCTCCGCGCGCGGCCACCGTCCCGAGGCGCGCATCGAGCTCGCCGAGCACGGCAACGAGGCCGGGATCGTCGGCGCGGCGGACCTCGCGCGCCGCTGACCGCTGACGACCGGCCGACGGGGCGGCGGGACCAGGCGCGGGCGAGGCCCGGGCGTCAGACGACGGCGCCCGGGCCCTCGTCGTCGTCGTCCCGGCGGTGGGGCATGCGCCAGAGCAGGATCGCGAGCCCGGCGAGGAACGCCCCGCCGCCCACCTGCGCGACGATCACCGGGTACGGACGCACCACGACGAGCACCACCAGCAGCAGGATCGGCACGCCGACGGCCAGGGCCCACGCCATGGTGAGGAGCGGGTCGCGGCCGAGCACGAGCGGCGGGTCCGGCGGCACGAAGTGGCTCTCGGCCTCCTCGAGGTCCTCGACCTCCGGCGTCGTCGGCCAGTCGCGGGGACCGCTGGTGCGGACCCACGGCGCGACGGGCACGGACCCGAGCACGTCGCGGCCGTCGCGCGGCGACGGCGCGGGTCCCTCTGGAGCGTCGGCGGGCCCGTCCCCGTCCTCGGGGCGGCGCGCGGCGTCACGGTCGAGCTCGGACAGGTCGGAGAGCTCGGCCACGATGCCGGCCCACTGCGCGTCGACGTCGAGGGCCGGCTCGCGCGGCGCGTCGTCCTGCGGGGCACCCTCGTCGTCGGGACCAGGGTGCTCGGGGCCCCGCGACGCGTCGTCGGGCGTGGGGTCGGGTGCGTCGTCGGGCTGCGGGGAGTCCGGCTGGGCGTTCGGTGCGGCCATAGGAATCACTCTAGAGTCGGATGCACGTCCCGCGCCGGGACCCCGCGAGGAGGAACGTTGTTCTACTGGTTCATGAAGCAGGTGATGGTCGGCCCGATCCTGCGGGTCCTGTACCGTCCCTGGACGCGGGGCGTCGAGCACGTGCCGGACGAGGGGGGTGCGATCCTCGCGAGCAACCACCTCGCGGTCATCGACTCGTTCATCCTGCCGCTCGTCCTCGACCGCAAGGTCCAGTTCCTCGGCAAGTCCGACTACTTCACGGGCACGGGGGTCAAGGGGCGCCTGACGGCCGGGTTCATGCGCGGCGTCGGCACGATCCCCGTCGACCGGGCCGGCGGCAAGGCGAGCGAGGCCGCGCTCGAGACCGGCCTGCGCGTGCTGCGCGAGGGCGACCTGTTCGGCATCTACCCCGAGGGCACGCGCAGCCCGGACGGACGGCTGTACCGCGGCAAGACGGGCGTCGCGCGCCTCGCGCTCGAGTCGGGCGCGCCCGTGGTGCCGGTCGCGATGGTGGGCACGAACATCGCCCAGCCGATCGGCAAGGTCATCCCCAAGCCCATGCGCATCGGGGTCGTCGTCGGCGAGCCGCTCGACTTCTCGCGGTACCGCGGCATGGAGAACGACCGCTTCATCCTGCGCGCCGTCGCCGACGAGATCCAGTACGCGATCATGCGGCTGTCCGGCCAGGAGTACGTCGACATCTACGCCGCGACGGCGAAGGCGCGCCTCGCCGCGGGGCACACCGAGTCCGAGGAGGCGGGCGGGGCGCCAGGCGGCCGTCCGGCTCCCGACGTCCAGGTCCCGGAACCGCCGCCGGAGCCCGGCGCGGCGTCAGTAGACTGAGCGACGGCCGGCCGCGCAGTGCTCACGGTGCCCTCCGTGGGGCACGTGCTCGTCGCCGTCGCCGCCACCCCGCCGGACCGCGTCCGTCCGGCCAGGATCCGTCCTACGAGAGGTTCTGAGTTCACATGTCGGTTCGTCGCGTCGCCCTCCTCACCGCGGGCGGTTTCGCCCCGTGCCTGTCCTCCGCCGTCGGGGGTCTCATCGAGCGGTACACGGAGCTCGACCCGGAGATCGAGATCATCGCCTACCAGTACGGCTACCACGGCCTGCTGACCGGCACGAAGATCGTGGTGGACGAGGAGGGCCGCAAGCAGGCCGGCATCCTGCACCGCTTCGGCGGCTCGCCGATCGGCAACTCGCGCGTCAAGCTCACCAACGCGGCCGACTGCGTCAAGCGCGGCCTGGTCGAGGAGGGCCAGGACCCGCTGCAGGTCGCCGCGGAGCAGCTCAAGGCGGACGGCGTCGACGTGCTGCACACCATCGGCGGCGACGACACCAACACGACCGCGGCCGACCTCGCCGCGTACCTCCACGAGAACGGCTACGAGCTCACCGTCGTGGGCCTGCCGAAGACGATCGACAACGACGTGATCCCGATCCGTCAGTCGCTCGGGGCCTGGACCGCGGCCGAGGAGGCGGCGGGCTTCGCGGCGAACGTCATCGGCGAGCACCGCTCGGGCCCGCGCATGCTCATCGTGCACGAGGTCATGGGCCGCCACTGCGGGTGGCTCACCGCCGCGTCCGCCGCCGAGTACCGCAAGTGGCTCGACGCGCAGGAGTGG
Source organism: Cellulosimicrobium cellulans (assembly GCF_006539945.1). GTDB lineage: Bacteria > Actinomycetota > Actinomycetes > Actinomycetales > Cellulomonadaceae > Cellulosimicrobium > Cellulosimicrobium cellulans. The sequence continues at coordinate 269,040 of NZ_BJNZ01000002.1, read as the reverse complement.
GCCCCGGCCCTCGGCCTGTCGCGCGAGCGCTGGGACGTCCACGCCGTCTTCCTGCCGGAGCTCGCGCTCGACATCGACGCCGAGGCCGAGCGCCTCAAGGCGATCATGGACGAGCAGGGGAACGTCAACATCTTCCTGTCCGAGGGCGCCGGCATGCACGAGATCGTCGCTCAGCTCGAGGCGGCCGGCGAGGAGGTCCAGCGCGACCCGTTCGGCCACGTCAAGCTCGACACCGTCAACCCGGGCCAGTGGTTCGCCAAGCAGTTCGCCGACAAGCTGGGTGCCGAGAAGGTCATGGTCCAGAAGTCCGGCTACTTCTCGCGCGCCGCGGCCGCGAACGCCGAGGACCTGCGCCTCATCAAGTCGATGACCGACCTCGCGGTCGAGTGCGCGCTGCGCGGCGAGTCCGGCGTCATCGGGCACGACGAGGAGAACGGCGACCGCCTGCGCGCGATCGAGTTCCCGCGCATCGCCGGGGGCAAGGCGTTCGACGTCACGCAGCAGTGGTTCGGCGAGCTCCTCGAGGGCATCGGCCAGCCGCTCGTCGCCGCGGCACCCGCCGCGCACTGACCCGGGCAGCGGGATGACCACCACGAGCGAGCCGGGGACCGACGCCGGGCTCGACCACTTCCGCACGCTCGTCGCGCTCCAGCAGCCGACGTGGCCGGACGAGGCGGCGCTCGACGCCGTCCGGGACCGGCTGGCGGCCTCCGCGCCGCTCGTGGTGCCCGCCGCGGCCGACACGCTGCGCTCCCGCCTGGCCGCGGCCGGGCGGGGCGAGGCGTTCCTCCTCCAGGGGGGAGACTGCGCCGAGACGTTCGCCGAGGCGAACGCCGACCGCATCCGCAACAAGATCCGCACGATCCTCCAGATGGCGGTCATCCTCACGCACGGGGCGAGCATGCCCGTCGTGAAGATGGGCCGCATGGCCGGGCAGTACGCGAAGCCGCGCAGCTCCGACTCGGAGACGCGCGACGGCGTGACGCTGCCCGCGTACCGCGGCGACATGATCAACGGCCACGCGTTCACCCCCGAGGCGCGCGTGCCCGACCCGGAGCGCCTCGTGCAGGCGTACCAGATCTCGTCGGCCACGTGGAACGTCGTGCGGGCTTTCACGACCGGCGGGTTCGCCGACCTGCGCCAGGTCCACGAGTGGAACCGCGGGTTCATGCGCAACCCGGCCTACGCGCGCTACGAGCAGACGGCGTCCGAGATCGACCGCGCGATCCGCTTCATGGACGCGTGCGGCGCCGACTTCGACGCCCTGCGCACCGTCGAGTTCTTCGTGAGCCACGAGGCCCTCGTCCTGGACTACGAGCGCGCGCTCACGCGCCGCGACACGCGCACGGGCGACGCGTACGACACGTCGGCCCACTTCCTGTGGATCGGCGAGCGCACGCGCCAGCTCGACGGCGCGCACGTCGACTTCCTGTCGCGCGTCGCGAACCCGATCGGCGTCAAGCTCGGGCCGACCACGACGCCCGACGTCGCGCTCGAGCTCGCGCACCGGCTCAACCCGGACGACGTCGAGGGTCGCCTGACGTTCGTCACGCGCATGGGCGCGGGCAACGTGCGCGACGCGCTGCCGCCGCTCGTCGAGGCCGTGTCCCGGGCCGGCGTGCCCGTCACGTGGGTCACCGACCCGATGCACGGCAACACCATCACGTCCGCGAGCGGCTACAAGACGCGCCGCTTCGACGACGTGCTCGACGAGGTCCGCGGCTTCTTCGAGGTGCACCGCGCCGCGGGCACCGTCCCCGGCGGGCTGCACGTCGAGCTCACCGGCGACGACGTCACCGAGGTGCTCGGCGGCAGCGAGGAGATCGACGACGCCGGCCTGGCCCTGCGCTACGAGACCCTCGTCGACCCGCGCCTCAACCACCAGCAGTCGCTGGAGATGGCCTTCCAGGTCGCGGAGATGCTGCGTCGTTGACGGACGCTGACGGTCGCCGTCGCGTCAGAAGACGTTGAGGACGATCGTCGAGCCCTTGGGCGCGGTGCGCCCGTCCCCGCCCGGTGGGTCCTGGGCGTAGACGATGTTGAGCGGGTGGATGCCCTGCGGGTAGCGGATCTCGACCTGGAAGCCCGCATCCTTCAGGGCCTTCTCGGCGTCCGTGACGTTTCTGGTGTTGACGTTCGGGACGTCGACGAGAGGGGGCCCGAGCGAGACGACGACGTTCACCGTGTCCGTCCGGTGCGCGTCGCTGCCCTGCTCCGGGTCCTGGCGGATCACGAGGCCCGCGGCGACGGACTCGGAGTACTCCTCCGTGACCGCGGGGACGAGGCCCTGGTCCTCCAGGGCCTTGACCGCTGCGTCCTTCTGGGAGCCCGTGACCTGCGGGACGACGACGGGCGCCGGGCCGGACGAGACCGTGAGCACGACGGGGACGTCGTGCCGGACCGTGGCGCCCTCCTCGATCGGGTTGCCGTCGCTGTCCGTGACGGCCATGACCTGGCCCGCCGGGACCTCGTCGTGCGCCTGCGCGACCGGGTCACCGACCGTCAGGTCGGCCCCCTCGAGCGCGGCCGTCGCGTCGACGTCCGTGGCGCCCACGAGACCGGTCGGCACCGTGAGCATCCGCACGCCCTTCGAGACGACGAGCAGGACGCTCCCGTCCTTGCGCACGCGCTCGCCGGACGGAGGGTCGGTCTCGACGACGGCGCCCTCGGGCACGGTGTCGTCGTAGCGCTCCTCGACCGTGTGGTCGAGGTTCGCGCGGTCGAGGATCGTTGCGGCCTCGGTCCGGGACACCTCGACGAGGCCGTCGGGGACCTGCGTGTATGCGCCCGGCCCGGACGAGAACCACCAGGCCGCGCCGCCACCGACACCCGCCAGGACGAGCAGGACGACGAGCGACCACACGAGGGCACGGCCCCGGCCGCGGCGTCGGGCCGTGGCCGGAGGAGCCGGAGGCGGCGGCGGGCCCGGCCGCGTCGTCGGGGCGACGACGTGCCCCACGGCGAGGGGCTCGGTGAGGCCGGCGGCCTCACGGTCCTGGAGGCTGAGCGCGGCGAGGGGTGCGGTCGCCGCCGAACGGTGCTCCGCCGTCGGGCCGTGCTCCGCGCCCTGGGCGGGCCCGACGGCGCCCGCGGCCGCGGGCGGGTCGACGCGCCGCTCGAGGTCGGCCGGGTCGAGCTCCGCCCGGACCGAGCGGACGAGTGCGAGGGCGGCGCCCGCGTCGGCCGGGCGGTCGGCGGGATCGCGCGCGGCGAGCGCGCACAGCAGGTCGTCGACCTCGGGCGGGATCCACGGCGCGACGTCCGAGGGCGGCGGCACGTCGTTGTTGACGTGCTGGAACGCGACCTGGATCGGGGTCGTGCCGGTGTGCGGGACCGTTCCCAGCAGCATCTCGTAGGCAAGGATCCCCACGGCGTAGACGTCGGTCCGCGCGTCGCACGTGCCCGTCGCGATGAGCTCGGGGGAGAGGTACGCGACGGTCCCGAGGATGGTGCCGGTCGTCGTCGCCGTGACCTCGTTGACCGCGCGCGCGAGCCCGAAGTCGGTGACCTTGAGCCGGCCCTCGGTGTCGAGGAGCACGTTCTCCGGCTTGATGTCGCGGTGCACGAGCCCGGCGCGGTGGGCGGCGGCGAGAGCATCGAGGACGTCCTCGAGCACGTCGAGCGTGCGGCCCAGCGGCAGGGTGCGCTCGGTGAGCATCGCGCGGCGCAGGTTCGAGCCCGCCACGTACTCCATCGTGAGGTAGCTCGTGTCCCCGTCGAGCCCCTGGTCGTACACGGCGACGAGACCGGGATGGGTGAGGCGGGCCGCCGCGCGCGCCTCACGGCGGAAGCGCGAGACGAAGTCGGCGCCCGACGCACCCTCGGCGAGGTGGGCGTGCATGACCTTGAGCGCGACCTCGCGCTCGAGCCGCCGGTCGACGGCCAGGTAGACCGTCGCCATGCCGCCTCGCGCGATGCGCGAGACGACCTCGTACCGCCCGTCGACCAGGCGGCCGACGAGGGGATCGGTCGTCACGGTGGCCACGGGGAGAGTCTAGGTGGCCGGGCGTCGCGATCCGGTGAGCGCGGGCGTGCACGGCGTGGGTGTCGTGTGGAGGCACGCCGTAGGCTTGCCCGGTGACCGACCGTGACCCCAGCCCCCGCCCGACCCTCGACGACCTGGTCGGCGAGTGGCTGACCCTCCCCGACGTCGCCGAGGCGCTCGGCACCGACGTCGGCAAGGTGCGCCGGATCGTCCAGGAGCGCCGCGTCGTCGGCGTGAAGCGTGGTGAGCGGACGACGTTCCAGATCCCGGCCCGGTTCCTCGTGCCGCTGCACCTCGTCGACCCGGCGAACGCCGGGCGCCCGGACGAGAGCGGCCGCGTCGGCGTCCTGTCGAGCCTCCAGGGGACGATCGTCGTGCTCACCGACGCCGGCTTCGACGACGCCGAGATCCTCGAGTGGCTGTTCGCGCCGCACGCCGAGCTGGGGGAGCCGCCGTTCGACACGCTCCTGAGCGGCCACAAGGCGCGCGTACGGCGCGTCGCGCAGTCCGAGCTCTGAGCCGCGCGTCCGACGCGCTCGTCCGACCTGCTCTGCCTCGCGTCAGGCGGTGCGCTGGACGGCGGCCCGCGCGAGCAGCCCGAGCATCGTGGCCCCGGGCTCGTCGAGCCCGGCACCGGCGAGGGCCGACGACGCCCGGTCGGTGAGCTCGGCGATGAGCGACTCCACGGCGTCGCGCGCACCGGTCTCGACGAGCACGGCGCGCAGATCCTCGACCGTGCGCGCGTCGAGGTCCGGGTCGCCCAGGTGCGTGAGCAGGAGGTCGCGCTGCGCGGGCGTCGCCGCGGCGAGCGCGCGCACGACGAGCACCGTGCGCTTGCCCTCGCGCAGGTCGTCGCCCGCGGGCTTCCCCGTGACGCGCGCGTCCCCGAACACGCCGAGCACGTCGTCGCGGAGCTGGAACGCCTCGCCCACGGGCAGCCCGAACGCGCTCGTCGCGGCGACGGCGACGTCGTCGGCCCCGGCGAGCGCCGCGCCGAGCGCGATCGGGTGCTCGACGCTGTAGCGCGCGGACTTCGACCGGATCACGGCCCGCGCGCGCTCCTCGTCGGCCGCGGGGTCGTCGCCCCACGGCAGCACCTGCGACTGCACGTCGAGGTACTGCCCCACGATCACCTCGGTCTGCATGCGCCCGAACACGACGCGCGACCGCGTCGCGACGTCGGTGGGGAGGGCGTCGAGCGCGTCGCCCAGCTCGCGGTGGCTCGCGATGAGCGCGAGGTCTCCGAGCAGGATCGCCGTGTTCTCGCCGTACCGGTCGGCGTCGCCCGACCAGCCGAGCGCGCGGTGCCGCGCCCCGAACGCGCGGTGCGCGGTCGGGTGCCCGCGCCGCGTGTCGGAGGCGTCCATGACGTCGTCGTGGAAGAGCGCCGCGGCCTGGAACAGCTCGAGCGCCGCACCCGTCCGGAGCACGACGTCGCGGTGCGGGCCCTCCGGGTCGCCGCCGTGCGCACGCCAGGACCAGTAGCAGAAGGCGGCCCGCAAGCGCTTGCCCCCGGCGACCAGCTCGTCCGTCGCGTCGGCGAGCGGGTCCGCGTCGGGGTGCGTGGAGGAGAGCTGGTCGCGCAGCACGACGGTCGCGACGCGCAGGGCCTCGTCGACCCCGGCACGCACGCCCTCCCGGTCGACGAGCGCGCTCGCGCCCGGGTCGGAGACGCTCTGAGCAGCCTCCGAGGCGAGGGGCTCGGGCGAGGACGAGGTCGGCAGCGACGGGTTCGGCACGGGGGAAGCCTATGCGGTGCGGCCGCCTCGGGGCGTCGTACCACGGTCGGAGCCTCAGCCCGCCGCGACCTGCCCGCTGATCGTCACCAGGCGCTCGGTCTCGTCGTCGAAGACGCCGACGGCCAGCGACTCGGTGGGGGAGTCGGGGGCGGGCGTCCGGACGAACGTCGTGAGGGACGTGAGCGCGCTCGGGACGCTCGAGGGCGACACCTCGAACCCGGCGGCGCCGAGCGCGTCGGTGTAGTAGGCGGTGAGGGCGTCGACGGGCTCGTCCGAGCGCAGGTTGAGGGTGACGTCCACGAGCGTGCCGTCCTCCGAGGGCCGGGCCGAGCTCGCGAGCACCTGGGCGCCCGGGGGGACCGTGACGAGCTCCGCCGGGAAGCCCTCCACGAGGTCGCCGACCGCCGACGCCGCGTCGTAGTCGGGCAGCGGCGTGCCCGGGACCCCGGCCGCCTCGGACGCGGGGGACTCCGGCGTGGCGCGGGGCCCGGCGGCCCCCTGGACGTCGCCCGGGTCGGACCGGCAGCCCGCGAGCGTCGTGCCGAGCAGCGCCACGACGAGGACGACGGCGGCAGCACGAGCGGACGGGTCCGCACGCCGCACGCGGGCTCGGGTTCGTGGTGGCACGCGCACACCGTAGTCACCCGGGCCTCCGCGAGCCACCACCGGCCCCGGGGCTGGACCACAGGGCGCGTTCCGGCGACTCGCCGGACGCAGGGCGTCCACAGGCGTCCGCGCGCTCTCCCCGCGCGGCCCCGGGACGGGCTGGGATGGGCTCATGACCACCCTGATCCGGGCCCAGGGCCCGCGCGAGCTCCTCGCCTTCGTTCCCTACCGGCTCGGCTACCGACCGCAGGACAGCGTCGTCCTCGTCGGGCTGCGCCCGCCGCGCGGTCGGATCGGGCTCGTCGTCCGGGTCGACGTCGCCGACGTCGCCGACCTCGAGCACGGCCCGCAGCTCGCGCGGTCCGTCGTCGGACACCTCGCCGCGGACGGTGCGGAACGGGTCGTCCTCGTGGTCTACACGGACGCCCCGCTGCGATCCGGCGGCGTCGAGGCCACCGTCGCGAGGGCCGCCGTTCAGCACTGCCGCGAGGCCGTCGAGCCGCACCACGGCCCGGTGGACGTCTGGGTCGTGGCGCCGAGCGGCTGGTACGCGCTCGACTGCGTCGAGGACGAGTGCTGCCCGCCGGGCGGGCGCCCGCTGCGCGAGCTCGAGTCGAGCGAGGTGGGCGCGCACATGGTCCTCGCCGGGGCGGCGCTCGCGGACTCGCGGGAGGAGGCGCTGCGGATCCCGCGCGCGGGTGCCGACGAGCGCCGACGAGCGGCGCGTGCCGCGCGGCGGGTACGGGACCGCGCCCGCGGGGTCGGCCCGAACGACGCCTGGGCCGACCCGGACCCCGTCGCCCGCCGGGTCGAGAGCCTGGCCGAGTGGCGTGCGGCGGTCGCCCGTGCAGCGCAGCACGAGCGGGACCGCGCGGGGGGCCAGGCACCCGACGCGCGGACCGGGGCGGGACTGCCTCCGGCCACGGTCCTGGGCCGGCTCGCGGCGGGGCTCGAGGCGGTCCCGGTGCGCGACGCCGTGCTCGTCTCGCTCGTGCCCGGGACGGGCGACCTCGCGGACCGCACGGTGCACGGTGGCGACGTCGACGCCGGGACGGCGCGCGCGATCGCGTCGATCGTCGACCCGGCAGCGGGTCTGGCGCCCGACCCGACCGTCACGGGACCGGCCCGCGCCGTGCTGGAGGCGGTCGTGGCTCACGCACCGCGCGGGAGCACCGCGCCGGCGCTCACGCTACTCGCGCTGGTCGCCTGGTGGCACGGGGACGGCGGCCGGGCGGGACGCCGGCTCGACGAGGCGCTCGCGGAGGACCCGACGTACCGGCTCGCCCTCCTGCTGTCGAGCGCGCTCGACGCCGGTGTGCCGCCGGGCTGGATCCGCGCCGACGTGTGAGCCGGGGCGCGCGGGTTCGGGTAGGTTCGACCGCAACACGACCTGCGGTCGCCGCCCGCGGCCGGCCGCGCCCACGAGCCGTTCCGGAGGACACATGAGCGTCGTCGTCGCGCACCTGAGCACGCCCGAGGGCCGCGAGGCTCTCGACAGCGCGGCCACCGAGGCGGTCCGTCGCGGCACCGAGCTCGTGGTCGTGGTCACGGAGGGCTCGACGTCGACGCCCGAGCTCGCCGCCGCGCACGAGGACGACCTGCGCCGGGTCGAGGAGCGGCTCGAGGGCACGGGGACGACGCTGCGGCGCGAGCGGGGGACGTCCGACCTCGCCGACGACCTCGTGAGCGCGGCCGAGCGCGCCTCCGCGGACCTCATCGTCATCGGCCTGCGCCGCCGCAGCCCGGTCGGCAAGCTCATCCTCGGGTCGAACGCCCAGCGCATCCTGCTCGACGCGCCGTGCCCGGTGCTGGCCGTCAAGCCCGAGCGCGCCGCGGGGGCCTGAGCAGGGAATCTTCGCGGGTGCCCGGCCGTTGTACAGGCCAGGACCCGGGTGACGGACGTCGCCGAGACGTGGTGTGCGGGACCGCCGAGCGGCGGTCAGGTCCGACCTCACCCCGTGTCGCGGCGCCCGGTGCACGGATCGCCGGTACAATATAGGTATCCGCTAGAGCCCGACGACTCACCGTGAGAGTCCACGAGAAGCCCGCACTTCACGGTTCACGTCCCCGCTCTGGCGGCCCTACCGCCCCCCATGATTGCCGAAAGGTCGGTTTGTGGCGCCCTCAACCCCGATTTCCGCACTTCCGCGAGAGTTCGAGCACCCCGCCCTGCAGGAGCTCCTGCGGCGCGGCAGCGCGAACGGTCGCGTCGACGCCGAGAGCTTCCGCACCGCGTGCGAGCAGGCCGCCGTCAACGACGCCAAGCGGCTGAAGGCGGTCTTCCGCGCGCTCGCAGGCGCCGGCGTCGAGGTCGACATCCCGACCACGACGAAGGTCGCCGCGGCGGCCTCGCCGCGCAGCACGACGACGGCGCGCACCAAGCCCGCCGCCGCGAAGTCGACGTCGTCGACGACGCGTCGCACGACGACCGCCGCCAAGGCCGCCCCGGCGACCGAGGGCGACGCGGCCGAGGCCGCGCCGTCCACCGGACCCGCGAAGCCCGCCGCCCGCAAGACCGCGGCGAAGTCCCCGGCCAAGGCGAAGGCGACGCCCGCGCGCGCCAAGAAGAAGGACGACGACGAGGACGACGCCGAGGTCGAGGTCGAGGACCTCGAGATCGACGTGACCGAGGACGAGGAGGACGCGGCCGCGGGCTCGGGCGCGAAGAAGCCTGCCGCCGGTGCCGCGACCGAGGAGCCCGAGGAGACGGGCTTCGTCGTGTCGGACGCCGACGAGGACGACGCGCCGGTCCAGCAGGTCGTGACCGCCGGTGCGACGGCCGACCCGGTCAAGGACTACCTCAAGCAGATCGGCAAGGTCGCGCTGCTGAACGCGGAGCAGGAGGTCGAGCTCGCGAAGCGGATCGAGGCCGGCCTGTTCGCGGAGGAGAAGCTCGCGGCCGAGGGCGACGACCTGGACCGCAAGCTCAAGCGCGAGCTCCAGTGGATCGCGCACGACGGCAAGCGCGCGAAGAACCACCTGCTCGAGGCGAACCTGCGTCTGGTGGTGTCGCTGGCCAAGCGGTACACGGGTCGCGGCATGCTGTTCCTGGACCTGATCCAGGAGGGCAACCTCGGTCTGATCCGTGCGGTGGAGAAGTTCGACTACACCAAGGGCTACAAGTTCTCGACGTACGCGACGTGGTGGATCCGCCAGGCGATCACGCGCGCGATGGCGGACCAGGCGCGCACGATCCGTATCCCGGTGCACATGGTCGAGGTCATCAACAAGCTCGCGCGCGTGCAGCGGCAGATGCTGCAGGACCTGGGCCGGGAGCCCACGCCCGAGGAGCTCGCCAAGGAGCTCGACATGACCCCGGAGAAGGTCGTCGAGGTCCAGAAGTACGGCCGCGAGCCCATCTCGCTGCACACGCCCCTCGGTGAGGACGGCGACAGCGAGTTCGGTGACCTCATCGAGGACTCCGAGGCGATCGTCCCGGCCGACGCCGTGAGCTTCACGCTCCTGCAGGAGCAGCTCCACCAGGTGCTCGACACCCTCAGCGAGCGCGAGGCGGGCGTCGTCTCGATGCGCTTCGGCCTGTCCGACGGGCAGCCCAAGACGCTCGACGAGATCGGCAAGGTCTACGGCGTGACGCGCGAGCGCATCCGGCAGATCGAGTCGAAGACCATGTCGAAGCTGCGGCACCCGAGCCGCTCGCAGGTCCTGCGCGACTACCTCGACTGACGTCCCCGCCCTCGGGCGGCCGGCCCGGCCGCCCGAGGGCGAGAAGCGTCGAGACGCACGAAGGCCCCGAGGAGAGCTCCTCGGGGCCTTCGTCGTGTCGTCGTCGGCTGTCGGCCGCCGGACCGGGCGGTGGAGCCGGTCCTCGTGGCCCCTGACGGACCCCGCTCGCGGCGAGGCGGCCGGGGCCCTGCGGTGCGAGCGGCGCGTCAGCGCGCGCCGTGCTCCGCGAGCAGCTTGTCGGTCTCGTCCTGGATGGACGTCGCGAGGTCGGTGTAGGCCTCGGCGTGCGCCCGCGCGTGGTGGCCGCAGAACAGCAGCTCACCGCTCGGCAGGACCACGCGGACGTACGCCTGGGCCCCGCAGCGGTCGCAGCGGTCGGCCGCGGTCAGCGGTTCGGTGGTGGTCGTCGTAGCAGTCACATGAACATCAAACCATCCGCCCCTGAGGATTCGTCCCCCACGGGGGCCCGGTTCGCTACCCGCGAAGCGCCTCGGGTCCGTGCACGGCCCGCGCCGGGTCCGTGACGCCTCCCGAGCGGAGCCGCGCCGTGGCCGCAGCCGCGGGCCCGCGGCGGGGGAGCGCAAGGGTGTGGGTGCGCTCGTCTAGGCTTGCCGCCGTGACGACCACCTCCGCTGAGTCCAGCTACACCGCTCGGCACCTGTCCGTGCTCGAGGGTCTCGAGGCCGTGCGCAAGCGCCCCGGCATGTACATCGGGACCACCGACTCGCGCGGCCTCATGCACTGCCTGTGGGAGATCATCGACAACTCCGTCGACGAGGCGCTCGCCGGGAACTGCTCCAAGATCCTCGTCGTGCTGCACGCCGACTCGTCCGTGACGGTCGAGGACGACGGTCGTGGCATCCCCGTCGACATCGAGCCCAAGACCGGCCTGTCCGGCGTCGAGGTCGTCTTCACCAAGCTGCACGCGGGCGGCAAGTTCGGCGGTGGCTCGTACACCGCGTCGGGCGGTCTCCACGGCGTCGGGGCCTCCGTCGTGAACGCGCTCTCGTCGCGTCTGGACGTCGAGGTGGACCGCGGCGGCAAGACGCACCGCATGACGTTCCACCGCGGCGAGCCCGGCATCTTCACGGACCCGAAGGCGGGCCCGACGCCGGACGCCCCGTTCGAGCCGTTCGTCTCGGGTTCCGAGCTCGCGGTCGTCGGGAAGACGAAGCGCGGCGTCACCGGCACGCGCGTGCGCTACTGGGCGGACCGTCAGATCTTCCTCAAGACCGCCGTCTTCTCCTACGACGAGCTCGTCACCCGCGTGCGCCAGACGACGTTCCTCGTCCCCGGCCTCGAGATCACCGTGCGCGACGAGCGCGGCGTCCCCGGCACGCCGGGGGAGTCCGGGCCGCACGAGGAGACGTTCGTGCACACCGGCGGGTCGGTCGACTTCGTCGACTTCCTCGCGCCGGACACGCCCGTCACCGCGACGTGGCACCTCACGGGCTCGGGCTCGTTCACGGAGACCGTCCCGGTGCTCGACGACCGCGGTCACATGACGCCGCAGGCCGTGCAGCGCGACTGCGAGGTCGATGTCGCGCTGCGCTGGGGCACGGGGTACGAGACCGAGGTCCGCAGCTTCGTCAACATCATCGCCACACCCAAGGGCGGCTCTCACCTCGGCGGGTTCGAGCAGGGACTGCTCAAGGTGCTGCGCAAGTCGGTCGAGACGAACGCGCGCCGCCTCAAGGTCTCCACCAAGGACGCGTCCGAGCGCATCGAGAAGGACGACGTCCTCGCCGGGCTGACCGCCGTCGTCACCGTCCGCCTCGCCGAGCCGCAGTTCGAGGGCCAGACGAAGGAGGTCCTCGGCACGGCGCCCGTGCGCGGCATCGTGTCGCGCGTCGTGGAGAAGGAGCTCAACGCGCTCCTCACGTCGACCAAGCGCGACGAGAAGACGCAGGCCGCGCTGCTGCTCGACAAGGTCGTGGCGGAGATGCGGGCGCGCATCACCGCGCGCAAGCAGAAGGAGATCTCGCGCCGCAAGAACGCGCTCGAGACGTCGTCCCTGCCGGCCAAGCTCGTCGACTGCCGCAGCGACGACGTCGAGCGCAGCGAGCTGTTCATCGTCGAGGGCGACAGCGCGCTCGGCACCGCGCGCCTCGCGCGCAGCTCCGACTTCCAGGCGCTCCTGCCCATCCGCGGCAAGATCCTCAACGTGCAGAAGGCCTCCGTGAGCGACATGCTCCGCAACGCCGAGTGCACGGCGATCATCCAGGTGCTCGGCGCCGGGTCCGGGCGGTCGTTCGACCTCGAGGCCGCGCGCTACGGCAAGATCGTGCTCATGACGGACGCCGACGTCGACGGCGCCCACATCCGCACCCTGCTGCTCACGCTCTTCTACCGGTACATGAAGCCGCTCGTCGAGGCGGGGCGCGTGTTCGCGGCCGTGCCGCCGCTGCACCGGATCGAGGTCATCGGCGCCGGACGCCGCAAGAACGAGTACATCTACACGTACTCCGAGGCCGAGCTCGTCGCGACGCTCAAGAAGCTCGACAGGGCCGGGCGCCGCTACAAGGACGACATCCAGCGCTACAAGGGCCTGGGGGAGATGGACGCGGACCAGCTCGCCGAGACGACGATGGACCCGCGTCACCGCACGCTGCGCCGCGTCACGGCCGAGCACGCCGAGGCGGCGGAGCGCGTGTTCGAGCTGCTCATGGGCAGCGACGTCGCGCCGCGCAAGGAGTTCATCGTCGCAGGCGCCGCCGAGCTGGACCACGCGCGCATCGACGTCTGACGGTGACCAACGGCCAGGACGCGCGCCGGCCCGACGAGGCCGACGTCGCGCGTCGTCTGCGTCGCGTCGTCCTGGTCGTCGCAGCGCTCAACCTGGCGTACTTCGTCGTCGAGCTGTCCGTCGCGCTGGCGGCGGGGTCGGTGTCGCTGCTCGCCGACAGCGTCGACTTCCTCGAGGACACGGCGATCAACCTGCTCATCGCCGTCGCGCTGGGCTTCCCCCTCGCGCGGCGCGCGCTCCTGGGCAAGGCACTGGCCCTGCTCATCCTCGTGCCCGCGCTGTACGCCGCCTGGGAGGTCGTGCGCCGGCTCGGCGACCCGCCCGCACCCGAGGTGCTGCCGATCGTCCTCGCCTCGCTCGGCGCGGTCGTGGTCAACGGGGCGTGCGCATGGCTCCTCGTCCGGGTCCGCCACCACGGCGGGTCGCTGAGCCGGGCCGCGTTCCTGTCGGCCCGCAACGACGTCCTCGTCAACGTCGCCGTCATCGCGATGGGGCTCGTGACCGCGTGGACCGGGTCCGGCTGGCCGGACCTCGTGCTGGGGTGCGGGATCATCCTCCTCGCGGGCCACTCCGCGTACGAGGTGTGGGAGGTCAGCGAGGAGGAGCGCCTGGCGGTCAAGGCCGTCGCGGGCGAGGAGATCGGGTGAGGTGCCGTCGTCCGACAGGCGGGCGACCCGGCGCGAGCCGGGCAGCGCTCCGTACGCTGGCGACGTGACCCTCCGAACGCTCCGCGCCACGTCCGCGCGCCCGCTCACCGCCCTGACCGCCGTCCTGCTCACCGCGGGCCTGCTCGCCGGGTGCTCGTCCACCGACGAGCCCGCGACCGACGCCACGACGTCGACCGCGAGCGAGGAGACGAGCGCGCCTGCCGACGACGCGACGGACGACGCGACGGACGAGGCGCCCGACGACGAGTCCGGCGACACCGACGACGCCCCGGAGTTCTCCTACGAGGGCCGCGCCGGCACGACCGCGCTCGACCTGCTGCTCGAGGCAGACCCGTCCGCCCAGGTGACCGGCGAGGGCGAGAACGCGTTCGTCACGGCGATCGACGGCGTCGCCGCCGACCCGGACAGCGAGTTCTGGGCGCTGTACGTCAACGGCGAGATGGCTACCGTGGGAGCAGGATCCCTCGAGACGGAGGACGGGGACGAGATCACGTGGAAGCTCGAGACCTTCACCTCGTGACGCGCTCGGAGAGCACGGCGCTGCGCTGGTGGCGCCCGGCGCTCGTCGTGGCGCTCGCGGCGCTCGCCGTGGTGTGGCGCCTCGTCCGCGCCGACCTCGGCGCTCCGCCCAACCTCGAGCTTGTCACCGCCGCCACGTTCGCCGCGACGATCCTGCTGCGCTCGCGGTGGGCGTTCGTCGTGCCGCTCGCGGTGACCGTCGTGTCCGACGTCGTGCTCGGCAACACCGCGATCGCGCTGTTCACGTGGAGCGCGTGGCTCGTCGTCGGGCTGGGCTCGCTGCTCGCACGGAACACGACCGGCTGGCGCCGCGTCGGGGCGGGCGCGGCGTTCGGGGTCGCGGGCTCGCTGTGGTTCTTCGCGTGGACCAACCTCGGCGTCTGGCTCCAGGGCCGCGGCGTCTGGTACCCGGCCGGCGTCGACGGTCTCGTCGCGAGCTACGTCGCCGGGCTCCCGTTCCTGCGCACCATGCTGCTGGGCAATCTCGTGCTCGTACCGCTCGTCGCGGTGGGCACGCTGCTCGTGGACCGGCTCGAGGCGTCGCACGGGATGGTCGCGGCCCGACCCGCCTGACCCGCGCGGTAGCGTAGCTCGTGCCGGACGGCCGCACGGTCCGGCTGGCGACGGGCTCGGCTGGCTGCGGGCTCGGCCGTGCAGGAGGAGGGCACCCATGGCGGGACACCGGATCTTCGGGATGAGCTTCGCGAGCATCTACCCGCTCTACGTGACCAAGGTGGAGCGCAAGGGGCGCACGACGGACGAGCTCGACCAGGTCATCGGCTGGCTCACCGGCTACGACGACGCCGGCCTGGCGCGGGCGGTCGCGGACGAGATCACGCTCGAGGAGTTCTTCGACCGGGCGCCCGCCTGGAACCCGAACGCCTCGCTCATCACCGGGGTGATCTGTGGCGTCCGCGTCGAGGACATCGAGGACCCGCTCATGCAGAAGGTCCGCTACCTCGACAAGCTCGTCGACGAGGTCGCGCGAGGCAAGAAGATGACGTCGATCCTGCGTGGCGAGACGGCGGCCGCCTCGTAGCGCCGGCAGGGTCTCAGCCGAGCTGCTCCGCGATCCCCACGATGACGCCGCCCGGTCCGCGGAGGTAGCAGAGCCGGTAGACGCCCTCGAACTCGACGATCTCTCCCATCACCTCGCCACCGTGAGGCCCGAGGCGCCGCACCGTGTCGTCGATGTCGTCGACGGCGAACATCACCCGGTGCAGGCCCAGCACGTTGGGCGGTGCCGTGCCCAGGCCGAGGTCGAGCGGTGTGGGCGCGTGATACCGCGTGAGCTCGAGGCGCCCGTTCCCGTCGGGGACGCGCATCATCGCGATCTCCGACCGCAGCCCCTCGAGCCCGACGACGCGCTCCGCCCACCGCCCCTCGATCGTCATCCGGTCCTCGAGCTCCATCCCGAGCTCGGCGAAGAACGCGACGGCCGCGTCGAGGTCGTCGACCACGACGGCCACGTTGTCGAGGCGCTGGAGCGCCATGGGTGCCTCCTGAAGGTCTGGTGCCGGTGAGGTGCCCGGGCGCTCGCGAGCTCCCGTGCCGGGTGGTCCGGTCCCGGGTCAGGCGTCCTGCCCGACGCCGCGACCCGGCTCGCTCATGTCGCCCGTCCCTGGCGTCCCGTCCGCGAGACCGTAGCGCAGCAGGACGGTGCCCGTGGGGCTCGGCGCGGGCGGCTCGAGGAGCGTGAGGTTGGTGGGGACGGCGCCGCCGTCGAACACGGTCTTTCCCGTGCCGAGCACGATGGGGTGCACCCACAGGTCGAGGCGGTCGAACAGCCTCTCGTGCAGCAGCGTCTGCACCAGGTCGAGGCTGCCGACGACCTTGACGCGCTCGTGCCGGTCGCGCACCTCGCGCACCGCCGCGGGCAGGTCCGGGCCGAGCAGCGTCGACCCGGCCCACGGCAGGTCGGGCGCGCCGCGCGACGCGACGTACTTGGGGATGCGGTTGAACAGGACGGCGAAGTCGTCGTCCTGCCCGCCCTCCTGGAACGGCCAGTACGACGCGAAGATGTCGTACGTGCGGCGCCCGAGCAGCAGCGCGTCCGTGCCCTCGTACGCCGCGGCGATCTGCGCGCCAGCGACGTCGTCGAGCAGCGGCGCCTGCCAGCCGCCGAACGCGAACCCGCCCTCCGGGTCCTCCTCCGGCCCGCCGGGCGCCTGCCCGACGAGGTCGAGGGTCGTGAACAGCTCGATCTCGATGGATCCCATGGTCGTCTCCAGGTCGGCTCGCCGTCTCGGTCCAGGGGTAGACCGCGGGGCACCGCGGAAGTCATCGAGCAGGAGAGCAGGCGACGGCTGCGCCGACGTGGCGCACCCCACAGCGCCCGGTTGGAACGGCGGGCATCCGCCGGGCGTCCTACGCTCAAGGACGCGGGAGCGGACGGCACCAGCCGTTTCACTGCCCGGCGCGGTCGCACGGCCGCACGGGCGGTCACGCGCCCCGGCCGTCTCGTCGCTGAGCCGGGCGCTGGTGCGTCCGGCCGTCTGGAGCTCGTGTGTCAGGTAACGCCACTGCCAGGTTCACCAACGTCGCGCTGCTGTCCGTCACCAGTCGGCTTCCCGCCGGCGTGCGGACGTCTGCCGAGGTGCAGGAGCGTCTCGCTCCGGCGCTGCGGCGGTTGCGCCTCCCGTCGACGCTGCTGCAACGCGTGGCGGGCGTGCACGAGCGGCGCGCCTGGACCGCCCGGGAGGACGTCGACGCCGCCACGGTCGCCGCGGGGCAGGAGGCGTTGCGCGCCGCAGGGGTGGACCCGAGCGACGTCGGGCTCCTGATCAACACGTCGGTCACGCGCAAGCACCTCGAGCCGTCGGTCGCGGTGCGGCTGCACCACGGTCTCGACCTGCCGTCGTCCGCCACGAACTTCGACGTCGCCAACGCATGCCTCGGGTTCATCAACGGCATGAGCCTCGCCGCGGGCATGATCGAGTCCGGCCAGATCCGCTACGCGGTCGTCGTCGACGGCGAGGACGCCGACGTCATCCACGACCGCACGATAGGGCGGCTGCTGCGCGAGGACCGGGACCGCGACGACTTCATGCAGGAGTTCGCCTCGCTCACGCTCGGCTCCGGTTCGGCCGCCGCCGTGCTGGGCCGCGCCGACGAGCACCCGCGCGCCCACCGCGTGCTCGGCGGCGTCACTCGCGCCGCCACGCGGTTCCACGATCTGTGCGTGGGTAGCACCGAGGGCATGTTCACCGACGCCAAGGCGCTGCTCGAGGGCGGCCTCGAGCTCGTCGTGGACGCCTGGAAGGACGCCGTCGCCGACTGGGACTGGGCGTCCATGGACCGGTACGTCACGCACCAGGTCTCGCGCGTGCACACCGACGCGATCGTCGAGGCGGTGGGCCTGAACCCTTCGCGCGTGCCCGTCACCTACGACCGGCTCGGCAACGTGGGGCCGGCGTCCGTGCCGATCACGCTCGTCGAGGAGCAGGACACGCTCAGGGCCGGCGACCGCGTGCTGCTCATGGGCGTGGGCTCGGGCATCAACACGGCGATGCTGGAGCTGGCCTGGTGAGCGGGCCCGCCCGCACGCCCGCGACCGATCCCCTCCTGCGGCCCGCCGGCACCGTCCCGCACGGGCTGCCGGGCCTGGACCCGCGGTACAGCCACGTGCTGCGCGACGCCCGGGGCGCGACCTGGCACTACCTCGACACGGGTCCTGAGCTCGAGCGGCACGGGCTCGCGCCCGTCGGCACGGTGCTCGCCGTGCACGGCAACCCGACGTGGGCCTACCTGTGGCGGCGGCTCGTGACCGACTCCGTCGCCGCCGCCCGGGGCGGCGGTGCGGCGTGGCGTGTCGTCGCCGTCGACCAGCTCGAGATGGGGTTCTCCGCCCGCACGGGCGAGCACCGCCCGCTCGCCCGCCGCGTCTCCGACCTGGGCGCCTTCACCGATGCCCTCGGCCTGGCCGGGCCCGTCGTCACCCTCGGCCACGACTGGGGCGGCGTCGTCTCCCTCGGCTGGGCCGTCGACCACCCCGACCTGCTCGCCGGCGTCGCGCTGCTCAACACGGCCGTGCACCAGCCCGACGGCGCCGCGGTGCCCGCGCCGCTGCGCCTCGCGCTCGCCGGGCCCGTGCACCGGCTCGGGACCCGCACGACGCCCGCCTTCCTCGACACGACGCTCGCCCTGGCGCGCCCGCGCCTGCCCGCCGAGGTCGCCAGCGCCTACCGGCTGCCCTACCGCACCGCGCCCGACCGCGACGGGATCGAGGGCTTCGTCGCCGACATCCCTGTGGACGCCGCGCACCCCAGCGCGCCCGAGCTCGACCGCATCGCCGCTGGCGTCACGCGGCTCCGCGTGCCCGCCGTGCTGCTCTGGGGACCGCACGACTCGGTGTTCTCCGACCGCTACCTCGACGACCTCGTGCGCCGGCTGCCGCACGCGCGCGTGCACCGGTACGCGGACGCCGGCCATCTCGTCGCCGAGGACGCGGACTGGACGCCCGCCGTCCTCGGCTGGCTCGAGGGGGAGGTGCTGCCCAGGGCCGGTGCCGGAGGTCGCGCTGAGTCCTCCGCCTCGCACGGCGATCGTCCGTCGTTCGTGCCGTTGTGGGCGGGGCTCGACGCGCGGGCGGGGGAGGACGCGCCCGCGGTGCTGGACATGGCGTCGACCGATGCCGACGGGTCGGCCCGGGTCGTGAGCTGGCGGGCGCTGGACCGGCAGGTGCGGCGGGTGGCCGCGGGGCTGCACGCGATCGGGGTGCGCCGGGGCGACCGGGTGTCGCTGCTGGTCCAACCGGGGCCCACGCTGACCGCGCTGGTCTACGCGTGCCTGCGGATCGGGGCCGTCGTGGTGGTCGCCGACGCCGGGCTGGGGGTGCGCGGGCTCACCCGCGCCCAGCGCGGGGCGTGGCCGCGGTTCGTCGTCGCGCAGACCAAGGGGTTGGCCGCGGCACGCGCCCTCGGCTGGCCCGGCGTGCGGATCTCGGCCGACCCGCTCGCGCCCGTGGTCCGGCGGGCGCTGGGCGTGACGCACGAGCTCGTCGACGTCGCGCGCGCCGGGGCGGGCACCGCGCTGCCGCCCGAGCCCGGCCCCGACGACGAGGCCGCCGTGCTGTTCACGTCCGGGTCCACGGGCCCGGCCAAGGGCGTCGTGTACTCGCACGCCCGCCTCTCCGCCTTGCGGGACACGCTCGCCGAGCACTTCGACGTCGGCCCCGACACCGGACTCGTCACGGGCTTCGCCCCGTTCGCGCTGCTCGGGCCCGCGCTCGGCACCCGGTCGGTGACGCCGCGCATGGACGTCTCCTCGCCGCGCACGCTCACCGCCCGGGCCGTCGCCGACGCCGTGCGCGCGTCGGACGCGCGCATCGTCTTCCTCTCACCCGCCGCGATCCTCAACGTGGTCGCGACCGCCGACGCGCTCGACGCCGCCGACCGCACCGCCCTCGCGCGCGTGCGCACGTTCCTCTCCACGGGCGCGCCGATCTCGCCCGAGCTGCTCGGTTCGGCCGCCGAGCTCATGCCCGCCGCCACCGCGCACACCCCGTACGGGATGACGGAGTGCCTGCTGGTCACGGACGTCACGCTCGACGGCATCCGCGACGCCGCCGCGGCCCCCGACGCGGGCGTGTGCGTGGGCCGCCCCGTGCCCGGGGCGGACGTGCTCGTCAGCGCGCTCGACGACGACGGCGCCGCGACCGGCGTGCCGTCGGACGCGCCCGGCGTGCTCGGCGAGGTCCTCGTGCGGGCCGGGCACCTCAAGGAGCGCTACGACCGCCTGTGGCTCACCGACCAGGCCGCCGAGCGCGGCACCCCGCCCGGGCACTGGCACCGCACCGGCGACGTCGGGCACCTCGACGCGCAGGGCCGCCTGTGGATCGAGGGGCGGCTCGCGCACGTGCTCCGCACCGCCGACGGCCCGCTGGCGCCCGTGGGGCCGGAGCAGCACGTGGAGCGGGTCGCGCAGGTGCGGCGGGCCGCCGTCGTCGGCGTCGGGCCTGCGGGCCTGCAGCAGGCGGTCGTGGTGGTCGAGACCGTGCCCGGCGTCTTGCGCCCCGGGCTGGCGCCCGAGGCGCTGACCGCCGCCGTGCGCGCCGTGTCACCCGTGGCGCTCGCGGCCGTTCTCGTGGTGCCGCGCATGCCCACCGACGTGCGACACAACTCCAAGATCGACCGGGCGCGCCTTGCGGCCTGGGCGGACGGCATCCTCGCCGGCGGGCGGGTGGGGCAGCCGTGACCGTGCTCGTGACCGGGGCGTCGGGGCTGCTCGGAGGCGCCGTCGCCCGTGCGCTCGTCGCACGCGGCGACGAGGTCCGCACGCTCCAGCGTCGCGCCTCCGGCGTGCCGGGCGCCGAGGACGTCCGGGGGTCCGTGACCGACCCGGCGGCCGTCGCACGCTCCGTCGAGGGCGTCGACGCGGTCGTGCACCTCGCGGCCAAGGTCTCGCTCGCGGGCGAGCCCGCGGAGTTCCACGCCGTGAACGTGAAGGGCACGCGCGTGCTCCTCGACGCGGCCGAGCGCGCCGGGGTCGAGCGGTTCGTGCAGGTGTCCTCGCCGTCCGTGGCGCACCTGGGCTCGTCCCTGGTGGGGGCGGGCACGACGCCGGCCGACCCCCGGCACGCGCGCGGCGACTACGCGCGCACCAAGGCGGCGGGCGAGCTGCTCGCCCTGGGCCGCGACCGCCGTCGGCGGCCGGACGGGTCCGGCGAGACCGGACCGAGCGTCGTCGCCGTGCGTCCGCACCTCGTGTGGGGGCCGGGCGACACCCAGCTCGTCGAGCGGGTGCTCGAACGGGCGGCGGACGGGCGCCTGCCCCTGCTGGGGCACGGCGCGGCGCTCATCGACACGCTCTACGTGGACAACGCCGCGGACGGCATCCTCGCCGCGCTCGACCGCGCCCACGACGTGCACGGCCGCGCGTACGTGCTGACCAACGGCGAGCCGCGCACCGTCGCCGACCTGCTCACGGGTATCTGCCGGGCGGGCGGCGTCGAGCCACCGCGGTGGCGCGTCCCGGCCGGGGTCGCACGGGCAATGGGCAGCCTGGTCGAGGCCGTCTGGCGTGTGCGCCCGGGCGCCGACGAGCCACCGATGACGCGCTTCCTGGCCGAGCAGCTGTCGACCGCGCACTGGTTCGACCAGCGGGCCACACGCCGCGACCTTCACTGGCGCCCCGCCGTGAGCGTCGACGAGGGGCTGCGGCGCCTGGCCGCGCACTACGGCGGCACGGCCGTCTGACGGCGGTCCGGTCGCCGGCGTCAGACGCTGAAGTACTTGGCCTCGGGGTGATGGAACACGAACGCGTCGGTCGACTGCTCCGGGTGGAGCTGGAGCTCCGCGGAGAGCTCGACGCCCACGCGCTCGGGGCGCAGGAGCTCGACGACCTTGGTGCGGTCCTCCATGTCCGGGCAGGCGGGGTAGCCGAGCGAGAACCGGGCGCCGCGGTACTCCAGCTTGAACATGCCCTCGACCTCGGTGGGGTCCTCGTCGGCGAACCCGAGCTCGGCGCGCACACGCGAGTGCCACATCTCCGCCAGCGCCTCGGTGAGCTGCACGGACAGGCCGT
Organism: Cellulosimicrobium cellulans; assembly: GCF_006539945.1. GTDB lineage: Bacteria > Actinomycetota > Actinomycetes > Actinomycetales > Cellulomonadaceae > Cellulosimicrobium > Cellulosimicrobium cellulans. The sequence continues at coordinate 247,569 of NZ_BJNZ01000002.1, read as the reverse complement.
GGAGCTCCATGTACTCGCGGTAGTGGTTCCCGGCGAAGAGCTTCGCGGTGTGCTGGTCGACGCTCGCGCCCATGGTGACGAGCTGCACGGGCAGCACGTCGTAGCGGCCGGTCTCCTCGACCCACGACCGCGGCTTGACGAAGTCGGCGAGGCACAGGTGCCGGTCTCGGCGCTGGCGCGGGAACGTGAAGCGCAGCCGCTCGGTCCCCGGCTCGCCGCCTGACCCGCCGTCGGGCGCCCCCAGCCCTGCGAGCCCGGCGCCGTGGTGCGCGACGACGACGTCGTCGCCCTCCGACCACACCGGGAAGTACCCGTACACGACCGACGGGTCGACCATGCCCTCGGTCCGGATGCGGTCGAGCCACTCGTTGAGCCGCGGGCGGCCCTCGGTCTCGACCAGCTCCTCGTACGACGCACCGTCGTCGCCACGCCCCGGCTTGAGCCCCCACTGCCCCATGAACGTCGCGCGCTCGTCGAGGAACGCCGCGTAGTCGGCGAGGCGCACGCCCTTCACGAGCCGCGTCCCCCAGAACGGGGGATCGGGCACGGGGTTGTCCGCCGCGACGTCGGACCGCGCGGGCAGGTCCTCGACCGGCGTCTCGGTCACGGTGACCACCGCGTGGCGGCGCTTCTTCAGGGCGGGCAGCCCGACCGCGTCGGGCGACTCGCCGCGTGCGACGCGCACGAGCGGCTCCATGAGCCGAAGCCCCTCGAACGCGTCGCGCGCGTACCGGACCACGCCGGGGAACTGGCCCGCGAGGTCGTCCTCGACGTACGTGCGCGTGAGCGCCGCGCCCCCGAGCAGCACCGGCCAGCGCTCGCCCAACCCGCGCGAGGCGAGCTCCGCGAGGTTCTCCTTCATGACGACCGTCGACTTCACGAGCAGCCCCGACATCCCGATGACGTCGGCGTCGTGCTGCTCGGCCGCCTCGATCATGGCGGTGATCGGCTGCTTGATGCCGATGTTGACGACCGTGTAGCCGTTGTTCGTGAGGATGATGTCGACGAGGTTCTTGCCGATGTCGTGCACGTCGCCGCGCACGGTCGCGAGCACGATCGTGCCCTTCGACCCGGACTCGCCCTCGACCTTCTCCATGTGCGGCTCGAGGTACGCGACCGCCGTCTTCATGGCCTCCGCGGACTGCAGCACGAACGGGAGCTGCATCTCGCCGCGCCCGAACAGGTCGCCGACGACCTTCATGCCCTCGAGCAGGTGGTCGTTGACGATCTCGAGCGGCTTCAGCCCGGACGCCATCGCGGCGTCGAGGTCGTCCTCCAGGCCCTTGCGCGCGCCGTCGACGATGCGTCGCTCGAGGCGCTCGCCGACGGGCAGCGCGGCCATCTCGGCGGCACGGGCGTCCTTGAGGGCCGCGGAGTCCACGCCCTCGAACAGGTCGAGCAGGCGGGCGAGCGGGTCGTGCACGAGGTTCCCCTCGTCGTCGTACCGACGCCGGTCCCACACGAGGTCGAGCGCGGCCTCGCGCTGCTCGTCGGGGATCTGCGAGAGGGGAAGGATCTTCGCCGCGTGCACGATCGCGGAGTCCAGCCCGGCCTCGACCGCCTCGTGGAGGAACACCGAGTTGAGCACGGTGCGTGCCGCGGGGTTGAGGCCGAACGACACGTTCGAGACGCCGAGTGTCGTGTGGATGCCGGGGTAGCGGCGCGTGATCTCGCGGATCGCCTCGATCGTCTCGATCGCGTCGCGCCGCGTCTCCTCCTGGCCCGTGGCGATGGGGAACGTCAGGGCGTCGACGATGATGTCGTCCACGCGCATGCCCCAGTCGCGCGTGAGCGTCTCGACGAGCCGGGTCGCGATCTCCACCTTGCCCGCCGCGGTGCGCGCCTGGCCCTCCTCGTCGATCGTCAGCGCGACGACGGCCGCCCCGTGCTCGACGACGTGCGGCATGATCCGCGCGAACCGCGACGTCGGCCCGTCGCCGTCCTCGAAGTTCACCGAGTTCACGACGGCGCGCCCGCCCACGAGCTCGAGCCCTGCCGCGATGACCTCGGGCTCGGTCGAGTCGATGACGAGCGGGAGCGTCGACGCGCTCGCGAGGCGTGAGACGACCTGCTTCACGTCCGCGACGCCGTCGCGCCCCACGTAGTCGATGCACACGTCGAGCAGGTGCGCGCCGTCGCGCGTCTGGGCGCGCGCGATCTCGACGCACTCGTCCCAGTTCTCCGCGAGCATCGCCTCGCGGAACGCCTTGGAACCGTTCGCGTTGGTGCGCTCGCCGATCGCGAGGAACGACGCGTCCTGGTGCAGGTCGGTGTGCGAGTACAGGCTCGCGACGCCGTTCTCCCGCTCCGGGTGCCGCTCAACGATGGGTTGTGCACGCACCGCCTCGACGACGCGGCGCAGGTGCTCGGGCGTCGTGCCGCAGCAGCCGCCCACGAGGCCCAGACCGAACTCGGTGACGAACTGCGTGTGCGCGGCGGCGAGCTCGTCGGGCGTGAGCGGGTACGACGCACCGTTCGGGCCGAGCACGGGGAGCCCCGCGTTGGGCATGCACGTCACGGGGATCTCCGCGTGCCGCGACAGGTGCCGCAGGTGCTCGCTCATCTCGGCCGGGCCGGTCGCGCAGTTGAGGCCGATCGCGTCGACGTCGAGCGCCTGGAGGGTCGTGAGCGCGGCCCCGATCTCGGAGCCCATGAGCATCGTGCCCGTGGTCTCGACCGTCACCTGGACGATCACGGGGACCTCGCGCCCGACGTCGCGCATCGCGTTCCGCGACCCCGTCACCGCGGCCTTCGCCTGGAGCAGGTCCTGGCTCGTCTCGACGAGGATCGCGTCGACCCCGCCCTCCAGCAGTCCGGCGGCCTGCTCCGCGAACGTGTCGCGCAGGTGCGCGTACGTCGTGTGGCCGAGGCTCGGCAGCTTGGTCCCGGGCCCCATCGAGCCGAGCACCCACCGGGGCTGCTCGTCGGTCGCGAACGCGTCGGCGCGCTCGCGCGCGATCCGTGCCCCGGCCGCGGCGAGCTCGCGGATGCGGTCGTCGATGTCGTAGTCCGAGAGGTTGGACCAGTTGGCGCCGAACGTGTTCGTCTCGATCGCGTCGACCCCGACCTCGAGGTACGCGTCGTGCACGGCCGCGATGATGTCGGGCCGTGAGACGTTGAGGATCTCGTTGCAGCCCTCGAGCCCCTGGTAGTCCTCCAGGCTCGGGTCCTGCTCCTGGATCATCGTGCCCATCGCGCCGTCGGCGACGACGACGCGCGTGCGCAGCGCGTCGGCAAGGGCCCGGGAACGGGCGTCGGCGAGGTCCTGGGGTACGACGATCGGCATGCTCGCAGCGTAGATCGAGCTCGCCCGGTCGTGGGATGCCGTCTCAGCGGGACCCGACCGCTGCCGAGCGATGCGTCTCGGGGCGAGCGATGCGTCCAGGAACGCATCGCTCGAGCCGGGACGCATCGCTCGGAGTCCGGGAGAGGCGGGAAAAGCGCGTGCCCGACGGCGCGGGCGCACCTACCGTGGTCGGCATGTCCTCTCCCGCGACCGACCAGGTCGAGAACCCGGCCCCCACGACGCTCGCCCCGATCGCCGAGCGCGCCGCCGCGCCGTCGACCCTGCCGACCGTGACCGTGGGCGACCTGGCCTGGCGCCCCGCCGAGCCGGCCGACGCGCCCGCGCTGCTGGCCCTGCGCAACGGGATCGCCGAGGCGGACCAGGAGCCGTACCGCGAGACGATCGGCGAGATCGAGGAGCTGTTCACCGCGCCGTGGCGCGACCTCGCGGCCGACTCGCTCGTCGGCGTCGACACCGACGGGACGCTGCGCGCGTACGCCCTGGTCGACACCAACCCGGGCGACGCGAACACCGTGCGCGCGTTCCTCTGGGGCGGCGTCCATCCCACCCACCGTGAGCGCGGCGTCGGGCGCGAGCTGTTCGCCTGGGAGATCGCGCGCGGGCGCCAGCTCCTCGCGGCGAGCGGCAAGGAGCTGCCCGCGCGCCTGCTGACGTACGGCGAGGACACCGACCCTCCGGCGAAGGCGCGGCTCTACGCGCGCTTCGGGCTCGAGACCCGACGCTTCTACTCCGACCTGCGTCGCGACCTCTCGACACCGATCCCCGAGGTGCCGCTCGACGGGTCGCTGCGTCTCGTCCCGTGGTCGACCGAGCTCGACGAGGCGACCCGCCTCGCGCACAACGACGCGTTCCGCGACCACTGGGGGAGCGAGCCCCGCACCGCCGAGGCGTGGACGCACGGGCGCAGCGAGTTCGCGCCGCAGTGGTCGTTCCTCGTGGTGGACGACGCGCCCGACGTCGACGCGCTCCTCGCCGACCCGGCCACGGACCCCGAGACCGCCGCGGCGCTCCGCGCTGGCGAGCCGCTCGTCGTCGGCTACGAGATGGCCGGCCGCTACGACGAGGACTTCCCCGTGCGCGGCTACACGTTCGGCTACACCGAGATCCTCGGCGTGCGCAGCGCATACCGGGGGCGTCGCGTCGCCGTCGCGGCGCTCGCGGCGGGGATGCGCGCCTTCGCCGCGGACGGCATGCAGTACGCCGCGCTCGACGTCGACACCGAGAACCCGTCCGGCGCGCACGGCCTCTACGCGAGCCTGGGCTACGAGAAGGTCACCGGCTCGCGCATGTACTCGATCGAGCTGTGACGACGGCCCACGAGATCGGCAGGAGCGGTCAGAGCGACGAGGCGGAGAGAGCGTTGCAGTCCTGGATCGTGCCGCCGTTGTAGCCGATGGTGAACCAGCGCTGGCGCTGCTCGCTCGAGCCGTGGGTCCAGCCCTCGGGGTTCACCTGGCCGGTCGCGGCCTCCTGGATGCGGTCGTCGCCGACGGCGGACGCGGCGGACAGCGCGTCGTTCAGCTCCTGGTCGGTGATCGGCGCGAGGAACGTCACGCCGGTGTCCGGGTCGACGGTGCTCGCGGCGTGGCTGGCCCACATGCCGGCCAGGCAGTCGGCCATGAGCTCGATGCGGACGGAGTCGGACTCGGGGCCGGAGCCCTGGCGGTCGGCCGCGTCCATCGCGCCGACGAGCTGCTCGATGTGGTGACCGAACTCGTGCGCCACGACGTACATCTCCGCGAGGCCGCCGTCGTTGGCGCCGAACCGGTTCGTCAGGTCGTCGTAGAAGCCGAGGTCGATGTAGACGGTCTGGTCGGGCGGGCAGTAGAACGGCCCGACGGCGCTGGTCGCGGCGCCGCAGCCCGTCGAGACCTGGTCGGTGAAGCTCACGACCTCGGGCTGCGCGTACTCGACCCCTGCCTGCTGGGGGAGCGCCTCGGCCCAGTAGGCGTCGAGCGACTGGACCGTGCCGTTGAGGCGGCACTCGCGCGTCGTGTTCGCCTCCTCGGCGGTGCACGTGTCGATGTACTCCTGCTGGCCCTCGCCGTACGCGCCGGAGTCGGACCCGTCGCCGCCCGTGAGCGCGCTGAGGTCCACGCCCGTCTGGTTGCCGAGGAACGCGACGAGCAACGCGACGAGCACGGCCCCGATCCCGCCGCCCGCGATCATCGTGCCGCGCCGACCGCCGCCCTTGCGGACCCGCCCGCCCTCGAACGAGCCACCCTCCTGGAAAGTCACAGGTCAACGCTACCGCCGGGCGGTGCACCAGGCGTCCTGGCCGGGGTGTCCGACCGCCGCGCGAGCGCGATCCCGGTCTCGAGCAGCCGCCTCGCACGTGCCCCGGCGGAATGGGGTGGGACGCGACGCCGGGCCCCCGTAGAATCGACGAGGCCCGGACGCCGGGGCGCACGCACCCCGGCCCCACGACGAGCCGCCGGCCGACCGGTCCGGCGAGGGCCGTCGTCGGGCACCCGCACCACCCGAGAGGACCCTCCCGTGATCACCGCTCACGGCGTCGAGCTGCGCGTCGGCGCCCGCGTCCTGCTGCACGAGGCGACCTTCCAGATCGCCTCGGGCGACCGGATCGGTCTCGTCGGGCGCAACGGCGCCGGCAAGACGACCCTGACCAAGACGCTCGCGGGGGAGACCCAGCCGACGGCGGGGAAGATCACGCGCGGCAACGACATCGGCTACCTGCCGCAGGACCCGCGCACGGGCGACCTCGACGTCATCGCGATGGACCGGGTGCTCTCGGCCCGCAGCCTCGACAAGATCGTGCGCCAGATGCGTGAGACCGAGGGCGCGATGGCGAGCGCCGACGTCGAGACGCACGAGGCTGCCATGGAGCGGTACCCGAAGCTCGAGGCGCGCTTCCTCGCCGCCGGCGGGTACGCCGCCGAGAGCGAGGCGCACCGGATCACGAGCAACCTCGGCCTCGACGACCGGGTCCTCGGCCAGCCGCTGAGCACGCTGTCCGGCGGTCAGCGCCGCCGCATCGAGCTCGCGCGCATCCTGTTCTCCGGGGTCGAGACGCTGCTCCTCGACGAGCCGACGAACCACCTCGACGCGGACTCGATCATCTGGCTGCGCGACTACCTCAAGTCGTACAGCGGCGGGTTCGTCGTGATCTCCCACGACGTCGAGCTGCTGCGCGCCACCGTGAACAAGGTCTTCCACCTGGACGCGAACCGTGGCGAGCTCGACCAGTACAACCTCGGCTGGGACGCGTACCTCGCGCAGCGCGAGTCGGACGAGCGCCGCCGCCGTCGCGAGCGGCAGAACGCGGAGAAGAAGGCCGGGGCGCTGCTCGCCCAGGGCGAGAAGATGCGGGCCAAGGCCACCAAGGCCGTCGCCGCGCAGCAGATGATGCGGCGCGCCGAGAAGATGCTCGCAGGGCTGGAGGGCGAGCGCCAGAGCGACAAGGTCGCCAAGCTGCGGTTCCCCAAGCCCGCGCCGTGCGGACGCACGCCGCTCACCGCGAGCGGGCTGTCCAAGGCGTACGGGTCGCAGGAGGTCTTCGCGGGCGTCGACCTCGCGATCGACCGCGGGAGCCGCGTCGTCGTCCTGGGCCTCAACGGGGCGGGCAAGACGACGCTCCTGCGCATCCTCGGCGGCGTGGAGGAGCCGGACACGGGAGAGGTGCACCCCGGGCACGGCCTGAAGATCGGCTACTACGCCCAGGAGCACGACACGCTCGACATGGACGCGACGGTCGTCGAGAACCTGCGCCACGCCGCGCCCGACCTCACCGACACCCAGGTGCGCTCCGTGCTCGGGTCGTTCCTGTTCTCGGGCGACGACGCGGAGAAGCCGACGAACGTGCTCTCCGGCGGGGAGAAGACGCGCCTCGCGCTCGCGACGCTCGTCGTCTCGGCTGCGAACGTGCTGCTCCTCGACGAGCCGACGAACAACCTCGACCCGGCTTCGCGCGCCGAGATCCTCGGGGCGCTCAAGACGTACGAGGGCGCCGTCGTCATGGTCACGCACGACGACGGCGCGGTCGAGGCGCTCGAGCCCGAGCGCGTCCTGCTGCTGCCCGACGGTGACGAGGACCTGTGGAGCGACGAGTACGCGGAGCTCGTCTCGCTCGCCTGAGGCACCCTTCGGAGAACGCCGTGCCCGCGCGCGACGGGTGGCGCGGCGTCAGGTGAGGAGACGCCGCCGGTAGCCCTCGGCCACCGCCGAGGCGCGGTCGCGGACGCCGAGCTTGTCGTAGACGTGCTGCAGGTGGGTCTTGATGCTCGCCTCGCCGATGAACAGCGCGGCGGCGGCCTCGCGGTTCGAGCAGCCGTTCGCCACGAGCTGGAGCACCTGCTTCTCCCGGTCGGTCAGCGTGCCGGCGCCCGGCCTGCGCACCTGTCCCATCAGGTGCTGGGTCACCGACGGCGCGAGCACCGACTCCCCGCGCCCGGCGGCGCGGACGGCCCGGATCAGGTCGTCGGGCAGCGCGTCCTTCAGGAGGTAGCCGATCGCGCCCGCCTCGATCGCCGGGAGGACGTCGCTCTCGCTGTCGAAGGTGGTCAGGACCAGCACCCGGGCGTCCGGGACCTGCTCGCGCAGGGCCGCCGTCGCCGCGACGCCGTCCGTCCCGGGCATGCGCAGGTCCATGAGCACGACGTCCGCCGCGAGCGACCGCGCACGGTCGACCCCCTCGGCGCCGTCGCCGGCCTCGCCGACGACGACGATGTCCTCGACGTCCGCGAAGGTGTCGCGCAGGCCTCCCCGCACGACCGGGTGGTCGTCGACGATCACGAGTCGAAGCATCGGCCGGTCTACTCCTTCTCCGTCATTCCCCCGGGAGCGATCGCCGGGACGCGAGCGCTCACGGAGGTTCCCTCGCCCGGCGCGCTCTGCACCTCGAGGTGACCGCCGACCCCTCTGATCCGCTGGCGCATGCTCGTCAGGCCGAAGCCGGTGCCGACCCCTGCGGCGAACCCGCGCCCATCATCCCGCACGTCCAGCAGCACCTCGGCGCCCGCGTACGACAGCGTGACCCCGACGCGCGAGGCCTCCGCGTGCTTCGCCACGTTGGTCAGCGACTCCTGCACGACCCGGAAGAGCGAGACCTCGATCGCCGGGCTCAGCGGTTCCCGGACCCCGGTGATCTCGACGTGAGCGCGGACGTCGTGGTCGTGCGACCAGCGCTCCGTCAGGGTGCGCAGCGCGTCGGGGAGGTGCGCGCGCCCGAGCTCCTGGGGTCCGAGCGCCTGCACGGACCGTCGGGCCTCCGCGAGGCTGCTGCGCGCGAGCCGGAGCGCCCGCGCGACGTGCGCGTCGGTCTCGCCCGGCGCGTGCACGGAACGTTCCGCGGCCTGGAGCTGCGTGATGATGCCCGCCAGGCCTTGCGCCAGGGTGTCGTGGATCTCGCGGGCCAGTCGTTGCCGCTCGTCCTGGGCGCCGGACTCCCGGGCCTGGACGACGAGCTGGGCATGGAGCCCGGCGTTCTCGTGCAGCGCGGCCTCGAGCCGCTCGACCAGCTCCTCGCGCTTGCGTTCCGCCGACTCGCTGCGCGCTGCCAGCAGGATGCCCGCACCGATCGCCGCCGTCTGCACGGCGACGACGAGCACGAGCTCGGCGAGCAGCTCCGGTGTCGGGTCGGCCCACACGCTCATCGCCGAGCCGTTGAGGGCCACGGAGGTGACGAGGACGCCGAGCACGCCGAGCGGCCAGGGCGTGAGCAGGTACGCGTGGAAGAAGCCCGCGACGGTGAAGACCAGGAAGATCTCGGAGTAGGTCATGAGGGTGACGCACAGCGCCAGCAGGCCGACGAAGTAGATGCCCGCCGGGACGGGACGCAGCGTCCCCCTCCGCAGGGGAAGCGTGTGCCCGCACAGGACCCACAGCGCCGAGACCGCGACCAGCCCGAGGACCGAGGCGCCCTCGGGCCAGAAGCGCTCACCGGACGCCGGGAGCACCCCCGCGAAGTAGATCGCGGTCGAGACCGTCAGGAGCAGCCACGGGGTGAACAGCTGGAGGAGGTCCCAGACCCGGAGCTGGTCCGCCTTCCAGGCCCGGGTCGTGGCGCCCGGGGACGGCGCACCCTCGGCGACGGCGGGTCCGCGCGCCCCGGAGGTCGGGCGCTCGACGGCCCCGGCGTCCTGCATCGTCGACTCCTGTTCCGGTCCGGCTCCCGGTCCTAGTCCCAGCGGAAGAGCTTCGCGGCGACCGCGCCCGCGACCAGCGCGATGCCGGCCATTATGGCCATCTGCAGCCAGAACGGCTGCCCACCGGCCGTGGCCGTGAGCGAGCCCGCCTCGGCGGACCACGCCGTGGTCAGGGCCTGCAGCCCCGGTGGGACCACGTCGCCGACCGCGCGCAGCAGGTCGGGCATGAGGACGCGGGGCAGGAACGCCCCGCCGAAGAACATCAGCGCGACGAACAGGAGGGTGCCGACCTGGTTCGCCGCACTGCTCGTGCGGACCACCGCGGCGGAGACCAGCCCGAGCCCGAGCAGCGCCGCGAAGCCGACGACGAACGCGACGACGAACTCCAGCGGTCGTTCCGGTGGGGCGATGCCCAGCACCACCCACGCGGCGAGGACCAGGAGCGCCGCGGAGACCACCACGGAGGCGAACGCGACGACCACCTGGGCGAGGAGGACGCTCCGCGGGTGCGCCGGGGTGGTCGACAGCCGGCGCAGGATGCCGCGCTCCCGGTACGTCGCGATCACCGCCGGGACGTGCTGCACCGCGATCATCACCATCCCGAACACCAGCGCGGTCGGCGCCCAGACGTCGATGGGCCGGAGGCCGCCGGTCTCCGGCGTCGGCTCCCTGAGCGTCGGTATGGTGCCCAGGCCGAGCAGGAGCGCCGTCGGGAACAGCACGCCGAAGACGACGGTCGTGGAGTCCCGGAGGAAGAGCCTCGACTCGACCCGGACCAGCTTCCGGAGCGCGGGCATCAGCCGGCCCTCCGCGCGGAGGCGTCCGCGGACCCCGGGGGTCGCCCCGTCAGGGCGACGAACGCGTCGTCGAGGGTGCGCTGGTCGACGCGGAGGTCCTCCGCCACGACGTCCGCCCGGGCGAGAGCCCCGGCGACGCTGCTCAGGAGCTGCCCGCGGCCCGTGACCCGCCAGCGGTCCGCGGTGTTCTCGACGTCGGTCACCTCGGGAAGCCCGGTCAGGACGCTCCTGTCCAGGGGTTGGCTCACGCGGAACCGGACCTGCTGCGCGGCGTTCGCCTGCGCGACCAGGCCCGCGGGCGTGTCCACCGCCGCGACCCGCCCACCGCTGACGACGGCGATCCGGTCGCAGAGGCGCTCGGCCTCGTCCATGAAGTGCGTGACGAGGACGATCGTGACGCCCGTGTCCCGGACGCGCTCGACGAGGCTCCAGGTGTCGCGCCTCGCCTGCGGGTCCAGTCCCGTCGTGAGCTCGTCGAGGATCGCGACCTTCGGGCCTCCGACGAGCGCGAGCGCGATCGACAGCCGCTGCTTCTGCCCGCCGGACAGCGCCTTGTACCGGGTGTCGCGCTTCTCGGAGAGGTCGAGGAGCTCCAAGAGCTCGCGCCAGTCGACGGGGTCCCGGTAGAAGGAGCCGTAGAGGTCGAGCGCCTCGGTGACCGTGATCGCGTCGGGGAAGCTGCTCTCCTGCAGCTGCACGCCCAGCCGCTCCCGCACCTCGGCGCGGTCCGTGGTCGGGTCGAGACCCAGCACCGAGACGGACCCGGAGTCGGGCGTGCGCAGGCCGGCGACGCACTCCACGGTCGTCGTCTTCCCGGCGCCGTTCGGCCCGATGATGCCGAAGATCTCGCCGTCCTCGACGGTCAGGGACACGTCGTCGACGGCGACGCGGTGCCCGTAGCGTTTGTGCAGGTTGCGCACTTCCAGAGCGGTCATGCGGCGACGCTACGGTCGCCGGTCACCGGGCCACATCGACCGTCGCGGCGCTGCCGAGGTGGACGCGCGCCTCCACCGTTCGGTGGACCCGCAGCCCTCGCGGCGCGCGGACGCGGCTACCTCAGCGGCGGGCGCTCGCGCTGCAGGTCGCGTCCGGAGGCGTCCGCGGTGCCGAGCTGGGCGTCGATGAGCGCGTCCTCCTCGTCCTCGGCGCTCGGGCGGCGGGACCGCGGCTCGCGACGCGCCCGGGCGGCGTCCGGGTCCTGGGCAGCGAGCAGGTCGCCGGCGGTGAGCGTGGTCTCCTCGCCGCGCGCGTCGCGCCGGTCGCGGCGGACCAGGAGCCAGAAGCCGGCGACCGCGCCGATCGCGAACACCGCCCACTGGAACGCGTACGACAGGTGCGACCCGGGGTCGGTGTCGGGCTTGGGCAGGGCCTCGAGCGTCTCGTCCGCCGGCGGCACCTCCGTGCGGAGCTGCCCGTAGGCGCCGACCGTCCGGCCCTCGGCCCAGGCGGCACCGTCGGGCGCGGCGGCGAGCACCTGGTCGGTCGCGATCGCCTGGACCTGCCCGTCGGGAGCGTCGCGGCCCGACGGCGGCTCGTCGCCCCGCAGCGTCACGGTCGCCTCGACCTCGCCCTCCGGGGGCGGCGGGACGTCTCCCGGCGTGACGGCGTCCGTGCCCAGCGGCACGAACCCGCGGTCGACGACCACGACGAGACCGTCGGGCGCGGACGGCGTCGGGTTCGTCACGAACGGGACGAGCACGTGGAACCCGGGGCTGCCGCCCACGGGGCGGTTGCGCAGGAGCACGGTCGCGTCGGTCTCGTAGCGGCCGACGAGCGTCACGGGGCGCCAGAGGTCGGCCTCGTCCAGCGTGGCACCGGGACCGTCCAGGACGGCGTCGACCGGCACCGGCTCGGACGCGTAGTTCGTCTCGATGCGCTCGATCTCCGCCTCGCGCGCGACGTACCGGTTCCACTGCCAGCGTCCCGCCACGAGGCACAGCGCGACGAGGACGAGGACCCCGACCGCGAGGGTGACCCACTGCCGCGGCGTGCGCGGCTGGTGGGCGTCCGCGGTGGCGCGCTCCGGCGTCGGGCCCGCTGGGGCGCCCGGCGCCGGGCTCGACGGTGCGGCCTGCGTCACGGGGCCGCCCGGCGCTCGAGCTCGTCGACGGGCACGGTCGAGCGCCAGAACGAGCGGGCGCCGAGGAACGTCTCCAGGTGCTCGCGGTGCGTGTCGCACGCGAGCCAGACCTTGCGCCGCTCGGGCGTGTGGATCTTGGGGTTGTTCCACAGCAGGCCCCAGACGGCCGCCTCTCGGCAGCCCTTGGCGCTGCACACCAGATCCTCCTCGCCGACGGGGTCGGCGAGGCCCAGGACGTCGGTCACCGGTGGTCCTCCTCGTGGTCCTGCGGGTCGGGCGACTCTCCGCCGGCGATCCCGTGGGATCCCGGCACTCCGGCGGCAGGCAGCGCGCGGTGCTCCATCGGCGAGGTGTCGTAGTGGGCCTGGTCGCGGCCGGCGTTGGCGATGAGCACCGCGCTGTACGGCAGGACGATCGCCGCAGCGGCGAACACCCAGGTCAGCCAGCTCGGCGCGACGAGGATCGCGGCCACGAAGCACACGATGCGGATGCCCATCTGGATGAGGTACTTGCGCTCGCGGCGTGACTGGTCGGCGGCCAGCGGCTCCGGGGCTGACGTGATGCTCGGGACCGCCTCGGCCGACCTCCGGGCCGTGCGTCGTGTGCTCACCCGTCCAGTCTACGTTTGTCGGGACCCCACAAAGTGTGGGGGAGCGGTGTGACCTCGGCGCACCGCGCACGGCGGGGCCCGCGCACGGTACGGTCGGTGCGGCGCGTTCGCGCGGCTCTCTCCCGAGCCCGCACGGGCCCATTTGGCACCGGCCGTGCGGGACCCGTCCCCGGCCGCCGACCGACCCGACCGTCCCGAGGAGCCGCACCGTGTCCGAAGCCACCGCACCCGCCCCGCGCACCGTCGTCGTCACCGGCGCGAACCGGGGGATCGGCCGCGCGATCGCCGAGCGGTTCGTGGCGAACGGCGACCGCGTCGCGACCGTCTACCGGGGCGGCGAGCTGCCCGAGGGCGTCTTCGGCGCCGTGGCGGACATCACCGACACCGCGGCTGTGGATGCTGCGTTCACCGAGATCGAGAAGGAGCTCGGGCCGGTCGAGGTGCTCGTCGCGAACGCGGGCGTCACGCACGACCAGCTCCTGCTGCGCATGACCGACGAGGACTTCGAGTCCGTGATCGACGTCAACCTCACCGGCACGTTCCGCTGCGTGCGCCGCGTGAGCAAGGGCATGATCCGCCTGCGCCGCGGCCGCATCGTGCTCGTGTCGTCCGTGATCGGCCTCTACGGCGGCGCGGGGCAGGTCAACTACGCGTCCTCCAAGGCCGCGCTCGTCGGCATGGCGCGCTCGATCACGCGCGAGCTCGGGTCGCGCAACATCACGGCGAACGTCGTGGCGCCCGGGTTCATCGACACCGCGATGACCGCCGAGCTGCCCGAGGAGCGCCAGGCCGCGTACAAGGCCGCGATCCCCGCCGGGCGCTTCGCGCAGGCCGAGGAGGTCGCCGGGGTCGTGCAGTTCCTCGCGTCCGACGACGCCGCGTACGTCTCGGGGGCCGTCATCCCCGTGGACGGTGGCCTCGGCATGGGCCACTGACCCGACCGTGACCGTCCCCGCCCGTGGGACCGGTCACGGCGGCAGTCACCGGCGCGCCCGCGCCCCCTCTCTTTCAGTACGCTCAGCCTCAGCGCGCCCGCACGGCGGGTGCACGACGGAAGGAAACCGATGGGTCTGCTCGACGGCAAGAAGCTCCTGATCACCGGAGTGCTCACCGACTCCTCGATCGCGTTCCACGCGGCGCGTCTCGCGCAGGAGGAGGGGGCCGAGGTCGTGCTCTCCTCGTTCGGCCGCCAGATGAAGCTCACGCAGGCCTTCTCCAAGCGCCTGCCCGTCGAGGCGCCCGTCGTCCAGCTCGACGTGACGAACGACGACGACCTCGCCGGCCTGGCCGACGCCGTCCGTGAGCACACGGACCGCCTCGACGGCGTCGTGCACTCGATCGGCTTCGCGCCGCAGAGCGTCATGGGCGGCAACTTCCTCTCCGGCACCTGGGAGGACGTGGCCACCGCGCTCCAGGTCTCGACGTTCTCCTACAAGTCGCTCGCGGTCGCCGCCAAGCCGCTCATGACGAACGGTGGCGCTGTGGTGGGCCTCACGTTCGACGCGCAGTTCGCCTGGCCCGTCTACGACTGGATGGGCGTCGCGAAGGCCGGCCTCGAGTCCGCGAACCGTTACCTCGCACGCGACCTCGGCCCGGACGGCATCCGCGCCAACCTCGTCTCCGCGGGCCCGATCCGCACGACGGCCGCCAAGTCAATCCCCGGCTTCGAGCAGATGGAGGACGGCTGGCCCAAGCGGGCGCCCCTCGGCTGGGACCAGACGACGGCGGAGCCCGCCGCGCGCGCGGTCGTCGCGCTCCTGTCCGACTGGTTCCCGGCGACGACCGGTGAGATCGTGCACGTCGACGGCGGCGTGCACGCCATGGGGCAGTGACTCAGGAGGAGCGCATGGGCGCGGAGACCACCGACGGCGGCGTGCGCCGTCTCGTCCTCCTGCGCCACGCGAAGGCTGAGCCGGGCGGCGGGAGCATCGACGACGTCCTGCGACCCCTCGCCCTGAACGGACGGCGGCAGGCGGTCCGCGTCGGCGGCGCGCTGCGCGAGACGGGGCTCGTCCCCGAGCGCGTGCTGTGCTCCTCGGCGCTCCGCACGCGCCAGACGTGGGAGCTCCTGTCCGCGCACCTGGGCGACGTGGACCCCGACGTCGTGGTGAGCGACGACCTCTACGCGGCCGACGTCACCGACGTGCTGGACCTCGTCCGCTCGACGGACTCGCGCGTGCGCACGCTGCTCGTCGTCGGGCACGAGCCCACGATGGCGGCGACGGCGTCGCACCTGGCCGACCCGTCGTCCGACGGCGGGGCGCTCGCCCAGGTGCGCGTCGGCGTGCCGACCGCGACGTACTCCGTCCTGGAGTCGGCGACGGCCTGGGACTCCTGGGTGCCCCGGGGGGCCCTGCTCACCTACGTGGGTCGCCCGTCCTGAGGGTCCCGTCCCGGTCGTGACGCGAGAGAGCCCTGGTCCGTGCGGACCAGGGCTCTCTCGCGTGCGGGTCGCGCCTCAGCGGGCGGAGTCCACACGGTCGACGACGTCGAGGACGGCGTCGATGCGCGGGCCGTCGACGCCGTAGGGCGCCTGGGCCCGCACGACCGGCTTCGCGGCGAACGCGACGCCGATGCCCGCGGCGCCGATCATGTCGAGGTCGTTCGCGCCGTCGCCCACGGCGATCGTCGCGCTCATCGGCAGGCCGAGCTCGTCCGCGAACTCGCGCAGCGCGAGCTCCTTCGCGGCGCGGTCCACCACCGGTCCGGTCGTGCGACCGGTGAGCCGGCCGTCGGCGACCTCGAGCCGGTTCGCGCGGAAGCGCGTGATCCCGAGCTCGGCCGCGAGGTCGGCGACGATCTCCTCGAAGCCGCCCGAGACCAGCGCGACCTCCCAGCCGCGGCGGTGCGCCTCGGCGACGAGGTCGCGCACACCGGGCGTGAACGTCGCGCGGGACCGGACGTCGGCGAACGCCTCGACGGGCACGCCGGCGAGGGTCGCGACGCGCTCGCGCAGCGAGGCGGCGAAGTCGATCTCACCGCGCATCGCGCGCTCGGTCACCTCGGAGACGTCGGCACGCGTGCCCGCATGGTCGGCGAGGAGCTCGATGACCTCCTGCTCGATGAGCGTCGAGTCGACGTCCATGACGAGGAGCCGGACGGGGCCGCTCGTGGGGTCGGGGGTCACGCGGGGGCTCCTCGCGGTGTCGGTCTCGTCGGTGCCCGGGCCGGGCACCTCGGCGGGTGCGTCGACGGGCAGCGCGACGAGGACGGCGTCGGGCACGACGCCGGCGGTGGTGGGCGTCACTCGACGACCGTCCCCTTGGGGACGACCGTGATGCCGGACTCGGTGACCGTGAACCCGCGGGCGCGGTCCTGCTCGGGGTCGAGGCCGATGCGTGCCTGCTCGCCCACGACGACGTTCTTGTCGATGATCGCGCGGTGGACCTGCGCGTGGCGGTGCACCTGCACCCCGTCCATGAGCACGGAGTCCGACACCGACGACCACGAGTGCAGGTAGGTGCCGGGCGAGAGCACCGATCCGACCGCCGTCGCGCCCGAGATGATCACGCCGGGGGAGACGAGGGAGTCCGCGGCGTGCCCGAGGCGACCGCGGCCCGCGTGCACGAACTTCGCGGGCGGCAGCCCCGTGTAGCCGGTGTGCAGCGGCCACTCCTCGTTGTAGAGGTTGAAGACCGGGGTGACCGCGATGAGGTCCTTGTTCGCGTCGTAGTAGGAGTCGATCGTCCCCACGTCGCGCCAGTAGTCGCGGTCGCGGTCCGTCGAGCCCGGGACGTCGTTGCGGATGAAGTCGTAGACCGCCGCCGTGCCCTTCTCGACGAACGCGGGCACGATGTCGCCGCCCATGTCGTGGCGCGAGTCCGCGTTCGCGGCGTCGGACGTCACGGCGTCGACGAGCGCGTCCGTGTCGATGACGTAGTTGCCCATCGACGCGAGCACCTCGTCGGGCGAGTCCGCGAGGCCGACCGGGTCCTTGGGCTTCTCGCGGAACGCCGCGATCTTCGTGGGGTCCTTCGGGTCGGTCTCGATGACGCCGAACTGGTCCGCCATGGAGATCGGCTGGCGGATGCCCGCGACGGTGAGCTGCGCGCCCGACTCGAC
Organism: Cellulosimicrobium cellulans; assembly: GCF_006539945.1. Lineage (GTDB taxonomy): Bacteria > Actinomycetota > Actinomycetes > Actinomycetales > Cellulomonadaceae > Cellulosimicrobium > Cellulosimicrobium cellulans. The sequence goes on along the minus strand of NZ_BJNZ01000002.1, from coordinate 230,609 downwards.
GTGCGCGTCGACCATCTGGGAGAAGTCCATGCGGTACACGTGGTCGGCGCCGACCACGACGACGATGTCCGGCCGCTCGTCGTCGATGATGTTGAGGCACTGGTAGATCGCGTCGGCGCTGCCGAGGTACCAGTGCTTGCCCACGCGCTGCTGCGCGGGGACGGGCGCCACGTAGTTGCCGAGGAGCGACGACATGCGCCAGGTCTTGGTGATGTGGCGGTCGAGGCTGTGCGACTTGTACTGCGTGAGCACGATGATGTGCAGGTAGTGCGAGTTCACGAGGTTGGACAGCGCGAAGTCGACCAGTCGGTAGATGCCTCCGAACGGCACCGCGGGCTTGGCCCGCGAGGCGGTCAGCGGCATGAGGCGCTTGCCCTCGCCCCCGGCGAGGACGATGGCGAGGACTCGTGGTGCGGCGGCCATGCCCAGACCGTAGCCCCTCGGGGCGGCACCACGCAGCAGGGAGCCGCATCCTGGGCGCGGCGCGCCCTCGCGCTCGCTCGCGGCGTCGGCGCGCGCTCTCGCGCGGGGCGGGAACAGGCCCGCCGGCGGTCATCGCGGGACCGCGGCGGGCGACTCGGCTACGGTGTGGCGCGTGAGAGTGGACCTGCTGACCCGTGAGTACCCGCCGCACGTCTACGGCGGTGCCGGCGTGCACGTCGCCGAGCTGTCCGCGGTCCTGCGCCGCCACGTCGACGTGCGCGTGCGCTGCTTCGACGGGCCGCGCGGCGAGGACGGTGTGAGCGGCTACTCGGTCCCGGGCGTCCTCTCGGGGGCCAACGCCGCGCTCGGCACGTTCGGCGTCGACCTCCAGATGGCCGACGACGTCGCGGGCGCCGACCTCGTGCACTCCCACACCTGGTACGCGAACCTCGGAGGCCACCTGGCCGGGCTGCTGCACGGCGTCCCGCACGTGCTGTCCGCGCACTCGCTCGAGCCGCTGCGCCCGTGGAAGGCCGAGCAGCTCGGCGGCGGGTACGCGCTGTCGTCCTGGGCCGAGCGCACCGCGTACGAGGGCGCGGCCGGGATCGTCGCGGTGTCCGGGGGGATGCGCGACGACATCCTGCGGGTCTACCCGCAGGTCGACCCCGCGAAGGTCCACGTGGTGCACAACGGCATCGACCTCGACGGCTGGCGGCGCCCCGAGCCGGGGACGCAGACCGACGTCGCGGGGCGGGTCGTGCGCGACCTCGGCATCGACCCCGACCGCCCCGCCGTCGTGTTCGTCGGCCGGATCACGCGGCAGAAGGGTCTGCCCTACCTGCTGCGCGCCGCGCGCTCGCTGCCCGAGGACGTCCAGCTCGTCCTGTGCGCGGGCGCCCCCGACACGCCGGAGATCGCCGCCGAGGTGAGCGGCGCCGTCGCCGAGCTGCAGAAGGAGCGCAGCGGCGTCGTCTGGATCGAGCAGATGCTCCCGCGTGCCGAGCTCGTCGCCGTGCTCGCCGCGTCCACGGTGTTCGTGTGCCCGTCGGTGTACGAGCCGCTCGGCATCGTCAACCTCGAGGCCATGGCCGTCGGTCTGCCCGTCGTCGGGACCGCCACGGGCGGCATCCCCGAGGTCGTGGACGACGGCGTCACCGGCCTCCTCGTGCCCATCGACCAGGCGGACGACGGCACGGGCACCCCCCTCGACCCCGACCGGTTCGTCGCGGACCTCGCGGCCGCCCTGACCCAGGTCGTGAGCGACCCCGAGCGCGCCGCCGCGATGGGCCGCGCCGCGCGGCAGCGGGTCGAGGACCACTTCGCGTGGGACGCGATCGGTGAGCGCACGCTCGAGGTCTACCGCACGGTGCTGGGGGAGTCGTGACCGCCGCGGGTTCCGGCCGGGTCGACGAGGCGTCACGCCGCGTCGCCGCGGCGCCCCGCGACGTCTACCAGGCCCTCGTCGACCAGGACGCGCTCGTCGCGTGGCTCCCTCCCGAGGGCATGACCGGCCGCTTCGAGCGGTTCGACCTGCGGCCCGGCGGGAGCTACCGCATGGTGCTCACCTACGACGACCCGCACGCCGAGCCGGGCAAGACGGGCGAGGGGACCGACGTCGTGGACGTCGCGATCGTCGACCTCGTACCTTGCCGGAGCGTCGTGCAGGAGGTCGACTTCCCGTCCGACGACCCGGCCTTCGCCGGCACCATGACGATGACGTGGACCGTCGAGCCCGCCGCGGACGGGGCGCGTGTCACCGTTCGCGCCACGGGCGTGCCGTCGGGCATCTCGCCGGAAGACCACGCCGCCGGCCTGGCGTCGTCGCTCGCGCACCTCGACACGTACGTGACCTCGCGCTCCTGAGTCGCCGCGGGGCGGACGACAGGTTGTCCACAAAGCGGGACGTGAGGGTTTCGCCCGTCGCGTGGTTTTCGCTAGGTTGCTGGGCAGCCCGCCACGCCTCATGGACGTGGTGTGCGGTGGTTCGCATCGATCTGCAGGGGGTCTCGTGCGTCGTTCTCGTGTGCTGTCCCGTACCCGACGGCGGTCGCTCGCCGTGGGTGCCGTCGTCGCGGTGGGGTGGCTGGCCGCCGGGTGCACCGGTGGTGGCGACCCCGGTCCGTCGCCGTCGGTCGAGGAGCCGGTCGTGCCGTCGCCGTCGGAGACGCCCGAGCCCTCGCCGACCGAGACCGGCCCGGTGAAGCCGGAACGTCCCGCGGCGATGGAGCGTGACGACGCGGAGGGTGCAGCCGCGGCGGCGGAGTACTTCCTCTCGTTGTATGGCTACGTACTCGCGACGGGCGACATCGCGGAGTGGGATGCGATGACGTGGTCGGAGACGTGCGAGTTCTGCGCGAACGTTCGGGCGGATGCCGAGTCCATCGCGGCAGCTGGCGACAAATATGAGGGTGCAGAGATCACCGTCGCCAATCCAGACGTGGATTTCGACGATTTTGCCAACGGCTATGCCATACTCTTCGACTTTCAGCAGAGTCCGCATCGACGGATCGCGTCCGACGGTTCGGTTGTTTCTGAAGACAACGGTGGCGCGGGTCGATTGCAGATCGACGTGTCGGTAGCGACCGGAGATTGGCTCGTCCTGGCCGTGACGAGCGCCGAATGAAACTCCGACTCCTCGTCGGTGTCGCGCTCACCGGACTGCTGACGAGCGCGTCACTTGTGGCGCACGCAGGCAGCGAAGACACCGAGCTCAATTCACACTTCCAGAACGACGCCGCATTCATTCACGGAAAGAATGCGCCTCAAGGTGGTGCGGAGTACGTTCCTGCGGCTGCTGAGGGTGGTGGTCCGGCGTCGGAGGCGTTTCGGCGGGGGCCGGCGTTCCGGTGCTTCGACGGGGACACCGCCACGACGTTTCCCGGGCTGGTGCAGGTGTGCCCGGGCGGGCAGACACCGGTCGACCACACCCAGGCCTGCGCGGAGGACGAGTTCGCGATGGACCCGTTGTTCCGTCAGACGTGGACCAACGGCCCCAACGGGTCACGCACCGCGGTCTCGGGCTGGGAGTTCGTCGACGATGGTGCCTGTATCGGGGCTGCGGACCTCGCCGCGCAGGCTGAGGCCGCGTTTCGCACCTTGACGATCGCGCCGGCGCCGATCGTCGTGCAGCCGCCCGACGGGTGGACCCTGGTCAACGTCCCGACCATCACGTACACCGAACCTGGCGAGCAGGTGTTGGACACCACCCTGCTGGGCATCGCGGTCCAGATCCGCGCCACCCCGCGCTCGTTCACCTGGGACTATGGCGACGGCACCACCCCGCTCATCACGACCGACCCCGGCGCGGCCTATCCCCACCACACCGTCGCGCACACCTACGACCAGCCCGCCGACCAGGTGAACATCACCCTCACGACGACATGGTCCGGGCAGTTCCGCATCACCGGCACCCCCAACTGGACCGACGTCACCGGCACCGCGACGACCACCAGCACCGCCAGCCCGCTGCGCGTCTACGAGGCCCGCTCGCGCCTCGTCACCGACGACCTCCCCGACTGACACGCCCGTTCGGTCGCAGCCAGCACCAGCATCGACGCGGTACCGGTCGACGACCCAGGGTGACGTCGGTACGGGCGGTCAGGAGGCGGCGATCCAGAGGGTGGCGGCGCCGACGGCGTGGCGGGAGGCGCGGTCGACCTCGCGCAGGGCGGTGGACCGCTGGTCGGCTTGCCAGAGGTTGACGGACCCGCCGTCGTCGGCGGTGGCGAGGTCGACGATGGCGCGCAGGCGTACTGCCTGGGTCAGCACCTGGACTGCGCGCGGTGGCACGGTCGCGGGGAGCTGCCAGGTCGGGGCGCCGCCCGCGCGCAGGTCGGCGATGGCGCCGGCGGCGTCGTCGCGCCAGCGCGCGACGTCGAGCTCGTCGAGGGCGCGGGTCGCGAGGAGCAGGGCGGTGCGCAGGTCGCGCTCGGCCTCGGCGAGCGTGCCGAGGGTCCCGAGGACGCGCGTGCTCCACGGACCGACGGAGGTCACGTGCCAGGTGACGAGGTGACCCGGCTCGAGGTCGCTGCCGAACTCCGTGACCTCGGGCACGAGCGCCCACGACCCGGAGGACGTGGTGACGACGACGCACTCGCCGGCATCGGTCGCGCGCGCCGCGGCCTCCGGCGGGACGCCGGTGACGTCGCCGGGGACCGGGGCCAGCGCGACGACCTCGCGTGCGTCGCCGGCCCAGGCGCCGGCCAGGTCCTCCAGGCGGAGGTCGCCCAGCGCCCCGGACACGACGTGCGGCTCGTCGTCGCGCTGCACCGCGCGGAGCAGACGGGCTAGACCGTCGTCGTCGCCGAGGCGCGCCGCACGTAGCCAGAGGGCGAGGAGGGCGCTGCGGGGGAGGGCGCCCGCGCTGGAGGCAGAGCCGGGTCCAGAACCGGGACCGGAGGCGTCCTGCGGACCCTCGGACGAGTGTGAGACCACGACGGCCAACCTATAGGGTCGGTGACCATGAGCGCGGTTCTCGACCTGAAGGGCGTCACCGTCCGACGTCACCCCAAGACCATCCTCGACGCGGTCGACTGGCAGGTGAACGAGGGCGAGCGGTGGGTCGTGCTGGGCCGCAACGGCGCCGGCAAGACGACGCTCCTGCAGGTCGCGTCCGCGCGGATGCACCCCACGGCGGGCACCGCCGACATCCTGGGCGAGCGCCTGGGCCGTGTGGACGTCTTCGAGCTCCGGCCGCGCATCGGGCTCGCGTCCGCGGCGCTCGCGGAGCAGATCCCGGGCGACGAGACGGTGCGGGACGTCGTCCTGACGGCCGCGTACGGCGTCACGGGCCGCTGGCGCGAGGAGTACGAGGAGTTCGACGCGGAGCGTGCGAGCGACCTGCTCGCCGCGTTCGGCGTCGACCACCTGGCGGACCGCCTGTTCGGCACGCTCTCCGAGGGCGAGCGCAAGCGCACCCAGATCGCGCGGTCCCTCATGACGGACCCGGAGCTCCTGCTCCTCGACGAGCCGGCCGCGGGGCTGGACCTCGGCGGGCGCGAGGAGCTGGTCGGCGCGCTGTCCGAGCTCGCGGGCGACCCGGCGTCGCCCGTGCTCGTGCTCGTCACGCACCACGTCGAGGAGATCCCGCCGGGGTTCACGCACCTGCTCCTCCTCAAGGACGGGGCGGTGCACAGCGCCGGCCCGGTCGAGGAGGTCCTCACGGCCGAGAACCTCAGCGACGCGTTCGGCATGCCGCTCCTCGTCGCGCACGGTGGCGGGCGCTGGATGGCGCGCGCCGCGCGGGTGTGAAGCACCCGTCCTCGACGAGGTGCGCGGGGATGCGTGCACTGCGGGCGGAAATTCGGTAAAGTACACGTAAAGCGCGCACGTGGGAACGGGGGTCGAGATGGACTGGCTGTGGTGGGTCGGAGCGGCGTTGCTCCTCGGTCTCGTGGAGATCATCTCGCTCGACCTCGTGCTCATCATGCTGGCCGGCGGCTCGCTCGCCGCGGCGGGCGTGAACGCGGCCGGCGGGCCGCTCTGGCTCCAGATCGTCACGTTCGCGGTCGTGAGCGTCATCCTGCTGCTCACGCTGCGGCCGTGGCTGCTCCGGCACCTGCGCTCGCGGGTCCCGCTCACGGAGACGAACGTCGCCGCCCACGTCGGCCGGACGGCGCTCGCCGTCGACCGCGTGAGCGAGTTCGGCGGTCGCGTGAAGCTCGTCGGCGAGGTCTGGACTGCGCGGACCGAGCCCGACGCCCCCCAGATCCCCGTGGGGACGGAGGTACGCGTCGTGCGGATCGACGGCGCGACGGCCGTCGTCGCGCCGCTGCCCGCGCAGCACCCGACCGGGTCGTGACCGACCGGCACGACCCGCACGCGCCGCCGGGCGACCGGTCGCGCCGACGACCAGGAGGTAGTCGATGAACGACCCCAGTCCCGGAACGATCCTCGCGTACATCGTCCTCGCGCTGATCCTGATCTTCGTGATCGTCGCGCTCGTCAAGGCGGTGCGCATCGTGCCGCAGGCGGTCGCGATCATCGTCGAGCGCCTGGGCCGCTACTCGCGCACGCTCGAGCCGGGCCTGCACCTGCTGGTGCCGTTCATCGACCGCGTGCGCGCCTCGGTCGACCTGCGCGAGCAGGTCGTGTCGTTCCCGCCGCAGCCCGTGATCACGTCGGACAACCTCGTGGTCAGCATCGACACGGTGATCTACTTCCAGGTCACGGAGCCCAAGTCGGCGGTCTACGAGATCGCGAACTACATCACCGCGATCGAGCAGCTCACCGTCACGACGCTGCGCAACGTCATCGGCTCGATGGACCTCGAGCAGACGCTCACGAGCCGTGACCAGATCAACGGCCAGCTCCGCGGCGTCCTCGACGAGGCGACCGGTCGCTGGGGCATCCGTGTCAACCGCGTCGAGCTCAAGTCGATCGACCCGCCGCCCAGCGTGCAGGGCTCGATGGAGCAGCAGATGCGCGCCGAGCGTGACCGTCGCGCGGCCATCCTCACCGCCGAGGGCGTCAAGCAGTCGCAGATCCTCACGGCGGAGGGTGAGAAGCAGGCGGCGATCCTCCGGGCCGAGGGTGACGCGCAGTCGAAGATCCTCACGGCGGAGGGCGAGGCGCGCGCGATCCTCCAGGTGTTCGACGCCATCCACGAGGGCGACGCCGACCCGAAGCTGCTCGCGTACCAGTACCTCCAGATGCTCCCGCAGATCGCGAACGGGAGCGCCAGCAAGCTGTGGGTCGTGCCGACGGAGTTCACCGCCGCGCTCGGGTCCATCGCCAAGGGCTTCGGCGGTGTGCCGGGGATCGACGGCGGGGGAGTGCCGGGCGCGACGCCCGCCCAGGACGCGGAGGCGGCCGAGGCGAGCGCCGAGGCGCGCCGCGAGCGCGAGCGCGACCGCGTGAAGTTCGGCGTGCCGTCGCTCACCGACCCGTCGGAGGCGCTGGCCGAGGCGCGCCGTCAGGCCGAGGCGGCCACGGCGGACGCCACGAGCGCGGGGACGCGCTCCGGTCTGCCGTTCGACCCGCAGACCGAGCGTGGCCAGCACCCGGGCGGTTCCGGCGAGCACCGCGCCGGACCGCCGGAGCCGGGCGCCGCGTCGCCGCGCCCGCTGGGCGGACCGTCGCAGTACGCGCCGCCGCCGCAGCCGATCGTGGAGGACGCTCCGGCGACGGACGAGCCGCCCGCCGACGAGCCGCCCGTGGGCGGACCGCCGTCGTTCCCGCCGCGCCACTGACGACGCGCCCCGACGTCCGCGCGGAGCCCCCGCACCCCTCCGGGTGCGGGGGCTCCGTCGTGCGCCAGGGCCCAGGACTCGTCGGCCCGGCCGCTGCCGCGCCCCGCCGCGCCCGGTTCGCCATGAGCGGACGAGGTTGAGAGTGAGTGCTCACTCAGTTAGCGTCGAGATCGTGACACCGGTCTCCCTCCCGTCCGACGCGCCACCCGAGGCGACGCCCCACGTCCCCTCCGAGGCAGCGCCCGGCGAGCCTGCCCCCGAGCGCACGCGCGCCCGTCCGCTGTCCCGTGAGGAACGGCGCGACGCGATCGCCGCCGCGACGATCCCCCTGCTCGTCGAGCACGGTGCCGCCGTGACGACGCGCCAGATCGCCGACGCCGCGGGCGTCGCGGAAGGCACGTTGTTCCGCGCGTTCGCGGACAAGGACGAGATCCTGCACGCCGCCGTCGTGCGCTCGCTCGACCCGGCGCCCGCGGTCGCGGCGATCGACCTGCTCCCGGACGACGACGGCCTGCGCCCGCTCGTGGTGAGCATCGTCGAGTTCCTGCTCGAGGCGCAGCGCGTCGGCATGCGGATCTTCGCCGCCGCGCACCAGGTGCTCGACCCGCACCGACACTCCGCAGGGCGCGCCGCCGGCTCGCGCGGAGACGCGGTGCCCGACCGCAGGACCGCCGACCGCGTCGAGGCCGTGCGCCGGATGCGGGCCGGGGAGAGCGCCGACGCTCGCCGGACGGGATTCGACGCGCGCGAGCGCTCCGCGCGCGAGATCGTCGGCGCGATCGAGCGCAAGCTCGCGGCCCACCACGCGGAGCTCCGCGTGGAGGCCGGGCTCGCGGCGCGCGCCGTCTTCTCCCTCGTCTTCGGAAACGCCTTGCCGCACCTCTCGGGCGGTGACAGGCTCGACGCCGTGCAGCTCGCCGACCTGATCCTGGGCGGCATCGGAGCGGACGTCGCCACCGACCCCTCGCCCTGACGGGCCCGCCACCACGCCCCGCGGCAGCCCTCGCCCGGCTCCGTCCCCGGATCGAGCCCCGACGTACCTCGCGCGTCCCCGGCCCGACCGCCCGTCCCGTAGCCCCCACCCGGACAGGAACCCCATGCTCGTCAGCCTCTTGCGGACGCGGTTGCGTCCCTACCTGACACCGATCCTCATCCTCCTCGTGCTCCAGCTCCTCGCGACGCTCGCGTCGCTGTACCTGCCGAGCCTCAACGCCGACATCATCGACCAGGGCGTCACGCAGGGCGACACCGCCTACATCATGCGCACGGGCGGGCTCATGCTCCTCGTGAGCCTCGGGCAGGTCGTGTGCGCGGTCGCGGCCGTCTACTTCGGCGCGCGGGTCGCGATGTCGTTCGGCCGCGACGTCCGCGCCGGGCTGTTCACCAACGTGCAGCGCTTCTCCGCCCAGGAGATGGGCCAGTTCGGTGCGCCGTCCCTCATCACGCGCACCACGAACGACGTGCAGCAGGTGCAGATGCTCGTGCTGCTGTCGCTGACCATCATGGTCATGGCGCCGATCATGCTGGTCGGCGGCGTGGTGATGGCGCTCCAGGAGAACGTCGAGCTCTCCGCCCTCCTGCTCGTCATCGTGCCCGTGCTCGGCGTGAGCGTCGGGCTCATCATCTGGCGGATGGTGCCGTACTTCCGGCAGATGCAGAAGAAGATCGACGGCATCAACGCCGTCCTGCGCGAGCAGATCACGGGCATCCGCGTGATCCGGGCGTTCGTGCGCGAGCGTCGCGAGGCCGAGCGGTTCGACGTCGCGAACGACGCGCTGTTCGACGTCTCGCTCAAGGCGGGCAAGCTCATGGCGCTCATGTTCCCGACGGTCATGCTCGTCATGAACGCGTCGAGCATCGCGGTGCTGTGGTTCGGCGGTCGTCAGATCGATGCCGGCGACATGGAGGTCGGCGCGCTCACCGCGTTCCTGTCCTACCTCATGTACATCCTCATGGCCGTGATGATGTCGACGATGATGTTCATGATGGTGCCGCGCGCGGCGGTCTCCGCCGAGCGCATCACGGACGTCCTGCGCACGACCGCCACGGTCGTCGAGCCCGAGCGCCCCGTGGCCCTCGCCTCGCGCACCGGGCGCGTCGAGCTCGACGGCGTGGAGTTCCGCTACCCGGGCGCCGAGGACCCGGTGCTCCACGACGTGTCGTTCGTGGCCGAGCCCGGGCAGACGACGGCGATCATCGGCTCGACCGGCTCCGGCAAGACGACGCTGCTCAACCTCGTGCCGCGGCTGTTCGACGTCACGGGCGGCTCCGTGCGGATCGACGGGACCGACGTGCGCGACCTCACGGGCGCGGACCTCGGTTCGCTCCTGGGCCTCGTGCCGCAGAAGGCGTACCTGTTCTCGGGGACCGTCGCGGACAACCTCCGCTACGGGCGGCCCGACGCGACGGAGGAGCAGATGTGGGAGGCGCTCGACGTCGCCCAGGCGCGCGACTTCGTCGAGGCGCTCGACGGCGGGCTCGACGCGCCCGTCGCGCAGGGCGGGACGAACTTCTCCGGCGGCCAGCGCCAGCGGCTCGCGATCGCCCGGGCGATCGTGCGCGACCCCGCGGTCTACCTGTTCGACGACTCGTTCTCCGCGCTCGACTACGCGACGGACGCCCGCCTGCGCGCGGCGCTCGCGCCTCGCACGCGGCGCTCGACCGTCATCGTCGTGGCGCAGCGCGTCGCGACGATCCGGGGCGCCGACCAGATTCTCGTGCTCGACCACGGCCGCATCGTCGGCCGCGGCACGCACACCGAGCTCCTCGAGTCCAACGAGACGTACCAGGAGATCGTCTACTCCCAGCTCTCGATCGAGGAGGCAGCATGAGCGGCGAGCAGGACGCCTCGCGCACACCCGCGCCGTCGGGCAGGGACACCCCCGCACCCGATGCCGCGCCGGGCTCCGACAAGCCCACCGCGAAGGGCGGCGACGTCGCCGGGACCCGGCTCGCCGGACGTCCCCGCGGTGGCGGCGGGCACGGCCCCATGGGCGGCATGGGCGTGCCGGGCGAGAAGGCGCTCGACTTCAAGGGCTCGCTGCGCCGGTTCGCCGCGTCGCTGCGGCCCGAGCGCTTGCCGATCGTCGCCGTCGTGATCCTCGGAGTGGTGTCCGTGGCGCTCGCCGTCGCGGGCCCCAAGCTCCTCGGCAACGCGACGAACGTCATCTTCGCGGGCGTCGTCGGCTCCCAGCTCCCGGCAGGCGTGACGCAGGCCCAGGCCGTCGACGCGCTGCGCGCCCAAGGGCAGGACCAGATCGCGGACCTCGTCTCGGGCGTCCCCGGCCTCGTCCCCGGCGAGGGCATCGACTTCACGGCGCTCGCGACCGTGCTGGCGTGGGTGCTCGCGGTCTACGTCGGCTCGTTCCTGTTCGGGTGGCTCCAGGGGCGCATCACCGCGATCGTCGTGCAGCGCACGGTCTACCGGCTGCGCGGCGAGGTGCAGGCCAAGCTCGGGCGCCTCCCGCTGTCGTACTTCGACCGCAACCCGCGCGGCGAGATCCTCTCGCGCGTGACGAACGACATCGACAACATCTCCCAGACGCTCACGCAGACGCTCTCGCAGCTCGTGACGTCGGTGCTCACGGTGGTCGGCGTGCTCGGCGTGATGTTCTGGATCTCGCCGCTGCTCGCGGTGGTCGCGCTCGTGACGGTGCCGCTGTCCGTGATCATCACGGCCCAGATCGCCAAGCGCTCGCAGCCGCAGTTCATCCAGCAGTGGGCGGCCACGGGGCGCCTCAACGCCCACATCGAGGAGATGTACACGGGGCACACGCTGGTCAAGGTCTACGGCCACCAGCAGGCCGCGATCGACGACTTCGAGCGCGAGAACGGCGACCTGTACGACGCGAGCTTCAAGGCACAGTTCATCTCCGGCACCATCCAGCCGGCGATGGGGTTCATCGCGAACCTCAACTACGTGATCGTCGCGGTGGTCGGCGGGCTGCGCGTCGCGTCGGGCACCATGACGCTCGGCGACGTGCAGGCGTTCATCCAGTACTCGCGCCAGTTCACGCAGCCCATCACGCAGATCGCGTCGATGATGAACCTGCTCCAGTCGGGCGTCGCGTCGGCCGAGCGGGTCTACGACCTGCTCGACGCCGAGGAGCAGACCGCTGACCCGTCGCCCGCGACGAGGGTCGACCCGGTGCGCGGCCGCGTCGCGTTCGACGACGTGTCGTTCTCCTACAGCCCCGACACGCCGCTCATCGAGCACCTCGACCTCGTGGTCGAGCCGGGCCAGACGATCGCGATCGTCGGGCCGACGGGCGCGGGCAAGACCACGCTCGTCAACCTGCTCATGCGGTTCTACGACGTCGACTCCGGCCGGATCACGCTCGACGGCGTGGACACGCGCGACATGACGCGCGACGACCTGCGCTCCGACATCGGGATGGTCCTCCAGGACACGTGGCTCTTCAAGGGCACGATCGAGGAGAACCTGCGCTACGGCGTGCGCGACGGGCGCGACGTGGGTGAGGAGGAGTTCCTCGCCGCGACGCGCGCGACGCACGTCGACCCGTTCGTGCGCACGCTGCCCGACGGGTACGCGACGGTGATCGACGACGAGGGCTCGAGCGTGAGCGCGGGGGAGAAGCAGCTCCTCACGATCGCGCGCGCGTTCCTCGCCGACCCGGCGATCCTCGTGCTCGACGAGGCGACGAGCTCGGTCGACACGCGCACCGAGGTCCTGGTCCAGCAGGCGATGAACGCGCTGCGCGAGGGGCGCACGTCGTTCGTCATCGCGCACCGCCTGTCGACGATCCGCGACGCGGACACGATCCTCGTTATGGAGCAGGGGTCGATCGTCGAGCAGGGCTCGCACGACGAGCTGCTCGCGGCGGGCGGCGCGTACGCGCGGCTGTACGAGAGCCAGTTCGCGGCGCCGGTCGGCGCAGAGGCGGAGGACCCGGTGGACGCCGCTGCGGCGCCGGCAGGGCGGCCCGCGGGCGGCTGACGGGCCGCCGGCACGGCTCGGCCCCCGTCGGTCCACCTGAGGGTGGACCGACGGGGGCCTCTGCGTGGGACGAGGGGGGACCGGCGCTCAGGCGAGCGAGAGGAACAGCTTCTCGAGCTTCGCCACGTCGAGCGTCGGGTCCTCGCCGTCCTCGGCCGGCTCGGTGAGGCACTGGCGCATGCCGGACGCGATGATCGCGAAGCCCGCGCGGTCGAGCGCGCGCGACACGGCAGAGAGCTGCGTGACGATGTCCTCGCAGTCCCGCCCTTCATCGAGCATGCGCACGACGGCCGCGAGCTGGCCCTGGGCGCGCTTGAGCCGGTTGACGACCTTGTCCATGTCGGTGCGGTCGAGCTCCACGGGTGTTCTCCTGCATTCGTCTCGGAAGGGTGGCAGCGAGCGTGCTGCTGGACGGCCTGCGTCCGGGTCGGGCCGACGGGGTCGGTCAGCCGCAGGTGCAGCGCTGCTCGGGCGGCACCTCGGCCATGACCTCGTCGGCGTGCATGCCGCAGCCGGTCCAGGTGGTCTTGCCGCACGTGCGGCACAGTGCGGGACTGCACACGGTATGTCTCCTCGGTTCGGGGTTCGGGGTTCGGGGTTCGGGGTTCGGGTTCGGGGTTCGGTCGGTGCTGCCCTCCGGGGAGGGCTCGCGGTCGGGTGGTGCGGGATCAGCGTCGCACGGCTCCGCCCGCGGCCTGCCACGCGCCGAGCCCGCCGGACAGGCTCGTGGCGGCGTAGCCGAGCGACCGGAGCTGGCGGGCCGCGGTGCGCGAGCGCATCCCGGACGCGCACACGACGACGACGGTCGCGCCGTCCTTCAGACGTCGCGGCGCGGCCGACGGGACGTCGGCGAGCGGCACGTGCACGGCCTGGGGCGCGTGCCCGGTGCGCCACTCGTCACGCTCGCGCACGTCGAGCAGCGTCGCGCCGTCGCGGACGAGCTGCACCGCGGTGGTGGCGTCGACGGTCGGGCGCACGCCGCCGTCGTCGGACGAGCGGGAGAACAGCCGGCGGAGACGGTCGATCATGCGGGGACTCCTTCGAGGGTGCGCGCGGCGCGCGGCGTGGTGGTCAGGGTGAGCCAGCCGCCGGAGAGATTGCGCGCGTCGAGCCCGGCGGCGAGCAGGACACGGGTCGCGAGGTAGGAGCGCACGCCGCTCGCGCAGTGCACCGCGACCGGGCGCCCCGCCGCGGCGGCGTGCACCTCGTCGAGGCGCTCGCGGAGCTCGGTGTGCGGCACGTTGAGCGCGCCGTCGAGGTGGCCGCCCGCGTGCTCGGCGCGCGACCGGACGTCGAGCACGAGCGACGTCGCGACGACCTCGTCGAGGTCGGCCGCGTGCCACTGCGGCATCGTGCCGTCGAGCACGTTCTGCGCGACGAACCCCAGCATGTTGACGACGTCCTTGGCGGCGCCGTAGGGCGGTGCGTACGCGAGCTCGAGCTCGGCGAGGTCGTCGGCGGCGAAGCCGGCGCGCAGCGCGGTGGCGAGGACGTCGATGCGCTTGTCCACCCCGGCGCGGCCCACGGCCTGGGCGCCGAGCAGGCGGCCGTCGGGCGCGAAGCTTGCCGTCACGTGCACGGGCTCGGCGCCGGGGAACCAGCCCGCGTGGTGGGCCGCGTGGACCCGCACCTGCTCGTGCGCGACGCCGGCGGACGTGAGGCTCGCGTGGCTCGGCCCCGTGACCGCGGCGGTGAGCCCGAACACGCGGACGATCGCGGTGCCGAGCACGGGCGCCTGCGGTGTCGTCCGGTGGCCCAGCATCGAGTCCGCGGCGCGCCGACCCTGGCGGTTGGCAGGACCGGCGAGCGGGACCGGGCCCGTCGCCCCGGTCACGGCGTGCGCGACCTCGACCGCGTCGCCGACGGCCCACACGTGCGGGTCGGACGTGCGCTGGTCGGCGTCGACGCGGATCGCGCCGCGCTCCCCGAGGGCGAGCCCGGCGGCCGCGGCGAGGTCGCTCGCGGGCCGCACCCCGACGCTCACGAGCACGACGTCGGCGTCGAGCACCGTGCCGTCGGCGAGCTCGAGCGCGACCGCGTGGTCCGCGCCGGCGGGCCGTGGCACGACGGCGCTCGCGGAGGTCCCGAGGTGCAGCCCGACGCCGTGGTCGCGCAGCTCGTCCGCGAGCAGCGGCGCGAGGTCCGGCTCGAGCGGCGGGAGCACCTGCTCGGCGCGCTCGACGACGTCGACGGACAGCCCGCGGGTGACGAGCGCCTCCACGGCCTCGAGCCCGATGAACCCCGCGCCGACGACGACGGCCCGCACCGGGGCGGTGCGCCCCGCCGCGACCTCGGCCTCGAGGCCCGCGAGCCGCTCGGCGAGCCCGTCGAGGTCCGCGATCGTCCGCAGCGTGTGCACCGCCGGATGGTCGAGGCCCTCGACCGGCGGGAGGACGGTGGTCGCGCCCGGCGCGAGCAGGAGCGCGTCGTACGGGAGCTCGTAGGTCCCGCTCTCGGCCGCGACGGTGACGGTCCGCGCGGTCCGGTCGATCGCCGTGACGCGGTGCCGGGTCCGGACGTCGAGGTCGAGGCTCGCGCGCAGCGACGCGGGGGAGTGCAGCAGGAGGGTGTCGCGGTCCGCGATCTCGCCGGACACCTGGTACGGCAGGCCGCAGCCCGCGAACGAGACGTGGTCGGACTGCTCGAGAACGACGATCGACGCGTGCTCGTCGAGGCGGCGGGCGCGCGCGGCGGCGCTCATGCCGCCCGCGACGCCGCCGACGACGACGACGCGGCGCGCGCCGTCGGGGTCGGACGGGTGGGTCGTCGAGCCGGGGGTCGAGGGGATCATGGCTCACACAATACCCCCGGGGGTATCCACCGACGCAAGCTGGCGGGCTGAGAGGTCCGTCACGGTGCGACCCGGGCGACCGCGCGACCGCTCACAGCCGACGAACAGGCGTGCCATCCCGGCAGCACACGCCCGCTCCGTAGACACGGCTCATGAGCATCCCCACCCCGCACCCCGCCCCGCCCGCACCGTCTGAGCCGCCCGCGACCGGACGCCGACGACGGTGGCGTGCCGCGCTCGTCGTCGTCCTCGCCGTGCTGCTCCCGCTGGGAGGCGCCACGGCGTGGGCGCTGGACCGGTTCGTCGTCGAGCACGTCGAGATCGCCGACGTGTCGGCGTACGAGGCGGCGCTGGGCGCCGACGCGTCGAGCAGGGCGTCGGAGGGGGCCACGGCGGGTGACGGCCGGAGCGCCTCGACCGACGGCTCGGACGACGCCTCGACCAGCACCACGACCGTCGACGGCGACACGTACACGTCCGACGGCACGAGCATCACGCTCTCCCGGGTGATCACCGGTTCGGGCGACGACACCGTGACGTACTACGTGGCCGACGTCGTGCTCTCCGACATGACGGACCTGCGCTCCGCGTTCGCCCAGGACGCGTTCGGCACGAACATCACGGAGACGACGTCCGACATCGCCGCCGACCACGACGCCGTCCTCGCGATCAACGGCGACTACTACGGCTTCCGCGACACCGGCATCGTGATCCGCAACGGCGTCGTGTACCGGGACGAGGGCGCGCGCGAGGGCCTCGCGCTCTACCGCGACGGCCACGTCGAGGTCTACGACGAGACGGCGACCGACGCGCAGAGCCTCGTCGACGCCGGGGTCTGGAACACGCTGTCGTTCGGGCCCGCGCTCGTCGAGGACGGCGAGGTCGTGTCCGGGGTCGACGACGTCGAGGTCGACACGAACGTCGGGAACCACTCGATCCAGGGGGAGCAGCCGCGAACGGCCGTCGGGGTGGTCGACGAGAACCACCTCGTCCTCGTCGTCGTGGACGGCCGCCAGGAGGGCTACTCCCGCGGCGTGACCATGACGGAGCTCGCCGGGATCGTGCAGGACCTCGGCGCGACGACCGCGTACAACATCGACGGCGGCGGGTCCTCGACCCTGTACTTCGACGGCGAGGTCGTCAACAGCCCGTCGCAGGGTCGTGAGCGCGGCACGTCCGACGTGCTCTACGTCGCGGACGGTGCCTGATGGCGGCCGCGACCACGCACTCTGCTGCCGCGGTGCCCGCTGCGCACGCCGCCCGGACCGCCGTCGTCGTCCCGGCGTACCAGCCCGACGCGCGCCTCGTCGCCCTCGTCGACGCGCTGCGGGCCGCGGTCCCCGGGCTGCCGGTCGTGGTGGTCGACGACGGCAGCGACCGGCGGTGCGGGGGAGTGTTCCGCGCGGTACGGGCGCTGGGCGCCGTCGTGCTCACGGTCCCGGTGAACCGCGGGAAGGGTCACGCGCTGCGCACCGGCGTCCGGTGGGTGCGCGACCGGTTGCCCGGCCACGGCGTCGTGTGCGCCGACGCGGACGGGCAGCACACGGTCCTCGACGTGCTCCGCGTGGCGGCGCGGTCGCAGAGCGAGCCCGACGCCGTCGTGCTCGGCGCGCGCCGCCTCGGGGGCGAGGTCCCGCTGCGCAGCCGTCTGGGCAACGCCGCGACGCGCTGGGCGTTCACGGCCGCGACGAGGACCCGCGTGCGCGACACCCAGACCGGTCTGCGCGCCTACGGGCCGAGCCTGCTCGACGACCTGCTCGCCGTGCGCGGCGACCGGTACGAGTACGAGCTGCGGGCGCTCCTCCACGCGACCCGCACGGGCCGCCGGATCGTCGAGGTGGACGTCGCGACGGTCTACCTCGACGACAACGCGTCCTCCCACTTCCGGCCCGTCGCCGACTCGCTGCGCGTGTGGGCACCGCTGCTGCGGTTCGCCGCGTCGTCGCTCGGGTCGGCCGCGGTCGACGTCGTCGCGCTGCTCGTGCTGCACGCGCTCACCGGGTCGCTCCTCGCGGCCGTGGTGGGCGCGCGACTGCTCAGCGCGGGCGTGAACTTCGCCGTCAACCGCCGCCTCGTGTTCGCGGGCGGGCGCGACGTCCCGCTGCGCGCCGCCGTCGTGCGGTACGCGGCGCTCGCGGTCGTGCTGCTCGCGGCGAGCTACGGGCTGCTCGCGCTGCTGACCGGGCTCGGCGTGCCGCTCGTCGCGGCGAAGGTCGGCACCGATGCGGCGCTCGTCGCGACGAGCTACGAGGTGCAGCGGCGGGTCGTGTTCCCGCGTCTCAGCCCTGGTCGAGGCGCCGCTCGCCGTGCCGACCGTCGTGCCGCTCGACGAGAGCGGGCACGTGGTCGCGCGCGGTCCAGCGCCGGCCGACCCACTTGATGACCTCGACGAGCAGGAACACGACGATCGCGAGCCCGAGCGTCTTGCCCCACTCGACGACGTCGATGGGGGCCGAGTCGAACCAGGAGTGCATGAACGGCGCGTAGACGAACACGGCCTGGAGCGCGAGGAGCGTCACGGCCGAGATCCAGACGACGCGGTTGCCGCGCAGCACGTCGAGCGTGAGGCTCGACCGGTCGAGGAACCGGCAGTTGAACAGGTACGCGAGCTGGCCGAGCGCGAGCATCGTCACGGCGGTCGTCTGGGCCTCGGCGAGCGGGACGCCCTGAGCCCGCTCGACGTAGAACAGCAGGATCGTCGCGCCGCCGATGAGGAGCGAGACGAGCAGGATGCGGCGCACGTAGGCGCCGTCGAGGATCGACGCCTGGGGGTCGCGCGGGGCGCGGCGCATGACGTCGGGCTCCGCCTTCTCGTACGCGAGCGCGAGGGACAGCGTGACGGCGGTGATCATGTTGATCCACAGGACTTGGACCGGCTGGAGCGGCAGCGTGAGGCCGAACAGGACCGCGACGAGGATGACGAGCGACTGCGCGCCGTTGGTCGGCAGGAGGAAGAGCACGGACTTGCGGATGTTGTCGTAGATCCGCCGCCCCTCCTTCACCGCGCGCTCGATCGTCGCGAAGTTGTCGTCGGCGAGCACGACCTCCGCGGCCTCCTTGGTCGCCTCCGTGCCCTTGATGCCCATCGCGACGCCGACGTCCGCCTGGGTGAGCGCGGGGGCGTCGTTCACGCCGTCGCCCGTCATGGCGACGACCTCCCCGTGCGACTGGAGCGCGGAGACGATCCGGATCTTGTGCTCGGGGCTCGTGCGCGCGTACACGTCGACGTCGCGCACGACCTGGCGCAACCTCTCCGTGCTCATCTCCTCGAGCTCGGGGCCGGTGAGCACGGCGGGCGCGGCGTTCTCGCCGGTCCCGTCGTGGGGGTCCACGATGCCCATCTCGCGACCGATCGCGAGGGCCGTACCCGCGTGGTCGCCCGTGATCATCTTCACGCGGATGCCCGCGTCGCGGCACTCGGCGATGGCCTCGATCGCCTCCGGCCGCGGCGGGTCGACGATGCCGACGAGCCCGCACAGCTCGAGCCCGTCCGCGACGTCGGCCACGTCGAGGTCGTCCGTCCCCGCGGCCGCGGTCCGCCGGGCGGCCGCGAGCACGCGCAGGCCGCGGCCGCCGAGCGCGTCGATCTGCGCCTCCCAGAACGCCCGGTCGAGCGGCTCCGTGCCGCCGTCCTCGGCCACCTGGGCCGCGCAGCGGTCGAGCACGCGGTCCGGCGCGCCCTTGACGTGCACGTGCAGACCGCCGTCGGGGTCGGCGTCGAGCGTCGCCATGAACTTGTTCTCGGACTCGAACGGCACGACGGCGACGCGCCGCCACCCCGTGGGGTCGACGCCGGCCTTCATGCCGAGCGTGCGCAGCGCGCCCTCGGTCGGCTCGCCGACGAGCCGCCAGCCGTCGGCGTCCGACTCGTCGGGGACGATCCGCGCGTCGTTGCAGAGCATCATGACGGTCGCCAGCGCCGCGAGGTCCCGATCGTCCGCGAGGTCGGCGTGCCGCGTGCCCGACGCCGGTGCGTCGCCCGAGCCGTCCACCTCGCCCGGTGCGCCGGGCGCCCCGGGGCGAGACGCGTCGTCGGGCACCCTCACGTCTCCGACGGGCGCGTACCCCGCGCCCGCGACCGCGAACGTGCGCCCGCTCGTGCGGACCGTGCGCGCCGTCATCTCGTTCTTGGTGAGCGTGCCCGTCTTGTCCGAGCAGATCGTCGTCACCGACCCGAGCGTCTCGACCGCGGGCAGCTTGCGCGTGATCGCGCGGCGGCGGGCCATCTGCTGCACGCCGAGCGCGAGCGTGATCGTCACGAGCGCGGGCAGTCCCTCCGGCACCGCGGCGACCGCGAAGCCGATCGACGCCGAGATCAGCTCCGGGACGGTGAAGTCGTGGAAGACGCGACCGATGATCACCATGACGACGGCCATCGCGAGGATGAGCACCGCGAGCAGCTTGCCGAACCGGTCGAGCTGGCGCGTGAGCGGCGTCGCGAGGCCGCGGACCTCGGAGATCATCGTCTGGATCCGGCCGATCTCGGTCGCGGTCCCGGTCGCGGTGACGACGCCCACGCCCTGGCCCGCCGCCACGAGCGTGCTCGAGAAGAGCATGCTCGACCGGTCGCCCACGCCCGCGTCGGCCCCGACGGCGTCGACCTTCTTGGCCGCCGCGACCGACTCGCCCGTGAGCGCCGACTCCTCGACGCGCAGGTTCGTCGCCTGGATCAGCCGCACGTCCGCGGGCACGCGGTCGCCCGAGCGCACGCGCACGACGTCTCCCGGCACGACGTCGTCGGCGTCCACGCGCGCCCACGCGCCGTCGCGCCGGACCTCCGCGTTGACCGACAGCATGTTGCGGATGCCCTCCAGCGCGCTCTCCGCGCGACCCTCCTGGATGAACCCGATCGCCGCGTTGATCACCGCGACCGCGAGGATGACCGTGAAGTCGACCCAGTCGCCGAGGATCGCCTTGAGCACCGCCGAGACGAGCAGGATGTAGATGAGGACGTCGTCGAAGTGGACGAGGATCCGCTTCCACAGCGGGTCGCGCTGCGGCGGGGGCAGGCGGTTGGGCCCTACCTCAGCGAGGCGCGCCGCGGCGTCGGCGTTCGAGAGCCCGCCCGCGTCCGTGCCCAGCTCGGCCAGGACCTCGTCGGGCGGGCGCGACCACGGCGCGTCGAGCGGTCGCTCGACGGTGCCTGCGGAGGTCGACGAGTCCGTCGTGGCGGGGGTCGGTGCTGCGTCCGGCGCGGATCCCATGCCCCTATTCGACCCCCGATGCCCGGATCGCGCGAGAGGCGAAAGACCGTGAGCCGCGCCACGTCACCGGTCAGGCCACGTCACGGGTCAGCGCGAGGAGAACGGGTTCACGACGGGAACGCCGCTGTCGACGAAGTCCTCGGTGTTCCGGGTCGCCACGGTGAGCCCGTGGGCGAGCGCGGTCGCGGCGAGCAACGAGTCGACGACGGGCAGCGGACGCGTCGCGTGCACGGCGGGCCAGCGCTGCGCGATCTCGAGCGTCACGGGGAGGATCCGGTCCCCGTACGTCTCTTCAAGACCGAGCGCCCACGTCTCGAGTGCGGCTGCCCGTGAGGCATCGCGGGGCACGAGGCGCTGGACTCCTGTGCGGATCTCACCGAGGGTCAGCACCGAGAGGTAGATCTGATGGGTCCGGAGCCCGCGGAGCCAGGCGACGACCCGCCCGTCCGCGCGGGGTCGTACGAGCTCGGAGACGACGTTCGTGTCGAGCAGGTACCTCACGCATCGATCCCGAGATCGAGCTCACGCAACGGAGTCCGGTCACGAACGATCTCGAGGTCGTCCGTCGTAGGGGCCTGGAGGAGGTAGTCGGCGAGCTCTACGCGGACCCCGGCGAGCTCGTGGTAGAGGTCAATCCCGACGACGACGGCGATCTCCTTTCCGTGCCGTGTGATGACCTGCGGACCGTTCTCGGCCTCTCGCAAGACTTCGCTGAGGCGTTGCTTCGCGTCTTGCACCTGCCAGTTCATATAACCCTCCGGACCTCGTCCTGTCTGGACAGTCTAGACAGAACATCTGGCAGAGCCAAGGCTTGTTGGCGGTGCTGGGAGAATCGACGCGTGAGCGACACCAGCACCCGGGCCGACCTGCGGGTCGTACACGTCACCGACCCCGCCGACGACCGCCTCGCGGACTACAACCGCCTGACCGACGTCGCGCTGCGGTCCAAGCACGAGCCGGAGAAGGGGCTCTACATCGCGGAGAGCTCGACCGTCATCCGGCGCGCGCTCGCCGCGGGGCACCGGCCGCGGTCGTTCCTCATGGCCGAACGCTGGCTCGACGACCTCGCCGACGACATCGCCGCACTGCCCCTCGACGACGCGCCAGGCGGGACCGGCGAGCAGGTCCCGGTCTACGTCGGTGCGCCGGACGTGCTCGAGGCGATCACCGGGTTCCACCTGCATCGCGGGGCGCTCGCGGCGATGCACCGTCCGCCGCTGGAGTCCGTCCACGACCTGCTCTCGGCGGCCCGCGGCGGCTCCGGCGCACGGCGGGTCGCGGTGCTGGAGGACATCGTGGACCACACCAACGTGGGCGCGATCTTCCGGTCGGCCGCCGCGCTGGGCGTGGACGCGGTGCTCGTCTCGCCGCGCTGCTCCGACCCGCTGTACCGGCGCTCGGTGCGCGTGAGCATGGGCACGGTGTTCCAGGTGCCGTGGACGCGGTTCGAGACGTGGCCGGGCGGGCTCGACGTGCTGCGCGAGGAGGGCTTCGTCGTCGCCGCGCTCGCGCTCGCCGACGACGCGGTGAGCCTCGACGAGGTCGTGGCCGACCCGCCCGAGCGACTCGCGCTCGTGCTCGGCACGGAGGGCGACGGGCTGTCGCGCGGCGCGATCGAGGCGGCCGACCGGGTCGTGACGATCCCCATGGCCGGGGGAGTGGACTCGCTCAACGTCGCCGCGGCGTCGGCGGTCGCGTTCTGGGCGACGCGCGTGCCCTGACGCTGGCTGGCCCGTCTCGGAGATCGGCGTCCGGCAACCGGGAACAATCGGGCGTGGCGACACGTTGGGCCCGTGTCCGTACGTCGTACGAGAAGAGGTTCCGTGCCGGTCCAGCCCTCCCCGTCCCTGCCTGACACCGCACTGTCCCACGCCGCTCCTCCCGACGCTGCGACGCACGCCGTCGCCGAGGAGCAGCGGCACCTCGACGCAGCGCTCGCGCGCCGGTCTCAGCTCCTCGCGGAGCTCGACGCGCAGCTCGCCGTCCGCGCCGACCCGGACCTCCCCGGCGCCGAGGACGTCGTCGAGCGCTCGCGGCGGGCTGGCCTGCGCCGTCGGCGCACCGAGCTCGAGCGCGCGGAGAGCGGCCTCGTCTTCGGCCGCGTCGACACCGTGGACGGCGTCACGCGCCACGTCGGGCGCGTCGGCATCGCCGCGTCCGACGACGACGCGGACCCGCTCGTGCTCGACTGGCGCGCCGACGGTGCCCGCGCCTTCTACACCGCGACCGCGCGCGAGCCGCAGGGCCTCGCGCGGCGCCGGCACGTGCGGACGGCGGGGGACCGGGTCACCGGCGTGGACGACGAGCCGCTCGACGGCTCGGCGACCGGGACGGACGACGAGGACGGTCTCGTCGGCGAGGGCGCGCTGCTCGCCGCGCTCTCCGAGCGCCGGACCGGCCGCATGGGCACCGCGGTCGCGACGCTCCAGGTCGAGCAGGACGCGATCGTGCGCGCCCCGGCCGAGCGGACGCTCGTCGTGCAGGGCGGCCCGGGGACGGGAAAGACGGTCGTCGCGCTGCACCGCGTCGCGTACCTGCTGTTCACGCAACCGCACCTCGCGGAGCGCGGCGTGCTCCTGCTCGGACCGTCGACGCGCTTCCTCGAGTACGTCGCCCAGGTGCTGCCTGCGCTCGGCGAGACGGCGGTCGTGTCGGCCACGTGCGACACGCTCGTGCCCGGGGCCGCCCCGGAGCGCGACGAGTCGCGCGACGTGGCCGAGCTCAAGGGCCGTGCGCTCTGGCAGGACGTCGTCGCCCGGTACGCCGACTCCCTCGTCCCGGACGCGCGGGCGCTCACGGTGCGCCTCGACGGCGAGCCGCTGACGCTCGACGCCGCCCGGGTCGGGCAGGTCCTGCGCGCGGCCCGCGCGGGCGGCCGGAGCGTGCTCGCCGCGCGGCGCCGGGCCGTGGACCTGCTGCTCGACGCGCTCGTCGACGAGGCCGCGGCGCGGCACGCGGAGCTGCTCGAACGCGTCGAGGAGGGGTTCGAGGACGTGCTCGGGAAGCTCGACGCCGGGCTCGCCGCGCGCGACGACCGCGCCCCGACGACCGGCGCGCGCGGCGGCGACGTCGACGGCGAGCTCACCGACGACGACCTCGACCGGCTCCGCGGCGAGCTCGCGCGCGACGCCGGGTTCACGGCGGTCCACGACGCGTGGTGGCCCGTCACGGACGCGCGCACGGCGCTCGCCGACCTGCTCGGCGACGCCGCCCTGCTCGCGCGGCACGCGCCCGAGCTCACGCCCGCGGAGGTCCGTCGGGTGACGGGCGAGCCCTCCGGCCTCGCGCCGAGCGACGTCCCGCTCCTCGACGCGCTCGCCGACGCGCTGGGCACCCCGGACGCACCCGGCGAACAGGGCGAGTTCCTCGCGCAGCGGGCCGCGACGCACCGCGGCTGGGTCTACGGGCACGTCGTGGTCGACGAGGCGCAGGAGCTCTCGCCCATGCAGTGGCACATGGTGCTGCGCCGCTGCCCGACGCGCTCGGTGACCGCCGTCGGGGACGTCGACCAGACCGAGGCGCCGCACCGCCACACGGACTGGGCGGACGTCGTCGCACCGGTCTTCGGCGAGCGCTGGCACCGCGCGGACCTGACGATCTGCTACCGCACACCGCGCGAGGTCATGGAGCTCGTCGGGCCGGTGCTGCGCGCGGCAGGCAGCCGCAACGCGCCGCCCCGCGCGGTGCGCGACGCGGGGGTCCCGCCGCGCGACGTCGTCGTGCCCGCCGGCACCTCGGACGCAGCGCTGGGCACGGCGGTCGCCGCCGAGGTGGCGCGCCTCGCGGAACGGTACGACGGCGGTTCGGTCGGCGTCGTGGCGCCGCGCGACCGGCTGAGCCACCTGGGCGCCGCCGTGCGCGGGGTCCCCGTGCTCAGCACCTCGGAGGCGAAAGGGCTCGAGTGGGACGCGGTGGTCGTCGTCGACCCGGACGGCATCGCCGCCGAGCCGCGCGGCTGGAACGGGCTGTACGTCGCGATGACCCGCTGCACGCAGGAGCTCGCGCGCGTCACCGTCGGCGCGCCGTCCGGCCGGGTCTGAGGTCCCCGCTCAGTCGCGGGAGGTCGACCGGGCGAGCCGGTCGACCTCCCGCACCACGACCTCCACGAGCGACGGGTCGCCGAGCGGGAGGAAGTGGCCCGCGAGGGGCAACTCGACGTTCCGCCCGCCCTCGAGCCGGCCCGTCTCCGGGATGTGCGGGTCGAAGCGCGGGTAGACGGCGGTGATCCGGGCGTCGACCTCGTGCTCCGCGGCGAGGGCGAGCAGCGCCGCGTCCCGCGGGGAGAACGCGCGCAACGTGCGGCCCAGGAGGTAGCGCGCGTAGCTCGACCCGTTGAACGGCGTCGCGACGGCCACCATGCCGGCCACGCGCGACCCGGCCGGGGACAGCATGACGCGCTTGCCCACGAGACCGCCCTTGCTGTGCGCGACGAGGACGACGTCGTGCAGACCCGTCCCCACGAGGAAGGCGGCCGTGCGATCCGCGGCCTCGGCGAACGGGCGCCGGTTGTACCCGAGGTCGGGCACCGCGTGGACGGGGTGCCCCGCGCGCGCGAGCGCCGTCGCCACGGGCGCGAGCAGCTGCCACGTCTCGTACACGCCGGGCAGCAGCACGACGGGGCCGTGGCCGCCCGGGCCGCGCGGGACGGGACGTCGCGGCCGGACGACGCCCGCGACCTGGCGCGCCACCACGTACGCGTAGTCCGCCGCGCGGTCGCGCAACCGCAGCGTCCCCGCCCACCGCGGCGCCCTCACGCGAGCCCTCCCGCGACGAGCACGACCGCGGGAGGCAGGCGGGTCGGGGCGTGCGCCGTCATCGCACCAGGATGACGTGGGGAGTCCCACCCGCGCGCGGCGGGCGACGCCGGACGCGACGGAGCGGGCCCGGGGACCCGGACCCGCTCCGTCATGTCGCCGGTGACCGGCGGGCTGCGCGTCGGGACGTCAGCTCACGTCTCCGCGCCAGGCGCCCGTCTCGGCCCCGCGGGACTCGATGAACTCCTTGAACCGGGCGAGGTCGCCCTTGACGCGGCGCTCGTCCAGCTGGAGGACGTCGCCGACCTTCTCCACGACGCCCTCGGGCGACCAGTCGAGCTGGACGGTCACGCGGGTCTGCGTGTCGTTCAGCCGGTGGAACGTGACGACGCCCGCGTGGTCCGGGCCGGACGTGCTGTTCCACGCGACGCGCTCGTCGGGGTGCTGCTCCGTGATCTCCGCGTCGAACTCGCGCTCGACACCGCCGATCTTCGTCCTCCAGTGCGTGTGCGTCGCGTCGAGCTGACGGATCTCCTCCACGCCCTCCATGAAGCGGGGGAACTCCTCGAACTGCGTCCACTGGTCGTAGGCCGTGCGGACGGGGACGTCGACGTCGATCGACTGGGTGACCGTGCTCATCGGTGTGACCTCCAGGGGTAGCGGGCGGTACCTCTTCACCCTGTCCGGGGTCGCGTTCGCTCGCGCGTCGAGACGACGCGCGCTCACTCGAGGGCGTTCGACGGGTCCCCGGACGCCGGCTCCGCCGACGTGCGCCGTCCGCCGAGCGAGTCGTCCCCCATCTGCTCGGCGTCCACGACGCCCAGCTCGTCGAGCAGGAAGAGGAACGCGCGCGCGTACGGGTTGTCGTCGACCCGCTCACGGACCTCGGGCCAGTCGATCTGCTCGCGCATCGCGCGCGCGACCGGCAGCAGTCGCGAGAAGTCGCAGTAGTGCTCGCCGACGACGCGCAGCTTCGACGTCATGATCTCGGTCGCCGACAGCACGGGCATGCGGACCGCGAGCACCTCGAGCTCGTCGGTGCGGGCGAGGAGGTCGTCGTCGATCGGCTCGCCGACCATCCGGTAGAGGATGTCGATGAGCTCGCCGCCGTGGTACGCCTTGAAGAGCCAGTTCTCCGTCGGCTCCGTGATCTCGAGCCCGGCGTCGCGCAGCACCTCGCGCGCGCGGTCGACGTCCACCTCGCGGATCGCGAAGTCGGCGTCGTGGCTCGGCTCCGGCGCGCCGCGCGCCCACGCGGCGTACCCGCCGACGAGGGCGTGCGGGATCTCGGCCTCGGCGAGCGCCGCGGCGGTCATGCGGAGGCCGTCGTGCAGCGCGTCCCTGTCGTCCACCATGCCCAGGGTCTACACCACCCCCGGTGCGCCGGCACGTCGCACGGGCCCTCATGACGCGCCGCCCGCGGCACGATGCCGCACGCGCTCGAGCGCGTGCGACCCCGCGCCGACGTGCCCAGAATCGGGAGGGTGCGCCTCGCGACGTTCAACATCCTGCACGGGCGGTCGCTCGTCGACGACCGGGTCGACGTCGACCGCTTCGCCGGCGCCGTCCGCGACCTCGACGCGGACGTGCTCGCGCTCCAGGAGGTGGACCGGGACCAGCCGCGCTCGCACCGCGCCGACCTCACGGCGGTCGCGGCGGAGGCGGCGGGAGCCGTCGAGCACCGGTTCGTCGCGACGCTCGTCGGCGAGCCGGGCGTGTGGACCGCGCCGACGGGGGAGCACCAGCCGGGCCGGGCGGCCTACGGGATCGCCGTCGTGAGCCGGTTCCCCGTCATGGCGTGGCGCACGGTCCTGCTGCCCCCGCCCCGCACGCGCGTCCCGGTCCGGTTCCCCGGCAGCCGCCTGCCGACGCTCGTGCGCGACGAGCCGCGCGCGGCGCTCGTGGCGCGCGTCGAGACCCCGGGCGGTCCGCTGACCGTCGCGTGCACGCACCTGACGTTCGTGCCCGGGCGCAACCTCACCCAGCTCGTGCGGCTCACCCGGTCGCTCGCCGCGCAGACCCCGGACGGCGAGCCGGTCGTGCTCCTGGGCGACCTCAACATCGAGGCCCCGCAGGCAGCTCGCACGAGCGGGTGGCGACCGTTGGCCTCGGCCGCGACGTTCCCGGTCGGCGAGCCCGCACGCCAGCTCGACCACGTGCTCGCCCACGGCGCCGTACGTGCGACGGAGCCCGGGATCGCGATCGACACCGGCCTGTCCGACCACCGCGCGCTCGTGGTCCCCGTGGCACTGGGCGGGGAGCACCACGCCTCCCCGACGCGTGCCCACGCGGCCGACGAGGACCACGCACCCCCGACGGCCGGCGCGGGGGACCGGCGCCGTCGCGCCGCACCGACGGCCGAGGGCTGACGCGGCGGTCTCTCGTGAAGCGCGTCACACGGGTGGCAGGGTCTGGTTCGGACCCGGCGGCATAGATTAGCCTCACCTATGTGAGTGGAACCTCAGTTGTCCCGAGCCCGGCCGGAGCGCCCGGCGCCCCAGCCCTCGCCGGGCACGACCTGCGGCTGTCCTACGACGCGCGCACGGTCGTCCACGGCGCCGCGCTCGAGCTCGCGCCCGGAGCCGTCACCGCCCTGATCGGGCCCAACGGCTCGGGCAAGTCGACGCTCCTGCGCTCGCTGGCGCGCCTGCACCGTCCCGACGCCGGGACGGTCGCGCTCGACGACGCACCCGACGCGCTCGCGCTGCACCCCAAGGACTTCGCCCGACGGGTGACGCTCCTGTCGCAGAGCCGGCCCACGCCGTCGGGCGTGAGCGTGCGCGACGTCGTCGCGTACGGCCGCCACCCCTACCGCGGCCGGTTCCGCTCCAACGACCCCGACGGCCCGCGCGCGATCGCGCACGCCATGGACGTCACGGGCATCACGACCATGGCCGACCGCGGCGTCGACGAGCTCTCGGGCGGCGAGCTCCAGCGCGTGTGGCTCGCGACGTGCCTCGCGCAGGACACGCAGGTGCTCCTGCTCGACGAGCCGACGACGTACCTCGACCTGCGCTACCAGGTCGAGCTGCTCGACCTCGTGCGCGACCTCGCGACGGCGCACGGCGTGGCCGTCGGCGTCGTGCTGCACGACCTCAACCAGGCGGCCTCCGTCGCCGACCGCGTCGTCCTGCTCCACTCGGGCGTCGTGCGCGCCACCGGGCCCGCCGACGAGGTCCTGACGTCCGAGCTCCTCACCGAGGTCTACGGCATCCACGTCGACGTCTACACGCACCCCCTCACGGGGCGCACGTGCTGCGAGCCGCTCGGGCGGCACGCCGCGCGGGTCGACGCGGCCGTCCTCGTCTGACCTCCGCACCCCACGACGTACCTCGTACCGACCCACCGACCGACCCACCGCCCGGCCCCGACGCGCGGCCCACCGGCCCGCCCGACGCGGCACGGCCCGGGCACCGACCGAACCCGAAGGACACCCATGCGCTCGACCACCCGTTCCCTCGCCGCGGGCGCCCTCGCGCTCGCCACGGCGCTCGCGCTCACCGCGTGCGGCACGACCGAGGACCCCGCGGCAGCCGACGACGCCGCCGACGCGACGACCGACGCCGCCTCGGGCCCCGTCACCGTCACCGACGAGCGCGGCGAGGTCACGCTCGACGCCCCGGCGACCGACATCGTCTCGCTCGAGTGGGGTCTCACGGAGAACCTCGTCGCGCTCGGCGTCGAGCCCGTCGGCCAGGCCGACGTCGAGGGCTACAACACGTGGGACACGGTCGCACCGATCGACGCGAGCACGCCCGACGTCGGCACGCGCGGCGAGCCCAGCCTCGACGCGATCTCCGCGCTCGAGCCGGACCTCGTCGTCACGACGACGGACCTGCCCGAGAACGTCATCGCCCAGATCGAGGAGGTCGCGCCGGTGCTCACGCTGCGCGGCTCCGACGGCGAGGACCCGATCGGCTACATGCGCTCCACGGTCGAGACGCTCGGCACGGTGACGGGCCGTGAGGACGAGGCCGCCGCGGCGCTCGAGACCTACGACGCGAAGATCGCCGAGGCCACCGCGGCGCTCGACGAGGCCGGGGTCGGCGGGGTGGACTTCGTCATGGCCGACGGCTGGATCACGAACGGCGCTGTCTCGATCCGCATGTACACGCCCGGCTCGTTCTTCGGCGCGATCGGCGAGGAGCTCGGGCTCGTCAACGCCTGGACCGAGGGCGGCGACCCGGACTACGGCCTCGCGCAGACCGACGTCGAGGGCCTGACCCAGCTCGGCGACGTGCAGTTCCTCTACGTCGCGAGCGAGTCCGAGGCGAACCCGTTCGAGGAGGGCCTCGCCGGCAACGCCGTGTGGGAGCAGCTCCCGTTCGTCACGGCCGGGAACGTGCACCGTCTGCCCGACGGCATCTGGATGTTCGGCGGCCCGCTGTCCGCGGCGGCCTACGCCGACGCGGTCGTGGACGCGCTGACGGCCGCCTGAAACCCCTCCGCACCACCACCGGGCGCGGCCGCGCCCGGACGACGAGAAGGCTGACGAGAACCACAGTGCTGACGAGGACACCGTGACGCGGCGCGAGCAGCGCACGACGGCGGAGCCGGACACCCTCCTCCTGGAGGACCCGGCTCCGGCCGTCGTCCCGGGCACGAACGGGACCGCCGACGGCGGTCGCGCGAGCGACAGCACCGGCCCGGCGACGACCGTGCTCCGCCCGAGGACGTCGCGCCTCGGGATCGCCGGGGCGTTCGTCGTGGCGGTCGTCGTCGCGGCGGTGCTCGCCGCCGTGCACCTCACGCAGGGCACGGCCGACGTCGGCCCGCTCGACCTGCTGCGCCTGGCGACCGGGGGCGACGGCGTCGACCAGACGGTCGCCGTCCTCGTCGCCTCGCGCGTGCCGCGGCTCCTCGCGGGCCTGCTGCTGGGCGTCGCGCTCGGCGTCGCCGGTGCGGTGCTCCAGTCGGTCGCGCGCAACCCGCTCGCGTCGCCGGACACGCTCGCGGTCAACGCGGGCGCTTACCTCACGGTCGTCGTCGTCGCGGCGTTCGGCATCTCGATCCCGTTCTACCTCCAGGGCGGGCTGGCCTTCCTCGGCGGGCTGGCCGCGGCCGGGCTCGTGCTCGTCCTCGCGCGCGGCGGCGCCGACGGCCCGACCCGGCTCGTGCTCGCCGGGTCGGCGATCATGCTCGCGCTGCACTCGCTGACGATGGTGCTCCTCGTGCTGTTCGAGCAGGAGACGATGGGCCTGTTCGCGTGGGGGAGCGGGTCCATCGTCCAGTCGGGCACGCGCACGGTCTCGATGGCGACGCCCGTCGTCGTGGTCGGCGTCCTCGCCGCGCTCCTCCTCTCGCGCCGCCTCGACCTCCTCGGTCTCGGGGACGACGCCGCGACCGTCCTCGGCGTCGACGTGCGCCGCACGCGCGTCCTGTCGGTCCTCGTCGCGGTGCTCCTCGCCTCGATCGCGGTGACGGTCGCGGGACCGGTCGGGTTCGTCGGCCTCGCCGCACCGGTCGTGGCGCGGCTCGTCGCGCGCCGGGTGCCCGGGCTCGGGCGGCACGTGCTGCTCCTGCCGTTCGCGGCGATCGTCGGGGTGGTCGTCGTCCTCGGCGCCGACGTCCTGCTCCGCCTGCTGCTGCCGGGCATGCTGTCCATCGCCGTGCCGACCGGCATCGTGACGACCGTCCTCGGCGCGATCCTGCTCATGTGGCTCGCGCGGCGCCTGCGCGACTCGGGGCCGGCGTCGTCGCGCGGCGCGCACGGGTCCCTGTCCCGGCCGCGCTCGCGCCGGGCCGTGCTCGTGGTCGTCGTCGTCCTGTCGCTCGCCGTCGCCGCGGCCACGGTCGCGGGTCTGCTGCTCGGCGACCGGGTCGTGCTGCTGGGCGACGTGGCCAACTGGTGGAACGGGCTCGCCGGGCGGCACGTGACGTTCGTCCTCGACCAGCGCTTCCCGCGCGTCCTCGCCGCGCTCCTCGCCGGCGCCGCGCTCGCGCTCGCCGGGACGATCGTGCAGGCCGTGTGCCGCAACCCGCTCGCCGAGCCGAGCCTGCTCGGCGTGACGTCGGGCGCCGGGCTCGGGGCCGTGACGATGATCCTCCTCGTCCCCGGCGTCGGGATCTGGCCGATGTCCGCGGCGGCCGCGATCGGGGCGTTCGCCGTGTTCGGGCTCGTCTACGGGCTGTCCTACCGCGGCGGGCTCAGCTCGGACCGGCTCGTGCTCATCGGCATCGGCGCCCAGGCCGGGGTCATGGCCCTCATCACGCTGCTCGTGGTCGTCGCCGCGCCGTGGGACGTGAACCTCGCGCTCACGTGGCTGTCGGGCTCCACGTACGGGCGCACGCTCGAGCAGCTCATCCCCGTCGCGCTCGCGCTGCTCGTGCTCACGCCGCTGGCCGCGGTCTACCGTCGCGACCTCGACGTGCTGGCGCTCGACGACGACACCCCGCGCGTCCTCGGCGTCGCGCTCGACCGCACGCGCCTGCTGCTGCTCGCCGCCGCCGCGCTCCTCACGGCCGCCGCCGTGTGCGCGATCGGGGCGCTCGCGTTCGTGGGCCTCGTCGCACCGCACGCCGCGCGGGCGCTGGTCGGCGCGCGGCACGGCCGGGTCGTCCCCGTCGCGATGCTGCTCGGCGCGCTCCTGGTGTCCGTCGCGGACACGCTCGGCCGCGTCGTCATCGCTCCGGAGCAGATCCCAGCGGGTCTCGGCACGGCCCTCCTGGGCGCGCCGTACTTCGTCTACCTGCTGTGGCGCAGCCGCGGCCGCGGAGCGTGACGCGTCTCACGGTGCCCGGGGCCGGTCCGTGTCCGGGACGGGTTGACCTCGCCGAGGGTGCGTAGGTTAGCCTCACCTGTGTGAGCCAGACCGTCGTCGCACCCCGCACCCGAGCCCGTCGTCCCGTCGCCCGGGCGACCGCGCCGTGGCGCTTCTTCGACGTCGAGGTGGCGCGGGTCGAGCAGCTCTCGCCCAGCTTCCGCCGGTTCACGTTCACCGGCCCCGAGCTCGACCTCTTCGGCGACCCGGGCCTCGACGTGCGGATCAAGTTCGTGCTCCCCGCCCTTGACGGCGGCTACGAGCACCTCGTGCGCGACGCCGAGTCCTGGTACGCCGCGTGGCGCGACCAGCCGGAGGAGCGCCGCAACCCGCTGCGCACGTACACGACCGTCGCGGTGCGCCCCGAGGCGCGCGAGGTCGACGTGGACGTCGTGCTGCACGGCGACGCCGGTCCCGCCTCGCGCTGGGCGCTCGCCGCCGAGGTCGGCACGCCGCTCGTCCTGCTCGGCCCCGACGTGACGTTCGACGGGCCGGCCGGTGGCATCGAGTTCCGCCCGCCGACGCGTCCCCATGCGCTCCTGCTCGCGGGCGACGAGACTGCCCTGCCCGCGATCGCCGCGATCTGCGAGGACCTCCCCGCCGACGCGTGGGGCGAGGTCTACGTCGAGGTCCCGCACGTGGACGACGCGCGCGACCTCGTCACGCCGCCCGGCGTGCGAGTGACCTTCCTGGCTCGCGACGACGTCCCGGGCGGCGTGCACGACGCCCACGGCGCGCGCCTCGTGCCCGCCGTCAAGCAGGCGGCCGCGCGCATCCTCGGTGCGGGCGTCCTCGGGACCGACCCGCCGGCCCAGTGCCGCACCGCCGAGGACCTCGAGGACGTCGACGTCGACGCGTCGATCCTCTGGGAAGTCCCCGGGCTGCTCGAGGAGGACACCGTCCTCTACGCGTGGCTCGCGGGCGAGGCGAGCGCGATCAAGGCGCTGCGCCGCCACCTCGTCACCGACCTCGGCGTCGACCGCCGCGCCGTCGCGTTCATGGGGTACTGGCGCGAGGGCCGCTCCGAGAGCTGACGCGCCCTCACGAGATCAGAGAAGTGGCCCTGCACCGACCTCGGTGCGGGGCCACTTCTCGCGTCTCAGCGCGAGGTCGCCGGTCCGACACCGGTCTGGTCGAGGACTGGACGAGAAAGGGAGGCCGACCGGCCTCCCTTTCCAAGGTATAGCGCACGGGGGGTCTTGCGGCAAGGCCCCCCTGGGGGCGCAGAATCTCCGATCGTGCGCGGGCCGCCGTCGGTCCGCGTCGTCCCGCCCGACCTCGGACCGGAGCTGATGACGTTGCCCGACGCCCCCGTGACCGCCGACCGCACGACCGACCCGACCGCCCGTCCGACCCCGGGCGCCGCCCGGGTCTTCGACCTCCCCGACCGCCTGGCCGCGAAGGCCGACCCCGCGCTCGTCGACGCCGACGAGCGGCACTTCGCCGCGATCGCCGCGAGCCTCGAGCACTCCGTCACGGATCTCACGCGACGCCTCGACGCGGCGCGCCTGGCGCCGGGCGGGAGCGGGACGGAGGCGCTCGAGCGCGACCAGGAGATCCACCGGCTCAGCGGACGCCTGCGGCTGCTCCAGCGCTACGGCGTCGACCTGTGCCTGGGCCGCATGACCTTCGCCGACGGGTCGGAGCCCGTGTACGTCGGTCGCGTGGGCCTCACGGACCCGGCGGGGGAGCGGCTGCTCGTCGACTGGCGCTCGCCCGCCGCCGAGCCGTACTTCGCCGCGACGCCCGCGCACCCGCTCGGCCTCGCGGCGCGGCGCCGCTACCGGTGGACACGCGGCCGCGTCACGGACTACTGGGACGAGGAGCTCGTGCCCGACGGCGCCGGGTCGGGCGCGGCGCTCGACGACCAGTCGGCGTTCGTCGCGAGCCTCGGCGCGAGCCGGTCGCCGCGCATGCGCGACGTGCTCGGCACGATCCAGGCCGACCAGGACGCGATCGTGCGCGCGGGCTCGCGCGGCGCGCTCGTCGTCGACGGCGGCCCCGGCACGGGCAAGACCGTCGTGGCGCTGCACCGCGCCGCCTACCTGCTCTACGCCGACCCCCACGTGGGCGAGGGGCACGGGGGCGTGCTCGTCGTCGGGCCGAGCCGCCCGTACCTCTCCTACGTCGCCGACGTGCTGCCCGGGCTCGGCGAGGAGGGCGTGCAGACCTGCACGCTGCGCGACCTCGTCCCGGAGGGAGCCGCGGCGCGCGAGGAGACCGACCCCGAGGCCGCCCGGCTCAAGGCGTCCGCCGACCTCGTCGCGGCGATCGAGCCGGCCGTGCGGTTCTCCGAGCGCCCGCCCACAGAGGGTATGGAGGTCGAGACGCCGTGGGTCGACGTCTGGCTCTCCACCGCCGACTGGGCGGAGGCGTTCGAGTCCGTGGACCCCGGCACGCCGCACAACGAGGCGCGCGACGACGTCTGGGCAGCGCTGGTCGAGATCCTCGTGGACAAGGCCTGCGGGGGCGCCGCGGAGGACGCCGTGGACCTCGACGCCGACGACGTGCGGCGCGCCCTGCGCGGCCACCGCGCGCTCGGCGCCGCGTTCGACCGCGCGTGGCCGCTCGTCGAGGCCACGGACCTCGTGGCCGACCTGTGGTCGGTGCCCGCCTACCTGCGTCTGTGCGCGCCGTCGCTCACGCCCGAGGAGGTGCGCGCGCTCCAGCGCGCGGACGCGCACGCGTGGACGACGGCCGACCTGCCGCTGCTCGACGCCGCACGGCGGCGCCTGGGCGACCCGGAGGCGTCGCGCCGCCGTCGCCACAACGAGGCCGCGGCGGCGTCGGAGCGTGCGCGCATGGACGACGTCGTCGACCACCTCGTCGCGACGGACGACAGCGAGCTCGGGATCATGCAGATGCTGCGCGGGCAGGACCTGCGCGACGCGCTCGTGGACGACGGCGCGCTCGTCGTGGCGACGCCCGACCGCCTCGCGGGGCCGTTCGCGCACGTCGTCGTCGACGAGGCGCAGGAGCTCACCGACGCCGAGTGGCAGATGGTCCTCAGCCGCTGCCCGTCGCGCAGCGTCACGGTCGTCGGGGACCGCGCGCAAGCGCGTCACGGGTTCGCGGAGGGGTGGCGCGAGCGGCTCGGGCGCGTCGGGTTCGACCGGGTCGCGGAGGCGTCGCTGAGCGTCAACTACCGCACGCCGCAGGAGGTCATGGCGGCGGCGGAGCCCGTCATCCGGGCGGCGCTCCCGGACGCCAACGTCCCGACCTCGGTGCGCAGCACGGGTGTGCCCGTCGCCTACGGCTCGGTCGCGGACCTCGACGGGGTGCTCGACGGCTGGCTCGCCGAGCACACCGAGGGCACGGCCTGCGTGATCGGCGGTGCGGGGTCCGTCGCGGCGTCGACGGAGTCTCTCTCGGCGAGGCTCGGCGAGGACCGGGCGTCGCGCGTGCGGGTGCTCACGCCCGGGACGGCGAAGGGCCTCGAGTTCGACCTCGTCCTGCTCGTGGACCCGCAGGCGTTCGGCGACGGCGTCGAGGGCGCCGTGGACCGCTACGTCGCGATGACGCGCGCGACGCAGCGGCTCGTCGTCCTCGAACGCTGACGATCTCCCGCCGAAGACGACATGGAGGTCGCCAAGAAGCCTGTGGCGACCTTCATGTCGTGCTCGGCGGATGTGGGGCGGTCAGGCGGCCGGGGTCGCCAGGTCCTCGACGACCTCGACGCCGGGCAGACGCCCGAGAAGGTCACCGGGGAGGAGCAGCTTCGAGCGCCGCACGCCGCTGCCGATCAGCGCGAGCGCGCCGTCGGTCACGACGCGCGAGTCCACGAGCACGCGCCACCCGCCCGGCAGCCCGACGGGCGTGATGCCGCCGTACTCCATCCCGGACTCGGCCGTCGCGCGGTCGGTCGGCAGGAACGACGCCTTGCGCACGTCGAGCAGCTTGCGGAGGCGCGTGTTGACGTCGGCACGCGTGTGCGCGCGCACCACGGCGGCGGCGACCCGCTCGTCGCCCGCGCGTGCGCCGCCCACGACGACGCAGTTCGCCGACGCCTCGACGGGCAGGTCGAACGCGGCGTTGAGGGTCGCGGTGTCCGCGAGGTCGGGGTCGATCTCCGTCACGGCGACGAGCGCCGCGACGTCCGGGTCGGCCTCGGCCCAGCGGCGCAGCGCGTCGGCGGTCACAGGGGCGACGAGGTCGAGGTGGTCGAGCGCCGGCTCCCAGGTGAGCGAGCCGAGCGTGGGCAGGGTCGTGCGGGCGTCCATGGCGTCAGCCTGCCATCCCGGGACTGCTCGTGCGGGCGAGGACCGGGTGCCGAGCATCCCCCTGCGCCCGCCGAGGCATGCGGTCATGGCGCGTGCCGCACGTCGGACGGGCGGCGACCCCACGTTCGGCGGGAGAGGAGGTTCAGGTAGAGGTCGAGGGTTGGGGTCAACCCTCGAGCGACGGTCGAGAGTTGCGGCGGGCATCTCGGACGAAGCCGACGGCCCTCACCTGCGGAGTTGACACCCCGCGGCGGCGGTCGTTCACTGGAAGTGTTCGAACGTCTGTTCGAACGATGGCGGGTGCAGAACGACGCCCCCAGCAGTCGACGCGCGGTGCGCGTCCCGTCCGAGCAGCATCCCGGGAGGCGAGATGACCCTTCTCGCCGACCCCGCCGAACGGGCGGGGACACCAGGCCCGACGGCCGTGGCCGTCGACAAGGCCGAGCGCGCCCGCGCCGTCCTGCGCCGTGCGGAGGAGCGTACGGGCGTCCGCCGACACCGCCCGGTCGTCGCGCCCGCCGTCCCGCTCGCCGACGCCGTCCCGCTCGCCGACACGGTCCCGCCTGCCGACGTCTCCTCGCCGGCGGGCGTCCGGCCGACCCCTGTCGCGCCGGCCGAGCGCCCGGCGCGCTCCCGCGGCCGCCACGTCGCGATGCGGGACCCGAGCCGGGACGCGATCCCGGACGAGCAGGTGTGGCCGGTGCACGACGCGCTCGTCCCGCTCCTGCCGCTGGGCGGGCTCCAGCGCGGCACGGTGGTCGCGGTGCGCGGGTCGACGAGCCTCCTGCTCGCGCTCGTCGCGCGACCGTCGCGGGCCGGGGCGTGGACCGCCGCCGTCGGGTTCCCCGCGGTCGGGCTGCTCGCGGCCGCCGACGTCGGCGCGGACCTCGACCGCGTCGTCCTCGTCCCGCGGCCCGGGCCGGACGCGGCGCTCGCGATCGCGGCGCTCGTCGACGGCCTGGACGTCGTGGTCGTCGGGCCCGACGCCGCCCTCACCGACACCGACCGGCGTCGCCTCACCGGCCGCGCACGCGAGCGCGGGGCGCTGCTCGTCGCGGCCACGACGTGGCCGGGCGCGCACGTCGCGCTCACGGTGACGGGCGGCGGCTGGTCCGGCGCGGACCGCGGGGCGGGCTGGCTGCGCCGCCGCACGCTCGTCGTCGAGCGCGCGGGCCGCGGGGGCGCCGCACGCCCCACGCGGGTCGAGGTCGAGCTCCCGCTCGCCCACGAGGACTGGCCCGCGTTCCTCGCCGAGGACGCCCGGGGCACCCGGCCCGCCGCCGAGACCGGTGCCGCCGAGGCCGGCCCCGTCCCCGCCCACGTCGATGACCCCGACCGGCCCTCCCGGCTCCGGCTCGTCGGATGAGCACGAGCCCGACCCGCACGGCGGCCCTGTGGGTGCCGGACTGGCCGGTGCTCGCGGCGATGGCGGTGCGCGACGTCCCCGCGCACGTCCCCGCCGCGACGCACGACGGCCGCCGCGTCGTCGCCGTCTCCGCGACCGCGCGCGCCCAGGGCGTGCGCCGCGGCATGCGCCGCCGCCGGGCCCGCGAGTGCTGCCCCGAGCTCGAGCTGCTCGACGTCGACGACGCGCGCGACGCCCGCGAGTTCGAGCCCGTCGCGCTCGCGGCCGAGACCGTCGTCGCGGGGCTGGAGATCACCCGCCCCGGCCTGCTGCTCCTGCCCGCCGCCGGGGCGAGCCGGTACCACGGGTCCGACGCCGCGCTCGCGGAGGCGCTCGTCGCGCGCGTCGCCGAGCGCACCGGGCACGAGAGCCAGGTGGGCGTCGCCGACGGCATCCTCGCCGCCGTGCTCGCCGCACGGGACGCCGCCGTCGTCCCGCCCGGCCGCTCCGCCGCGTTCCTCGCGCCCCGGCCGGCGCGCGACCTCGTGCACGTCACCGCCCGGCCGGACGCCGCCGTCGCGGTCGACGAGCTCGTGGACCTCCTGGGCCGGCTCGGCGTGCGGACCCTCGGGGCGCTCGCGGCCCTGCCGCCCGCGACCGTCGAGGGACGCTTCGGCGACCTCGGTGCGTGGGCGCACCGGCTCGCGCGCGGCGAGGACCTGCGCCCGCCCGCGCGGCGCCGCGTCGAGCCCGACGTCGCGGTGAGCGCCGAGCTCGACCCGCCCGCCGAGCGGGTCGACGTCGCGACCTTCGCCGCGCGCCGGCTCTCCGAGGACCTGCACGACCAGCTCGTCGCGCGCTCGCTCGTCGCCGGGCGGCTGCGCATCACCGCGCGGACCGTCGAGGGCGACGACCTCGAGCGCACCTGGCGGCTCGACGGGCCGGGCGCGATGAGCCCGGCGCGCCTCACGGACAAGGTCCGGTGGCAGCTCGAGGGCTGGCTCACCACCACGTCCGTCCGCGCCGGGCGCGCGGCCCGGGCCGCGCGTCGTGGGGGCGAGCACGGCTCGCCCGGCGGGGCCGACGTCGTGCCCGACGTCGCGCCGCTGGCCCGCCTGTCCCTCACGGCCGAGGAGGTCGTCCCGGCGGGGGCGGAGCAGCCGCGTCTGTGGGGCGCGTCGAGCGGCGAGGACGCGCGCGCCCACCGCGCGCTCGGGCGCGTGCAGGGGATCCTCGGCGGCGACGCCGTCCTGCGCGTCGAGGTCCAGGGCGGTCGCGACGCGACCGACCGCGTGCACCTCGTGCCGTTCGGGGAGGACGTCGCGCGCCCGCGCGACCCGGCCCTGCCGTGGCCTGGCGCGCTGCCGAGCCCCGCGCCGGCGGTCGTGCCCGTCGAGCCGCAGGACGTCGTCGTGCTCGACGCCGCGGGGCGGCCCGTCGTCGTCGACGCGCGCCTCGCGATGAGCGGCGAGCCCGCGACCGTGCGGTGGCCCGCCGCCGTCCCGGAGGAGCGTCCGCGCCGCCCGGCGACGCCCCGGGACGAGGCGGCGCTGCCTGGCCCGGGGGCCGCGCGCGCCGTCGTGGACTGGGCCGGGCCGTGGCCGCTCGCCGAGCGCTGGTGGACCCCCGCGCCGCGTCGCCGGGTGCACGTGCAGGTCCTGCTCGACGACGGCCGCGGGCTCCTCCTCGCGAGCGCCCGCGGGCGCTGGACCGTGGAGGGCCTCTATGACTGACCGGACGGCCGCCCCCCGGTACGCCGAGCTGCACGCCCACTCCGCGTTCAGCTTCCTCGACGGCGCGTCGCACCCCGAGGAGCTCGCCGCCGAGGGCGCGCGGCTCGGGCTGTCGGCGCTCGCGGTCACCGACCACGACGGCCTGTACGGGGTCGTGCGGTTCGCGGAGGCCGCGCGCAAGGTCGGGCTGCCCACGATCTTCGGCGCCGAGCTGCACCTGCCCGTCGTCGAGCACGGGCGTACGCCCGCGGGACCGCCCGTGCTCGACCCTCCCACCGGGCTGCCCGACCCGCGCTCGACCCACCTGCTCGTCCTCGCGCGGGGGGCGCAGGGCTACCGCAACCTGTCGAGCGCGATCGCCACCGCGCACCTCGCGACCGGGACCAAGGGTGCCGCCCGCTACGACCTCGACGCGCTCGGCGCGCAGGGCGCGGGCGAGTGGCTCGTGCTCACCGGCTGCCGCAAGGGCTCCGTCCGGCGGGCGCTCGTCACCTCCGGGCGCGCCGCGGCCCGCCGCGAGCTCGGCCGGCTCGTCGCCGTGTTCGGCAGGGACAACGTAGCCGTCGAGATCACCGCGACCGACGACCCGCGCGACGCCGACCTGCACGCGGCGCTCGCGGACCTCGCCGCGGACGCCCGCCTGCCGCTCGTCGCGACGACCGCCGCGCACTACGCCAACCCGCGCGACGCCGATCTCGCCGGGGCGCTCGCCGCGGTGCGCGCCCGCTCGTCGCTCGACGACCTCGACGGGTGGCTCCCCGGCGCCCCGACGACGCACCTGCGCACGGCGACGGAGATGCTCGCACGCCACCACCGGCATCCGCAGGCCGTCGCGACGGCCGCAGCGCTCGGGGACGAGTGCGCGTTCGACCTGCACCTCGTCGCGCCCGACCTCCCGCCGTACCCCGTGCCAGAGGAGCACACGGAGGCCACGTGGCTGCGCGAGCTCGTGCGCCGCGGCGGCGAGAACCGGTACGGGCCGCGCGGCCAGGAGACGGTCGCGGGCGCGTGGGCGCAGATCGACCACGAGCTGCGCGTCATCGAGGACCTGCACTTCCCGGGGTACTTCCTCGTCGTCTACGACCTCGTCGAGTTCTGTCGGGTGAACGGGATCCTCGCGCAGGGCCGCGGGTCGGCCGCGAACTCCGCGGTCTGCTACGCGCTCGGCATCACGGCCGTCGACGCGGTGAAGCACGGTCTGCTGTTCGAGCGCTTCCTCGCGCCCGAGCGCGACGGCCCGCCGGACATCGACGTCGACATCGAGTCGGGGCGGCGCGAGGAGGTCATCCAGCACGTCTACGGGACGTTCGGGCGCACGCACGCCGCGCAGGTCGCGAACGTCATCTCCTACCGGCCCAAGTCCGCCGTCCGCGACGCGGCCCGGGCGCTCGGGTACGACGTCGGACAGGCCGACGCGTGGAGCAAGTCCATCGAGCGCTGGGGGTCGCTGCGCGGCCCCGACCCGTCGTCGCCCGCGGCCGACCGCGCGGCGAAGGAGCGGGCGATCGCGGCGAAGACCCCGGGGCCCGCCGCCGGCCCGGCCGCGTCGCCGGTCACGACGCGGACCGCCCGGAAGGACGCCGCGACGGCACGGCTGTGGGGGAGCCGCGACTGGTCGCCCGACCTGAGCGGCCGGGGCGCGCGCGTCGTCGACCCGCTCGCCGTGGACGAGGGCGAGGTCCTGCGCGCGGACGACACGCACGACGTCGTGCCCGCGCACCGGCCGCCGTCGGCCGCGCAGGAGGGCGAGATCCCGGACGCGGTGCTCGACCTGGCCGACCGGATGCTGCGGCTCCCGCGGCACCTGGGCATCCACTCGGGCGGCATGGTCATGTGCGACCGCCCCGTCATCGAGGTGTGCCCCGTCGAGTGGGCGCGCATGGAGGGGCGCACGGTCCTCCAGTGGGACAAGGAGGACTGCGCGGACGCGGGTCTCGTGAAGTTCGACCTCCTGGGCCTCGGGATGCTCACGGCGCTGCGCATCGGGTTCGACCTGGTCGAGCGGCACGAGGGCGGCCCGCGCCTCGCGCTGCACACGCTGCCCGAGGACGACCCGGCGGTGTACGACCTGCTGTGCGCGGCCGACACCGTGGGCGTGTTCCAGGTCGAGTCGCGCGCGCAGATGGCGACGCTCCCGCGACTGCAACCGCGGAACTTCTACGACATCGTCATCGAGGTCGCCCTCATCCGCCCGGGTCCCATCCAGGGCGGGTCCGTGCACCCGTACATCAACCGCGCGCGCAAGCGGGAAGAGGTGACGTTCCTGCACCCGCTGCTGGAGAAGTCGCTCGGCAAGACGCTCGGCGTGCCGCTGTTCCAGGAGCAGCTCATGCAGATGGCGATCGACGTCGCGGGCTTCTCCCCGAAGGAGTCCGACCAGCTCCGGCGCGCGATGGGGTCCAAGCGGTCCGTCGAGCGCATGGAAGAGCTGCGCGGGCGGCTCATGGACGGGATGCGCAAGAAGGGCGTCACCGACCCGGCCGTGCGCGAGGAGATCTACGACAAGCTCAAGGCGTTCGCCGACTTCGGCTTCCCCGAGTCGCACGCGTACTCGTTCGCGTTCCTCGTCTACGCGAGCTCGTGGCTCAAGGTGCACCACCCCGCCGCGTTCTACGCGGGGCTGCTCGCGGCGCAGCCCATGGGGTTCTACTCGCCCCAGTCGCTCGTCGCCGACGCGCGCCGGCACGGCGTCACCGTGCTGCGTCCCGACGTCAACGCGTCCGACGTCGAGGCGACGGTCGAGCGGCTGCCGGCCGACCGTGCGGCTGCGCCCGACCGTGCGGCTGCGTCTGCCGACCATGCGGATACCGGCCGCCCTGGCGCCCTGACGGGCGACAGCCGCATGCTCGGCGAGAGGGTGAAGATCGACACCGCGTTCGGGCCGGAGCCCGACCTGACGCTCGCGGTGCGGCTCGGGCTCGCCAGCGTGCGCGGGCTCGGGAAGGACGCGGCCGAGCGGGTCGTCGCGGCCCGCGGGGCACCGGGGGAGGGGCGGCCGTTCAGCGATCTGCGCGACCTCGTGCGGCGCGTCGACCTCACGACGGCCCAGCTCGAAGGGCTCGCCACCGCCGGGGCGACGGACTGCCTCGGCGTGACGCGGCGCGAGGCGCTGTGGGCGGCGGGCGCGCTCGCACAGGAGGG
The DNA here is from genome assembly GCF_006539945.1 of Cellulosimicrobium cellulans. Classification (GTDB taxonomy): domain Bacteria; phylum Actinomycetota; class Actinomycetes; order Actinomycetales; family Cellulomonadaceae; genus Cellulosimicrobium; species Cellulosimicrobium cellulans. The sequence continues at coordinate 188,090 of NZ_BJNZ01000002.1, read as the reverse complement.
CCCGGGGACGCTGCCGGGCGTGAGCGTCGGGGTCGAGGCCCCGGCGCTGCCCGGCATGACCGACGTCGAGACGGCCGTCGCGGACGTCTGGGCCACGGGCGTGTCCGCCGACTCCTACCCGACGCAGTACGTGCGGGACGGCCTGACCGCGGCGGGCGTGCTCACCGTCGTCGGCGCGGTCGAGGTGTCACGCGAGATCGAGCAGGTCGACGAGGCGGAGCGCGCGGCGGGCGAGGAGCCGGGGACGCGCCCGCACCCGTCGTCGCGCGTCGCCGTGGGCGGGGTCGTGACGCACCGCCAACGCCCCGGGACCGCAGGAGGCGTGACGTTCCTGTCGCTCGAGGACGAGACGGGAATCCTCAACGTCGTGTGCTCGCCCGGGCTGTGGCAGCGGTTCCGGAAGGTCGCGCGCGGGTCCGCGGCGCTCGTCGTGCGCGGGCGGCTCGAGCGGGCCGACGGCGCCACGAACCTCGTCGCGGAGCACCTCGCCCCGCTCTCGCTCCAGGTCGCGACGACGTCGCGCGACTTCCACTGAATCAGGACGGACCCGCCGTATCACCCCGTTCGCGAGCCGTCTCCCTCGTCGTATGAGGATCATGAGGAGGGCCGAGCGATGGTGCTGGCGACGCAGGACGCAGGACCAGGTGGACGACGACACCGGGTAGGACGCGCGACCGTCGGGGTGCTGCTCAGCACCGCGGTCGTGTGCGGTATCGCAGCGTGCAGCTGGGGTGCCGACGGCTCGGCCCAGCAGGTGTCGAGCAGCGTGGAGCCGGAGGCGACCGACGAGGCCACCACCTCGCCGCCGACGTTCCCCGACGCGGAGAGCTCGGAGAAGCCCGAGGGTCCCCGTGGTGGTGGCGGGAGCGGGGGATCACCGGTCGCCATGGCGACCGCCGCGCAGAAGGACGGGCTGCCCTTCACGGGTGTGCGCCAGGACTTCCTCGACGAGATGACGGTCAACTGCGGCGGGACGCTCTGCGTGACGGTCGTCTCGGAACCTCCCGAGGCGGACGACGCGGACAGCGCCTGCACGTACCTGGGCTCCGACCCGCCCTGGAGGGAGGGAGGCTTCTCCATCCCACGCGGCTCGACCGTCGTGCTGCTCGCGGACTGCAGCCCCGGCACGGGCGAACCAGGGGGAGTCGAGGAGCCCGAGGCGGGGACCGGGGTCGAGACGGAGACCGGGACCGAGACCGGGACCGGGACCGAGACCGGGACCGGGACCGGGACCGGCGCGGAGACCGGGACTGGCGCGGAGACAGGCAGCGAGAGCGGCGGTGAGGACGTCCCCGGTGACGACGGTGAAGACCCGGATCACGAGGGCGGAGGAGCCGACGGGACGGACGGTGCGCCATGATCGACAGCGACCGCCGGCCCGCGACGAGCGACGAGCCGAGCACGGAGGACCCGAGGTCGGACGTGCCGCGCCTCGCTCGGATCGCGACCGAGATCGTGGCGCCCGCAGGTCTGATCGCCGGGCTGCTCTACTTCTTCGGCCGGCAGCGCGCCATGTTCTTCTACTACTACTTCGGTGTGGACGTGACGTCCCTGCAGCTCACGTCGACGGACTACATGGTCCAGGCGCAGGACGGGCTCCTGCTGCCGCTCGCCGCGATGGCGGTCGTCGTGCTCGTGTCCCTGTGGGCGCGGGGCGGGTCGACCCGTGCTCCCGGCGCACGGCGGCCCGGTCCGCGTGTGCTCCTCGGGATCGGTGCGGTCGGGACGGTGCTCGTCGTGTTCGGGCTGTTCCAGGCCGTCTGGCCCGGCACCGGCCTCGCCGACGGCGTCCCGAGCTGGGTCGCACCGGTGTGCCTCGCGCTCGGGGTCCTGGCGCTCGTCGCCGTCGTGCAGACCCGGCGGTCGGAGCTGCGGCGGACCCGACCCGAGTGGCGGACGCCGTCCGTCGGGGCGCGCCTCGCCGAGTGGGCGGCGGTGTTCACGCTCGTCGCGGTGTCGCTCTTCTGGGCGGTGGCGAACTACTCGGCCGAGGTGGGGGAGAGCCGCGGACGCCAGTTCGAGGCCGAGCTCGCGGAGTATCCCGGGGTCGTGGTCCGGAGCACCGCCGACCTCCAGCTCGTCGCGCCGGGGGTGACCGCGGGCCGGTGCGGGTCCGACGGCGCGGCCTTCGGCCACCGGTACGACGGCCTCGTGCTCCTGCAGCAGGCGGGTGGCACGTACTTCCTCGTCCCGCGGGACTGGGCGCGCGAGTCGGCGGACTCCGCGGTCCTGGCCGTACCGGTCGGGGACGGGGTGCGGCTCGACTACCTCCCGCCGCGTCCCGACGGCACCGCCCCGCGAACCGGCCCGGTCGTGGCCGAGGGCAGCGCGTGCTGAGACGGCCCCGTCAGGTGGCCAGCGGTGCGACGACACAGACCTCGAACGTGTCGCGCGCGCGGCGGAGCAGGTACCGGACCTCCTGCGCCTCCTGCTCGTTCGCGTACTCGTCGCGGTAGCTCCAGCGCACGCGCGCCCACACGAGCGCGTCGCCGACCTCCTCGACGTCCTCGAGGTGCGCGACGACGCCGACGAGGCCGCGCTCGCGGAACCCGCGCGCGGTCTCGGTGGTCGACTCGCGCACGTCCTCCGGATCGGCGAGGAGCACCGACCCGGTCGCCCCGACCACGAGCGCCGGGAACGCGTAGCTCTCGCCGATCGTGTCCAGGTCGCCCGTGGAGAGCGCGACCCCGTAGGTCGTGAGGAACGTCTGGACGTCGTCGGCGTCGAAGGACTCGGTGGAAGGCTCCATGGACCCGTTCTACCCCGTCCGCCCGGTGTCGGCGCGGTCGGCACGCGCCGCAGAGGGTTTGACCTCAGACCCTGACCGCTGCGGTGATCTGCTCGAGGAGCGCGAGGTCGGCGAGGACCGTCGCGTGCGAGGCGTCGCCCCGTGCCGCGTCCTCATCGGCGCTCGCGGTCGCGCCGAGCGCCGGCGCGAGGACCGCGAGAGCGTGCTCGACCACTGGTGCGAGGTAGTCGGCGTCGAGCACGACCTCGGAACGCTCGACGCCACCGGGAGGGCGCACGGCGACCGCGAACCCCGCGGTCGGGTGGGAGCCCGGGTCGAGGAGCGCCAGCCGGACGTCGACGCCGTCCAACCGGGTCGTCGCGACGATCCCGTCGGCCGAGGTCGTCACCACGGGCGGCGCCCACGCCGCGCCGGGAGCACCGCCGACGACGGCGCGGGCCGCCTCCACGAGGTGGATGCCGAGGAAGAAGAGACCGTCGCGCTCGTCGCGCGGGTCGGCGGGGCCGGACACCTCCACGGCCGGCCCGGACGACGTCGTCCCGTCCTCCGGCGCGGCCGGGTCGCCGGGCCCGGCCGTGGCGAGGCCGCGCCCGGCCGTGGCCGCGAGGACGTCGCGCGCCGCCGCGACCTGCGGAGCGAAGCGCAGCGCGGAGGCTGTCGTCACGGCGGTGCCGTGGACGCGGGCCACGTCGAGCGTGGCGCGCGCGTCGGCGACCGACGCCGCGAACGGCTTGTCGACGAGCACCGGGACGCCCGCGCGCAGGAGCGTGCGGGCCGCGGCGCCGTGGAGCCGGCCCGCGCGGTGGGCGACGATCGCCGCGTCGACCCGCCCGACGACGTCGGGCACGGTGACCTCACCCGCGCTGAGGGACAGCCCGCCCGCGGCGGCGAGCTCCGCGCGTCGGGCCGGCTCGCCGTCGACGAGCGCGACGACGCGCACGCCCGGCCAGCGCCGCTCGGCCTCGACGAGCCGGACGTAGTGGTCGGCGTGGGACGAGTCGAGCCCGACGAGGGCGAGGCGCAGCACGCGGCGATCGTCCCACGCGGCGCCTGCGTCTCCCGCGTCGAGCGTCCTCGACCGTCACCACGCCTCGGCGAGCAGGAGCGCGAAGAGCTCGTCGGCGTCGGTCTCGAGCCCGCGCGCGGCGAACCACGCGGACATCGTGCGGCAGTCGCGCAGCAGGAGCTCGGTGCCGAACGGGTTCGCCACGAGGTCGACGACCTGCGGCAGGTCGATGATGACGAGCCGGTCGCCGTCCGCGAGGACGTTGTACGGGGACAGGTCGCCGTGCGCGAAGCCGAGGCGGGCCAGGACGGCCATCCCGTCGCGGAGCTGGTCCCACCAGGACGCGAGCAGGTCCGGGTCGGGGCGGGTGCGCGCGAGCCGCGGCGCGGCCTCGTGCGCGACGCCGTCGGACGTGCCGACGAACTCCATGAGGATCTCGTCGCCGTCGATCTGGACCGGGTAGGGCACGGGGGCGCCCGCGGACCACAGCTCGCCGAGCGCGGCGAACTCCGCCGCGGCCCACTGCCCGGCCGCGACCTGGCGGCCGTAGCGGGACTTGCGGTCGAGCGCGCGCCGGTCGCGCGTGCGGCGCACGCGGCGGTCCTCGGTGTAGACCGTGTCCCGCCGGAACGCGCGGTGGTCGAGGTCCCGGTAGCGCTTGGCGGCGAGCAGCGTGCGCCGCGTGGCGTCGCCGGGGACGGCGCGCTCGACGAGGAACACGTCCGCCTCCTTGCCGGTCTTGAGCACGCCCAGCTCGGTGTCGACGGCCGCGTCGGCGGTCACGACCCAGTCGGGGCGCGGCTCGGGTCCGCGCTGCCCCTTCTCGACGGCGGACCACGTGGACCAGCGCTGATCGTCGCCGAGCGCGGCGTCGAGGACGCCCGTGGCGGGACCGGCGTCGTCGAGGTCGGCAGTGTCGCTGCTGCGCCGCAGGCGGCGGGGCGGGGGAGTGCGGGGGTCTCCCGCGAACGTCGGCGGGAGGTACGGGTCGGGGTACAGCAGGTCGTGCTCGGGCACGGGTGGGCTCCTTCAGGCGGGGAGCGCACGGCTCTGCCGCTGCCGCCTCGCGGGCGGCGGCGGGCGCGGACCGTCTCGGACGGTCGCCGACCGGCCTAGCGGCGGTCGGTGCTCCCGGGGGTGGTGGACACGCGAGCAGGGGTCGTCCAGCTCATGGCGTTCCTCCTTCCTCCGGTGCCCGACGGCGCGGGCGACGTGCTCCGACCGTTCCACCCGGGTGCGGGGTGGAGCAAGCGAATTTCTCCGGCCCGCTCAGGCTGCGCCGGCCGCCGGCTCGCTCCGAGCACGACCGGGGTGACGTGTTCGACGCCTTCACGCCGTCCCGGGTCGTGTCCGGCGACGGGTCAGCTCGGGCTCGGGGCGCCGCCCGGTAGGAACGAGCGGAGCGCCGTCAGGAACTCCTCGGGGCGCTCGGCGGGCAGGGCGTGACCGCAGCCCGGCGTCACCCGCAGGCTGACGTCGGGCAGGTGATCGAGCAGAGGGAGGGCGCCGCTCAGCGGCGTGACGCGGTCCTCCGCGCCGTGGAGGAGCAGCACCGGTGCCCGCACCTGGGACAGCGTGCTCGGCGACAGCGTGAGGTCGTTCGACCACCGGGACCGTGGCGGAGGGAACATCGACGCGTACGTCGTCGCCCCCGCGCGCATCGCTCGGGCGCGGGCAGCGACGGCGGCGTCCGTGACGAGTGCCGGGTCGTGGAAGAGCCGAGCAAGCATGTCGCGCGCCCCGCCGGAGTCGGGCGTGGCGGCCCAGAGCGCATCGAGGTCGTCGGAGAGGGGAGCACCCGGCGCCCCCATCGTGCCGACCGCGACGACGTGGGTGACCTGTCGCGGCCGAGCGGCGGCCAGGGCCAGCGAGACCGCTCCGCCCATGGAGTGGCCGACGACGGCGAACGTGCCGACCCCGAGCGTGTCCATGAGGGCGCCGGCCTGCTCGGCCCAGACCGCGAGCCCCCCACGGGAGCCGGGCGGCAGCGGCGTCCTGCCGAACCCCGCCTGGTCGGGGGCCACGACGTGGTGGTCAGGAGCGAGGGCCCGTGCGGTCGTGGCCCACGCCCCGGCCCCGGTCGTACCAGGGCCGGAGCCGTGGAGGAGCAGCACGGTGGGGCCCGTGCCTCCCTCGAGGACACCGACGACGTCCCCGTCGACCTCGACGGTCCGCGATGTCGTCATCGGCCGGGAAGGGCCACCGTCACGCGGCGGCCTTGCCGAGAGAGCCGTCGAACACCTGCATCAGCACCCGGCCGAACTGCGGCATGTCCGGCCAGCCCCGGCACGAGACGAGGTTCCCGTCGACGACGTACGGGGCGTCGACGACGGTCGCGCCCGCGTTCTCCATGTCCCCGGTGATGGGCGGGAAGCAGGCCGTGCGACGCCCCTTCAGCAGGCCGTAGACCGCGGGCACCTGCGCACCGTGGCACACGAGTGCGATCGGGAGGTCGCGCGCGAAGAAGTGCTCCGGGGAGCAGGGATGGTCGATGCCGTGCCCCCGGTGGACCACCGCCGAGCAGGGCCGGCCGCTCGTGCTCGGGGTGCGCGCCGAGGACCTGTCGGTCGAGCATCGCGGGGATGCCGTTCTCCCGGGGGAGATCTACGCGTACGAACCGCTCGGTGACCGGACGATCGTCGACGTCAAGGTCGGCACGGAGACGGTCAAGGTCAAGGCGCGACCGACCGTCGTCGGTACACCGGGGGAGACGGTGGGCGTGTCGGTCGACCTGGACCGGGCACACCTGTTCGACGCCCACACCGGCCGCGCGCTCTCGGCCGCGGGGAGGTGACAGCACCAGGGCCGGCCGCCACCCGGTCTCGCCCGAGCGCGGGACGATCGGTCGCGGCCGGGACGACCGGACCACCGCGGACGGCGGCCCGGCCGGCTCAGGCGACGCCCGACGCCAGTGCCTGGATCGCTGATACCACGCGCTCGTACGTCCCGTAGGTGTCGTAGCCCATCTGGTCGAGCGCGGACCACACGAAACCGACCGTCGCGTAGAGGCCGACGGCCGTCGCGAGGATCCACTCGCGCACCGACCCGGTGTCACCGAGCAGGGGGAGGGCGAAGCTGCCGCTGGGGCGCCACACGTCGTCGACCACGAGGGAGCGGCGCACCCAGCGCGGGGAGCGGATCTTCACCGGCCACAGCAGCGGCGCGCCGTTGGTCGTGAGCACGTCGCCCAGGATGTGCACGGTCACGCCGATCCCGACGGCGACCGGGAGCCAGTTCCACTCCTCGGGCGAGAAGAGCGCGACGAGGGCCGCGACGGTGAGCGACGTGACCCACGGCATGAGCTTGCCGCGCCGGGTGAGCTTGAGCGCCTTGAGCGCGAGGGCGACGAGCAAGACCGCGAGGATGCCGCCGCCCACGTAGACCGTGCCGAAGCTCTCCGTCTCGACCGTGATCAGCCCGACGAGCCACGCGAGCGCGGTGAACACCGCGATGCCGAGGAACGAGTGCGTGCCCTGGCGGTGGCCCCCGGAGATCGTCTCGACCGCGTCGGACACCCACTCGCTCACGGGTGGCAGCGAGTGCGCGAACGTCCCGTTGTGGTGGTCGGCGTCGGGGAGGAGCGCGGCCCCGGCGCACACGACCGCGCCCGTCATGACCCCGACGGACGACACAGGGTGCCACCCGAGCGCGAACGGGGCGGTGGACGTCACCGCCACCCAGGCGGCGGCTCCGGTCGCGGCGTGGTGGGCGCCCATCATGGCGGCGGGTCTCCTGTCGTCGGCCCGGCCGCGTGGTTCGTCGGCGTCGGGAGGTGTGTCCGGAACGTCCGGAACCCTACCGGGTGCCGCCGACAGCCCCGGTCGTCCGTCCGGAACGCCGAGGGGCGGCGTGCTGGCACAAAAGTGTGCCAAGCGCCGCCAGCCTCCGGCCGAGAACCGCCAACCCAGCCCTGACGGGGGAGGCGGCGACCTGCGTCCGTGCGAAGACAGCGCGCGGGAGCCGGAGATCCCGCCGGCGCGGAGAGCGGACGAGCTCGACTCCGGCCAAGAATGGACGCCGCACGGGGGCCCACCGGCCGCCGTGCGGGACCTCGGTCAGAGAATTCCTGACGAATTGGGGAAATGGGCTTGTGTCGATCGGGAAAGGCGCGTACGGTCTTCCTCGGTCGACGACATTCCGGTGCGTCGGCCACCCGACATGACCGAGAGGAGCAGTGCCGTGCGCGAACCCGTCCAGCAGGACCGGCGACGTCCCGTGCTGCCCTGCGAGCAGCCGCGCGTCGTGCTGCCCGTGGCGTATCTCAGCGTGTCCTCGTTCCTCGCCGGTGATTCCGGCGGTCCTGTCGTCTGACTCAGCGTCGCACGACAGGCCGTCCCGGGACATCGCCGGGGCGGCCTTTTTCTTGTGCGTGAATGCGCCCCGAGCAGGGTGCATTTGTCGCGCTGCCATTCTGCTCCATCGCCGTCGGTGCGCCTTTGTCGTGCGCCCGCGTGAAATGCACTGCCTTCGTGGTCCAACGGACACGACGCCGCTCTACGGAAGCGGAGACGGGGGTTCGACTCCCTCCGAGGGCACCTGGACGCCTCGCGTCCCGTCTGCTCGACGTTAAGGAGCACCAGCGCGCGTAGCTCAGCGGACAGAGCGCCGGCTTCCGGAGCCGGGCGTCGGGGGTTCGAGTCCTCCCGCGCGCACCAGATCGGACGATCCATCGTCATGGGCCGCGCGGAGCGATGGCGGCCTGTGCCTTGTGAAGCCGCCATCGCCGCATCGAGACGCTCTGGACTGTTCGCCCGAGCGCTTCGGCGGCCTCGTCCGGCGCGAGCTTGAGGACGATCGCATCCTCGGCTGGCGTCCAGGGTTTGCGCACGATCCCGTACCGACTCTCGCGGCCCGGTTCCGGTCGCCACGCCGCGACGGCCTCCGCGAGTCGTCGCTTACGATCGATGCCGAGCGCATCTGGTGAGTGCCAAGCCCATCGAGCGAGGGTAGCGGCAGCGAGGTTCGCGACCATGATGTTCATGACACCGTCACGTGCGTTCGGCCTTGCGCTCCTTCGTACGCCGCAGACGTCCGCGATGACCGAGCAGAAGTACCTGGCGAGCGATGGACTCGCGGTGACCAGGCTGACGAAGGGAACCCCGGTCGCCGTGAACCCCAGGGACCCGTCACCGTCGAGAACGCCACGGACATAGTCCGGCGCCGAGAAGGGCGCAGATGGTGGACTGATGGTGGAGCTCTTTCGTCCTGGTGTGACGCCGAGCGAGGCGAGTTGTTGTCGGGCCGTCTGGTCGAAGATCCCCAGTACTGCCGCGGCGTAGTCCGCGCTGAAATTCGTCGTGCGTTGCCGGAGCCGGACGGAGGAGTAGCACGGGAGCAACGACGAGATCGCGTCGAGCACGTCGCGGTCTCGCTCGGCGAGCTCCAAAGCGATCCGTCCTCTGTGGTCAGGGTCGCCGTGATGGTTGCCGTCGGTCTGAAGCAGACCCACGATGTAGGCGGTGTCGGGCCGCCGTGCATCCCAGAACATGCGTCATAGCGTCCCAGCGGCCACCCACAGCTCCGGAGCGATCAGCGGGGGAGGCGCACGATGAACGTCGTGCCGGTGAGCCCGGGTTCGTCGGCGGTGGTCGACGTCACGGCGACGGACCCGCCGTGGGCGGCGACGATCGCGTCGGCGATGGCGAGGCCGAGGCCGGTGGAGCCGCTGGTGCGGTTGCGCGCGTCGTCGCCGCGCGTGAAGCGGCGGAAGAGGGTCGGGCGCAGGGTCGCCGGGATGCCGGGGCCGTCGTCGGCGACGGAGAGCACGACGTCGTCGCCGTCGGGCGCGAGCCGCACCTCCACGTGGGTGCCGGGCGGGGTGTGCGTGCGGGCGTTCGCGAGGAGGTTCGCGAGCACCTGCCGCAGGCTCGCCTCGTCGCCCGTGATCTCGAGGTCGAGGTCCTCGCCGGGCAGGTCGAGGGCCCAGTCGTGGTCCGGGCCGGCGGCGTGGGCGTCCATGACGGCGTCGACGGCGAGCGCCGCGAGGTCGACGGGCGTGCGGTCGAGCGGGCGGCCCGCGTCGAGCCGGGCGAGGAGCAGCAGGTCCTCGACGAGGCCGGTCATGCGCACGGCCTCGGACTCGATGCGGTCGAGCGAGCGCGCGGTGGCGGGCGGGACGTCGTCGGGCGAGCGGCGCACGAGCTCGGCGTAGCCGCGGATCGAGGCGAGCGGGGTGCGCAGCTCGTGGCTCGCGTCGGCGACGAACCGTCGCACCTGGGTCTCGGAGTCGTGCCGCGCCTGGAGCGAGGTCTCGACGTTCTCGAGCATGCGGTTGAGCGCGGAGCCCACCTGCCCGACCTCGGTGCGCTCGTCGGTGAGGTCGTCGGGGACGCGCGGGATCGCGTCGATCTCGCCCTGCGCCAGCTCGAGCTCGGAGACGCGGCTCGCGGCGGCGGCCACGTCGTCGAGCGGCCGGAGCGAGCGCCGCACGAGCCACGTGCCGAGGAGCGCGGCGGCGAGCAGGCCTGCGGCGCCGAGCGCGACCTCGATGAGCACGTACTCCTCCACCGTCGCGTCGACGGTGGTGGTGCTCGACGCGACGACGACGGTCTGGCCGTCTTCCGTGGTCCGGTGCACGGCGCGGAACGACCCGAGGTCGGGCAGGTCGGCGTCGTGCGGGGCGCCGTCGGCGGGCACGTCCTCGAGCGCGGCGACCTGCGCGTCGTCGAGCGCGACGCGCTCCAGCGTGGGGCTGACGTACTCGGCGAGCACGATCTCCCCGGCGTCGTAGCGCAGCACGGCGCTGCCCGGCCCGGTGCCGGCGGGGAAGCGGGACGGGTCGTCGGGCAGGTCGCTCGGGTCGGGGGTCGCGCCGGAGTCGTCCGGCGGCTGCCCTGGGCCGTCGCCCGGACCCTCCCCGAAGCCCTGCGCGAGGCGCGAGCTCGCCTGCTCGAGCTCGTGGTCGAGCTGTTCGACGAGCTGGTTGCGCAGCGCGAGCGCGGACGCGGTGGCGAGGCCCACGGTGACGAGGAGCACGACCCCGGCGAGCACGAGGACGAGGCGGCGGCGCAGCGCCGTCGGGCGTCGGGCGGACGCTTCAGGCACCGGCGCCGTCCGTCCCGGCGGCGGGCTTGAGCACGTACCCGACGCCCCGCAGGGTGTGGATCATGGGCTCGCGGCCCTTGTCGATCTTGCGGCGCAGGTAGGAGATGTAGAGCTCGACGATGTTGGCCTGCCCGCCGAAGTCGTAGTTCCACACGCGGTCGAGGATCTGCGCCTTGGACAGCACGCGGCGCGGGTTGCGCATGAGGTATCGCAGGAGCTCGAACTCGGTGGCCGTGAGGCGCACCTCCTCGCCCGCGCGCCGGACCTCGTGCGCGTCCTCGTCGAGCTCGAGGTCGCCGACGACGAGCACGGAGTCCTCGCGCTGCGCGGTCGCGCCGCCGCGGCGCAGCAGGCCCCGCAGCCGCGCCACGACCTCCTCGAGGCTGAAGGGCTTGGTCACGTAGTCGTCGCCCCCCGCGGTGAGCCCGGCGACGCGGTCCTCGACGGCGTCGCGCGCGGTGAGGAAGAGCACCGGGACGTCCGTGTCGCGATCGCGCAGCCGGCGCAGGACGGTGAGGCCGTCCATGTCGGGGAGCATGACGTCGAGCACGACGACGTCCGGCCCGGTCTCGCGCGCGGTGCGGATCGCGGAGTGCCCGTCGAGCGCGGTGGACACGTCCCAGCCCTCGTAGCGCAGCGCCGAGGTGAGCAGCTCGGCCAGGTTGGGCTCGTCGTCGACCACGAGGACGCGGACGGGGGAGCCGTCCGGGCGCGTGAGGCGCGGCTGGTCGGGGCGGCCGACGGGGGCGGTGGCTGCGGTCATGGACCCAGCGTCCCGCGGCGCGTGTGGTCGTGCCTGTGGTGACCCTGTGCACGCGCTGTGCCTGGGGCTCTGCGTCGCGACCGTGGGGTCCGGGTGAAGTCGGCGCGCGGATGTCGTTGAATCCTTGACTTTTGCCGGGCTGCCGTCAAAACTCGCGGCATCGGCAGCAGCCGACGTCCACGCACGCAGGAGTGCGCGCGCCGCCGGATGCCGAGGGTGCCCGGTGCTCGACCGAGGACCGAACGCCCGGCTCGCGCTCTCGACGACGAGGAGAAGCACGCATGGATTTGTTCAGCGGAAAGACGATCAAGCGGGCGGTGGCGGCGGCGGTCGCGCTGCCGCTCGCGGGCGGGGCGACGCTCGTGGCCGCCGGCCCGGCGGCCGCCGAGGAAGAGGACTACAAGATCCTCGTCGTCGGCGAGACGCTCGGCTTCCGGCACTCCCACATCGACGACACGACGCGCGCGCTCGTCGCGCTCGGGGCCGACAACGGCTTCACGGTCGACGTGTGGGACCCGCCGAACAGCTCCGCGGGGTGGTGGGGGAGCGGCTCGCCGGGCCAGCCCGACCTCACGATGGACTCGACGCCGTTCACGAGCGCCGAGGACCTGTCGCAGTACGCGACCATCGTCTTCGCGTCGCCGGTCGACAACACGAACTCGCTCAACCCGGCGACGCCGCGCCTGCTCGACGACGCCGAGCTCGCGGCGTTCCAGGGCTACATCCGCGGCGGTGGCGGGTTCGTCGGCCTGCACGCGGCGACCGACACGATGCACACCGTCCCGTGGTACAGCGAGCTCACCGGCGGCGGCGCGCGGTTCGTCAGCCACCCGCAGCAGCAGACGGCGACGATGCGCGTCGAGAGCCCCGCCCACCCCTCGACCGCGCACCTGCCGGCCGTCTGGGAGCGGTTCGACGAGTGGTACAACTACACGACGAACCCGCGCGAGGACGTCCACGTCCTCATCACCCTCGACGAGTCGACCTACTCCCCGGGCAACGGCGCGATGGGCGAGGACCACCCGATCGCCTGGTGCCAGAACTTCGAGGGCGGCCGGTCCTGGTACGAGGGCGCCGGGCACACCGACGCGTCGTGGACCGACCCGCTCTTCCTCGAGCACGTGCTCAAGGGCGTCGAGTGGACCGCGGGCGTCGTCGAGGGCGGCGGCAACTGCGTCACCTTCGGCGAGGTCGACGAGCTCGTGGCCGGCCTGAACACCTCCGCGGTGGGCGACGGCGTGATCGCGGGCGCCATCTCGTCGCTGCTCGGCAGCGCGCGCACCGCGGCCGAGGCGGGCGACCCGGTGACCGCGGTCCAGGTCCTCGGCGGCGCGCGGTCGCTCGTCGACCACCTGTCCGCGGCCGCGGGCGACCGCGAGCTGCTCGCGTCGAAGTTCGACGACCTCGTCGTCTGGCAGAGCGCGCTCGTCGACGACGGCCCGGCGATCGACCTCGCGGCCGAGGCCGAGCTGCGGACCATGGGCGGCAAGCAGTACGTCGCGGTGCGCGTGCTCAACGAGGACGACACCCCCGTCGACATCACCCTGGCGACGCCGTACGGGAGCAAGGAGTACGCCGACGTCGCGCCCGGGAAGAACGCCTACCAGGCGTTCGCGACCCGTCTCGTCGAGGCCCCTGCCGGGGAGGTGACCGTCACGGCGACGACCGAGCGCGACGGCGAGACCGTCACCGAGGAGCTCGTGCTCTCGTACGCGGGTACGGCCTGACGCGCCGTCCCTTCGCACCACGACGGCGCCCGTCGCACCCCGCGTGCGGCGGGCGCCGTCGCGCGCCCGGGCACGGTCGCGGCGTCCCGCGACCGCCCTGGGGCGCCACCGACCAGGCGGCGCTGCGACGCGCGCTCGCGTCAGGCGAGCTGGAGCGTCGTGAGGCAGGTGGGGTCGTCGGCGCCCGTCGAGACGGTCGTCGTGCCGACCCGCCCCTCGTGCTCCACGCGCAGCTCGGCATCCACGTCGCGCGGGAGCCAGAGGCCGACGAACCCGTTCGCCCCGAGCGTCGTGTCCTCCTCGACGAGGACCTCACCGGTGGCCGCGTCGACGACCGTGACGGACACGGGCTCGTCCGCGAGCTCGCCCTGGCACGTCGTCAGGGAGTGGTAGAAGCACTCGTGCGTCTCGTCCACGAAGGGCGCGACCGAGAGGTAGAACGTGTCCTCGGGCAGCGGGACCGTGGTCTCGTACGACTCGTACGACTCGTCCGCGAGCACGAGCTCCGCCGCGCGGACCGAGGCGACGAGGTCGGTCGGCCGGTCCGCCGTCTCCAGCCCCTCCAGGCGGTCCACGACCTCCTGCCCCGAGAGACCGGCGAGGTCGTGGCGGTCGAGCAGCGCGTCGAGCGCGGTCGGCTCCGGCGTGCCGGCCGAGCAGCCGGCCAGGACGAGGACGGCGGCGGTCACGGCGGTGGGGAGGGCGCGTCGTCTCATGCGCCGATCCTCTCAGAGCGCAGGTCTGTGACCAGGGCCGGAGGTCCCGGGCGCGCGGCGGCCGGGCCCCGACGCGACCGGTCGGGGCCCGGCCTGGGAGGGCGGCGGTGTGCGAGCCGACGGCGGAACCGCCGTCACGCGGTGAGCATCGCCACCGGGTTGTCGTGCGTGAGGCGGGCGAGCACGTCGCGCGGCACGCCGCGGGCGGCGAGCATCTCCGTGAACACGGTCGGGACGTAGGCGAACCCGTTGCCCCCGTGCTGCACCCACATCTGCTTGAGGAACACGTCATGGCTGAGCAGCACCTGGCCCGCGTGACCGGCCTCGACGAGGCGCTGCACCGCCGTCGCGGTCGTGTGCGGGTCGGGGGACACGCCCTCCTTCGGGAAGGTGATGTCCATGCCGACCATGTCGAACTCCAGCCAGACGCCTCGCTCGGCGACGGACCGCTGGTAGTCCGGGTCGTCCGCGGACGGGTCCATGTGGCACAGCACGACCTTCTCGGGTCGTACGCCCACCTCGTCGAGCACGAGGTCGAGCACCTCGTGCGCGCGCCGCTGCCACCCGGGCAGGTGCACCTGGAGCGCGACGTGCGGGTGCTCGCGCTGCGCGAGGGCCGCCGCGCGCAGCGAGGCGGCCTCGCCCGCGGTGAACGACGGCGAGACGCCGATCTCGCCGATGACCCCGGGCCGCACCCCGGTCCCGCCGATGCCGTCGACCAGCTCGGCGACGATCGCGGACGCCTGCGCGTCGACGGCCGCGGCGGCGATGCGGTCGCCCTCGAACTTCTCGAGGTACGCGCCGCAGCCCGCGACCACGTGCAGGCCCGTCCGGCGGGCCACCTCCGCGAGCCGCACGGGGTTGCGCCCGATGGCCGCGCTCGACGTCGCGTCGACGATCGTGCGCCCGCCCAGCGCGGCGAAGCTCTCGAGCTCCGCGGCGACCGCGGCGACCGGCTTGTCGGCGATGTTGTCCGCGCAGCAGTACGGGTCCTGGCGCAGCGCCCACGCGACCGACGCGGCGACCGGGGCCTCGACGACCGCCTCGGAGAAGCGGTAGCTCGGCGGGTCGAGCACGCCCGACAGGTCGTTGAACAGGTGCTCGTGGGGGAGCGTGAGGCCGAGGTCGGCGGCCGCGGCGCGGCCGGTGACCGTCTGGACGTGGCCGGCGGGCGTGACGCTCATCGCCCGCTCGCCTCGCCCGCCTCGCCGCCCGCGACGGCCGCCGCCACGGCGTCCTCGTGCTCGCCGTCGCCCGGCTCGTCGGCGTGGGCCGCCTTGCCCGACGGGATCATGCCGATCCCCGCGGCCACGAGCGCGATGACGGTGCCGATCACGGTCGCGACGTGCACGGTGTGGCCGAGCGCGGGGATCGCGGCGTCGAGGACGAGCGAGCCGACGAGCTGGCCCGCGACCGAGGCGAGGCCGAGCAGGAGCAGGCCGAGGCCGCGCACGAGGAGCGCCATGAGCGCGATGGACAGCAGGCCGAGCGGGCCGCCCAGGTACATCCACCACTCGCTCGGGAGCTGGAAGTCGACGCCACCCACGGCCGCACGAACGAGGTAGGCGATCAGCAGGGCGGTGAAGCCGACGAGGAAGTTCCAGCCGATCGAGACGAGCATCGACCCGGTGACGTCGGCGACGGCCGCGTTCCCGGCGGGCTGCCAGCCCGCGAGCAGGCCGCCCACGAACGGCATGATCGCGAGGATGATCGTGTGCGGCACGGAGAAGCTCGGCGAGATGACGACGACGGTCGCCGCGATGGCGAGCGCCGCGCCGAGGAGGCGCGTCGTGGTGAGGGGCTGCTTGACCGACGCCGTGACGCCGAGGCGGTCGCAGATGACGCCCGAGATCACGAGGCCGGAGATGAGCGAGATCTGGAACGTCGCGACGCCGAGGACGCCGACGGTCACGCCCTCGGACAGGACGATGACGGCGCCGCACAGTCCCGCGAGGTAGTTCCACCACGGGATGGTGCGCGAGCGGATCAGGCCGGGGATCGCGAGCGCCTCGCGTCGGGTCGCGGGGCGCGCGAACACGACGACGAACATGAGGACCAGGCCGGTCCCGAACGAGATGAGGGCGGCGGCGTGACCGTCGCCGATCGTCTTGCCGAGCTGGCCGTTGACGGCCGCCTGCAGGGGGCCGAGGGCCCCCGCGAGGACGGTCGCGACGACGAGCAGGGCGGTCGCGGTGTCCTTGACCCTGCTGCGGCGGGCTGACGAGTTCAGAGCACCTCCCTGAGTGCCGGACGGGGAACCGGTGGTCGCCGGCGTGGTGTGCTTCATTGCGTGACCGTGCCTTCCTCCGACGGTACGTCGGACTTAGCTGTGGAGCGGAATCCTGGTGCCCTCGGGGGCCAGGTCGGTGGCGCGCGGCAGGGAGTCGACGGCGCCGTGGCGGGTGGTGGTGGAGGCGGCGACGCGCGCCGCCCAGCGGGCGGACTCGACGAGATCGCCGCCGTGGAGGACGCCGTCGGCGAGCGCCGCGCAGAACGAGTCGCCGGCGGCGGTCGTGTCGACGGCGTCGACGCGCAGGGCCGGGACGGTGACGGGTGCGCCTCCTGCGGGGACGACGAGCGCGCCGTCCGCCCCGAGGGTGACGACGACGTCCCCGGGGTGGTCGAGCGCGCGCACCATGGCGAGGACCTCGTCCTCGTCGGCCGGCTCGGTGGCCGACCCGACGAGGGTCGCGAGCTCGAACCGGTTGGGCACGAGCACGCGGAACGCGGCGCGCACGGCGGCGGGCAGCGGGACGGCTGGCGCGGGGTTGAGGACCGTGATGCCCGTCGCCGTGGCGGCGACGGCGCGCAGGGCGCCGAGCGGCGTCTCGCACTGGCACAGGACGGCGGCCGCGTCGCGCACGAGGTCGGCGCGCTCGGCGACGAACGCCTCGTCGACGACGGCGTTCGCGCCGGGCTCGATGACGATCGTCGACTCGGGCTGCTCCCACAGCACGACGGCGACGCCGGTGGGGCGGTCCGCCGTCGCGAGGCCGTCGAGGACGAGGCCCTCGACGGCGAGGCGGCGGCGGATCGCGCGGCCGTCGTCGTCGTCCCCGACGGCGCCGACCATGGCGACGCGGCGGCCGAGCCGGGCGGCGGCGACCGCCTGGTTGGCGCCCTTGCCGCCGGGGGAGCGGACGAGGCCCGTCGCGGAGACGGTCTCGCCCGAGCGGGGCAGGCGGTCGACGGTCAGCCTGAGGTCCATGTTCAGGCTCCCGACGACCACCACCTCGGGCGTCATCAGCCCGCGAGCCAGGTGACGGCCTGGCCGAACAGCGGGCCGTAGCCGGCCCAGTCCATGAACTCGCGCGGGGCCCAGTGCGGGGAGATGTCGGAGGCGAACGCGAGCGTGCGCCCCTCGCCCTCGGTCCGGACGGCGACGAGCGGACGGCCCTCGATGGTGGCGAGGACGGTCGCGTCGGCCTTGGCGGTGAGGCGCTGGTAGCCGAGGAGGATCGGCCACTCGCGGTCGAGGCCGGCGGTGACGGGGTGCTCGACGTCGGTCAGGGTGCCGCCGATGCCCTCCGGGGTCTCCTCGCGGTCGTCGTACGGGAGGATGTCGACGGGCAGGACGGCCTCGACGGCGGTGCCGTGGTAGTTCGCCTTGGCCTGGAAGCCCTGGAAGCTGAGGTACCCGCCGGCCATCATGAGGCCGCCGCCGCGGCGGACCCACTCGGCGAGGAGCTTGAGCCGGTTCGGGAACGGGCGTCCCTGGGAGAACACGACCGGGGGCAGCAGGAGCGAGTTGGCGCCGATGTCGGACAGGATCACGACGTCGTAGGCGTCGAGCTCGTCGAGCGTGGAGGGGAAGTCCTCGGCGACGAGGTGCGAGGGCAGGTGCGTGACCTCGTGGACCTCGGCGGCCAGCGCCTCGAGCAGGCGCGCGCACCCGATCTCGAGCTGGGCGTGGGGGAACGCGTCGTACCCCTTGTAGTCGGTGGTCGCGTTGATCCACGACTCCCCGGCGAGCAGAACCCGGCTCATCCCGGCCTCCTTGCGATCAGGTCGCGCGGCGACGTCTGCGACGACGACGTTGCGCAACGTTGTGTGGCGTTGCGCAAGACCGTAGGGTGGAGGTGCTCGGCCTGTCAACACCGCTTGCGTGACGCGGTGCCGGTAGGGTGCAGGGGATCTGAGACGCAAGCCGTGGGAGGAGAGCCATGACGCTCACGCGTGTTGCGCAACGTGCCGGCGTATCGACCTCGACCGCCTCGCGCTACCTGCGCGGGCAGCTCAACGTGCAGCCGGACACCGCCGCACGGATCGACGCCGCGGTGCGCGAGGTGGGGTACGTCGTGCCCGCCCCGGACCCGGTCGCGCGCGAGGACGAGCGCAGGACCGGCGTCGTCGCGCTCGTCGTGCCCGACTTCGTCAACCCGTTCTTCACCGCCCTCGCCGAGGAGGTCGCGCGCCTCGCGGGCGACCGCCGCGTCCCGCTCGTCGTCGCGCTGTCGACGCGGCACGGCGACGCCGAGTCGGGACTCGGTCAGCTCCTCGCGAGCGACGGGTCGCTCGGCGGCATCGTCTACGTGGGGATGTCCCGGACCGACGACCGGCTCGCGCGTGCCGTCGCGGACGGCCTGCCCGTCGTCGTCATCGACGAGGAGGTCGACCTCGACCTGCCGGTCGAGACGATCACCGTGGACAACTACGGCGGCGCCTACCAGGCCACGAGCTACCTCGTGCAGCAGGGGCACCGGCGCATCGCGCACGTCGCCGGGCCCGCCGGGCTCTCGACGACCCAGGACCGCCTGCGGGGCTACGTCGACGCGATGCACGACGCCGGGCTCGACGTCGACCCGGACCTCGTGCGCCACGGCCCGTACACCGAGCAGTTCGGCGCCTCGACGTTCCCCTACCTCACGCGGCCCGGGAACGCGCCGACGGCCGTGTTCGTCGGCAGCGACATCGTCGCCGTCGGGATGCTGGGCGCGGCCGAGCTGCACGGCATCTCCATCCCCGAGGACCTCTCGGTCGTGGGGTGCGACGGCATCCGCGTCGGCCAGTGGCTCCGCCCCAAGCTCACGACGCTCGAGCAGCCCGTCGCGGCGCTCGCGCTCGCCGCGATGGACGCGATCGAGCGCTCGATGATCGGCACCCGCCCCACGGACCCGCCCGCGCGCACCGTGCTGCCGCTGCACCTCGTCGTGCGGGGGTCCGTCACGCGCGTCGTGACCGCCTGACCGCCGGGTCGGACGTCGCGCCCGGGCGCGCGATCCTCGCGTTCGGCGGTATCGACCGACCGACTTCCAAGGATTACTCGTCGCAACAATTGCCAACAAGTATCGACTTTTGACTTGGCACGGACGAAAGCCCGCCGTAGGGTCGGTCCCAGTGCGACGGAGGGGCATCGCATCGTCCGTCGCACCGGGCCTCGCGTTCGAGGCCCAGCCATCCGGAGCCGACCGATCGACGGTGATCGTCGTGCGGCCGCATCGGGAGCGCGCGTGCCTGGCGCTGCTGGTCCGGCGGTCACCGTCGTCGCGTGACGCGTCAAGGAGGACGTCGTGCACAGACGAACGACCATGGGCCCCCGCAGGCTCGCCAGAAGAGGTGTCGCCGCGGTCCTGTCCGCGGCGGTGCTGGTACCGCTGTCGATCAGCGCAGCCGGCGCGCACCCCGGGCACGAGGAAGCGACACCGGCCGCCGACGAGGCGACCGACTGGGACAGCTACGAGAAGGTGCTGCTCAGCAAGAACACCGGCGAGCCGATCGACCTCGCCGTCCTGCCCGACTCGCGCGTCCTGCACACCGCGCGCGACGGCGTCGTGCGCCTCACCGACTCCGCGACGGGTCTGACCACCCAGATCGCGGACCTCGACGTCTACTCCAACTCGGAGGACGGGCTCCAGGGCATCTCCCTGGACCCGGACTTCGAGGAGAACCACTTCGTCTACATGGTCTACGCGCCCCGCGTGATGGAGGGCACGTCGCCCTCTGGTGTGGAGTACCCGGAGACGACCCCGTCGGGGAGCGCGCCGAACTCGCTGCCCGCGGGCGAGGACGAGAGCTACTGGGACCGGTGGCTGGGGTACAACGTGCTGTCGCGGTTCACGTGGGACCCGGCCACGGCCGCGATCGACCTGTCCACCGAGCGCGAGATCCTCAAGGTCGACGCGCAGCGCGGGCAGTGCTGCCACGTGGGTGCGGACATGGCGTGGGACGCGGAGGGGAACCTGTTCCTGTCCACCGGTGACAACACCCCGGCCAGCACCCCGGGCGCGAACGGGTACGCGCCGAACAACAACGCTCCGGGCATGAACCCGGGCTTCGACGACCGTCGCGGTGCGGGCAGCACGAACGACCTGCGGGGCAAGATCCTGCGGATCAACCCGATCGAGGACCTCGCGGCCGGCGCCGAGGTGGGTCCGGGGAGCACGTACACGATCCCCGAGGGCAACCTCTTCGACGACCCGCAGTACGACGACGTGCGCGACCTGGTGCGCGAGGAGACCTACGTCATGGGTCTGCGCAACCCGTTCCGGATCGACTACGACGTCGAGTCCGGCGCGCTCGTGTGGGGCGACTACGGCCCGGACGCGGCCGCCGCGAACCCCGACCGTGGCCCGATGGGCTACGTCGAGTGGCAGCTCACGACCGAGCCGATGAACGGTGGCTGGCCCTACTGCCACGGCCCCAACGCGAACTACAACGAGTGGGACTACGCGACCCAGACGCCGGGCGACTTCTTCGACTGCGAGGCCGGTGCCGTCAACAACTCGACGTGGAACACCGGCCTGGACGTGCTGCCGCCGGCGACCGCGCCGCAGGTCTACTACGGCGACAAGGCCGGCGACCAGCCCGAGCTGCTCGACCCGCTGACCGAGTGGGGCGGCGGCGGCCAGGCCCCGATGGGCGGACCGATCTACCGCTACGACGAGAACCTCGACTCGGACGTCAAGTTCCCCGAGTACTGGGACGGTCACCCGCTCATGGCGGAGTTCTCCCAGGACTACGTCGCGGCGTTCACGCTGGACGAGCTGACCTCGGACGGCGAGGTCACCGCGGTGGAGGACTTCCTGCCGAACGACCACCTGGAGACGGTGAACCAGCCGATCTGGGACAACGTCATGGACATGGAGTTCGGTCCCGACGGTGCCCTGTACGTGCTCGAGTACGGTGACGGCTTCTTCCGCCAGAACCCGGACGCCGGCCTGTACAAGGTCGTCTACGGGTCGTCGAACACGCACCCGCGCGCCTTCATCTCGGCAGACCCCGTCTCGGGCAGCACCGCCCCGCTCGAGGTGACCTTCGACGCGTCGGCCTCGACCGACGCCGAGACCCCTGCCGACGAGCTCGTCTACGACTGGGACTTCGACTCCGACGGCGTCTACGACGCCCAGGGCGTGAACGTCACGCACACGTTCACCGAGCTCGGCCAGTACGACGTGCAGCTGCGCGTCACCGACGCGGGCGGCAACTTCGGCCTCGCGATCCAGCAGGTCACGGTCGGCAACACCGCCCCCGTCATCACGCTGGACCAGCCGGACGGCGCCATCTTCGACTGGGGCGACGCCGTCCCGTACACGGTCTCGGTCGAGGACGCCGAGGACGGCAACCAGCCGACGTGCCGCAACATCCAGTACACGTTCGGACTCGGCCACAACACGCACGCGCACCCCGAGGTGAGCGGTCGGGCCGCGGACACCGCGGACGGGTGCGGGTTCACGATCCAGACCAGCCCCGACGCCGTCGAGCACGGGGAGGGCGAGAAGATCTACGGGACCCTCGTCGTGACCTACACGGACCAGGCGCAGGGCGACGTCCCGGCCATCCGCGGCGAGGCCACGCACGTCCTCAAGCCCCAGGAGCAGCAGGCCGAGTGGTACGACGCGGCCGAGGGCATCGAGGTCGCGGACGACGCCGAGGCCGACGCGGGGAAGTACGTGACCTCGTTCGACGAGGGCGACTCGTTCTCGTACCAGCCGATCGCGTTCTCCCACGCCCCGACCGGTGACGCCATCAACGCCGTGACCATGATCGGTCGCGGCGAGGGCACCGTCTCCCTGGGCTGGGTGGGAGCCGACGGCGAGACCGTCGACTCGCTCGCCGAGTTCCGCTTCGCCGGTGACACCTGGAAGGACGCCACCCGCACCCTCACCGAGGTGCCGGAGGGCACCGGGACGCTCGTCGTGACGAGCACCGGTGGTGTGGACGTCGACAACCTGACGTTCGGGCGGAACGTCGTCGTCCCGGCCGACCAGGTGTCCATCCAGCTCTACTCGCTGATCCCGTGGGTCCGGGCAGACGGCCAGGAGGCCGTGCTCGACCGTCTGGGCGAGATCGGGTTCCAGAACGTCGAGCCGTACGGCGGCAACTACGCCGGCCTGACCGCCGAGGAGTTCCGTGCCCAGGCCGACGCAGCGGGGCTGAAGGCGCCGTCGTCGCACTACAACGTGGGCGAGGCGGACTTCGACACGACGCTCGAGTACGTGGGCGAGGTCGGGCAGCAGTACGTGGGCTCGGGCGGCTTCCCCTCCCCGGGGATCGGGACCTACGAGAACACGCTGGCCACCGCCGAGGCGATGAACCGTCTCGGGGAGCGGGCCGTGGACGCCGGCTTCGAGAAGTTCTTCGGCCACAACCACGACCGCGAGTTCACGACGAAGTACATGCACGACGGTGTCGAGATGTCCGCCTGGGAGATCCTCGTCGCGGAGACGAACCCGGAGTACGTGACCTTCGAGGTGGACGTCGCCTGGGCGGCGCACGCCGGTGTCGACGTCGCGGCGCTGCTCGAGCAGCACGGCGACCGCATCGAGCTCCTGCACATCAAGGATGCGGTCAACCTCAACGCCGGTGGCCGTCCGACGTTCACCAACCTCGGCGACGGCGACGTGCCGCTGCAGGACATCCTGGCTGCCGCGGCCGAGGCCGGTGTCGTGTACTACGTCATGGAGTACGACCAGGCCCCGGACGGCGAGGACTTCGCCACCACCGGGTACGAGTACCTCACCGGTGAGCCGGCGGGCGGCTCGGACGGTCCGACCGAGCCGGTCACCGTCCCGGTGGACCAGGTCTCGATCCAGATGTTCTCGCTGATCCCGTGGGTGAACGCGGTGGGCCTCCCGGCCGTCCTCGAGCGCCTGTCCGAGATCGGGTTCCAGAACATCGAGCCGTTCGGCGGCAACTTCGCGGGCTACACGGCCGAGGAGTTCCGCGCGCTGGCCGACTCGTACGGCCTGAGCGTGAAGTCCTCGCACTACAACGTCAACGAGGGCACGTTCGACGACACGCTCGACTACGTCTCCACGCTGGGCCAGGAGTACGTGGGCTCCGGCGGGTTCCCCGCGCCGGGCATCGGCTCGTACGAGAACACGCTGGCGACGGCCGAGACGATGAACCGCCTCGGGGAGCGCTCCGTGGACGCGGGCGTCGGCAAGCTGTTCGGGCACAACCACGACGGCGAGTTCCGCACGACGTACGAGCACGAGGGCGAGACCCTCTCGGCCTGGGAGATCCTGGTCCGCGAGACGAACCCCGAGTACGTGACGTTCCAGCTCGACGTCGCGTGGGCCGCCCACGCAGGGGTCGACGTCGTCGCGCTGATCGAGGAGTACGGCGACCGCATCGAGCTCACGCACATCAAGGACGCCACGAACGTGGCGGGTGCGGGTCGTCCGACCTTCACCAACCTCGGTGACGGCGAGGTGCCGCTGCAGGAGATCCTCGCGGCGGCCCAGGAGGCCGGTGTCCGGTACTACGTGCTCGAGTACGACCTCGCGGCGGACGGCGAGGACTTCGCCACCACCGGGTTCGAGTACATCACCGGCCTCGAGGCCGGTGAGAACGAGCGCACCGTCACGGTGACCTCGCAGGCGCGGTGCCTCGCCGGGAAGGCCTACCTCGCCGTCCGTGCGCTCAACGACGAGGACGTCCCGCTCGACATCACGATCGAGACGCCCTACGGCAGCAAGACCTTCGAGGACGTCGCACCGGGCAAGAACGCCTACCAGTCGTTCAGCACCCGGTCGGACGAGCTCGGCGCAGGCAGCGTCACCGTCACGGCGACGGACGCCGAGGGGGGGACGGGCACGGTCACGTCCGAGTACGACCCCCTGTCGTGCGGCTGACGCCACCGACGCAGGTCTGAGGCACGGCTGAGGCCGGGTGAGGCGGACGTCCGACGCCGCCTCACCCGACCTCGCTCGCCGGCCCCGCGCGGACGACGGCCCGGGGGACGAGACCTCGTCTCCCGGGCCGTCGCGGTGCGCGTCGGTCCTCAGCTCTCCTCGACCTGGTCGCGGACGTCCCCCACGTCGCCGCATGGCTCCCAGCAGGGCTGACGCGGCGACGCGCCGACCGCGAGCAGCGTCTCGGCTCGCGAGCGGAGCCGACTGTGGGGAGCATGGCGGTGGTGTCGAGCAGGGGCGCCGTCCGCGCGAGCGCGAGGAGCCCCAGCATGACCTCCACCGCCGTCCCTGCCCGGGTCCCGGGCGCCGGACCGGAGTCCCCGACCGACTGTGCAGCGGGTCGCCTGCCGCTGCCGCGAGCCCGTGGACCGCTGACTGCGGCGCTCCTGGGAGCGCTCGTCGCCGGGCCGCCCGGGGACGAGGCGGCCGAGCGGCTGCGACCCGTCCGGGACATCGCCGGCCCCGCGCTGGACGAGGCCGGCGAACGCGTCCTGCGCGACGACGACGTCCAGCTCGCGCTCGCGGTCCTCTACGAGCTGCACTACCGCGGGGTCGACGGGGTCGACGACGCGTGGGAGTGGGAGCCTGCGCTGCTCGCCGTCCGCGCGAGGCTCGAGGCTCCGTTCGAGGCCGCCGTGCGCGAGCGCGCGGGCCGGCCGGCGTGCGCGGAGACGGACGCGGCGGGAGTGGCCCGCCGGCTCTTCGAGCTCGCCGCCGCCGACGACGGCCCGAGCCTGTCGCGCTACGTCGCCAAGCGCGCGGACGCCGGGCAGGCGCGCGAGCTCCTGGCGCTCAAGTCGCTGTACCAGCTCAAGGAGGCCGACCCGCACACGTGGGCCGTGCCCCGGCTCGCCGGGACGCCCAAGGCCGCGCTCGTGGAGATCCAGGCCGACGAGTACGGCGGCGGGCGGCCCGGGCGGATGCACGCGGAGCTGTTCGCGCGCGCGATGCGCGGCGTCGGCCTCGACGACACCTACGGCCGCTACGTCGACCTGGTGCCCGCGGTGGCCCTCGCGGCGGTCAACACGATGTCCCTGTTCGGCCTGCACCGCAGGCTGCGGGGCGCGATCGTCGGGCACCTCGCCGCCTTCGAGATGACGTCGTCGGTGCCGAGCCGCCTCTACGGGAACGGGTTCCGGCGCCTGGGCCACGACGCGGACACGACCTGGTACTTCGACGAGCACGTGGAGGCGGACGCGGTCCACGAGCAGATCGCGGCGCGCGACCTCGCCGGCCGCCTCGTCGAGCAGGAGCCGGCGCTGCGCGACGACGTCCTGCTGGGCGCGGCCGCGTGCCTCGCCGTCGAGGGCGACGTCGCCGCGCACGTGCTCGAGCGCTGGCAGGCGGGGGAGTCGGCGCTGCGCGCGCCGCTCGAGCCCGTCGCGGCGGGCCCTGCGCCGGGGGGACCCGCCGAGGACGGTGACCACCAGCGTGTCTGACCTGCTGCGGGACGCGGATCCGTCGCGCCGTCCAGTCGATGGCAGAGCCGCGCGGGACGAACGGGGAGGGGCCACGACGACGGGGGAGTCGCACAACTACGTGGAGGAGGTCGTCGTGACGGCCTGCCCCGACGGCCCGCTGCTCGTCCGCGGCCCCGCCCGCCTCGTCGACCAGGAGGGGAAGGAGATCGAGCGGCACCGTGCGACCGTCGCGCTGTGCCGCTGCGGCGGCACCGCGATCCCACCGTGGTGCGACGGGACGCACAAGGTCAACGGCTACCGGAGCGGGGACGACGAGGGGCGCTCCACGGCGAGCGAAGCCGGGACCGGCGCGTAGAACCACACCCGTGGAACGCGGCCGCGGGCCGGGGCTTGGGCGGCCGGCCGACATGGGTGCGCTCCATCCCCGCCTCGCGGAAGAGCGGCGTGCGCGTCGGGCCCGGCAAGAGCACCGTGGGCACGATCGCCAGTGCTCGCGCGCGAGCACACGAACCCGGGACGTGCGTCGCCCTCGTCCGGGCGGGCCGGGACGAGGGCGGTCGCCGCGGGGCAGGCGTGCGGCGATCTTCTTCACCGGCTGCCGCGCGACGGGCACCACGCGAGGTTCTCGGGCCGCACGTCGCCGCCCGGCGGCGGGTGAACTTCCGAGCGGCGCGTGGGTCGACGTCCCCCTGCTCGGCGTCGGAGTCGGTGTCGATGCTCGGACCGCGCCCGGGCGGCGCGGTCCTGCCGCCGTCTCACGGCGACCCGACGCTCGCAGACGCCCGGTGCTTGCGCCACCAGGCCTTCGTGGCCTGGCGGGATCGGAGGCGGCACGCCTCGACGGCGAGGGGTTCGACTCGGGCACGACGGGACGTGACGCGGGCCCTCACGTGCCCCCTGCGGAATGCTGGCGATGCCCATGGTACGGAGCCCTTCCTGAGGCCTCCGCGCGTCGTCGCGAGGACCTCTCACGCGACGTCGGACGGCGCGAGCAAGCGCGCACTCGCCCCGACCGCGAGCGGTTGCCAGTGCCGGGCCCGGGACTAGCGTCGCTTCATGGTGACCGTCACACGAGCCGTCGGACGCCCCCCGGACGCGGTGCTCGGCGTGCTCGCGGACGGGTGGTCGTACTCGACGTGGGTCGTCGGGACGGCGCGCGTGCGCGCCGTCGACGACGCGTGGCCCGCGCCGGGGTCGCGGATCCTCCACTCGGTCGGGCTCTGGCCCGCGCTCCTCGACGACGAGACGGTCGTGCGCGCGTGGAAGCCGGGCCGTGGGATCGACCTGGTGGCGCGGGGCTGGCCCGCCGGGGAGGCGCGGGTCCGGATCGAGGTGGCGCCCACGGCTGACGGGTGCGTCGTGCGCATCGTCGAGGACGCGGAGAAGGGGCCGGGGACGCTCGTCCCGCGGCCCGTGCGCAGCGCGCTGATCGGCCCGCGCAACGTCGAGACGCTGCGCCGGCTCGCGTTCCTCGCCGAGCGCCGGAACCCGTAGCGGGGCCCGCGCCCGGGTCCGCGGTCGCCGCAGGCGGGCGACCAGCGCGTCCGGGAGGCGCCCGGCGCCCCCGGTCGGGACGGGGAAGCCCACGTCCTGTCCCAGCATGGCGAGCAGCCACCCGAGCACCCCGCTGCCCGCGCCGACGACGACCGCGTCGATGGTGGTCAGGCCCACGGGTCGAGCACGACCTTGATGCAGCCGTCCTCCTTGCGCTGGAACGTGCGGTACGCGTCCGGTGCGGACTCGAGCGGGAGCCGGTGCGTGCGCAGGTCCAGGACGCCGAGCGGGTCGGAGACGTCGGCGGCGAGAGGGAGGACGTCGTCGGTCCACCGTCGCACGTTCGCCTGGCCCATGCGCAGCGTCACCTGCTTGTCGAAGAGCTGCATCATCGGCAGGGGGTCCTTGGCGCCGCCGTAGACGCCCGAGATGGACACCGTCCCGCCGCGGCGCACGAGGTCGAACGCGGTGTAGAGGGCCGCGAGGCGGTCGGTCGCCGCGCGCTCGGTGAGCGGCGCTGCGATCGCGTCGGGCAGGACGCCGACGACCTTCTGCGTGGCCTCGGCGAGAGGGGAGCCGTGGGCCTCCATGCCGACCGCGTCGATGACGGAGTCGGCGCCGCGGCCGGACGTGAGGTCGCGCACCGCCGAGGCGAGGTCGTCGACGGCGGACGGGTCGAGGGTCTCGACGCCGTGCCGCTCGGCCATCGCGCGCCGCTCCGGCACGAGGTCGACGCCCACGACGCGGGACGCCCCGCGGTGGAGCGCGATCCGGGCGGACATCTGCCCGATGGGACCGAGGCCGAGGACCACGACCGTGCCGCCGGGCGGGACGTCGGCGTACTCGACGGCCTGCCACGCGGTGGGCAGGACGTCCGACAGGTAGAGGTAGCGCTCGTCCGGGGAGCCGTCGTCGGGCACGACGACGGGCCCGTACTGGGCCTGCGGCACGCGCAGGTACTGGGCCTGGCCGCCGGGGACCTGGCCGTAGAGCTTGGTGTACCCGAAGAGCGCGGCGCCCTTGTCCTGAGAGCGGACCTGCGTCGTCTCGCACTGCGTCTGGAGGCCGCGCTCGCACATCCAGCAGTGCCCGCACGCGATGTTGAACGGGATGACGACGCGGTCGCCGACCCGGAGGTTCCCGGCCTCCGGCCCCACCTCCTCGACGACGCCCATCGCCTCGTGGCCCAGGACGTCGCCCGCGTCGAGGAACATCCCGAGCACCCCGTACAGGTGCAGGTCGGAGCCGCAGATCGCGGTCGACGTGACGCGCACGACCGCGTCCGTGGGCTGCTCGATCCGAGGATCGGGCACGTCCTCGACGCTCACCTTCTCGCGTCCCTGCCAGGTCAGTGCTCGCATGGTGCTGCCGTCCTTCCGTGGGGGTGGTGCGTACCTCGGGCTCGGCCCTTGCCCACCGTCGTCGCTACCCCTCGGCGAAGTGCCACCTCGTGGGGCCACGGGCGGGCGACAGGGTGCTCGACGCCACCGTGGTGCTCGACGGCGTCGGCGGCTGGCTGCACCGACGCCGCCAGTGAAGCACCGGCCCTGCCCGCTCACACGCCGAGCCGGTTCTCCGGCGCACCGGACGCGGCGGAGCCGGACGCCTCGGGAGCATCGGGAGGCGTCGAGCGTCCTCCGTGGGCGTGCGGGCACCGGTGGTGCGCGGCACCCTCGTTCCCGTGGTGAGCGAGGACGGGACCGCGGGCGGGAGCCGTCGCGGCG
Source organism: Cellulosimicrobium cellulans (assembly GCF_006539945.1). Classification (GTDB taxonomy): domain Bacteria; phylum Actinomycetota; class Actinomycetes; order Actinomycetales; family Cellulomonadaceae; genus Cellulosimicrobium; species Cellulosimicrobium cellulans. Next base: position 159,310 of record NZ_BJNZ01000002.1, on the reverse strand, counting down.
GGCGGGCGGCCGAGGCCGGGGCGCGCGCGCGTCGTGCCGTGGCGGCCGCGCAGCGGCAGTGGGTGCGCCACCCGCGGTGGTCGCTCGCGATCAAGGGAGCGGTCGCCGCCGCCGTCGCGTGGTTCGTGGGCGTGCTCGCGCCCGAGCCCTTCTCCGACTACCCCTACTACGCGCCGCTGGGCGCCGTCGTCGCGACGACGAGCACGCTCGCCCGCTCGGTCCGCGAGTCCACCCAGGCGATCCTCGCGATCCTCGTCGGCGCGGCCATCGCCCGCGGCGTCGACCTCGTCCTCTTCCCGAGCGCGCTGTCCGTCGCGCTCGTCGTCGGGCTCGCGCTCCTGTGCTCGGGGTGGCGTCGCTTCGGCGAGATGGGCACGTGGGCGGTGACGTCCGCGCTGTTCGTCCTCATCATCGGCAACGCGGCCAAGGTCGAGTTCGTCGGCGCGTACGCCGGGCTCGTCGTCGTGGGCGCGGCCATCGGCGTCGGGATCAACCTCCTGGTCCCGCCGCTGCCGCTCACGCCGACCGAGGAGGCGCTCGACGGGCTGCGCGACACGCTCGTCGACCAGGTCGAGGCGCTCGCGGACGGGCTCGACGGGGAGCGGCCGCCGTCCGCGGAGGAGTGGGAGGAGCGCCGCCACGAGGTGGAGCCGACGCTCGCACGTGCGCGTGACGCCGTCTCTCGCACGCGTGAGGCCGCGCGGGCGAACATCCGCCTGCGCCGGCACCGGGACTGGGCGGTCTCCCAGGTGCGGCGCGCGCGGGAGCTGGAGGTGTCGGCGGACGTCGTGGGGTCGCTCGTCCGGCTCCTCGTCGAGTGGGAGCGCGAGGGGCGCGACGACCTCGCGCTGGGAGCCCGCCTGCGCCCGCTCGCGGCCCGTGCGCTCGGCGCCTACGCGGCCGCCCTGCGCTCCGTCGGCACCGAGCCCGCCGACGAGGAGGGGCTGCGCGCCCTCGCCGCTCGTACGGAGGACCTGCGCAGGGCGGTCCGGGAGGCGCGGCGGGAGCTCGACGAGGACTACTTCGTCGCGGGCGCGGTCGTGCTCGCCCTCCGGCGGGGTGCGGCGGTCCTCGCCGCCGCGTGATCCCGGTCTCGCTCCGTCGCTCCCGCACCACGGCGGGACCGGGACGCGCGAGCCGCCCCGGTCCCGCCGGCTGGTCGGACGCAGCCGTCGCGGGGCCGGGGCGGCTCACGCGGTCAGGAGCTGGCGCTCACGCGCGGGAGGTCACCCGCACGTGTGCGCGTCGTGCTCGACCACGACCTCGCTCGTCACCTCCTCGCCGTCGACCGTCGCGGTCGCGGAGACCTTGACCTCACCGGCCTCGACCGACGTCGTGCGCGTCGCGAACGACTGGTAGGCGGCCTTGCCGGGCTGGACGTCCGCGACCGTGCGCGACCCGAAAGCGGTCGTGAGGGTCACGTCGGCCGGCACGTCGGACGCGTTCGTCGCCGCGACGGCGAGGTACGCCTTGCCGGCGAGGCAGCGCGGCGAGACGGCCACGTCGAGCTCGACCCGGGCCGGCTCCTCGGCCGGCGTGACCACGAGGTCGCGCAGGCTGCCGGTGTTGTCGAACGAGCCGAAGCCGACGCGTCCCGCGGTGAACGTCGTGTCGTTCGCCGTGAGGAGCGGGGTGTCGAGGCCGTCGAGGTACACGGCGATGTCGCCGCTGTCCGCGCAGCGCACGACGCGCACGTCGTGCCACTCCTCGTCGGTGACCGCCGGGGGAGCGCCGACGGCACCGTCCCACTGGTCGTCGATCCGCTCCCGGTCCTTGCCGTCGACCTTGAAGATGCCGTTGTGGGCGTAGATCGTGTTGTCCTGCGAGAGATGGGCGTAGTAGTACTCCGTGTCCGACTGCCAGCCGAACACCACGATCACGTCCCGGTTGTTCACCGATGCCGGGGCGTCGAGCTTGACCTCGGCGTCGAGCGCGAACGAGCCGAGCTCGGGACCCTCGGTGAGGACGGCGTACTCGAACGGGCGGCGGATGCCGTCCGCCGGGTCGGTGCCGGCCTGCGCGAGCACGATCCGGTCGCCCGGGAACTGCCACTTCGACGGCGTGCGCGGCGCCCAGCTCTCACCGGCCATGACGTCCGTGATCGGCTCGCCCGCCGGCGCGCACGACGGCGGCGTCGGGGGCTCGACCGGCTGGGCGCCGAACCGGGCGTACTGCGCCGCGACCTGCTCCGGCGTGGGGACGACGTCGAGGAACATGAGGTCGTCCATGCGGCCGTGGAACGGGTTGGCCTCCCGCGTGTCCTGCGGGAAGCTGCCGCCGATCTTGAGCCCGGCCGGGTCGGTCGGGGACGTGGCCCCGGCGCCCCACGGGTTCGAGGCCGTGTACCGGCCCTCGAGCTCCTCGCCGTTCATGTAGAGCTTCATCTCGCCGCCCGCGAAGTCGAACGTCGCGGCGAGGTGGACCCAGCGGTTGCGCTCGAGGATCTGGTCCCACGGCAGGTCGGCGGCGAACGTCCAGGACCCGGCGCCGTCGACCCGGCGGCCGAGCGCGACGAGCTTGAGCTCGTTCCCGACCGTGATGACCTCGAGCAGCGCGCGCACCGCGTGGCCGTCCGAGGTCCCGGTGAGGACGCCCGCGAGCCCGATCGCGTTGTAGCGGTCGTCGGGGTTCGCGGTGCCCGAGTTGGGGGCCGGGTGCTCGCCGGTCGGCTTGAACCAGCCCATGACCGAGATCTCGTCCGCGCCCGCGAAGGCGCCGAGCGAGTCCACGCCCGCGGGGTCGTAGACGCCGGCCTTCCAGTCGTCGTTCGACGCCGTGAGCGGGCTCATCTGCTGCGTCTGCAGCGCCTCGCCCGCGCCGGGGTAGGCACGGTCGGCCACGCGCATCTCGACGCCGCCGTTGACGAGCTGGATGTTCGTGCCGGACCAGCCCTGATCGGCCTCCCACGTCGTCGCGCCCGCGACCGGGTGGTCGAAGTCGTAGTGCGCCGCGACGTTCCCGGCGAGCTCGGGGAGCACGACGGGTGAGGACGCCCCGACGCGCCGCGCGCCGGTGACCTGCCAGATCTTCCCGTTGGCCTTCGAGATGAGGTACAGCTCGCCGTCGGCGTCGGACCCGAAGCGCAGGTCGACGCGCTGGTCGCCGACGAGCTCCTGGAACGTGGTCTCCTCCCCGTCGGCGAACACCCGCAGGTGCTCGATCTCGGCCAGGTCCGCGGGGTCGCCGTCGTTGCGCACCATCTCGTCCTGCTCGGTGGCGAGCACCCAGCCGCGCACGAGGTCGGTGAAGAGGTAGCGCCCGCGCAGCTCGGGGATGTCGCCGCGGTACACGAACCCGCCGTTGAGCGCGACGCCCGCGTCGCCGGTCTGGCCGGGGTCGCGGTTGTGGTCGTACGCGGCCACGGGGTAGGTGAACCCGTTCTCCGCGTCGTTCGCGGGCAGCGGGTAGATCTGGCGGTTGTCGGCGAGGAACGACCCCTCGCGCACGGACCAGCCGAAGTTGTCGCCCGGCTCGACGGCATAGACCGACTCGACCTGCCACTCGCCGATGTGCCCCAGGTACATCGTGTGGTCGCCCTCGGGGTCCCAGCTGATGCGGTGCGGGTCGCGCAGGCCGACCGCGTAGATCTCCGGCAGCGCGCCCGGCGTGCCGACGAACGGGTTGTCGGCGGGGATGCCGTACCGCCCGTTGGCGGCGTTCGTGCCCAGCGGGTCGATGCGGAAGACCTTGCCCTGCGGCGTCGCGAGGTTCTGCGGGTTGCCGTTGCCGACGCCGTTGCCGCCGTCGCCCACGAGGACGTAGAGGTTCCCGTAGTCGGCGTCGCCCTCGGTCACCGTGGGGTTGAACGCGATCTGCTGCACCGTGTGCACGCGGCCGGCGAACGGCACGCGCAGGACCTCGCGGCTCGTGCCCGCGAAGACCGGTGCGGACGGGTCGGTCGCCTTCCACTCCGTGACGACGCTGTGGAACTGCGTGTTGCCGTACGCCGGGTAGTCCGGGGTGTCCTGCGTCAGCGCCGTGCCGCCCTCGGTGTGCACCGTGTAGAACAGGCCGTTCTCGGCGAAGTCGGGGTGGAACTCGGCGGAGCCGAGGCCGGTGCCGAGGCCCGCGCTGTTGTGGAAGTTGTCGAGGAACTGCTGGCGCACGTCCAGGTACGGCACGTACGCGCCGGTGTCCTTGTCGACCGTGTAGAGGACCGCGTTGTTGTCGGGCACCATGAGGCGGCCCGAGCCGTCCGGGATCTCGTCGAGGTGCGTGATGCGGTTGTGCCGGACGAGGCGCTGGTCCTGGGTGGCCGGGGTCGTCTGCGACTCGGGGAGCTGGGCGAGCTCCGTGACCTCGATCCCGAGCGTCGACGGCGTCGGGTCGGGCAGGGGGTTGAGCAGCGGCTCGTTCGGCGTCGTGCCGCCCGCGGCGCAGTCGGCCGGGTTGCCCGTGGGGATCGCGAGGTTCTGCCCGGCCGTGTCGACCGCGACGTCGTCGAGCATGAGGCGCCCGGCGCTGCTGGCGCCGTTGATCCAGAAGAACCGGTCGAGCGCCGACGTCACGCCCTGGCGGAAGCCGAACTGCTGCTCCGTGCCCTCGGGCAGCCGGGTGATCTCCTCGTAGGGTCCGCCCTGGCTGTAGACGCTGACCTTGTCCGTCGCGTTGTCGGCGACGATCCAGACGCACTGCCACGTGTCGCGCGACCAGACGCCCGCGGGCTTGAAGGCGCCGCCGTCGCGCACGAGCATGACGTCGTTGTTCTGGTTGTTCACGTACGCGCGGCTGTGCGCGTAGTCGGACGGCGCGTCGAGGTCGGTGATGCCGAACGACGTGTCGACGCTCCCCGTCCGCATGAAGCGGAAGAACACGGTCCCGGTCGTGCCGTCGGCGATCCCGGGGACGGCACGGTGGGCGCGCTGCGTGCCCCCGACCATCTCGAGGACCTGGTTGTTGCCGTTGAGCGGGTCGGCGATGACCCGCGCCGCGGACGAGGCGGACCAGCCGTCCTGACCGTTCAGGGCGGTGCGCTGGTAGGCCTCGAAGCTGAGGATCTCGCTGAACTCGTCCGCGGCCTCCTCCGCGGCCGCCGGTGGTCCGAGGAGGGTGCCCCCCAGGACGGCCGCGAGGGAGAGGGCGATGGCCGCTCTCCCTCGTCGGCTCGAATGCGTAGACGTCATCGTCTGCTCCGTTTCGTCGGGTGGTGCCGGCACGACAACGGTGAGCGCTGTCATGTCTCCGACCCGCCGGCCGTCCGTCGCCGGGTCGGGTTCCTGCACTCCGCCGGTTCTCCTCGGCCGCGTCGTTGCGCCGGGGTCCGCACGGGCCGCGCGCACGGTCGGTGGCAGCCCTCGGCCGCCGTGTCCTGCTCTCCCGTCCGGCTCGAGCTGCACGTCCGTGTGCGCGACCCTCGCAGCGTAGGGAAGGCGCTTTCCGAGTGTCAAGAGACACGCGCGGGCGGCGCGTCCGGGCCGCACGGGCCTCCATGGACGCCGGCTACTGCCCGAGGATGCGCGCCTTCTGCGTCGCGAGCTCCGCGTCCGTGAGGACCCCCTGGTCGCGCAGCGCGGCGAGCTCGCGCAGCTGCGCGATGCGCACGTCCATCGCGTCGGCCGGGAGCGGCTCCGAGGCGGCGGGGGAGCCCGGGGGAGCGGCGGCCTGCGGATCGTCGCCGGACGCGGGCTCGCGCAGGCCGGAGGCGACGGCGAGCAGCCGGGCGAGGTCCGCGTCCCGGAGCCGGTAGGACGTGGGCGACCCCGGGAGGGCGCGGCCGACGTCGCGCAGCATCTCCTGCACCAGCGCGCCCACGGGGCCGCGGACGACGACCTCGACGTCGGCCCGCTGCCCCGGCGCCGCGGTGCGCAGCTCGAGCAGGTCGAGGCCGAGCGCGGCGAGTCGCTGGAGCAACCCGTACAGCGCGGCCTGGTCGCGCACGGTCGCCTCGAGCAGCGTGCACTCCGCCGTCCGGTGGACGCCGAGCTCGGCCAGGTCGGCCGCGGGGAGCGCCACGGGTCCCAGCACCGTCACCTCGACCATCGTCGTGCCGTCCATGCGCCTCTCCCGGATCGCCCACGTCGGACCAGGATGCGGGCGCGCCGCGAGGCGCGGATCACCCGGCGCGGGTGCCCCGGGGCGGTGCGACGGCGACTACCCCCGGCGGGTGAGCACGCGGACGGGCGGACGACCCACAGTGGGACCGTCACGGGACGTCCGTGACCCGACAGGAGGGGTGCTCGATGGACGGCTTCTGGGACTGGTTCTGGCTCATGGTGTGGTGGTTCTTCTTCATCGCGTACCTCGTCGTGCTGTTCCAGATCGTCGCCGACCTGTTCCGCGACAAGGCGCTCAGCGGCTGGTGGAAGGCGCTGTGGATCATCGCGCTGATCTTCGTCCCCTACCTCTCGGCGCTGGTCTACGTCATCGCCCGCGGGCGCGGCATGGCCGAGCGCCACGCCGAGGAGGACCGCGCACGGCGCCAGGTCATGGACGACTACGTCCGGGCGACCGCGAGCACCGGACGTTCGCCGGCGAGCGAGATCGCGGACGCGAAGGCGCTCTACGACGCCGGGACCATCGACGCCGACGAGTTCGCCCGGCTCAAGGCGCGGGCGCTCGCCTGAGGAACCCGTGATGGCCGACGAGAGCGAGCCCGCGACCAGAGCCGGGACCGGTGCCGAGACCGACGACGTGGCGGCACGGCTCGCCGCGCTCGAGCGCGAGAACGCGGAGCTGCGGCGTTGGCTCGAGGAACGGCCGACGGCGGTCGGCGGCGGGGCGGGGACGGGGACGGGGGCGAGTACGGCTCCGCCGTCCGCCGTCCGCCGTCCCCGGCGCCGGCTGCGGGCCGTGGCGTGCGCCGTGCTCATCACGCTGGGGGCGCTGCTCGCCCCGCTGGGCGCGGTCTCGGCGTGGGCCCAGCGCGAGCTGACGGACACCGACCGGTACGTCGCGACGGTCGGCCCGCTCGCCGCGGACCCGGTCGTGCAGTCCGCGGTGGCGGGGCGGCTCACCGAGGTCGTCATGTCCCGCATCGACGTCGGGGCGCTCGTCGACGACCTCGTCGGAGGACTGGAGGAGCGGGACGTCCCGCCGCGCGCCACCCAGGCGCTCGCCGCGCTCGAGGCGCCGCTCCAGAGCGGCGTCGAGTCCCTGGTGCACGAGACCGCGACCCGGCTCGTCGAGAGCGACGCGTTCGAGGGTGCCTGGCTCCAGGCGAACCGCGTGGCGCACCAGCAGCTCGTCGCCGTCATGCGCGGCGAGGACGGCGACATCCTCCAGGTGGACGACGGCCGCCTCAGCATCCAGCTCTCCGGTCTGATCGACCTGCTCAAGGAGCGGCTCGTCGACCGCGGCCTGGGCGTCGCCGCCCGCATCCCGTCGGTCGACGCGACGTTCACCATCGCCCAGTCGGCGGAGCTCGTCATGCTCCAGAACCGGTACGCGCAGATCGTGACGCTCACGACGTGGCTGCCGTGGGTGGTGATCGCCCTGCTCGCCGCCGGGGTCCTCGTCGCGAACCGTCGGTCGCGCGCGCTCGTCGTGGCGGGGCTGGCGCTGACCGGGGCGATGGTCGCGCTCGGCGTCGGCCTCGCCGTGGCGCGCGGGCTCTACCTCGGAGCGCTCTCGGGGCAGGTGCTACGGCTCGACGCTGCGGAGGTCGTGTTCGACCAGGCCGTGGGGTACCTCCGTCTCACGCTGCGCACCGTGGGCGTGCTCGGCCTCGTGGTCGCGCTCGCCGCGTACCTCGGCGGGTCCAGCGCATCCGCGCGCAGCCTGCGTGCGGGGCTGGGCCGCGCGGGCGCCGCGGTGCGCGGGTGGGGCGAGGGCCGCGGAGTCTCCGCCGGCCCGGTCGGCGACTGGCTCGGGCGGCACAAGGCCTTCGTGCGCGTCGTCGTCATCGGCGTCGCCGCTCTCGTCCTCCTCCTGGCGGGTTCCCTGACACCGGGCCTCGTGGTGGGTGTCGCGCTCGTCGCGGGCGTCGTGCTCGTCGTCGTCGAGATCCTCGCCCGACCGCCGGTCGACGCCGACCGCCAGGGCGCCGTCGCGTCGCCGTCCGGCGCGGGGCCGGCCTGACGCGCGCACGATCCGACGTTCCCGCCGTGCGGTCCTGGGACCCCGGGCCTAGCCTGCACTCATGGCCTCGGTCAAGCCACGTGCCGAGCGGACGGTGGTCGTGCGCAGCGCCGACGCCCCCGAGGTCCTGGGTGCCCGGACGTCGGTCCCGGAGCTCCCCGCCACGACGGTCGCGCGCCCCGCGGTCGAGACCCTCGTCACCTCTGCCGTGACGCGGCGTCTGACGCTCGTGTCGGCCGGCCCGGGCTGGGGCAAGACGACTGCCGTGGCACGGTGGGCGCGCGCTGCCACCGGCCTGCGGGTCGCCTGGCTGACGCTGGAGCCGTTCGACGACAAGCCCGCCGCGTTCTGGGCCGACGTCCTGTCCGCGCTGCGTGCCGCCGGCGCCGTCCCCCCGGGGCACCCGCTCGAGACGCTCGTCGTCCCGCCGCGGCTCTCGCCCGCGCTCCTGCGGCGGGTGCTCGCCGCCGTCGAGCAGCTGCCCGAGCCGGTCGTGCTCGTGCTGGACGACTTCCACCACGCGGCGCGCGCCGACGTCGCGGCGACCGTCGACGACCTGCTGCGCTACCCGTTGCCCCTCCACCTCGTCGTGCTCACGCGCGTCGACCCGCTGGTCCGGCTCCAGCGGCTGCGCGCGCAGGGTGAGGTCGCCGAGGTCGGTGCGGCCGACCTCGCGTTCGACGCCCCGGCCGTCACGACGCTCGCCGCGGTGCACGGGAAGCCGCTCTCGGCGGACGACGCGCGGCGCGTCCTCGACGAGACGGGCGGTTGGGCGGTGGGCGTCCGCCTCCGGGTCGAGGCCGACGACGCCGCGAGCCGGGCTCGCGCCGACCGCTCGGCGGCGGAGTTCCTCCTGGCGGAGGTCCTCGACGGCCAGGCCCCGGCGACGCGCGGCTTCCTCCTGCGCACGAGCGTGACGTCGGCCGTGTGCCCCGACCTCGCGTCCGCGCTGGACCCGGGGGCGCCGGCGGAGCGGCTGCTCCCTGCCTTCGCCGCGTCCGACGGCTTCGTCATGGCGGCGGGCGAGCATCGCACCTGGTACCGGTACCACCCGCTCCTGCGAGAGATGCTCCTGAGCCAGCTCCGGGTCGAGGACCCGGCCCGGCTGCGTGACGCGCACCGCGCGGCGGCGCGCTGGTTCGCGCGGGACGGCGACGCGGTGCGGGCGCTCGAGCACGCTGCCGCCGCGGAGGACTGGCCCCTCGTGGGTGAGGTCTTCGTCGAGGGGGCTGCCGCGCAGCTCGCGGGCCCGCACCGTGAGACCGTCGCGGACACCCTGCGACACGTGCCGTACGCGACGATCGGGGTGGACGCACGGCTGCACCTGTGCGCAGGCGCGCTGGCGTACGTCGACGAGCGGTTCGACGCCGCCCGCCGGCACGTGGCGACCGCCCGCGACCTCCTCGACCCCGCTGAGCAGCCCGCCGCGGCCGTGCTCCTGGAGCTGCTCGACGCCTCGATCGCGCGCGCGACGGGGGACGTGCGCCGCCTCGCGACGGCCGCCGGCGCCGCCCTCGCGACCGCGGACGCCGCGCCCTACCCGTTCCCCGCGCTCGACACCTACCGCGGCCTCGCGCGCGCCCACCGCGCCGCGGGCCTCGCCTGGTGCTCGGTGGGCCCGGAGCCGGCGACGGCCTCGTCCGCGCTCGCGCCGCCTCCTGGTCGCGACTGGCTGGCTCCCCAGCTGTTCGTCCTGGGCGCACGGGCCGCGGCGTCCCTCCTCGCGGTCGCGGAGGGCCGGCTCGACGAGGGCGACTCGGCCGCGCGAGAGGTCGTCGCGGAGGCCGAGCCCCGGGGGTGGGACGGGTACGCCCACGTGCGCCCGGCGCACGCGGCCCGGGCGTGGGTGCTGTATCTGCGCGCGTCGGACGACGCCCTCGACCGGGAGCTCGCGCACGCGCTGGCGGCCGACGCCGGGGGCCGAGAGCCGGCGTCCGAGGCGGCCGTCCGGCTCCTCCAGGCCCTCGCGGCGGCGGACCGCGGGCACGCCGGGGCCGCGCGGCACGCGCTGGTCGCGGCCGACCGCGCGCTCGGGCCCGTCGCGACGCCCCCGGTCCTCGCCGACCTGTGGGTCCGGGCGACGGCCGCCGTCCGGCTGCTCGACGACGGGACGCAGCCCGCGCTGCCGGTGCGCGTCCGGCGGGAAGGGCTGGGCACGGCCGGCGTCGTCGCGGTGTGCGGCGCGCGCGAGCTGCTCGCGACCGGGCGGACCGGGGCCGCGCTGCGCGCCGTGTCGGGTCTCATGGACGCGGGGGAGGGCGAGGTCGACGTCGTCGTCCGGGTCGAGGCGGCGCTCGTCGAGGCGTCGGCCCTGGCCCGGGCCGGCACCCGCCGCGTGGAGGTCCCGCTGGCCCGCGCCCTGGACCTCGCGGCCGTCGAGCGGGTCGCTCGCCCGTTCCTCACCGTCGTCGTGCGCGAGCTCCGTCCGGCCCTCGCGCGTGCCGTCGCCGCGCGCGGCGACGCGCTCGCCGCGCGGCTGCGCGCCCACCTCGACCCCGCGGAGCGCGCGCCGGAGCCGGCTCCGCTCGTCGAGCCCCTCACCGAGCGGGAGCTGGCGATCCTCGCCGTCCTGCCGTCGATGGCGAGCAACGTCGAGATCGCCGAGGACTTCTTCGTCTCGGTGAACACCGTGAAGGCGCACCTCAAGTCCGTCTACCGCAAGCTCGGCGTGAGCTCGCGCCGCGACGCCGTGCGACGGGGCCGCGAGCTCGGCGTCGTGCCCTGAGCCGCCGCTCGGACCTGGGCGGACGAGACCTCGGCCGGGACATAGGGCGCGCCCCGGTGCCGGTCGACCTGTCGCAGCACGAGCGCGCGCACGCCCCACCGGCGGCCGTCGAGGTCGACCGTCCCGACGATCCGCTGGAGCCGCTCGTCCGCCGGGATCGTGCTCCCGGCCTCGAGGCGGACGACGTCGCCCGGCACGAGCTCCTCCGCGGGCACCAGCTCCTGGCGCCCGTAGCGGGAGGGACCCACCACGGTCGCAGCGGACCCGGGGGCGGGGCCTCACCCGTCGGGGGTGAGCGCGGCGCACCGGCCACGGCCGGGAGCGCCGGTCAGGGTCGTGACCGGACGAGCCCGCTCTCGTACGCGACGATCACGGCCTGGACCCGGTCCCGCACGCCCAGCTTGGCGAGGAGGTTGCCCACGTGCGTCTTGACCGTCGTCAAGGACAGCACGAGGCGCTCGGCGATCTCGGCGTTGGAGAGCCCCTCCGCCACGTATCGGAGCACGTCGAGCTCGCGCGGCGTGAGCGACCGAAGCCGGGGATCGAGGCCGTCGCCGTCCGTGGGGCGGCCGTCGGCGGGCAGGTGCGGGGCGAAGAGGTCGAGCATCCTGCGCAGCACCCGGGGCGCGACCACCGCGCTCCCCGCCGCCACGGTGCGGATCGCTTCGACGAGGTCGTGCGGGCGGGCGTTCTTCAGCAGGAAGCCGCTCGCGCCGGAGCGCAGCGCCGCGAACGCGTACTCGTCGACGTCGAACGTGGTCAGCACGAGCACGCGCGTCCCGGGGTGCTCCGCGACGACGCGCCGGGTCGCCTCGATGCCGTCCATGCCGGGCATCCGGACGTCCATGACGACGACGTCGGGCGAGAGCGCCGCGACCTAGTCCAGCGCGACCCGGCCGTCGGACGCCTCGCCGACCACCTCGAGATCGGTCTCCGACTCGATCACGAGCCGGAAGCCCATGCGCAGGAGCGCCTGGTCGTCCACGAGCAGCACGGTCGTCACGGGGCCCCTCCGTCGTCCTCGTCCTCCGGCGGACCCTCCCGCCGGTTCTCCCGCAGGTCCCGTCGCCGGTCGTCCGTCCGGTCCCACGGGAGCACGACGCGCACGACCCACCCGCCCTCGGGGCGCGGTCCCGCCTCGACGCTGCCGCCGAGCAGGGCCGCGCGCTCGCGCATGCCGAGGATGCCGCGGCCGGTCCCGCCGCCCGCGCCGGGACGGGTGCCGCCGGCGTCGCGGACCTCGACCTCGACCACGTCCACGCCGCGCCGGACCTCGACCTCGGCCGTCGAGGTCCCGGGCGCGTGCCGCAGCACGTTCGTCAGCGACTCCTGCACCACCCGCACGACCGCGAGCCGGAGGGGGGTGTCGTCCGGGAGCGGGACGTCGAGGCCGGTCGCCGTCACGGGCACGCCCGCGGCCCGGAAGCGCGCGACGACGGCCGCGAGGTCCGTCCCGGTCGGCTCGGGCCGCCCGTCGTTCGCCTCCGGCTCCTCGTCGCCGGGGTCGAGCGCGCCGAGGACGCGCTGCATGTCGGTCAGCGCCTCGCGCCCCGTCCGGGAGAGCTCCCGCAGGGCCTCGCGCGAGCGGTCGGGTGCACGGTCGAGCGCGGCGCCCGCGCCGTCGGACAGGGCGACCATCACCGAGACGCTGTGCGCGACGACGTCGTGCATCTCCCGGGCGATGCGGGCGCGCTCGGCCGCGCGGGCGAGCGCCGCGCTCTGGTCCCGGTCCCGGGCCATGGCCCGGTAGCGCTCCGCCAGGTCCTCGGCGTGCAGCCGGCGGGCGCGCACGCCGGAGCCCGTGGCCATGCCGAGGAGCAGGAGCGCGAGCAGGAGGGACACGGACGCGGAGCGGCGGCCGGGGGAGAAGGGCGGCTCGGCGAGGTCGCGCACCGGGTCGCCGTCGGGCGTCACGACCGGGTCGCTCCAGAGCAGGATCTCGGCGAGGCCGATGTCCTGCCACCACCACAGCGCCACCGTGACGACGGCGAGCACCGCCGCGCACGTCAGCCACGCCGTGCGCGGCGGGCGGGAGGCCGCCACGGCGTGCACCGCGCACGCGAGGCACACCCCGAGGACGCCCAGCACGCCCGCGGCGGCGAGGGACACGACGGCGAGCGCCGTGAGCGCGGCCGTGACCGCCAGGGGCCGGGTGCGGCGGGCGAGGAGGAGCGCTGCCCCGACGACGGCCCCGACGAGCCAGGCGGTGACGACCACCTGGGCGACGGGCTCGTCGGGCCGGAAGAGGCCGAGCCCGGTGGACCCCTCGACGGTCGCGAGCCCGAGGACCGCGGTGACGAGCCCGAGCGAGACGAGGCCGGCGACGAGCGCCGCGTCCGCGGCCCGCGGGTGCTGCCCGACCAGGCGGCCGAGCGGCCCGCGCCGCTGGAGGTCGGGCGTGGCGAGGGCGATGTCGTCGGTCGCCGTGCGGACGGCAGCGGCGGGGGACGGCGGGGGCATGACCCCACTCTCCCATCCGTCCGCGGCCGGGTCAGGCGACGTCATGGCGACGCAGCCGGATCCCCGCCGCGACGAGCAGGACGACGGCCCACGCGGCGAGCACGAGAGCGCCCGCCCACGGACCGACGTGCAGGCCCAGCGTCGTCGCGTCGAGTGCGGCGAGCCGCTCGTCGCCCTGGAGGAGCCGCGCCCCGGCGCCCGGGAGGAGGGCACGCGTGGTGTCGGCGACCCGGCCGGGGTTCGTGGCGAGGAGGTGGTCGAGCACGACGACCAGGACCACGCCGGCGACGAGCGCGGCGTCGGGCCGGCGCAGCAGCGCCCCCAGCCCCAGCCCGACGAGCGCGACCCCGGTCTGGTAGAGCACGAACCCCCCGAGGAGGCGCGCCGTCTCCGGGTCCGCCGCGTCCAGCACGAGCCCGGTCGCCGCGCGCTGCCCGGCGGTCGCCGCGAGCGCCGCGCCCAGCGCGACCGCGGCCGTGAGGGCCGCGACCGTCGTCGTGACGAGCACCTGGGCGACGAGCACGGGGATCCGCCGGGGGACCGCGACGAAGGTGACGCGCGCCGCACCGGTGCGGAACTCGCCCGCGCCGGTCGTCGCGCCCAGCACGAGGAACCCTAGCTGGGCGAGCACGTACCCGGCGACGGCGGCGGGCGCGCCGGACGCGCCGCCGTCGGGCCGGGCGAACAGGCCGAGCGCCCAGGCGCTCGCGGCCGCCGCCGCGACCGTGGCGAGAGCGAGCCAGCCCGTCGCACGCAGGCTCGTGAGCTTGTCCCACTCGGCCGCGAGCACCCGGCGGAGGGTCACCGGCGAGCGGTCTGCGAGCCGGACGGCGGGGGTCGGCGTCGTCGCGGCCACGTCACACCACGTCCCGCGTGCGGAGGCGAAGGGCGGCCAGAGCCAGGGGGACGGCGACCCACGCCGCCAGGACGATCCCACCGCCCCACGCACCGAGGTCGGGCGCTCCCTCGACGGGGCCCTCGGTGGTCAGCAGCGACCCCGCGCCGGCGGGGAGGAACGTCACGGCGGTGTTGACGGCGGCCTGGGCGGGCGGCACGTCCGCGGACGCGGCGAGCGGGTCGCTCGCCAGGTCGGCCGCGAGCACGAGCGCGACGGGCAGGACGAGGACGACGAGGACCGCGACCGTCAGGGCAGGCACCGGCCGTCGGAGCAGCGCACCGAGCGCGAGGCCGAGCAGGGCCGTCGCGACGAGCAGGAGCACCATCCCACCGAGCACCCGGGGTGTGCCGTCGCTCGCGAGGTCGAGGTCGATGCCGCGGGCCTGCGCCGAGGGGACCAGGGCAAGGGCGGCGGCGCCGACCGCGAGCACCGCCGTGAGGAGCGCGAACGCGGCGGTGACGACCGTCTGCGCGGCGAGCACCGGCCAGCGCCGGGGGACGGCGACGAACGTCGTACGGAACGTGCCGGTGCTGTGCTCGCCCGTGCCGACGAGGACGCCCAGGACGAGCGGGGGCACCTGGGCGAGCAGCAGGCCCGACGTGAGAGAGCCCATCGGGTCGAACCCCGGGTCCACGGACGACGCCTGGGCCGAGAGGTAGGTCAGTGCGGCCGAGACCGCGACCGTGAGCCCGGCGGCCCACCAGGAGGACCGGAGGCTCGTGAGCTTGGTCCACTCGGAGCCGACGACGCGTGCGAACGTCGGGCCCCGGTGCGTCGTCCGCGCCACGGCCGGGGAAGTGCGCACCGCGGCGGGGGTCGCGGCGGTCATCGGGCACCGCCCGCCGCGGCGCGGTCGGACCCGCCGGAGGCACGGCCCCGGTACTGGACCGCTCCGGCCGTGAGCCGCAGGTACGCGTCCTCGAGGGAGCCCGCGTCGGCGGCGAGCTCCTGGACCGGTGCGTCGGCGAGGAGGCGGCCTCGGCCGATGATCACGACCCGGTCGGCGCAGAGCGCGAGCTCGTGCATGAGGTGCGAGGAGAGGAGCACGGTCCGTCCCTCGGCCGCGAGGCCCCGGACGAGCCCCCGCACCCACAGGACGCCGTCGGGGTCGAGGCCGTTCACGGGCTCGTCGAGGATGAGCGTCCCGGGGTCGCCGAGCAGCGCCCCGGCGATGCCGAGGCGCTGCCCCATCCCCAGCGAGAAGGTCCCGGCACGCCGTCCGGCGACGCTCTCGAGCCCGGTCATCCCGATGACCTCGTCCACGCGGGCGCGGCCGATCCCGTGGGTCCGCGCGAGGGCCCGCAGGTGCCGGAACGCCGTGCGCCCCGGGTGCACGGACCGCGCGTCGAGCATGCACCCGACGGCGTGGAGCGGCGCCGGGAGGTCGGCGTACCGGCGGCCGTCGACCGTCGCCGTGCCCGACGTCGGCCGCTCGAGCCCGACCACGACGCGCATCGTCGTCGACTTCCCCGCCCCGTTCGGGCCGAGGAAGCCCGTCACCGTGCCGGGCCGCGCCGTGAACGTCAGCCCGTCCACCGCCGTCGTCGACCCGTAGCGCTTGGTGAGCGCCTCCACCTGGATCATGCGTCCTCCTGTCGTCGCGGGGCGCCCGGTCCTCGGATGCCGCCGTCGTCGACGCTACGGACGGGGGCGGGGCCGCCGGCTCCCGCCGTCGGCCGAGATTCGCGGGGGAGCGCGCTCCTCCTCGAGGAGGAGGCGGTCGTGCCGGGGGCGGAGCCCGGCGCGGTCCGGGCCCGGGGTCACGGCGCGTCGGGGCGGGACGCGTCCGCCGCGCGCTCCGCCACCAGGACGCCGGCCCGCCACCCTGGGGCGCGACCTCCCTGGGGCGGCTCCTGGTCGACGGGGAGGCCCGCCCGCACCAGCAGCCAGGCGACGAGCGAGTTGGAGTTCCACATGTCGCGGGCGCCCGACGGCCTGCGGCCCCAGGTGAGGGTCGGGACGGCAGGGGCCGCGTGCAGGAGCCGCGCGGTCGCGGCGGTGTCACGGGTCACGACGACGGCCGGTCCCACGGCGTGGGAGCGGTCGGGGATCAGCCCGTTGGGCCAGCAGCGGACCTCGTACCGGAACAGGCGTGAGCGGCCGAGCAGGCGGGCGCCGACCGGTCCGGTGGCGACCACCCCGCGCGCGGCCGGGGCGTGACCCCACGCGGGAGTCATCTCCACGGTGTAGGGGACGCCGTTCCGGTGCACCTCGAGCGCGGCGTGGAACAGCGGGCCCGGTCGGCGGCGCTCGAGGAGGGCGCACGCGCGCTCCCACCACGCGCTCGTGCGCCGCACCACATGACCGCCGGCGCCGACCGGCAGCCAGAGCAGCTCGACCCGGTCGTCGGTGCCACAGACGCTCGTCGTCACCCGACGACGCTATAGGCTGGGCGCATGCTTCCGGCGTGAGAACGCCGGCGGGATCCGATGAGACAGCGGATCGAGAAGCCCCGTCGCTCCACACGGCGGGGCTTCTTGCTGCGCGGGTGAACGTGCCCGAGGAGCATTGTGGCCCGTTCGCGGGCGGGAGTAGCGTTCGGAGTACGCCACGACGACACCGAGGTCGACCGATCGGGCGGAGGACGCGATGACCGACAAGCTCCCTCTCCCCGGGCCGCTGCCCGCGGGGCAGCACCCCGGGTGCGACACGTCGGGCATGTACCTCGTCCACCGGATCTTCCGCTGGCTCTACCGCGAGCTCCCCGAGCTGGTCCGCGACGTCCGGCCGGGCGACACCGAGCGCTCGGCGGTCGTCGGCCGCTACGCCCACCTCGACTTCTTCGCGCTGCACCTGCACCACGAGACCGAGGACCTCGTGCTGTGGGACCGGCTCGAGACGCGCGAGCCCGCGTGCGCGCTGCACGTCGGTCAGATGCGGGCGCAGCACGCCGAGGTCGCGGTGAGGCTCGCACGGATCGAGCCGCAGCTCGAGCCTTGGGTGGCCACGGCCGACCCCCGGCTCCGCGACGCCTTCGCGACCGACGTCGAGGGCCTGCGTG
This sequence comes from Cellulosimicrobium cellulans, assembly GCF_006539945.1. Taxonomy (GTDB): domain Bacteria; phylum Actinomycetota; class Actinomycetes; order Actinomycetales; family Cellulomonadaceae; genus Cellulosimicrobium; species Cellulosimicrobium cellulans. The sequence continues at coordinate 142,210 of NZ_BJNZ01000002.1, read as the reverse complement.
ACGTCCTGACGGCGCACCTCGGGCAGGAGGAGGACGAGATCCTCCCCGTGGCCGGGGGCGTGATGTCGCAGCAGGAGTGGGACTCCATGGAGGAGCACACGCGCGCCAGCCTCATGAAGCACCGCAAGGAGCTCGGCAAGGACGTCGTGGCGCTCCAGCTCGGCCTGCTGCTCGCGAGCGTCCCCGAGGCCGAGCGGGAGGACTGGTTCCGCGCGAACGTGCCCCTGCCCGTCCGGGTGCTGTACCTGCTCCTGCTCAAGCGGCGGTACGACGCCGCGATGCGGGAGCTCTACCCGGACCGCCCCGTGCCGGCGATGGTCTGACGCCGAGACTGAGGGGACCGAACCGTGTGGCGACGCGTGACGCTCGACGTCCACCTCGACCACCCGCCGTCGCGCATCTTCCCGTACCTCGCCGACCCCGGTCGGTGGCCCGATTTCGCGCCTGCGGTCGACTCCCGTCGCCCGTTGGACGGCGCCCCGGTCCAGGTCGGCGACCGGTGGGCCGCCGTGGACCGCATCGGGCCGTTCCGGGTGCGGTTCACCGACGTGCTCGAGGTCGTCGAGCCCGACCGGCGGGTCGTGTGGCACTCCACGGCGCCCTGGAACTCGCGCGTCGAGTACGTCACGTCGCCTGACGGCGGCGGGACGCGCGTGCGCGCCGACTACCACGGCGACGTCGCCGCCGGTCTCCGGCTGGTGGCGCTGCTCCCGACCGCGGTCCTGGCGCGGATCCTCCTGCGCGACTTCGCGGGCCTGCGCCGGGTGCTCGAGGCGGAGGACCGAGCACGCGCGCGCCGGTCGTGAGCGGCGGGTTCCCCCGCGGGCCGCTAGCTGCCGACCGAGACGTTCTCCTGCGCCATGCGCTCCCGGAAGGCCTCGTGCCGCTGCCTCTCGCTCTCCGTCCGGGAGCCGACGACGACGAACACCAGCAGCAGGATGGAGCCGCCTCCCCCGACGAGGAGGGCACCCAACAGGTCCAGCATCGGTACGCCGCCGTCCGGTGCGCCCGGCTGGCCGGTCACCGAGACGCCCCACATGCCGGTGTAGTGCATCCCCGCGACCGCGACCCCCATGACGAGGGCCGACACGGTCATGGACAGCCCGCCCCGCGCGTGCACGCAGAGCCAGAGCGCCGCCGTCGCGGCGGCGACCGCGACGAGCAGCGCCAGGGCGACGGAGATCGCGCTGTAGTGCATGGTGCCGTGCAGGCGCATCGCCGCCATGCCCATGTAGTGCATCCCGGCGACCCCGAGCCCGGCCACGGCGCCTCCCGCGACCAGCAGCAGGGGTCGGTAGCCGAACATCATGACCAGGTGCAGGCCGACCGACACGACCACCACGGCGACCAGCGCGGAGACGATGGTGAGCGGCACGTCGTAGTGGATCGGCATGCCGGTGACCGTGAACCCGAGCATCGCCACGAAGTGCATCACCCAGATGCCCGTGCCCCCGATGGCCGCGGCCCCCAGCCAGAGCCACGCCGAGCGCACGTGCCACGGCGCGTCGACTCGGGACCGGGAGACCGCGGACAGGCCGCAGGCCGACCCGGAGACCGCCGCCGCGTAGGAGATGAGCGGCGTCACCGCTCCGTAGGTGAAGTGATGGACATCGAGCATGTGCATACCGCCTCAAAAGCATCAGAAGGGACATGGCACCCTCAAGCGATATCCGTGATGCCGCACGCCGGACGTGGCGTCGAGCAGCCGAACGGCGAGTCCCTGCGGGAGGACCAGAAGCGCCGAGACACGATGGGCACGCACTCTGCCGCCGACCGGCCCTGGCTGGGGCTGTCCCGCTCGACCCAGGGAACCAGAGGACTCTTCCTCGTTCGGTGGTGCTCGCGGATGCCTAGCGTGGAGGCCATGGCGCATCTCGTGCGGCGATGCTCGGCTGCTCGACGTCACGTGCCTCGGCATCTCGATCGTGCGCGGCACGTGTGGCTTCGCCGTGGGGTTCGTCCGGCAGTGATCATCCTCGTCGTGCGGTTCCTCCTGGTCCCGTCGGTGCCTGCTGCAGAACGGGCCCTGGAGGTGCTCTCCCACGTCGAGCCGACCCTCTTGGCGCTGGGTGTGCTCCTCGAGGCACTGAGTCTGGCCACCTATTCAGTACTGACCTCGGTCGTTCTGCCACGCGAGGGCAGACCCGCCTTCAGCTGGCTGTTCCGGACGGACCTCTCGGCCTTGAGCGTCGCGCACGTGACTCCGGCGGGGGCGGCGACGAGCAACGTCGTCCGTGTCGGCCTGCTGCACCGAGGGGGCGTGCGCGTGGAGGAGGCCGTCGCGGCCGTTGCCGTCCAGGGGCTCGGCTCGGCAGCCACTCTGCAGCTGATTCTCGGCGTGGCTGCTCTGACCGGCGTGCTGCTCGGTATCGCGCCGGGACTCTACGTGGGAGTGGCAGCGGCAGTCATCGGTGTCCTGATCGCCGAGCTCGCCGTCGTGCGGGCTGTGGAGCATCACCCGGACGGGCTTCCTGCTGCTGCGGAGCGCATCACCCGGTGGTCGTCCTCCCGATGGCGTGAACGACTGCAGGGATGGGTGCGACCGACCATGGTCAGGGTGGTCGACCTGTTGTCCGAGCGGCGCCTCCTGGGCAGATTTGCGGTCTGGGGATCGCTCAACTGGTGTCTGGACGCGGCTGCCTTGTGGGTCTTCTTGGCAGCCTTCGGCGTCCGGTCGAATCCTGTCGCGCTCTGTGTCGCCTACGGTGTCGCCAACGTCATGGCCGGTGTTCCCATCGCCCCCGGCGGCCTCGGTGTGGTCGAAGCCGGTGTCATCTCCGTCTTGACCGGTCTCGGCGAGCCGTCGGGCCCGGTCGTTCTCGGCGTCGTGGCCTGGCGGCTGCTGCAGTTCTGGCTGCCGATCCCTGTCGGCGCTGCCTGCTATGCCAGCCTGGTCGTCTCGTCTCGCGCTGGTCGACGTCCACGTCCCGGCGGGGCCGAGGCGCCGCCCGTGACCCTGGGTGCTCACCGCCTGGGTTGACACGCAGATCACCCACCGTGCGCATCGGCTCGGAGAGCGGAGCTGTGTCACGGGTGCCGAGTCGCGCGGTCGCTCGGCGAGTGTCGCGTTCGCAGGTCTCGCGCACCGACGCTTAGACGGGCATGAAGACCCGGGTGCGCCATGTCCTCGGGTCCGGATCGGAGTCCGGTCCGATCTCGTAGTACTCCCAGAGCTGGTCCGACGGCTCCAGCCCGCGGGCCCGTGCCCATTCCTCCATGTGGGCGTACGTCAGAGGCAAGGTGCCGTGCGGCCCCACGTGCACGGCCTCGACGGCACGGCCTCTCGGCAGACCGCCGGTCTCCAGCGAGCCGCCCACGGGGACCGCAACCGTGACTCGGCCCGGGGCCACCGCCTCCTTCACGGGGAATCCCAGCTCGACGTCGAACCGCTCGTCCGAGCTGTCGCGGTAGCGCGCGTAGGGCGGCCCGGTGATCCGCACGCCCGCGTCCTCCAGGGCCCGGGAGAGGGCCGGGAACGTGCGGGCGCACACGTCGCCGAGGTGATCCCACGGGAGGAGCTGGCGCAGCCCGACCGTGTGCTCGACGTCGTCGGACCACTGCGTCAGTCTGATGTCGTCGGTCATGCTCGGCTCCGTCACGGGCCCTTCCCCAGGAGTAGCGCCGCCGTCAGGACCTGCGGCCGCCGATCGCGATCGCAGGTCCGGAGAACATCGCGATCCCCAGCACGAAGCCGAAGTCGTACCAGCCACCGTTGTTGTCGACCTCGTAGATGCTCACCGTGTCGGTGAAGAGCGAGACGATGAACGTGACCGGCAGGATGATGCCTTGCCACAGGCCCCACCAGAAGCCGTAGCCACCGGGGTTCGCCACGACGTTGGGACCGGCTGCGCAGGCTCCGAGAAGGAGCGCCGCTGCGACAAGGAGGGCTACGGCGAGGCCGTGCCACCGGGTGGTGCGGGCGGTCATGATGGTCACCTCTCCGTTCCTGGCGTGCAGTCAACCCATCAGCCGGACCGGTTGATGCTCGATCGCCGCGATGTCGTTCGAGGTCGCTCGTAGCAGCCGGTCTGCGAGATCTCGCAGTGCGCGTGCCGTGGCGAGCTCCTCCCCGATCTCCCTGACCGGGGTGTCGCCGGGACTGCGCCGGGCTCGACCGTGCCCCGTGAGCGTGGTTCCGCTCGACGTCGTCAGTACGGCGTGAGCCGTCGTGATCGCGCCTTCTGGGTCGATGTCGTCGGCGTCGAACAGCTCGACGGTGATGCTCCAGGTGTGGCTCATGGCCGTCTCTACCCCTCTGTGATCGTCCGTGGACCGGTTCGCTGTCTCGTTCTCAGGCTCACGCCGGTCGCGATCGCGCCGTAGGGGAGAAGGTCACACCTGGCGGTAGTCCTCCGGCGCCTCGGCGGCACGGGACGTGGTTGCTCCGAGCGAGGGGAGTCGCCCACCCCCGCGACGCCTACCCTCCTCGCCGTCCCAGGAGTGGAAGGACCTCAGGAGCGGGAGTACAACAGAACGATGGAGCAGGTGCGCGTGTACCTTCTTGACGATCACGAGGTCGTGCGGCGCGGCCTCAAGGGTCTGCTCGTGACCGAAGACGGGCTCGAGGTCGTCGGCGAGTCGGGCACGGCACGAACGGCTCTCCAAGAGATCCCCCGTCTGCGTCCTGACGTCGCGGTGCTCGACGTGCGCCTGCCCGATGGTTCGGGGATCGAGGTCTGTCGAGAGCTGCACGCTACGGCGCCGGACGTCCGGTCCTTGATCCTGACGTCGTACGACGACGACGAGGCACTCTTCTCGGCGATCATGGCGGGTGCGTCGGGATACCTGCTCAAGGTCATCACCGGGTCTGACGTGGTGGACGCGCTGCGGAGGGTGGCCGCGGGTCAGTCGCTGATCGACCCCGCCCTGACGTCGCGCGTCCTCGAGCGGCTGCGCGCCGGCCCGGTTCAGGAGCCGGCCTTGGCGGCGCTGAGCGAGCAGGAGCTCAACGTCCTGACGGCGATCGCCGAGGGACTGACGAACCGCCAGATCGCGAGCAAGCTGTTCTTGTCCGAGAAGACGGTGAAGAACTACGTCTCCAACATCCTGACGAAGCTCGATCTCGAGTCCCGGACCCAGGCGGCGGTGCTGGCCACGAAGCTCCTCGGGTAGCGTCCCGGGTGAGCGGCCCCGCCCCCTTCGACGTCGGGGCGAGCCACCTGGGCGCCCTCTTCAGCGGAGCACCGGCCCTGGTCCGTCGGCATCGGTCGACGTGGGCCGCAGGAGCTGCACCGTCGAGACGATCATGGCGATCACGCTCCCCAGGACGCCGAGCGCGAGCAGGACGCGAACGACGAGCATCCAGTCGAAGCCCTCCCCGGGAAGGCTGAACGGGAAGACGCGCCACAACGTCACGAGGGCGACGACCCCGACGCCGGTGACGACGACGTCACCGAGCGCGCGCAGCCACGGCGGGTCGGCCAGGAGGTACACCGTGTTGGCGGCGATGCCCGCGACCAGGGTGGCGTTGACGGCCGGGAGCACCTCGACGGTCTCGGTCGTGAGGAACGGCACCACCTGCCATCCTGGCCAGACGTGGATGAAGACCAGCAGTGCCGCGTCGACCAGCGCGGTGGCGACGTAGCCGCGGCGACGCGCGGTGAGGGAGGGTCGGGCCTCTGGCCGCGGCGCGGCGCCGTCGTCGCTCCTCGATCGGCTCATGACGCGTGGAGTGGGACGCGCCAGGTCAGGATGCTCCCCCGCGGCTCGCGTGGGCGGACGTCCACCCGCCCGCCCAGCTCGTCGGCTCGGTCGGCGAGGTTGAGCAAGCCGCCGTGGGCCGCACCGCCCTGGGGTCCGATGCCGTCGTCGCTGACGGTGCACACGAGCTCCTCGGTGCGGACCGTCACGTCGACCCAGACGTGGTCTGCGACAGCGTGGCGTGCTGCGTTGGACAGCCCTTCCCGCAGCACCGCCAGGACGTGGTGGTGGATCTCGACATCGACCAGGGTGTCGAGCGGCCCGTCCACCTTGAGCGCCGGAGGCCTGCCGAGGACGTGGGCGTACTCGTCGACGAGGTCGTGCACCTTGGAGCGCAGGGAGTACCGGCGCTCCTGGTCCGGTCGCAGATCGACGATGGAGCGGCGGATCTCGCGGATGGTGGAGTCGATGTCCTCCAGGACGGTGGTCAGAGGTTCGCGGACGGTGTCCGGGCTCCTCCGGGTGATGGCCTGGACCTGGAGTCCGAGCGCGAACAAGCGCTGGATGATGACGTCGTGCAGGTCGCGGGCGATCCGGTTGCGTTCGGCCATGACGGCGAGCTGCTGCTGGACGGCGCGGGTGTGGTGTCGTTCGAGCACGAGTGAGGCCTGGTTGGCGAAGTTGGTGATGAAGTCGGTGTCGGCGCTGAGGTTCTCGGCGTAGCGGCTCCGGGGCAGCGCGACCACGAGCGCACCTCGGGTGACGGAGTCGATCGCCAGCCGTGTCATGATGGCGCCCCCGTCGGGCAGGTCGGCCCAGCGGGTGCGGTCGGTCGCCATGGCGAGCATGGCGGGCTGGTGGATCTCTTGCAGGATCTGGTCCGGGTCGTCGGCGTGGCCCCCGACTGCAGCGCGGACGGTGAACCGGCCGTCTGCGCCGGGCGCGATCGCGAGGGCCGTGGTGGCGTCGGCGCCTTGCAGCGCTCGTCGCAGCACGGCTTCGAGCGCTTGGCGCGGTTCGGTGGCGCGAAGGACGTCGGGCTGCATCGCTGCCGTGGCTTCGAGCCATCGGGCCCGGCGCTCGGTCGTCATGAGGAGCTTGGCGTTCTCGATAGCGAGACCGGCCAGGCCCGCTAGCGCGGTCACGGCTTCCTCGTCGGCGGCGGTGAACGCGGGACCGGTGGTCTTGTCGGTGAGATAGAGGTTGCCGAAGACGCGGCCGCGGACCTTGACGGGCACTCCGAGGAACGTCGTCATCGGTGGATGGCCGGGTGGGAAGCCGGACGAGGAGGGGTGGCTGGTGAGGTCGTCGAGACGCAAGGCTTCGTGGTGGGTGACGAGGTGACCCAGGAGCCCGCGCCCGGTGGGTAGGTGGCCGATGCGTTCGCGCTCGGACTGACTCATGCCTTCGGCGATGAACTCGATGAGCTGACGGCGTGAGCGTCCGATGACCCCGAGCGCCCCGTAGCGTGCGCCGGACAGCGTGCAGGCTGCGCGCACCACGCCGGCGAGCAGGTCGCGCAGGTCGAAGTCGGTCGAGATGCCACTGACAGCCCGCAGTATCGCTTCCTGCACCTCGACCGAGGTCCGATCCACGCCTCCGAGGATATTGCGGCGCTGCGGCGTTGACGAGAGGGCAGGGGGAGGCCCGGCGGGCAGGGAGCTCGTCGGGCCTCGTGACGGACGGTGCACGTCGGTCGGCGCGAGGCGATGTGCGGCGCACTCACTAGGTGAGGGCGGGCCAACGCCGGACCAGGCGGGTGCTCTGCCACCACGCCCCCAGCCCGAGCGTTCGCCCGGAGTTGCCCAGGGCCAGGGCGACGAGCACGAGGGCGTAGATCAGGTGGTCGTCCATGAAGGGGTTGTTCGCGGGCGGCAGGACGGCCGTCCACATCAGGACCAGCATGATCGCGCCGGCGACGGCCGCGATCCGCATCCCGATGCCGAGGATGAGTGCGAGCCCGATGCCCAGCAACCCGACCATGAAGATCCAGTCGACCCACGCCTGTCCGGCGAGCCCCTGGTAGAAGTCGGCAAAGGGGCCGCTGGTGGCGTTGCCGAGGAACCCCGCAGTGGGCTGGCCGCCGTTGACCCAGGCGTCCTCCGAGAGGGTCTCGTGGCCGAGGCCGAAGGCCTTGTCGAGGAACGCCCACAGGAACACCCAGCCGAGGGCGATACGGATGACGGCGCCGACATACCTCAGCGCGACCTGTGACTGCGTCTCGACGACGACCGTCTCGCGTTCGACCGCGGTGCTCGGTGCAGCGGTGGGGGCCGAGCTCGGCTGAGAGGCTCGGCGCGGCTCGTGGATGGTGCTCATCGTTCTTCTCCTTGGTGCGTGCCGTCCTGGCCGGGCGGCGTGGGTGAGGGTCAGGTGTCGACGACGTCGGCAGGTTCCGGCACGCGGGCCGGGGACGGCAGCGGGGCCTCGTCGCGCGCTGCGGCGGGGCGGGGTGCGGGGACGACCTCGACCGGGCAGTGCGCGTGGTGCAGCACGGCCCGGGTCACGCTCCCGAGCACGGCGGCGACGAGAGCCGAGGGGCGGGTGCCGTGGCCGTGACGGCCCAGGATCAGCACGTCCGCGTCCTTGGAGTGGCGGACGAGGGTGTCGGTGACGTCGGCGTACTCCAACCATGTCTCGAACGACACGGACGGGTGGGCCGAGGAGGCCTCCTCGACCAGGCGGTCGATCACCTCCGAGGTGTGACCTCGCCACTCGTCCTGGACCGACCACTCGTCGACCAGGTAGCTGTAGAACGGGTCGAGGCGCCAGCAGTGCACGATCTCCAGACGTGCGGAGCGCTCGGCCGCCACGGCGAAGGCGCGGTCGAGGACGTGCGGGGAGATCTCCGTCCCGTCGACGGCTGCGACGACGATGCCGTGCTCTCGGTCCGCGTCGAAGTCGCGCGGCACGCTCAGCACCGGGCACGAGGCGCGTGCGGCCACACCGAAGGTGGTGCTGCCGGTGAAGATCCGCTCCATCAGCGCCGGCGACCGGTGGCCCAGGACGACGAGACGCGCGTGCTCCCCGGCGGCGGCAAGGACGTCGACCGCCGGGCCCAGGGCCGCCTGGACCCGGACGGATACGCGGCCGCCGGACAGCTCCTCGACGACCGTCTGCGCCTCGGCAAGAAGCTCGTGGCCGACGTCGACGAGGGTGTCGCTGGTCAGCAGCGGCCACATCGGTGCCAGCGGCACGATCTCGTGGATGGCGTTGACCAGCCACAGGTAGCAGCCTTCGCGTTCGGCCTCGCGTACGGCGTATCGCAGGGCGTGCGAGGCCTCCGGGGACCCGTCGATCCCGACGACGATCGGCCAGTCCGACGTGGTTCTCATGATGACCCTCCCGACACGGTGGTTCGCGCTTGCTCCCACGTTCGTCGCGGCACCGACCAGGAACCAGTGCCGTGGTGCTCTCGGGCGGGTGAGCACTTCGGCTCGTGGGGCGCGGGCCCTGCGGACTGCGGGAGCGGACAGGGGTGCCGAACGGCCCCATCCGTCACGGGACATGTGGTCCTACCAGCACGCGGGGCGAGGTGCTGACGTGGAGGAGGCAGCGAGCGAGGGCAAGATCGAGGAGGCGGAGATCATGAAGGCTCTGGTGTTCGACGGCCCAGGCCGCCGCGCGTGGCGGGACGTGCCCGACCCGGTCGTGCAGGACCCGCACGACGCCCTGGTGCACGTGGACGCGGTGACGATCTGCGGCACCGACCTGCACATCCTCAAGGGAGATGTCCCGACGGTCGACGTCGGACGCGTGCTCGGGCACGAGGCCGTGGGCACGGTCACCGCGGTCGGGGGCGCCGTGAGCACCCTGCGAGAAGGGGACCGCGTGCTGGTCTCCTGCATCACCGCATGCGGCCGCTGCTCCTACTGCCGTCAGGGCCGCTTCGGCCAGTGCTTGGGCGGCGGTGGCTGGATCCTGGGGCACAGGATCGACGGGACCCAGGCCGAGACGGTCCGCGTGCCCTTCGCGGAGCTGTCCACGCACCGGCTGGACGACACGATCGACGACGAGCAGGCACTGATGCTCGCCGACATCCTCCCCACCGCCTACGAGGTCGGCGTCCTCGCCGGTGCGGTCCGCCCCGGCGACAGCGTCGTCGTCGTGGGCGCCGGACCCATCGGTCTCGCCGCGACCCTGACTGCCAGGCTCTTCTCCCCGAGCGCCATCATCGTGGTCGACCTCGCGTCCGAACGCCTGGCCGCGGCGCAGCGCGCCGGCGCCACCCACACCCTCGACGCGCGCGCCGACGTGGTCGCACAGGTGCGCGACCTCACCGGCGGCCTGGGCGCCGACGTCGCCATCGAGGCCGTCGGGACGCCCGGCACGTTCGAGCTCTGCGTCGAGACCGTGCGCCCGGGCGGGCACGTCGCGAACGTCGGCGTGCACGGGGCACCCGCGACGCTGCACCTGGAACGCGACTGGATCCGCGACCTGACCATCACCACCGGCCTCGTGGACACGTTCACCACCCCGACCTTGCTCGCGATGGTGAAGAACGGACAGCTGCCCGTCGAGCAGCTCGTCACGCACCGCTTCGCGCTCGACGACGTCGACCGCGCCTACGACGTGTTCGGGCACGCCGCTGACACCGGCGCGCTCAAGGTCGTCCTCACCGCCTGACCTGCCTCGCCGCCAGCCGTCGCGGACGTGGCCTCCGTCGCACCGGCACCGAGGTGACCCTCGCCGAGGACGGGGCGAGGGCCGCGTCGTCCGTGCGGAGGGCGGGGCGCGAGCACGGGACGCTCTCCTGCGACGGCTACCCACCCGTCAGGTCGTCAGGCGGGGGACGGGCCGTCGCTCGTGGGGGCGAGGATCTGCTCGACCGAACGCCGCGGGCTGTACCGGCGCAGCGTGCTGTATCCCAGCCGGGCGAGCATCTGCGGGAAGCCGTCGAGGCTCAGGACCTCGCGGAGCTCGTGACGTGTCGTCGGGTTCTCGAGCACGGTCGTGGCGAACGACGCCCGCACGAAGTAGGTCGTCGCGACCAGGAGCATGCGCTCGGTCGCCTGGCCCGCGGCGATCCAGTCGCACGGGTCGTCGCCCGGGGACGAGAGCACCGCCAGGGTGGAGCGACTCTCGAACGCGCCGTGCCCCGTGCTGAGGGAGAAGCGGCGCACCGGCGCCTGGTCCTCACCGGTCCCCGAGGGGCCGAGCAGCTCACGGGGGATGCCGTCCTCGCGCTCGGGGCCGGTAGCCGTCCACGCGAGCTCCTCCTCGCGGGCCACGTCGTCCTCGGCCACGAGGTCCTCGGCGCGGCGCACGAGGTCGAGCACGTGTCCGCGTGCCGGGTCCGAGGGCTGGACGAGACGAAGCGCGCACCCCTCCTCGTGGGCCGCCGTCTGGATCTCCTGCAGCACGTCGGCGTCCAGCGGCTGGTCCTCGAACGGTTCACGTGAGGTCGAACGGCGTCCGATGGCCAGGGACAGCTCGAGCTCGTCCATGTCGGGACCCAGTGCGGGGATCAGGGCCATGGTCGCGACCAGCAGCTCGTCGTCCGGATCTGGTAGGACACGGACCTGGGCTGTCAGAGACTCGCGACGGGCTGCGACGCGTGCGTTGAGCACGAAGGCGCCGCAGCTGATGAACATCTCCCGACGTCGAGGATCGGTGTGACGCAGCCAGCGGGAGGGGTCCGCGTGGACCGTGATCGTGTCGCCGGTCGTGCGCACCTGCCAGGGTTGGGTGTTGTGCACGCTGGGGGCGCGTACCGCCGCGGCGAGGATCCTCTCGACCCGTGAGTCCAAGACGTCCATGACCGGCTCCTCCCGGTGCTCGCCGATGCGGCGTGATGAGCTCCTCGGCGGATCGTCCGCCGCGCGAGCTGCTCGTACCTCCAGCAGACGACGACGAAGTGACCCGGCACCAGGGTGGAACGGATCGGGGCCCGTGGCCGTTCGGCCCGGCAGCGGGGTGCGTGAGTCGAGCGGGCGCCCGGCGTGTCGAACCGTCCGGCGCCCGGTGACGGGTCGTTCGGCCCTACCGCCGCGCAGCGGCGGCGCCGAGCGTGGGAGGTGGCGTCGTCGTGCGGGCGCGCCGCCTGGCCCGACGAGCGGGGTGAGGACATGGACAGTCGCGGCAGGAGGATCGATCGGGTCCTGACGGCTGGGACGCGTGCCCCGAGCCTGCTCAACAGCCAGCCGTGGTCCGTGGCCAGCGACGGCGCAGTCCTGCAGGTCCGGGCCGACCCTGCCCGCAGGCTCGACGGGATCGATCCGAGCGGGCGAGAGATGTTCATCAGCTGCGGAGCCTTCTTGATGAACGTCCGCGTCGCCGCCGAGCACGAGGGGTTCGACGCAGCCGTCCGGCTGCTGCCCGACCGGGACGACGAGCTGCTCGTCGCGACCGTGGCCCTGGGCCCTGGGGTCGTCGCGACGATCGACGAGCCCGGGATGTTCGCCGCGATCCTCACCCGCCACACCCTGCGAGGCGACGCCCGGGGACGCGTTCCGGAGGTCGAGGTGCTGCAGAAGCTGCGTCGGGCGGTGCGCCGTGAGCAGGCGGACGTCGTCTTCCTCGGAGCCGGCGGCATCAGCTCGGGACACCTCGTGAGCGAGATGCGTCGTGCGGAAGCCGCTGCTTCGACGTCCTCGGTCGCGCTGGAGACCGACCGGAGCTGGATGGGTGTGCACTACGGGCGTCCTGACGGGGTGCCCATGGACGTGATGCGCGCCGGCTACGCCGACCCGATCACCGACGTCCACCCTGCGACGCGCGACGAGACGAGCGGGGCCCGGACGTTCGAGGGTCGGCAGCATCTGGCGATCCTCACCACGGTGGGCGACGGGCCGTACAACTGGCTCGTCGCCGGGCAGGCGCTCGAGCGCATGCTCCTGGTCGCGGCGACGCACGACGTGCAGGCCGCGTTCGCCACCCGGGCCCTGGAGAACCCCGCGACGCGGCACGAGATCGAGACCGCCTACTGCCCGGACGCCAGCGCTCAGATGTTCCTGCGGCTGGCCCGCAGCGCGCCCGGACCACACACTCCCCGCAGGGACGTCGACGACGTCGTCGCGAGGATCTCGACGTCATAGACCGGCGTCACACCTCGGGGCCGGCTGCAGGCATCAGCGGTCAACCGCGCCGGAGCCGACGACGTGCCCGCCATGTCTTGTCGAGCGCGTCGACGCCGAGCAGGGCTCCGGCCGAGGCGAGCGCCAACGCCCACCCCAGCGGTCCGGGGGCGGCCTGACCCAGGACCTGCGCGACGGGCGGCACGAGAACGAGCGTCAGGGAGACGGCGAGCGAGATCGGTACGGCGACGACGAGCAGCCGGTTGGTCGTCCATCCCAGCGATCCCGGCCACCTGGTCGAGCTGCGGCACGCGAAGGCGTTCGCCGCCTGGGACAGCACGACGCTGAGGAACGCCGCACCCGAGGCGGCGGCGAGGACGGCAGCGTCGACCGGCTCGCCGTAGCTCCACCCGTGGGACCACAGGCACACGGTGAACGTGAGCAGGGCTGCCGCTGCGGACACCGGGCCCAACAGCGCGAACGCACGGCGAAGGACGGTGCCGTTGAGCAGCCGCCCGGCGGCGGGAGGGTCGGTCAGCAGGTGCCGGGCGGGCGGCTCGGCGCCCAGCGCGACGGCGGAGACGGTGTCGGTACCGATGTCGATCGCGAGGATCTGCAGGATTCCGAGCGCGAGCGGGAACTGTCCTCCGGTGAGTGCCCAGACCACGAACGGCATGAGCTCGGCGACGTTGTCGGTGAGGTGGTAGGTGATGAAGCGCCGGATGTTGACGTAGGTCGCACGCCCCTGTTCGATGCCCCCCACGATGGAGGCGAACCGGTCGTCGAGCAGGACGACGTCCGCGGCCTCACGGGCCACGTCCGTGCCGGAGAGCCCCATGGCGACACCGACGTCGGCCTCGTGCAGGGCAGGGGCGTCGTTGACCCCGTCTCCCGTCATCGCGACGACCTCGCCCTGGGCGCGCAGGGCGCGCGCCACGCGCAGCTTGTCCTCGGGCGCCAGGCGCGCCACGACCACGCCGGAGCGGGTGAACACTGCCGCGAGGTCGGCGTCGTCCTGGGGCAGCTCGGCGCCGACCAGCACGGGATCCTGCGCGCCCCGGAGCCCGACCTGGTCGGCGATGCTCTTCGCCGTCTGCGGGTGGTCGCCGGTGAGCATCGCGACCTTGACCCCGGCCCGCCGACACTCGCGCAGCGCGTGGGCGGCGTCCTCGCGCGGAGGATCCTCGAGCGACAGGACGCCCTCCAAGGTCAGTCGGGACTCGGCCTCCCCAGGCCCCTCGGGAGGCCGGGCCGCCGGGCGAGAAGCGACCGCCAGGACCCGCAGCCCGTCGGCAGCGCCCCGCTCCGCCTCCTGGCGGGCGGCGGCCAGCAGCCCTGGTGGGTCGGTGCACAGCGGTAGCACCGACTCGGGCGCGCCCTTGACGAAGACACGGCCCCCGCCGGGGCTGTCGAGGTAGGTGGAGGTTCGGCGCCGTCGAGCGTCGAACGCGAACCTGGTCGCGGCCTGCAGTGCGGCTCGGTCCTGGTCCACGTCCACCCCGAGGCGCCGCGCGAGGACGTCGATGGCGACGTCGATACGGTCCCCGTGCGGGATCCATCGCCCTCCGGAGTGCTGGGCGAACCCGACCGAGGCCGCAGCCGCCGACCGGGCTGCCTCGACGACGGCCTCCCGAGCCTGGGAGGGACACGTGACCTGCCCGTCGGGGCTGTATCCGGGCGCCGCACAGGTCGCCGCACCCTCGGGGGTCCAGACGCGGACGACGGTCATCTCGTTCTGGGTGAGCGTGCCCGTCTTGTCGGTGCACACCAGGGTGACCGACCCGAGAGTCTCCACCGCTTCGAGGTGGCGTACGAGGACCTTGCGGTCGGCCATGCGCTCGGCACCCCACGCGAGCGCCAGGGTCACGGTCGGCAGCAGCCCCTCGGGCACCAGGGCCACCACGACGCCGATCCCCAGGACGTAGGCGTCGGAGAGCTCTCGACCGACCGCCCAGGACACCACGGCGAAGCACGCTCCGGCGCACAGGGCCGCGACGGCGAGCGTACGCACCGTGCGGTGCAGCTCGTGGGCCAGCGGTGTGACAGGGTCGGGTACGTCCGCCGTCAGGTGGGAGATCCGCGCGATCGCGGTCTGCGCCCCGACGGCGTCCACGCGCGCGTCGGCGGCACCCTCCACGACGAACGACCCGGCGACGACCGGGCTCCCGGCCGACCGGGTGACCGGCTCGCTCTCGCCGGTGACCAACGACATGTCGACCAGGAGCTCCCCGGCCCCCGTGACGGTGGCGTCGGCGGGGACGCGGTCGCCCGCACGCAGGCACACGATGTCGCCGACGACGACCTCGCTCGTCACCACACCGAGCTCGCGTCCGGCACGGCGGACGATGATCCGCGAGGGCAGCAGCGCACGCAGGCGCTCGGCCGCGCGACCCGCCCGCGCTTCCTGCAAGAAGGCGAACACCGCGTTGAGCACCACGACGATCGCGATCGCGACGGCGAGCTCGACGATGCCTGCGAGCCAGGCCAGCGCCGCCGCGCACCACAGCACGACGGCGAACACGCTGCTCAGCTGGGCGAGCAGGCGGCGCGGCGCGGAGGGGCCCCGGACCTGAGGCAACGCGTTGGGCCCGTGGCGCGCCAGCTCGCGCGCCGCCTGCTCGTCCGACAGGCCGCGGGCGACGGGTTCACGTGCTTCGAGGGCGCTCGAGCCGGCCGGGCGGTCCTCACAACTGCCCATGCTCCATCACAGGTCTCCTGCCGCTCGCAGGCCAAGTGCCGAACGGCCCGGCACCCGGCGGCGGACCGCGGACGACACCAGGGCCCAAGGTCACCGGTGGTACCGGGTATCCCGCACCTGGTCGCTCCCGCGCACGGGTGGTGCGCTGAGAGGTGAGGAGATGATCAACGATGAGCGACACATGGTCACGAGGGGTGGTCGTCGGCATCGACGGGTCGCCCGAGGCGTTTCACGCGTTCGACTGGGCGGTCGCGGTCGCGGACCGACACCATGCCCGCCTGCGCGCCGTGCACGCCCAGTCGGTCCCCGTCGGCCCGATCGTGCCCGTCCCGGCGTACATCCCCGAGGCGCTCGACGCCGAGGTCGACGCCATCCTGCGCCGGGCCCTGGGCAGAGCCAATCCTCGCCCACCCGGCGCGACGGACATCGAAGCCACGGTGAGCATCGGTCCTGCCGCCGCCGTGCTCGTGGAGTTCTCGCGCGATGCCGACCTCGTCGTCGTCGGGCAGCGCGGCTCGGGCGAGGACCAGGGCGGTCTGGGGTCGGTCTCGGCAGCGACCGCCGCGCGCGCCCACGGCCCGGTCGCGATCATCCCGACCACGGCTCGCGGGCTCGCCCCGGACCGGATCGTGGTCGGCGTCGACCTCGACGACGACCCCACCCCAGCGCTCGAGGTGGCGTTCGCCGAGGCGCGCAGCTGCACCCGTCCCGTCGAGATCGTGCACGCGATCGAGCCGGCGACACAGGTCGCACGGGCGGCCGGTGCCGGCGAGGAACCCGAGATCCACACCGAGCTCAAGGAGCTGACCGCCCGCTGGTCCGACCGCTATCCCGACGTCACCTGCCATGCCACGGCCCGCCCCGGCGACCCCGCGACCGTCCTGCTCGACCAGGTCACCGCCTTCGACCTGCTCGTGCTCGGCGGACGCCACCACCCCCGTGCTGTCGGGCGGCTGCTCGGCTCGGTACCGGACAAGGTCGTCGTCAACGCACCGTGCGCTCTGGTCATCGCCCACACCCGCAAGCTCGCCGACACCGACCGTCACGGGCAGCTCGACTAGGACACGAGGGAGATGAGCACGATGTCAGGCAACGACATCGTCGTCGGGGTCGACGGTTCACCAGCGAGCCTGCACGCAGCACTGTGGGCCGCACGGACCGCGACACGCCACGGACAGGACGTCACCCTGCTCAGTGCTGTCGACGACAGCGACGTCCGTCCGTCACGGCGCGAGGAAGAGCTCGTGTCCCGGACGGCGCACGCCCGCGACGTGCTGCGCACCACGACCGCGCACCTCGACCACGTCTACCCCGGTCACCCGTCCCTGCGCAGCGAGATCGCGCCGGGCGACCTCGTCGCAGCGGTCCGAGACCGCGTCGGGGCCGCCCCGATGGTCGTGGTCGGACGCAACGTCCAGCACATCGAGCGCTCCACCCTGGGCGCGACCGCGACCAGGCTGGCTCTCGCGGGCCGCGGCGTCACGGTCGTGGTGCCCGCCATAGCCATCACGGACACGCCTCACCACGTCGTGCTCGCGCTGTCCGACGAGGACCATCAGGACGACCTCGTCCGGTACGCGGTCGAGGAAGCCCGGCTCGCGGGCTGCCCGCTGCGTGTCGTCCACGCCGTCCAGACGCCAGCCCTCGTCCACGCGCTCTACGAGGACTGGGGGGCGGGGGAGCCCTGGAAGTCCGTCGCGTCCTCGCGCATCAGCGCCATGGTGACCCCCGTCGCGGCTCGCGCGGGCGTCCATACCTTCCTCTACGTCGCCGAGGGACCCGTCGCCGACAAGGTCCTGTCTCAGGTCTCGACCAAGGACGTCCTCGTCGTCGGCGGGCGCCACCACCATCCCGCCACCGCCCGTGCGCTGGGATCGGTCGCCGACCGGCTGCTGCGACGGTCCCCCGGGACGGTCATCGTGGTGCACCCCTCCCGTCGCGACCGCTAGAAGCACGCCATGAGGGCATGGAGAGCCTGGGAGCACCCGGGCGAGCTGCGCCTGGTCGACGAGCCTGCCCCGGTCCCCGCGTCGCACGAGGTGTCCGTCTCGGTCGAAGCCTGCGGGGTGTGTCGCACCGACCTGCACGTCATCGACCAGGAGCTGCCCGTCCACCGGCCCGGCGTGGTCCCCGGGCACCAGGTGGTCGGAACCGTCGCGCGGGCCGGGGCAGAAGTCCACCACCTGCGCCCCGGCGATCGCGTCGGCGTCGCCTGGCTCCACCAGACGTGCGGGCAGTGCGGCTGGTGCCGGACCGGCCGGGAGAACCTGTGCCCCGACTCCCGGTACACCGGATGGGACGTCGACGGAGGCTACAGCGAGCACGTCACCGCGCCGGCCGCCTACGTCTACCCGCTCCCTGCCGAGGCAGACGCGCCCACGACCGCGCCCCTGCTGTGCGCCGGGATCATCGGCTACCGGGGGCTCGCCCGAGCCAACCTCCCACCCGGCGGCAACCTCGGCATCTACGGCTTCGGGTCCAGCGCCCACGTCACCGCGCAGATCGCCATCGCCTCCGGTGCACGCGTCTTCGTCATGACCCGCGGAGAAGCGAACCGCGACCTCGCGCGGCACCTCGGAGCCACCTTCGTCACCGACGCGACAGGTGCACCGTCCGAGCCGCTCGACGCTGCCATCGTCTTCGCCCCCGCAGGCGAGCTCGTCCCCGTCGCGCTGTCCGCCACCACGCGCGGCGGAACCGTCGTCCTGGCCGGCATCCACATGAGCGACATACCGATCCTCGACCACCGCCGTCACCTGTTCGACGAACGCGACCTGCGTACGGTCACGGCCAACACCAGGGCGGCCGGAGCGGCGCTGCTGCGCGTCGCCGCGACGCTGCGCATCACCCCGACGGTCACGACCTACCCCCTCGACCAGGCACCCGACGCGCTCGACGCGCTGCGCTCCGGGCGCGCGAGCGGCTCGCTCGTCCTCGTCCCCGGTTGAGCTCTGGTCCCCGACCGACGCGAGCGCAGGTTCCTGTCTGCGTCCCCCAGGGGGACCGACAGAGAAGGACGCACCGTTCGCCTCTCGTCGGCCGCGGCTTCAACGCCAGCGGAATCCCGGCGCTCGACGCGCGCCGAGCCCCGGCCGGCCACGAGCACGGGACAACCCACACTCCGAAGAACCGTCGACAGGACCGGCGCCGCGCCCTTCGACCCCGACCCGGCCGGCGACCCGAGGACGAGGACGTCTTCGGGGCCGACCTGGCCGGCGAGCTGGGACGCGGCGCACCCGGAGAGGACGAGCATCCCACGATCTACCCCGTACCGGTCGGCGCACCGCTCGGACACCGACCACAGCTGGGAGAAGGCGGACCATCTCCACCAGCGCAGGTAGCCGCACCCGTCCGCCGCCTGGAGCGCACCCACGTGCTCGAGCACGTGCACGACCGTCACGGCGTGCGACTCCTGCGCCTCCCTGAACGCCACCTCGATCGCCGGTGCGTCGTTGGCGCCGGCCACGCCGACGACCACGCGGCCACCCGGGCGCGAGGGACAGCCACGCGGTACGACCGCCACGGCACCGTGGGCACGGCGAGCGACCCGCGCGCTCACCGACGCCCGGGGGCGCGACCCCGGAGGTCCGGACGACCGGGTGGTCCCGCTGCCGCCGAGGACGAGCAGGTCGGCCGCTCGCGAGCTCGCGAGCAGCGACGGGAGGAGCATCCCGCGCACCACGGACGCCGACACGTCGTGCAGGCCAGGACGAAACTCGGCCAGCACGTCCATGGCCAGGTCCAGGACGCGGCCCGCGTGGTAGCCCTCGTCGAACAGGTCGTGCCGCTCGCCGCGGCCCGCGGGTTCGAGGACGAACTGCACGTGCAGCGCGCTCCTGTGCCTGTCGGCGGCGTCGGCCGCCCACTCCAGGGCGTGGATGCTGCCAGGGCTGCCGTCGAACCCGACGACGACCCCTCGGCTCCATTCTGCAGGCATCGGGTCCTCCCACCGCCAGGGAAGCGGACCTGCCGTCCCGACCGCCAGGGCCGCTCTGCCCTTCCGGCCGCCATCCGGCCCGGGCGCGACCGCCGGAGCGGCGCCGCGTCGACGTCGCGCCCCCACGGTCCAAGGCCCTGTGCCGACGAGTCGTTCGCCCCTGTGGCGGACGCCCCGGTTCGAGCTATTGCTGGGATATGACTCGTCCTCGCCGATACCTGGCGCGGACCGTCCGTCGCTACCCCTGGGTGACGGCCACGGTGGCCGTGGGCGGCCTCGCAGGGCTGCTCGAGCTAGCGGGTCCGGCGGGCTCCGCGCAGCTCGTGATCTCGTCGTTCGCGGCGGCGATCGTCGTGGTCACCGCGCGCGGCATGGTGGCCGATCTCCGTGCCGGCCTGTACGGCGTGGACATGCTGGCGGTCCTGGCGGTCTCCGCGACGGTGCTGGTCGGGGAGTACTGGGCCGCACTCGTGGTGTGCCTCATGCTCTCGGGTGGCGAGGCGCTCGAGGACTACGCGAACGGGCGGGCCCGGCGCGAGCTGTCGAACCTGCTCGCCGCGGCGCCGCGTGTCGCCCACCGGTCCGCACCGGACGGCGCGCTCACCGACGTCCCCGTCGGCGACGTGGGCCCCGGCGACGAGGTGTGGGTACGGCCGGGCGAGGTCGTCCCGGTGGACGGCGTCCTGCTCAGCGAGGCGGCGGTGCTCGACGAGTCGTCGCTGTCCGGCGAGTCGCTCCCCGTCGAGCACCGACGAGGGGACACGGTCCTGTCCGGTTCGGTCAACGGCGGCGCTGCGGCGCGCGTGCGGGCGACCGCGACGGCTGCGGGGTCGCAGTACCAGGCGATCGTCGAGCTCGTGAAGCAGGCCCAGGCGTCCAGAGCGCCGTTCGTCCGGCTCGCCGACCGCGTGGCGGTGCCGTTCACGGCGGTAGCCCTCGTGCTCGCCGGCACGGCGTGGGCGCTGAGCGGTGAGGCGGCGCGCTTCGCGGAGGTGCTCGTGGTCGCCACCCCGTGCCCGTTGATCATCGCGGCGCCGGTCGCCTTCATGTCCGGCATGTCGCGCGCCGCCCGGAAGGGGATCATCGTCAAGTCGGCAGGCACGCTCGAACAGCTCTCCCGCGTGCGGACCGTGGCGTTCGACAAGACGGGAACCCTGACCCACGGAGCGCCGGTGGTCGTGGAGGTCCGTCCCGCGGGGGACCTCCCCGCGGACCGCTTCCTCGCCCTCGCGGCCGCCGTCGAGCAGTACTCGGTGCACCCTCTCGCCGCTGCAGTCGTGCGCGCTGCCCAGGAACGCGGCCTCGACCTCCCCGCCGCGCGCGACGCCGTGGAGGAGACCGCGCGGGGCGCGCGGGCGACGGTCTGCGGCCACGTCGTGGCCGTGGGCCGGCTCGGCTTCGTCGTCGCGGAGGAGCCAGCAGGGGTGCCCACCCCCGGAGCAGGCCGGAGCGCCGTCCACGTGAGCGTCGACGGCGCGTACGCCGGGACGCTGTTCCTCGCGGACGAGCTGCGGACCGAGGCGCGCTCCACGGTCGCGTCCCTCCACGCGTCGGGGGTCCGCACCACGGTGATGCTCACCGGCGACGCGGCGGCGACCGCCCGGTACGTCGCCGACGCGGTCGGCATCGACGACGTGCGGGCCGGCCTCCTCCCGCAGGACAAGGTCGACGCCGTGCGCGGGCTGCCGGAGCGCCCCGTGATGATGGTCGGGGACGGCGTGAACGACGCCCCGGTCCTCGCGGTGGCCGACGTCGGCATGGCCATGGGCGCACGGGGCTCGACGGCGGCGACCGAGACCGCGGACGCCGTCGTCGTCCGCGACGACCTCGCGCGCACGGTCGGCGCCGTGCGGATCGGTCGCCGCACCGTGCGGGTCGCGTGGCAGGCCATCG
Organism: Cellulosimicrobium cellulans; assembly: GCF_006539945.1. Taxonomy (GTDB): domain Bacteria; phylum Actinomycetota; class Actinomycetes; order Actinomycetales; family Cellulomonadaceae; genus Cellulosimicrobium; species Cellulosimicrobium cellulans. The sequence continues at coordinate 121,026 of NZ_BJNZ01000002.1, read as the reverse complement.
GCATCGGGATCGCCCTGTCCGGGATGCTCATGGTCGTGGCCGCGACGGGGCGGCTCCCCGCGCTCGCGGGCGCGTGGCTCCAGGAGGGCGTCGACCTCGCGTGCATCCTGTGGGCGCTGCTCGCCACCCGCCCGGGCAGGGACGAGACACCGCCCGGGCCGCCCCGGACGGCGTCCGCCGCCCGGGCCGCCGAGCCGCTCGTGCCGGCGTCGTCCCGCTGAGACCGGGCGTCCACCCGCCCCGCGCGCGGACGGAAGGTCCGACCGCGGGGCACCGCCTCCGAGAATGCTCTGAGAATCGGCGGCCACGCTGTCTCGTATGAGCATCCTCACGACACGCCGGACACCGGCCCAGACCCCGCCCCGGGCCGAGGCCCGTGCACCGCGCGGCCCTGGCGCACCCGCTCCGGGCGCGGTCGCCCTGCGCGCGGTCCTGCTCGGTGTCCTCGCGCTCGTCGTCGCGTTCTGGTGGCGGGGCACGCCCCCGTCCGCCGGCGCGACGCCGGCCGGTGCGCTCACCGGGGCCGGGGAGCTGGTGGGGCTCGTCGCGTCGGTGCTGGTCTGCGCGCAGCTCCTCCTCGTCGGGCGCGTCCCCTGGTTCGAGCGTGCGGTGGGCCTGGACCGGCTCGTCGCGTGGCACCGCGTCCTCGGGACGACCGTCGTGCTCCTCGTCCTCACGCACACGCTCCTCATGGTCGCCGGGACCGCACTGCCGGCCCAGGCCGCGTCCTGGTGGCAGGCGCTGACCCTCGTGCTGGCGGAGCCGGACATGACGGCCGCGCTCGTCGGCACGGGCCTGTTCGTCGTCGTCGGGGCGTCCGGCGCGCGCCTCGTGCGTCGACACCTGTCGTACGAGGCATGGTTCCTCGTGCACCTCACGATGTACGCCGGGGTGTTCCTCACGTTCGCGCACCAGGTCACGGCGGGCGCGCACTTCGTCGCCGACCCGACGGCCCGCGCCGTCTGGGTGCTCCTCTACGCGGGCACCGCTGCGGCCCTCCTCACGTGGCGCGTGGTGCTGCCCCTCCGCGGCGTGCTCCGGGACGCGCCGCGCGTGAGCGCCGTCGTGCCGGAGGCCGGCGGGATGACGAGCGTGTGGGTGTCGGGTCCGGCGCTCGCGGACGTCGGGGCACGAGCGGGCCAGTTCTTCCTCGTGCGCTTCCTCGCGCGGGGCCACGTCGTCACCGCCCACCCCTACTCGGTCTCCGTCGCGCCCGACGGCGAGCACCTGCGCTTCACGGTCGGCGGCCTGGGCGACCACTCGCGCGCGGTGGCGCACCTGCGGCCCGGGACGCGCGTGCTCCTCGAGGGGCCGTTCGGCCGTTTCACCGCCGCGCGGGCCCGACGCCGCGGTGTGCTGCTCGTCGCCGGGGGAGCGGGCGTCGGGCCCGTGCGGGCGCTCGCGGAGGACCTGGTCGCGCGCGGGCACGACGTCGTCGTCGTGCACCGCGCCCGGTCCCGGGCGGACCTCGGCCTCGGCCACGAGCTCGCCGACGCGCCCCTCACGTACCTGCCCGTCGTGGGCCGCCGGGCCGACCTCGGGTACGACCCCCTGAGCCCGGGGCGGCTCGATGCCCTGGTGCCCGACATCGCGTCGCGCGACGTGTTCGTGTGCGGCCCGCCCGCGATGGTCGCCACCGTCGAGGACGCCGCACGCCGCGCGGGCGTGCCGCGGTCCGCCGTCCACCACGAGGAGCTGAGCCTGTCATGACCGGACGCCGCTGGAGAGGGACGATCGTCTACGCGGGCAGCGTGCTCGCGCTCGGCGCCGCCGCGCTCGCGCGGTACGGCGGGGTGCCGGGCCTCGCCGGGGACGGGTCCGCGGCGTCGGGTGGTCCCGCCGTCGTCGCGGGGTCGGAGCCCGTGACCCCCGCGACCCCGACGCCGGCTCCCTCCACCGCGGGCTCGACGGACCCGGGCACGTCCCCGGCGACGCCGGGTACCGGCACGCCGGACCCGACGCGGGCGACCGTGACGGGGTCCGTCGTGCAGACGCGGTACGGACCGGTGCAGGTCGCGGTGACGTTCACCGGGACGCACCTCGACGCGGTGCAGACCGTGCGGTCGCCCAGCGGGGGAGAGAGCTCCCAGATCTCCGCGCGCGCCACGCCGCTGCTCGCGCAGGAGGCGGTGCGGGCGCAGTCCGCGCGCATCGACACCGTGTCCGGGGCGACCTACACCTCCGAGGGCTACCGCGAGTCGCTCCAGGCCGCGATCGACGCGCGGGGCTGACGGTGCGCCGGACGGAGACGGTCATGGGCCTGCCGATGTCGCTGGACCTGCGCGCGCCCGACGACGAGCGCGCGCGGGCCGCGGTCCGCGCGGCGTTCGCGGTGCTCCACGCCGCGGACGCGCGGTTCAGCGGGCGACGCTCGGACAGCGAGCTGTCCCGCTACCGGCGCGGGCTCGTCGTGCGGCCCTCCCGGGACCTGCGCGAGGTGCTCGACCTCGCGGAGGCGGCGCGCGTCGCGAGCGGGGGCGCGTTCGACGTGCACCGGCAGGACGGCACCCTGGACACCGACGGCGTCGTCAAGGGCTGGGCCGCGCAACGCGCGGTGGACCGACTGGTCGCCGCAGGGTTCTCCGACCTGTGCCTCAACGCCGGCGGGGACGTCGCCGTCCGTGGCGGGCCGGAGCCCGGCCGACCCTGGGTGGTGGGCGTGCGCTCCCCGGCGCTCGCGGGCGAGCTCGTGGCGCGGGTCGAGCTGCACGACGGCGCGGTGGCGACGTCGGGGACGTACGAGCGCGGTCTCCACGTGTGGGACGGGCGCACGGGGGGCGCCGCGCGCGGACTCCTCTCGGCGACCGTCGTCGCGCCCGACCTCACGACCGCCGACGTCCTCGCGACGAGCGTCCTCGCGCTGGGCGAGGAGGGGGTCGAGTGGGCGGTGGACCAGGGGGCCGCCCTCGTGCTCGCCGTCCTCCCGGACGGGACGGTCGTCAGCGGCGGGCCGGCGGGCCGAGCGGCAGCGTGAGCACGAGACGGGCCCCGTGCGGCGCGTCGGGGCGGTTCGTCGCCTCCACGGTGCCGGCGTGCTGGGCCGCGACCTCCGCGACGAGCGCGAGCCCGAGCCCGTAGTGGCGGCGCCCGTCCTCGTCGGCGGACGGCCCGCGTCGTGAGGCGAAGCGCGCGAACAGGTCCCCGGCGTCCGCGGGCAGACCGGGGCCGTCGTCGTCGACGAGCGCCTGTGCGGCCGACCCGGCGCGCCGCACCGTGACGACGACCTCGTGCGCCGCGTGGTCGACCGCGTTGTCCACGAGCGCGACGAGCGCGCGGCGCAGCGCGGCTGGCGCCCCCGCGACCGTGAGGTCGTCCGTCCCCGTGCGCCGCAGCGCGACGGAGCGCGCCGCCGCGCGCGCCTCGGCGGAGCGCACGACGGCGTCGGCCAGCGCGGGGAGGTCGACGGGGACGAGGTCCACGGACCGCGTGTCCGCGGCCGTCAGCAGGTCGTCGAGCACGTCGCTCAGCGCGGCCGTGTCCTCGAGGAGCCCCTCGACGTCGCGCGCCACCTGCTCCGGCATCCCTGGGCCCGGTCGCTCGAGCCGACGGCGCAGGAGCTGCGCGCGCGTCGAGAGCAGGGTCAGAGGGGTCCGCAGCTCGTGGCTCGCGTCGGCCACGAAGCGCCGCTGCATCGCGAGGGCCTGCGCCGTCGGGAGGACCGCGCGGCGCCCGAGCCACCAGCCCCCCACCGTGGCGAGCACGACGCCGACGGCCGTCGCGACGCCGAGCGCGGCGAGGAGTCGCGCGAGCTCCTCGCGCGTCTCGGACGGGTCGAGGACCGCTTGGACCACGCCCTCCCTCCGGCCCACCGTGAGCACCTCGAACGTGCCTGCGGACGTCGTGACCCGCTCGTGCGTGCTCGTCCCGGTGCGGGCCACCTGCTCGACGAGGTCGAGGTCGGGGAGGCCGGACGGCATCCCGGGCGAGACCTCGACTCCGCGCGGCGAGGCCACGGCGACCCAGACCCCCCGGCCCGCGTCGGCGACGTCGTCGATCGACGCCGCGGCCGACTCCAGCCGCCGGTCGTCCGCCTCGCCGAGCGCGCGCGTCACGACGACCAGCACGACGGCCGCCACCACGAGCAGGCTCACGAGCACGAGGAGGCCCGTCTGGATCGCGAGTCGCCTGCTCGTGCGCCGCAGGAGGTCGCGCTCGGCGCCCGTGATCACAGCTCGCCCCACCGGTACCCGAGGCCCCGCACGGTCTCGACCACCTGACGCCCGAGCTTGCGGCGCAGGTAGTAGACGTAGGTGTCCACCACCCCGGGGTCGGTCGCGTCGGGGAACACCCGGTGCAGCAGATCCTCGCGACGGAAGACCTGGCGGGGATGCCGAGCCAGGAGCTCAGCGAGCACCGACTCACGGGACGAGAGGTCGACCGTGGTCCCGTCGTCGGTCGTCACCCGCCGAGACGCCGCGTCGAACGTGCCACCGGGCAGGCGCACGACACCCGAGCCGGACGGGGAGGCCTCGGTGCGGCGGCGCAGGGCGCGGAGACGAGCCAAGAGCTCCTCGACGTCGAACGGTTTGCCCACGTAGTCCTCCGCCCCGGCGTCCAGGCCCACCACCCGGTCGGCAGGATTGCCCAGCGCCGACAGGACGAGCACCGGGGTCAGGACGCCGCGCGAGCGCAGCCGCGACAACAGGTCGAGACCCTCGATCGCGGGCAGGCCACGGTCGAGCACGAGCAGGTCGTACTCCTGGGTCAGCCCCAGGTGCAGGCCGCGCTGTCCGTCGTGCGCGACGTCGACCACGTAGCCCTCGCCGACGAGGATCTCCGCGAGCATCCGCGCAAGCTGGCGGTCGTCCTCGACGATCAAGACCCGCGTGTCGTCCTTCACACCAGACTCCGTCCGTGCCGCGGCGGTGCTGACGCCGTGAGGCTGCCACGCCTGATCACGTCGCCAGGGTCTCACGCGGGAGTGCGCGCGGTGGTGTCTGCCGCCACGTCGTCGCCGGTCCCGTCGTGGACGACCGTGTCAGGCCCGGGGAAGAAGAGCGTCACGTAGCCGTCGTCGGACCACCGCACGAGGAACGGCGGGCTGCTCTCTGTCGTGGGTCGTCGTCCTCTCAGGGTGAGCGGGTGCGCCGGGGTCCGGTAGAGCCCTTCGGCTCCGTCCGGATGACGGCGGGGGACGGCTGCGGCGCCGTCAGCGCGGGAGCGAGGGCGCCGCACACCGCGCCGAGCACGGCACCGGCGACCGCGCCGGTCGCCGTCCCGAAGAGCGCGACCGCCCCCCATGGCCAGTCGGCCGGGGCGATGCTCGCACCGGTGAAGATCACGGCCATCGCGGGGGTCCACGCCGCCGCGCTGATCCCGACCCAGCGCCACGGGTGCTGGGCGGCCGGTCGTATCACCCAGGCCTGAGCCGCGCCGAGGACCGCACCCATGACGAGGCCGAGAGCGGCGGCACCACCCAGCGCGGCGACAGGTCCCGGTGCGGTCGCGCCGTCGTCCGTGGCGAGGACCGAGGGCGCGGAGCCGGCCGCCCACCCGAGCCCCGCGACGACGACGGTCACCAGGAGCCACCGGTGCCGGTTCAGCGTGGGCGCGACAGAGGTGAGCGCGGCTCGCTGGGCGAGTCCCAGAGCGGTGCCTTCGAGGAGCCCTCCGAGAACCACGACCGTCCACGCCAGCACGCTGCTCCTGCCCGCCGTGACGAGCGCCGTGGCGGCGCGTGCGGCGGCGGCCGAGGCCGTCATCCCGACCGCCTCGGCCGTGGCGCAGAGCACGATCCAGCGGCGCACGGCGTCGACCTCGCTTCCGCGACCGGCGGGCTCAGATGAACAGCAGCTGCGCGCCCGCCGTCTTGTCGATGAAGTCGGCGGCGCTGATCACGCCCTCGATGTCCTCGCGGAAGTCGGAGGCGTCGAGCTTCTGCATCTCGGCCGTGAGCCGACAGGCCCACAGGTGGCCGCCGGCGGCGACGATCTGGTCGAGGAACTCCGGTACCGGGGGGATGCCGAGATCCTCCATCTGCTTCTTCATCATGCGGGTCGTCATGGCGCTGATCCCGGGCACCGGTGCGAGCGCCTGCGGGAGGCGCACGTCCTTGATCGGCAGATGCATCGCGGTGTTCGCGACCGGGGAGAACGACAGGTCGTCCGCGCGCGAGCGCATGATCATGTCGAAGCCCCAGAACGTGAAGAACAGGTGGGTCTCGACGCCCTCGCCGAGCGCGGCGTTGCCGAGGATCAGGCCCGGGTAGGCCATGTCGAGATTGCCCTTGGAACAGATGATGGCGAGCTTGCGGCCCGCCGCGTCGTCGTCGTCGAAGTTCGGGACGAGGGCGACGGAGGGACGGTCGGTGGTGGTCATGGTGACCTCTCAGACGCAGCCGTGCGGCTTGGGCAGCCCGGCGACGTAGGCCATCTTCTTGCCGGGCTTCTTCGGGAACAGCGCGAACTGCTCCTTGACGGGGACGTGGCCGACGACGCCCACGCGCCGGGTGGTCGCGGTCTCGCCACGTTCGGCGTAGTCCTGGCGCAGGAAGCGCACGACGTCCCAGTGCCGGTCGGACATCTCGACGCCGATCTGCTGCGCCAGGACGCGCGCGACGTCTTCGTCCCACTCGCCGAACTCGGTGAGGAATCCCTCGTCGTCGACGTGGACGGTCTTGTCGTGGATCTGGATCGTGGGCACGGTTACCTCCCCGGGGTGCCGGCAGTCTCCTTGCCGGCCATGGACATCAGGGACGGGACGGGCATCGACCGTCCGGGGAGCAGCACGTTCCAGTACAGGTGCCGGAACGCGAGCTTTCCCAGGTGGTTGGCGCGGGTCTCCTTGAGCAGGCTGAGCGGGCCGATCCGCGGGTACGGATAGACCCCGGGCAGCGGTTCGGTGTCGTAGTTGAAGTCGATGAGCAGGCCCTTGCCGTGTCCCGACTCCACGAAGCAGTTGGCGTGGCCGTCGAACCGGTGCGTCATGGGCCGCCCGCGGACGTGGTCGACGACGTTCTCCACGAAGCCGTCCATGGAGAAGTGCGCCACCGACCCGGCCTTCGAGGCGGGGATGTCGTTGGCATCCCCGATCGCGAACACGTCGGCGTGCGCGCGAGACTGCAGGGTGTACCTGTCCACGGGCACGTAGTTGAGCTCGTCACCCAGACCTGAGCGCGCGACGAGCTCGTCGCCCATGTTCAGTGGCACGGTCACGAGCAGGTCGAACGGGATCTCGCGGTCGTCCACGGACACGAGGAGCCGCGAGTCCGGGTCGATATGGTCGACGACGAAGTCCGGTTCCACGGCGATGTCCCGCTCGGCGAGCATCGCGCCCAGGTGCTCCGAGGCGACCGGCTTGGTGAAGGCCCCCTCGAGCGGCGTCGCATAGGTGAGGTCGACCCTGCTGCGCGTCCCGCGCTCGGCGAAGAACGCGTCGGCGAGGAACGAGAACTCGAGCGGGGCGACCGGGCACTTGATCGGCATCTCGGTGACGTGGACGACGAGCCGGCCGCCGGGCCATCGGGCGAGCGCGTCTCGCAGCGCGAGCGCGCCGTCGAGCGTGAAGAAGTCGAAGATGCTGCCTCGCCACGCTGCGCCCGTCATGCCGGGGGTCTGGTCGGGACGCGGCGAGGTACCGGTCGCGATCACGAGCAGGTCGTACCCCAGGCTGCGGCCGTCGCGGAGACGGACGTGCGAGGCGTCGGCGTCGACGCGCTCGACCTCCGCGAGGACGAGCTCGACGCCGTCGCGCAGGAAGCGGTCACGAGGCCGTAGCAGGTCGTGCGGCTCGTAGACACCGAAGGGGAGGAGCAACAGGCCTGGCTGGTACAGATGCATGTCGTCGCGGTCGACGAGGGTGACGGACCAGTCGCGCGGCAGGCGGCGTCGTAGACGGTTGGCCGCCATCGTCCCTGCGGTGCCGGCCCCGAGGATCACCAGGCGATTCATGAGGGCTCCGATCGTCGTCGATGCCTTCAGGATTCTGCGGCCGCGGTCCTGGCCCCAGGGTCGAAGGTCCCGCCTGCACGGGTGCGTACTCCGGGGTTCCGGACGCCGGAAGGCCGGTACCCGACCCGCAGGGAGCCCCGAGGCGTTGGACGACTCTCGAACGTCGGGCGTGCCGACGGGTCGCGGCAGGACGCGGGCAGCACGGCCGCCGCGTCCGAGCGGACGTACCGGTCGGGCCGCCAGACGGTGCGCGAACCCGCGGCGGCTCCGGAGGCGACCTGGCTCTTCGACACGCTCGTGGCCGGCCGGCCGGCACGGGTGGGTGCGCGAGGTGCCACCGGCGGGCGGCGAACGAGGACGGCCCCCGCCCTGCGTCTCCGCAGTGCAGGGGCCGTTCACAGAGTGTCCGGAGGGGGACTTGAACCCCCACGCCCGATAAAGGGCACTAGCACCTCAAGCTAGCGCGTCTGCCATTCCGCCACCCGGACGAGTGGACCTTCCCGGCGTTTCCGCCGTTCCGGTGCGGGGAAAAACATAGCACGGTTCGGGCGTGGTCCTCACATCGCGGTCGCCGGTCGGCACCGGGCCGACGTGGGACGACGGCCCGGTGCGGCAACCCGGCGTGGGGGGACGACCTGGGGCAGACTGGGCGGATGAGGGCCACGACCGGGCGGAGGCACGTGTGACGGACGAGCAGCGACCGGCGGCAGCGGTCCCCACCCCACGACCGGGCTCCGGCTCGGACCGTTCGGCAGCGTCGGTGAAGCATCTCGCGGGGGCGTCGAGCGCGGCGCGGAAGGTCGCCGGGGCGCGACGCAACCCGTCGGTCGTCGGGTACGACGAGTCGGTGCCCGCGTGGTTGCGCACGACGGCGGGCTGGTCGTGGCGCCTGCTCATGATCGTCGCGGCGGTCGCGCTCATCTTCTTCGCGACGGCGCAGGTGCAGCTCGTCTTCGTCGCCGTCTTCCTCGCCCTCGTCATCACGTCGGTCCTGCGGCCCGTCACCGACTTCTACGCGAAGGTCATGCCCCGAGGGCTGGCGACGGGGCTGGCGATCTTCTCCGCGTTGCTGTTCATCGCTGGGCTGCTGACGTACGTCATCACCTCGGTCGCGGGCCAGTGGCAGAGCCTCGCGGACCAGTTCAGCAACGGCATCGACCAGATCTTCGAGTTCCTCGAGAACGGCCCGCTGCCGGTGACGATCACCGCGGACGACGTCAACAGCTGGATCGAGAACGGTCGGCAGTGGCTGACCGAGCACGGCGGCGACATCGCGAGCCAGGCGGCCGCGAGCGCCGGCTCGGTGTTCGAGGCGTTCGCCGCGATCGCCCTCGCGATCTTCTGCACCGTGTTCTTCCTGGCCAAGGGCAAGGACATGTGGACGTGGTTCCTCAACCAGCTGCCGTCACGCTCGCGCGACAGCTGGAAGATCGCGGGCGGCGCGGGCTGGTACACGTTCTCGGGCTACGCGCGCGGGACCGTGATCATCGCCCTGACGGACGGCATCCTCGCGGGCATCTTCCTCGGGATCCTCGGCGTGCCGCTCGCCGCGCCGCTCGCGGTGCTCGTCTTCATCGGCGCGTTCATCCCGATCATCGGCGCGCCGCTCGCGATGATCATCGCGGCGATCGTCGCGCTCGCCGCGAAGGGCCTGTGGATCGCGCTCGCGGTGACGATCGGCATCGCCCTCATCGGGCAGTTCGAGGGCCACATCCTCCAGCCGCTCGTCATGGGCAAGCAGGTGTCGCTGCACCCGGTCGTCGTGGCGATCGCGGTGACCGCCGGGACGCTGCTCGCGGGGATACTCGGGGCGGTCGTCTCCGTGCCGCTGGTCGCCGTCGCGTGGTCGGTGTTCTCGCACCTGCGGCACAAGGACCCTCCCATGGAGGAGGAGCTGCCGACGGCGAAGGAGATCGCGCTCGGTGATGCCTTGCCCGGGTCGGCGGGCACGGCCGAGGACGCCGCCGGCTGATCCGCACGACCCCGCGGGATCCGGGCGGCGTCGGACCTACCGGGGGACCGCCGAGACCTCCGCGGCGAGCCGGACGGAGACGTGCACGGTGTCCCCGACGCCCTTGCCGGTCGTGGCACGCACCGACCGGAGGACGGCGAGCAGGTGCGGGCCGCCGTAGGCGACGAGCGAGGCGCGGTACCGCACGTCGTCGACCTCGGCGACGACGGGGACCCGGCCGCGCGTGCCGAACAGGTCGACGGCGTCGTACGGGAGCGCGACGAACGCTCCCGAGCGCGTCCCGGCGGCGATCACGACGGCGTCGAACTCCACCGGGCCCGGGTCCGTCCACGTGGGCATGCCGTCGACCGTAGCGGACGGCGCCGCGGCGGGGAACGGGCAGGGAGGGCGATTCTCGTGGCCCGCCGGCGCGCTCAGGACGTGGCGTGCCGGCGCCGCACGAGCGTGACCGTGACGGCACCGACGGCGAGGAGGGCCGGGGCGACGAGCGACGCGCCGGCCAGGACGAGCAGGACGCCCGTGAGGACGGTCGCGACGGCGGCGAGCCACCAGCCGACGGTGCGGCGGGGGAGCAGCCGCAGCGCGGCGAGCATCCCGAGCGCGTACACCGCCACCATGCAGCTCGTGTGCACCCGGACGAACGGCTCGAGGTCGAGGCCGGTGGCGACGAGCAGCGCGAGGTAGCCCGCGCTGAGCACGAGGGTGACGGCGAGCGCGCGCCGCGGGACGCCCGCGCGGCCGGAGAGCGCGGCGAGCGGGCGCGGCAGGTCGCCGTCGCGTGCGAGCGCCTGGCCGAGGTTGGCGAACGCCGCGAGGTAGGCGGTGAGCACGCCGGACGTGACGATCGCCGCCACGACGCCGACCACCACGGGCCCCGCAGCGGGCGCGCCCGTGCGCGCGAGGTCCAGCAGCGCGACGGTGCCGGAGCCGGCCCCGGTGCCGAGCACGCCGACCGTGGCGACCTGCAGGGCGAGGTAGGCGACGCCGACGACGACGAGCGCGACGCCCGTCGCGGCGGGGATGGTGCGGCGCGGGTCGCGGAAGTCGGCCGAGACGTGCGTGCCGACCTCCCAGCCCGCGAACGCCCAGACGAACAGGCTCACCGCGGAGCCGACGCCGGACCACCCCTCGCTGAGGAACGGCGTGAACCGCTCGGTGGTCGCGGCGGGCGCCGCCACCGCGACCACCACGACGACGGCGGCGAGCAGCAGGGACGTGAGCCCGAGCTGCACGGCGCCGGCCACGCGGATCCCGAGCGCCACGGCGACCGCCGGCACGACGACGAGCGCGACGGCCACGACGGGGACGACGCCGCGGTCCGCGCCCACGACCGCGACGACGTACTCCGCGCCGAGCACTGCCACGACGGGGACGCCGACGCACACGCCGAGATAGAACCAGTAGCCCGTGGCGCGGGCCGCCGTCGGGCCGAGAGCCGCGCGCACCGCGCTCGCGACGCCGCCCCGGTCCGGGTGCCGCGCGGCGAGCGCCGCGAACGTGCCGGCGAGCGGGATGCTCGCGACGAGCACCAGGGCGACGGCGAGGACGGACGCGGGTCCGGCGGCGCGCGTGGCGAGCCCGGGGAGCGCGAGCACGCCCGTGCCGAGCACGCTCGCCACGTACAGGGCGCTGCCGCGCGCGAGACCCAGGGTGCCCGACGGCGGGTGCTCGCGCGAGAGAGCGTCGCTCGTCGTCGCGCCGTGGTCCGTGGCGGTGCGCGGCGTCGCGAGAGGTGTCGTGTTCACGCGCTCTACCCTGGCCGCACGGCGCTCCCGGAACGAGCGGCTGGAAGGACACGCTCCGACAAGATCCTGCCACCCTGCGCGGAGCGGGGTGGTGCGACCACACTGGACCATGAGGATCGGCATACCCACCGAGGTCAAGAACCACGAGGACCGCGTCGCGCTCACCCCCGCCGGCGCCCACCACCTCGTGCGGTCCGGGCACGACGTGCTCGTCCAGTCCGGGGCCGGGACCGGCTCCCACCTGCCCGACGCCGAGTTCGAGCGTGCCGGCGCGTGCATCGTGCCGACCGCAGAGGAGGTGTGGGGCGAGGCCGAGCTCGTCTGCAAGGTCAAGGAGCCGGTCGCGAGCGAGTACGCGCTCCTGCGCGACGACCTCCTGCTCTTCGCCTACCTGCACCTCGCGGCCGACGGCGACTGCACGCGTGCCCTGCTCGACGCGGGCACGACGTCCGTCGCGTACGAGACGGCGCAGGCGCCCGACGGCACGCTCCCGCTGCTCGCGCCCATGAGCGAGGTCGCCGGGCGCATGGCGACCCAGGTCGGCTCCTGGCTCCTCCAGCGGCCCGCGGGCGGCCGCGGCGTCCTCCTCGGCGGGGTGCCGGGCACGCGGCCCGGACGCGTCGTCGTCCTCGGGGGCGGGACCGCGGGCCGCAACGCGGCCGAGATCGCCGTCGGCATGCGCGCCGAGGTCACCGTCGTCGACCTGTCGCTGCCCGTGCTGCGCGCCGTCGACCAGGAGTTCTCCGGCCACGTGCGCACCGTCGTGTCGAGCGCGTATGCGATCGAGCGCGAGGTGCTCGAGGCCGATCTCGTCGTCGGAGCCGTGCTCGTGGCGGGCGCGCGTGCCCCGCGGCTCGTCACCGACGACCTCGTCGCGCGCATGCGCTCCGGCGCGGTCCTCGTGGACGTCGCGGTCGACCAGGGCGGGTGCTTCGAGGGCTCCCGTCCCACGACCCACGACGACCCGACCTTCGCCGTGCACGGCACGACGTTCTACTGCGTCGCGAACATGCCGGGCGCCGTCCCCGTGACGAGCACGCTCGCGCTGACGAGCGCGACCCTGCCCTACCTCACGGCGCTCGCGGACGGAGGCGTGGACGCGGTGCGGGACGTCCCGATCCTCCGAGCGGGAGCGTCCACCCACCGCGGAGTCCTCCTCAACGAGGCCGTCGCGGCGGCGCACCACCTGCCGTGGACGCCGGCTGAGGACGCCCTGCGTCCGTGACCGGCCGCGTCCGTCGGAGACCGGGCGTCGTGGACGACGCGGGCGAAAGCGGGTGACGACGCGCGGCGGGACGTGCCAGGCTCGGGCGGTGCATCCCTTCGCCCTCGACGACGGTCGCGTCCACCTGTCCACCCCGACCCCCGACGACGTCGACGCGATCACGGCCGCGTGCCAGGACCCGGAGGTCGCCGCGTGGACGGTCGTGCCGTCGCCGTACGCGCGCGAGGACGCGGTGCAGTTCGTCCAGGAGTACGTGGGTCCCGGGTGGGAGCGCGGGGACGTCCTCACGTGGGGGGTGCGCGAGAGCGCCGGCCCGTCGGGCATCCCCGGCCCCGACGGCGTCGGGCGGCTCCTCGGCATGATCGGCCTGAGCCTCGACGACGCGCCCGAGGGGCGACGCTCGGCCGAGATCGGCTACTGGACCGCTCCCGAGGCGCGGGGCCGCGGTCTCATGACCTCGGCGTGCCGGCTCGTCGTCGACTGGGCGTTCGACGCGGAGGGCGCGGGCCTCGCGCGGCTCTTCTGGCAGGCGTACGTCGGCAACTGGCCCTCGCGGCGCACCGCCTGGCGGCTCGGCTTCCGGGTCGAGGGCACGGTGCGCGGGTTCGCGCTCCAGCGCGGCGAGCGGCGCGACGCGTGGCTCGGCACGCTCCTGCCCGAGGACCCGCGCGAGCCGAACGAGCCGTGGCCGGCGGACGCGCCGTCGTCGGGCCGCGCCGCCTGACGAACCGCCCACCCGGTGACCCACAGCGTCCGCGAATGCGTTTCCGTCGCGCCCGCCGCGGGGCCAAGATGGGCACCATGACCTCCGAGCCCACGACGCGCACCGACGCGCCCGCGCCCACCTCCGCGCCCGCTGTCGCCTCCGCCCTGATCGACCTCGATCCCGCCAACCCGTTCGCCGCGGCCTCCGCGCTGCCGTACGAGCTGCCCGACTACGACGCGATCCGCGAGGAGCACTACCTCCCCGCGCTGCGCGCCGCGACGGCGGCCCAGCGTGCCGCGATCGAGGCGGTCGCGACCGACGACGCGCTCCCGACCGAGGCGAACGTCCTCGCGGCGCTCGAGCGGTCGGGTCGCGACCTGGCGCGCGTGCTGAACGCGTTCTACAACCAGCTCTCGGCCGACGCGACGCCCGGGCTGGAGCAGATCGAGGAGGAGTTCGCGCCCGAGCTCGCGGCGCACCACGACGCGATCTACATGGACGCGCGCCTCTACGCGCGCGCCCGCGCGCTCCAGGCCGCGGTCGACGCCGGGGAGCAGACCCTCGAGCCCGACGCCGCGTGGCTGCTGCACACGCTGCTCGTCCGGTTCCGCCGCTCGGGCGTCGAGCTCGACGCCGAGCAGCAGGCGCGCCTGCGCGAGCTGAACGGCCGCCTGACCACGCTCGAGGCCGCGTTCGGCCGCAAGCTGCTCGCCGGAGCGAACGCGGCGAGCGTGCTCGTCACCGACCGCGCCGAGCTCGACGGCCTCGCCGAGGACGCCCTCGCGGGGGCGGCGGCCGCCGCGGCGTCGCGCGGCCACGAGGGAGCGTGGCTCCTGGAGATGCAGCTCCCCACCCAGCAGGGCGTCCTCGCCTCGCTCGCGCGCCGCGACGTGCGCGAGCGCGTGCAGCAGGCGTCGGAGTCGCGCGGGGCGACCGGCGACGACCACGACACGCGCGAGATCGTGCTGGAGACCGTGCGCCTGCGTGCCGAGCGCGCGCGCCTGCTCGGGTACGAGCACCACGCCGCGTACGTCGCGGAGGACGCGACCGCGAAGACGACCGAGGCCGTCGACGCGATGCTCTCGCGGCTGGCCCCGGCGGCCGTCGCGAACGCGCGGCGCGAGGCCGCCGACCTCGAGGCCGCGCTGCGGGCCGACGAGCCGGGTGCGACGCTGCGCGCGTCCGACTGGTCGTTCTACGCCGAGCGCGTGCGCAAGGACCGGTACGCGCTCGACGACGCCCTCCTGCGCCCCTACCTCGAGCTCGAGCGCGTCGTGCACGACGGCGTGTTCCGGGCCGCGGGCCAGCTGTTCGGGGTCTCGTTCGCCGAGCGCCACGACCTCGTCGGCTACCACCCGGACGTGCGGGTGTTCGAGGTCTTCGACGCCGAGACGCCGGGCGAGCCGGGCCAGGGTCTTGGCCTCTTCCTCGCCGACTGGTACACGCGCGAGTCCAAGCGCGGCGGGGCGTGGATGAACAACCTCGTCGACCAGAACCACCTGCTCGGGCAGAAGCCGGTCGTCGTGAACAACCTCAACATCGTCAAGCCGCCGGCGGGCCAGCCCACGCTGCTCGTGTGGGACGAGGTCATCACGCTGTTCCACGAGTTCGGGCACGCGCTGCACGGCCTGTTCTCCGACGTGCGCTACCCGTCGCAGTCCGGCACCGAGGTGCCGCGCGACTTCGTCGAGTACCCCTCGCAGGTCAACGAGATGTGGGCGTGGGAGCCGTCGATCCTGCGCTCCTATGCGGTGCACCACGTCACGGGCGAGCCGATGCCGGCCGAGTGGGTGGACACGATGCTCGCCTCGCGCCAGTTCAACGAGGGCTTCGGGACGACCGAGTACCTCGCCGCGGCGCTGCTCGACCAGGCCTGGCATCAGGTGGGGCCCGACGGCGTGCCGTCGTCCGAGGCGGACGTCGTGCCCTTCGAGGCGGCCGCGCTCGACGCGGCGGGCGTCGCGTTCGCGCCGGTCCCGCCGCGCTACCGCACCACGTACTACAACCACGTGTTCGGCGGCGGGTACGCGGCCGGGTACTACTCCTACATCTGGTCCGAGGTGCTCGACGCCGACACCGTCGAGTGGTACCGCGAGAACGGCGGCCTGTCGCGCGAGAACGGCGAGCGCTTCCGCCGCGTGCTGCTCGCGCGCGGCGGCTCCCAGGACCCGCTGCGGTCGTTCCGCGAGCTGCGCGGCCGCGACGCCGACATCGCGCCGCTCCTCGCGCGCCGCGGTCTCGACGCCTGAGGTGTGGGCCCCTCCCGTCGCGAGATAGAGCCGTGGTAGCGCGAGGTAGAGCCCTGGTCATGACCACGCCTCTACCTCGCGGACCTCGGCTCTACCTGGGCGGGGTGCCCGGGCGGACCAGGCCGGTCTCGTAGGCGACGACGACGAGACCGGCCCGGTCCCGCACCCCCAGCTTGGCGAGGATGCGGCCCACGTGCGTGCGGGCCGTCGCCGGGCTCATGAACAGGGCCGCGCCGATCTCGTCGTTCGTCAGGCCGCGGCCGACGTGCGCGAGCACCTCGCGCTCGCGGTCCGTGAGCCGGTCCGCGACCGCGGCGGCGAGCGCGTCGTCGCGCCTCCCCGCGTCGACGGCCTGCGCGACGACGCGCGCGGTCACCGCGGGGGAGAGCAGCGCGTCGCCCGCGGCGGCCGTGCGGACCGCGCCGCGCAGCTCGTCCGGGCTCGCGTCCTTGAGCAGGAAGCCCGACGCCCCGGCACGCAGCGCGGCGAAGAGGTTCGCGTCGTCGTCGAACGTCGTGAGGACCACGACGCGCGGTCCGGGCGCGGCACCGTCCGCGCCCGGCGCGCTCGTCGCGCCGTCCGGCTGCCCCGAGCCGAGGCCCGGGTCGCCGACGATCTGACGCGTGGCCGCGATCCCGTCGAGCACGGGCATCTGGAGGTCCATGAGGACGACGTCGGGGCGCGCGCGGCGCACCAGCGCGACGCCCTCGCGACCGTCGGCCGCCTCGCCGACGACCACGACGTCGTCCGCGCGCTCGAGCAGCGCGCGGATGCCCGTCCGCACGAGGGGCTGGTCGTCGACCAGCACGACGCGGATCACGCGGCACCCCCGCCGGAGGACCGCGGGGCCCGCACGGAAGCCGTCCCGCGCACCCCGTCGCCGGGCGTGACCGGCACGCGCGCCCGCAGCCGGAACCCGCCGCCGTCGGGCGTGTCGGTCTCGACCGTGCCGCCCAGGACCGCGACGCGCTCGCACAGGCCGCGCAGCCCGAACCCGCCACGGTCGGCGGCGTCACCCGCGCCCCGTGCCCCGTGGCCGTCGTCGCGCACCTCGACCGCGAGCACGTCGCCCGGTGCACCGGGCGAACGCTCCAGCGCCACGCGGACGACGGCGGCGCGCGCACCGGCGTGGCGCAGGACGTTGGTCAGGCCTTCCTGGACGACCCGGTACGCCGCGGCACCCGCGGCGGTGCCGTCGGCCGTCCCTGACGGCAGGTCGACGTCCAGGGCGACGTCGAGCCCGGCCGCCCGAGCCGTGCGCGCGAGGTCCACGAGCCGGTCGATGCGCGCCTGGTCCGCGAGCCCCGCGGGCGCGGCCGCCCCGCGCAGCGCGCGCACCGTGGCGCGCAGGTCCGCCAGGGCGGTCGTCGTCGCCGTCCGGACGAGCTCGAGCTCGGCCCGTGCGGTCGCGAGCGCGGCGGCCCCCGCCGCACCGGCGGCGTCCACGTCGTCCAGGGCCTCGCGGGCGACGTTCGCGTGCAGGGAGACGACGGCGAGGTGGTGCCCGACGACGTCGTGCAGGTCCCGGGCGACGGCCTCCCGGTCGTGCGCGAGCCGGTCGGCGGCCTCGAGCTCGAGCGTCTGGTCGCGCAGCGCGTCGGCGTGGCGCCGCTGCTCGTCGCGCTGCCGGCGGACGAACGACCCGTGCCCGAGGGCGATCGCCGCGGCCATGAGCGCCACCGTCGTCGCCAGCTCGTAGCCGACGACGTACCGGACGTCGTCGCCCTCGGCGAGCCGGAAGTACGTCGAGGCGACGACGAGCGCCGCCGCGACCCCGACGGCCCACCCGAGCCGGCCCGCGACGGCCGCCGAGTACAGGGCGACCGAGACGGGCAGGGCGAGGCCGATCGCGGGCAGGTCGAGCGTGTAGTACGCGCAGATGACGAGCGCGGTCGCGACGAGGACCCCGACGGGGAAGCGACGCCGGCCGAGCACCAGCAGCCCCAGCACGAGGGCGATCGGGTACGCGACCCACGGGTCGGCCCGCGTGCCCCCGACGTCGGCCGCGATGGCGAACGCGACGACGTCGAGCACGGCGAACCCCAGCAGGGCGTCGACGAGCCACGGCGGCGGCGACGGGCGCGACGGCCGGGTCGCGGACGGCGGCCCGGGGGGCTGGTCGTGCGGGATGTCGGGGGACGTCACGCTCACCGAGTCTAGGAAGACCCACCCCGACGCGCGTCCGTCGCGGGGCGGGTCCGCGTCAGGGTCGACTACGTCGAGACGCGTACGCGCGGGGCGCGGGACGACGCACCGCGTCGCGCGCCGGGGCGGACGCGGCGCCGCACCGCCGCTCCCTAGCGTCGAGGGCATGAACCCGACTCCCGGTCCCGGACCCGACCGCCCGACCCCACCCGCTGCCCGGCCCGCGCTCGGCCAGGTCGTCCGCTCGCTGAGCTGGCCGCTCGTCCTCGGGCTCGGCGCGCTCGCGCTCGTCCGACCGCTCCTGAGCGTCACCGGCCTCGACGACGCGATCGGCCGGCCCGCCGCGCCCCTGCTCACGACCCTCGTGCTCACGGTCGTGTGGGTCGTCGCGATCGTCGTCGCACGCCCGGCGCACCCGCTCGCGACCGGTGTGGCCGTCGGGCTCGCCTACGGCGTCCTCGCCCTGGTCGTCAGCGCCGTGCTGTCGCCGATCCTCACCGGCGAGCTCCAGGGCCCCGTCGCGCACCCGGTCGCGATCGTCCCGATGCTGCTCACCAACGCGGCCTGGGGCGCGCTCGCGGGGGCCGTGGCGCTCGGTCTCCTCGCGGCCCGACGCCGTTGAGGCCGACCAGCCGACGGCTCCCCGCGCCACCACGCCTCGTCGCGCCGCCACGTCTCCTCGCGCCACCCCGCCTTCCCACGCCACCCCGACTCCGAGACCGCCGCGTCCCGGGCACCACCCCGAGCCGCGACCCCGCGTGCTCGGGGTCGGTTCCGGGCGCGCGTACGCTTCCGAGCGGACGCGCCCGGCACCACCCGGTCCCTAGCGTCGACAGCGTCGCCCGCACCGCCGGGCCGCCGTCGGACCGCACCCGCCGACCGCCGTCGTCCACCCTGGAGAAGACCCGATGACGACCACCCGCACCACCCCGCCTCCCGCCGTGCCGCCGGCACCCGGAGCGCCCGCCGGACCTTCGGGGGGTCGCCCCCGACGGCGCCGCGGCCCGCTCGCCCGCGTCCTCCTCGTGCTCGGGCTCGTCGTCGTCCTGTTCGTCGGGGCCGTCGCCGCGGTCGTGGGCGTCGCGTGGGCGCGCGCCGCGACGAGCACGGCAGGAGCCGTCGAGTTCACGCGGCCGCTCGCCGTCCCGCCGCTCGCGGAGTCGCGCGTGGAGGACGGCGTGCGCGTCTTCGAGCTCGAGGCGCGTGAGGGCGTCGCCGACCTCGGCGCGGCCGCCCCCACGCCGACGATCGGGCTGAACGGCGACTACCTGGGCCCGACCCTGCGCGCCGCCCGCGGCGAGCGCGTGCGCGTCGACGTGACGAACTCCCTCGACGAGACGACGACGCTCCACTGGCACGGCATGCACCTACCACCCGCGATGGACGGCGGCCCCCACCAGATGGTCGAGCCGGGCGAGACGTGGTCGCCCACGTGGACGATCGACCAGCCCGCCGCGACGCTCTGGTACCACCCGCACCTGCACGGCCAGACCGCGAGCCAGGTGTACCGCGGGCTCGCGGGGATGTTCCTCCTCGACGACCCTGCCGCCGCCGACGGCCCGGCGGCCGACCTGCCGCACGAGTACGGCGTCGACGACGTCCCGGTGATCCTCCAGGACAAGAGCTTCCACGCCGACGGGCGGCTCGACGACGCCGTCTCCTTCCTGTCGCCGGTCGGCCCGCTCGGCGACACGGTGCTCGTCAACGGCACCCCGGGCCCCTACCTCGACGTCACGACCGAGCGCGTGCGCCTGCGCCTGCTCAACGGCTCCGACTCGCGCGTCTACGACGTCGGCCTCGCCGACGGCGGCACGGTCCAGCTCGTCGGGACCGACGGCGGGCTGCTCCCCGCCCCGCAGACGGTCGAACGCGTGCGCCTCTCCCCGGGCGACCGGGCGGAGGTCGTCGTGACCATGGACCCGGGACAGCGCGCGGTCCTGCGCAGCTTCCCGCCCGAGCTGGGCGTCAACCCGCTGTTCGAGCGCTTCTCGGGCGGCGACGACACCCTCGACCTCCTCGAGCTCCGCGCGGCCGGCAGGCTCGAACCGAGCCCCGACGTCCCCGGTACGCTCGGCGCCGCCGACCCCGCGGACGCGCTCGACGAGTCCGACGCCGTGCGCACCCGCCGCTTCCAGCTCGCCGGGGCCGCGATCAACGGACGCTCCATGGACATGGCGCGGATCGACGAGGTCGTCACGGTCGGCGAGACCGAGGTGTGGGAGGTCACCGGGCTCGACGACACCCCGCACAACTTCCACGTGCACGACGTCCAGCTCCGCGTCCTCGACGTCGCCGGCCGGCCGCCCGGACCGGACCTCGCCGGGTGGCAGGACACGGTCTACGTGCAGCCGGGGCGCGTGACGCGCCTGCTCGTCCGGTTCGACGCCGCCGAGGGCGCCACCGACCCGACCACCCCCTACATGTTCCACTGCCATCTCCTCACGCACGAGGACCGCGGCATGATGGGCCAGCTCGTCGTCGTCGCCCCGGGCGAGCAGGCGCCGTCCCGCATCGACGTCCCCGACGGCCGCGCCCACCAGGACCACGACGCCGACGCGCTCCCGGGCGACGGCACCGGCCCCCGCCACACCCTCGCACCGGACGGGAAGCACGGCCCCGACCACTGACGCGCCGAGCGAGAACGGTGGTCACGCGAGGTAGAGCCCTGGTCTCGCGAGGTAGAGCCGTGGTCTCGCGAGGTAGAGCTGTGGTTGCGCGAGGTAGAGCCGTGGTCACCGTGCCCGACGGCGTGGGGCTGGGTGGGGTGGGCGGGGTGGGTGGTGGTGCCGCGTCGACCATCCGCCGCTCATTCCTCGCGGCTCCTGCCAGGCCCGCCACGACGCGGCACCACCACCCACCCCGCCCGGCGTCGTCTCGCCCTGGTCGTTGCTCACCCGGGCTTCTGCCCGCCTGGCCGTCGGTCTCGCGACTCACGTTTGCGGCCCACGTCTCTCGCGTCGCACCGGCGGCGGCGCTCACGGCTGCACCTTGGTGCCGCGCCCTGGCGGCGAGCAGGTGATCTTGACGCGTCCCGTTCGTCTGGTGCGTCCGGGTGCCTGCCCGGTCCGCGCCGCTCGGGTCCAGTCCCGGGCGCCCCGCACGCCCTCGGCGGGTCCGACCACCTCGGACGGTGACCCAGCCGCAACGGTGGCCCGACCGCGACGGGCGACCGGCCGCCGTCGGACAGGACCACGGTCCTACCCCGACCGGGCAGCGTCCTACCTCGGTGGATCATGGTTCTACCTCGCGTGACCGGGGCTCTGCCTCGCGTGACCCGGGCTCTACCTCGCGTGACCAGGGCTCTACCTCGCGAGACCACGGCTCTGCCTCGGCCCACCGGGGTTCTCGCTCGGTGATGTCCGGGATGTGAGCGGGCGGCCGGGGCGGTCGGCCGGGCCCACGGCGACGGGTAGCGTGTCGCCATGACCGCTCCGCACCCGGACTCCCTGGCCAGCGCCCGTACCCCGGCGACCGTCGACGTCCCCTCCGGCACGGTGCCGCGGGCGGAGGACGAGGTCGTGCGGATCTGCCGCGAGCTGCTGCGGATCGACACCTCGAACTTCGGCGACGGGACCGGGCCGGGGGAGCGGCGCGCGGCGGAGTACGTCATGGGGCTGCTGCACGAGGTCGGGCTCGAGCCGGAGCTGTTCGAGTCGGAGCCCGGCCGGGCGAGCGTCGTCGTGCGCCTGGAGGGCGCGGACCCGACGCGGCCGGCGCTCGTGCTCCACGGGCACCTCGACGTCGTGCCGGCGCAGGCCGCGGACTGGTCGGTCGACCCGTTCGCGGGCGAGGAGATCGACGGCCTGCTGTGGGGCCGCGGCGCCGTCGACATGAAGGACATGGACGCGATGATCCTCGCGGTCGTGCGCCAGATGGCGCGCGAGGGGCGCAAGCCGGCGCGTGACGTCGTCGTCGCGTTCTTCGCCGACGAGGAGGCGGGGGGCGTGTACGGGGCGCGCTACGCCGTCGACCACCGGCCCGAGCTGTTCGAGGGCGCGACCGAGGCGATCAGCGAGGTCGGCGGCTTCTCGGTCGAGGTCGGCGGGCGACGCGCGTACCTGCTCCAGACGGCCGAGAAGGGCATCGCGTGGCTGCGCCTCGTCGCGGAGGGCCGCGCGGGCCACGGGTCGCAGGTGAACGACGACAACGCGGTGACGCGGCTCGCGGAGGCGGTCGCGCGCATCGGGGCCCACCACTGGCCGAACACGCTCACGCCGACGGTCGACAAGCTGCTCCGGGGCGTCGCGGACCTCACCGGGCTCCGGTACGACCCGGAGGACCCGTCGTCGGTCGCGGCGCTCGTCGCCGCGCTCGGCCCCGCGTCGCGGTTCGTCGGGGCGACGGTGCGCCACACGTCCAACCCGACGCAGCTCACCGCGGGCTACAAGGCGAACGTCATCCCGGGTCGGGCGGAGGCGGCGATCGACGCGCGACTGCTCCCCGGGCACGAGGAGGAGGGGTTCGCGACGCTGCGCGCGCTCGCGGGCGAGCACGTGCGGGTCGAGGAGATCCATCGCGACATCGCGCTCGAGGTGCCGTTCGAGGGCGACCTGGTCGACGCGATGGTCGACTCGCTGCTCGCGGAGGACCCCGAGGCGACCGTGCTGCCGTACACGCTCTCCGGCGGCACGGACAACAAGTCGCTCGCGCGCCTGGGCATCACGGGCTACGGCTTCGCGCCGCTGCGCCTGCCCGGCGACCTCGACTTCTCCGGCATGTTCCACGGGGTCGACGAGCGTGTCCCGGTCGACTCGCTGCGGTTCGGCGTACGCGTCCTGGACCGCCTGCTGCGCACCTGCTGACGCCGTCCGGGTCGACGGCTCAGACGTCGCCCAGCAGCGCCCTGACCGACGAGCGGAGCTGCGCGCGGTAGCCGCCGCCGAACAGCACCGCGTGCACCGCGACCGGGTACACCTGGTGCAGCGCGACCCGGCGGCGCCACCCGCGCGCGAGCGGGTGCGCGGCGTCGTACCCCGCGACGATCTCGTCGAGGTAGGGGGCGCCGAACAGCGCGAGCATCGCCAGGTCGGCCTCGCGGTGCCCGCCGTGCGCGGCGGGGTCGATGAGCACCGCCTCGACAGCGCCCGGACGGCGGCCCGGACGCCCGCCCGGGCCGGGATCGAGCGGGGACCACAGCACGTTCCCCGACCACAGGTCGCCGTGCACGCGCGCGGGGGAGTCGTCGAGCGCGGGTCGGGCGAGGTCCGCGAGGCGGTCGCCCAGCCGTTCGAGGAGGCGGGCGTCGTCGGCATCGAGGGCGCCGCGGTCCCGGCCCTGCCGCGCGACCGGGAGCAGGCGTGCCTCGGCGTAGAAGGTCGGCCAGTCGGGCCAGGCGCCCGTCGGCATCGGCAGCGGGTCGTCGAGCGGCCCGAAGAACCCGTCGCCCGTCCAGCCCGGCGGTGGCGCACCCCACGCGGGGGCGCCGGCGTCGTGCACGACGGCGAGCGCCCGGCCGAACGCCTCCGCCGCCTCGGGCGTCGGCGCGGCAGGCAGGACGCGTTCGAGGTCGAGGCGAGTCGGGCTCACGCCGAGGACCCGGGCGACGCGGGGCCCGCCCTCGACGGCGAGCCAGGAGAGCCCTGCGGCCTCGCAGTCGAAGAACCCCCGGGGCGCGCCGGCGCGCGACTTCGTGAAGACGCCCGATGGCGCGCCCCCAGGACTCCTCATGGTCCCGGGGTCACAGGGTCGAGCTGACCCGGATGATCTTGCGACGCAGCCAGACGCGGCGCTCGCCCCCGACGTAGAGCCGCGTGCGGGCCAGCTCCCAGCGCCCGTACTCGGCCTCGTCGGTGAGCAGCCTGCTCGCGTCCGACCGGCTCGTGGAGCGGTCGATCGTCAGGACGCGGTACTCGTACTGCCCGCCGTGCGCGGCCCATCCGGACCGCCGACGTGACGTCGGCCTCTCCTCCACGTGCCACCGTCCTCTCTCGCCTGTCTCGGTCGTCGGCCGGTCGAGGCGAACCTGCCCGGCTAACGAGTGCCATTGTGCCCCTCTCGGCGCTACCGTCAGGGTATGACCGCTGACCCGCGTGCCGCGCTCGACCGGTTCATCGCCGCGCTCGAGGCCCACTACAACGCCGTCGCCGCACGCCGCGGGGAGGACGACCCCTCCGTCGACGACGCCTACTACGTGCTCGCGGACGCCTTCGAGGTCTACGACGAGGCCCTCGGCCAGGTCCACGGGGAGGCGACGCCGTTCTACCTCGCGGAGGAGGACGACGACGAGGACGACGAGGACGACGAGGAGGAGGACGAGGTCGACGACCTCGACGACACCCTCGACGACGACGTGCTCTCCGGCGAGCTGGAGACCGACGGAGCGCGCTGACGCGCCGGCGTCACCACCGCTCGGGGTAGCCGACCTCCAGGTCGCTCACGTCGTCGAGCGCCGCACGGACGGCGTCGGGGAGCTCGAGGTCCGTCGCGGCGAGCGACGTCCGGAGCTGGGCGGGGGTCCGCGCGCCGACGATCGCGCTCGCCACGGTGGGGCGGCCGAGGAGCCACGACAGCGCGACGTCGAGCGGGGCGCGGCCCAGCCCGTCGGCCGCGGTGACGACGGCCTCGACGATCCCGGACGAGGACTGGTCCAGGTAGGGCTCGACGAACGCGGACAGGTGCGGCGACGCGCCGCGCGAGTCCGCGGGGAGCGAGCGGCGGTACTTGCCCGTGAGCACGCCCCGCCCGAGCGGCGACCAGGCGAGCAGCCCGAGCCCGAGCGCCTCGGCCGCCGGCACGACCTCGCGCTCCGCGCCGCGCTGGAGCAGCGAGTACTCGAGCTCGACCGCGGCGAGGCCCACGTCGTCGGCGCCACCGAGCAGCGTCGCGGCGCGCGCGGTCGCCCACGCGGGGTGGTTGGACAGGCCGACGTAGCGTGCGCGCCCGGACGTCACGGCGTGGCGCAGCGCCGAGAGCGTCTCCGTGAACGGGGTGCTCGGGTCGGGCGCGTGCACGAGGAACAGGTCGACGTGGTCCGTACCCAGGCGCGACAGCGAGTCGTCCAGCGAGTCGAGGAGCGCCCCGCGGGAGGCGTCGACGAGCGGACCCTGTGACGTGCGGCGCACACCGGCCTTGGTGCACAGGAGGACGTCGCGCCGGTCGACCTTCGCCCCCAGCAGCGACCCGAGCAGCGACTCGGCGTCCCCGTCGGCGTACGAGGCGGCGGTGTCGACGAGGGTCCCGCCCGCGTCGACGAAGTCGCGCAGCTGCTCGGCGGCGTCGAGCTCGTCCGTGTCCCGGGCCCACGTCATGGTGCCGAGTCCGAGCTCGGACACGCGCAGTCCGGTGCTGCCGAGGTGGCGGTGTTCCATGGGAGCCGAGGGTACCGGCGGACCCTGCCGCGCGACCGTCGGGGCGCGCGGCGGACGCCGGGGAGCGGCGAGGTTCACCCTCCGCCCCGGGACTGCCGGCCTGGTCCGTAGGGCGGTGTTCACGCGCCCGTCGCCCGAGGTTCACCTGGTGGCGCCGACCGGCCGACGAGGTGCTGGGATGGCCTGCCCGAGCGGGTATCGTGGCCGCTCGTGAACGCGTGGGAAGCCGTCCTCCTCGGCCTCGTCCAGGGCCTGACCGAGTTCCTCCCGATCTCCTCGAGCGCGCACCTGCGCATCGTGGGCGAGCTCATCGGCTCGCAGGACCCGGGGGCCGCCTTCACGGCGATCACCCAGATCGGGACCGAGACGGCGGTCCTCCTGTACTTCCGTCGCGACATCGCGCGGATCTGCGCGGCGTGGTGGCGCTCGGTGCGTGGCGACCACGGGACGGACTGGAAGGCGCGCCTCGGTCGGCACGACCACGACGCCGCGATGGCGTGGTACATCGCCCTCGGCTCGATCCCGATCGTCGTGCTCGGTCTGCTGTTCCAGGACGCGATCGAGAACACGTTCCGCAACCTCTACCTCACCGCGCTCATGCTCGCGGTCTTCGCGCTCCTGCTCGGCTGGGCGGACCGGATCGGCGCCAAGCGACGCACGCTGCGCGAACTCTCGCCCGGTCAGGCCGTCGCGTTCGGGTTCGCGCAGGCGCTCGCGCTCGTCCCGGGCGTCTCCCGGTCCGGCGGCACGATCACGGCGGGCCTCCTCATGGGCTTCACGCGCGAGGCCGCGGCGCGCTACTCGTTCCTGCTCGCGATCCCCGCCGTCATGGGCTCGGGGTTCTACCAGCTCTTCAAGTCCGCGGACGAGCCGGCGCCCGGCGCGCCCGGCGCGGGCGCGACGCTCATCGCCACGCTCGTCGCGTTCGTGGTCGGCTACTTCGTCATCATCGCGTTCCTCAAGATCGTCTCGACGTTCAGCTACACGCCGTTCGTGGTCTACCGCCTGGTGCTCGCGGCGCTCGTCGTGCTGCTCCTGCTCACCGGCGTGCTCGAGCCCGGCGGGACCGCCGCGTCCACCCCGTGACGCGCGCTCAGAGCCAGCCGACGCGCTTGAACACGCGGTAGAGCACCAGGCAGCCGGCGGCCATGAGGCCGAGCGCGAACGGGTAGCCGAACGCCCAGTGCAGCTCGGGCATGTTCCGGAAGTTCATGCCGTACACACCCGCGACGATCGTCGGGTAGACGAGGATCGCGGCCCAGGCCGAGATCTTGCGCATGTCCTCGTTCTGGCGCACCGACACCTGGGACATGTGGACCTGGAGCATGTCCGAGAGCAGGTCGTCGTGCGCGTCGAGGTGACGGTCGATCCGCTCCACGGTGGTCACCACGCGCTCGAGCATGCGCCGGTCGACCGCGAGGTGGTCCGGGACGTCGGGGTCGAGCAGCTCCGGCAGCTCGGCGGAGACGGGCATGAGCGCGCGCCGCGCCTCGGTGATCTCTCGCTTGAGGTCGTAGATGCGCTCGACCGGGTCCTCGCGCTGCTCGTCGAACACGACCCTCTCCGTGTCCGCGACCGCGTCTCCCAGGCCGAGCTCGACCTGCGACGCCCCGCCCACGATCGCCAGGACGGCGGCGGACACGATCCGTTGGACGGGCGTGCCCCGCGGGCCGCCCGGGGCGGCGAGCTTGTCGAGCATGGTCGCGTGCACGTCGGCGTCCCCGTCCTCGGCGGTGACGACGGTCGCCGGCCCGAGCAGCGCGGCGAACTGGCCGGTGCGCACCTGGCGGTCCGCCTCCGTGAACCACGCCGTCGGCGTGACGAGCAGGAGCCAGTCGGCCGCGAGGCGGCGCACGTGCGCCAGCGGGTGGTGCGCGTGCCGGGACAGCTCGTGGCGCGTCGGCCCGGGGCCGGCCGAGACCCGGGCCGCGGCGTCGAGCACGGCGTCGAGGTCGGCGACCCGTGCCCACGTCGCCGGGCCCCGCGCGACCGGGCCGTCCCCCCGGTCGCCGTCCTCGCGGTCGCCGTCCTCGCGGTCGCTGTCGTCGTGGTCCCGGGACGCGTGGTCCCCGGCGTGCGCGTCCCCGAGCGTGCCGGGGTCGACCTCGCGCACCCCGGCCGCCCCCGGCCCGACGGTCCACGCCGCCAGCACGCGGTCGTCGGGGAGCAGCGGGCCGTCGTCGCTCGACCCGCCCCGCGGGGAGTCGACGCGGGGGTCGGTGGGCTTCGTCACGTCCGCATTGTCCCGCGCCCGGCACGGACCTGCCCGGGCGCGCAGGAACGCCGCCGGGGCCGCGTGTGCACGGTGCCCGCCCTCCGGACGACGGTCCGGTGCCGACGTCCCGACGGCTAAGGTTGACGCGTGCACAGCTGGCCCGCCCCGCAGATCCCCGAGCTCCCCGGACGAGGCCTCCCGGTCCGGGTGCACGACTCGACGACCCGCGAGCTCGTCGTCGCGGCCTCGGGCGAGGACGCCACCCTCTACGTGTGCGGCATCACGCCGTACGACGCGACCCACATCGGCCACGCGGCCACCTACGTCGCGTTCGACCTGCTCGTGCGCGCGTGGACGGACGCCGGCCAGCGCGTGCGGTACGCGTCGAACGTCACCGACGTGGACGACCCGCTGCTCGAGCGTGCCGCCGCGACCGGCGTCGACTGGCGCGCGCTCGCGGTCGACCAGACGGCGCTCTTCGCTGAGGACATGACAGCGCTCGGCGTCGTCCCGCCCGACGTCTACGAGGGCGCGGTCGAGACGATCCCCGCCGTCGTGGAGGCGGTCACCCAGCTCCTCGACGCCGGGCTCGCCTACCGCGTGCCGGTCGAGCCCGGCGCGGGTGGCACCGACCCGGGGCTCGGCGACGTCTACGCCGACCTCTCGGCCGACCCCGCGTTCGGCTCGGTCTCGCGCCTCGCGCGCGACGTCATGCAGCACCTCTTCGCCGAGCGCGGGGGCGACCCCGACCGCGAGGGCAAGAAGGACGCGCTGGACCCGCTCCTGTGGCGCCGTGAGCGCCCGGGCGAGCCCGCGTGGGACGGCGGCACGCTCGGCACCGGGCGGCCCGGCTGGCACGTCGAGTGCGCCGTGATCTCGCGCGACGGGCTCGGCCTGCCGTTCGACGTGCAGGGCGGGGGAGCGGACCTGCTCTTCCCGCACCACGAGATGTCGTCCTCGCACGACCGCATGCTCTCGGGCGGCGGCGCGCCCCGCGCCCACGTCCACGCCGGCCTCGTCGCGTACGACGGTGAGAAGATGAGCAAGTCGCGCGGCAACCTCGTGCTCGTCTCGAAGCTGCGGGCCACGGGCGTCGACCCCATGGCGATCCGCCTCGCGCTCCTCGCGCACCACTACCGCGGCGAGTGGGAGTGGACCGACGACGACCTGCCCGCCGGCGCGCGCCGCCTGGAGACCTGGCGCGACGCCGTCTCCGGCAACGGCGGTCCCGACGCCACCGCGACGCTCGCCGCCGTGCGCGCCGCCCTCGCCGACGACCTCGACGCGCCCGCGGCGCTCGCGGCCGTCGACGCCTGGGCCGCGGAGTCGCTGCGTCCCGGGCGCGACACGTCCGGCGACGTCGAGGGCGCACCGGGCGTCGTCGCGCGCGCGGTCAACGCGCTGCTCGGCGTGCGACTCTGACGCGCCGCCGCACGCCCGCGGCGACGCGGGTGCGTCAGACCGTCGGCCCCTTGCCCGGGTTGCCGCGGTCGCGACGGCGCAGGTAGCGCTCGAACTCGCGCGCGATCGCCTCGCCGCTCGCCTCGGGCAGCTCCGCGGTGTCCTTCGCCTCCTCGAGCTGCTGGACGTACTCTGCGATCTCGGCGTCCTCCGCGGCGAGCTCGTCGACACCGTGCTGCCACGCCTCGGCGTCCTCGGGCAGGTCCCCGAGCGGGATCGGCTCCGAGAGGAGCTCCTCGATGCGCGCCAGGATCGCGAGCGTCGCCTTCGGGGACGGCGGGTGCGCCACGTAGTGCGGCACCGCCGCCCACAGCGACACCGACTGGAGCCCGCGCTCGGCGGCGGCGTGCTGGAGCACGCCGACGATGCCCGTCGGCCCCTCGTACGTGCTCGGCTCGACGTCGAGCACGGCCTGGAGCCCGACGCTCTCCGACGTCGCCGTCATCGGGATGGGCCGCGTGTGCGGCACGTCCGCGAGCAGCGCGCCGAGCGTGACGACCGTGCGCACGTCGTGCTCCTCCGCGATGTCGAGCAGCTCGCGGCAGTACCGGCGCCACCGCATCGACGGCTCGATGCCGTGCACGAGCACGACCCGGCGCCCGCCCGGCGACAGGACCGCGGACGCGATCGTCGTCGTCGGCCACGTGATCTCGCGGAGCCCGTCGTCGTCGGTCGTGACGACGGGGCGGTTCACCTGGAAGTCGTGGTACTCCTCGGGATCGAGCTCGTCCACGTCCTCCGCGCCCCACACCTCGTGCAGGTGCTGGAGGGCGGCCGTGGCGGCGCTCCCCGCGTCGTTCCAGCCCTCGAACGCCGCGATCATCACGGTCTGCCGGGTGCCCTCGGTCGCGTTCTCGGTCATCGCCCCAGCCTATGCGGCCGGGCCCGACCGCGGCGGAGCGGGTTCGCGCGTGGCGTAGCCCCACGTAGGGTGGAGTGGCCGGGTGCACCGTGTCGTGCTCCGCCCGGACCCCACCCCTCGTCCTTGGAGCCATGCCGTGACGTCCCCGCGCCCCGCCACCGATCCCGCCCTCCCGCAGGCCGTCCTGTGGGACATGGACGGGACGCTCGTCGACACCGAGCCCTACTGGATCGCGGCGGAGCACGAGCTCGTCGACGCGCACGGGGGCACGTGGACGCACGAGGACGCCATGTCCCTCGTCGGCAACCCGCTGCGCGAGTCCGCGCGGATCATCCGGGACCGCGGGGGCGTCGATCTGCCGATCGACGACATCGTCGCGTTCCTCATGGGGCGCGTCATCGAGCAGGTGCGGGCCGAGGTCCCGTGGCAGCCCGGCGCGCGCGAGCTGCTCACGGCGCTGCGCGAGGCGGGCGTGCCGTGCGCGCTCGTCACGATGTCGTACCGCGAGCTCGCCGCGCCGGTCGCCGAGCTCGCGCCGGACGACGCGTTCCAGGTGCTCGTGTGCGGGGACGAGGTCGAGCGCGGCAAGCCCGACCCCGAGCCCTACCTGCTCGCGGCCGAGCGGCTGGGTGTCGACGTCACGCGCTGCGTCGCGATCGAGGACTCGCCCGCAGGCATCGCGTCCGCCCGCGCCGCGGGCGCCGCGACGTTGGGCGTCGAGGCGGTCGTCCCCGTGCTCCCCGCCCCCGGGCTGAGCCGGACGCCGTCGCTCGAGCTCGTCGACCTCGACCTGCTCGCCCGGCTCGTCTCCGGCGAGGTCGTCGACCTCATGGCCGACGACGCGGCCTAGGTGCTCGTCCGGTTCCGCCGTCGTCCTCCGAGGGACCGGTTGACCGTCGGCCCGCTCGTGCGCCGTCGCCGGGGGGAGCCCGGGACCGCATAGGCTTCCGGGGTGGACGGACCTGAGCCCCGAACCCCCCGAACGCCCGCCCCGGCCGGCCCGCGCACGAAGGGCTGGGTCATCGGCCGCATCGTCGGCGCGCCGGTCATCCTCACGCCGTCGTGGTTCCTGGCCGCGGCGATCCTCACGGTGCTGTTCGTCCCCACGGTGCGGCGGCTCGCGCCGCACCTGGGCAACGAGGTGTACCTCGTCTCGTTCGCGTTCGTGCTCCTGCTGTTCGCCTCCGTGTTCCTGCACGAGGTGGCGCACGCGCTCGTCGCGCGGGCGCGCGGGCAGCATGTCACCGAGCTCGCCGTCACGCTGTGGGGCGGGCACACCGCCTACTCGGGGACGTCCGCGCGCCCGCTCGACGGCTTCCTCATCTCCGTGGTCGGCCCGCTGACCAACCTGGCGCTCGCGGTCGTGTTCTGGGTGACCTTCCAGGCACAGCCGACGTTCTCCGTGCCCGCGCTGCTCCTGTACGCCGGGGCGTTCTCCAACGCCTTCGTCGGGTTCTTCAACCTGCTGCCCGGGCTGCCGCTCGACGGCGGCCAGATCCTCGAGTCGGCCGTGTGGGCCGCGACGGGCTCGCGCACCAAGGGCACGGTCGCGGCGGGCTGGGTCGGGCGTGCGGTCGCCGTCGGCGTCGTCGCGTGGGCCCTGGTGTGGCCGCTGACCGTCGGGCGCCAGCCCGACCTGTGGACCGTCGCGTGGGCCGCGCTCATCGGCGCCTTCCTCTGGAGCGGCGCCGGGCAGGCGATCACGGTGGGGCGTTCGCGCGAGGCCGTCTCCGGGCTCTCCGTGCGCGGTCTCGCGCGGCCCGCCGTCGCCGTGCCGTCCGCGGCGACGGTCGGGGCCGTGGGCCGTGCGGTGGCTCTCGCGGGAGGCCCGCACGTCCTCGCCGTCCTCGTCGACGGGACGGGACGCCCCGTCGGGTACGCGGACCCCGCCGCCGCGTCGGCTGTGCCGCCCGACGCCGCCGAGACGACGCCCGTGGGCGCCGTCGCCGTCCCGCTGCCCGCGGGCACGACGATCGACGCCCACCTCCAGGGCCAGGACATGCTCGCCGTGCTGGCGCGGGTCGGGCGGGACGGCGCCGTCGTCGTCGTGACCGACGGCGGCCGGGTCGTCGGGGCGCTCGAGGTCGCCCGCGTCGTGGCCGCGCTGCGGGACGCGCAGCGCGGTCGCTGACCCGGCGCGACGGCGCGGGCGGAGGAACGGGTCCGGTGGCTCGCCGCGGTGCGCCGCGAACCGGCCCGTAGGATGGTCGCCCGTGACCTCCGAGCCCGCCGCCACGCCCGGCCCCCAGACGACGCCCTCCGGACCGGACGGCGCTCCCGCGCCTGCGGGCACCACCACGGACCGACCGGGAGCGACGGGCGCGGACGAGCGCCGCGGCCCGCTGCGAGTGGGCGACAAGGTGCAGCTCACGGACCCCCGGGGACGCCTGCACACCATCACGCTCGCGCCGGGCGCGACGTTCCACACGCACAAGGGCTACCTGCGCCACGACGACCTCATCGGGCAGCCCGAGGGGAGCGTGATCCGCAACACGGCCGAGATCGAGTACCTCGCGCTGCGCCCGCTGCTCGCGGACTACGTGCTGTCGATGCCGCGCGGTGCGGCGGTCGTCTACCCCAAGGACGCAGGGCAGATCGTCGCGATGGCGGACATCTTCCCCGGCGCGCGCGTCGTCGAGGCAGGCGTCGGCTCGGGCGCCCTGACGATGTCGCTCCTGCGTGCTGTCGGCGACGCGGGCGAGCTGCACTCGATCGAGCGCCGTGACGACTTCGCGGCCATCGCGCGCGGCAACGTCGAGACCTTCTTCGGGGGCGCGCACCCCGCCTGGACGCTGTCCGTCGGCGACCTCGCCGACGTGCTGCCCACCGTCGTCGGGGACGGCACGGTCGACCGCGTCGTCCTCGACATGCTCGCGCCGTGGGAGAACCTCGACGTCGTGGCCCGCGCGCTCGTCCCCGGCGGCGTGCTCGTCTGCTACGTCGCCACGACGACGCAGCTCTCGCGCCTCGCGGAGGACCTGCGCGCCGACGGGCGCTACGCCGAGCCGGTCGCGTGGGAGTCCATGGTGCGGGGCTGGCACCTCGAGGGCCTGGCCGTGCGCCCGCAGCACCGCATGATCGGCCACACGGGCTTCCTGCTCACCGCGCGCCGTCTGGCCGACGGCGTCGCGCCGCCCGAGCGCAAGCGCCGCCCCGCCAAGGGCGCGTACCCGACCGACGCCGAGCAGTGGTCGCCCGAGGAGCTCGGCGAGCGTCCGGTCTCGGAGAAGAAGATCCGCCGCGTGCGACGCGACGTGGGCCAGGGCCCGGAGCAGGCCGCCGCCCCTGGCTCCTCCCAGGACGAGCACTCGTCCGACGTGTCGGAGGCATGACGGTCCGGTAACGATCGGGACCCGGTCGTCTCACGCTGGGTGTCGTCCGTGTGCTCGGGCGAGGATTGTGCCTAAGGTCTACACCCGACCGCCGGACGGTGGTCGGCACGGGTGCCCTCACGGGTCCTCCGTCCGCCGTCCAGCACGCGGTCGGGCGAGCCGCCGGCGAGAGGGGAACACCCGATGAGCGAGACATTCGGTCGTAGCGACGAGGCCCCGCAGAGCAGCGCGCGAGAGCTCGCGCTGCTGTCCGCGAAGAACGAGAGGCTCGCCGAGGCGCTGAGAGCTGCGCGGGACCAGATCCTCGACCTCAAGCGGCAGATCGACGACCTCGCCAAGCCTCCCGGCACGTACGCGGTGTTCCTCGCCGCGCACCCGGACGGGTCGGTCGACGTGTCCGCCGCCGGGCGCAAGATGCACGTCGGAGCCAGCCCGAGCCTGGACGTGGAGCGGCTGCGCCCCGGCCAGGAGGTCAAGCTCAACGAGGCGATGACCGTCGTCGCGGCCGGCGGGTACGAGCGCACGGGCGAGATCGTCACGGCCAAGGAGATCCTCGACGCCGACCGCGTGCTCGTCGTGGGCCGCGCCGACGAGGAGCGCGTCGTGCGCCTCGCGGGCTCCGTCGCGCACACGTCGCTGCGCGTCGGGGACTCGCTGACGATCGACACGCGCAGCGGGTTCGTGTTCGAGGTGATCCCCAAGTCCGAGGTCGAGGAGCTCGTCCTCGAGGAGGTCCCGGACATCGAGTACGAGGACATCGGTGGCCTCGGTCCGCAGATCGAGCAGATCCGCGACGCGGTCGAGCTGCCGTTCACGCACCCCGACCTCTTCCGCGAGCACGGGCTGCACCCGCCCAAGGGCGTCCTCCTGTACGGCCCGCCCGGGTGCGGCAAGACGCTCATCGCCAAGGCCGTCGCGAACTCGCTCGCGCACACCGTCGCGCGGGCGCGCGGCGAGCAGATTGAGGACGGGTCGGGCGCGGCGCGCAGCTACTTCCTCAACGTCAAGGGCCCCGAGCTGCTCAACAAGTACGTGGGCGAGACCGAGCGGCACATCCGCCTGATCTTCGCCCGCGCGCGGGAGAAGGCGTCCCAGGGCACCCCGGTCGTCGTGTTCTTCGACGAGATGGAGTCGCTGTTCCGCACGCGCGGCACCGGCCTGTCGTCCGACGTCGAGACGACGATCGTGCCCCAGCTCCTCGCCGAGATCGACGGCGTGGAGCGGCTCGACAACGTCATCGTCATCGGCGCGTCCAACCGTGAGGACATGATCGACCCCGCGATCCTGCGGCCCGGCCGCCTCGACGTGAAGATCAAGATCGAGCGGCCCGACGCCGAGGGCGCCAAGGAGATCTTCGCGAAGTACCTCACCGAGGACCTGCCCATCCACGCCGCCGACCTCGCCGAGCACGGCGGCAACCAGCGCGAGGCCCTCGACGCGATGATCCGGTCCGTGGTCGAGCGGATGTACTCCGAGGAGGACGAGAACCAGTTCCTCGAGGTCACCTACGCGAGCGGCGACAAGGAGGTCCTGTACTTCAAGGACTTCAACTCGGGCGCGATGATCCAGAACGTCGTCGACCGGGCCAAGAAGTCCGCGATCAAGGACTTCCTCGCCACCGGTCAGCGCGGTATCCGCGTCGACCACCTGCTCTCGGCGTGCGTCGACGAGTTCAAGGAGAACGAGGACCTGCCCAACACCACCAACCCGGACGACTGGGCGCGCATCAGCGGCAAGAAGGGCGAGCGCATCGTCTTCATCCGCACGATCGTCCAGAAGAAGGGCGAGGGCGGCTCCCCGCGCACCATCGACACCGTCACGAACACCGGTCAGTACCTGTAGGACCACCCGACCGACGCCTCGAGACCCCGTCCGGACGGCGACCCGCACGCGCGGGGCGCCGCACCGGCGGGGTCTCGCCGCTCCGCGGGAGGGCGTGTCGTCGTCGGTGGACACGGACCGCGCGGCGTCGGCGGACCGACATAGGGTGAGCGCGTGAGCGTTCGACGGGTCATGGGGATCGAGACCGAGTACGGCGTCCTGCAGCCGGGGAAGCCGATGGCGAACCCGATGCTGATGTCGAGCCAGGTCGTCACCACCTACCGGGCGCTCGCCGCGCGCAGCGACGGCGCCCGGGGCCGGGCGCGCTGGGACTACGACGACGAGGACCCGCTCCAGGACGCGCGAGGCTTCCACGTCCCGCGGGCGTCGGCCCACCCGTCGTTGCTCACCGACGACCCGACCCGGCCCGCGCCGTCGGGGCCGGTGGCGGAGCCTGCCGGGGGAGCGACGCCCGAGGGCTCGCTCCAGGAGGTCGCGCGCCCCACGACGGAGGAGTACGACGACCCGAGCGCGGCGAACGTGATCCTCACGAACGGTGCCCGGCTGTACGTCGACCACGCGCACCCGGAGTACTCGTCGCCCGAGGTCACGGTGCCGCACGACGTCGTGTGCTGGGACGTGGCGGGCGAGCGTGTGATGCTCGCGGCGTCGCGCGAGCTGGACCAGGTGCCGGGCGGGTCCGTCGTGCTCTACAAGAACAACGTCGACGGCAAGGGCGCGAGCTACGGCACGCACGAGAACTTCCTCGTGGACCGGGAGGTCCCCTTCGGGGTGCTCGTCGAGATGCTCACGCCGTTCCTCGTGACCCGGCAGGTGTTCGCCGGCTCCGGGCGAGTCGGCCTCGGCCCGACGGGCGAGGAGCACGGCTTCCAGATCTCGCAGCGCGCGGACTACGTGGAGGCCGAGGTCGGGCTGGAGACCACGCTGCGCCGCCCGATCGTCAACACGCGCGACGAGCCCCACGCCGACCGGCAGCGCTGGCGCCGGCTGCACCTCATCATCGGCGACGCGAACATGCTCGAGACCGCGACGTACCTCAAGACGGGCACGACGTCGCTCGTGCTGTTCGTCGTCGAGCACCTCGAGGAGCTGGGCCCGCAGGTGCGGGCGCGGCTCGCGGGCCTGCGGCTGGCGGACCCGGTCGCGGACGTGCAGCGGGTCAGCCGCGACCTGGACCTCACGCGTCGGCTCGCCCTCGCCGACGGGCGCGAGCTGACCGCGCTGGAGGTCCAGCACGAGTACCTCGCGGTCGCAGCGGAGGCGTCGGAGCGGCTCGCCGGCACGGACGGCGTCGACGCGCCCACGCGCGACGTGCTCGACCGGTGGGCCTCCGTGCTCGACCGCCTCGGGACGGATCGCGACGCGTGCGCGCGCGACGTCGAGTGGGTCGCGAAGCTGCGCCTCCTCGACCGCCTGCGCGAGCGCGACGGTCTCGAGTGGGGCCACCCGCGGCTGGCGGCGATGGACCTCCAGTGGTCCGACGTGCGCCCGGAGCGCGGCATCTACCACCGGCTCCTCGCGGCGGGCGCGGTCGACCGGGTCGTCACCGAGCGCGAGGTCGGGGCGGCCGTGCACCACGCCCCGGAGGACACGCGGGCGTTCTTCCGCGGCGAGGTCATGGCGCGCTACGGCGACCAGGTCTCGGCCGCGAGCTGGGACTCCGTGATCTTCGACGTGCCGGGCGCGCCGTCGCTCCAGCGGGTCCCGATGATGGACCCGCTGCGGGGGACGCGGGCGCACATCGGTGCGCTGCTCGACGCGAGCCCGGACGCGGCGGCGCTCCTGGCGGGTCTGGCAGGCCCGTCGTGAGTCGCGGCGACTAGGCTGGACGTACGACGGCGCCCCGCCCCTCGCGGAACGGGCGCCGCGTGCGAGCAGGGCCGGGAAGGGCGCGAGCCCGGACCGGGTCGGAACGGACAGAGCGTCGGCGCGGCATCGCGCCGACGGACGAGGAGGCAGCCATGGCGGGTACCGAACGCACCCACGCGTCCCACGAGGACCGGCGTCCCGACGACGAGCCCGAGGGCCCCGAGGTCCCGGTCGCGCCGCAGGCGCAGTCGCGCGACGCGGAGGTCGACGCGCTCCTCGAGGAGATCGACGAGGTGCTGGAGACGAACGCGGAGTCCTTCGTCCGGGGCTTCGTCCAGAAGGGCGGCGAGTAGGAAGGGTGACGGCAACCCGATGAGCACGGACCAGCCAGGGCGCCTGCCCGACGCGTTCACGACCCCCGGGTCGTCGTCGTTCCTGGACTTCCTGTCCGGGCACGCCCCGGACCTGCTGCCGTCGCGCCGCGTCGCCGGGCACCCGTCCGCGGGCGTCGCGCCCGACGCGCCGCACGCGACGACGATCGTGGCGCTGACGTTCGGCGCCGAGGGCGTCGCGGGCGGTGTCGTCATGGCGGGGGACCGCCGCGCGACGATGGGCTCGATGATCGCGAACCGCGAGATCGAGAAGGTCTTCCCGGCGGACGAGTTCTCGGCGGTCGGGATCGCGGGGACCGCGGGCATCGCGGTCGAGCTCGTGCGCCTG
The DNA here is from genome assembly GCF_006539945.1 of Cellulosimicrobium cellulans. Lineage (GTDB taxonomy): Bacteria > Actinomycetota > Actinomycetes > Actinomycetales > Cellulomonadaceae > Cellulosimicrobium > Cellulosimicrobium cellulans. The sequence goes on along the minus strand of NZ_BJNZ01000002.1, from coordinate 83,547 downwards.
TTCCAGCTCGAGCTCGAGCACTACGAGAAGATCGAGGGCTCGCTGCTCTCGCTGGACGGCAAGGCGAACCGCCTGTCGACGATGATCCGGCAGAACCTCGGCCTCGCGATGCAGGGGCTCGCGGTGGTCCCGCTGTTCGCCGGGTTCGACCTCGACCGCGGCGGCGGGCGCATCTTCTCCTACGACGTGACCGGCGGCCGGTACGAGGAGCGCGCCTACCACTCGGTGGGTTCCGGGTCGGTGTTCGCGCGGAGCTCGCTGAAGAAGCTGTGGCGCACCGAGCTCGACCGGGACACGTCCGTACGCGTCGCGGTCGAGGCCTTGTACGACGCGGCGGACGACGACTCGGCCACCGGCGGCCCCGACCCGGTGCGTCGCATCTGGCCGGTCGTCGCGGTCGTGACGCAGGCCGGGTACGAGCGCGTCCCCGACGACGATCTCGCGGCCGTCGTCGAGCAGATCGTGGCCGAGCGGTCCGGCTCGGGCGTGCCGCGTCGTCGGCCCGCGGTGACGAACGCCGAGGCCGTCCCGCACGACCAGCCGCACGACCTGTCGCAGGGCCCCGCGTCGGGAGGTGACGCCGAGTGAACATGCCCTTCTACGTCTCGCCCGAGCAGCTCATGAAGGACCGGGCGGACTTCGCGCGCAAGGGCATCGCGCGCGGCCGGTCCGTCGTCGTCCTCGCGTACGAGGACGGGATCGCGTTCGCCACGGAGAACCCGTCGCGCGCGCTGCACAAGATCTCGGAGATCTACGACCGCATCGCGTTCGCCGCGGTCGGCAAGTACAACGAGTTCGAGAACCTGCGGGTCGCGGGGGTGCGCTACGCGGACCTGCGCGGGTACTCCTACGACCGTACCGACGTCAACGCGCGCGGGCTCGCGAACGCGTACGCCCAGACGCTCGGCACGGTGTTCACCACGGAGTCCAAGCCGCTCGAGGTCGAGCTCGTCGTCGCGGAGGTCGGGCGCACCTCGGCGCAGGACCAGCTCTACCGGATCTCCTACGACGGCTCCGTCGCCGACGAGCAGGGCGTCGTCGTCATGGGTGGGCAGGCCGACCAGCTCGGCCGCGTGCTCCGGGACGCGTGGCAGCCCGGCCTCGGCCTGGCCGAGGTGCTGCGGCTCGCCGTGCGCGCGCTCGGTGCGGGCGGCGACGGGGAGGAGGTGCGGACCATCCCGGCCGCGCAGCTCGAGGTCGCCGTCCTGGACCGTACGCGCCCACGGCGCGCGTTCCGCCGCATCTCGGGGAGCGCGCTCGAGGAGCTCCTCGCGGACGGCGACGGCCCGGCGGCCGCCGACGCCGCCTCCGACGACGCGGCCGACGCGACGGGCGCCGGCCCCGCGACGGACGAGGGGTAGGAGCGCGATGGACCGCAGGATCTTCGGGCTGGAGACCGAGTACGGCGTGACGTGCGCGTCCGACGACGGCCGGGGGCTGTCTGCGGACGAGGTGGCGCGCTACCTGTTTCGCAAGGTGGTCGCGTGGGGGCGCTCGTCCAACGTGTTCCTGCGCAACGGGTCGCGCCTGTACCTCGATGTCGGCTCGCACCCGGAGTACGCGACGGCCGAGTGCGACGACGTGCACCAGCTCGTCGCGTACGACCGCGGCGGGGAGCGGATCCTGGAGGGCCTCGTCGCCGACGCGCAGCAGCGCCTCGAGCACGAGGGCCTGCCCGGGCGCATCCACCTCTTCAAGAACAACACCGACTCGGCGGGCAACTCGTACGGGTGCCACGAGAACTACCTCGTGCGGCGCCAGGGCGACTTCTCGCGCCTGTCCGACGTGCTCGTCCCGTTCCTCATCACCCGCCAGGTGCTCACGGGTGCGGGCAAGGTCCTCGCGACGCCGCGCGGCGCGGTGTACTGCCTGTCGCAGCGCGCCGACCACATCTGGGAGGCGGTCTCCAGCGCGACGACGCGGTCCCGCCCGATCATCAACACGCGCGACGAGCCGCACGCCGACGCCGAGAGCTACCGGCGCCTGCACGTCATCGTCGGTGACTCGTCCATGGCGGAGACGACGACGATGCTCAAGGTCGGCTCGACCGACCTCATCCTGCGCATGGTCGAGGCGGGCGTGCCCATGCGCGACCTGGCGCTCGAGAACCCGATCCGGTCGATCCGCGAGATCAGCCACGACATGACCGGCAAGCAGCCCGTCCAGCTCGCGAGCGGTCGCACGGTCACCGCGATCGACCTCCAGGGCGAGTACCTCCAGCGCGTCAAGGAGTTCGTCGAGCAGGACGTCTCGCCGACGCCGGTCGTCAAGCAGGTCCTCGACCTGTGGGAGCGAGGGCTGCGTGCGCTCGAGACGGGCGACCTCTCGCTCGTCGACCGCGAGCTCGACTGGGTCATCAAGTACCGGCTGATCCAGCGCTACCAGGCCAAGCACGGGCTCGAGCTCGACGACCCCCGGATCGCGCGCCTCGACCTCGCGTACCACGACATCTCGCGCACCGAGGGGTTGTACAACCTTCTCGCCGCGCGCGGGATGGTCGAGCGCGTCACGACGGACCTCGAGGTGTTCGAGTCGACGGCGGTCCCGCCGCAGACGACGCGCGCCAAGCTGCGCGGCGACTTCGTGCGCGCCGCGCAGGAGGCGCGCCGGGACTACACGGTCGACTGGGTGCATCTGAAGCTCAACGACCAGGCGCAGCGCACGGTCCTGTGCAAGGACCCGTTCCGGAACGTCGACGAGCGCGTGGAACGCCTCATCGAGTCGATGTGACGCGGGACGTGATGTGACGAACCTGGCCCTCGCGGCCGGGCGCCCCGTGCGGGGTGCTCGGCCCGTCCGTGGTCGTGCGCCCGCGGTCCGGGCGGCGCTCGCGCTGCTCGTGGCGCTCGTCGCGACCCTCGTGCTCGCCGCGTGCACGGAGCCGGAGGACGCGACGCCGACGCCGCTGAACACCGACCTCACGGTGATCGGATCGTCGGGAGCGCCGCCCGAGCTCCAGTACCGTGCCCCGCTCGACGTCCCCGAGGCGACCTCGGAGGTCGTGTGGCCGGGCGCCGGGGCCGAGCTCGTCGACGGCGGTCCGCTCCTGCTCAACCTCTACGCGCAGGACGTGAGCGACGGGACGGTCCTCCAGAACACGTACACCGACGCGCCGCGCTGGCGCGCGCTCACCGACGAGTCGATCGGGCGCGACCTGCGCGACCTCCTGCGCGGCCAGCGGGTGGGAGCCCGCCTCCTGCGGCTCGAGGAGGACGACGGCGTCCCCGTCGCGCTGGTCGTGGACGTGCTCCCGACCCGTGCGTCGGGCGAGGCGGTCGATCCCGTCGAGGGCCTGCCGACCGTGACGCTCGCCGAGGACGGTGCGCCGAGCCCCACGATCCCGCCCGAGACGGCCGCGCCCGCGGGGCTCGTCGTCCAGCCGCTGGTCCGCGGTGACGGACGCCAGGTCGAGGTCGGCCAGGTGGTCACGGTCCGGTACACGGGAGTGCGCTGGTCCGACGGCGAGGTCTTCGACTCGACGTGGACGGACGGCACCGCGCCGCTGTCCATCATGATCGGGATCGGCGAGGTCATCGAGGGATGGGAGCAGGGCCTGCTGGAGCAGTCCGTGGGGAGCCAGGTGCTGCTCGTCGTCCCGCCCGACCTCGCCTACGGCGAGACGGCCAACCCGCTCGCGGGCGAGACGCTCGTCTACGTCGTGGACATCCTCGACGCCCAGTTCCCGGTGACCGCGGAGGAGGCCGCCGAGCGCGGCGCCGACGGCACCGGCACCGACACGACCGGCGACGCGCCGGCCGACCAAGGAGAGTCCTCATGACCGTCGCGATCCGCGTGATCCCGTGCCTCGACGTCGACGCGGGACGCGTCGTCAAGGGCGTGAACTTCGAGAACCTGCGCGACGCGGGCGACCCCGTCGAGCTCGCCTCCCGGTACGACGCCGAGGGCGCGGACGAGCTGACGTTCCTCGACGTCTCGGCGTCCTCGGGCGACCGGGAGACGACGTACGACGTCGTGCGGCGCACCGCGGAGCAGGTCTTCGTCCCGCTCACCGTCGGCGGCGGCGTGCGCTCGGCGGAGGACGTGGACCGCCTCCTGCGCGCCGGCGCGGACAAGGTGGGGGTGAACACGGCGGCGATCGCCCGCCCCGAGCTCATCGCCGAGATCGCCGACCGCTTCGGGAGCCAGGTGCTCGTCCTGTCCGTCGACGCGCGGCGCACGACGGGCGACGTGCGCACGGAGTCCGGGTACGAGGTCACGACCCACGGCGGGCGCCGGGGGACGGGCATCGACGCCGTGGAGTGGGCCGCGCGCGCCGCGGGGCTCGGGGCCGGCGAGATCCTCCTCAACTCCATGGACGCCGACGGCACGACCGCGGGCTTCGACCTCGAGATGCTCGCCGCGGTGCGCTCCGAGGTCCGGGTCCCGCTCGTCGCGAGCGGGGGCGCCGGGACGCCCGAGCACTTCGTGGCCGCGGCGCGCGCCGGGGCCGACGCCGTGCTCGCCGCGAGCGTCTTCCACTTCGGCGCCCTGACGGTCGCCCAGGTCAAGGACGCGATGCGCGCGCAGGGCGTCGAGGTGCGCTGAGCGGACCGCGCGCGGGCGTGCGGGGCCCGGCCCGGTCGCGCCGGGAATACCGTCGGGCCCCGTCAGGGCTGCATGAGAAGATCGTGCAACTCCCTGAACGAAAGACGAGGACCGTCCCGTGCCCGGCAGCAGGACGCGCCCCACCGGCGCCGACGCCCAGCCCGCCCCGACCGACCTGCCGGCCCCGACGGACCGGCCCGACCTGCCCCAGGACCAGCTCCCCGACGAGCCGAGCGTCCGGCGGCCGCACGCCCTGACCGGGTCGCGCGTGCGCCGGTCGCTCGCCCTCATGGGCCGCGGCATCCGTGACGAGCCGCGCACGTACGCGCTGGCCATCGGGTCCTCCGCGCTCTTCGGGGCGCTCACCGTCGCCGTGAGCAGCGCGATCGGCACCGCGACGGACGAGGTCGTCGTCCCCGCGCTCGCCGGCGACGAGGCAGCGCGCGGCCGCATCTGGGTCGCGGGCCTCGTCCTCGCGGGGATCGCCGTCTCGCTCGCGGCGAGCGTGGCCGCTCGCCGCATCTTCGCGGGCAACGGCTACGCTGCGCTCCAGGCCCGGCACCGCACGGCGGTGACGCGTCAGTACCTGCGCCTGCCCATGTCGTGGCACCGCTCGCACCCCGCGGGGCAGCTCCTCTCCAACGCGAACTCCGACGTCGAGGCGGCGACGGGCGTGTTCAACCCGCTCCCGTTCGCGCTCGGTGTCGTCGTCATGATCGGCGTCGCCGCGGTGATGCTCTTCCGCGTGGACGTCTGGCTCGCGTGCGCCGCGCTCGTCGTCATCCCGGTCGCGATCGCGGTGAACGTCGTGTTCCAGCGCTACATGTCGCCCGCGATCACGCGCGCGCAGCAGCTCCGGGCCGAGGTCTCGGACGTCGCGCACGAGAGCTTCGAGGCCGCGCTGCTCGTCACGTCGCTCGGGACGGCGGACCGCGAGGAGCGGCGCTTCGCCGAGCGCACCGACGAGCTGCGCGCCGCGAACGTGCGCGTCGGTGTCGTCCGGGCGTTCTTCGACCCGGTCATCGAGCTCCTGCCGTCGCTCGGCACGCTCCTCGTGCTGGCCGTCGGGACCGTCCGGCTCACCTCGGGCGGCGTCGCGGCGGGCGACATCGTCACGGCCGCCTACCTCCTCACGGTCATGGCCGTGCCCGTCCGGGCGTTCGGGTGGGTGCTCGGCGAGCTCCCGCGCGCTCTCGTCGGGTACGAGCGCATCAGCCGCGTCGTCGACGCCGGCGGGTTGCTGCGCCCCGGGACCGGCGGCCTCCCCGGCGGGGGCTCCGGTCTGGGCGTTCACCTCGAGGGCGTCGGCGTGGACGTCCGCGCGGGCGGGCGCGTGATCACCCTGCTCGACGAGATCGACCTCCGGGTCGATCCCGGGACCACGGTCGCGGTCGTCGGCCCCACGGGCGCGGGCAAGACGACGCTCGTGTCGCTGCTCGCCCGGCTCTCCGACCCCACGCGCGGACGCGTCGTGCTCGACGGCACCGACGTGCGCGAGGTGCGCGAGACCGACCTGACGTCCCAGGTCGCGCTCGTGGCCCAGCAGGCGTTCGTCTTCGAGGACTCCGTGCGGGCGAACGTCACGCTCGTCGACGACGGCGACCCGGGCCCGGCCGACGACCAGGTCTGGGAGGCGCTGCGCCTGGCGCGGGTCGACGACGTCGTCGCGCGCCTGCCGGAGGGTCTGGACGCGCCGCTGGGGGAGCGCGGGGCGAACCTGTCCGGTGGCCAGCGCCAGCGGCTCGCCATCGCGCGCGCCCTCGTGCGCCGCCCGCGACTGCTCGTCCTCGACGACGCGACGTCCGCGGTCGACCCGCGCGTCGAGCAGCAGATCCTCGCGGGTCTCGCCCGCGAGGGGGCGGACCGCCCGACCGTCGTCATGGTGGCCTACCGCATGTCGAGCGTCGCGCTCGCTGACGTCGTCGTGCACGTGGAGTCCGGCCGTGTGGTCGACGTCGGGACGCACGACGAGCTGCTCGCGCGCGACGCCGGGTACCGCGAGCTCGCGACCGCCTACGCGCGCGAGGCCGAGCGGCGCGAGCAGGAACGCGCGGACGCCACGGACGACACCGCGCGGGAGGCGGCCGAGGACGGCCGGGACGGGTACGACGGGGACCGTCGGGAGGACGACCTCGAGCGGCAGGAAGAGATCGAGGAGGACGACGTCGTGCGGCACGTCGAGACGGGGGCACTGGAGGAATGAGCCGGACCACCACGCAGAGCGAGCGCACCGACGCGGTGCGCGCGGCGCCCGCTCCCGGCGCGCCCGGCCGTGCCGCCGACGCCCGTATCGCCTCCGCGAGCTCGCTGGGCGTCCTCGCCACCCTGCGCCGAGGCGTCCAGGTCTCGCCGCAGATCCTCGACGGGATCTGGATCACGCTCGGGCTCGCGGTCGCGGCCGCGCTGGGCCGCGTCGTCGTCCCGGTGACCGTCCAGCAGACCGTCGACACCGGCGTGCTCGCCGACGGCGGGCCGGACACGACCCGCGTGGCCGTGCTCGTCGGCGCGGCCGCGGTCGTCATCGTCCTCGCGGGCCTCTGCTCGGCCTTCGTCAACGTCCGGCTGTTCCGCTCGACCGAGGCGGGCCTCGCCGGCCTGCGCGTGCGGGCGTTCCGGCACGTGCACGACCTGTCCGTGCTCACGCAGAACACCGAGCGGCGCGGGTCGCTCGTCTCGCGCGTGACGAGCGACGTCGACACCATCTCGCTCTTCGTCCAGTGGGGCGGCATCATGCTGCTCGTCTCGGTGCTGCAGATCGGCGTCGCGACGGTCCTCATGGCCGTCTACTCGTGGCAGCTCACGCTCGTGGTCTGGGCGTGCTTCGTCCCGCTGTTCCTCGTCCTGCGCCCCGCGCAGGCGCGCGTCAACGACGCGTACACGCAGGTCCGGGCGCGCGTCGGCGGGATGCTCGGCGCGATCTCCGAGTCGATCGTCGGCGCCGAGACGATCCGCGCGTACGGCGCGGGCGCCCGCACCGCGCGGCGCATCGACGCCGCGGTCGACGCGACCCGGCGCGCCATGGTCCGGGCGCAGAAGCTCGTCGCCGTCGTCTTCTCGAGCGGCGTGCTCGTCGCGAACCTCGTGCTCGCCGTCGTCGTGGTCGTCGGGTCGTACCTCGGGGTGGCCGGCGACATCTCGGTCGGCCAGCTCCTCGCGTTCCTCTTCCTCGTCCAGCTCTTCACGGGCCCCGTCCAGATGGCGACCGAGATCCTCAACGAGCTCCAGAACGCCGTCGCCGGGTGGCGACGGGTCCTCGCGGTCCTGGAGACGCCCGTCGAGGTGGTCGACAAGGGCGACGCGGGGGCGCGCAGCCCGCGCGGCCCCGCCCACGTGCGGCTCGAGGGCGTCCGGTTCGCCTACCCCGACGGCCCGGAGGTGCTGCACGACGTCGACCTCGACCTCCCGGCGCGGGCGTCCGTCGCCGTCGTGGGCGCGACCGGTTCCGGGAAGACGACGATCGCCAAGCTCGTCGCCCGGCTCATGGACCCGACCGCGGGGCGCGTGCTGCTCGACGGCACCGACCTGCGCGACCTCGCCGTGGCGTCCCTGCGCGAGCGCGTCGTGCTCGTGCCGCAGGAGGGTTTCCTCTTCGACGGCACGCTCGCGGACAACGTGGCGTACGGGCTGCGCGGCGACGCCGAGCAGGAACCCGACGCCGCACGCCGCGCCCGGATCGAGGCCGCCGTCGAACGGCTCGGGCTCACCGACTGGGTCGCGGACCTGCCCGACGGGCTCGACTCGCCGGTCGGGCAGCGCGGCGAGTCGCTCTCCGCCGGGGAGCGGCAGCTCGTCGCCCTGGTGCGGGCCTACCTCGCCGAGGCCGACCTGCTCGTCCTCGACGAGGCGACGTCCGCCGTCGACCCCGCGACCGAGGTCCGCATCGCCCGGGCGCTCGCGTCCCTCACCGCGGGCCGCTCCACCCTGACCATCGCCCACCGGCTCTCCACCGCCGAGGCGGCCGACCTCGTGGTCGTGGTGGACGCGGGCCACGTCGTCGAGGTGGGCCACCACGACGACCTCGCGCGCGCCGGCGGCGTCTACGCCCGCATGCACGACGCCTGGGTCTCCCAGACCCGCTGAGCCGCGGGCCGAGCTGGTGCGGCGACTCGCGACGGGCGTGGGACGGGGGCGAGACGGGGGATCGAGGTCGCCCCGGCGTCTGGCAGGATTCTCGGGTGCCCGACTCCACGACCGGACCCACGACCGACACCGCGAACCGCACCGCGCTCGACCCCGGGATCGCCGCGCGGCTCAAGCGCGACGACGCGGGCCTGGTCGCCGCGATCGTCCAGCAGCACGACACGGGTGACGTGCTCATGCTCGGCTGGATGGACGACGAGGCGCTCCACCGGACGCTGACGAGCGGGCGCGTGACGTTCTGGAGCCGGTCCCGCCAGGAGTACTGGCGCAAGGGCGACACCTCGGGCCACGTGCAGGTCGTGCGCTCGGTGGCCCTCGACTGCGACGGGGACGCGCTGCTCGTGCGCGTCCACCAGGTGGGGGCCGCGTGCCACACCGGAACCCGGACGTGCTTCGAGGCCGGGGGAGACCTGGGCGCCGTCGTGGGCGACCTGCCCGCGGGCACCGCCGACCGCTCGGCCACGCCCGACCCCGACCCTGAGGAGGAGAACCAGTGAGCGCGACCGTCTACCCGGCCGAGACCACCACCGTCCCCGCGGGCGGTCCCGCGTGGGGCGCGACGTGGCCCGTGCTCGACGGGTTCCGCGCGCTGGCCACGTCCCGACGGGTGGTCCCGGTGGTGCGGCGCCTGCTGGCCGACGACGTCACACCCGTCGGGTTGTACCGCACCCTCGCGCAGGGACGGCCGGGCACGTTCGTCCTGGAGTCGGCCGAGTCGGACGGGCGCTGGGCCCGGTACTCGTTCGTCGGCGTCGCGTCCCGCGCGACGCTCACGGCGCACGACGGCCGGGCGGTCTGGTCCGGTGACGTCCCCGCCGGGGTCCCCCTCGAGGGGGACGTCGTGGACGTGCTCGAGGCGACGCTCGACGTGCTGCGGACGCCCGCGGTCGAGGGCCTGCCGCCGCTCACGGGCGGCCTCGCGGGCGCGATCGGCTGGGACGTCATCCGGCACTGGGAGCCGACCCTGCCGTCGGACGCGCCCGACGAGCTGGGCGTGCCCGAGCTCACGCTGTGCCTCGCGACGGACCTCGCGGTCGTCGACCACGCGGAGGGCAGCGTGTGGCTCGTCGCCAACGCGATCAACTTCGACGACACGGACGAGCGCGTCGACGAGGCCTACGCCGACGCCGTCGCGCGCCTGGACGCGATGCAGGCGCGTCTGGTGGCCGGCGGCGCGCACGTCGCGTCGGTCGTCGCGCCGGACGTCACCGAGCCGGCGCTCGAGTTCCGCTCGACGCGCGACGAGTTCGAGGCGTCGGTCGTCGCGGGCAAGGACGCGATCCGCGAGGGCGAGGTGTTCCAGGTGGTGCTGTCCCAGCGCCTGGACCTCGACTGCCCGGCGGACCCGCTCGACGTCTACCGCGCGCTGCGGACGATCAACCCGAGCCCGTACATGTACTACTTCCAGCTCACGGACGCGGACGGGCGGGACTTCGCGGTCGTCGGGTCGAGCCCGGAGACGCTCGTGAAGGTCGAGGACGGCCGGGTCACGACGTTCCCGATCGCCGGCTCGCGGCCGCGTGGCGCGACGCCGGAGGAGGACGTGGCGCTCGGGGAGGAGCTCCTGCAGGACCCGAAGGAGCTCGCCGAGCACATCATGCTCGTGGACCTGTCGCGCAACGACCTCGTCAAGGTGTGCGAGCCGACGTCGGTCGAGGTCGTGGAGTTCATGGCGACCAAGCGGTTCAGCCACATCATGCACCTGTGCTCGACGGTCGTCGGGACGCTGCGCGACGGCGCCACCGCGCTCGACGCGTTCCGGGCGACGTTCCCGGCCGGCACGCTCTCGGGCGCGCCCAAGCCTCGCGCGATCGCCCTCATCGACGAGCTCGAGCCCGCGTCGCGCGGGATCTACGGTGGGACGGCGGGGTACTTCGACTTCGACGGGAACATGGACATGGCCATCGCGATCCGGACGGCACTGATCCGCGACGGTCGGGCGAGCGTCCAGGCCGGCGGCGGCATCGTCGCCGACTCGGTGCCGGCGCTGGAGTACGCGGAGTCGCGCAACAAGGCGGCCGCCGCGGTGCGGGCCGTCCAGGTCGCCGCGCGGCTGCGGGGGCTGGCGTGAGCCGGCCGGCCGGGCCGAGCCGGCGCACCGCGATCTGGGTCCTGCTCCTGCTCGGGGGCGCGACCCTCGCGGCGGCCGTGCCGACCTGGCTGAGCACGACCGGCGCGACGGCGCTCGACCCGGAGGTCGAGGTGACCGTCGCCGGGACGTCGGCCGCGCCCGGGGTGAGCGCGTCCGCGCTCGTGCTCGTCGCCGCCGCGCTCGCCCTCGGGCTGGTCGGCCGGGTCGGCCGGTGGGTCGTGCTCGCCGTCGCCGCGGCGAGCGGCGTCGTCGCGACCGTCTCCGCGCTCGGCGTCGCGCTCGACCCGGAGCCGAGCGCGCGCTCGGCCGTCGCGGACGCGACGGGGGTCACGGAGGTCACGGCCCCGGTCGACCTGACCGTCGCGCCCTGGCTCGCCGCGGCGCTCGGCGTCCTCACGGTGCTCGCGGTGGTGTGGGTCGCCGTCGGCTCGCGGTCGTGGGTCGGCGCGTCGACGCGGCACGAGCGCGCGACCGGTGCGACGCCGCCCACCGCCTCGGCGGCCGCGGCGACGACGGCGCCCGAAGGGCGGCCGGACCCGTCCGGCACCACGGAGCCGGCCTCGCCCGACGACCTCACCGACCACGACGCATGGGACGCGCTGTCCCGCGGCGAGGACCCCACGGACCGCTGAGCAGCGCGGACGCCCGCCCCTGCCGACGCGACCGACGACCGTGCGGGGGACGGGCACCGGCACGGTCCGATAGGCTCTGACCACATCTTGACGAAAGGCACGACCCTCATGGCCGAGAACCAGCAGACCACCGAGATCGCCTACCTGCCGCCCGCGGCTCCGCCCACGAACCACGGGCACACCGTCGCCGCCTGGTTCACCATGATCGGCATCATGGTCGGCTCGCTCGTGGCCGCGATCGGTGTCCTCCTCCCGGGCATGGCCCAGGTGTCCGGCGTCTGGCTCTTCTGGGTCGGCATGGGCCTCGTGGCGGTGGCACTCGTCGGTGGCCTCGTGCTGCGCAACATGGGCTACGGCCAGAAGCAGGCACGGTGACGCAGCCGCCGGGACCCGGCCCGTATGACCCCGCAGGCCCGCAGGACGGGTCGCAGGCGCCGTACGGCTCGTCGGCGCCCGGCGGCCCGCAGCCCCCGGCGGGCGACCCCGCAGGGGCGCCCTACGCGGCGCAGCCGCAGCACCCCGCCGCGCCGTACCCCGGCCAGCAATATCCCGGCCAGCAGTACCCGGGCCAGCCGTACCCCGGCCAGCAGTACCCGGCGGGCGCCTACGGGGCGCCGCCGTACTACCCCAAGAACAGCCTCGCCATCTGGTCGCTCGTGCTGGGGATCGCCGCGTTCGTCCTGAGCTGCGGCTTCTTCACGGGCATCCCGGCGGTGATCGTCGGCAACGCCGCGAAGCGCGCGGTCGCCGAGGGGCAGGCGGACAACGACGGCATGGCGACGGCGGGGATCATCCTCGGCTGGGTCGCCATCGGCCTGTCGGTCGTCGGTGTGCTCTTCCTTCTCCTCTTCTTCCCGGCCTTCTTCGCCTGGGTCGGCACGATCCCGGACCAGTACTGACGGGTGAGCGCGTGACGTCCGAGGCCGTGCGACGTCGACGGGTCCCGCGTGCGGCGCAGGCTCCGCTCGCGGTGGGCGTCCTGGTCGCCGCGGCGACGGCCTACGTCGGCGCCGTCGACCCGAACCGCCCGGGGCACTACGTCACGTGTCCCCTCCTCGCGCTCACCGGCCTCGCGTGCCCGGGGTGCGGTGGCCTGCGCGCCACGCACGATCTCGTCCACCTCGACCTCGCCGCCGCCTGGTCGATGAACCCCCTGTGGGTCCTCGTCGCGCCGCTGCTCGTGGCGCTGTGGGCCACGTGGCTCGTGCGAGCCTGGCGGGGGCGCCCGGCTCCCCGTCTCCCGGTCTGGCTCGCGTGGGCCTCGCTGGGTGTCCTCGTGCTCTTCGGCGTCCTGCGGAACGTGCCCGCCCTCGTCCCGTGGCTCGGCCCGGTGGCAGCCTGAGACGGTCGGGCAGCCTTGCGGCGGTCGTCTCGGGGGCTGGGCCGTGGTCATCGTCACTCGGGGGCGGCTCTACGATGGCAGGTACCTCCCTGTCAACGGGTCGGCCGAACCTGTGGGTGCACGACGGCCGACCGGCCCGGCCGGGGGGCGGGAACGACACGGGGAGTGGTGGGACGATGACGGTTCTGGACGACATCGTCGCGGGCGTGCGCGAGGACCTCGCGGTGCGTCAGGCGGCGACCTCGCTCGACGAGCTGAAGGAACGTGCCGCCCGTGTCCCCGGGGCGCTCGAGGTCGTGAGCCGCCTCAAGGCGGACGACGCCGTCGCGGTCATCGCCGAGGTGAAGCGCTCGAGCCCCAGCAAGGGTGCGCTCGCCGCGATCTCCGACCCGGCCGAGCTCGCGGGGGAGTACGAGAAGGGCGGCGCGGCCGCGATCTCCGTGCTCACCGAGCAGCGCCGCTTCAACGGGAGCCTCGCCGACCTCGACGCGGTGCGCGCCCGGGTCGACGTCCCCGTGCTCCGCAAGGACTTCGTCGTGACGCCGTACCAGGTGTGGGAGGCACGGGCGCACGGCGCCGACATCGTCCTCCTCATCGTCGCCGCGCTCGAGCAGACGGTCCTCACGTCGCTCGTCGAGCGCGTCCACTCGCTCGGCATGACCGCCCTCGTCGAGGTGCACACGCTGGACGAGGTCTCGCGGGCGCTCGACGCCGGTGCGCGCGTCGTGGGCGTGAACTCGCGCGACCTCAAGACCCTCGACGTGGACCGCACGACGTTCGCGCGCCTCGCTCCCGCCATCCCGGACGAGGTCGTCCGCGTCGCCGAGTCCGGCGTGCGCGGCCCGCACGACGTCATGGACTACGCCCGTTCCGGTGCGCACGCGGTGCTCGTCGGCGAGGCGCTCGTGACCGACGACGCCCCGCGCTCGTCCGTCGCGGACCTCGTCGCGGCCGGGTCGCACCCGTCGCTGTGGTCCGTGCGGCCCTGAGGCACGACGGCCCCGTCCGTCACGCCGCAGGCGCCGCGCCCCGGCCCAGCACACCCCACCACGCAGGAGGACCGGCCCCGTGCCCGACTCGACACCTTCGACCACCCCCCGGAGCGCCGAGCACTCCGTGCGCGCCGACCTGACGCGCTCCCTCGCGACCCAGGAGGGTCCCTACTTCGGCGAGTTCGGCGGACGCTTCGTCCCCGAGGCGCTGATCGCCGCGCTGGACGAGCTCGAGACCGAGTACCGCAAGGCGCTCGACGACCCCGCGTTCGTCAACGAGCTCGCGCGTCTCCAGCGCGAGTACACCGGGCGCCCCAGTCCGCTCACCGAGGTGCCGCGCTTCGCCCAGCACGCGGGCGGCTCGCGCGTCTTCCTCAAGCGCGAGGACCTCAACCACACCGGCTCGCACAAGATCAACAACGTCCTCGGCCAGGCGCTGCTCGTCAAGCGCATGGGCAAGACGCGCGTGATCGCCGAGACCGGGGCGGGCCAGCACGGCGTCGCGACGGCCACGGCCGCGGCCCTGCTCGACCTCGAGTGCGTCGTGTACATGGGCGAGGAGGACACGCAGCGCCAGGCGCTCAACGTCGCCCGCATGCGCCTGCTCGGCGCGGAGGTCGTCCCGGTGACGATCGGGCTGCGCACGCTCAAGGACGCGATCAACGAGGCGCTGCGCGACTGGGTCGCGAACGTCGACACGACCCACTACCTCCTGGGTACGGTCACGGGACCGCACCCGTTCCCCGAGATGGTGCGCGAGTTCCACCGCGTCATCGGCGAGGAGGCACGCACGCAGATCCTCGACCGCATCGGTCGCCTGCCGGACGCGCTCGCGGCGTGCGTCGGCGGCGGGTCCAACGCGCTCGGCCTGTTCAACGCGTTCCTCGACGACGACGCGGTCGAGCTCTACGGCTTCGAGGCGGGGGGCGAGGGCGTGGAGACCGGTCGGCACGCGGCCCGCTTCAGCGGCGGCGCCCCGGGCGTCCTGCACGGTGCTCGCTCGTACCTGCTCCAGGACGACGACGGCCAGACCCTGCCCAGCCACTCCGTGTCGGCGGGGCTGGACTACCCGAGCGTCGGCCCGGCGCACTCGTGGCTGCACGACCTCGGTCGCGCGACCTACGAGCCCGTGACCGACACCGAGGCGATGGACGCGTTCCGGCTGCTGTGCCGCACGGAGGGCATCATCCCCGCGATCGAGTCGGCGCACGCGCTCGCGGGCGCGCTGCGGGTGGGCCGCCGGGCGGCCGAGGCCGGCCGCACGGACCACGTGATCCTGGTGAACCTCTCGGGGCGCGGGGACAAGGACGTCGCGACCGCCGCCCGGTGGTTCGACCTCGTGGACGACGACGCGATCGCCGAGACGGCGACGGGCACGGAGGGACAGCTGTGAGCGCGGCGCAGACCAAGGACGCCCCCGGGGCGCCGACGGCGGGGACGACGTCGGTCACGGCGCGTCGCCTGCTCGAGCTCCGCGCGGAGGGCCGTGCCGGGCTCGTGGGCTACCTGCCGGTCGGGTTCCCGACCGTCGACCGGTCGATCGAGGCGGCGCTCGCGCTCGTCGAGTCGGGCGTGGACGTGCTGGAGCTCGGCATCCCGTACACCGACCCGGTGATGGACGGCCCGGTCATCCAGGCCGCCGCGCAGACCGCGCTCGACGCGGGCGTCCGCGTCGCGGACGTGTTCCGCGTCGTCGCGGCCGTCACGGAGCGCACCGGCGGGCGGGTCCCCGTGCTCGTCATGACGTACTGGAATCCGGTCCTGCGCTACGGCGTCGACGCGTTCGCGCGCGACCTCGCCGCCGCCGGGGGCGCCGGGCTCATCACGCCCGACCTCATCCCCGACGAGGGCCGTGCCTGGCTGGACGCCTCGGAGGCGCACGGGCTCGACCGCGTCTTCCTGGTCGCGCCGAGCTCCACGGCCGAGCGGCTGCAGCTCACCGCGCGCGCGTCGCGCGGGTTCGTCTACGCCGCCTCGACGATGGGCGTCACGGGAGTGCGGGCGGCCGTCGGGCCGCAGGCGGCACGCCTCGTCGCCGACACGCGCGCCGCAGGAGCCGACCTCGTGTGCGTCGGGCTCGGCGTGTCGACGGCCGAGCAGGCCGCCGAGGTGGGCCGCTACGCCGACGGCGTCATCGTCGGCTCCGCGTTCGTCCGTCCCCTGCTCGCCGACGCGCCGTGGGACGAGCGGATCGCCGCCCTGAAGGTCGTCGCGGCGGGGCTCGCCGCGGGCGTGCGCTCCGGGCGGGAGAGGGCCGGCGGCGACGTCCCGGCCGCCACGACGACGTCCGGAGAGGTGGTCGCATGAGCGCCGCGCTCGCCGTCGGGCAGCTCGTGGAGGCCGCCGGTGCCCTGCCCGCCGCGATCCCGAGCCCCCCGCAGCACACGTGGTACCTCGGGCCGTTCCCGATCCGGGCCTACGCGCTCGCGATCCTCGCGGGCATCGCCGTGGCCCTGTGGCTCACGCGGCGCCGCTGGGTGGAGCGCGGGGGAGAGGCGGACGACGTCCTGGAGATCGCCTTCTGGGCGGTCCCGTTCGGGATCGTCGGCGGACGTCTGTACCACGTGTTCTCGACGCCGGACCCGTACTGGGGCCCGAACGGCGACCCCGTCCGCGCGCTCTACGTCTGGGAGGGCGGCCTCGGCATCTGGGGCGCTGTCGCGCTGGGTGCGGTCGGCGCGTACATCGGGTGCCGCCGCCAGCGCGTGAGCTTCCCGGCGTTCGCGGACGCCCTCGCGCCCGGGCTGCTGCTCGCGCAGGCCGTCGGCCGCCTCGGCAACTGGTTCAACCAGGAGCTCTTCGGCGGGCCCACGACGCTGCCCTGGGGGCTGCGCGTCGACGACTCCGTGGCCGCCGCGGCGGGCTATCCGCCGGGCACCCTGTTCCACCCGACGTTCCTCTACGAGATGGTCTGGAACATCGGTGCTGCCCTGCTCCTGATCTACCTGGACCGTCGGTTCCGGCTGGGTCATGGTCGGGTATTCTGGCTCTACGTCTTCGTCTACACGCTCGGTCGGGTGTGGATCGAGATGCTGCGCATCGACGAGGCCGAGCTCGTCCTCGGCCTCCGGCTGAACGTCTGGACCTCGATCCTGGTCGGCGTCGGTGCGTTGATTGCGTTTATCGTTGTCGGGCGTCGCCACCCCGGGCGCGAGGAGACGGTGTCCCTCGACGCTCCGGACGAGGCGTCCACCACGGGGTCCGAGGAGCCGGTCGAGGAGTCGACCGACGACGAGGACCCCTCGACGACCGAGGACTCCGACGACTCGGAGGAGTCCGAGCAGGCAGATGCCGCGCGACCAGACCCCGGTCGCTGAGCATCCGTCATTCATAGGCGAATCCGCCGGGCGACCGCCCGGTGGGTTCTGTCATGTCCATAGGGCCGACGACGTCCCGAATCCCCCAGCTGGAACCAGCCCGGCCGTCTCGGTCGGGCGCCTGTGAGGACGGTGTTGATGACCACGCCGCAGTATCGGGACGCGCACCGGGCACCTGCCCTGTCCGCCCCTCCCACGGCATCCGGTCTGTACGACCCCGCCGCCGAGCACGACGCGTGCGGCGTCGCCTTCGTGGCGACGCTCCGCGGCACGCCCGGACGCGACATCGTTGACGCGGGCCTGACGGCCCTGCTCAACCTCGACCACCGCGGCGCCGTCGGCGCCGAGGAGAACAGCGGCGACGGCGCCGGGATCCTCACGCAGATCCCCGACGCGTTCGTGCGCGACGTGGTCGACGCGGAGCTCCCGCCCGCCGGGCACTACGCCATCGGCATGGCCTTCCTCCCGCAGGACGCCGGAGCGGCCGCGGAGGCGGCCCGCGGCGTCGAGGCGATCGCGGCCGAGGAGAAGCTCGAGGTCCTCGCGTGGCGCGACGTGCCCGTGACCGCCGACCTCGTCGGCCCGAGCGCCCGCGCGTCCATGCCGCTGTTCCGCCAGGTCGTCGTCGCGGACCCCGCGCGCGAGCTGTCCGGCGTCGAGCTCGACCGTCGCACCTACCGCCTGCGCAAGCGGGCGGAGAACGAGCTCGGCCTGTTCTTCGCCTCGCTCTCGGCACGCACCCTCACGTACAAGGGCATGCTCACGACGGCGCAGCTCGAGCCGTTCTTCCCCGACCTGTCCGACCCGCGGTACGCGAGCGAGATCGCGCTCGTGCACTCGCGGTTCTCGACGAACACGTTCCCGTCGTGGCCGCTCGCGCAGCCGTTCCGGATGATCGCGCACAACGGCGAGATCAACACGGTGCGCGGCAACCGCAACTGGATGGCGGCGCGCGAGGGCACCCTCGCGAGCGACGCCGTCGGCGACCTCGCGCCGCTCCTGCCGGTGTGCTCGGAGGGCTCGAGCGACTCGGCGAGCTTCGACGAGGTGCTCGAGCTCCTGCACCTGTCGGGCCGCTCGCTGCCGCACGCCGTGCTCATGATGGTCCCCGAGGCGTGGGAGAACCACGCCGACATGGACCCGGACCTGCGCGCGTTCTACGAGTACCACTCGACGCTCATGGAGCCGTGGGACGGCCCGGCGTGCCTGAACTTCACCGACGGGACGCTGATCGGCGCGGTCCTGGACCGCAACGGTCTGCGCCCGGGGCGGTACTGGGTGACCGAGGACGGCCTCGTCGTGCTGGCGAGCGAGGCGGGCGTGCTCGACCTCGACCCCGCGACGATCGTCCGCAAGGGCCGCCTCGAGCCGGGACGCATGTTCCTCGTCGACACCGGCCAGGGCCGGATCATCGAGGACGAGGAGATCAAGTCCCAGCTCGCCGCGCAGCGCCCGTACGCGCAGTGGGTCGCGGAGAACGCGGTCTACCTCGACCAGCTCCCCGAGCGCGAGCACGTCGCGCACAGCCCCGCGTCCGTCGAGCGCCGCCAGCGCGCCTTCGGGTACACGCAGGAGGAGCTCAAGGTCATCCTCACCCCGATGGCGAACACGGGGGCGGAGCCGCTGGGCGCGATGGGCACGGACACGCCCATCGCCGTCCTCGCGAAGCGGCCGCGCCTGCTGTTCGACTACTTCACGCAGATGTTCGCGCAGGTGACGAACCCGCCGCTCGACGCGATCCGCGAGGAGCTCGTCACGTCCATCGGCGGCGCGATCGGCCCGGAGCCGAACCTGCTCGTCGACACGCCCGAGCACGCGCGCAAGCTCATGCTGCCGTTCCCCGTGCTCGACAACGACCAGCTCGCCAAGATCATCCGCGTCGACAAGGACCCGAAGCTCGCCGGCATCTTCCGTGCCGTGACGATCAAGGGCCTGTACCGCGTCGCGGGGGGCGGCGAGTCGCTGCTCGCCCGGCTCGAGGAGATCTTCGCGGAGGTCGACGAGCACGTCGCCGCGGGCGCGAGCTTCATCGTGCTGTCGGACCGCGACTCGGACGCCGAGCACGCCCCGATCCCGTCGCTGCTCCTGTCGAGCGCGGTGCACCACCACCTGCTGCGCCGTCACACGCGCACCCAGGTGTCGCTCGTCGTCGAGGCCGGCGACGTGCGCGAGGTGCACCACGTCGCGCTGCTCATCGGCTACGGCGCGGCCGCGGTCAACCCGTACCTCGCCATGGAGACGGTCGAGGACCTCGCGCGCCGCGGCTACCTCACGGTCGACCCGGCGAAGGCCGTCGCGAACCTCATCAAGGGGCTCGGCAAGGGCGTGCTCAAGGTCATGAGCAAGATGGGTATCTCGACCATCTCCTCGTACCGCGGCGCCCAGGTCTTCGAGGCGGTCGGCCTGTCCCACGACCTCGTGCAGGCGTTCTTCACGGGCACGACGTCGCGCCTCAGCGGCATCGGGCTCGACGTCGTCGCGGCCGAGGTCGCGGCGCGCCACGTCGACGCGTACCCCAAGTCCGGCAACCACCGCCCGCACGTGCGCCTCACGACGGGCGGCGAGTACCAGTGGCGCCGGGACAGCGAGGAGCACCTGTTCGACCCGGAGACGGTGTTCCGCCTCCAGCACTCGACGCGCGAGCGCCGGTTCGACATCTTCCGCCAGTACACGCACCGCGTGGACGAGCAGTCCTCGCGGCTCATGACGCTGCGTGGCCTCCTCGCGCTGCGGGAGGGCGAGCGCCCCGCGGTCCCGCTCGACGAGGTCGAGCCCGTGAGCGAGATCGTCAAGCGCTTCAACACGGGCGCCATGTCCTACGGGTCGATCTCCGCGGAGGCGCACGAGACCCTCGCGATCGCGATGAACCGTCTGGGCGGCCGGTCGAACACCGGCGAGGGCGGCGAGGACCCGGAGCGCCTGTACGACCCGGAGCGTCGCTCCAAGGTGAAGCAGATCGCGTCGGGGCGCTTCGGCGTCACGAGCGAGTACCTGACGAACGCGGACGACATCCAGATCAAGCTCGCCCAGGGCGCCAAGCCCGGCGAGGGCGGTCAGCTCCCGGGCCACAAGGTGTACCCGTGGGTCGCCAAGACCCGGCACTCGACGCCGGGCGTCGGGCTCATCTCGCCGCCGCCGCACCACGACATCTACTCGATCGAGGACCTCGCGCAGCTCATCCACGACGCGAAGAACGCGAACCCGGCGGCGCGCATCCACGTCAAGCTCGTCTCCGAGTTCGGCGTCGGGACGGTCGCGACGGGCGTGTCCAAGGCGCACGCGGACGTCGTCCTCATCTCGGGCCACGACGGCGGCACGGGCGCGAGCCCGCTGACGTCGCTCAAGCACGCGGGCACGCCGTGGGAGATCGGCCTCGCCGAGACCCAGCAGACCCTCGTGCTCAACAACCTGCGCGACCGCATCGTCGTCCAGGTCGACGGCCAGATGAAGACCGGCCGCGACGTCGTCGTGGCGGCGCTGCTCGGCGCCGAGGAGTTCGGCTTCGCCACCGCCCCCATGGTCGTCTCGGGCTGCGTCATGATGCGCGTCTGCCACCTGGACACGTGCCCGGTCGGCGTCGCGACGCAGAACCCCGAGCTGCGGGCGCGGTTCACGGGTAAGCCGGAGTTCGTCGTGAACTTCTTCGAGTTCATCGCGGAGGAGGTGCGCGAGTACCTGGCGCGCCTCGGGTTCCGGAGCATCGAGGAGGCGATCGGCCACGTCGAGTACCTCGACACGCGGCAGGCGATCGACCACTGGAAGGCGCAGGGTCTCGACCTCGCGCCCATCCTCGAGAAGCCCGTCCCCGTCGAGGGCGCGTCGCTGCGGAACACCACGACGCAGGACCACGGCCTGGAGAAGGCGCTCGACAACCAGCTCGTCGCGCTGGCCGAGGACGCGCTCGAGCGGCGCGAGCCGGTGCGGATCTCGCTGCCGGTGCGCAACGTCAACCGCACCGTGGGCACGATGCTCGGTCACGAGGTGACCAAGCGGTTCCGCGGTGAGGGCCTGCCCGACGACACGATCGACGTGACCCTCACCGGGTCCGCCGGCCAGTCGCTCGGCGCGTTCCTCCCGCGCGGCGTCACGCTGCGCCTGTTCGGCGACGCGAACGACTACGTCGGCAAGGGCCTGTCGGGCGGGCGGATCGTCGTGCGCCCGGACCGCAACGCGGTCCTCACCGGGTCGAGCAACGTCGTGGCGGGCAACGTCATCGGCTACGGCGCGACATCCGGCGAGATCTTCCTGCGCGGTCGCGTCGGGGAGCGCTTCGGCGTCCGCAACTCGGGCGCGACCCTCGTCGTCGAGGGCGTGGGCGACCACGGCTGCGAGTACATGACGGGCGGCACGGTGGTCGTGCTCGGCCCGACCGGGCGCAACTTCGGCGCCGGCATGTCCGGCGGCACCGCGTACGTGCTCGACCTGCGGGAGGGTGCCGTGAACACGAGCGCGCTCGCGACGGGCGAGCTCGGTCTGAGCCCGCTCGAGGACGCCGAGGTGGCGCTCGTCGAGCAGCTCGTGCGTCGTCACCACGAGGAGACCCGGTCGCCGCTCGCGGCCGAGCTCCTCGAGGACTTCCCCGCGGCTGTCCAGCGCTTCACGCGCGTGCTGCCGACCGACTTCGCCCGCATGCGCTCGGCGCTCGAGAAGGCCGAGTCGGCCGGGCTCGACCCCGCGGCTCCGGGTGTGTGGGACCAGATCTTGGAGGTGGCCCGTGGCTGACCCCCGCGGATTCCTGAAGGTGCGGGAGCGTGAGCTCCCGCCCAACCGCCCGGTGGCCGTGCGCCTGCGGGACTGGAAGGACGTGCACGCGCACCTCGAGGAGGGCCAGGTCTTCCTCAAGGAGCAGGCGGGACGCTGCATGGACTGCGGCATCCCGTTCTGCCACCAGGGGTGCCCGCTCGGCAACCTCATCCCGGAGTGGAACGACCTCGTCTACCGCGACCAGTGGGCGGACGCGATCGACCGCCTGCACGAGACGAACAACTTCCCGGAGTTCACCGGTCGCGTGTGCCCGGCACCGTGCGAGTCGAGCTGCGTGCTCGGCATCAACCAGCCGGCCGTCACCATCAAGAACGTCGAGGTCTCGATCATCGACGAGGCGTTCGCCCGCGGCTACGTCACGCCGCAGGTGCCGCAGCGCCTCACGGGGTCGACCGTCGCCGTCGTGGGTTCCGGTCCCGCCGGGCTCGCCGCGGCGCAGCAGCTCACGCGCGCCGGCCACACGGTCGCCGTGTACGAGCGGGACGACGCGATCGGCGGGCTGCTGCGCTACGGCATCCCCGACTTCAAGCTCGAGAAGCTGCACATCGACCGACGCGTCGCGCAGATGGAGGCCGAGGGAACGCGCTTCCGCCCGGGCGTCGAGATCGGCGTCGACATCACGTGGGACGACCTGCGCGCACGGTACGACGCCGTCGTGGTCGCCACGGGCGCGACCGTCCCGCGCGACCTGTCGATCCCCGGTCGCGAGCTCGACGGCATCCACTTCGCCATGGACTTCCTGCACCAGGCGAACGCCGTCGTGGCCGGTCGCGAGGTGGCCGACCAGATCACGGCCACCGGCAAGCACGTCATCGTCATCGGTGGCGGCGACACCGGGTCGGACTGCCTCGGCACCTCGCTGCGCCAGGGCGCGGCGAGCGTGACGACGCTCGCGATCGGCAAGCAGCCGCCGCTCGAGCGGTCCGCGACCCAGCCGTGGCCGACGGACCCGATCCTGTTCGAGGTGTCCTCGTCCCACGAGGAGGGCGGCGAGCGCGAGTTCCTCGCGTCGACCGTCGAGTTCCTGGGCGACGAGGACGGAGCCGTGCGCGCGCTGCGCGTCGCGGAGACCGAGTACCTGCCCGACGGCCGTCGCGTGCCCAAGGAGGGCACCGAGCGCGAGATCCCCGCGGACCTCGTGCTCGTCGCGATGGGCTTCACCGGGCCGGAGACGGCGACCATCACGACCCAGGCCGGCACGGACCTCACGAGCCGCGGCCTCGTGGCGCGCGGCGACGACTTCGCGTCGTCGCTGCCGGGGGTCTTCGTGGCCGGCGACGCGGGTCGTGGGCAGTCGCTGATCGTGTGGGCGATCGCCGAGGGTCGGGCGGCGGCGGCTTCCGTCGACGCCTACCTTCAGGGAGGGACCGAGCTGCCCGCGCCCGTGCGCGCGAACACCGTGTCCTTGCGCGCTTGACGTGCACCCCGACGTCGGGTGTCCGGCGCCGGGACGATGAGCGGGGCATCCTAGGGAGGGGCACCCCGCGACGACCGGCTCCCGGCCGGTCGGAAGACTAGAGGCTGGAGATATGCGCAGAGCAAAGATCGTCTGCACCATCGGACCCGCGACCGAGTCGAAGGAGCAGCTCCGCGCGCTCGTCGACGCGGGCATGGACGTGGCGCGGATCAACCGCAGCCACGGCAGCGCCGAGGAGCACGCGGCCGTCTACCACGGCGTGCGCGAGGCCGCCGCCGAGTCGGGCCGCTCCGTGGCGGTCCTCGTCGACCTCCAGGGGCCGAAGATCCGTCTGGGCCGCTTCGCGGGCGACGAGAAGCACTGGCTCGAGGAGGGTGACACCTTCACGATCACGACCGAGGACGTCGTCGGCACCAAGGAGCTCGTCTCCACGACGCACAAGGGCCTGCCCGGCGACGCGCGCGTCGGCGACCCGATCCTCATCGACGACGGCAAGGTGCTCGTCCGCGTCACCGCCGTCGAGGGCCCGCGCGTCGTGACGCGCGTCGAGGTCGCCGGCCCGGTGTCGAACAACAAGGGCCTGAACCTCCCGGGCGTCGCCGTCTCCGTGCCGGCGCTGTCCGAGAAGGACCAGGACGACCTGCGCTGGGCGCTCAAGCTCGGTGCCGACATCATCGCGCTGTCGTTCGTGCGGTCCGCGAAGGACTTCGAGGACGTCAAGCGGATCATGGACGAGGAGGGCCGCACGGTCCCCGTCGTCGCCAAGATCGAGAAGCCGCAGGCCGTCGACAACCTCGCCGAGATCGTCGACGCGTTCGACGGCGTCATGGTCGCCCGCGGCGACCTCGCGGTCGAGCTCCCGCTCGAGCAGGTCCCGCTCGTCCAGAAGCGCATCGTCGAGCTCGCGCGTCGCAACGCCAAGCCCGTCATCGTCGCGACGCAGGTGCTCGAGTCCATGACGAACTCGCCGCGCCCGACGCGCGCCGAGGCGTCCGACTGCGCCAACGCCGTCCTCGACGGCGCCGACGCGGTCATGCTCTCGGGCGAGACCAGCGTGGGCGAGTACCCGATCCTCACGGTCCAGACGATGGCCCGCATCATCGAGGCGACGGAGGAGGCCGGCCGCGAGCGCATCGCGCCGCTCGGCTCGACCCCGCACACGCGCGGTGGCGCCATCACGCGTGCCGCTGCCGAGATCGGCGAGATCCTGGGCGCGAAGTACCTCGCGACGTTCACGCAGTCGGGCGACTCCGCGCGCCGCATGTCGCGCCTGCGCTCGTCCATCCCGCTGCTCGCCTTCACGCCGCGCGAGCACGTGCGCAACGTCCTGTCGCTCACGTGGGGCACCCAGACGTACCAGGTGCCCGAGGTGGAGAACACGGACGCGATGGTCGGCCAGGTCGACACGACCCTCCAGGCCAACGGCCTCGCCGAGGTCGGCGACCTCGTGGTCGTCGTCTCCGGCGCCCCCGTGGGCCAGCCGGGCACGACGAACTCGATCCTCGTGCACAAGATCGGCGACCACTCCGACACGCGCGCCTGACGCGGTCGCGCCCGTGAGGGCGCGTCTTCGCGCAGAGCCCGACGGCGGCGCCCCTTCCCGGGGGCGCCGCCGTCGGTCGTCTCCCGGTCCGGCAGTGTCGTCGAGCCGCCCCGGCGGGTCGCCCCGAGGAGGAGGCCCGGGCCGTCGCCTCCGGTGCGTCGCCGGGCACGGAAAGCGCGCGACACGGAGCTCGTCGCGGCCCTACCGTCGCGGGATGCGTGCCGTGCCGGACTCCCTGGAACCTGCGGTCGTGCGTCGGGTCGACGCACGGCTGGACGCGGTCGTGCGCGACGAGCAGGTCGCCATGCCGCTCGCGGTGGAGAGCGGGAGCCGTGCCTGGGGGTTCCCTTCGCCGGACTCGGACTACGACTGCCGGTTCGTCTACGTGCGGCCGGTGGCGGACTACCTGGACCCGTGGCCGCGGCGCGACGTCGTCGAGACGCCGCTGGACGCGGTGCTCGACGTGAACGGCTGGGACCTGATCAAGGCGGTGCGCCTGCTCGTGCGCGGCAACGCGACGCTGCTCGAGTGGCTGCGGTCGCCGATCGTGTACCGGGGGGACGCCGAGTTCCGGGCCGACCTGCTCGCGCTCGCGGGGCGGGTGGTCGACCGCGACGCGCTGCGGAGGCACTACCTGCACGTCGCGCTCGGTCAGCGGGACCGGTGGTGGACGGACCGCGAGGTGCCGCTCAAGAAGGTCTTCTACGCCGTGCGCCCCGCGGCGACGTCGCGATGGTTGCGCGTTCGTCGGGACGACGCGGTGCCGCCGATGGACCTCGCCACCCTGCTCGTGGAGGGTGAGGTGCCGGACGACGTGGTGCGCGCGGCGTCGGACCTGGTCGCGCGCAAGGCGGTCTCGCGCGAGATGGGCGCGGGAGCGGTGCCGGTTCCGCTCTCGCGGTTCGTGTCCGAGGAGCTGTCCCTCGCGTCCGCGGCAGGGGACCGGCATGACGGCGACCGTGCGGCCGCGCGGGCGGTCGCCGCCGCGTCCTTCCGGGACCTCGTCGAGCGGTACGGCCCGCCGGACGCCGCCCCCGGGCCAGGTGCAGCTCTCAGGCCCGCACCGGCCGCAGGCCGCTGACCCAGCGCGGGGCGGTGGGCGACGTCACGAGACGGGCGAGCATCGCGTCGAGGACGGCGGCCCGGTCGAACTGCAGCGCGTACGTCCGGGCCGCGTCGGCGCGCGCCCGTCGCGCCGGGGTGTCGAGGGAGAGCGCCTCGTCGAGCGCGTGCGCGACCGCGGCAGGGGAGTGCGTCGGGACGATCGTCGCGTGCGGGCCGACAGCCTCGCCGATGCCGCCGGTGTCCGTGGTGATCACCGGCCCCCCGCCGGAGAGCATCGCCTCGGCGAGCGCGATGCCGAACGTCTCGACGAACTCGGGGCGTGGCTTGCTCGGGAGGACGAACGCGGCGCTGCCGGCCATGAGGTGTGGCTTGCCGGCATCGTCGACGTCGTCGAGGAAGACGATCCGGTCGGCGGCCGGGCTCGCTGCGGCCCGGGCGCGCAGGGCGACCTCGGCCGGACCACGGCCCGCGACGACGAGGCGGGCGCCGGCGGCGCGGGTGGACAGTGCGAACCCGTCGATCAGGTCGTCGACGCCCTTCGCGGCGGCGAGGCGGGACAGGAAGAGCACGTACGGGCGGTCGTCCAGGCCGCGGGCGGCGAGCACGTCCCGCGTGACCGCCGGGTCGAGACCGGTGTACGCGCTGGTGTCGATCGCCGGGTAGGAGACCTCCACGCGCTCGGCGCACTGCTCGGCGAAGAAGGTCCCGTGCCGGTCGTCGATCTCCTGGGCGCACGCCACCACGAGGTCGCGCGTGTATCGGGAGACGGCGACGCACAGGTCGCTCGCCAGGTACCCGGACAGGACGTGCGCGGCGGCCCCGAAGCGGCCGTCCTCGACGCACGAGCGGACGACGTTCGTCACGTCGGATCCGACCGCCTCGGCGATCGTGGCGACCTCGACGGGGAGCCCGGTGCTGCGAGCCACGCGCACGGCGTCGGTCACCGCGGTCGTGTGCGGACTGAGGTAGAGCGAGAGGCAGACCGTGGGCACGCCGTCGGTGAAGAGCTCGACGAGGCGGCCGGTGAGCCCGGCGAGGTATCGGCCGTCGGGCACCTTGTAGTCGCCGACGGGACCCGGCCGCTCGACCGTGATGCCCGCGCTGTAGGGCAGGACGGTGTCGAGCGGCTTGAGCGGGAGCCCTGCGGCCTCGAGGCGCTCGACGGGCCAGGTCACGATCCGCACGTCCGTGAACCCGCGGTCCAGCGCGGCCTCGGCGAGGTTGCGGGCCTCGCCCGAGTGGCCGCAGATCACGGGGTCGGCGCGCACCACGACGACGAGGCGGCGGGCGGGCGTCGGGCGCGGGGTGGTGGTCATGACGTCTCCGGGATCTGGTCGGGGGCGTGGGGCGTCGTGCTTCCGTCGGGGTACGACGGCGGTCGGTGCTCGGGCGCGGTGCCCCACCCGGCGGGCTCGGGCCCGAGCTCGAGCAGGAGCCGCCCGCCGCGGCGCACGCGCGTCGCAGGGAGCCAGGTGCGGTCGAGCGGCTGCCCGTCGAGCCACGCGGCGCGCACGTACTGCGGCCCGGTGGTCGGCCCCGGCTCGACGAAACCGGTCGTCTCGACGGTCAGCACGCCGCCCGGCAGGCGGAGACGGGACTCGGCGAACGACGGCGCGTTCACGAGGAAGATGCCCTGCCCGGCGACGGGGAAGAGTCCGAGCGAGGCCCAGACGTACCACGAGCTGAGCGCTCCCGAGTCGTCGTTGCCCGGGAGGCCACCGGGGCCCGTGCCGAAGCGCTGGTGGACCGCGGCGTGCACCACCTCGGCGGTGCGGTCCGGGCGGCCCGCGTAGTGGTACGCCCACGGGGCGTCCATGTCGGGCTCGTTGTTGAGGCCCTCGAACCGGTTCAGCGCGTACCCGGCGGCCATCTCGGCAACGCCCGGCCGTCTCCCGGGCTGGGTGACGGGCGGGGCGCCGAACCCGAAGAACCGGTCGAGCAGCGCGACGAACGCGTCGTCGCCGCCCGCGAGCGCGATCCTGGCCGCCATGTCGTGCACCAGGCGGAAGGAGTAGTTCCACCGGCCGCCCTCGTAGAAGGTGGAGTCGCGCAGGAGTCCGGTCGCGGGGTCGAACGCCGCGGTCCAGCCCTGCGCGCGCAGCGCGAGCTCCTCGGCGAGTGCGCGGTCTCCGACGCGGCGCGCCACGCGCGCGGTGCACCAGTAGCCGAACGCGAGGTCGAGCGTGTGGCTGATCGGGTGCGCGACGCCGTGCAGGAGGTACTCCTCGCCGTAGGTCCGGCGCAGGTCGGCGTGCAGGTGCACGAGCGCCCAGTCCCAGTCGATGCCGGGGACGTCGAGGGCGCACAGGTCGGCGAGGAACGTGTGCGCGAGCGCGCTCGCCTGGCGTGAGAACCGGTCGGCCCCGCGGGCCATCCGGTACCCGATCGGGAAGTTCCCTTCCTCCTCGCAGACGTGCAGGAGCGCGGTCGCGAGCTCGACGGCGCGGTCGGGCCAGAAGGTCGTGAGGAGCGGGAGCTGGGTCCTGTAGATGTCCCACATCGTCGACACGTCGAACGCGAACGGCGTGTCGCCGGGCCAGAACGGGCTCTCGCCCGGGGCGAGGCAGGGCTTGAGCAGCGCGTGGTACAGGGCCGTCGAGAAGACCGTGCGGCGTGCCGGGTCCGGGCACCCGACCTCGACCAGGTCGAGGTGCTGCGCCCACGTCGTCGTGGTGCCCTCGTGCCGGGTGGCGAAGGCCGCGGGGCCGGGGCCGCAGTCCGCGCGGAGGTTCGCGCGCGCCTGCTCGGGCCCGCGCAGCGAGAAGCCGAGACGGACCTCGACGACCTGACCGGCCGTCGTCGGGCCCGCCCAGAGGAGTCCGAAGGGGCGCAGAGTCGTCGGCCGGATGTCCGCGAAGTCCAGGCGGGTGCTGCCCGGCATGAGGCGGCGGTCGTACCAGAGCATCTGCCGCCACGGGTGCGCGTCGCACTCGAGGTGGACGGCGAGCGGCGCGCCCTCGACGACGATCTTGCCGGCGGCCGTCCCCGGCCCGAGCGTCGCGAGGTGGGCGCGGAGCGGGACGGTCGTGCCGTACGGGATCGCCAGGCCGCCGAGCGAGAGGTCGACGACGAGGCGCGCGTCGGGGTGCGCGGGGAACGTGTAGCGGTGGACGGCGCTCTTGGGCCCGACCGTGACCTCGCACCGGACCCCGTTGCCGAGCGTGGCGGCGTAGTAGCCGGGGGAGGCGTCCTCGTCGAGGAGGTCCCATCGCCGGCCGAGCGCGTCGAGCGGCTCGAGCATGGGCGTCACGCGCACGTAGTTGTAGTACTTGCGGATCGCCCCCGTGCCGGACTGCTGGAAGTGCGTGAAGCCCGACGCGACCGGGTGGTCGAACAGGGTGGGAGGCACGCCCTCGGTGCCGAGGTCGTACCGGCCGTACCCCGTCGGGTACGCGCCCGAGTAGGCGCACGCCGAGACCATGCCGAGCGGGTGCGTGGCCCCGGGGTGGGTGTTGCCGACGAGCGGCTTGGGGGACCACCACGTCGCGGCGAGGCCGGTCGGCGTCGGGAGATCGGTCACACCCGTCCCCACGAACGGGTCCACGTGCTCGAGCACCGTCACCTCCGTCCCGGGCGCGAGGAACGTGCCCTGCTCGGGACGGTACGAGCGAGGTGTGTCGAGGGTGTTTCCTGCGGTTTCCTGCGCGTCACGACGCCGGGACGAGGCCAGGAGGTAGAGGGTGCCCCGGGTGGGATTCGAACCCACACTGGATCGGGTTTGAGCCGAACGCCTCTGCCGGTTGGGCTACCGGGGCGGTGCGCGGCGGGGTCGGTCACCGGGTCCGCAGCGCGTGCACCATCGAACCACACGCGCGTGCCTTCACGAGAATCACACTCCTCCGAGGGCGAAACGCGGGGGCGGCAGGGGGTGCGGCGCACTACAGTGAACCCCGTGAGTGACCAGACAGCGCAGCCCGAGGACAAGCAGCCGCTCGACCTGCCCCCGATGATCGAGCCCGAGCCCGCCGCGACCCCCGCCCCGTCGGGCCGCCCCGCGCGCCGCGCGGTCGTCGCCGAGGACGAGGCCCTGATCCGTCTCGACGTGGTCGAGACGCTGCGCGATGCCGGGTTCGACGTCGTCGGCGAGGCCGGCGACGGCGCCACGGCGGTGAAGCTGGCGCTCGAGCTCAAGCCCGACGTCGTCGTCATGGACGTGAAGATGCCCGAGCTCGACGGCATCTCCGCCGCGGAGCAGATCGGCAAGGCGCACGCTGCGCCCGTCGTCCTGCTGACGGCGTTCTCGCAGGCGGAGCTCGTCGAGCGGGCGCGTGACGCGGGGGCCATGGCCTACGTCGTCAAGCCGTTCACGCCGGCGGACCTGCTGCCCGCGGTCGAGATCGCGATCTCGCGCTACTCGCAGATCACGGCGCTCGAGTCCGAGGTGGCCGACCTCGCGGAGCGCTTCGAGACGCGCAAGCGCGTGGACCGCGCCAAGGGTCTGCTCATGACGAAGATGGGCCTGTCGGAGCCGGAGTCGTTCCGCTGGATCCAGAAGACGTCGATGGACCGCCGCCTCACCATGCGCGAGGTCGCGGACGCCGTCATCGAGCAGGTCGGCGGCGCCTGAGCCGCACCGGCGACCGATCGGCCGTGGCCGGGGTCCTGAGCAGGACCTTTGTCACGGCGCCCCGGGCGGGCTATCGTCTTGGACTGGCGTCCAGTAGTTCCCGGGGCGGTGGACACGCGGTCGCCACGTAGTGCTCAGTCGACGGCCGACGGCGCCGTCCGAGCGACGTGGAACCATCTCACGCCCCACGTCCCTCGGTGCCGTCGGTCCTACGGTGCGAACGAGGAGGAGCGCAGTGCGCCCAGCAGTGGAGGTCAGGCCCGCGGTCGGTGACGACCTGCCGGGAATCGCTGTGCTGTGCTCGGAGGCCCGGCGCGAGTCGGCGTCCGGCGCCCAGATCTGCGCGCCCGACGAGGACCGGCTGGTCCGGCACCTGTCGGTGCTGCTGACGCTGCCCGGCGGCAACGTCCTCGTCGCCCTGCACGACGGCCGCCCCGTCGGGTTCGTGCTGGCGCGCGTGCTCGACCCGCACCTGTTCGCCGACGAGCCCAGCCTGTACGTCGAGGCCGTCTACGTCGGCGAGGAGGCGCGCCGCCGCGGCGTGGGCCATGCGCTGCTCAGCGCCACCGCCGACCTCGCCGCCACCTCGGGTGCGACGCACGTCTACTCGGTGCCGATCCCCGGCTCGCGCGGCGTCCAGCGCTTCCTGGCGCGGCTCGGCTTCGGCCCGGTCGCGGGCCACCGCGTCGTGTCGACGGCGGTGCTCCAGCGCCGCCTCGCGGCCGACCTCACGCCCACCCGCCGGGGCACCCGGTCCCTCGAAGATCTCATCGCGCGCCGCCGTCGCGCCCGGACCGAGACGATGTCCGGTCCCGTCGACCTGCGCGAGTTCCAGGCGGAGTACCGCAGCCGCAGCGGCGTGGTGACACCGGTCGAGGCCCGCGAGACGCTGCCCGGCTGAGCCGGCGGCCGCCCGCCGGCCAGAGCGGCCGGCGGGCTCCGTGACGTCCTGGTCAGTCCAGGCTGAGGATCATGCACGTCAGGCGTGCCGTGCACACGCGACGCCCCTCGTCGTCGGACACCACGATCTCGTAGCTCGCCGTCGTGCGGCCGCGGTGGACCGCGACGGCCTCACCGTGGACCCAGCCGTCGCGCACCCCCCGGTGGTGCGTCGCGTTGACCTCGATCCCCACCGCGGCGCGCCCGGGTCCGCCGTGGAGCTGGGCGGCGATCGACCCGAGCGTCTCGGCGAGCACCACCGACGCGCCACCGTGCAGCAGCCCGGCGGGCTGCGTGTTGCCCGCGACCGGCATGCGGGCGGTGACGCGGTCTGCGCCCACCTCGTCCAGCTCGATGCCCATGCGCTCGATGAGCGTGCCCGCGGTGCGCAGGCCCATGGCCTCGTAGGCGTGGCGCGGAGCGTCGGGGCCGCCCGTCGCGGCGGGCGCGGGCGCGGTGGGGTCGGTGGTCCGGTCGGGGCCGTGCGTGTCGGTCATGGACTGTAGGTTGGCACCCGTGACGACCTCCGCGCGACCTCGCCTCCTGCTCATCGACGGACACTCCATGGCCTACCGCGCGTTCTTCGCGCTCCCGGCGGAGAACTTCTCGACGACCACGGGGCAGCACACGAACGCGGTGTACGGGTTCACGTCGATGCTCATCAACCTCCTGCGGGACGAGGAGCCGACGCACGTCGCGGTCGCGTTCGACGCGGGTCGTCAGTCGTTCCGCACCGAGATCCTCCCGAGCTACAAGGGGACGCGCGAGTCCTCGCCCGAGCCGTTCCGCGGCCAGGTCCCGCTCATCAAGGAGATCCTCGAGACGCTGCACATCCCGACGCTCGAGCGCGAGGGGTACGAGGCGGACGACATCTTCGCGACGCTCGCCACGCAGGGCGCGGCGGCCGGGATGGAGGTCCTCGTCTGCTCGGGCGACCGCGACTCGTTCCAGCTCGTCGGCCCCGACGTCACCGTGCTCTACCCCAAGAAGGGCGTCTCCGAGCTCGCGCGCATGGACAGCGCCGCCGTCGTCGAGAAGTACGGCGTGCCGCCCGAGCGCTACCCGGACCTCGCCGCCCTCGTGGGCGAGACCTCGGACAACCTGCCGGGCATCCCGGGTGTCGGCCCCAAGACCGCCGCGAAGTGGATCACGGCGTACGGCGACCTCGACGGCCTTCTGGACCACGCCGACGAGATCAAGGGCAAGGCGGGGGAGAACCTGCGCGCGCACCTCGACCAGGTGCGGCTCAACCGGCAGCTCAACGCGCTCCTGCGCGACCTCGAGCTGCCCGTCGGCCCCGACGACCTCGCGACGCGCCCGTGGGACCGCGAGGCCGCGCACCGCGTCCTCGACGCGCTCGAGTTCCGCGCCCTGCGCGACCGGCTCTTCGCGATCGCCCCGGAGGGCGAGGTCGAGGCCGAGGCGGGGTTCGACGTCGAGCTCGCCGACGTCCTGCCGGGGGGTCTTGGCGCCTGGCTGGCCGAGCACGGTACGCGCCCGCTCGGCGTCGAGGTGGCCGGCAAGGCCGTGCCGGGCGGCGGGGACGCGTGGGGCCTCGCGGTCTCCGACGACGCCGGGGCGGCCGTCGCGCTGGAGCTCGCCGACGTGGCGGGCGCCGACGACGAGGCGCTCGCCGCATGGCTCGCCGACCCGGAGCGGCCCAAGGTCGTGCACGGCGCCAAGGCCGCGTGGCACGAGCTCGCGGCACGCGGCTACGACCTCGCGGGCGTCACGTTCGACACCGAGCTCGCGGCCTACCTGTGCCACCCCGACCAGCGCGGCTACGACCTCGGCGACCTCGTCGTGCGGCACCTGCACCGCGAGCTGCGCCCCGACACCGAGGCCGGCAACGACGCGCAGGGCGCGCTCGACCTCTCGCTCGACGGCAGCGGCGAGCAGGAGCGGGACGCGGTGCGTGCGCTCGCCGTCGCCCAGCTCGGCGACGTCCTCGTGGGTGAGCTCGAGGACCGCGGCGCCGCCACGCTCCTCACCGACCTCGAGCTGCCGCTCTCCCAGGTGCTCGCGCGCATGGAGCAGCGCGGTATCGCGGCGGACGTCGAGTACCTGCGCGAGCTCGAGCAGCACTTCGGCGACCTCGTCGCGACGGCCGCGGCCGAGGCCTACGCGGTCATCGGGCGCGAGGTGAACCTGGGCTCGCCCAAGCAGCTCCAGGAGGTCCTGTTCGACCAGCTCGGCATGCCCAAGACGAAGAAGATCAAGACGGGGTACACGACCGACGCGTCGGCGCTCGCGGACCTGTTCGTCAAGACGCAGCACCCGTTCCTCGAGCACCTGCTCGCGCACCGTGACGCCTCGCGCCTGCGCCAGACGGTCGAGGGCCTGCTCAAGTCGGTCGCGGACGACGGCCGCATCCACACGACGTTCCAGCAGACCATCGCGGCGACGGGACGCCTCAGCTCGACCGACCCGAACCTCCAGAACATCCCGATCCGCACGGAGGCGGGTCGGCGCATCCGGCGCGCGTTCGTCGTCGGCGAGGGCTACGAGACGCTCATGACCGCCGACTACAGCCAGATCGAGATGCGCATCATGGCGCACCTCTCCGGTGACGAGGGGCTCATCGAGGCCTTCCGCTCGGGCGAGGACCTGCACTCCTACGTCGGGTCGCGGGTGTTCGAGGTGCCGGCGGCCGAGGTGACGCCCGCGATGCGGTCGAAGATCAAGGCGATGTCCTACGGGCTGGCGTACGGACTCTCGGCCTTCGGTCTCTCGCAGCAGCTCACCATCGAGGTGGGCGAGGCGCAGAAGCTCATGGACGACTACTTCGAGCGCTTCGGCGGCGTCCGCGACTACCTGACGGGTGTCGTCGACGAGGCGCGCGCCACGGGGTACACGGCGACGATCCTCGGTCGGCGCCGCTACCTGCCCGACCTCACGAGCGACAACCGACAGCGTCGGCAGATGGCCGAGCGCATGGCCCTCAACGCCCCCATCCAGGGCAGCGCGGCCGACATCATCAAGGTCGCGATGCTGGGCGTCCAGCGCGCGATCGACGAGCGCGGGCTCGCCTCGCGGCTGCTCCTCCAGGTGCACGACGAGCTCGTGGTCGAGGTCGCACCGGGCGAGCGCGACGCCGTCGAGGAGGTGCTGCGGACGCAGATGGGCGCGGCGGCGGACCTCGACGTGCCGCTCGACGTCTCGGTCGGCGTCGGCGCGACGTGGCACGACGCGGGGCACTGACCCCGCGGCGTCAGCCCGGGAGTCGCGTGCGGAAGATCGCCGTCCCGGGCAGGTAGGTGCCGCGCACCGGGCCCCAGCCGCCCCACACCTCCGTGCTGTCGGCGGGCCACTCCGGCTCGACGACGTCGCGCACCTCCAGCCCGGCGGCGACCACCTCGCGCACGTGGTCGCCCAGCGTGCGGTGGTACTCCGCGTAGACGACGCGGCCGGCGTCGTCCGTCTCGACGTAAGGGCGCCGATCGAAGTAGGAGCGGTTCGCGGTCAGCCCGCGCGCGCTCGGGTCGTCGGGGAACGCCCAGCGGGTGGGGTGCGTGACGGAGAACGTCCACGTGCCGCCGGGCCGCAGCACGCGCGCGACCTCGCGGTGGATCGCGTCCGCGTCCGGGACGAACGGGATCGCGCCGAACGACGTGAACGCGACGTCGAAGGCGCCGTCCGCGAACGGCAGACGGCGCGCGTCGGCCTGGACGACGGGTACCCGCACCCCGGTGGCCCGGTCGAGCGCCCGCCCTGCGGCGAGCATCCCCCGGGAGACGTCGGTCGCGACGACCTCGGCTCCCTGCGTGACGAGCCAGCGCGAGCACTGCGCGGCCCCCGCGCCGACCTCGAGCACGCGGAGGCCCGCCACGTCGCCGAGCAGCCGGGCGTCTCGCTCGCGCAGCCCCTCGGGGCACCAGCAGAAGTCCTCCGCGCCGAGGAACGCCCCGTGCTCGTCGAGGTACTCGGCCGCGTTCGCGTCCCACCAGCCGCGCCCGGCGCGGCCGCCCTCGGTGGCGGGCACGTCCCGATAACCGGCGTCGGCCGTCGGACCGGGCGGGGCGACGTCGTCCACGGCGGGGACCTGCGGCGGCACGGGGGGAAGGGTCGCGCTCATGCGGCCATTCTCCCGGGCGCACCGGTCCGAGGCACCGTCGCGCGCCGCACGGCCCGCAGGCTCGGGACCTTGGTCGTCGGCGTGCCCGAGGACCGGGACGGACGGTGACCCACGGCGCCGGGTTGACTAGGGTTGAGGGCGACGCGGTGCCGCGGAGGTCGGCACCTCCGTCGACGCCGGGTACGCGCGCGGGGAACCGCGAGGCGACGACGAAAGACGGAGGAACAGGTGCGCATCGGACTTCTCACCGGCGGAGGCGACTGCCCCGGCCTGAACGCGGCGATCCGGGCTGTGGTCAAGCAGGGGACGGGGGAGTACGGGCACACCATCATCGGCTTCCGCAACGGGTGGCGCGGCGTCGTCGACGGCGACGTGCACCCGCTCGGGCGCCAGGACATCCGCAACGTGCTGCCGGTGGGCGGGACGCTGCTGGGCACGGCGCGGTTCCACCCCCGCCAGGAGGACGGCAGCATGGACGCCGTCCTCGCGACGGTCGAGGCGGAGCGCCTCGACGCCCTCATCTGCATCGGCGGCGACGGCACGCTGCACGCCGCGAGCCGGGTGGCCGAGGCGGGCGTCAAGATCGTCGCGATCCCCAAGACGATCGACAACGACGTCGAGGGCACGGACCTGTCCATCGGGTTCCACACGGCGGTGAACATCGCGACGGAGGCGCTCGACCGCGTCCACACGACGGCGGAGAGCCACAACCGCGTCATGGTCGTCGAGGTCATGGGGCGGCATGCAGGGTGGATCGCGGTGAACTCCGGCATCGCGGGCGGCGCGGAGGTGGTTCTCGCGCCGGAGCAGCCGTTCGACATCGACCAGGTCGTGAAGTTCCTGCGGCACCGGCACCGCGCGCACGCGAACTTCTCGATCGTCGTCGTCGCCGAGGGCGCCGTGCCGCGCGAGGGGTCGTCGATGGAGTTCACGCAGCAGCTGGGCCGCTTCGGCGAGATCGTCGCGGGGTCGATCGGCGAGCGCGTGAGCGCGGAGATCGCGGAGCGCACGGGGTTCGACACGCGCCTGACCGTCCTGGGGCACGTGCAGCGCGGCGGCGAGCCCACGCCCACCGACCGCATCCTCGGCAGCCGGTTCGGCGTCGCGGCCGTCGACGCCGTGAGCGCGGGGACGTCGGGGGTCATGACCGCGCTGCGCGGGGAGCGCGTCGAGCTCGTGTCGCTGGCCGATGTGGCCGGTCGGCCCAAGCGCGTCCCCGAGGAGCTGCTGCGCGTCGCGCGCGTGCTCGCCTGACGATCGGGTGGAGCCCGCGCGGCCCCAGATCCCGCGTTGACCACCGGGGTGACACCCGGATAAGGTGGACGGCGGTGCGTTGCGCCTGCCTTCGTCCCCAGACGACGCCAACCATGACGTCCACGGGCCAGGGGCGGCGGCGCGCCGAGAACCCTACCCGCTCGACTACACCTGTCCGCATCGGAGCATCGAACTCAATGACCATCTCTACCCCCGCGAAGTCCGCACCCCAGGTTGCCGTCAACGACATCGGCACCGAGGAGGACTTCCTCGCCGCCGTTGACGCGACCATCAAGTACTTCAACGACGGCGACATCGTCGAAGGCACGATCGTCAAGGTGGACCGCGACGAGGTCCTCCTCGACATCGGCTACAAGACCGAGGGCGTCATCCCCTCCCGCGAGCTGTCCATCAAGCACGACGTGGACCCCGGTGAGGTCGTCAACGTCGGCGACGCGGTCGAGGCCCTCGTCCTCCAGAAGGAGGACAAGGAAGGCCGTCTGATCCTGTCCAAGAAGCGTGCGCAGTACGAGCGCGCCTGGGGCACGATCGAGAAGATCAAGGAGGAGGACGGCGTCGTCACCGGCACCGTCATCGAGGTCGTCAAGGGTGGTCTCATCCTCGACATCGGCCTCCGTGGCTTCCTCCCGGCCTCCCTCGTGGAGATGCGTCGCGTCCGCGACCTCCAGCCGTACGTCGGCAAGGAGATCGAGGCGAAGATCATCGAGCTCGACAAGAACCGCAACAACGTCGTCCTCTCGCGCCGTGCCTGGCTCGAGCAGACGCAGTCCGAGGTTCGCTCCACCTTCCTGCAGACGCTGCAGAAGGGCCAGGTGCGCCCCGGTGTCGTCTCCTCGATCGTCAACTTCGGTGCGTTCGTGGACCTCGGCGGCGTCGACGGCCTCGTGCACGTCTCCGAGCTCTCCTGGAAGCACATCGACCACCCCTCCGAGGTCGTCGAGGTCGGCCAGGAGGTCACGGTCGAGGTCCTGGACGTCGACTTCGACCGCGAGCGCGTCTCGCTGTCGCTGAAGGCGACGCAGGAGGACCCGTGGCAGACGTTCGCCCGGACCCACGCGATCGGTCAGGTCGTGCCGGGCAAGGTCACCAAGCTCGTCCCGTTCGGTGCGTTCGTGCGCGTCGAGGACGGCATCGAGGGCCTCGTGCACATCTCGGAGCTGGCCGTGCGCCACGTCGAGCTGCCGGAGCAGGTCGTCAACGTCGGTGACGAGGTCTTCGTCAAGGTCATCGACATCGACCTCGAGCGTCGCCGCATCTCGCTCTCGCTCAAGCAGGCCAACGAGGGCGTGGACCCGGAGTCGGACGACTTCGACCCCGCGCTCTACGGCATGGCCGCCGAGTACGACGAGCAGGGGAACTACAAGTACCCCGAGGGCTTCGACCCGGAGACCAACGAGTGGCTCGAGGGCTTCGAGACGCAGCGCGAGGCCTGGGAGGCGGAGTACGCCAAGGCGCACGAGCGCTGGGAGGCGCACCGCAAGCAGGTCGCCGAGGCCGTCAAGGCCGACATCGACGCCGCGTCGGGCGACTCGGGCTCCTCGAGCTCGTCGTCGTCCTCGAGCAGCACGTCCTACTCGTCGGCCCCGGCCGCCGAGGCCACGGGCACGCTCGCGTCGGACGAGGCGCTCGCCGCGCTCCGCGAGAAGCTCACCGGCAACTGATCTCCTGACGCCCCGCCACCCGGCGGAACCGTCGCAGGTCGCACGAAGGCCCGCCACCCCGAGGGGTGGCGGGCCTTCGCCGTGCCCGGCAGGCGCGCATGGTTCCGAACAGGTCGTCCTGGTCCGCCGGTGGCCGCGGACGAGCCGCCGGACCCACCTGTTCGGCGGTCCAGGATCGCCCTGCTCGACGGTCCGGCGGTCCGGCGGTCCGGCCGTCAGGCCGTGGCGGTCGCCGGCTCGGCTGGCGCCGCGGCCGGTTCAGAGTCCGACGGCGTGGGCGAGTCCGCGAACTGCGTCCGGTAGAGCGCGGCGTAGCGCCCGCCGCGCGCGAGCAGCTCGGTGTGGGTGCCCGTCTCGACGACCTGCCCGGCGTCGAGCACCACGATGAGGTCCGCCTCGCGCACGGTCGAGAGCCGGTGCGCGATGACGAGCGACGTGCGCCCGCGCAGCGCCTCGGCGAGCGCGGCCTGGACCGCCGCCTCCGAGCCGGAGTCGAGGTGCGCCGTCGCCTCGTCGAGGACGACGAGCCGCGGGGCCTTGAGGAACACGCGCGCGATGGCCAGGCGCTGGCGCTCCCCGCCGGACATCCGGTAGCCACGGTCGCCGACCACGGTGTCCATCCCCGACGGCAGCGCCGCGACGACGTCCCACACGTGCGCGCGCCGCAGCGCGGCCTCGAGCTCGGCGTCGGTCGCGTCGGGCTTGGCGTACCGGAGGTTCTCGGCGATGGAGTCGTGGAAGAGGTGGGCCTCCTGCGTGACCACGCCGACGGCGTCGTGCAGGCTCGCCTGCGTGACCTCGCGCAGGTCTCGCCCCGCGATCCGCACGTGCCCGGAGGTCGGGTCGTACATGCGCGTGACGAGCTGCGACACGGTCGTCTTGCCCGCGCCGGACGAGCCGACGAGCGCGACCATCGCCCCGGCGGGGACGGAGAACGAGACGTCGCGCAGGGTGTCGGTCGTGGGGTCGGCCCCCTCGACGGCGACCGACTCGAGCGAGGCGAGGGAGACCTCGGCGGCGCCCGGGTAGCGGAACGTCACGCCGTCGAGCTCCAGGCTCGCGCCGTCCTTCTCGAGGTCGTCGCCGAGGTCGTCGGCGTCGGGCGCGTCCGTGACGGTCGGCTCGAGGTCGAGCACCTCGAGCACGCGCTCGAAGCTCACGAGCGCGGTCATGACGTCGACCTGGACGTTGGACATGGCGGTCAGCGGGCCGTAGAGGCGCCCGAGGTAGGCGGTGAGCGCGACGACGGTGCCGACCGTCAGCGAGCCCGAGATCGCCATGACGCCGCCCAGCCCGTAGACGATCGCGACCGCGACGGAGGCGACGACGGTGAGCCCGACGCGGAAGACCGTGCCGTACATGGCCTGCCTCACGCCGATGTCGCGGACGCGCCCGGCCTGGGCGGAGAACCGGGACGACTCGCGCGCCGGGTCGCCGAAGACCTTGACGAGGTGGGCGCCCGCGACGTTGAAGCGCTCGTTCATGGTCTGTGCCGCCTCGGCGTTGAGCTCGTAGCTCTCACGCGTGATCGCGGCGAGGCGCTTGCCGACCCAGCGGGCCGGGAGCACGAACGCGGGCAGCAGGGTCAGGGCGAGGAGCGTGAGCTGCCAGGACATGGAGAGCATGGCGGCGAGGACGAACACGACGGTGAGGAGGTTCGAGAAGACGTTGGAGAGCGTCGACGTGAAGGCCTGCTGCGCGCCGAGGACGTCGCCGTTGAGCCGTTGGACGAGTGCGCCGGTGCGGGTCCGGCTGAAGAAGGCGAGCGGCATGCGCTGCACGTGGTCGAAGACGGCGGTGCGCAGGTCGACGATGAGGCCCTCGCCGATGCGCGAGGAGAACCAGCGCTGGGCGACGCCGAGCACGCCGGAGAGGATCGCGAGCCCTGCGGCGACGAGCGAGAGCGCGACGACGACGCCGACGTCGCCCGCGGTGATGCCGTCGTCGATGATCCGCTGGAACAGCAGCGGCGTGGCCGCGCCCGCGGCGGCGTCGATCGAGATGAGCACGAGGAAGGCCGCGAGCTGGCGGCGGTAGGGCCGGGCGAACGTGAGGACGCGTCGGATCGTGCCGCGGTGCAGCCGACGGGACGCGACGGAGGAGTCCTGGCGGAACGAGCGCATGCCGCGCCCGCCGCCGGAGCCGGGGAGAGGTGAGGTGAAAGACATGGGGCCTCCGGGGTGGGGGAGGAGCGTGGTCGTCCGCGGGGGCGTGGCGCCGGCCGGCGGGCGCGGTCGTGTGGACCGCTCGCGCGAGGACGATAGTGAGTCTAACTCACAATGAGTGTTCTCAACAAGACCCCGTCCTGCCGGGTACGCTCGGCCTCGTGACGAGCGATGCGAGCGCGCGCCCCGCACCGGGCGTGGTGGGCGACCCGGCCTCGACGGACGAGGCGGGGGAGTTCCTCGCCCTCCTGCACGCAGCGCTCCGGCGCGTGCGACGCGAGGCGAGCGAGCGTGCCCAGCCGGCGGGGACCACCCCCGGCCAGTACCGGATGCTGCGGTTCCTCGCCCGCTGCGACGAGCCCTGTCGGCTCGGTGCGGTCGCGTCCGCGCTGGACGTCGCCCCTCGCTCGGTGACGTCCAAGGTCGACGACGCCGAGCAGGCCGGTCTCGTCCGGCGCACCCCCGACCCGCACGACCGGCGAGCGACGCTCGTGGAGCTCACCCCGCGGGGACGTGAGGTCGTCGCGCAGGTGGGAGCGGAGCGTTCGTCGAGCGCCGGCACGCTCCTCGCGCGCCTCGACGCCGCCGAGCGCGCCGAGCTCCTGCGGCTCCTGCGTGCCGTCGCGGGCGAGCGGCAGGACGACGCGCGCGACGGCGACCGGCCGGCGGACGGCGCGGGCGAGCCGCGGGGTGCGCACGGGTGAGCCCCCCGGGGGGTCGGGCGTCCCGGCGCGAGGTCGCCCACCGGCTGGCAGGATGGGGCGCATGTTTCGCATCGGCCTGACCGGAGGAATCGCGGCGGGAAAGTCCGTCGCGCTCGCACGCTTCGCCGAGCTCGGCGCCGTCGTCGTGGACTACGACGCGCTCTCCCGCGACGCGGTCGCGCCCGGGACGGTCGGCCTCGACCAGGTCGTCGAGGCGTTCGGGCCGGGCGTCCTCGACGCCGACGGCGCGCTCGACCGCGCCGCGCTCGGTCGCGTCGTGTTCGGCGACGACACCGCGCGCGAACGCCTCAACGCGATCGTCCACCCGGAGGTGCGCCGACTCGCGGCCGAGCACGAGGCGGCGGCCGGCGCGGCCGACCCGCGGGCCGTCGTCGTGCACGACATCCCGCTCCTCGTCGAGACGAGCGACCCCGCGCGCTTTCACTGCGTCGTGGTCGTGCACACGCCCGCGGACGTGCGGGTGGGACGGCTCGTCAGGGGGCGGGGGCTGAGCGAGGACGAGGCCCGTGCGCGCCTCGCCGCGCAGGCGGACGACGCGGCGCGGCTCGCCGCGGCGGACGTGACCCTCGACGGTTCCGGCTCGCCGGAGGCGCTGCGCGAGCAGGTCGACGAGCTCTGGGTGCGGGTCCGCGCCGAGGTCGACGCCGAGGTCCAGGCCGAGATCGAGGAGCACGAGGCGTGACCGTCGTCGTCAGCGGGTTCGAGCCGTTCGACGGCGCCCTCACGAACCCGTCGTGGGAGACGGCCGCGCGCCTCGCCGAGCGCGGGGAAGAGCTCGTGGGCGACCGGGTGGTCGCCGTCCGGCTCCCCGTGACCTTCGCCGGGGCGTGGCCGGTGCTCGACGCCGCGATCCGTGAGCACGGCCCCGACGTCGTCGTGGCGCTCGGCCTGGCGGACGGTGCGCCGGGCGTGCGCCTCGAACGGGTCGCGGTGAACGTGCGCGACGCGCGCATCCCCGACAACGCGGGCAACCGTCCTGTGGACGTCCCCGTCGCGGAGGGAGGTCCGGTCGGGTACTGGTCGACTCTCCCGCTCAAGGCGTCGCTCGCAGAGATCCGCGCGGCGGGTGTGCCGGTGGCGGTGTCGAGCACGGCGGGAACCTACGTGTGCAACGACGTCTTCTACGCCCTCATGCACCACTGGGGTCTCGGGCCGGGGCGGCGTGCCGGGTTCGTCCACGTCCCCGGGGCCGACGTCGTCCCCATCGAGGATCAGGTCTCCGCCGTGGCCGCCGTCGTGCGGCACGCGCTCCTCGGTACCCCCGAGCCGGTCCTCGCGGGCGGCACGGAGAGCTGAGCGCGGCGCAGGGACGCCGAGGGCCCGGCAGGCCGTCCTGCCGGGCCCTCGGTGCGTGCTGGGAGCGTCAGCTCGTCGCGCGCCGACGTGCCACGACGAGGATCGTCGCGCCCCCGGCGAGCAGCAGCGCCGCCACCACGGCGAGCACGACGACCGAGGCGCCCGTCGTCGCGAGGCCGCCCTCCGGCGTGTCGCCCGGCTCGGCGGACGCGGCGGGCGTCTCAGGACTCGGCGCCGCCGACGACTCGGCCGCCGGGGTCGACTCCGATGACGGTTCTCCCGGCACCTCGGTGGCCGGGGTCTCCTCGGACGTCGGCGGCGCGGTCACGCCCTCGCCCGGGTTCGGGCCCTCCGGCGACGGCTCGGGCTTGGGCTCCTCGACCAAGGGCGTCGTCTCGCACGGGCCGGCGAACGGGTAGTTGTGGTGCTCGATCCCGGCGCCGCCGGTGTAGGAGACGGCGCCGTTCGACAGGATGCGCCCGTTGGTCGAGGTCGCGACGGTGAGGGTCGCGTCCGTGCGAGGGACGACGACCGTTCCGGGGAACTGGTCGTTCGTGCCGAGGGTCACCTGCGTAGCGTCCGGGAAGCTCCACAGGAAGTGCGCCGACAGGTGCTGGGCGGCCTGGTAGACGCGCACGCCCCCGTACTCGACGTGCTGGAGCCGCGGCACGTCGACGGAGGTGCCGGTGACGGTGAGGAGCACCGGACCGCTCCCGGTGACGTACAGCGTCGTCAGGGAGGAGGCCTGGGCGGCCGTGAGCGTGTACCGCGCGCCTGCCTCGACCGTCAGGACGCCGTCGCGGGGCGTGGCGGCGACGGCACCGTCGGCGGCGTCGGCCGCCATGCCCGTGACGAGCCCGGGGAGCGCGGTGTAGGGGCGCAGCGCGGCCTCGTGGCCGACGCCCTGCGTGACGGTCCCCGGGCGACCCGGGGCGTTGCGGTTCTCGGTGCTCGGGGTCGCGCCGGTGATCTCGCCGCCGACGACGACGTTGCCGCCGCTCGACGCGTGGAAGCCCACCTGGGTGTTCGTCGCGGTCGCGAGGTCGCCGCCGACGACGAGCATGTCGGTCCCGCCGGCCGGGGTGATGGCCGAGCCGCCGCCCCCCGCGGTCCCGACGTCGAGGCTCCCGGCCCCGGAGAGGTCGGCGTCCCCGCCCACGACGACACGGCCCTCGAGCTCGGTCGCCGTCGTGACGGTGAGCCCGCCCCCTGCCCAGATGCCGACGCCCGCGTCCTCCACGGCGGTGAGCTCGTACACGCCGACCGGTCGCGTGGACGGGTCCGCTGTGCAGACGTCGTCGGCGGTGAGCGTCGGCGCGGCAGCCAGCGGCGCGGCGGTCGCGGGCGCGGCGAGGCCGACGGTCGTCAGGGCGAGCGCGGTGAGCGCGAGCAGAGGGATTCCGCGGGGGCGCGCGGGGTGAAGGCGCATGGTGTCGGCTCCAGATCGAGGGTTCGCTAGCGGCGCTGACTTACTGCGGACGGACTCCGTCGCCCGTTGTCTGTGCTGTCGAGCTGCTCCACGGGCGTCGGGGAGCGCTGCAGGGTCGAGGTGACCCTAGAGGTTCCGCATGACGCCTTCCAAATTATGTCGGGGTGATGTCCGCGCACGGCTCCGAGAGTGCGTCGACCACGCGCGGAAGGGTCCGTGTGGGTGGCTCGACGTACCGTGGAGTCATGCGTCCCGTGACCGATCTCCAGCGTGCGACCACCCCGTTCGAGGTCATCTCCGAGTACCAGCCGTCCGGCGACCAGCCGACGGCGATCGCGGACCTCTCGCAGCGCATCCGCGCGGGGGAGAAGGACGTCGTGCTCCTCGGCGCGACCGGGACGGGTAAGTCCGCCACGACGGCGTGGCTCATCGAGGAGCTCCAGCGCCCGACGCTGGTCATGGCGCCCAACAAGACCCTCGCGGCGCAGCTCGCGACGGAGTTCCGGGAGCTGCTGCCCAACAACGCGGTCGAGTACTTCGTCTCGTACTACGACTACTACCAGCCCGAGGCGTACATCGCGCAGACGGACACCTACATCGAGAAGGACTCGTCGATCAACGACGAGGTCGAG
Source organism: Cellulosimicrobium cellulans (assembly GCF_006539945.1). Taxonomy (GTDB): domain Bacteria; phylum Actinomycetota; class Actinomycetes; order Actinomycetales; family Cellulomonadaceae; genus Cellulosimicrobium; species Cellulosimicrobium cellulans. The sequence continues at coordinate 38,934 of NZ_BJNZ01000002.1, read as the reverse complement.
CGGCTGCGGCACTCCGCCACGAGCTCCCTCCTCACCCGTCGGGACGTCGTCGTGGTCGCCTCCGTGTCGTGCATCTACGGACTCGGCACGCCGCAGGAGTACGTCGACCGCATGGTCCGGCTCGACGTCGGCATGCAGGTCGAGCGCGACGACCTGCTGCGGCAGTTCGTGACCATGCAGTACACGCGCAACGACATGGCGTTCACGCGCGGCACGTTCCGCGTGCGCGGGGACACGGTCGAGATCATCCCGGTGTACGAGGAGCTCGCGGTCCGCATCGAGTTCTTCGGCGACGAGATCGAGAGCATCCAGACCCTGCACCCGCTCACGGGTGACGTGATCCGGTCCGAGCCGAGCATCCACGTGTTCCCCGCGACGCACTATGTCGCGGGGCCGGAGCGCATGGAGCGCGCGATCTCCTCGATCGAGGCCGAGCTCGCCGAGCGGCTCGACGAGCTCGAGCGGCAGAACAAGCTGCTCGAGGCGCAGCGGCTGCGCATGCGCACCACGTACGACATCGAGATGATGCGCCAGATCGGCACCGCGTCCGGCATCGAGAACTACTCGCGGCACATCGACGGCCGCGAGGCGGGATCGGCGCCGAACACGCTGCTCGACTACTTCCCGGAGGACTTCCTCCTCGTCATCGACGAGTCGCACGTGACCGTGCCGCAGATCGGCGCGATGTTCGAGGGCGACATGTCGCGCAAGCGCAGCCTCGTCGACCACGGGTTCCGCCTGCCGAGCGCGATGGACAACCGGCCCCTGCGCTGGGAGGAGTTCGTCGAGCGGATCGGTCAGACCGTGTACCTGTCGGCGACCCCCGGCGACTACGAGCTCTCGATGGCGGACGGCGTCGTCGAGCAGATCATCCGCCCGACCGGCCTCGTCGACCCGGAGGTGCTCGTCAAGCCCACCACGGGGCAGATCGACGACCTGCTGCACGAGATCCGTGAGCGGGTCGAACGGAACGAGCGCGTTCTCGTCACGACCCTCACCAAGAAGATGGCGGAGGACCTCACCGACTACCTGCTCGAGAAGGACGTGCGGGTGCGGTACCTGCACTCCGAGGTCGACACGCTGCGGCGCGTCGAGCTGCTGCGCGAGCTGCGCCTCGGCGAGTACGACGTCCTCGTCGGGATCAACCTCCTGCGCGAGGGCCTCGACCTGCCCGAGGTGTCGCTCGTCGCGATCCTCGACGCGGACAAGGAGGGCTTCCTGCGGTCGCCCAAGTCGCTCATCCAGACGATCGGTCGTGCGGCCCGCAACGTGTCGGGTCAGGTGCACATGTACGCGGACAAGATCACGCCGGCCATGGCCGCGGCGATCGAGGAGACCGAGCGCCGTCGCGAGCGGCAGATCGCGTACAACACGGAGCACGGGGTCGACCCGACCCCGCTGCGCAAGCGGATCTCCGACGTGACGGACATGCTCGCGCGCGAGGACGTCGACACGGCCGAGCTCCTGGCAGGCGGGTACCGGCAGCCGGGCAAGGGCGCGAAGGGCAAGGCGCCGGTGCCGGGCGGGCCCAAGGAGGGCGCGTCGTCGGGCAACCGGCTCGCGGGCGCCGCGGCGAGCGACCTGGCCCAGCTCATCCAGGAGCTGAGCGACCAGATGCACGCGGCCGCGGGCGAGCTGCAGTTCGAGCTCGCCGCCCGGCTGCGCGACGAGATCTCGGGGCTCAAGAAGGAGCTGCGGCAGATGCAGGCCGCGACCGCCTGACGGGTCGCCGCTGGGCGACGTGCGCACCGCCCACGGGCCACCGAGGAACAGTCCACGGTGGCGTGGTGTTGCCACGTCAGGAGGAGCGATGGCCTATGCTGGCTCCTCGTTGAAGGGGAGTATTCCTCCGCGGTGATGTCGTCATCACGGTCGGCGCAGTCGTCGGCCCGGTGTCACCGGTCCCGCAACCACCAGCCCGCGTCCCGCGCGGGTGCGCGTGGCGGTGCGTGGCGGAAGAGACCTTCGGTACACAGTGCTCCCCACGTACCGGAGGAATCTTCATGGATGTGCCTGTCTGGGCCTGGCTCGTCACCATCGGCGTGATCCTCGCGATGCTCGCCGTCGACTACGTCGGGCACGTGCGGACCCCGCACGCACCGAGCCTGCGCGAGGCGACCTGGTGGTCCGCCGGCTACGTCGCGGTCGCGGTCGCCTTCGGAGGGATCGTCTGGGCCGTCTGGGGCTCGACGTACGGCGGCGAGTACTTCGCCGGCTACATCACCGAGAAGAGCCTGTCGGTCGACAACCTCTTCGTGTTCGTCCTCATCATGACGAGCTTCCGCGTCCCGCGGCTCTACCAGCAGAAGGTGCTGCTCATCGGCATCACGATCGCGCTGGTCCTGCGGACGATCTTCATCTTGCTCGGCGCGGCCCTCATCGAGAACTTCAGCTGGATCTTCTACGTCTTCGGCGCGTTCCTGCTCTACACCGCGTGGACGCAGGTCAAGGCGGGCTCGGGTCACGACGAGGAGTTCCACGAGAACGGCGCGCTGAAGCTGACCCGCCGCCTGTTCCCGACGACGGAGACGTACGTCGAGGACAAGATGACGGCGAGGATCGACGGCAAGCGCTACATCACCCCGATGCTCATCGTGATGATCGCGATCGGCAGCGCCGACCTCCTCTTCGCGGTCGACTCGATCCCGGCGATCTTCGGCCTCACGCAGGAGACCTACCTGGTCTTCGCCGCCAACGCGTTCTCGCTGCTCGGCCTGCGCCAGCTCTACTTCCTCATCGACGGCCTCCTCGACCGCCTCGTCTACCTCGCGTACGGCCTCGCGGCGATCCTCGGCTTCATCGGCGTCAAGCTGCTCATCCACGCGCTGCACAAGAACGAGGTGCCGTTCATCAACGGCGGTGAGCACATCACCGTCATCCCGGAGATCCCGACCGCGCTGTCCCTCGGGTTCATCGTCGTCGTGCTCACGATCACCACGGTCGCGAGCCTCGCCAAGGACCGCGCCGACCGTCGGCGCTCCGTCGAGAGCTCGGAGGGCTCACGCTGATGGTTCACGAGCTCCCCGTCTGGTTCGAGTGGGCGTCGCTGTCGGCGCTCGCGGTGCTGCTCCTCGTCGACCTGTTCGTCGTGGGGCGCCGCCCGCACGTCCCCTCGATGCGCGAGAGCGCGCTGTGGGTCGGCTTCTACGTCGCGCTCGCCCTCGTCTTCGGGGCGATCGTGGGCGCGGTCGGCGGGGCGGCACCGGCCGGGGAGTTCTACGCGGGATGGCTCACGGAGTACAGCCTCTCCGTGGACAACCTCTTCGTGTTCGTCATCATCATGGCCAGGTTCGCGGTGCCGCGGGACCAGCAGCAGCGTGTGCTGATGGTCGGCATCATCGTCGCGCTCGTCCTGCGCGGGGCGTTCATCCTGGCGGGCGCGGCGATCATCGCGCAGTTCGTGTGGGTGTTCTACCTGTTCGGCGCGTTCCTCATCTACACGGCGATCAAGCTCGTGGCCGGTGGGGACGAGCCGGAGGAGTACCACGAGAACCGTGCCGTCCGGGCGCTGCGGAAGGTGCTGCCGCTGGGCACGCAGTACGACGGCGGCCGGCTGCGCACGGTCGAGGACGGCAAGCGGGTCTTCACCCCGCTCGTCATCGTGTTCCTCGCGATCGGCAGCACCGACCTGCTCTTCGCGTTCGACTCGATCCCCGCGATCTTCGGGCTCACCCAGGACCCGTTCATCGTCTTCACGACGAACGTCTTCGCGCTCATGGGCCTGCGTCAGCTCTACTTCCTCCTGGGTGGCCTGCTCGAGCGGCTGGTCTACCTGCCGATCGGTCTCGCGGTGATCCTCGGATTCATCGGCGTGAAGCTCATCCTCGAGGCGCTGCACGAGAACACGCTGCCGTTCATCAACGGCGGCGAGCACCTCGACGCCGTGCCGACGGTCCCGATCTGGCTGTCGCTCGTCGTGATCGTCGGCGCGCTCGCCGTCACGACGGTCGCGAGCCTCCTGCGCACACGGGCGCTGCACGCCCAGGACGACTCCGAGGTGGCCGCGACGGGCGGTGCTGCCGCCGTCGTGGAGGACGCGGTCCAGGACCCCGAGGTCGAGTCCGTGGACGGGGGCGCGCCGGTCGGCGAGACACCGCCGTGGGGCACGGGCCCGCAGGACGGCGCCGCGCGATAGCGCGTGCCCGACGAGCCGCGGAGCGAGACGGTGCCAGCCCTGCCCGACAGGTCCCGCGCTTCCCGCCTGGCCAGGCACGCGGCGGTCGGCACCGCGCTGTCGCTGCACAGCGACCGCCGGCTCCGCGAGCTCCTGGACGCCGCCCCGCGGGTCGGTGCGGGCATCGGCGGGGAGACGATGCTGCTCGACGTCGACGGCGCACCCGTGTTCGTCAAGCACGTACGACTCACCGACCTCGAGCGACAGGCGGAGAACGTCCGCTCCACGGCGAACCTGTTCGACCTCCCGACGTTCTGCCACTACGGCGTCGGCACCATCGGCGCCCCGGGGTTCGGGGCCTGGCGGGAGCTGGCCGTGCACGTCATGACGACGGGCTGGGTGATCGCGGGGGACCACGAGGGCTTTCCGCTGATGCACCACTGGCGGGTGCTCCCCGACGCGGGCCGGCCCCTGCCCGACGAGCTGGCCGACGTCGAGCGTGCCGTCGAGTACTGGGGCGGCGGTACGGCGGTGCGTCGCCGGATCGAGGCCCTGCGCGACTCCTCGGCGAGCATCGTGCTGTTCCTGGAGCACGTCCCGCAGACGCTGCACGACTGGCTCGGCGCACAGGTCGAGGCCGGTGGCGAGACCGCCGAGCGCGCCTGCGCGCTGGTGGAGGACGGGCTGAGCGCCGGGATCTCGTTCATGAGGTCACGGGGCCTGCTGCACTTCGACACGCACTTCGAGAACGTCCTGACCGACGGCGAGCGGCTCTTTCTCGCCGACTTCGGCCTCGCGATCTCCTCCCGCTTCGACCTCTCGCCCGACGAGGTCGACTTCGTCGCCGCGCACCAGGAGTACGACGACTGCTACAGCGTCACCCACCTGGTGAGCTGGCTGGCCGTCGCCCTGTACGGGTGCGGTCCCGACGAGCGTCGCGCGCTCGTGCGCTCCTGGGCTCAGGGCAGCCTCCCGACGGGCGCCACCTCGGCAGTCGCGGCGACGCTGTCCCGGCACGCCCCGGTCGCGGCGGTGGTCGGGGACTTCTACCGAGCGTTCCAGCGGGAGAGCCGGTCGACGCCCTACCCGTGGGAGGCGATCCGTCGGCTCGGCCGGGAGCACCAGTCACGGCGCGACCGCACGCGGTGAGCCGTCCCGGGGAGTGGGCTCCCGCCCCGGGCGAGGGCACGTGGAGGGGACGGTGAGCCCCCGGTCAGGCGCGGTCCGCCCAGTCGCCGATGACCGGCGCCCACGGGCGGACGGTGCGCTCGGCGACGAGACCCGCCCTCCCGAACGGGTCCTCGTCGAGGACCGCGGCGACGGCGTCGGGCGTGTCCCCGTCGAGCACGAGCAGCGCCCCGGCGGGCGCGCCCTCGTGCGCGGGCAGCGGGCCGGACGCGAGGAGCGTCCCCCGGGTGTACAGATCGCCCAGGAACGCGCGGTGCTCCGGACGCAGGGCGTCGAGCTCGGCGGCGCGGTCTGCGTAGACGTAGGTGACGGCGTGGATCGGCATGCCGTCAGTGAACCAGGACGGCGCGACGGCCCGCGGTCGGGTCCGCGCCTCGGTCGTCACCGCAGTGCCGTCCCGGGCTGGTCCGCCCTCCGCTACCAGCCGCGCTCGCGCCACTCGTCGAGGTGCGGGCGCTCGGCGCCGAGGGTCGTGTCCGCGCCGTGGCCGGGGTAGATCCAGGTCGCGTCGTCGAACCGGTCGAAGACGCGCTCCGTGACGTCCGTGAGCAACCGCTCGAAGCGGGACGGGTCGCGCTGGGTGTTCCCGACGCCGCCCGGGAACAGCGAGTCGCCCGTGAAGAGGTGCACCCGGCCCGCCGCCGCCTCGGGCTCGTGGACGACGTCCGGTTCGCGGTAGGCCAGCGCGACGGATCCCGGCGTGTGGCCGCGCAGCGCCACGACCTCGAGCGCGAGGTCGCCGGCGCGGACGACATCGCCGTGACGGAGACGGCGGGTGACGTGCACGTCCGCGGCAGCCGCGACCGCGTCGGCATCGGGGTCGCCGACGGCCGTCGTCGCGCCGGTGACCGCGACGATCGAGGCGAGCGCTCGCAGGTGGTCCGTGTGGCGGTGCGTCGTGACGACGACGTCGAGACGCGCGGTCGGCGACCCCTCGCGGACGAGCGCGAGGACGTCGTCGGGCGCGTCCGCGGCGTCGATCAGGACCTGGGCACCCGTGCGCCGGCAGGTGAGGAGGTAGACGTCGTTCGCGAGCGGCCCGACGGCGAGCTTGCGGATCTCGACCTCGTCGAGGCGGCGCCCGTCGCTCGGCCCTCCCACGACGACCCGTCCCGTGTACACCATGCCGTCAGTCCGCCGCGGTGGGGACCGTGTCGGGGACGGGTGCGCCCGCGGTGAGCGTTCGTCGGAGGACGCGCGAAGGTGACGTCGAACACCTGTGCGAATGTGGGTGGTCGGTCGTACGATGCTGCGGTGAGCAATCGCCTCGTCATCTCCGGTGCCCGCGAGCACAACCTCCGCAACGTCGACCTCGACCTCCCGCGGGACAAGCTCATCGTCTTCACGGGGCTCTCCGGCTCGGGCAAGTCGTCGCTCGCCTTCGACACCATCTTCGCGGAGGGCCAGCGTCGTTACGTCGAGTCGCTGTCCGCGTACGCGCGCCAGTTCCTCGGGCAGATGGACAAGCCCGACGTCGACTTCATCGAGGGCCTGTCGCCCGCGGTGTCGATCGACCAGAAGTCCACGAACCGCAACCCGCGCTCGACCGTCGGCACCATCACCGAGGTCTACGACTACCTGCGCCTGCTCTTCTCGCGCGCCGGTACGCAGCACTGTCCCGTCTGCGGCGAGCGGGTGACCGCGCAGACGCCGCAGCAGATCGTCGACCGGCTCCTCGAGCTGCCGGAGGGCACGCGCTACCAGGTGCTCGCGCCGGTGGTGCGGGGGCGCAAGGGCGAGTACTCCGAGCTCTTCAAGGAGCTCCAGACCAAGGGCTTCGCCCGTGCTCGCGTCGACGGCGAGGTGCGCACGCTCACCGACGTCCCCGCGCTCGAGAAGAAGCTCAAGCACGACATCGAGGTCGTCGTCGACCGCCTCGTGGCACGCGAGGGCGTGCAGCGCCGGCTCACCGACTCGGTCGAGACCGCGCTCGGCCTCGCGGGCGGTCTCGTCGTCATCGAGCTCGTCGACGCCGACGCGGACGACCCGGCGCGCGAGCGCCGCTTCTCCGAGAAGCGCGCCTGCCCCAACGACCACGAGCTCGCGCTCGACGAGATCGAGCCGCGCACGTTCTCCTTCAACGCGCCCTACGGCGCGTGCCCCGAGTGCACGGGCATCGGCTTCCGCCTCGAGGTCGACCCCGACCTCGTGGTGCCGGACGTCGAGAAGTCGCTGGGCGAGGGCGCGGTCGCGCCGTGGGCGCAGATCTCCTCGGAGTACTTCGAGCGGGTCCTCACGGCGCTCGCGGACGACCTCGGGTTCTCCATGGACACGCCGTGGCGGGCGCTGCCCGAGCGCGCGAAGAAGGCCGTGCTGCACGGGCAGAACCACCAGGTGCACGTGCGGTACAAGAACCGCTGGGGCCGTGAGCGGCAGTACTCGACCGGGTTCGAGGGCGTCATCACGTTCCTCGAGCGACGGCACACGGAGACCGAGTCGGACTGGTCCAAGGAGAAGTACGAGGCCTTCATGCGCGAGGTCCCGTGCCCCGTGTGCCAGGGTGCGCGCCTCAAGCCCGAGGTCCTCGCGGTCAAGGTCGGCGGCAGGTCCATCTGGGACGTGTGCCGGCTCCCGCTGCGCGAGGCCGCGGCGTTCCTCGGGGCGCTCGAGCTCGGCGCGCGCGAGCGCGCGATCGCGACGGAGGTGCTCAAGGAGATCGACGCGCGGCTCGGCTTCCTGCTCGACGTCGGCCTCGACTACCTCTCGCTCGAACGACCCGCCGCGACGCTGTCCGGCGGCGAGGCGCAGCGCATCCGCCTCGCGACGCAGATCGGCTCGGGCCTCGTGGGCGTGCTCTACGTCCTCGACGAGCCGAGCATCGGCCTGCACCAGCGCGACAACCGTCGCCTCATCGAGACGCTCACGCGCCTGCGCGACCTCGGGAACACGCTCATCGTCGTCGAGCACGACGAGGACACCATCCGCACCGCGGACTGGGTCGTCGACATCGGCCCGGGCGCGGGCGAGCACGGCGGTCGCGTCGTGCACTCCGGCGACTACGCGGGCCTGCTCGAGGCGCCGGAGTCCGTCACGGGCGCTTACCTCTCGGGCCGTCGCAGCATCCCGCTCCCGGCGGAGCGCCGCCCGACCGACCCGGGCCGTCAGGTCAAGGTCGTCGGCGCGCGCGAGCACAACCTCACGGGCATCGACGTGAGCTTCCCGCTCGGGACGTTCACCGCCGTGACCGGGGTCTCGGGTTCGGGCAAGTCGACGCTCGTGAACTCGATCCTCTACACGGTCCTCGCCAACGAGCTCAACGGCGCGCGTCAGGTCGCCGGCCGGCACACGCGCGTCACGGGGCTCGACCACCTCGACAAGGTCGTGCACGTGGATCAGGGACCGATCGGGCGCACGCCGCGGTCGAACCCGGCGACGTACACGGGCGTGTGGGACCACGTGCGCAAGCTCTTCGCGGAGACGACCGAGGCCAAGGTGCGCGGGTACACGCCCGGCCGCTTCTCGTTCAACGTCAAGGGCGGTCGCTGCGAGGCGTGCTCGGGCGACGGCACGCTGAAGATCGAGATGAACTTCCTCCCGGACGTCTACGTGCCGTGCGAGGTGTGCCACGGCGCGCGCTACAACCGCGAGACGCTCGAGGTCCACTTCAAGGGCAAGACCGTGGCCGACGTCCTCGACATGCCGATCGAGGAGGCGTCGGAGTTCTTCGCGGCCGTCCCCGCGATCTCGCGGCACCTCAAGACGCTCGTGGAGGTCGGCCTCGGCTACGTGCGGCTCGGCCAGCCCGCCCCGACGCTCTCGGGCGGCGAGGCGCAGCGCGTGAAGCTCGCGAGCGAGCTGCAGAAGCGCTCGACCGGTCGCACGATCTACGTGCTCGACGAGCCGACGACGGGCCTGCACTTCGAGGACATCCGCAAGCTCCTCGGCGTGCTGCAGTCCCTCGTCGACAAGGGCAACAGCGTCCTCGTCATCGAGCACAACCTGGACGTCATCAAGAGCGCCGACTGGGTCGTCGACATGGGGCCCGAGGGCGGTTCGGGGGGCGGCAAGGTCGTCGCGCAGGGCACGCCCGAGCAGGTCGCGCGCGTCGAGGCGAGCCACACCGGTCGCTTCCTCGCGGAGATCCTCGACCAGCACGACCCGGTGCCGGTCGGTTCGCCGGCGAAGCCTGGTGCCGCGCAGCCACCCGCCGCGAAGGGGGCCAAGGGCCGCTCGGCCAAGGCCCGCCGGGCGACCGACGAGGGCACCACGCGCTCACGCCGCAAGGCGTCCGCGGCCTAGCCGCGACCCGGCGGGGGAGCCCCGGCGCGTCGCCGACCACGGACGGAGTGCTCAGGCTGCCGCCCGCCGCGCGGGCGCAGGCTCGACGAGCACGCGGAAGTTCACCGAGCGCGCGATGAAGCAGTGGTCGTGCGCGCGCTGGTGGAGCGCGGCCAGCGACTCCTCGTCGGTCCCCGGGCCGTCGTCGACCACGACGCGGGGGTGCAGCGTGACGTCCGTGAACTGCCCCTCGCCGCCGGACTCGACGCGCATGGTGCCGGTGACGTCGTCCACGTACTCCCGCACGACGACGCCCGCCGCCGCGGCGACGTGGAGGAACCACAGCATGTGGCACTGCGAGAGGCTCACGACGAACAGCTCCTCGGGGCTGTAGCGCGTCGGGTCGCCCCGGAACGCCGGGTCCGCGGACCCGGGCAGCGGCGGCCTCCCCTCGAGAAGCACGTCGTGGTCCCGGCCGTAGGCCGTGTAGGAGGCGGTGCCCCTGTCGCCCGCGCCCGTCCAGCGGACCGTGGCGGCATACCCGTGGTGTGCGCTCATGGCGGCCACCCTAGCGGGCGGTGGTGCAGGTCACACCACGTCTTGGCCGAGGCCGCCGCGGCCCTCGCACGTCCCCTGCCACCGGACCGTCGGTGGCCTGACCTAGGCTGGAGAACATGGCTGATCCCGCGACGTACCGCCCGGCGCCGGGGGAGATCCCCACCTCGCCAGGCGTCTACCGGTTCCGCGACGACCACGGGCGCGTGATCTACGTCGGCAAGGCCAAGAACCTGCGTGCTCGCCTGTCGAACTACTTCCAGGACGTCGCGAACCTGCACCACCGCACGCAGACGATGGTGACGACCGCGGCATCCGTCGAGTGGACCGTCGTCGGCACCGAGGTCGAGGCGCTCGCGCTCGAGTACTCCTGGATCAAGGAGTTCGACCCGCGGTTCAACGTCAAGTACCGCGACGACAAGTCCTACCCCTACCTCGCGGTGACGATGGGGGAGGAGTTCCCCCGCGCCCAGGTGATGCGGGGCGCCAAGCGGCCCGGCACCCGGTACTTCGGGCCCTACGGGCACGCGTGGGCGATCCGCGAGACGCTCGACCTCCTCCTGCGCGTGTTCCCCGTCCGCACGTGCTCGACGGGCGTCTTCAAGCGGGCCCACCAGACGGGCCGCCCCTGCCTTCTGGGGTACATCGACAAGTGCTCGGCACCGTGCGTCGGGCGCATCACGCCCGAGGACCACAAGGCTCTCGCCGAGGACTTCTGCGACTTCATGGCGGGCGACACGCAGCGGTTCGTCCGCCGGCTCGAGCGCAAGATGAACGAGGCCGCCGCAGCGATGGAGTACGAGGCCGCGGCGCGCCTGCGCGACGACATCGTCGCCCTCCAGCGCGCGACCGAGAAGAACGCGGTGGTGCTCGGCGACGGCACCGACGCCGACGTGTTCGCGCTCGTCGGCGACGAGCTCGAGGCGGCCGTCCAGGTGTTCCACGTGCGTGGCGGGCGGATCCGCGGTCAGCGCGGCTGGATCGTCGAGAAGGTCGAGGACGTGACCGACGCGGAGCTGGTCGAGCACCTGCTCCAGCAGGTCTACGGTGCGGCCGAGGAGGCCGCGGCGGCCGACCCGGGGACCGGTCAGGGCCGGGCCGGCGCGCGCGACGTGGTCCCGCGCGAGGTGCTCGTCCCCGTCCTGCCGCCGGACACCGAGCAGGTCACGACCTGGCTCTCGGGGCTGCGCGGCGCTCGCGTCGACGTCCGCGTGCCGCAGCGCGGCGACAAGAAGGAGCTCGCAGCGACCGTGCGGGCGAACGCGGAGCACGCTCTCGCCCTGCACCGCACGCGCCGTGCGGGCGACCTCACGACACGTAGCCAGGCGCTGCGCGAGATCCAGGAGGCCCTCGACCTCGACACCGCCCCGCTGCGGATCGAGTGCTACGACGTCTCGCACAACCAGGGCACCTACCAGGTCGCGTCGATGGTCGTGTTCGAGGACGGGCTCGCGCGCAAGAGCGAGTACCGCCACTTCACCGTGCGCGGGCCCGACGGCGACGGGGCCGCGGACGACACCGCCGCGATGTACGAGGTCATCACGCGCCGGTTCAAGCGATACCTGTCCGACCGCTCGCGCTCGGGCGAGGTCGAGCTGGACCTCGAGGCCGACGACGTCGCGACCGGATCCGATGCCGCGGGCCGCCGGGCGGAGCGGGCCGCGGAGGCGGCGGGGTACGTGCCGCGCAGCGGCGAGGTCGACGCCGACGCCCCCGTGGACAAGCGAGCGCGGTTCGCCTACCCGCCGAACCTCGTCGTGGTCGACGGCGGCCCCCCGCAGGTCGCAGCTGCCGCCCGGGCTCTGGCCGACCTCGGGATCGACGACGTCGCGCTGTGCGGCCTCGCCAAGCGCCTCGAGGAGGTGTGGGTCCCGGGGGACGACTACCCGGTGATCCTCCAGCGCTCGTCGGAGGGTCTCTACCTGCTCCAGCGCGTGCGCGACGAGGCGCACCGGTTCGCCATCGCCCAGCACCGCAAGCAGCGCAGCAAGGGCATGACCGCGTCCGCGCTCGACGACGTACCGGGCCTCGGTCCGGCGCGTCGCACCGCGCTCCTCAAGCACTTCGGCTCGCTCAAGCGCCTGCGCGCGGCGAGCGTCGAGGAGATCGCGACCGTGCGGGGCATGGGCGAGCGCACGGCGCGCGCGGTGGTCGCCGCCCTCGGCGGAGGTGCCGAGCCGTCCCCGGGCGCGGCCCCCGAGGGGCCGGCGCCCGAGGGGCCGGCGCCCGACGACGGCGCCCCGCGCCCGGAGGGCATGCCCGAGCGCGCCGGGGACACTCCGGTGCGTGACGGGGCCACGGCCCGGGCGTGAGCGGCTGGCATGCTGGTGCCATGACCTCGGAGCCGACCCCGGACCTCAGCCCGCAGGGCCAGCCCGCCCGCGTGCCCGAGCCCTCCCCGACCACCGTCCCCAGCGGCATCCCCGCGATCGAGGCCGCGACCCACGCCCCCGAGCCGAGCGAGGCCGAGGTGCTCATCATCACGGGCATGTCGGGCGCCGGCCGCACCCGCGCGGCTGCGGTCCTGGAGGACCTCGACTGGTACGTCGTCGACAACCTGCCGCCGCGCATGATCGTCCCGCTCGTGGACCTCATGACCCGGTCCGGCTCGACGCTCGAGCGCATCGCGGCGGTCGTCGACGTGCGCGGACGCGAGTTCTTCACCGACCTCGTCGAGGTGCTCGACCACCTCCGCCAGAGCGGGGTCTTCTACCGGATCCTGTTCCTCGACGCGTCCGACGAGGTGCTCGTGCGCCGGTACGAGCAGGTCCGGCGCCCGCACCCGCTCCAGGGGGAGGGGCGCATCCTCGACGGCCTGGCCGAGGAGCGACGTCTGCTCGCGAGCCTCGAGGAGCGCTCCGACGTCGTCATCGACACGTCCGAGCTCACGGTGCACGACCTCGCGCGCGAGGTCCGTGCCGCCGTGGCGGACGGGACGCCCGAGACGCTGCGGATCAACGTCGTCTCGTTCGGGTTCAAGTACGGGCTGCCGCTCGACGCCGACCACGTGGTCGACGTGCGGTTCCTCGCGAACCCGTACTGGATCACCGAGCTGCGTCACCTCACCGGGCGGGACGCCCCGGTGCGGGACTACGTGCTCGGGCGACCCGGCGCGCTCGAGTTCGTCGACCGCTACGTGAACGCGCTCGAGCCGGTCCTGGCCGGCTACCTGGGCGAGGAGAAGCGCTACGTGACGATCGCCGTGGGCTGCACCGGGGGCAAGCATCGTTCCGTCGCGATCAGCGAGGCGATCGCCGCGCGCCTGCGCGCGCAGGGCCAGCGCGTCATCGTCACCGCACGCGACCTCGGCAAGGAGTGACCGTGGTCGCCCAGCGCAACCCTGCCGTCGTCGCCCTGGGCGGCGGCCACGGCCTGTCCGCGAGCCTTTCCGCGCTGCGCCTCATGTCCGACCGGCTGACCGCCGTCGTGACCGTGGCCGACGACGGCGGGTCGTCCGGTCGCCTGCGCACCGAGCTCGGCGTCCTGCCCCCGGGGGACCTGCGCATGGCGCTCGCGGCCCTGTGCGACGACTCGGAGTGGGGCCGCACGTGGAGCGCGCTCCTCCAGCACCGGTTCACGTCGGAGGGGGACCTCGACAACCACGCGGTGGGCAACCTGCTCATCGTCGCGCTGTGGGAGCTGCTCGACGACCCGGTCGCCGGTCTCGACTGGGTGGGCAAGCTCCTCGGCGCCCGCGGGCGCGTGCTGCCCATGGCGTCGGTGCCGCTCGGGATCGAGGCCGACGTGCGGACCGGGGACCATCTGGAGACCGTCGTCGGGCAGAGCCACGTGGCCGTCACGCACGGCCGCATCGAGCAGCTCCGGCTCGTGCCGGCGGACCCGCCCGCGTGCGCGGAGGCGGTGCAGGCCGTCGAGGAGGCGGACTGGGTCGTGCTCGGCCCGGGATCGTGGTTCTCCTCGGTGATGCCCCACCTGCTCGTGCCCGACCTCGCGCGCGCCCTGCACGAGACCTCCGCGCGCCGCTGCGTGACGCTCAACCTGTCGAGCGAGACGGGGGAGACCTACGGGCTGTCGGCGACGGACCACCTCGAGGCGCTGCACAAGCACGCGCCCGGTCTCCGGATCGACGCCGTCGTCGCGGACCCGTCCGCGGTCGAGGACACGGAGCAGCTCGCGGAGGCGTCCGCACGCATGGGTGCGCGCCTCCTCCTGCGGCAGGTGCGACGCGGGGACGGCACCCCGCGGCACGACGCGCTGCGCCTGGCGGCGGCGTACCGGGACGTGTTCGACGACTTCCTCGGCGACGTCGGCTCGCCCGCGCGCTGAGCCTGCCGGACGCGGGCCCCCGACGGCCCGCGGGCGCCCGGTCCGCCGCCGCGACGCCACGGCATCGGTGGCAGGATGTCCCGCATGGCGCTCACGGCACAGGTGAAGGACGAGCTGGCTCGACTGCGGGTGGACAAGACCTCGTGCCGCAAGGCGGAGGTCTCGGCGATGCTCCGCTTCTCGGGCGGGCTGCACCTCATCTCGGGCCGCGTCGTCATCGAGGCCGAGCTCGACACCGCGATCGCGGCGCGCCGCCTGCGCGAGACCATCGCGGACGTCTACGGGCACACCAGCGAGCTGATCGTGGTGTCGGCGGGCGGGCTGCGCAAGAGCAGCCGGTACGTCGTGCGCGTCGTGCGCGACGGCGAGTCGCTGGCCCGCCAGACGGGCCTCCTGGACCAGCGCGGGCGGCCCGTGCGAGGGCTCCCGCCGCAGGTCGTCTCCGGCGGGGTGGAGGAGGCCGAGGCGGCGTGGCGCGGCGCGTTCCTGGCGCACGGGTCGCTCACCGAGCCGGGCCGGTCGTCGGCGCTCGAGATCACCTGCCCCGGTCCGGAGGCTGCGCTCGCCCTGGTCGGCGCGGCCCGCCGCCTGGGTGTCTCCGCGAAGTCGCGCGAGGTGCGCGGGGTCGACCGCGTCGTGATCCGGGACGGGGATGCGATCAGCGCGCTCCTCACGCGCCTGGGCGCGCACGAGGCGGTCCTGGTCTGGGAGGAGCGACGCGCCCGGCGCGAGGTGCGCGGGACCGCGAACCGGCTGGCGAACTTCGACGACGCGAACCTGCGCCGCTCGGCCCGGGCCGCCGTCGCGGCGGGGGCGCGCGTCGAGCGGGCCTTCGAGATCCTCGGCCCGGACCTGCCCGACCACCTGCGCGAGGCCGGCGAGCTCCGGCTCGCCCACAAGCAGGCCTCGCTGGAGGAGCTGGGGCAGCTCGCAGACCCGCCGCTGACCAAGGACGCGGTCGCGGGCCGCATCCGGCGCCTGCTGTCGACGGCGGACAAGCGCGCGGCCGAGCTCGGCATCCCCGACACCGAGGCGGGCCTGAGCCCGGAGCTGCTCGACCTCTGACCAGCCGTTCCGGGGCGCGCCCGCCACCTGGACGTCATGCACCGACGGGACGATGGTCCCGAACCGTGGGATCCAGGTCACACGCTGGCGTGGGGTTGGTATAGGCTCGGATGCGTCAGGTGACAACGACGTGCTCCTTCGCTGACACCCCTCGTGGGCGTGGGTGGTCCCGGCTGTCGCCGTGACGGTCCACGGGCACGGAGGGTGCTGTGCCGGGATCCCGGGCAGCGGGGCACGGGCGCGATCACCACCTGCGTACGACGGCGTACGTGATCGTTCGGCATCAACCGTGTGCGTCGGGACAACCGGCGCGCCCTGAGGAGGGCATTGTGACCATCCGCGTCGGTATCAACGGCTTCGGTCGTATCGGACGGAACTTCTACCGCGCCATCGTCGAGTCGGGCGCCGACATCGAGATCGTGGGCGTCAACGACCTCACGGACAACAAGACGCTCGCGCACCTGCTCAAGTACGACACGGTCCTCGGCCGTTTCCCGCTGAGCGTGGACTTCGACGACGACAACATCATCGTCGACGGCAAGAAGATCCGTGCTCTCGCCGAGCGTGACCCCGCGAACCTCCCCTGGGGCGAGCTGGGTGCCGACATCGTCATCGAGTCGACCGGCTTCTTCACCGACGCGACCAAGGCGAAGGCGCACATCGACGCCGGCGCCAAGAAGGTCATCATCTCGGCCCCGGCCAAGAACGAGGACGCGACGTTCGTCGTCGGCGTGAACTCGGACCAGTACGACCCGGCCGCGCACCACATCATCTCGAACGCGTCGTGCACCACGAACTGCCTCGCCCCGCTGGCGAAGGCGCTCAACGACTCGATCGGCATCGAGCGTGGTCTCATGACCACGATCCACGCCTACACGGGTGACCAGAACCTGCAGGACGGCCCGCACCGCGACCTGCGTCGCGCCCGCGCCGCCGCGCAGAACATCGTCCCGACCTCGACGGGTGCGGCCAAGGCCGTGTCGCTCGTCCTGCCGGAGCTCAAGGGCAAGCTCGACGGCTTCGCGCTGCGCGTGCCGGTCATCACGGGCTCGGCGACGGACCTGACCTTCACCGCCTCGCGCGAGGTCACGGTGGACGAGGTCAACGCCGCGGTCAAGGCCGCGTCGGAGGGCCCGCTCAAGGGCGTCCTGGCCTACGTCGAGGACGAGATCGTCTCGAGCGACATCGTGACGGACCCGCACCAGAGCATCTTCGACTCGAAGCTCACCAAGGTGATCGGCGACCAGGTCAAGGTCGTCTCCTGGTACGACAACGAGTGGGGCTACTCGAACAGCCTCGTCGCGCTGACGCAGCTCGTCGGCGACAAGCTCTGAGCCACCTGCTGACGCAGCACGACCCTGCGTAGCAACCATGCGTCCGCGTGCGCGTCCCGGCACCGCCCGGTGACGCGCACGCGGACGTCCTCATGTGCGGGCCCGGCCGGTCCTCGGCAGGCGCCCCGTACGACGGCGACCGAACCGTAGGAGACCGCATGAACACCATCGACTCCCTGGGCGACCTGCGCGGCAAGCGCGTCCTCGTCCGCTCCGACTTCAACGTCCCGCTCGACGGGACGACCATCACGGACGACGGCCGCATCCGCGCCGCGCTCCCGACGCTGAAGAAGCTCACCGACGCGGGCGCGAAGGTGATCGTCACCGCGCACCTGGGCCGCCCCAAGGGCGAGCCCGACGCGAAGTACTCGCTCGCGCCCGTGGCGGCACGCCTCGGCGAGCTGCTCGGCGTGCCGGTCCACCTCGCGCAGGACGTCGTCGGCGACTCGGCGCGCGAGACCGTGGCCGCGCTCGGCGAGGGTGAGGTCGCGCTCCTGGAGAACATCCGCTTCGACGCGCGCGAGACCTCCAAGGACGACGCGGAGCGCCAGTCGCTCGCGCACGACCTCGCGCAGCTCGCGGACGTGTTCGTCTCCGACGGCTTCGGCGTCGTGCACCGCAAGCAGGCCTCGGTCTACGACGTCGCGCAGGTGCTTCCCTCCGCGGTCGGCGAGCTCGTCCTCAAGGAGGTCGACTCCCTGCGCAAGGCGACCGAGGACCCCGCGCGCCCGTACGCGGTCGTGCTCGGCGGGTCGAAGGTCTCGGACAAGCTCGGCGTCATCGCGAACCTGCTCACCAAGGCGGACCGCCTGCTCATCGGCGGCGGCATGGTGTTCACGTTCCTCGCCGCCAAGGGCTACGGCGTCGGCAAGTCCCTCCTCGAGGAGGACCAGATCGACACCGTCAAGGGCTACCTCGCGGACGCCGAGAAGAACGGCGTCGAGATCGTCCTGCCGACCGACATCGTGGTCGCCGACGCGTTCGCCGCCGACTCTCCGCACGAGGTCGTCGCCGCGGACGCGATCCCGGCCGACAAGATCGGTCTCGACATCGGCCCCGAGTCGGCGCAGCTCTTCGCGAGCAAGATCGTCGACGCGAAGACGGTCGTGTGGAACGGCCCCGCGGGCGTGTTCGAGTTCGAGGCGTTCTCGGGCGGCACGCGTGCCGTGGCCCAGGCGCTCGTCGACGCGACCGCGAACGGCGCGTTCACGATCGTGGGTGGCGGCGACTCGGCCGCCGCGGTCCGCATCCTCGGCTTCGACGAGGCCGGCTTCAGCCACATCTCGACCGGTGGTGGCGCGAGCCTCGAGTTCCTCGAGGGCAAGGACCTCCCGGGGATCTCCGTCCTCGAGGGCTGAGCGCCCCTCCCGAACCATCCTCACGCACCGCCCGCGGCACGCCGTGCGCGCGGGCGGTGCGACCCCCACAGAGAGAAGAAGGACCGTGGCGAACAGCCGTACCCCGCTCATGGCGGGCAACTGGAAGATGAACCTGGACCACCACCAGGCGACGCACACCGTGCAGAAGCTCGCGTGGACCCTCAAGGACGCGAAGCACGACTACGCGGCCGTCGAGGTCGCCGTGCTGCCGCCCTTCACCGACCTCCGGTCGGTGCAGACGCTCGTCGACGCGGACAAGCTCGAGCTCAAGTACGGCGCACAGGACGTCTCGGCGCACGCCGAGGGCGCGTACACGGGCGAGATCTCGGCGACGATGCTCGCCAAGCTCGGCGTGAGCTACGTCGCGATCGGCCACTCCGAGCGCCGCCAGTACCACGGCGAGACGGACGCGCAGGTCAACGAGAAGATCGTCGCCGCCGTGGGTCAGGGCGTCGCCCCGATCCTGTGCGTGGGCGAGGGCCTGGACGTCCGCAAGGCCGGCGAGCAGATCTCCTACACCCTCGCCCAGGTCGAGGGCGCCCTCGCGGGCATCCCCGCCGCCCAGCTCGCGACGCTCGTCATCGCGTACGAGCCCGTCTGGGCCATCGGCACGGGCGAGGTCGCGACGCCGGAGGACGCGCAGGAGGTCTGCGGTGCGATCCGCGGCGCCCTGGGCGACCTGTACGACGCGGACCTCGCGGACGCGACGCGCATCCTGTACGGCGGCTCGGTGAAGTCGTCCAACGTCGCCGCGATCATGGCGCAGCCCGACGTCGACGGCGCGCTCGTCGGTGGCGCCAGCCTCGACCCCGAGGAGTTCGCGAAGATCGCGCGCTACCAGTCGCACGCGACCGGGGCCTGACCTCCGCGAGACCCTCGCACCGATGGCCCCGGGAGCGGATCCCGGGGCCGTCGGTCGCTGACGTGAGACGACGGCGACCGGGGTTGGCCGCAGCGGCCTCCCGTCGCCTACTCTTGTCCCCTGTGCGGCAGGTCACGCCTGCGCACGACAACCGTGCGGTCGCACTCGACATCGGTCGGGACGGCCCTGAGCCTCAAGGACGTACTCGTGGACGTGCTGCGCATCATCCTCCAGATCCTGCTGGTCCTCACCAGCGGCTTCCTCACCCTGCTCGTGCTCATGCACAAGGGCAAGGGCGGCGGCCTCTCCGACATGTTCGGCGGCGGGATCTCGAGCTCGGTGGGCAGCTCCGGCGTCGCCGAGCGCAACCTCAACCGGATCACCGTGGCGTTCGCTCTCGTCTGGGCTGTCGTCATCGTGCTCCTGGGGCTCCTCCAGAAGGTGAGCTGACCCGCAGGCGTCCCGCACGGGGCGTCACGCGGTCGAGCAGGGCTTGAGGAGTCGGCAGGGGGCAGCCGCGCCGGACGGCGCGGTACGGGCAGGATCGAGTGCCGACGACGGCACGGACGGGGGAGAGCACGTGGCAGGTGGTAACGCGATCCGCGGGTCGCGCGTCGGGGCGGGACCGCTCGGGGAGTCCGAGCGCGGCGAGATCGCACCGCGCTTCTGGGTGTCCTACTGGTGCGCGAACGGCCACGAGACGCGGCCCAGCTTTTCCTCGGAGGCGGAGATCGAGGCGCCCGAGACCTGGGACTGCCCACGGTGCGGGTTCCCCGCCGGGCAGGACCGGGAGCACCCGCCGACGCCGTCGCGCAACGAGCCGTACAAGACGCACCTCGCGTACGTGAAGGAGCGGCGCAGCGACGAGGACGGCGTCGCGATCCTCGACGAGGCGCTCGCCGCGCTGCGGGCCCGCCGCGGTCGCTGACCGTCCGGGCCCGGCGAGGAGGCCGGACCTCGTCCGCGGGTCAGCGAACGCGCGCGAGCACGAACCCGTCGTAGCCCTTCGACCCCACGGTCTGCACGGCCGTGGCGTCGAGCCGCGGCTCCGCGACGACGCGGTCGACCATCTCCCGGACCCCGAGAACGTCGGGGTCGGTGCTGGTCGCGTCGGCGACGGCCCCGCCGCGGACGGTGTTGTCGACGACGACGAGCGTGCCCGGGCGCGCGAGCCGGATCGCCAGGTCGAGGTAGACCGGGTTGGACGGCTTGTCCGCGTCGACGAACACGAGGTCGAACGGCTCGACGCCCGCGTCGACGAGGTGCCGCAGGGTGTCCGCGGCCGGGCCGAGCACGACGTCGACGACGTCCGTGAGACCGGCCTCTGCCAGTGACTCCCGGGCCACCGTGGCGTGCGCGGCGTCGATCTCGCACGTGACGAGCGCGCCCCCGGGAGGCAGCGCACGCGCGAGCCAGATCGTCGAGTAGCCGCCGAGCGTGCCGACCTCCAGCACGCGGCGCGCGCCGGCCGCGAGCGCGAGGAGCTGCAGGAGACGGCCCTGCGCGGGCGAGACCTGGATCTCCGGCAGGCCCGCGGCCCGCGCCCTGGCGCTGGCGGCGGCGAGCACGTCGTCCTCGCCCACGAGCGGAGCGAAGTACGCGTCGACCGCGTCCCACGTCACGGCGGGGTCGAGGTGCTCGCCGCCCGGCGTCATCGGTCGGCGTCCCGCGTGCTCGCCGCCGCGGCGTCGACGAGCCACAGCGTGCGCTCGGTGCCGGTGACCGCGGCCGCCGGGGTCTCGGCCGCGGGGGCCCCGCCGAGCGCCGAGGCGACGGCGGGGGCCTTCTCGGCGCCCGCGGCGACGACCCACACCTGACGGGCGCGCGCGATGGCCTCGAAGGTCAGCGTCACGCGCTCCGGCGGGGGCTTGGGCGAACCGTGGACCCCGGCGGTCGGGACGCCCGTCACGTCGAGCCCGGGGTGCCCGGGGAAGAGCGACGCGACGTGGCCGTCGGGACCCATCCCGAGCAGGAGCATGTCGAACTCGGGCACCTCGACGCCGTCCGGGGCGTGCTCGGCGAGGGTCGCCGCGTACGCCGTGGCGGACTCCTCGGGGGTCGCCACGACGTCCGCCCCGGGCATCGGGTGCACGTTCTCGGCCGGGAGCTGAGGCAGGTGGGCGAGCAGCGCGTCGCGCGCCTGCGTCTCGTTGCGGTCGGGGTCGCCCTCGGGGAGGAATCGCTCGTCGCCCCACCACACGTGCACGCCCGACCAGTCGACGGCGTCGCGCGCCGGGTGGCGCTCGAGCGCCGCGAGGCTCGCGATGCCGACGGTGC
This sequence comes from Cellulosimicrobium cellulans, assembly GCF_006539945.1. Lineage (GTDB taxonomy): Bacteria > Actinomycetota > Actinomycetes > Actinomycetales > Cellulomonadaceae > Cellulosimicrobium > Cellulosimicrobium cellulans. Next base: position 17,655 of record NZ_BJNZ01000002.1, on the reverse strand, counting down.
CGCCGGTGAGCACGACGTGCACGGGGCTGCGCACGGACTGCACGTCGAGCAGGCGCGTCACGAGCCGCGACGCGACCGCCTCGGCGAGGACGCCGGCGTCGGGGTGGACCACCACGAGGCGCCCGTGGGACGCGTGCGCGCCCCCGGGCTGGGCGGCGCTCACGCGCCCACCTTCTGCAGCCCCTTGGTGAGCACCTCGCCGTAGATCTCGTCCGGGTCCAGGCGGCGCAGCTCCTCGATGAGGGCCTCGCTCAGCGTCCGGATGGGCAGCGCGACACGGCGGTCGGGCTTGCCCGGCTGGCTGATCGTCACGATGCGCCCGTCCGGGCGGTCGAGGATGATCGGTCCGCTCTTGCGCTCGAGCGTGACGCGCGTGATCGCCTCTGCCCCGCGACGGCGCACGACCTGCGTGGGGCAGCGCAGGCGGGACCCGAGCCATGCCGCGAGCAGGTCGAGGGAGGTGTGCTTCGCCTGACCCTCGACCAGGACGTTCGTCACGGGCTCGTACGGCGGCTGGTCGAGCGCGGCGGCGATGAGGCCGCGCCAGAGCGTGACGCGTGCCCACGCCAGGTCGGAGTCGCCCGGGCCGTACGTCGTCGCGAGCTGCGCGAGCGTCGCCTCGGGGTCCTTGGACGTGATCGAGTCCGTGATGCGTCGCTGCGCCATCGCCCCGACGGGGTCGTCGTCCGGCGACGCGGGCGGCTGCCCGGGCCACCACACCACGATCGGCGCGTCCGGGAGCAGGAGCGGCATGACGAGCGTGTCCGCGTGCTCGAGCAGGGGCCCCGCCGTGCGCAGCACGACGACCTCGGACGCACCGGCGTCGCCCCCGACCCGGATCTGGGCGTCGAGGTGCGGGACGGTCCTCCGGCCGGACGGCGCCACGACGATGACGCGGCACGGGTGCTCGCGGCTCGCGTCGTTCGCCGCCTCGATCGACGTCTCGACGTCGGACTCGCGCGCGATGACGACGAGCGTGAGGACGCGGCCGAGCGCGATCGCGCCCCCCTCGTCGCGCAGGCGCACGAGGCGCTTGTTCACCGCGTTCGTCGTCGTGTCGGGCAGGTCGATGATCATCGCGGGGTCCTCGCCGGTCGGAGGGTCGTGCCGCCCTGCGGGGCACGACGGGGTCGGGGGTTCTCTGGGTGGGGCGCCGCGCTCCGCGGGGCCGACGCCGGCACGACGGTCGTCACGGGCGCCGCCACGAGCGGCCGTCGCGCGCCAGCATCGCGTCGGCCGACTCCGGGCCCCACGTGCCGGACCGGTACTTGTCGGGCGTGCCCTTGGCCGCCCAGTGCGCGGTGATCGGGTCGAGGATCTTCCACGAGAGCTCGACCTCCTCGCGCGTCGGGAAGAGCGGCGGGTCGCCGAGCAGGACGTCGAGGATGAGGCGCTCGTAGGCCTCGGGGGAGGACTCCGTGAACGCGTGCCCGTACCCGAAGTCCATCGTGACGTCGCGGACCTCCATCGCGGTGCCCGGGACCTTCGCGCCGAAGCGCATCGTGACGCCCTCGTCGGGCTGGACGCGGATGACGAGCGCGTTGTTGCCCAGGTCGGAGGCCTGCGAGGTCTCGAAGGGCAGGTGCGGGGCCTTCTTGAACACGACGGCGACCTCGGTCACGCGGCGCCCGAGGCGCTTGCCGGTGCGCAGGTAGAACGGGACGCCCGCCCAGCGGCGGTTGTCGATGTCCACGCGGATCGCGGCGTAGGTCTCGGTCGTCGAGTCGGCAGGGATGCCGTCCTCGTCGAGGAAGCCGATGACCTCCTCGCCGCCCTGCCACCCGGCCGCGTACTGGCCGCGCGCGGTGTGCTTCGACAGCTCGCGCGGCAGGCGCACGGCCGACAGCGCCTTGATCTTCTCGGCGCGCAGCGACGGGGCGTCGAACGACACCGGCTCCTCCATCGCGACGAGCGCGAGGAGCTGGAGCAGATGGTTCTGGATGACGTCGCGTGCGGCGCCGATCCCGTCGTAGTAGCCCGCGCGGCCACCGATGCCGATGTCCTCGGCCATCGTGATCTGCACGTGGTCCACGTAGTTCGCGTTCCAGATCGGCTCGAACATCTGGTTGGCGAACCGCAGGGCGAGGAGGTTCTGGACCGTCTCCTTGCCGAGGTAGTGGTCGATGCGGAACACCGAGTCGGGCGGGAAGACCTCCGACACGACGGCGTCGAGCTCGCGAGCGCTCTCGAGGTCGTGCCCGAACGGCTTCTCGATGACGACGCGGCGCCAGGCGTCTTCTTCGGAGCGGGAGAGCCCGGAGCGGGAGAGCTGCCGGCACACGACCGGGAACGCGCTCGGCGGCACCGAGAGGTAGAAGGCGTGGTTGCCGCCCGTGCCGCGCTCGGCGTCCAGGGTCTCGACGGTCTCGCGCAGCCGCTCGAAGGCGTCCTCGTCGTCGAACGTGCCCTGGACGAACCGGATCCCCTCGGCGAGCTGCCGCCACGTGGCCTCGCGGAACGGCGTGCGCGCGTGCTCCTTGACGGCGTCGTGGACCACCTGCGCGAAGTCCTGGTCCTCCCAGTCACGGCGCGCGAAGCCCGTGAGCGCGAAGCCCGGGGGGAGCAGGCCGCGGTTGGCCAGGTCGTACACCGCAGGCATGAGCTTCTTGCGGGCGAGGTCGCCCGTGACGCCGAAGATGACGAGCCCGCAGGGGCCCGCGATCCGCGGCAGGCGCAGGTCGAGGGGGTCGCGCAGCGGGTTGTGCTCTGGCGTGATCTTGGCCGGTCTCACCTGGTGGCACCGTTCCGTTTCGAGGAGGGGTCGGGAGGACTGCAGAAGGCTGAGGCGTCTGCGGATGATACGGGCGGCGAGCGTCGTCGCGTCGTCGTTCCCGCAGGTCGGACGCCTGACCGCGGCACGGCGGTCAGGCGCGCCGGGGTCAGGAGGAGGCGATGCGCCGCAGGTTGTCGCGCGTCGTCGCGAGGAGCTCGGTCCAGCTGTCCTCGAACTTGCGCACGCCCTCCTCCTCGAGGCGGTCCGTGACCTCGACGAGCGAGACGCCGAAGGACTCGACGGTCTCGAGCGTGCGGCGGGACGCGGCCGCCGTGCCGGTGATCGTGTCGCCCGTCACGACGCCGTGGTCGGCGAACGCCTGCAGGGTCGCCTCGGGCATGGTGTTGACGATGCCGTCGGTCACGAGCTCGTCGACGTACATCGTGTCGCGGTACTCCGGGTTCTTCACGCCGGTCGACGCCCAGAGCGGGCGCTGCGGGTGCGCGCCGGACGCGGCGAGCGAGCGCCACCGGTCGGTCTGGCGGAACTCCTCGTAGGCCTCGAACGCGAGGCGCGCGTTGGCGATCGCGGCCTGGCCGCGCAGGTCGAGCGCCTCCGGGGTGCCGACCTTCTCGAGCGCGGCGTCCACCGCGGTGTCCACGCGCGAGACGAAGAACGACGCGACGGAACCCACCGGCGCGACGTCGATGCCGTCCGCGCGCGCCTGCTCGAGCCCGATCGCGAACGCCTCCATGACCGCGCGGTAGCGCGCGAGCGAGAAGATGAGCGTCACGTTGACGCTGATGCCCTGCGCCAGGGTGCGGGAGATCGCGTCGAGTCCCGCGACGGTCGCGGGGATCTTGATGTAGACGTTGGGCCGGTCGATGGTGGCCCAGAGGCGCTCGGCCGTGACGACCGTCTTGTCGGCGTCGTGCGCGAGGCGCGGGTCCACCTCGATCGACACGCGACCGTCGACGCCGTCCGTCGCGTCGTACACGGGGCGCAGCAGGTCGGCGGCGGCGCGCACGTCGTCCGTCGTGATCCGCTCGACGGCGGCCTCGACCGCGGCGTCGTCCACGCCGGCGGGCGCGAGCTCGGCGAGCTGCGCGTCGTAGGCGTCGCCCTTCGAGAGCGCGGACGCGAAGATCGTGGGGTTCGTCGTGACCCCGACCACGCCGCGCGTCGCGACGAGGTCGGCGAGGTTGCCGGTGCGCAGCCGTTCTCGCGAGAGGTCGTCGAGCCAGATGGACACGCCCGCTCCCGTGAGCTGCTCGATGGGGCCGGGGACGGTGGGGGACTGCGTCATCGGACTTCCTCTCGGTGGTGCTCTCGCTGCGGGCGTGCTCCCCGGCGGTCGCGCACGGCGGCCGGTTCCCGGGGCAGTCCCGAGGTGGGGCCGCGCACGGCCCCACCTCGGAATCTACGAAGGGTCAGCGCTGGTCGCCAGTGCCGCCCTCCGACGGCGTCGGCGCGGCACCCGGGGTATCGCCACCGCGCGCGGCCGCGATCGACTCGCGCGCCGCCGAGGCGACCGCCTCGGACGTGATGCCGAACTCGCGGTACAGCACCTGGTAGTCCGCCGAGGCGCCGTAGTGCTCGAGGCTCACGGTGCGGCCGGCGTCGCCGACGAGCTCGCGCCAGCCCTGCGCCACGCCCGCCTCGACCGAGACGCGCGCGCGGACGGCGGACGGCAGGACCGACTCGCGGTAGGCGGCGTCCTGGCCGTCGAACCACTCGCGGCTCGGGAGGGAGACGACGCGCGCCTGCACGCCCTCGCCCGCGAGGATCTCGCGCGCCTCGACGGCGAGCTGCACCTCGGAGCCGGTGCCGATGAGGATGACGTCGGGCGTGCCCTCGGTGTCGAGCAGCACGTAGCCGCCGCGGGCGGTGCCCGACGCGTCGGCGTAGCCCTCGGTGCCGCGCGGGAACGTCGGGACGTTCTGGCGCGTGAGGATGATGCCCGCCGGGCGGTCGGTGTTCTCGAGGATCGTGCGCCACGCCCACGACGTCTCGTTGGCGTCGGCCGGCCGGACGACGTCGAGGCCGGGGATGGCGCGCAGCGCGGCGAGGTGCTCGACGGGCTGGTGCGTCGGGCCGTCCTCACCGAGGCCGATCGAGTCGTGCGTCCACACGAACGTCGTCGGGATCTCCATGAGCGCGGCGAGGCGCACAGCGGGGCGCATGTAGTCGCTGAACTGGAGGAACGTGCCGCCGTAGGCGCGCGTGCCGCCGTGCAGGACGATGCCGTTGAGGATCGCGCCCATGGCGTGCTCGCGGATGCCGAAGTGCAGCGTGCGGCCGTACTCGTGGCCCGGGAACTTCTTGGTCGCGTGCTCGACCGGGACGAACGACGGCTCGCCGTCCATGGTCGTGTTGTTCGAGCCGGCCAGGTCGGCGGAGCCGCCCCACAGCTCCGGCAGCACGTCCTTGAGCGCAGTGAGGACCTTGCCGGACGCGGAGCGCGTCGCGACGGCCTTGCCCGCCTCGAACGTCGGCAGCGCGTCCTCCCAGCCGGCGGGGAGCTCACGGTTCGCGAGGCGCCCGAGGAGCTCGGCGCCGGACGGGTTCGCGGTCTTCCAGGCCGCGAAGGCGGTCTCCCACGCGCCGCGCCGGTCGCTCTGGCGCTCGCCGACGGCGCGCGTGTACGCGAGCACCTCGTCGTCGATCGCGAAGCTCGCCTCGGGGTCGAGGCCGAGCTCGATCTTCAGGCCCCTGATCTCGTCGGCGCCCATGGCCGAGCCGTGGATGCCGCCGGTGTTCTGCTTGGTCGGGGACGGGTAGCCGATGATCGTGCGCAGCGCGATGATCGACGGCTTGCCGGTCTCGGCCTTGGCGGCCTCGATCGCGGCGTGCAGCGCGTCGACGTCCTCGCCGTAGCCCGTGCCGCCGTTGGTCCAGTCGACGCGCTGCGTGTGCCAGCCGTACGCCGCGTAGCGCGCGAGGACGTCCTCGGTGAACGCGATGTCCGTGTCGTCCTCGATGGAGATCTTGTTGTCGTCCCAGATGACGACGAGGTTGCCGAGCTGCTGATGGCCGGCGAGCGAGGAGGCCTCGCTCGTCACGCCCTCCTGCAGGTCGCCGTCGGACGCGATGACGTAGACGTGGTGGTCGAACGGCGACTCGCCCGGGGCGGTCGACGGGTCGAGCAGGCCACGCTCGCGGCGGGCGGCGAACGCCATGCCGACGGAGGACGCGAGGCCCTGGCCGAGCGGGCCGGTCGTGATCTCGACGCCCTTGGTGTGCTTGTACTCCGGGTGGCCGGGGGTCTTGGAGCCCCACGTGCGCAGGGCCTCGATGTCCGCCATCTCCAGGCCGTACCCGGCGAGGAAGAGCTGGAGGTAGATCGTGAGCGACGAGTGGCCCGCCGAGAGCACGAACCGGTCGCGGCCGACCCAGTGGTCGTCCGACGGGTCGTGGCGCATGACCTTCTGGAACAGGAGGTAGGCGGCCGGGGCCAGCGAGATCGCGGTGCCGGGGTGGCCGTTGCCCACCTTCTCCACCGCGTCGGCGGCGAGCGCCTTGATCGTCTTGACGGCCCGGTCGTCCAGGTCCGTCCAGTCCAGGGGCGTGTGAGCAGGGGACAACGCGTTCACCGAACCTCATTCCCGTCCGGAGCGCGCGCCCCGGATCCTCGCGACAACTCGAAACAACCGTTGAACATTTCCCGGCCTCACGCCTCAGGGGGCGGGGCGGCCCGGTGCCGGTCACGTCGTCCGCGGGCCACAGGTCTTGACGGGCGGTCCGACGCGGGACGGTTGCAGACCCAGCCTATACGCGGACGCGGTTCGTGCCCGGGCGGTGACCACGTGCTGGATTTCGGTCGGATGTCACACAATCGCCCGGCCCGTCCGGTCGGCCCCGGCGCAGGCGGGGACGTACGATGAGCGAGGACGACCGGCGGTCCGTCCCAGCTCGCCCCCCACCTCAGAACGGAACACCGAAGCGCGTGCACACCACGAGCCAGGCACCGATCGACGGGACCGGAAGCCCGTCTGGCGCCGCGTCGACCCAGCAGCCGTCCTCGCCGACGAGCCCCGCGACCCCGGTCGCGCCGACGGCCGAGGCCGCCCGCGCCACCCGCGCCCTGCGTGAGCGCGTCGGTGCCTACGTCGCGTTGACCAAGCCCCGCATCATCGAGCTCCTCCTCGTGACCACGGTACCGACGATGATCCTGGCCCAGGGTGGGCTGCCGGGCATCGGGCTGATCCTCGCGACGCTCGTGGGCGGCACGCTCGCCGCCGCGTCGGCCAACGTCTACAACTGCTACCTCGACCGCGACATCGACGAGGTCATGAACCGCACCAAGCGGCGCCCGCTCGTCACGGGCGAGGTGACGCCGCGGGCCGCGCTCGTGTTCGCGACCGTCCTGGGTGTCGTGTCGCTCGTGTGGTTCGCGCTCCTGGTCAACGTCGTCTCGGCGTGGCTGACGTTCGCCGCGATCGCGATCTACGTCGTCGGCTACACGATGATCCTCAAGCGCCGCACCCCGCAGAACATCGTCTGGGGCGGCATCGCGGGCTGCATGCCGGTGCTCATCGGCTGGTCCGCCGTGACGGGCTCGCTGAGCTGGGCCGCGCTCGCGCTGTTCCTCGTCATCTTCTTCTGGACGCCGCCGCACTACTGGCCGCTGTCCATGAAGTTCAAGCGCGACTACGCCGACGCCGGCGTGCCGATGCTCCCAGTCGTCGCGGACGACCGCAGGGTCGCACGCGAGATGATCGTCTACGGCGTCGCGATGGTCGCCTCGTCGCTCGCGCTGTGGCCGCTCGCCGGCATGACCTGGGTCTACGGCGTCGTCGCCACGGTGCTCGGGGTCTGGTTCCTGTCCTCGTGCGTGACCATGCTGCGCCGCGCGCGCGACAAGGCCGACGGCAAGGGTGGCAAGGTCGGGGAGATGAAGGTCTTCCACGCCTCGATCACGTACCTCACCCTGCTCTTCGTCGCGGTGGCGGTCGACGTCTTCCTCCCGCTGTGAGCCCGGCCGTGCCGGGAGGGCGGTAGGGCGATGGGGTCCGGCGAGGCGCACGTGCCCGACGCGCTGGACCGCGCCGCGCGCGAGTACCTCGCGCACCTCGCCGTCGAGCGCGGCCTGTCCGCGAACACCGTCTCCGCCTACCGGCGCGACCTCGCGCGCTACGTCGCGTTCCTCGCCGCGCGCGGCAACCACGCCGTGCGCGAGGTCGAGGCGGACGACGTCGCGGCGTACGTCACCGCGCTGCGGACCGGGGCCGACGGCGGGGCGAGCCTCTCGCCGTCGTCCACCGCGCGGTCGGTGGCCGCCGTGCGCGGCTGGCACCGCTTCTGCGCCGCGGAGGGCCTGGCCGACGCCGACGCGTCGGCCGACGTGCGCCCGCCCGCCCAGGGCAAGCGGCTTCCCAAGGCGATCTCGACCGACGAGGTGGCGCGGATCCTCGAGGCCTCCGGCGTCGGCGACGGCGCCGCCCCGCTGCGCGACCGGGCGCTGCTCGAGCTCGTCTACTCGACCGGCGCGCGCATCACCGAGGCCGTGAGCCTCGACGTCGACGACCTCGACCTCGGCACCGGCGCCGTCCGCCTGCTCGGCAAGGGCGGCAAGGAGCGCGTGGTGCCCGTCGGGTCGTTCGCGCGGCGCGCGCTCGACGCCTACCTGGTGCGGGGCCGCGCGGCGCTCGCCGCGCACGGGCGTGGCACGCCGGCCGTCTTCCTCAACACGCGGGGCGCGCGGCTGTCGCGGCAGAGCGCCTGGGCCGTGCTGCGCACCGCCGCGGAGCGGGCGGGCATCGACCACCCCGAGCGGATCTCGCCGCACACGCTGCGGCACTCGTTCGCGACCCACCTGCTCGCGGGCGGCGCCGACGTGCGCGTCGTCCAGGAGCTCCTGGGGCACGCATCCGTCACGACGACGCAGATCTACACGCTCGTGACCCCGGACACGCTGCGCGAGGTGTACGCCGCCGCCCACCCCCGCGCGCTGGGCTGACGGAGCCGTTCCCGAGCGACGGGCGGGAACGCGGCGCGCGGGCGCGTGCGCACGAGCGGGGGCGAGGTCCTGCGATACCGTGGCGAGCGTGAGCAGCCAGGCCGAGACCCAGCCCGAGACGCGCGGCGCGCAGAGCTCGCACGGCGACGCCGTCCGTCCGGCCGCCCCCGTGACCTCCGCCGAGCGCGACGTCGCACCCGTCGCCGAGCACGCCTCGAACGGCGAGAGCGCCGAGCGGGCCGAGCGGCCCACCGACGTGGTCGGCCGCCCCCTGCCCGAGTTCCCGGTCCCCGCACCGCTCGCGTCGCACGGCCCCGGACGCATCATCGCGATGTGCAACCAGAAGGGCGGCGTCGGCAAGACGACGACCACCATCAACCTCGGCGCGACGCTCGCCGAGTACGGCCGCAAGGTCCTGCTCGTCGACTTCGACCCGCAGGGGGCGGCGTCCGTCGGGCTCGGCGTCAACCCGCACGAGCTCGACCGCACGGTCTACAACCTGCTCATGGAGCGGGGCGCGGACATCCACGACGTGCTCGTCCCGACCGAGGTCGAGAACCTCGACCTCCTGCCCGCCAACATCGACCTGTCGGCCGCCGAGGTCCAGCTCGTCGGCGAGGTGGCGCGCGAGTCCGTCCTGTCGCGCGTGCTGCGGCCCGTGGTCGACGACTACGACGTCATCCTCGTGGACTGCCAGCCCTCGCTCGGCCTGCTCACGGTCAACGCGCTCACCGCCGCGCACGGCGTCCTCATCCCGCTCGAGTGCGAGTTCTTCGCGCTGCGCGGCGTGGCCCTGCTCGTCGAGACGATCGAGAAGGTGCGTGACCGGCTCAACCCGCGCCTCGAGGTCGACGGCATCCTGGCGACGATGTTCGACTCGCGCACCCTGCACTCGCGCGAGGTCGTGGCGCGCGTGCACGAGGCGTTCGGGGACAAGCTGCTCCAGACCGTCATCGGGCGCACCGTGAAGTTCCCCGACGCGTCCGTCGCGGCCGAGCCCATCACCGTCTACGCGCCGACGCACCCCGGCGCCGTCGCCTACCGGCAGCTCGCCCGGGAGCTGGTCGCCCGTGGCGACGCCGCCTGACGCGCCGCCCGAGTCACCGCCCGGCTCGGCCTCGCCGGCACGGACCGGCTTCGAGGTCCGCCTCGACAACTTCAGCGGCCCGTTCGACCTGCTGCTGTCGCTCATCACCAAGCACAAGCTCGACATCACCGAGGTCGCGCTCGCGCGCGTGACGGACGACTTCATCGCGTACATCCGCGACGCCGAGCGCGCGGCCGCCGCAGCCCGCGCCGCGGGGGAGGACCACCCCGGGTGGGACCTCGGGACCGCGAGCGAGTTCCTCGTCGTGGCGGCGACGCTGCTCGACCTCAAGGCCGCGCGACTGCTGCCCACGGGCAGCGTCGAGGACGACGAGGACCTCGCGCTGCTCGAGGCGCGCGACCTCCTGTTCGCCCGGCTCCTCCAGTACCGCGCGTACAAGGACGTGTCGGGCGTCCTCGCGGAGCGGTTCGAGAGCGCGGGGCGCCGCTTCCCGCGCGTCGTGCAGCTCGAGCCGCACCTCGCCGCGCTCCTGCCCGAGCTCGTGTGGACCATGGGGCCCGACCAGCTCGCCGCGCTCGCGGCCCGGGCGCTCGCGCCCAAGGCGCCCCCGCCCGGCGTCTCGCTCGACCACCTGCACGCGCCTGCGGTGAGCGTGCGCGAGCAGGCGGGCATCGTCGTGGACCGCGTCCGCAGCCACGGCACGACGACGTTCCGCGCCCTCGTCGCGGACGCGGGGGAGACCGCCGTGGTCGTCGCCCGGTTCCTCGCCCTGCTCGAGCTGTTCCGCCAGGCGCTCGTCGCGTTCGACCAGATGACGCCGCTCGGCGAGCTCACCGTGCGGTGGTCGGGCGACGACGCGCCCGAGCCCGCGCTCGCCGACGTCGGCAGCGAGTTCGACGAGGGCGACGGCGAGCCTGCCGACGCCCTCGACCCCACCGCTCAGGAGGTCCCCGCGTGACGCAGCCCGACGGCGCCCCCGTCCTCGACGAGGTCCTCGCGCCGGCCGTGCACGACCTCCCGGGCGGCCTGCCCGCCGCCCTGGAGGCCGTGCTCATGGTCGCGGACGAGCCGATCCCCGTGGTCGAGCTCGCGACGGCGCTCGCCGTCCCGGTCGACGACGTGCTGACCGCGCTGCACGACCTCGCCGCCGAGTACCGTGGCGACGACGGCGGGCGACCCCGCGGGTTCGAGCTGCGCGAGGCGGGCGGCGGCTGGCGCGTCTACTCCGCGCCCGCGCACGCGGAGGTCGTGGGACGGTTCGTGCAGGGCGGCCAGACGGCGCGGCTCACGCAGGCGGCGTTGGAGACTCTGGCTGTGATCGCGTACCGTCAACCGGTCAGCCGCGGCCAGGTGTCGGCGGTGCGAGGGGTCAACGTGGACGGCGTGGTGCGCACTCTCGTGGCGCGCGGGCTCGTGGCCGAGGTCGGTCAGGACCCGCACACCGGCGCCGGCCTGTTCGGCACCACGGGCTACTTCCTCGAGCGCATGGGCTTCACGTCGCTCGACGAGCTGCCCCCGCTCGCGCCGCACCTGCCGGACATGGACGACCTCGAGGGCCTGGACGGGCTCGCCGACCTGCGCGGACCCGCGCGGGCAGCAGCCGTCGTGCCCGCGACGGTTCTCTCCGACGGCGCGGCTGACGGCGGGGACGACGCACCGGCGCCGGCCCCGACGCCGCACGACGCCACGCAGGACACGACGGACGAAGGACACGCATGAGCTCGAAGGACGGACGCCAGCCCGGCGACGGGGGGCGCGGGCGCTCCCCGCGCGACGGGGCGGGCGACGCGCGTCGCGGCGGCCCCCGCGGTGGGGGAGCCGCGCGCTCGGGCGGGGCGCCCGGGCGGGGCGGATCCGGCTCGAAGGGCGCGTCCGGCGCTCGTGGCGCGAGCGCCGGCCGGGGTGGCCAGGGCGCGGGGCGCGGCACGACGCCGTCCCGCGGCGGGCAGCAGGCCGGTCGGCCGCGCCGTCCGGGCCGCGGGCAGCCCACCGAGCCGCAGCGCGACGTGCACGTCGAGGACGGCGTGCGCCTCCAGAAGGTGCTCGCCTCGGCGGGTCTCGGGTCGCGTCGCGCGTGCGAGGAGCTCATCTCCCAGGGGCGCGTCGAGGTCGACGGCGTCCGCGTGACCGAGCTGGGCGTGCGGATCGACCCGGAGCGCGCCGTCGTGCACGTCGACGGGATGCGGCTGCAGCTCGACTCCTCGCGCGTGACGCTCGCGCTGAACAAGCCGCGCGGCGTGGTGTCGACGATGCACGACCCCGACGGTCGCCCGTCCATCGCCGAGCTCGTCGCGGACCGCTCCGAGCGCCTCTTCCACGTCGGGCGGCTCGACGCGGACAGCGAGGGCCTGCTCCTGCTGACGAACGACGGCGAGCTCGCGAACCACCTCGCCCACCCGTCGCACGAGGTCGCCAAGACCTACCTGGTCACAGTGCGCGGGAAGGTGCCCGGCAACGTCGCGAACAAGTTCCTGCACGGCATCGAGCTCGAGGACGGCGTCGTGCGCGCGGACGCTTACCGCGTGGTCGACCAGGTCGCGGACCAGACGATGATCGAGGTCGTGCTGCACTCGGGGCGCAACCGCGTGGTGCGGCGCATGTTCGAGGAGGTCGGCTTCCCCGTGACGCGCCTCGTGCGCACGCGCATCGGCCCCATCGCGCTGGGCAACCTGCGCCCGGGGACGACGCGCGTCCTCGGCCGGACCGAGCTCGGCAGCCTCATGGCGAGCGTCGGGCTCTAGGGCCCGAGCCCTCCTCACCTGCACCACCCTCCCGACGGACCGCCGTGAGGCGGGCCGTCCCGCACTGAAGGAGCACCACCCATGCCGGTCCGGGCGATCCGGGGCGCGACCCAGCTCGACGTCGACGAGCGCGAGCACCTCTTCGAGCGCACGCGCGAGCTCGTCCAGGAGGTGCTCGACGCGAACGCCGTCGACACCGACGCGCTCATCTCGATCCTCTTCACGTGCACGCCCGATCTCGTCGCCGACTTCCCGGCGGCCGCGGCGCGCGAGATGGGGCTCGGCGACGTGCCGCTCATGTGCGCGACGGAGATCGCCGTGCCGCACGCGTTGCCTCGCGTCGTGCGCCTCATGGCGCACGCCGACCTCGACGTGGAGCGGTCCGCCGTCCAGCACGTGTACCTGCACGGTGCCACGTCGCTGCGCAAGGACCTGGCCCAGTGAGCGCGGGGGAGACCGGTGCCGTGGGCGCCGCGCTGACGATCGCGGTCGACGGACCCTCGGGGTCCGGCAAGTCGAGCGTGTCCAAGGGCGTCGCGCGCCGGCTCGGTCTCGCGTACCTGGACACGGGCGCGATGTACCGGGCGGCGACGTGGTGGTGCCTGCACCGCGGCGAGGACCTCGCCGACCAGGCGGCGGTCGCGCACGCGGTGCGCGTCATGCCGCTGGTCATGGGCCTGGACCCCTCCGGCCCGACGGTCCACGTGGACGGCACCGACGTCGGCGAGGCGATCCGGTCCACGGAGATCTCCACGGCCGTGAGCGCGGTCGCGACCAACCTCGACGTGCGCGCGGAGCTGCGCCGCCTCCAGCGTGCGGTGATCGAGGTCGAGCGGACGCCCGAGGGCTTCGCGGGCGGTCGGGGCGTGGTCGCGGAGGGCCGGGACATCACGACGGTCGTCGCGCCCGACGCGGACGCGCGCGTCCTGCTCACCGCGAGCGAGGAGGCGCGCCTGGCGCGCCGCTCCCTCGACGTGCACGGCACGGCCGACGCCGCCGCCGTCGAGGCGACGAAGGACCAGGTGCTGCGCCGGGACCGCGACGACGCGACCGTCTCGCAGTTCCAGGTCGCGGCGGACGGGGTCGTGACGGTCGACTCCTCCGAGCTCGACCTCGAGCAGACGATCGACGCGGTGCTCGCCGTCGTCGAGCAGGTCACCGGGCGGGTGGTCGGGCCGCGCCAGGGCTCGTGAGCACGGGCTCGGCGGCCGTGCGGGTGCCGTCGCCCGCGGGACCGGCCTGGTCGCGCTGGGTCGGCCGCTTCCTCGCGCGCGTCGTCTGGTCGACCCAGGTCATCGGCGCGGAGAACGTGCCGGCCGACGGCCCCGTCGTGCTCGCGGCGAACCACACGGGCGTGGTCGACGGGCCGATCGTGCTCGGCGTCGCGCCCCGCCCGCTGCACGTCCTCGTCAAGGAGGAGATGTTCGTCGGGCCGGTCGGGTGGGTCCTGCGCGCGGCGGGCCAGATCCCCGTGGACCGCAGCGGCGGGCGGCGCGCGCTCGCGACGGGGCTGGGCGTGCTGCGCCGCGACGGCGCGGTCGGCGTGTTCCCGGAGGGAAACCGCGGGCGCGGCGATGCGACGTCGGCGCGCGCGGGAGTCGCGTGGCTCGCGCTCAACGGGGGAGCCCGTGTCGTGCCGGTGGCCGTGCTCGGCACGCGCCGCACGGGCGAGGGCGTCAACCGGATCCCGGGACTGCGCCGGCGCCTCGTGGTCCGGTTCGGCGAGCCGTTCGCCGTCGAGCGGGCGCCCGGGGTGAGCGGCAAGCAGGCGCTCGAGGACGCGAACGAGAGCATCCGCACCGCCCTCGCGGTCCTCGTCGCGGACACCGTCGCCCGGACCGGCGTGGCGCTGCCCACGGACGACCCGAACCGGGAGCGGCGGGCGACGCCGTGACCGCCTCGCCGGAGGGGAGGCTCGGCGGGCCGACGGGACCCACGACGGCGCACGTCGTGGGCGACCGCCCGGGCACGGGCATCCTCGTCGGCCTCGCGTCCGCGCTCGCGTTCGGCGCGAGCGGTCCGTTCGTCAAGCCGCTGCTCGAGGCGGGGTGGACCCCCGGCGCCGCCGTGTTCGCGCGCGCCCTGTGCTCGGCTCTCGTCCTCGCCCCCGTCGCGGCGGTCGCGCTGCGGGGCAGCCACCGGATGCTGCGCGAGGAGTGGCGCCTCGTCCTCGGGTTCGGCCTCCTCGCGATCGCCGCGACCCAGCTCTGCTACTTCGCGGCCGTCGCGCGGATGCCGGTCGGCATCGCGCTGCTCGTGGAGTACCTCGCCCCGGTGCTGCTCGTGGGACTCGCGTGGCTGCGTACGCGGCACGTCCCGCCGCGGCTCACGCTCGCGGGCTGCGTGGTCGCGGTCGCCGGGCTCGTGCTCGTCGTGGATCCCGCCGGCGCGCGCCCCGATCTCCTCGGTGTCCTCTTCGCCCTCGGTGCGGCCGTGGGCCTCGGTGCCTACTTCGTGCTGTCGGCCCGCCCGACCCGGCTGCCGCCCGTCGCGCTCGCCGCGTCGGGACTGGGCGTCGGGGCGCTCGCGCTGGGCATCGCCGGGCTCGTGGGCGTGCTGCCGTTCGCCGCGCCGTTCGTAGACGTCGTGCTGCTCGGGTCGCCCGCGCCCTGGTACGTGCCGCTCGCCGTCGTCGTGCTCGTGGCGACCGCGTTCGCGTACGTGTCCGGCGTGGCCGCCACCGTGCGCATGGGCGAGCGCTTCGCGTCGTTCGTCGGCCTGTCCGAGGTGCTGTTCGCCGTCGTCATCGCCTGGCTCCTGCTCGGCGAGGTGCCCACCCTCGTGCAGGCCGCGGGCGGCGTCCTCGTCGTCGCCGGCGTGGTGCTCGTGCGCCTCGCGGGGTCGCCCGCCGCGCGGTAGGTTCGCGCGTAGCCGGCCAGGAGGACGTGCCGACGCGAGGTCACGGACGCCGGCCAGCACGTGCGGAGGAGAGAGCGGATGACGGACGCTCCGGGCAAGCCCACGACCGTCGACGAGTACCTCGCGACGCTCGCCCCGGACGCGCGCGAGGTCGTCGCGCACCTGCGCGCCGTCGTGCACGACACGGTGCCGGGCCTCGACGAGCGCATCAGCTACGGGATCCCGACGTTCACGCGCGACGGGCGGTACGTCGTCTACCTCGCGGGGTGGGCGCACCACGTGTCGCTGTACCCCGTCCCGGAGGTCGACGACGAGCTCGCGCGCCGCGTCGCGCGCTACCAGGACGGCAAGGGCACGCTGCGGTTCCCGCTCGCCGAGCCCGTGCCCGACGACGTCGTGCGCGCCGTCGTCGAGCGTCTCGCCGCACGCCGCGACGGCGCGACGGGCTGACACGGACCGCTCGCCGAGGGCGCGCGCGCCGCGCCGGGACGGCCCGGTTCGGAGCCCGGCCCGCGGCCTGGGAGAATGGACGTCATGACCACACCCGACCCCGCCCAGCCCGGCACGCCCGGACAGATCGACGACGCCGGGCAGGCCGAGGAGCCCCTGGCGCCCGCGGACACCGCGGACACCGCGGACTCGGCGGACGACGCGGCGCGCGAGCGTGCGCTGCGCGCCGGCCTCGAGGACTACGAGCTCGAGGACACCGACCTCGTCCTCCTCGACGCCGACGGCGAGGTGATCGAGGGCTACGAGCCGGAGGCGGCGCTGCCCGTCCTCGCCGTGGTGGGGCGCCCGAACGTCGGCAAGTCGACGCTCGTCAACCGCATCATCGGGCGCCGCGAGGCCGTCGTCGAGGACAAGCCCGGCGTCACGCGCGACCGCGTCAGCTACCCCGCGGAGTGGGCCGGGCGTCGGTTCACTCTCGTCGACACCGGCGGCTGGGAGGTCGACGTCGCGGGCATCGAGTCGAAGGTCGCCGAGCAGGCGGAGGTCGCGATCTCCCTCGCGGACGCCGTGCTGTTCGTCGTGGACGCGACGGTCGGTGCCACGTCGACGGACGAGCGCGTCGTGCGCCTCCTGCGGGAGTCCGGCAAGCCGGTCGTGCTGTGCGCCAACAAGGTCGACGGACAGTCCGGCGAGGCGGACGCGGCGTACCTGTGGAGCCTCGGGCTCGGCGAGCCGTACCCGGTGTCCGCGCTGCACGGCCGCGGGACCGGCGACCTGCTCGACGGCGCCATGGCCGCCCTGCCGACCGAGTCCGCGCACGGCGAGGTGCGACCCACGGGGCCGCGCCGCGTCGCGCTCATCGGGCGGCCGAACGTCGGCAAGTCGTCGCTGCTCAACAAGATCGCCGGCGCCGACCGCGTCGTCGTGGACGAGACCGCCGGCACCACGCGCGACCCCGTCGACGAGCTCGTGACGATCAAGGACGTGCCCTACGTCCTCGTCGACACCGCCGGCATCCGCCGCCGCGTGCACCAGACCAAGGGCGCCGACTTCTACGCCTCGCTGCGCACGCAGGCCGCGATCGAGAAGGCCGAGCTCGCGGTCGTGCTCGTCGACGCGTCGGTCCCGCTCACCGAGCAGGACACGCGCGTCATCTCGCAGGTCGTCGACGCGGGCCGCGCCCTCGTCATCGCCTACAACAAGTGGGACCTCATGGACGAGGACCGCCGCCCGTTCCTCGAGCGCGAGATCGAGAAGGACCTGGTCCAGGTGCAGTGGGCGCCGCGCGTCAACGTCTCCGCGCGCACCGGCTGGCACACCGACCGGCTCGTGCCCGCGATCCAGCGCTCGCTCGAGTCCTGGGACACCCGCATCCCGACCGGGCGCCTCAACGCGTTCCTCGGCGAGCTCGTCGCCGCCCACCCGCACCCGCTGCGCGGCGGCAAGCAGCCGCGCATCCTCTTCGCGACCCAGGCGTCCACGCGGCCGCCGCGGTTCGTGATCTTCGCGACCGGCTTCCTCGAGGCCGGCTACCGCCGGTTCATCGAGCGCCGTCTGCGCGAGACGTTCGGTTTCGAGGGCACGCCCATCGAGATCAGCGTCCGCGTGCGGGAGAAGCGCAAGCGGTGAGCGACGGCGCTGCTCGCGTCCCCGCCGGCGTCACCCGGCGGGGACGTGCGCTGCGCCTGGGCGTCGCGCGCGACACCGCCGCGACACGCCACCTCGTGACGTTCCTCGTCGTGACCGTCGCGACCGTGCTCGTCACGCGCTTCCTCCTCGCCGCCTCCGGGTACCCGCAGGTGGGCGGGGGAGACCTGCACGTCGCGCACGTGCTCTGGGGCGGGCTCGGGATGGCGCTCGCGGTCGTCGTCCTGCTGTCGTTCGT
>NZ_BJNZ01000001.1 GCF_006539945.1 Cellulosimicrobium cellulans | reverse complement strand
CCCCCCCGGCCCTCCACCCCCCGGCCCCCGACCCCACACCCCCTCGCGCCGAACACGCCTCCACCCCGCGTCGAGAACGACCTGAGGGTCGTTATCGGGCGCGTAACGACCCTCATGTCGTGTTCGGCGCTGGGGCGGGGGACGGGGACGGGGACGACGAAGGCCCGGACCCCCTCGCGGGGTTCCGGGCCTTCGTGCGTGCTGACCGGGCCGGCAGCGGCCGGTCAGCGCGACGTCACTTGGCGACGGCCTTCTTGAGCAGGCTGCCGGCGCTGATCTTCACGCCGAAGCCGGCCGGGATCGAGATCTCCTCGCCCGTACGGGGGTTGCGGCCCGTGCGGGCGGCACGCTCGACGCGCTCGACGGACAGGAGGCCCGTGACCTTGACGGCCTCGCCCTTGCCCAGCGACTCGATGAGCACCTCCTGGAAGGCGTTGAGAGCCTTCTCGGCGTCCGCCTTCGACAGGTCGGCCTTGCTGGCGATGGCCGAGACGAGCTCGGACTTGTTGAGCGACATGCGAATCCCTTCTTCGGTTCACGACGCGCGGTGGTCACCACCCGTCGTCACGGTCTCAGTGTGCCAGCCGCGAGGCCGTGCACCGGGGACAACACTAGGGAACGCGCGGAGTTTCGCGCGACTTCTCGCGGTCTCCGGACGTCGCGTGTCTGCGCTCAGCCCTCCTCGTGCTCGTGGTCGTGGCCCTCGTGACCCTCCTCGGCGGACTCGTCGTGGGCGTGCTCGCCCTCCTCGTGGGCGTGCTCGTGGTCGTCGTGCGCACCGGCCGCGACCGGCTTCCCCGTGACGCCGGCGAGCTCGTTCGGCACGACGTCGAGGTCCGCGCTCTTCCACACCTCGCCGCCGACGTAGTCGACCGCGTGGATCGCGCGGCCGGCCGGGTCGGTGACGTACGCGATGCCGTCCTGGACGAGCAGCGCGGGCCGCGGCTCCTGCCACTCCTCGGGCTCCTCCCACGCGTCGACGAC
This sequence comes from Cellulosimicrobium cellulans, assembly GCF_006539945.1. Classification (GTDB taxonomy): domain Bacteria; phylum Actinomycetota; class Actinomycetes; order Actinomycetales; family Cellulomonadaceae; genus Cellulosimicrobium; species Cellulosimicrobium cellulans. Next base: position 356,953 of record NZ_BJNZ01000001.1, on the reverse strand, counting down.
CGGGATGGACCGCACGACCGTGCCCGCCTCCGGGTCGATGACGTGCAGCGACCCGTCCGTGCCGAGCACGAGCGCCTCGCCCGCGTCGCCGCGGCCGAGGGAGCGGAACGTGTAGCTCGCGGGCAGGTCGACGAGGCGCAGGCTCGCGTCGCGCGTGTCGATGAGCGAGACGCGGGTCGGCCGCTCCAGCTCGGCGTCGGGGTCGGACTTGTAGTCGCCCAGGACGAACGGCGACTCCTCGCTGCCCGCCTGGTTGCCGATGCGCCCGTAGGCGTCCGGGGCCGCGACCTTGCTGATCGCGCCGGCCGCGACGACGACCGCGCCGTCCTCGCAGCCGATCACGACGGCCTCGTCCGCGGCCACGGCCTCGCCGTGCACGCCGGGGCACTGGTCGTTCGCCGCGACCTCCTCGCCCGCGGCGTCGAGCAGGCGGACGCCCGTGCGCGCGTCCTCGGTGCCCTCCGAGACGACGAGCGAGCCGTCGGACAGCTCGACCGCGACGCCGTGGTGCGCCTCGGGGGTGGTGAGGGTGCGCGCGTCGTCGATGCCGTGGGGGTCGGCCACCGCGGCGGAGTCGAGCACGGTGATCTCGCCCGTGCCGTCGTCGAAGAGCGCGGTGCGTCCCTCGTGCACGACGACGTGGCCCGGCTTCTCGGCCGCGTAGGTCACGTCCGTGAGGACGGGGTCGGCGGTGTAGTAGTGGTCGTGGTCGCCGTGCGGCTCGGCCCACGTGCCGGCGTCGAGCACCTGGAAGCCGCCGGACGTCGAGACGAGCAGGTGGCGCCCGTCGCCCGCGGGGTTGAGGCGGTTGAAGCCCGCGAGCTCGAGGTCGTCGACGACCTCGAGGGTCGTCGCGTCGAGGACCTGGACGCCGCCGTCGTAGGTGATCGCGAGGCGTGGCGTGAGCGCGGCCGCCTCGCTCACGTCCGAGGTGGCCGACGGCGCGGGCTCGGTCGCGTCGCCCTGCTCGCCCTCGGAGCCCGCCCCCTGCGCGCACGCCGCGACGAGCGTGAGCGGGAGGGCGAGGCCGAGCGCGAGGGCGAGCGGGCGCCGTCGGGCCCGCGCCCCGGGAGGGGCGTCACCGGAGGGGGGACTCGCCCCGGCGGGATCGGCGTGGGCGTCGGTCGGGTCGGGTGCGGTGTGGTGCATGCGTGGTCGGCCGCCCGCGATCCGGGCGGCCGCTCCTCTCCGGTGGTGGTGGGTGCGCGGGTCAGCCCTGACGGGCCTTCCAGCGCGGGTTGGCCTTGTTGATGACGAAGGTCTTGCCGTGGCGGCGCACGACCTTCGCCCCGGGCTTGTCCTTGAGCGAGCGGAGCGAGGCGCGGACCTTCATCGCGCACCCCCGCCCTGCGCGCCGCCGCGGGCGCCGTAGCGCTGGCGGAACTTCTCGACCCGGCCGGCGGTGTCCACGACGCGCTGCGTGCCCGTGTAGAACGGGTGGCTCGCGCTCGAGATCTCGACGTCGACGACGGGATAGACGTTCCCGTCCGTCCACGTCACGGTCTCGCGCGGGACGCCCGGGCCCTGCGGGTGGTCGCCCGCGAGGGTCGAGCGGGTGAGGAACGAGAAGTCGGCGGACTTGTCGCGGTACACGACGGGCCCGTAGACGGGGTGGATGTCCTTCTTCATGGTGGTTCTCCTCGCTGGGCCGGTGACGGGTGGGGGGCCGCCGAGCAGGGCGGCCGCCGTCACCAGCTCGACTTCGTGACTCCGGGCAGCTCGCCGCGGTGCGCCTGCTGGCGCAGGCGGACGCGGGAGAGCCCGAACTTCCTCAGGTAGCCGCGCGGGCGGCCGTCGACGACGTCGCGGTTGCGCACGCGCGTGGCGCTCGCGTCGCGGGGCTGGCGCTGGAGCTCGAGCACCGCGGCCGCCCTCTCCTCGGACGAGGAGGACGGCGACGCGACGACGCGCTTGAGCTCCGCGCGGCGCTCGGCGTAGCGGGCGACGACCTCGACGCGCTGGTCGTTGCGCGCGACCTTGGACCGCTTCGCCATCAGCGCTCCTCGCGGAAGTCGACGTGGCGGCGGACGACGGGGTCGAACTTGCGCAGGACCATGCGGTCGGGGTCGTTGCGGCGGTTCTTGCGGGTCACGTAGGTGAACCCGGTGCCGGCGGTGGACCGGAGCTTGATCACGGGACGGAGGTCGGTGCGGGTAGCCATCAGAGCTTCTCCCCTCGGGCGAGGATCCGCGCCACGACGGCGTCGATCCCCTGGCGGTCGATGGTCTTGATGCCCCGGGCGCTGACGCGCAGGGTCACGTGGCGGCCCAGCGACGGCACCCAGTAGCGCTTCTTCTGGATGTTCGGGTCGAAGCGACGCTTGGTCCGCACGTGGGAGTGCGAGATCGCGTGGCCGAACCCGGGAGCGGTGCCGAGCACCTGGCAGACGGCGGACATGGCAGTTCCTCTCGGGGTCGGGTGAGGCGACGGGAGACGACACTAGATAGTGAGAATCATTCCCGTCAAGACGCTATGCTGACCCGCTGTCGAGAACAGTTCTCAGGAGCGGGTTGTTCCCGGTACCGGCCGCGAGGTCGCGCCGGACGCCCCAGACCACGGATCGGAGCGCTTCATGCCCTTCTCGTCACCCTCCCCGTCGGGGGCCTCGCCGGACGACGCGCACGACGTGACCTCGGATCCCGGAGACCCACGCGTCGCGCTGAGCGTCCTCGCGACGATCGACCCCGTCCTGCGCGACAGCGCGGTGTTCGGGCTCGTCGTCGGGGCGCCGCGTGTCGTCGCGCTCCGGCACGACATCCGGGCGAGCGAAGGCGCGCTGCGCCGGGTCGTCGTCGACGCGACCGGCGTGATCGAGGACGAGGTCGTGCCGCTCGAGCACGCGTGCCTCTCGTGCGCGGTACGCGAGGACGCCGTCCCTGCGCTGCGCCGGCTCGCCGCCGACGGCCGGTGGGACCACGTCGTGCTCGCGCTGCCCGTCGCCGCAGAGTCGCTGCCCGTCGTCCGGGCGCTCGCCGCGCAGGCCACGCCCGGCAACGAGCTCGAGCGCCTCCGCCTCGCGACCGTGCTCGCCGTCGCGGACGTCGACACGCTCGAGCACGACCTGCTCGACGACGACCTCGTCGCCGAGCGCGGCGTCGGGCTCACCGAGGACGACCAGCGCGCGGTCGGCGAGGTGCTGGCGGCCCAGCTCGAGCACGCCGACCTCGTCGTGACGACGGGCGACCTCGCGGGCGCGGCCACCGGGTCCGGGCTCGTCGACCGCCTCCGAGGCGTCGGCACCCGACGGGTCGACGGGCTCCACGCGCTCGCGGCCGACGACCTCGCGCGGCACGCCCACGACCCCGCCGCCGGCGAGCGCCGCGCCCACCCGCTCGGCGTGCGGGGCCCGCTCCCCCGGCACGACACGCCGGTCGACGACCGGAGCTGGACCGTCGAGCTGTGGTCCGCGCGCCCCTTCGACCCCGAACGCCTGCTGCGCCGAATCGAGGACCTCGGCACCGGCCGGGTCCGGTCGCGCGGGGTGTTCCACGTCGCCAACCGCCCCGACTCGCTGTGCGCGTGGGACGGCGCCGGCGGTCAGCTCTGCATCGGCACGCTCGGCACGTGGGACGACGCGACCACCGCCGAGGGTCGGCCCGTCGAGCCGCACACACGGGTCGTCATCGTCGGGGCCACGCCCGACGGCGAGGGTGACGGCGACGACGAGCGCGGCCGCCTCCTCGACGCGTTCCGCGACGTGCTCGCGACGCCGGACGAGCTCGCCGACGGCGGCCTGCGCTGGCTCGGCCGTACCGATGTCCTCGCGCCCTGGCTCGGAGCGCGCAGCGACGCGGTGTGACGACGGGCGCGTCGCGCACGCGGACGCGGCCGAGAGATCACCGGCGACGCCGCTCCCCTGCCCGGCTCAGCGGCCACCTGCCACGCGCAGCGTCTCCCCGGTGACGTACGACGCGTCGTCCGAGAGCAGGAAGGCCACGGCGGCGGCGACCTCCTCCGGCGAGCCCACGCGCCCCCACGGGTGCGCCGCCGCGGCGCGGCGTGCCCGGTCGGCGTCGCCGGCGTCCGCGTGGATACCGGTCTCGATCAGCCCGGGCGCCACCCCCACGACCCGGATCCCCTCCCCGAGGACCTCGTGCGCGAGACCCTTCGTCAAGGCGTCGACGCCGGCCTTCGCCGCGGCGTAGTGCACGTACTCGCCGGGCGACCCGAGCGTCGCCGCCGCGGACGAGACGTTGAGGAGCACGCCGCCGTGCCCGCCCCGCGCGGTGCTCATCGCCCGCACGGCCGCGCGCGCCACGAGGACGGCGGCCGTGAGGTTGAGGTCGACGACCCGGCGCACGACGTCGGCCGGCGTGTCCGCGAGCGCGCCGATGTGGAGGGTCGCCCCGGCGTTGTTGACGACTCCCGTGAGCGCGCCGAGCTCCGCCGCCGCGGCGAAGATCTCCTCGACGCCGGTGTCGGTGGTGAGGTCGGCACGCACCACGGCGCATCGCACCCCCCGCGCGGCCACCATGGCGCGCGCCTCCGCCGCCGCGGCGTCGTCGCGGGCGTAGCCGAGCAGGAGGTCGTGCCCGGCGGCGGCGAGCCGGAGGGCGACGGCCGCCCCGATGCCGCGGGTCCCGCCCGTGACGAGCGTCAGTCGAGAGGTCATGGCGTCACGCTACGACGCACGACGACCGCCCCTCGACGAGCGAGGCGCCCGGACCATCACCCGACGACGCGGCGGACCAGCTCGTCGACGCGACGTTCGTAGTTCTCGGCGGAGAACCGGCCCGCGCGCTGCAGCGTCGCGACCCCGTGCATCGCGCCCCAGACGACCTCGGCGGCTGTCCCCACGTCCGACGGCGGCCGGTCGAGCGCGAGGAGCGTGTCGACGATGGCGTCGAACCCCTCGCGCATCGCGCGCGGCGTCTCGTCCGAGGCGAACGCGGCCCCGATCGGCAGGTGGAACATCGCCTCGTACGTCGCGGGGTGGCGCGCGGCGAAGTCGAGGTACGCCACGACCAGCGCGCGGGCCCGGTCCTCGCCGCCCGCACCCCCGCCGGGCTGCGGACGGGCCGCGGCGAGCGCGGCCGCGAGCTCGTCGAAGCCGAGCAGCGCCACGGCCGTGACGATCTGCGACCTGCCCTCCGGGAAGTGCCCGTAGAGGACGGGCTGGCTGTACCCGATCGCGTCCGCGAGCCGGCGCGTGGTGACGGCCTCCCACCCCTGCTCCTCGGCGAGCACGCGCGCCGCCGCGACGATCTGCGCTTCCCGCTCTTCGAGGAGCCGTGCCTTGCGCGCTGCTGCCGGTGTGCTCATGTCATCGAGTCTAGCGCCGCTAGATTGTCTGTGCTAGTTTTCCTAGCGTTGCTAGATTCCATGGATCGAAGGAGCCGGACATGCAGTGGTTGCCGATCGTCGCAGTGGTGGTCGTGGGGCTGATGGTGGGGGTCGAGGTGTCGGTCGCGTTCGTCATCAACCCGATCGTCGACCGGCTGCCGGGGAACGCCGGCCTGCTCGCCCGGGCCGACGGCGGGCGGATGCTCGGGCGGGCGATGCCGTTCTGGTACTTCGGGTCGCTCGCGCTCACCGCAGCGACCGCCCTCGTGCTGCCCAGCGGCGGGTGGGCAGCCTGGGCCGCCGCCGCCCTCCTGGCCCTGAGCGTCGTCCTGTCGGTCGCCGTGCTCGTGCCCATCAACAACCGCGGCAAGACGTGGACCCCCGAGACGGCGCCCGCCGACTGGCGCGAGCAGGCCCACCGCTGGGACCGGTACCACCTCGTCCGGATCGTGTTGCTCGTCGCGGCGTTCACCCTGCTGGCCGTCGCGGTCGCCGCCTGACCTCGCGACCGACCGAGCCTCGCCCCGGAGGACGGCACGGGGCACGGTACGGGGCCGGACACAGAGGAACCGGTGGCGATCCGCCGCGAGAGCTCCCCCCAGCGAAGCTCTCGTCGCGGACCGCCACCGGTCCAGGTGTCGCCGCGTGACCCGTCGCGGCGACGTCCCCCACCAGTGCAAGAGGCTGTGGGTTCATGTTCAGGACGTTCACGAACAGTGATCTGAATCACAGTACGTCCGACCGCTGCCCGCCGCGCGGGCAGCGGGGCGCTCAGGTCGTCGGCAGACGGCGCCGCACCGCCCACCCGCCGGTAACCCCGACCACCACGGCGCCGACCACGACGGCCGCGACGAGGGGCGCCGTCGGCGTCGGGGACGCCCCCGCCGCGACGGGCGCGGGGGCCAGCGACGCCGCCGTCGCGACGAAGGTCGGCGCGGGGCGTGCGCCGGACGGGTCGGTGTCCGTCCACGCGTACGACGCCCCCGACGGGCACTCCTGCACGGCGGGGAAGACGAACGCCTGCCCGACGTCGCCCGTGACCCGGACGTCGAGTGTGAAGGCCGCGCGCTCGCCGTCGGGCACGGGCTCGCCGGACCATGCCACCGCGTCGTCCGTCACGTCGGAGGTCCAGCTGTCGGGCTGTCCCGCCGCGAGCGCCTCGACGCCCTCGGGGAGGGTGACGCGCAGCGCGTCGGTGGGCTCGCCGTCGCACCCGTGGTCGAACGTGAAGGTGAGCGTCGACGTGCCGTCTCCGTGGGGCTCCACGGTCTCGATGAGCACGTGCGCGGCCGCCGGTCCGACCGCCAGGACCGCCAGGGCACCGGTGGTGACCGCGACGGCGACGAGGCGGGACGCGCGCCGGGCGGCCCGATGGTGACGGGTCATGAGGACACCTCCACGGGGATCTCGACGATCGGGTTCTCGTACTTGGACGTCCGGACGCTCACGCGGAGGGTCCAGTCGCCGGCCATCGGCAGGTCGAGCGTCGCCTCGTACGCGCCCGTCCCGGTCTGCGTGAGGGGCCGGGTGAAGGGCCCGAGCGCAGGGTCGGCGAGCGTCGTGGACAGCTCGGGCACGGCGACGGGCTCCAGGGGTTGCCCGTCGGCGTCGAGCAGCTCGATCTCGAGCGCGTTGACCCCGACCCGGCCGGGCGTGACCCGCGCGCGGAGCGTCCCGTCGCCGAGCGCCTCGACCACCTCGACAGCCGGTGTCGTGGCCTCCTGGGCGGACGCGTCCGACGCTGCGACCGGGCTGCGCGACACGAGCACTCCCGTCACCACGAGCACGAGCACGAGCAGCACCGCCTCCGCCGCGACCGTCCGGCCGAGCCGACGGCGCGCGGTCGCCCCGGTCGTCCCGCCCACCGGCCGTGCGCCGCGCCCGCCGGGACCGCCGTCGGCCACGACCGCCGGGACGAGCCGGTAGCGGTTCCAGGCCGCGACACCGACGAGGCACAGCGCGACGCCGACCTTGACGAGCAGGGTCTGGCCGTAGGTCGTCGACACGAGGGCGTCGAGCGTCCCGAGGATGCGCCACCCCAGGACGGTCCCGGTGACGGCGAGCGCGAGGACGACCCACGCGCCGAGCGCCGAGAACCGTGCCACGGTGACCGCCGCCCGCCGCGCGTCGACGCGCGCGGAGGGCGCGAGCACGAGCGCGAGCCCGACGACGCCGCCGAGCCACACCGCCCCGGCCACGACGTGGAGCGCGTCCGCCGTGACGACGAGCCACGGCGGGCCGAACGTGCGCGTGTGCCCCACGAGCACGAGCGAGCCCAGCGCCAGGGCCGCCGCGCCGAGCACGACGCCGGCGGGCCACGCCGCGCGGGTCTCGCGCGCCGCGCGCGGCGCGAGCAGGGTGGTGGCGAGGAGCCCGGCGAGGCCGAGCGCCCCGGCGAGCGTGGAGTCGGTCGCGAGGCCCGCCGCCCAGGTCGCGGGGTCGAGGAGGGCCCCCAGCCCGCCGCCGGCCTGCCAGGCCGGGGTGAGCGGGACCCCGAGCACGATCCCTGCCGCCGCGGCGACGAGCGCCCCGCGGCGCACGCGCTGCAGGCGGCGCCGCAGGACCGGCGCGGCACCCGGCGAGACGTGCAGCACGAGGAGCTCGAACCCGACGAGGCCCGCGACGAGGAACGTCCCCGCGTAGACCGCGGCCTGGTCGAGCGCGCGGACGGCGACGAGCGCCGCCGTCGGCTCGGCCACGCGCGCCTCGACCGCGGTGGCGCTCGGCGCGCCCACCGAGAACGTGAAGGCGCCCGCCACGGGGTGGGTGTCGAGGGACACGACGCGCCAGCTCACGACGTACGTGCCGTCGTCGAGCGTCGTGGCCGGGGTGACGACGAGCGCGTCGTCGACCGCGGCGACTTCCACGTCGACGGGCGAGCCGTCGGCGGCGAGGACCGTCGTCCCGCCGGCCACGACCTGGACGGGCTCGTTGAAGGTGATGGTCAGCGCGTCGGGCGGCGCGTCGAGGACGGTGCCGTCCCGGGGGTCCGTGCCCACGAGGACGGCGTGGGCCGCGGCCGGGCCGCTCGCGAGGATCGCGAGCAGGACCGCGGCCGCGGCACCGACGACGACGGCCACCACCCGGCGCAGCGCCGAGGGGCGGCCCACCGGTCAGGCCTTCGGACGCGAGCGCACGAACCCGAGCGCCCCGAGCACGAGGCCCGCCGCCGCGAGGACGAGCGCCGTCCAGGTGAGCGCGGCGGGCGCGCCGTCGGAACCGTCCGCCGGCTCCGCGGACGCCGCACCGTCGGCTGCCGAGCCGTCCGACCCCGCGGCGTCGTCCGCGACGGTCTCGGCCGGGGCGTCGTGCCCGTCGCCCTCGGCGGCCGTCAGCTCGAACAGCGGCGCGGGCAGCTCGAGGTCGTGCCCGTCCTCGCCGTCGGCCGGGACCTGCACCCAGGCGCTCTCGCCCTCGGCGCACTCCTGGACGGTCGGGAAGACGAGCGTGTCCCCTGCTGCGTCGGGGAGCTTGAGCGAGAGCACGAGGGCGTCGCGGTAGCCGTCGGGCAGCGGGGCCTTCGCGGTGTACACGACCTCGGCCACGCGCTCGGTGTACTGGCCGCCGTGCCCGTCGTCGACCGGCTCGTCGAGGGCCGCCATGACCTTCTCGACGTCCCAGCCGGGGTTGACGGTGGGCGTCACGGTGACGACCTGCTCGGGGACCTGGATGGAGACCTTCGTGGTCGGCGAGTCGCCGCAGCCGTGCGGGACACCGAACGTGAGCAGCGCGTACGCGCCCGCGTCGGTCGTGTCCGGGATGACGGTGACGTGGGCGGCCGCGGCGCCCGCGCCGACGACGACGAGCCCGGTGGCGAGGGCGGAGGCGCCGAGGGCGCGCAGGGTCTTTCGCATGGTGGTGCCTTTCGGGGAGAGGAGGACGGTAGGCCCCGGCGCGCGAGCGCACGACAGCACGCCCCGGGACGACCGGCTCGGCCGGTCGGGCGGGGAGGTGCACGCGTCGCGCGGGCGCGCGGGAGCGGGACGCCGCGGAGGTGTCCGGTGAGGCGTCCGTGTGGGGTCAGGCGACGGCGGGCGGACCGCGCCCGGGCGCGGCACCGCGCACGAGCAGGTCGCGGACCGTCGGCAGCGCGCCGACGGCGGGCGGCGCCGCGGGGACGACGACGGCGCGCGGGCGGCCGGGGGCCCGGCGCCCGGCGAGCCACGTCCACAGGCGCCACAGGACGGCGTCGCCGTACCGCAGGACGAGCGCGACGGCGAGCGTCGCGACGGCGTGCGCGCCGAGCATCGTCAGGGGTGACGCGCCGTGCGCGTGCGCGGACGCGTCGGCCGGGGACAGGGCCGCGCAGCGGTCGAAGACGACGTGCAGCACGAGCTGTCCCGCGCCGAGCAGCCCGAGCAGCCGCGGCAGCCCGACCTGGCGCCGGGTGAGGGGTCGCACCGCGACGGCGGTGAGGACGGCGAGGACGCCCAGCGGGACGGCACCGGGGTCGGTGCCGCCGGCGAGGCCGTGCGCGACGACGGACAGCCCGACGACCGCGGCGGCGAGCAGCAGCACCCGCACGCCGCGGAGCACCCCCGCTCCGGGCGACGTCACGGACGCACCTTAGCGGCAGGAGGGGTGCACGCGGCAGGGGCGGCCGCCGTCCTCCCCGGACCGGGGAGGACGGCGTGCACCGGCACGGTCAGTCCTCGGGGTCGTGCGGAGCGTCGTCGTCGGTGCCCTCGTCGGTCACCCCACCGCGGCGGCGCACGACGAGCACGACGACGACCGCGGCGGCGACGACGAGCGCGCCGAGCCCCACGAGGACGGGGACGAGGGACGACCCGCCGTCCCCGTCCGTGGCGGCGTCCGCCGCCTGGGTCGCCGCGGACTCCGGCGAGGTCTCCTCCGCCGCGTCCGTCGTGGCGTCCTCGGTCGCGGTCTCCTCCGGCGTCGGCTCCTCCGTGGGCTCCTCGGACACGGGCGCCTCGGGCTGGGCCGCGACGGTGAACGCGAACGTGCCCTCGATGGGGTGGCCGTCGGACGAGACGACGCGCCACGCGACGGTGTACGTGTCGCCGCCGAGCGCGACGGCGGGGTCGAGCGCGAGCGTCGCGGTGCTGCCCTCGATCGTCGGCGCGCCCTGGGTCACGACCGTCCCGGCGGAGTCCGAGACCACGACCTGCGGCTCGACGGGGAGCGGCTCGGTGTTGAAGGTCAGCGTGATCGCGGTCGGGGGCGTCGCGAGCTGGGAGCCGTCGGCCGGGTCCGAGGAGAGCATGCGGTCGTGCGCGGACGCCGGTGCAGCGGTCAGCGTCGTGACGGCGGCGGTGAGGCCCAAGGTCAGCGCGGCGGCGGCGAGGAGGGCGAGGAGGGCGGGCAGGGCCGACAGAGGTCGGCGCAGGGAGAGGGTCATGACAGCTCTTCCGTCGGAGGCGCGGCGGTCGCCGCACGGTGGTGCCCCGTGGCCCGGTCGTCACCGGGTCGGCCTCGTCGGGGGCCGCGTCAGGACGCGGCGAGGGGGCGCAGCAGTGCTCCCGACGGGCCGGCCGCCGTCGGTGGTCCACGCGTCGGCGCACGGCGCGCGCGCCACAGGGACGCGACGCGCACGGTGCGGGCCCGGGGCGTGCGCGGGCGAGCGGCGGGCGGGACGGGGACGAGCGCCGGGAGGCCGGCGCGCGGCGTCACCCACGCGAGGAACCGCTCGAGCGCGCGCTCCCCGCGCGCGAGGACGAGCGCCAGCACGACGGTCGCCACCGCGTGCGCGACGACCATCCACAGGCCCGCGGTGCCCGACGTCGCGAGGTGCTCCGGGTGCACGAGGCTCGCCCCGCCGTCGGCCGGGACCGGCGCGCCGACGGGCGCCGCGCAGACGACGTCACCCACCGCGGCGACGTGCCCGCCGTGGCCGGACGCGACCCCGACCGGGACGCACGACCCGACGGGCGCGAGCACGACGAGCGCCTGGTGCAGCACGACCTGGGCGCCGCCGAGGAGCACGACGAGGCGGGTGGGCGTGAACCGTAGCCGCGCGGCCGCCGTCGTGCCGGCGAGCGTGAACGCGGCGAGCGCCGCGAGGACCAGGAGGTCCGGGAGGGTGCCCCCGGCGACGCGGTGCGCGAGCGCCGTCAGCGCGAGCACGAGGGTCGCCACGAGCGCGGCGCGGGCGACGCGCAGCGGACCGACGACCGGGGAGGGCACGACGGCCACCCTAGCGCGACGCCGACGCGTCGTCCGGGCTGCCCGCCGGTTCTGCCGCCTCCGGCGCCTCGGAGGCCGGTGAGCGGTCCGCGTACCGGCCGATCGCGGGGCCCGTCGGCAGGAGCCGGTCGATCCCGACGATGAGCAGCCCGAGCACGAAGAACCCCGCGCCGTAGAGCACGACGTTGACGAGCAGGCCGGTCCACCCCAGCGCGTCGAGGTCGACGAACCCGTACGGGTACTCGCTGCCCGGGCTCACGAACCCGCGGATCGTCGTGAACGCGAAGTAGGCGAGCGGGTACAGGAGCCAGCGCGCGGCGTCGAGGCCGCGCAGGCGCCGGTGGGCGTCGAGCAGGAGGAAGTCGACGAACACCGCGAGCGGCAGCAGCTCGTGCTCGATCTGGCCGTCGGTCAGCCCGAGGAACACGGCCGGGGCGTCGGGGTCCTCCGGCGCGAGCACGAGGTTGGCGACGAGCCCGGTGATCGCGGCGAAGAGCGTCACACCACCCTTGAGCCAGCCCGGGGGCTGTCGGCGGCGCAGGAGCGACGCGACGCCCGCCCACGCGAACACCACGGCGATGAGGAAGCCCGTCTGGTTCGTGAAGTAGATCAGCCCCTCGATGTCGCCGTCACGCCAGATGGCGCGCGTCCCGACCAGGGCGAGGACGACGAGGAACAGCCGGAACAGTCCGACGACGACGTGCATGCGAGCTCCTTCGCGCGCGGTGCGGTGGTGCGCTCAGGAGCCTAGTGGTCCGAGCGTCGCAGCGTGCGCCGCCGCCGCGCCACGACCGCCCACACGACCAGGCTCCACAGCCCTGCCCACGCGAGGCCGACGAGCGCGGTCCGCAGGCTGCGCGCCGCGTCCTCCGCGCCGTCGGCCACGACGCGGTCGAGGTCGGAGCGCGCCATGACGGTCCCCGGCGCCTCGGCGTCCTGGACGGCGGCGAAGACGCCGGCGTACGGGCTGCCCGACGGCGCGGGGAGGTGGACCGGGGGGTCGACGGCCGCGGGGTCGACGCCCAGTGCGCTCGTGGCGCCGTCCGTCCCGCGCAGCTCGACGGGTTCCGCCAGCCCGGGGACGCGCGCCGTCACGGTGGCGACCTGGACGCCGTCGGAACCGGCCTTGCCCTCCACGACGAGGACGGCGTCCGTCGCCTCGACGGCGACACCGCCCCGGTCCAGCTCGTGCGCCAGGGAGACGTCGTGGGTCGTCGTGACCCATTTCCACCCCCCGACGACGGCGAGCGCGGCCCCGATCGCGATGGCCGCGACCAGGAGCATGCCCGTGAGCTCGCGCCCCAGCCCGCGCGTCGCGCGCCGGGTCGCGGTCCTGGCTCCGCTGGTCATGGTCGCCCCTCTCCGAGGAGCACCACTGTAGGGCCGCCCGGTGAGCGTCCTCCCCGGATACGCCGAAGGGCCGTGCGGTCGCACGGCCCTTCGGGACGTCGTCACCCGCCCGGCGCTGACGCCGGGCGGGTGAGGAGGTCAGAGCGCCTGGATGTTCGTCGCCTGCGGGCCCTTGGGGCCCTGGGTGACGTCGAACGAGACGCTCTGGTTCTCCTCGAGCGAGCGGTAGCCGCTCGAGTTGATCTCGCTGTAGTGGGCGAACACGTCGGCGGTGCCGTCGGAGGGGGCGATGAAGCCGAAGCCCTTCTCCGCGTTGAACCACTTCACGGTGCCTGTAGCCATGATGTCTTCTCTCGTTGGTGCGACCGGCCCACGAGCGCGGGTCCGGTTGTCGCGCCCCGCAGGGCGCCGACGGTCGTGGAGGCGGGTCCCGCGAGGGCCCGCCGGGCGTTCACGCGGGGCGACGAGGTGCCGCTTCGCGTGGTGCAGGTCGACGACGACGCCCACCGGCCGCGTGAAGCGGTCGTGGACGTGGAAGCCGTCGGGGAGTCGGGTGACCAGCCCGGCGTACTCGCCGTCCGCCGTGGCGACCCACAGGTCGTCCTCGGCGCGGCGCAGCACGAGGTCTGGTCCGGTCGTGCCCGCGACCGACGATGCGGTCTCAGGGCGGTCAGAAAGGGAAGAAAGAATGTTCTCTGCTCTCGCTCCGCGCTCGGTGGGCGGAGATCTCGACGGCAGCGTCTGCTGCCTGGCGCGCACGGTCTTGCTTCGATGCCGAGGACCGAAGAGCGTCGCGGTCGTTCGACCGGCGACATGAGCGCGACCTCCAGGGTACACGAGTCCCCCGCCGCCGCCCGGAAGACGGCCGCACGTGCTTGCCCGGGGCGATGATGGGGACCATGACGACCTCACCCGCTCCCGCCCACAGCTCCTCCCGCCCCGTCCCGCGGACCGCGCGCCGCAGCGTCGCCGTCGTGAACGGCTACGTCGTGCCCGTCGCCTCGGAGCCGATCGAGCACGGGACCGTCCTGATCGAGGACGGGATCATCACCGCGGTCGGGGCGGACGTCGTCGTGCCCGACGGCGTCCCGACCCTCGACGCGCAGGGCCGCTGGGTGCTGCCCGGCTTCGTCGAGGCGCACGCGCACATGGGCGTCATGGAGGAGGCCGAGGGCTGGGCCGGCAACGACACCAACGAGATGACCGACCCGAACGGTGCGGCCCTGCGCGCGATCGACGCGATCAACGTCGAGGACGAGGGCTTCCGCGACGCGCTCGTGGGCGGCGTGACGAGCGCCGTCGTGAAGCCGGGCTCGGGCAACCCCATCGGCGGGCAGACCGTCGCGATCAAGACGTGGGGCGGGCGCACGGTCGACGAGCAGGTGATCCGCGAGGCGGTCTCGGTGAAGTCGGCGCTCGGCGAGAACCCCAAGCGCGTGTACGGCGACCAGAAGAAGACGCCGTCCACCCGCCTCGGGGTGGCGAAGGTCATCCGTGCGGCGTTCGTCGACGCCCAGAACTACGCCGCGAAGCGCGACGCGGCCGAGGCGAAGGGCGAGCCGTTCGACCGCGACCTCGCCAAGGAGACCCTCGCGCGCGTCCTCGCGGGCGAGCTCTACTGGGACCAGCACACGCACCGCGCCGACGACATCGCGACGGCGCTGCGCCTCGCGGACGAGTTCGGCTACAAGCTCGTCGTCAACCACGGGACCGACGGCGCCGCCGTCGCGGACGTGCTCGCGGAGCGCGACGTGCCGGTGATCTTCGGCCCGCTGTTCACGTCGCGCTCCAAGATCGAGCTGCGCAACCGCGACATCGCGAACCTCGGCGCGCTGGCGCGCGCCGGCGTGCGTGTGGCGATCACGACCGACCACCCCGTCGTGCCGATCAACTTCCTCGTGCACCAGGCGTCGCTCGCGGTGAAGGAGGGCCTCGACCGCGAGACGGCGCTGCGGGCGCTCACCGTCAACCCCGCGGCGTTCCTCGGCCTCGACGACCGGGTCGGCGCGCTCGCGCCGGGCCTCGACGGCGATGTCGTCGTGTGGTCGGGCGACCCGCTGGACGTGACGTCGCGTGCCGAGCACGTCCTCGTCACGGGCGCCGAGGTCTACACGTGGGACGCGACGGCGCACGACGGCCGCGGCGCGGGCCGCGTCGTCGAGCGCGGCGAGCGCTTCCGCGCCTGACCCGAGATCGGACGGACCGGCACGGGCTTCCCGTGGCGCGACCGGGCACGACGGCGGACCATCGAGACATGCGCACCCTCGACCCCTCGCGTCCGCGCCGCGCCACCGGGCTGCTCGTCGGCCTCGTCGCCGTCGGCGGTGTCCTCGCGGCGTGCTCAGGGCCCGGACCCGGGGAGAAGGACGTCACCTACGACTCGCTCGACGCGCTCCACGAGTCCGCGACGACCGCGGGCCTCACGTGCCTGTCGTTCGTCCCCGAGGACACCGGGACCCCCGACGCCGAGATGGGGGCGTGCGACGACACGACCCTGCTGGCCGTGTTCGCCGACGACGTGGACGAGGCCGAGTACTTCGCGCTCCTCCCCGAGACGCCCGCCGCGGAGGGCGAGGCGGCGCTCGTCGGGCCGAACTGGGTGATCGTCGGTGACACCGGCGACCTGCTCGAGACCCAGGCGGGGATCGGCGGGGACTTCGCGACCGACCGCTGAGCCTCGACCCCGACCGCTGAGCGTCAGCGGGCCACCGTCGCGCACGCGACGCACGTCCGCGCCGTCGGTCGCGCCTCCAGGCGACCGTCCGCGACCGGCTGCCCGCACGCCTCGCAGACGCCGTAGGTGCCCGCGTCGAGGCGAGCGAGGGCGGCGTCCACCTCCTCGACCCGCGCCGCGGCATCGCGAGCGAGCGCGTCCACCTGGGCCCGCTCGAACGCGATGGTGGCGCCGTCGGGGTCGTGCTCGTCGTCCGCGTTCGAGTCGCGCGACGCCTCGACGATGCCCGCGACCTCGGCGCGCAGCGCGCCCTGGCGTGCGACGGCGTCCGCGCGCACGGCGAGCAGGCGCGCACGCGCGGCGTCGTCGGGGCGGGGTCCTTTGCCGGTGCCTGGTGTCGTCATCTCGCTCCCTCAACGTCGCGGAGGGGGTGAAACCGTCCCGGACGGGGAGTCCTCACCGTGCTGGGCGCATGACAGCGGCGGTCGGCGGATGGAAGAGTGGAACCGCCCGGCTCCCCCCGGGCCCGCCGCGCGGTCTCGCCCCCGCGGCGCGCGACCGACGTCCGACGGCGAGACCACAGGGGGGTCTGCATGAGCACGGTCGTCGTCTTCGAGTCCTTCGGCGGGCCGGAGACGCTGCGGGTCGACGACGAGCACGTCGGCGAGCCCGGACCCGGCCAGGTGCGCGTCGCGAACCGGGTCGTCGGCGTCAACCCCGCGGACCTCAAGCGGCTCGCCGGGGCGTTCGGGGGCAGGGTGCCCGGCGTGCTGGGGTTCGAGGCCGCGGGCGTGGTCGACGCCGTGGGGCCCGACGTCCCCGACCTCGTCCCCGGTGACGAGGTCGTCTGGCACGGGACGGGCGCGCAGCGCGAGCTCTCGCTCGTCCGCGCCGACCACGTGCGCCGCAAGCCCGCGACCGTGCCGTTCGAGCAGGCGGCCGTGCTGCCCGTCGCCGCGGCGACCGCGTTCTCCGCCCTCGTCCAGGCCGACGTCGGCGAGGGTGACGTGGTCCTCGTGCACGGCGCGAGCGGCGGCGTCGGGTCGGCGGCGGTGCAGATCGCGACCGCGCTCGGGGCACGCGTCGTCGGGACGGCGTCGCCCGCGAACCACGACTACCTGCGCGGGCTGGGCGCGACGCCGGTCGCGTACGGGCCCGGGCTCGTCGACGCCGTGCGCGCGCTGCCGGACGGCCTGGACGAGGTGAGCGTCGTCGTGGACCTCGTCGGCTCCGCGGACGCGGTCGCCGCGACCGTCGCCCTGCTGGGCGAGGACCTCGCGCCCGCCACCCCGGACGACCCGCCGAGCGCGGTGACGATCGTCGGGTCCGACGCGTCCCGCGCCGCGGGCGTCGTCGACAAGGTCGACGCGAAGGGTGCCCTCGACGAGGTCCTCGCGCTCGCGGAGGACGGGCGGCTCCGGACGGAGGTCGCGGCCCGGTTCCCCCTGGCGGAGGCGGCCGAGGCCCTCCGGCTCGTCGCCGACGGGCACGTCCGGGGCAAGGTCGTCCTCGACGTCCCCTGACCGGGACCTCCGTCCCGGAAGGTTGTGACGCTGGGCACAAGGTTGCCCCCGGAACCGCGGGATTCCGCCGTTCCTGAGGGAGCCGTCCGCGAATCTTCTTGCGCCCCGCGTGCGCGAGAGTGTGAAATCGTTAGCATGCGTAAGTTCCTTGCCGCTACCGCGGCGCTCTCCTGTGCCCTCCTGCTGGCGTCCTGCGCCTCGCCGACCGACCCGGCGAGCGACGACGCGGCAACCCCCGAGACCACGACCACGACCGAGGCGGCCCCCGAGGTCACGCCCGCCGTCGTCGCCGTGACGACCACGTGCGGCATGTTCTACGGCGGCGAGTACTCCGCCGAGCGCCTCGTCACCGAGACGACGCCGCTGCTCGAGACGCCCGAGGACGAGGCCGCCGCCGCCGCGATCTTCACCACGCGCGAGCGCCTCGCCGCGGTCCAGAACTTCGCGGACCCCGAGCTCCAGGAGAACCTCAACGAGATCAAGGCCCCGTTCGAGGCTGCCGTGCAGGGCGAGACGATCGACGCGTCGCAGCAGCAGGAGGCCCTCGACGCCTTCCGCGCGCAGTGCACCGAGGCCGGGTACGCCTTCGCGTCCTGACCTTCCCGCGCCGCGGTCCGGGCGGCCCGTCCCTCACCGAGGGGCGGGCCGTTCGCGCGTCCGGTTCTGCGACCCGTGACGGATGACCCGACCTCCCGGCGTGGAGCGGGGTCGCGGCGACCGTGGGAGCATCCGACCATGCCCGTGGTCGAGTCCTCGCTCGTGGTCCCCGTCGACCCCGCGACGGCGTTCGCCGTCTCGCAGACTACCGGCCCGGTCCGCCTGCGCTGGGACCCGTTCATCCGGCGGCAGCACTTCCTCGACGGCGCCACCGCGCCCGCGAAGGGCGTGCGCACCTTCACCCGGCACCGCAGCGGGCTGTCCATGGTGAGCGAGTACGTCTCCTACAACCCGCCGACGAACGTCGGGATGCGCATGGTCCGCGGGTCCTGGTTCTTCGAGAACCTCGCCGGCGGGTGGCGGTTCGCCCCCGACCCGTCCGGCGGCACGCGCGCGACGTGGCGCTACTCGTTCCGGTGCCGCCCCCGCTGGCTCGCCCCGCTCGCGGAGCGCGTCGGCTCGTGGGTGCTCGGGCGCGACGTCGACCACCGGATCGCGGGCTTCGCGCGCGGCTGCGCCGACCCCGTCGTGCTCGCCGCGGTGCGCTCCACGGGCCCGGTGAGCTGACCCGTCACCGGGTGAGGGCCGCCTCGGCGTCGATCCGCTCCAGCTTGCTCGGGTTGGCGACCGCGAACAGGCGCGTGATGCGCCCGTCCACCACGGTCACGGCGACCGCCGTGGCGAGCTCGCCGTCCAGCGCGATGCGCAGCCCCGGCGCGCCGTTGATCCACACCGGCGTCGCGGTGATCTCGCCGCGCGTCGTGCGCAGACCACCGACGAGGTACGCGGCGACGCGCTCGGCGCCCACGATCGGCTTGCGCGCCGCCCGGGCGAGGCCGCCGCCGTCGGCCACCGCGACGACGTCGGGCGCGAGGACGTCGAGGAGACCCTGGAGGTCGCCCGTGAGGACCGACGCGAGGAAGCGCTCGACCACGCGCTCCTGCTCCGTCCGGTCCACCTGGACACGCGGGCGACGCGCGGCGACGTGACCGCGTGCCCGGTGGGCGACCTGCCGCACGGCGGCCGGCGACTTGCCGACCGCCTCGGCGATCTCGTCGAACGGCACGTCGAACACCTCGCGCAGCACGAACACCGCGCGCTCCGTGGGGCCGAGCGTCTCGAGCACCGTGAGCATCGCCATGGAGACGCTCTCCGCCAGCTCGACGTCCTCGGCCACGTCGGGGCTCGTGAGGAGCGGCTCGGGCAGCCACTCGCCCACGTAGTCCTCCCGGCGCCGCGCCAGGGTCCGCAGCCGGTTGAGCGACTGCCGCGTGACGATCCGTACGAGGTAGGCGCGCGCGTCGCGCACCTGCGCGTGGTCGACGTCCGCCCACCGCAGCCACGTCTCCTGGACGACGTCCTCCGCGTCGGCGGCCGAGCCGAGGAGCTCGTACGCGACGGTGAAGAGCAGGCTGCGGTGGCGGACGAAGGGGTCGTCGCTCATGCGTCCGACCCTACGGCCGGAGCCGCCGCGACGGACCGGGGCGCGAGGGGCGGCAGGCCGCACGACGCCGCGAACTGCTCGGACCGGATGCCGAGCGCGACGTTGGAGCGGGCCGTGGCGTTCATCAGGCCCACCCGGGCCGCGAGCTCGACGAGCCCGGCCGGACCGAGGTCGTCGAGCAGCGCGGCCGACAGCTCGTCCGTCACCGCGGGCGGGGTCTGGCTCATCGCCTCGGCGTACTCCATGACCCGACGCTCGACGGGCGTGAAGGCGGCGGACGCGCGCCAGCGCGGCACCTCGCGGGCCTTCACCTCGTCCAGCCCTTCGTTGCGCGACCGGAAGTAGTGCAGGTCGAGGCAGAACTCGCAGCCGACCGTCGCGGCGGACGCCATCTGCGCGAACGTCGCCAGGTTCGGGTCCAGCCGGTCCCACTTCTCGGACTTGCGGCCCACGCCCATGAGGTCCTTGAAGACCGCGGGGTGGTGCCACAGCACGCCGATCGACTCCGGCACCTCACCGAACATCGAGCGGGTCGCGCGCTTGACCAGGGAGCCGTAGAGCCCGGTGACCTCGGTGGGCGGCACTCGTGTCATGTCTCCTCCTGCGTGTCTCGTGTCGTCCCCGTGCGGTGCTGACGGGGGTGTCGGGCATGAGACACCGGCGGGGCCTCGCGTGTGACACCCCGGACCGGACCGCTCGGGCTCGTGGTCCGCGCGCACGGCACCCCGGGACGACGGCGCCCGGCACCCCGGTCGGACGCGGCCCGGCCGGGTGCGGCGTAGCGTGCGACGCATGGGCCCGCTCGACCGTCGCCGCCCCCGGGCGTTCCTCGCCGTGGTGCTCGCGGTGGTCTCGGTGCTCGGGTCGGTGGGCGCGACGCACGGTCAGCCGGGAGCGCGGCCGCTCGACCTCGTCGGCGTCGCCCTGCTCCTGGTCTCCCCGCTCGTCCTCGTGCTCCTCGTGCCCCGCCCGGTCGTCGCCGTGGCGGTGTCCGTCGCGGCGGCCGGGACCTTCCTCGTCGCCGGGTACGCGTGGGGCCCCGTGCTCGCCGGACCCGTCGGCGTGCTCGTGGGGGTCCTCCTCAGCGGGTCTGCGGAGCGCGGGCGTCGCGTGGCGTGGGGCGGGGCCGTGCTGTTCGCGGGGGCCGTCGTCGCGGCCGCGGCGCTGCGTCCCGACGCCCCGCCGCGGGCGACGCTCCTGGGCGGGGCGGCCTGGACCGTCGTCGTGCTGCTCGTCGCGGGCGTGATCCGCGACCGGTCCGCCCGCATCGCCGCCGCACGCGAGGCCGAGCAGGTCGCGCGCGCCGAGCGAGAACGCACGGCCGTCGCGGACGAGCGGCTGCGCATCGCGCGCGAGGTCCACGACGTCCTCGCGCACTCGCTCTCCGCGATCACCGTGCAGGCGGGCGTCGGGCTGCACCTCCTCGACCGCGACCCGGACCAGGCCCGCAGCGCCCTCACCGCGATCCGCGCGACGAGCACGGAGGCGCTCGACGAGGTCCGGGCCGTGCTCGGCGTCGTGCGTGGGGAGGCGCGCACGGGCGCGTCCGTGGCGCACGACATGGTCGACGACGGCGCCCCGCTCGCCCCGACGTGGGACCTGGCCGCGCTCCCCCGGCTCGTGCGCCAGGCGGAGGGAGGCGGGCTCACGGTCGCGCTCGACGTCGGCCCCGCCGCTGCCGACCTGCCCGACCGGCTCGCCGGGGTCGTCTACCGCGTGGTGCAGGAGGCCCTGACGAACGTGCGGCGGCACGCGCACGGCGCGACGCACGTCGACGTCCGTGTCGTCGTCGACGCGGACGACGACGGCGGGTCCGGGTCCGGTACCGGGACCGGGACCGGGACCGGGACCGGGACCGGGACCGAGCGGAGCGACGCCGGTGCGGACGGGGACCGCGCCTCGCGCCACGTGACCGTGACGGTCACCGACGACGGCACGGGCGCGCCGTCCGACCCCGAGCCCGGCTACGGGCTGCGCGGCATGCGCGAGCGCGTCGAGAGCGTCGACGGGTCGCTCGTGGCGGGACCGGTCCCCGGTCCGGCCCCGGGCGCAGGAGCGGGTTCCGGCACCGCTGGACGCGGCTTCCGTGTGCGGGCAGTCTTTCCCTGGCCGAGCACCACGCCCCGGCCGAGCACCACCCGGCGGTCCGACGCGGGACCGCCGCGGCGCGAGGAGGCACCATGATCGACGTCGTGCTGGCCGACGACCAGGCGCTCGTGCGCGGCGGGTTCCGCGCGCTCATCGACTCGGAGGACGACATGCGCGTGGTCGCCGAGGCCGCGACCGGCGACGACGCCGTCCGGCTCGCGCTGGAGCACCTGCCCGACGTCGTGCTCATGGACATCCGGATGCCCGGTCTCGACGGCCTTGAGGCGACCCGGCGGATCGTGGCCGACCGCGCGGCGTCCCACGTGCACGTCGTGGTCGTCACGACGTTCGAGCTCGACGAGTACGTGACCGACGCGATCCGCGGCGGCGCGAGCGGGTTCCTCGTCAAGGACACCGAGCCCGTCGACCTCGTCCGTGCCGTGCGCGTCGCGGCGCGCGGCGACGCGCTGCTCTCCCCCACGGTGACCCGACGCCTGCTGTCCCGGGTCGCGGACGCGACGCGCGCCGTCGGGCCGGTGCGCGGCGTCGAGGAGCTCACGCCGCGCGAGCGCGAGGTGCTCGTCGAGGTCGCGGGCGGGCTCTCGAACGAGGAGATCGCGGGGACGCTCTCCCTGTCGGAGTCGACGGTGAAGACGCACGTGTCGCGCGTCATGGCCAAGGTGGGCGCCCGCGACCGCGCGCAGCTCGTCGTCGCGGCCTACGAGTCCGGGCTCGTGCGCGCGGGCTGGGCGGGCTGACCGGCACCCTGCCGTCGGTCCACGCGGCGTCGTCCGACCGGCACCACGGGACGAGCGAGCTCGGCACGCGCGGGTGACGACGCGGCGTCGGGCAACGGGAAGCCTGGAGGTGCGGCCGGATCGCGGCCGCCCCCGCCGACCGGCGGGGCGCACCGACACCGGAGGTCGTCATGCTCACCGCACTCACCGGGACCGTCGTCCCCACGGAGGCCGTCGCGTCCGTGGCGCACGCCGGCTGGGGCCCCGGACCGTGGTGGTTCGTGTTCCCCCTGCTGTGGTTCCTGCTCTGTGCGTCCGTGATCTTCCTGATCGCCCGCCGCGCGCGCCGCGGCTGGGGCCCGGGCGGCCCCGGGACGTGGCGGACGGCGGGCCCGGACCCGGTCGCGATCCTCGGCGAGCGGTACGCGCGCGGCGAGATCGACGAGCAGGAGTACCGCTCCCGCCTCACGGTCCTCCGCGAGGATCGCCCTCAGCCCTGACGCCGAGAACGGCATGGGTGCCGTTATCCCGTGGATAACGGCACCCATGTCGTGTTCAGCAGCGCGTGGGCGCGTGCTCGGCGTCAGGCGGGGGCGCCTACCGGCTGCTTGGTGCCCGACGGCGTGGACTCCCCGGTCTCGGACGTCGCCGCCTCGGTGGTCGCCTCGGTCGACGCGGTGTCGTCCTCGTCCACGAAGAGGTCCTCGGCCGTGGCGGCCTCGTACTGCTCGAGGTCGAGGATGCCCTCGCGCTTGGCCACGATGGTCGGCACGAGCGCCTGGCCCGCGACGTTCACCGCGGTGCGGCCCATGTCGAGGATCGGGTCGATCGCGAGCAGCAGGCCGACGCCCGCGAGGGGCAGGCCCACGGTCGAGAGCGTGAGGGTCAGCATGACGATCGCGCCGGTCAGGCCCGCGGTCGCGGCGGAGCCGACGACGGAGACGAACGCGATGAGCAGGTAGTCGGTGATCGACAGGTCGATGCCGAAGATCTGCGCGACGAAGATCGCCGAGATGGCCGGGTAGATCGAGGCGCAACCGTCCATCTTGGTGGTCGCGGCCAGCGGCACGGCGAACGACGCGTACTCGCTCGGGACGCCGAGGTTGCGCTCGGTGACGCGCTGCGTCACGGGCAGCGTGCCGATCGAGGAGCGCGAGACGAACGCGAGCTGGATCGCGGGCCAGGCGCCCTTGAAGTAGCTCGAGATCTTCAGGCCGTTGGTGCGCAGGAGGATCGGGTAGACGACGAACAGCACGACCGCGAGGCCGACGTAGATCGCGACGGCGAACCACGCGAGCGACGCGAGGGACGTCCAGCCGTACGCCGCGATGGCGTAGCCGATGAGGCCGGCGGTGCCGATCGGCGCGAGGCGGATGATCCACCACAGCACCTTCTGCACGATCGCGAGCGCGGAACGGTTGAACGCGAGGAACGGGTCCGCCTTCTTGCCCGACTTGAGCGCCGCGATGCCGATGACCAGCGCGACGACGAGGATCTGGAGGACGTTGAAGCTCACCGACGTGCTGGCGCTCGCGCCGGCGTCGGTCACCTCGACCTGCGTGCTCGCGCCGAGGCCCAGGACGTTGCCCGGGATGAGGCCGTTGAGGAAGTCGAGCCACGTGCCGGTGCGGCCCGGCTCCGACGCCGCGTCGAGCGAGACCGACGCACGGTTGCCCGGCTGGAACAGCAGGCCCAGGCCGATGCCGACGGCCACGGAGATCGCGGCGGTGATGGCGAACCACAGGAGCGTCTGGCCCGCGAGGCGCGCGGCGTTGGTGACGGTGCGCAGGTTCGCGATCGACGCGACGATCGCGGTGAAGATCAGCGGCGGCACGACGGCCTTGAGCAGCGTGACGAACGACGAGCCGATCGTGTCGAGCGTCGTCGTCAGGCCGTTGGGGACGTCGCCGGCCGCGTCCTGCGGGCCCATCGCGAGGGCGAGGGCACCGAGGCCGACACCGACCGCGAGGCCGAGCAGGATCTGGACGCTGAACGAGGGGAACCGGCGCTTCTTCTTCGCGGGCGCCGAGGCCGGGGCCTGGCTCGCCTGCTGCGGGTCGGCCTTCGAGACGGCCGACGAGGGGGTCGAGGACACAGGGGACCTTTCGGGGTGACGCGGGCGCACGAGCGCCCGCTCTCGGGAGAGGGGCTCGGGACGTCGTCGCGGGGCGCCGGCAGCAGCGCGGCCCGGGGCAGGGACGCAGGCACGGGGTGGCCTGCGTCCTCACGGCAGGGGCGCGCCACGCGCGTCAGCGGCTCAGGTCGCGAGGCGACCCGGGGTCCTGACGGGTGTGCGGAGGCGGAGAGGCGTCAGCGGCGACGGGGGGTCAGCGACACAGCGCGCTGGCGACTCGACGAAGGTCGACGTCGCGGCGCTGGGTGAGCTGCCAGGCAGGCACGCTGACGAACACGAAGGTTCTCCCGGAACGGTGGGTTCTCGCTGACGAGGCGGGCAGATCGACGCCCGCGGCAACCGATCATACCCGCTCGTGGACAACCACCCGGCGCCCGGTCCTATTCCGGGCGCCGGAGGAGAGTCGCGTTCAGGCGTTCGGCGCGTCGAGGAACGCGTGCATGAGGGGGCCCGCGGTGACCGCGCCGCCCTCGCCCGTCTCGATGAACACCGCCACCGCGAGGTCCCCCTGGGTCGCGATCATCCACGCGTGCGACTGGCTGCCGTCGCCGTACTGGGCCGTGCCCGTCTTGGCTCCGGGCTCGCCCGGCAGGTCCTGGAGGATCGACGCCGAGCCCTCGGTGACGACAGCACGCATGAGCCCGCGCAGCGTCGTCGCCTCCTCCTCGGTGAGGGTCCCCGCGGGCTCCTCGTCGGCGACGGTCTGCACGTCCGGGTGGACCAGGACGGGCGACACCGTGTGACCGGCGGCGACGCTCGCCGCGACCGTCGCCATCGCGAGCGGCGAGGCCTGGACCTTGCCCTGCCCGATCATCGACGCGGCGTGCTCGGTGCCCTGCGAGTCGGTCGGCACGTCGCCGAAGAACGCGGGCGCGCCGAGCTCGGACTCGACGCCCAGCCCGAGCGACGCCGCCGCGTCGTGCAGCGCCTGCTGCGTGACCGTGTCCCGCTGCCCGATCATCGCGGTGTTGCACGAGTTCGCGAACGCGGTGCGCAGCGGGACGTCGCCGAGGGCCGCCGTCGGGTAGCCCGGGACGTTCTGGAACTCGCGGCCGTCCACGGAGATCGTGGGCGGGCACGCGACGGTCGTGTCGGGCGTGAGCCCCGCGCGGAGCATCGCGAGCGTCGTCGCGACCTTGAACGTCGAGCCCGGCGCGTACTGTCCGGTCGTCGCGGTCGAGAGCCCCTCGCCCGCCGTCGAGCTCGCCGCCGCCAGCACCGCGCCCGTCGAGGGCTGGATCGCGACGATCGCGCTCGGCCCCTGCCCCGCGAGCACCGCCTCGGCGGCGACCTGCATGTCCGGCCGGAGGGTCGTGCTCAGCGGGGTACCGTCCACCGGGTCGACGGAGAAGACCTCCGTCGTCTCCCCCTCCGCGTCGCCCTCGCCGGGCACGATCTCGATGGACAGGCCCGGGACGCCGCGGAGCTGCTCGTCGTACTGGCGCTGGAGGCCCGAGAGACCGACCTGGTCGCCTGCGGCGACCGCCCCCTCGGACTCCTCGACGATCTCCGCCGTCGCGTCCCCCACGCGCCCGAGGATGGGGCGCGCGAACTCACGCGTCGGTGCGAGCGGGAGCTCGTCGTCGACCACGCGGACCCCGTCGACACCGCGCGCCGCGTCGACGTCCACGCCCGCCGTGTCCTCGGTGCGGACCGTGATCGCCTCGACGAACGCCTTCTCCCCTGCCCCCGCGACGCGCTGCGCGTACTCCTCGGGGTCGAGCCCGACGACCGCGGCGAGCTCGCGCGCGGCGCGGTCCCATGCGCCCGAGGCGACGAGGGTCTTGTCGACGCCGATCCGGTAGACCGGCCGGTCCTGGACGATCGGGACGTCGTCCGCGCCGAGGATGCCCGCGCGCACGGCGGCCACCCGGTTCACCGCGATCCGGTCGCCCTGGCCGAGCTCGGGGACGAGCACGTCCGGCTCCCACACGACGTCCCACGCCCCGGGGCCGTCCTCCCCGTCGGCGGCCTCGGCGAACGACAGCTCGGCCGTCGTCGTGTACTCCCAGGCCTGCTCGCCCGCGACCTCCCAGCGGTAGGCGAGCGTCGCCGTCGCGCGGTCGCCCGCGTCGTCGCCCTCCTCCACGACGTCCACGGTCTCGACCTCGACCGTGCGCTCGTACGGTGCGAGGGGCTCGAGCACGGCCTCGAGGTGGCCCTGGACGTCCGTGGCCGCGCCGTTGCGGAACTCCAGCCCGCTCACGTCGCCCGCCTGGATCGCCTGCGCGAGCGCGTCCGCCGCGTCCTGCGCCTCCGGGCGATCCGGCGTGCACGCCGCGAGGGGCAGGGCCAGGACGGGGGCGAGAGCCGCGGCGCTCGCCCAGCGCACGACCCGGTGCCTGACGCGCGGCCGGCCCTGCGTGGTCGTCCGGCCGTGGTCGTGCGCGACGCTGCTCACTCGCTGCTCCCCTGCTCCGTGCCGTTCGGGACGGGAGGGACGCTACCTCACGCCCCGGACGTCCCGGACGCTCGGGACGAACCGGCCCGGTTCGTCCCCGGCTTCTTCACGTCCTGCCCGGGGGCCGCGACCGCGGGTGAGCGTCAGTCCGGGGTGACCGGGCTGATCGCGTACCAGAGGCGGATGCTCTCGTCGCCGCCCGGCCCGGGCTCGTGGCTGATCTGCACGGACGTCACGACGTCGCCGTTGGAGCCGTTGATGCCGGTGCGCTCGCGCGTCCCGCCCGCGCGGGACGCGTCGAGCGAGGCGGGCAGCTCGTCGAGCCAGCGGTCCACCTGCGACCGCGGGAAGCCGAGGGCGTCCGCGTCGGCGACGAGCTGGTCGTGGACCGCCTGCCCGCCGGACAGGGTGCGGAACACGTTGATCGTGCTCACGTAGCCGCGGCGGGGCTGGATCGTCAGCTCCTCGGCCGTCGTCGACCACGTGCCGTCGGGGAGGGTCAGCTCCACCTGCGCCGCGCCGTCGGGCACCTGCACGACGGCCTGCGACTCGCCCAGCCCCACGGACTCCGCGGTGATCGGCCTGCTCACGTCCCAGCGCACGGTCTCGCCCCTCTCGATGTCGTCGATCGTCGTCGTCCCCGTCGCGCCGCCCGACGACGTCCCACCGGTCGCCGTGCTCGTCCCACCCGGGCTCGTGGTCGCGTCGTCCGGGTCGCCGAACGTCACCGTGCACCCCGTCAGGGCGAGCGACCCGGCGAGCAGGACGACCGCGGACCGCGCCGCCGCCCGCCGCCGTCCACCCGCACCGAGCCGGCTCACTGGTCCACGTCCACGTCCCACTCGGTCAGTCTGTCAAGGATGCGGCCGATGCGTGCGGGGTTCGTGAGCCGGTAGTCGTCGATCCGGTCGGACACGTCGGTGCCGATGATCTGCGCGGCCTGGTCCGGGTGCTGGGTGACGAGCTGCTGGTACGCGGGCAGCGTGTCGTTCGCGATGTACTCCCAGCGGGTCGCCTGGTCGGCGATGTTGCCACCCGGGAGCGGCGTCTCGACCGTCACCGTGCCCTGGACGGGGTTGTCGAACGAGATGCCCGTGAACGGGATGCCGAGGTTCTCCGGGCCGGGCGTCTCGACGCTCACCGTGAAGGGGTCGAACTGCGCGTACGTGCCCGCGCCCGGGATGGACGGCTCCCCGACGAGCGTCATGAGGTAGGTGAACGCCTCTCCCGTGACGGGGTGGCCGCGCATGGTCTGCCAGTCGTCGGCGATGATCTGGTTCTGCTCGCGCCACAGCAGCGCGGTGTTGCCGTCCGCGAGCGCCTGCGCGTCGCCCGCCCGCCCGGCCTCGATGTCCGACCATGCCTGGTACGCGGCGTCGTCGATGACGCCGGCCTCGAGCAGCCGCTCCATCTCCTCCATGCCGCCGTTCAGGTACGCCTCGTGCATGACGGCCTGGTCGACGAAGATCTCGCGCTGCATCGACAGGAACTGGTTCTCGTAGAACCCGAGCTCGGCGTCGGACATGGTCGCGATCGCCTCGAGCGCCGCGCGGTCCACGCCGGGCGGGAGAGCCTGGGCACCCGTCGCGACGCCCTGCGCGAGCTGCCGCATCATGTCGAGGTCGAAGAACCCGGCGGCGAACGACGGTCCGATCATCGCCGCCATGCCGGCCCACTGCATCCAGGGGTTGTCGAGGTAGAGCTCGCCGTAGTACGTGTAGACGCCCTCGATGATCTCGCGGTTGGCCGACGCCCCGGCGGACGGGTCCCAGTCGGCGAAGTCGAAGCCCGCCTCCCCGGCCGCGACGCGCGTCCAGTGCGCGACGGCGAGGTCGGAGAACCCCGGGGAGTCCGGGTCGACGCCGAGCCGCACGAGCTGCGCGTAGAGCGCGGCGACCTGGGCGTCCGTCGCGTTCTCGAGCCACTCCGCGCGCTCGCTCGCGTCCATCGCGGCGTACTCGCCGGGGGTCGGCGTCGGGACGGTCGGCTGCCGGCCCCCCGGCCCCGACGTCGGACCGCTGCCCGGGCCACCCGGGGCGCCGCCGCCGTCGCTGCTCGCGGACTCCTGCTGGTCCGCGTCGGCGGCGAGCTGGTCCGCCGCGGTGTCGAGGAGGGTTGCGGTGGCGGCGAGCGAGGGGCCGAGGCTCGCGGCCCAGTCGTTGCGGAACTCCGCGGCGTCGGGGCCCTCCCAGCGGGTCGCGGCGTCGACGACGGACGTCACCTGCGCGCGGTGGGACCGCAGCGCGTCCGCGCCCGACCGCAGGCTCGACGCGAGCGCGCGCAACGCCCGCACGTCGGCGCCCCACATGCCGCTCATGCCGTCTCCTCCCAGCACCTGCGCGTGCCCTCTCACGCGCACGTGTCGACAGCCTCGTCTGGACGGTCGCACGCCGACGCTACGCGGCACGGACGTCCGCCGCGATGGGGAGCACTGCCCATCGCGTGCGACGCGGCGGGAGCGGCCTGCCTCAGCTCAGGCGGCGCTCGAGCCGCACGGTGACCGTGTCGCCGACGTCCTTGCCGAGGCGCTTGCGCACGGCGGCGCTGAGCGACAGCATCAGGCCGCCGGAGCCGGTCGGCATGAGCCCGACGTTCCGCAGGGGCACGTCGTCGACGGTCGCGTCGACCCGCACCGACCGGAGCGAGCCGAAGAGGTCGCGCGCGTCAGGCACCTCGACGCAGGGCCACGTGTCGCCCTTGACGTCGACGCCGACGGGCGCGGTGAACGTGCGGTCGAGGGCGACGGGGTCGAACGGCATGCGGTCCTCCGGAGGATGGTGGGTCGTCGGTCGGTGTGCCGACCGGTCGGGCGGCGCGGAGTCATCGGTCGGTTGCGTCTCGGCGCCGGCGCGTCGCGCTCAGACCGCCGTGCGCACCGAGTCCCCCATGCGCTCGACCGCCTCCGTGAGCACGTCGACGCCGGTCGCGAGGTTGAGCCGCACGTGCCCCTCGCCGCCGACGCCGAACCGGCGGCCGTCCTCCAGCGCGACCCGCGCCCGGTCGAGGAACCAGCCGCGCGGGTCGTGCGCGGGCGCCGGGACGCCGTCGGAGGAGGGACCGTCGTCGATCCCTCGACAGTCGAGCCACGCGAGGTAGGTCGCCTCTCCGGGTCGGTAGCCGACCGCGGGCAGGTGCTCCGCGAGGAGGTCGGCGAGGAGCCACGCGTTGCGCTCGACGCCCGCGAGGACGGCGTCGAGCCACTCCTCGCCGTGGTCGAGCGCGGCGACGTGCGCGAGCACCGACACGTGCTGCACCCCGTGGCTCGCCTCCTCGGGGATGCGCCGCAGGTCGTCGGCGGCGCCCGGCCCGGCGACGGCTGCCGCCGCCTTGAGGCCCGGCAGGTTCCAGGCCTTGGACGCGGAGACGATCGCCACGGCCTGCTCCGATCCCGGGACGGCGAGGAGCGGCGTGTGGGTCGTCGCAGGGCGTCCGTCCAGCCCGGGGCGGGTGAGCGGCGCGTGGATCTCGTCCGCGACGACGCGTACCCCGTACCGGGCGGCGAGCGCGAGCCCCGCCTCGAGCTCGGCGGGCGTGTGCGTCGTCCCGGTGGGGTTCTGCGGGTTGCACACGAGCCAGACGGCGCGACGCCCGCTCCCGGGGCCGCGCCCGTTCGCGGCGACGCCCGTCGCGACGGCGAACGCGCGCTCGAGCGCATCGAGGTCGAGCCGCCCGTCGGTGCCCAGCGGCGCGTCGACGACGCGCCGTCCCTCGTTCGCGGTGAAGCCGTAGAACGGCGGGTAGACCGGCGGGTTCACGACGACCGCGTCGCCCGGGGCCGTGAGCACGCGCAGCACCTCGACGATCGCGAGCATCACGTCGGGGAGCGTGCGCGACGTCGACGCGTCGACCGACCAGCCCCACCGGCGCGCCGCGAAGCGCGCGTACGCCTCGCCGTAGGTGGTGCCGACGTCGTAGCCCGTGTCCCCCGCGCGCAGGGCGGCGGTCACGGCGTCGACCACGGCCTCGCACGGCGCGACGTCCATCTCGGCGACGAACAGCGGCAGCACGTCGGGGTCGAACGCGCGCCACTTGACCGACGTCCGGCGGCGCAGCTCGTCGAGCGTGAGGACGTCCAGCGGTGTGCGCATCGTGCTCCTCCCTCGGTGCCGAACCCGGGACGGCTCCTCAGGAAGTCGTCCGTGCGGGGAGCGCCCCCCGGGTTCGGCGGGGCGACCCGGCCCACCCTAGGTCGTTCCCGGGGCCGTGGTCGCGGGGGCGGACTCCTCCGCGGCGGCGTTCGCCGGGCTCGTCGCGAGCACGACGCAGCCACCCACCGCGGCGAGCGTCGCGACCAGCGCGGGGACGGCCCAGCCGGACCGCACGACGTCGCCGAGCACGGCGAGCCCGACGACCCCGGGGACGAGCACCTCCAGGACGGACACGGTCGCGGCGACGGTGCCCACGGCGCCGCGCTCGAGCGCGCGCAGGTAGGCGAGCGCGCCCGCGACGCCGCCGAGGACGATCGCGATCGCCAGCGGCTGGAACACCGTGTCGAGCAGGTCGCCGGACGCGTGGGCGCCGCGCGCGGCGACGGCGGCGACGGAGTAGCCGAGGCCGCCGAGCACGGCGAGGAGCACGGGGTGCCCGCGCCGGTAGGCGGCGGCCGTACCCACCGCGACGGCGGCGCCGGCGATGTTGACCCACGTCGCGAACCCCGCCGGCGGGTGCGTCGCGGGCTGCTCCCCCGCGGCGAGCGCGAGCACGACGAGCCCGGCCACGACGACTCCCATCGCCGCGAGGTCCGTGCGGCGCAGCGTCGCGCCGAGCACGAGGCGTGCGAGCAGCACGACGACGACCAGCGACGCCGCGACGACGGCCTGCACGACGAACAGCGGCAGATGGTCGAGGGCGAGGAGCGAGAGGAGCCACGCGACGCCGTCGACCACGAGCCCGCCGATGACGAGCGGCTGCGCGACGGCCGCGAGGCCGTGCGCGCGCCGGGTCGCGACCGCCTGCATGATCGTGCTCACCGCGTACAGGACGCTCGCGGCCACGGCGGCGAGCAAGGACAGGATCACGGGGCGGTCCCGTCGCCGTCACCGGACGCCACGGCACCGGGAGCCGTCTCCGCCGGGGCGCCGCCCACCCCGCGCAGGAACCGGCCGATCACGGGTATCTCGGTCACCCCCTCCGCGCCGGCCATGACGAGCGCCTGCGCGGCGGCCTGCTCCGCCGAGTCGAGGACGACGTAGCGGCGCGTCCAGCCCGGGTCGAACTTGTCGTTGAACGTCGCGAGCGTCTCCACCTGCGTGCCCTCGGAGAACCGCTTGACGACCGGCCGCACGAGCTGGTCGAGCCGCGAGTCGCGCTCGCCCTCCATGAGCTCGCGCAGGACGGCGAAGTTGAGCCCCAGCCCGCGCTGGCCCCGCGCGACGAGCTCCGCGATCGTCGCGACGATCGTCGCGTCGACGAGGCCGTTCGGCAGGTCCGGGACGTCCAGGCGGCGCCGCATGACGTCGAGCGACCAGCCGTCGATGTCGCTCGCGGGCACCCACTGGCAGAACGCGTCCACCCGCCCCTCGGCGGATTGGGTGACGGAGAGCATGAGCCCGGTGTCGTGCGGGTCGAACAGGCGCGAGAGCGTCATGGAGAACCCGCGCTCGTCCTCGCCGCGTCGGGACTCGTCGCTCATCGCGACGATCTCGCCGCGCAGCGCGGGGTCGAGGGTCGTGGGGTCGTGGAACGTCGTCGTGTAGCCGGCGCGCGCGACGCGGTTCACGGCTTGGCGCAGCGACTTGTGGGCCTTGCCCTCGAGGGTGAACGACGGGCAGTCGACGGTCGCCTCGTCGCCGAGGTAGGCCGGGAGCAGGCCTGACGCCTCGTACACGGGCAGCCAGGGCTCCCCCGCCGCCACGACCGCGACCTTCCAGCCGTTGCGCGCGACGTGGTCGAGGAACTCCGCCCAGACGAGCTCGCGCTCGGCCGGCGGGCAGAGCGGGTCGGGAGAGACGAGGCAGACGCCGTTGCGGACCGAGTGCGCGACGACGCCGTGGCCGACGAAGAACCAGTCCTTGTCGTCGCGCAGGGCGAAGTAGTCGAGCGTGCCGCCCCCGTGCGCGGCCACGACGGCGCGCGCCTTCTCCCGCTCGGCGAGGTGCTCCGCCGGCGTCGCGGGCTTGGGCGACCGCGGGGAGAGCAGCCACCAGAGCACGAGCACCACGAGCACGAGGTTGAGCACCGTCGCGACGACGGCGAGCACACGGGCCGCGCTCTCGAGCTCGGCGTCGCCCGCGTCGCGTGCCGCGAGCACGACGGCGACGCCCACGACGACCAGGACGAGCGCGACGCCGATCGCGACGAGGAGCAGCACCGCCCGGCGCACCGCGCGCCGCGTGGGCAGCACGGGGAACGCGCGCCACTGCGTGAGCAGCCACCCGACGGCGAGCAGCACGACGACCGCGGGCAGCGCGTGCCGGTGGTGCACCAGGTGCGCGACGGCCGTCAGCCCCAGCACCGCGCACGTCACGACCCACGACAGCCGGTGGCCGTTGCGCAGGCCGCGCGCCGTGAGGAGCAGGACGACGGCCGCGAGCAGGATGCTCGACGCGCGGCTGGTCGCCTCGACGCCCGGGAGGAAGTCCTGGAAGACCGTCAGGTGGACCCAGAGCCGGCGCGCCACGAGGCCTACGAGCGAGAGGACCGCGAGGACCACGACGACGGTCGCGGCGACCCGGCGCACCCGGACGCGGTGCCGCTGGGCCGCGAGCGGGGAGTGCCGCCCCGTCGCGACGAGCGCGGCCGGCAGCGCGGCCCGGGACGCGCTGGACGACGCGCTCGGGGACTGGATCGGCGGCGCGCTCGGGCGGGGGGTCTCGTCGGGCACGCTCCGATCATCCGTCAGGCCCGGCCCGACCGCGCGGGCGGCCGACCCGGGGCGCGACGACGACGATGCCGGCCCCGAGGGGCCGGGCGCCCGGTCCGTCAGGCGGCGGGGAGGATCAGGCGTCGTCGCGGGCAGGCGACGACGAGCGCCCGCCACGCGCGTGGGCGGGGCGCTCGTCGTCGTGCACCCAGCGCCAGACGCGCGTCACGACGAACCACACGACCGCGGCCGCGACGACCGCGATGACGACCTTCTGGAGCACGCCCGCGTACTCCTCCACGACGTGCCACTGCTCGCCGAGCGCGTACCCGGCGTAGACGAAGATCGTGTTCCACACCGCGCTGCCCGCGGCGGTGAGCGCGGTGAACTTCCACAGCGGCATGCGCTCGACCCCGGCCGGGATCGAGATGAGGCTGCGGAAGATCGGGATGAAGCGGCCGAAGAAGACGGTCGCGCCGCCGTGCTTGAGGAAGAACTGCTCGGTGCGGTCGACGTCCGCGACCTTGACGAGCGGCAGCCGCTCCGCGACCCAGCGCGTGCGCTCGCGCCCGACGAGCGCCCCGACCAGGTACAGCGCCAGTGCCCCGACGATCGACCCGGCCGTCGTCCACAGGATCGCCTCGACGAGGCCGAAGCTGCCCTGGCTCGCGGTGAAGCCCGCGAGCGGGAGGATGATCTCGCTCGGCAGGGGCGGGAACAGGTTCTCGAGCGCGATCGCGATGGCGGCGCCGACCGGGCCGAGCGTCTCCATGAGGTTCACGGCCCACCCGGCGACGCCGTCGAGCGCGGGCTCCGCCGTCGACGCGGCGGGCAGGGCGGCCGAGAGGGCGGCAGAGAGTCCGGAGGGCATGGTTCCCGAGCCTAGGCGAGCGTCGGGAGCCCGCCGGGCCGATGCGGGCGAGACCGTGTGGAGGTCTCGTGCGAAGCCGCTCGGGTTCTCGTGGCGTGCGGGGCCGCATCAGCCGTGCACGCCACGACGCGCGGGCCGGGCGGCCCCGGCAGGCGCGAGCACCAGGCGCCCGACGGCAGACCCGGCCCGTTCGCGCTCGCGAGCGGGCACCGCGTCGTCCGTGACGAGGACGTCGACCTCGTCCAGCGCGGCGACCGGGTGCCACCCGCCGGGCCGCCAGGCCGATCGGCCCGCGAGGACCACGACCCGGTCGGCGTTGTCCACCATCGACCGGCTGACGTCGGCCTCGTCGCGGCTCTGGTCGGCCACCCCGGTGTCGGACGAGATCCGGTAGGCGTCGACGAACGCGAGCGTGCTGGGGAGCTCGCCGAACGCACGCCGCGCCAGGGGGCCGACGAGGGCGTCCGACGCGGTACGCGTGCCGCCGGAGAGGATCGCCGTCAGCAGGCCGTCCCCGGCACGGTCCACCACCCGTGCGACGGCCGTCGAGCTCGTCAGGACCGTGAGGGGCCGTAGTCGTGGGTCAGCCACGATCCGTTCCGCGAGGAGCCGGGTGGTGGTCCCCGGCCCCAGGGCGACGACGCCCCCGGGCTCGATCAGCCGCACGGCGACCTCCGCCCGTGCGTCGTCGCCCGCGCGAGGGACTCCCGTCCGCGGGACGTGCACCGGTCCCCGTCCTCCGGCCGACGTCGCACCACCGTGCACCCGGTGCAGCAGGCCGCGGTCCGCGAGGACGGCGAGATCACGGCGGACGGTCATGTCGGACACACCGAGGTCGCGCACCAGGTCGGCGACCGTGACGACGCCACGGGCGCGCACGGCGACGACGATGCGCTCCCTGCGGACCGCGCCGAGCAGCCGCTCGCCCCTCGGCTCCGCCTGCACGGAGGCGGCGCGCCGGTCGGTCGTCATGGCGGCCTCCTCGACGGTGCCGTCGTGCCTGGTGTCGGGGTGCTGGACGCGCAGCCGGGCTGGAGCCCGCCGCTCGGGCCTCGCCTCGTACGTGCGCGAGGCCCGAGCGACGTGGCTGACGCCGGGGAGCCAGCCGGTCAGTCGCAGTCGAGAGCGTCGTACGCGACGTCGTACCGACCGTCGCGTCCGTCCGTCGCGCCCGCCACCGTGACGGTGCCCGCCTCGAGCCGGGCCGTGCGCGTGGCGAACGACTGGTAGCCGGACCGCTCGGGGCCGACCGCGGCGAACTCGCGTGTGCCGAACGCCGTGGCGATCGAGATGTCGACGGCGGACTGCTCCTGGTTCGTCGCCCGCACCGCGAGGTAGGCCTTGCCCGCCAGGCAGCGCGGCTGGACCTGGACGTCCAGCGTGACGCCCGCAGCGGGACCGGAGTTGGTCACGTCCAGCACCAGCGGCGCCAGGGCGAGGGTGTCCAGGTTCGGGGCCCAGCCCGTGGCGTTGCCCAGCGTGAGGGCGCCGTCGTCGGTGGTCAGGTCCAGAGCGACCGTGTGGGTCCAGAACCCCTTCCACGAGTAGTTGTGCCGGAACGCGCCGCGCGTCGTGTCTCCGCCGGCCTCGCTCACGTCGAGGAAGCGCGTGATGACGTCGGTGTTGTACGCGTGCCCGGTGTTCTTCTCCGCGTTCGCGTACCGCACCACGAGGTCGTACTGGCCCGCGCCCACGCCCTCCGCGCGCGGCCACACGGCGACGCTCTGCGCGCTGCCGCCCAGCCAGGAGACCTGCCGCCCCGACACGTCGGTCGGCTGCGCGACCGACTCCAGCCGTGCGCCGCCCGAGAGCTGGAGCACGTCCTCGGCCTCGACCGTCGTGACCGTCGCGTCGGACTCGGCGGCCCGCGTGGTGGTCAGCGACCCGAGCGCGATGCCCTCGGGCGAGGTGACCGTGAGCTCCGTGATGCCCTTCGCGAGGTGCACCCGCGCCGTCGAGGTGCGCTCGCCCGCGGCGTCCGCCGCGAGACCGGCCACCTCACGACCGTTGAGCCGCAGGCCCACCGTCGTCGCCGCGTCCGCCGAGTAGTCCAGCGTCACGTCGTAGTACCCCGTCGCGCGAGCGGCCACGTAGAACGTCGCCGAGCCCTCGCCCGCGACCTCCACGCGCCCGGCCGTGCCGGCGTCGTAGGAGACCGTCGCAGCGGACAGACGGGCGAGGTTCGCCGGGTAGGTCGAGGTGTCCGGACCGTCGACGCGCTCGAGGTCGAACCGGTCGAGGGTCACGTTCGCGCCCGGCAGCACCGTGGACCCGTCGGCGCTGGCCCGCACCGACAGCTCGCGCGCGCCCGCCTGGAGCTCCACCAGGACCTCGGCCTTGCCGCGGTAGGAGTCCGAGAACCCGGCCTCGTAGCGGATCGTGCCCGCCGGGGCTCCGTCGACGAACAGCGCGTGCGAGCCGGGCCCCACGTTCGGCCCGTTCACTCCCGCGATGACACCCAGGCGGTACGTGCCCGTCGTCGGGACGTCGACCGTCCACGACGCCGACGCCCCCGCCGACGTGAACCCGCGCACGTCCTTGGCACCCGAGGCCGCGAACGTCCACGCGTCCCCGGCCGGACGGTCCACCACGGTCAGACCGGACAGCCGGGTCGACTCCGCCTCGACGCGCTGCTTCCACGTCGTGTCCACGATCGGCGCCTCGTCGAGGACCGGCGTCACCACGACCTGGTACGCCGAGTGCCGGTCGCGGTTCGGGACCACGACCTGCACCGCACCGTCGACCACCGCGACGCGCTCGGCCACCACGACCGGCGGCGCCAGCGCCTCGCCCTCCTGCCCGGTGAACTCGGCTCGCCGCACCTGGACGTCGACCTCGTCGCCGAACACCTCGGCGTCGATGCCCGAGAGGTCGAGACGGACGTCCTTGGCGCCACCGCCGAACAGGACCGTCGCCTGGTGCTTCTCCTCGTCCAGGGCCGCGATGCCCTGCAGCGTGTCGACCTTGTTCAGCGCGGGCGGCGTGAGCTCCACGGTCTCGCCCGTGAGGTCGCCGTACCACTTCAGCAGCCACCAGGCGCCGTTCGCGCCGTTGTTCTTGGCCATGTTGTCGTTGAGGTTGCCCGCGAACGTCCAGTACGCCGTCTGCGCATCGACCTTCTCGTCCTCGAACATCGAGATCCACTGGACCAGCTGGCCCGGGACGCCCATGTCGCGACGCATCGCGTACTCGGTGATGTTCACCGGGAGCGGACCCACCCCGACCTCCCGCTCGATCTGACGGAACTCCGCGAGGTGCGAGCGGAACGTGGCGAGGTTCTCGACACCGAGCTCGTGCCAGGTCCACATGTCCGGCAGGACGTCGTTCGCCTTCGCGTAGGTGAGGATCTGGCGCGTGCTGGTCCCGTGCCACCAGGCGTCACCCGGTCCGGCGATCTTCGCCTCCGGGTAGACCTCCTTGATGGTCTGGTACGCGGCCTTCCAGTCAGCGAGGAACGTGTCCCGCATGACGTTCCAGTCGCCGTACCAGTTGATGCCGTCGGGCTCGTTGAACGGCGTGAAGACGTACCGCTCGGGGTAGTCGGACTCCTCGACGATGCTCGTCACCACGGTGCGCACGATGTCGAGGTAGGTGTCGAAGTCCTCGGGACGCTTGCCGCCGTTGTAGGCCCAGTCGGGGTAGTAGTCCTGGATGTTGACCATCAGGTACTCGCCCCCGTTCTCGAAGAGCGAGCGCTCGACGTCGAGCGGGTCCCCGTTGGGGTGCTGCGCGCCGTGCGGCGCCTTCTGGGTGACGTTGGTCGGCCGGGCACCCGCGATGATCGGGTCGGTGGGCACGCCGTCGTCACCGAGCCCGTACAGCATGCCCGAGGCTCCGCCCTGCACCGCGCCCGTCGACGCCGACAGGTCGACCGTGAGGACCTCGACGTCCTCGGCGGCCGCTGCGCCGGGCAGCACGGTCACCGCTCCGGTGGCGGCGACCACTGATGCCGTCAGTCCTGCCGTGAGTCGGCGGAGCATCCTGCGCCCGCCGTCCGCTCTCTTGCCGTGCATCTGTCCACACTCCTTCGTGCTGTCGGAACGCGGGGCGACCGGGACGACCGCCCCACCGGCGGGGCGCGGCGCCGCCGCCGCACCCCGCCGTCGTGCTGGTGCTCAGTCCGCGAGGACCGCGTTGATCTGCTCGTTGGCCTCCGTCAGCGACGACGCGTCCTTGTTGCCGAGAGCGATGTCCTCGAACGCGACCGACGCGATGGCGTTCACCTCGCCGGCGCGGACCGTGATCGGCGGGAGGAACGTGCGCCCCTCCTCGCGGTAGCTGAAGAACGCCGAGACGTCCCAGCCCTTCGCCTCGAACGCGGCCAGCGCCTTGTCCGCGGACTCAGGGATCGCGGGGAAGACGACGGCGTGCTCGGCGACGATGTCCTGGCACGCGCTGGAACCGAGGTACTTCACCCACTCCCAGGCCGCGTCCTGCTTCTTCGACGACGCGCTGATCGAGTCGGCCACGCCGTTGAAGACCGAGGCGCGGTCACCCGTCGGCCCGACCGGTCCGGGCGCGATCCCGACCTCGATGCCCTCGAGCGCCTTGAAGGTCCCCGTGGCCCAGGAGCCGTTGGTGCCCATGGCGACCTTGCCGGAACCCACCTGGGTGAGCGTCTCCTCGGAGAACACCCCCGCCGCGGGCGCGTAGCCCTTGTCCGCGAGGCCGTAGAACCAGTCGACCGCCTTCTGGAACTCCGGGTCGTCGAAGTTGTAGCGGGTGCCCCACGGGTTCTCGTCCAGGTAGTCCCAGTCCAGCGACCCCGTGAAGTTGGCCCACTGCATCTGGCCCGTCTCCTCGAAGTTCGGGTTGATGCCCAGGCCGTAGACCGCGACGTTCGACTTGTCGAACCCGGCCTCGTCGCCGCGCACGCCGTTCGCGTCCACCGTGAGGTGCGCGACGATCTGCTCGAACGTGCCGCCGTCCTCGGGGTTCCAGTCCGCCGCCCACAGGTCGTCGGCCGTGTAGCCGGCGTCGGCGACCAGCTCCTCGTTGTAGAAGAAGGCGGTCGTGTCCCAGTCCTTCGGCAGCCCGTACAGCGAGCCGTCGGCGTACTGCCACGGGTCGATGAGTCCCTCGGCGTAGACCGTGGTGTCCACAGAGTCCTTCTCCACCAGGTCGTCGAGGGCGACGATCTGGCCCTGCGCCGCGAACTCGCCGTACTTCGACAGGTGGTCGACGAACACGTCCGGACCGGAGCCACCCACGAACGAGGCCGTGAGCTTCGTCCAGTAGTCGTCCCAGGCGAACTGCTCGATCTTGATCGTGACGTCCGGGTTCTCCTCCGTGAACGCCGCGGCGCACGCCTGGTAGGCGGGCACCTGGTTCGAGTCCCAGAGCCAGTACGAGATCTCGTCGCCGGAGCCGCCTGACCCCGAACCGCCTCCGGAGGAGCAGGCGCCGAGGGCGAGGACCAGGGATCCTGCCACCGCGACGTGGACAGACTTTCGCATCGTTGTTCCCTTTCGCAGACATCCGCGTCGATGGTGCGGAATGGTTGTCGGGTCCGACGGCCGCCGTACCCGTGAGCCCCCTGGAGACGAGCGGCTACTTGATCCCCGTGAAGCCGATCGAGTTGACGATCCTCTTCGCGAAGGCGAGGAAGAGCAGGAGCATCGGCAGCGCTGCGAGCAGCGTCGCCGCCATCAGTCCCGCCCAGTCCGGAGATGCCTGGGGGGACTGGGCCCGGAAGATCCCGAGCGCGAGGGTCAGCACTCGTGAGTCGTCGGACTGGCTCACGAGCAAGGGCCACAGGTAGTCGTTCCACGCCGTGATGTACGTGAGGACCGCGAGGGTGACCACGGCGGGCGAGGCCATGGGCAGGACGATGGTGAAGAACGTCCTGAACCGGCCGGCGCCGTCGAGCTTGGCCGCCTCCTCGATCTCGAAGCTGATCCCGGCGAAGAACTGCCGGAGGAAGAACACCGCGAACGGGGTCATGAGCATCGTCGGCAGCGCGATGCCCGGCAGGGTGTCGAGCAGGCCGAGGTCGCGAACGAGCAGGAAGTTCGGCAGGAGGGTGAAGATCGTCGGGACCATCAGGCCGGTGAGGAAGACCGCGTAGACGACGTCGCGCCCGGGCCAGCGCAGGCGTGCGAACGCGTAGGCGGCCATCGCCGAGAAGAAGACCTGGCACACGGTGACGAGCGTCGCGACGACGACGGAGTTCAGCAGGTACCGGGGGAAGTCCATCGAGGCGCCGGACCCACCGTCGGCGAGCGACTCCTGCGCCGTGGCGAGCCCGAGCGCGCGGCGGAAGCCCTCCCAGCTGAACCCGACGGGCAGCGGGTCCGCCGCGCCACCGGGCAGTGCCGCGTTGGTGGACAACGCGGTCCGCAGCATCCAGTAGAACGGGAAGATCGTCACGATCATGAGGAGGACGAGCACGACCCAGCCCAGGACTCGGCCCGGGGTGGTCCGGGGCCGACGTCGACGGGGCGCTGCCTCGGCCGGGGCCTGTCCGGTCGGCGACGCGACGGGTGCAGGAGCTGTGGTGGTCATCGGTACCTCACGCCATGTCGTTCTGGTTTGCCCGGGTGAGCCGGAACTGGACGACCGCGATCACCGCGAGCACCACGAGCAGCGCGACCGACATCGCCGACGCGTACCCGAAGTCGTACCCGCGGCTGAAGGCGACCTCGTAGATGTAGTACTGGATGACGTTCGAGGCGTTCGCCGGCCCGCCCTGGGTCGCGACGGAGACGGTGTCGAACACCTGGAACGAGCCGATCATCGTCACGATGAGCACGAGGCCGAGGTACGGGCGCAGGAGCGGCATCGTGATCGACCGGAACATGCGCAGCTCGGACGCACCGTCCACGCGGCCCGCTTCGTAGAGGTTCTCCGGGATCGTCTGGAGGCCCGCGAAGAGCAGCAGCGCCGTGTACCCGAGGTGCCGCCACACGTTCACCAGGGCGATCGTCGGTATGACGAGGGACTGGTCGCCGAAGAACATGATGCGGTCGCCGCCGAGCGTCTCGACCAGCTCGTTCACGAACCCGAGCTGATAGTCGAGGAGCATCAGGA
Source organism: Cellulosimicrobium cellulans (assembly GCF_006539945.1). Taxonomy (GTDB): domain Bacteria; phylum Actinomycetota; class Actinomycetes; order Actinomycetales; family Cellulomonadaceae; genus Cellulosimicrobium; species Cellulosimicrobium cellulans. The sequence goes on along the minus strand of NZ_BJNZ01000001.1, from coordinate 315,816 downwards.
AGAGCATCGCCGCGACGACGTTGGACACGAGGTACGGGGTGAGGATGATGCCGCGGATCGCCAGGGACTGCGTGAGCCGGTGCATGAGCACCGCCACCACCACGGCGAGCACGGTCTGGAGCCCGATGTTGAGCAGGACGTACCAGATGGTCACCTTGAAGGCGTTCCAGAAGACCGGGTCCGCGATCATCCGCTGGTAGTTCTCCAGCCCGACGAAGCCGCCCGTGTTGAACGCCGTCGAGTCGGTGAGGCTCAGCCAGATCCCCCGGAGCGTCGGCCACAGGAAGAACACGAGGAACCCGATCCCCGCAGGCAGCACGAACAGCAGCGCCGCCGGGAGGTTCCGCAGCTCCTGCGACCGCCGCCGTCCCGCCCGGACCGGTGCGACCGGTCGCGTGCTCGTCGTCCCCGCGCTCATCTCTCGACCTCCACGTGGATCAGGACCGCCTGGTCCGGGTCGAGCGCCGGGACGCTCAGACCGACGGAGCCGAGCGCCGCCCCGCTCAACCGCAGTCCGTCCGCCCACCACGCGGGGGCGGTGCGCGGGTCGTCGCCCCGGACGACGGTCGGGCCGGACGGACGGACACGGTAGGTCGCTTCGGGGTCCAGCCCGGGCAGCCGGACCCGTCCCGCGGGCCACGTGACGTGGCGCTCCCGGAGCGTGAGCCCGTACAGGGCCTCGGTACGGTCCGGGCTCACCGCGCCGTGCAGCCACAGGTCGCCGCCCTCGAGCGAACGACGCACCACCCGGCCCGTGTGCACGAGCTGCCGCACCTGCTTGTAGTGGTCGACCCAGCCGGCGAGCTCCCGGCGTTCCGCCTCGCTGGCCTCGGAGAGGTCCCACTCGATGCCGAAGTGGCCGAAGATCGCGGTCGCGGCCCGGAACGACAGGTCGAGTCGGCGGCCCGTCGTGTGCGCCCGGTCCGCCCCCACGTGGCTGCCGACCAGCTCAGGCGGCAGGAGCTGCGCGGTCCAGCGCTGGATCTGCTGCCGCTCGTGGGCGTCGATGCAGTCCGACGCCCAGACCCGGTCGGTCCTCTCGAGGATCTCGAGGTCGACGCGCGCACCGCCGGACGAGCACGACTCGATCTCCAGTCCCGGGCACTGCTCGCGGATCTCGTCGATGAGGCGGTAGGCCGCGAGCGTCTGCTCGTGGACCCCGGCGCGACCGGTTCGCGTCGACCCCGCATCGACGAGGTCACGGTTGTGGTCCCACTTGACGAAGTCGACCCCGTGCTCGCGGACGACGGCGACGACGCTGGACAGCACGTGCTCGTACGCTCCCGGGTGCGACAGGTCGAGCACCTGCTGGTGTCGCGCCTCGACGGGGAGCCGGCCCTCGACCTGGAGGATCCACTCCGGGTGTCGCCGGGCGAGGTCGGAGTCGGGGTTCACCATCTCGGGCTCGAACCAGAGCCCGAACTCCATCCCGAGCCCCTTGACGTGCCGGACGAGCTCGGCGAAGCGCCCGTCGCCCCAGACCTCCTCGGAGACGGACCAGTCGCCGAGGCCGGTGGCGTCGTCGCGACGCCCGCCGAACCACCCGTCGTCGAGCACGAACCGCTCCACGCCCACGTCCGCGGCAAGGTCGGCAAGCTCCTTGAGTCGGTCGAGGTCGTGGTGGAAGTAGACGGCCTCCCACACGTTCATGACGACCGGGCGCGGCGAGCGCGGGTGCCGGGGGCGGGCGCGCAGGTGGTCGTGGAACCGGGCCGCGAGCGCATCCAGCCCGTCCGCGTGGCTCGCATAGATCCACGGGCCGGTGTACGACTCCTCCGGGGCGAGCTCGACCTCGCCGGGCAGCAGCAGCTCGCCGCCCAGCAGGAGGCGGCGCCCGTCGAAGGCCCGCTCGGCGGAGGTGACGTGGTTGCCGCTGAAGGCCACGTGGACCCCCCACGCCTCTCCGGACTCGAAGCCGAACCCGGGTTCACCGGCGACCAGCACCGTCGCCGCGTCCGCGCCGGTCCTGCCGTGGCGACCCTCGCGGACGTGGGAGCCGACGACGAACGGGGACCGCTGCGGGACTCGCTCCTTGGCCCAGCGCCCGGCGAGGTCGAGGAGCTCGTCCGCCGTCGTGGGAACCGGCAGGGCGAGGCGCAGGCCGTCGAGGGTGTACGGGCGGTCCGCGACGTTGGTCACCCGTCCGCGCAGCCGGAGCAGGCCCGAGGGGAGCAGCTCCAGCTCCAGCCCGAGGCGGAGCCCGGCGTCCGCGTCGTGCGCCTGGACGACGACCGAGCCGCCCTGGGGTAGCTGGTCCACGTCGATCCGCGTCGGGCGGAACCGCGGAGACCAGCTCGCGCCGGCCCGATGGCCGGACAGCCCGGGCGTCCCCGTCCAGCCGGTCCAGGACTCCGGCAGGAGCGCGACGCGCACCCCGTGGTCGACGCCGTTCGTCGCGAGGACCGGCCGGGTCGCCCGCTCGAGGTCTTCGAGGTCCTCCAGGCTCTCCCCGATGTCGGCTCCCCAGTGGAGCACCTCGGGGAGGCCGTCCTCGGGGAGCAGGAGGACGACGGCAGCACCCGCCGCCGCCAGACGGACCACTCGAGGCCAGGCATGGGTGCCGCCCGCGTCTCGGACGTCCTCGGCCACCGTTGTGCTCACCACGTACGCGCACTCCCTCGTCGCCCCGCAGCTGTGCGGGTCCTGCAAACGTTGGTCAGAAGTTAGCGCACACATCCGTGATTCTGCAAACGTTGGTCAGAAGATGTCCGCCGGCGCGCGGACCGGGACGGAGCGCCGAGCGGCGGCGACGGACGGGAGGTTCGGGGACCGCGAGAGGATCAGGCGCGGGGAGGCGCAGCGCTCTCGCGGACGACCAGCTCAGGCTTGGCAGCGCTGTCCTCCGGGCGCTCACCCGTCTCCACCCAGCGCGCGAGCATCCCGAAGGTGCGGCGTCCGAGGTCGACGAAGTCCTGGGCGACCGTCGTCAGGGGCGGGCTCCACATCCGCGCGAACGGCTGGTCGTCGAAGCCGACCACGCTGACGTCCTCGGGCACCCGCCGGCCCTGCTCCGCGAGTGCCCGCATGACACCGATGGCGAGCTCGTCGTTGCCGCACAGCACGGCCGTGACCGCCGGGTCCGCCGCGAGGACGAGCCCGGCCTCGTACCCGGAGTCCGGGTCGTAGCTCGCCTGGATCACGCCAGGCCGCTCGACGCCCGCGCTCTCGAGCGCGCGCCGCCAGCCCCAGGTCCGGCCGCTGCGCGGACGTGTCGACGGGATCGCCACGTGGTGCACGGTGCGATGCCCGAGCCCCAGGAGGTAGCGCGTGGCCTCCTCGCCTCCCGCCTGGTCGTCGAGGAACGCGTGCGGGCGCGGGCCCGGCCGGCGCCGGGCACCGGCCGCCGCGACGACGGGCAGTGCGTCCGGCAACGACTCGAGGGTGCGCACACCGAGCGAGTCGAACTCCACGACGATCGCCCCGGCGAGCGACTGCGACAGGACGAGGTCCACCGCACGATCGAGATCACGCGGCGCCTCGGACTCCACGACGGCGATCGACACCACGTACCCCGCCGCCCGCGCGGCCTCCTCGATGCCCTGGAGGGTGGCGGCGTAGCCGTACCTCAGCGTGTTCCTCGCGAGGACCGCCACCGTCGAACGACGTCCGCTGACGAGCGTCTGCGCCGCTGCGTTGGGCCGGTAGCCGAGCTCGGAGACCGCCGCCTGCACCTTGTCCCTGAGCCGAGGGCTCACGGGGGTACGCCCGGTGAGCACCCTCGAGACCGTCGAGATGCTCACTCCGGCGAGCTGTGCCACGTCCGACAGCACCGGCGGCTGGTGTCCTCGACTCGTCACCCCGGAAGGTTACGCCGAATGTCGACCTACGTTTGCACGCCACGCGTCGTGCGTCCGGGCCGTTCCTCGCTCACCCCATGAGGAGCGCGTCGATCCGTCGGACCGGGTCCCAGGCGCCCGCCTCGCCGTTGGACACGACGACGACCGTCACCCCGGGCGCCCCGGCCGGTGGGAGACCGTCCGGGACGGATCCGCCCGCCTCCGGGTAGTGGCGCAGCATCGCGCTCGACCCGGTGTTGATCCCCTCCTTGTACGCGGAGCGCACGGCGCCGTCGGCGAGCAGCTCGAACTCGAGCCCGAACCCGTAGTGCACGCTCGCCGCGCGCTCCACGCTCTCCGCGTCCTTGTCGTCCGTCTCGTCCGTGTCGCCGTCGTCGTGCTTGACCTGCGGCGTGAGGAACGCGCGCGTGAGGTCGGGCGGCAGCAGCTCGCCGTCGCGCACCGCCGCCCAGAACCTGCCGAGGTCGCGCGCCGTGACGTGCGCACCGCCGTCGGGCGAGCCGACAGGCGGGTAGGAGTAGATGTTCTGCCGCCACCCGATGACGGACCCCTCGCCCTCCGGGCCCTCGCGGACGGGCTCCCAGCCCTCCGCGACGTCGGGCTCGGCCTCGTCCATGCGGAAGAACCCGGAGCGGTCCATGCCCGCCCGCGCGAAGACGTGCTCGCGGACGTACTCGCGGTAGGTGCTGCCGGTGACGGCCTCCAGCGCGAGCCCGGCGAGCACGAAGCCGACGTTGCAGTACCGACACCCCTGCCCCGGCGGGAAGTTCGGCTCCTTGTGGACGAAGCCGGGGAGGAAGTCGGCCGTGCGTGTCACGGAGTACATGGGCCGGTCCACCCACAGCGCCTCGTACGACTCGCCGGCCTCCTCGTCGGCGTCGTCCGCGATGCCCGAGGTGTGGGTGAGCAGGTGCCGGACCGTCACCTCGCGCGGGATCGTCGTGCCGGCGAGGTCGACGTGGTCGTGGATGCGGTCGTCGAGCCCGAGCCGCCCCTCCCCGACCTGCTGGAGCACCGCGACGGCCGTGAAGAGCTTGGTCACGGACGCGACGTCGAACCGGGTGCTCGTGCGGACGGGGACGCCCCACCGGCGCGACGCGACGCCGTACGCGCGCTCGAAGAGCGGGTCGCCGTCGCGCTCGATGCGCACGACGCCGGATAACGCGTCGGCATCGGCAGCCTCCCGCAGGTGGGTGTCGAGGGCGGCGAGGGCGGCGTCGTCGAGCGCGGTCATGCCCCGACGGTAGGCACCGCGCTCCGCCGACCGCCAGCGCTTTACGGTCCGTCCCCCGGGAGACCTCGCAGGTGGGAGCGCTGTCAGAGTACGGTCGCGGCATGGCGACCTCGACGACCCCCGCGCTCGGCGTGATCCTGCCGCGCGAGCTGCCCGCCGACCAGATCGTGCCGTTCGCGCACCGCGCCGAGGAGGTGGGGCTCGACGAGGTGTGGGTCGTCGAGGACCTCACGTTCCACGGCGGGATCGCGCAGGCCGCGACCGTCCTCGCCGCGACGCAGCGCCTGACCGTCGGCATCGGGATCCTGCCTGCGGCGACACGCGCGCCGTCGACCGCCGCGATGGAGGCCGCGACGCTCGCCGCCCTGCACCCCGGCCGCCTGCACCTGGGGCTCGGGCACGGCCTGCCCGCGTGGATGCGGCAGATCGGCGTCTGGCCCGCGAGCCCGCTCGCGATGCTCGAGGAGACGACGTCGGCCGTGCGCGCGCTGCTGCACGGCGAGCGCGTCACCGTCTCCGGCCGGTACGTGACGGTCGACGACGTCGCGCTGCACGCCCCGCCCGCCTCGCCGCCGCCGGTGCTCGCCGGGGTGCGCGGCCCGCGCTCGCTCGAGGTCTCCGGACGCGTCGCCGACGGGACGATCCTCGACATGCCCGTGACCCCGGAGTACCTGGCCGTCGCGCGCGCCGCGATCGACGCCGGGCGCGCGAGCGCGGGCGACGCCGCCCCGCCCGAGCACCGCGTCGTCGCCTTCTCGCTCGGCGCGGTGCACGACGACGTCGCGACCGCCCGCGCCATCGTCCGGCCGCACCTCGCCGTCCTGGGCGAGGCGGACTGGTCGGCGCAGATCGACCCGCTGCCGTTCGCCGACGACTTCCGCGCCCTGCGCGACGCGAGCGACTCCCCCGGGGCCTTCGCCGCCGCGATGCCGGACGCCTGGGTCGACGCGCTCGCCGTCGTCGGGCCGCCCGACGCCTTCCGCGCCCGGCTCGCCGAGCTCGGCGCGGGCGGGGTGTCGAGCGTCGTGCTCGTCGCGACGAGCCCCGACCCCTCCCGACCGGACGACCCGTTCGCGGCGCTCGACGCCCTGGAGGCCGTCACCGCGACCACCCCGTGGTGACATCGTCTCCCTCATGGTCCGAGCAAAGCTGCCGGGACCACGGCGACCCCGTCCCGGCGCCGGTACGCATGTTCCCCGGTCGTGACGACGAGCATGTCGGCAAGCCGGTCGCCGATCTGTTCGCGAAGCCAGAGAAGGTGTCGGACGTCCCGGTCCGTAGGCACTGCGGTCAACTTGACTTCGATGGCCACGACGCGATCGTCGTTGCCCGTCACGACAAGATCGATCTCGTGGCGGCCGTTGAGGTCGCGAAAGTGGCTGACCGTTGCTTCCGAATGCGTCGCGTAGACGTTGACGTCGAGCGTGACGAGCGATTCGAAGAGTGTTCCCAGCAGCGGCTCGGGGCTCAGTGAAGCAGCCGTGGCTCGACCCGCGAGCAGTGATTCCGCCGTGACGTTGAGCAGGCGCGCAGCGAGTGCCGGGTCGGCGAGCTGGTGCTTGGATGCCTGGCTCAGACGCGACAATCTGTTGTCGCCAGGGGTCCACGCGGGGGTGGGATCGAGGAGCCACAGACCCGAGAGCGCGTCGCGATAGCCGAGCGTGGTGGCCTTCGCCGGCTTGTCCCCATGATTGGGTGTCGCGGCGTCGAGGATCTCGGAGTACTTTGCCGTCGTCGACGATGCCGCCGCATACGCAGCGAGCCACGCACGCAGCGACTCTGGCCGGCGTACCGGGTAGCCCTGCTCCGCGAACTCGCGTTGGACGATATCGTCCACGTAGGCGTCGAGCCTCACGCGTCGCAGCCGGGGCGATGCTTCCGAGCGAATGTCCGGAAAGCCTGAGGCTGCAATCTCTTCCGCGTACTCACGGAGCCCGACATCCGTCGCTCCATCGATCGTCGCGTCGCCTTCCAAGAGCGCAGCCAAGCTCACGGCAGGAACCGTGACGCCACGTTCCAGAAGACTCATCGGGCGCATGCGCATGCCCACGATCCGGCCTGCTCCGCTGTGCACGGTTGAGCCCCGGGGCGCAGAACTGCCTGTGAGGAGGAACGTGCCACGTGGCACTCCCTCGTCGACGGCACGCCGGACAAGGTCCCAGACGGCCGGCCAGCGCTGCCACTCGTCGATCAGGAGCGGCGAAGGGAGCGTGGTCAGAAGTCGAGGGTCGGCCTCAAGACGCTGAAGGTCACCAGGATCGTCCAGGCGAAGAACAGAGCGCGCCCGCCGCTGTGCCGTGGCGGTCTTGCCGACGCCCTTGGGGCCGTAGATCGACGTCGCGGCAAGAGCGGGTTGGAGTTCGTCGAGCAACTCGTCGAGCACACGGCGGCGGTATCCCATCGACGGATCATATCCGTCGCCGACGCTAGCTACCATCCCATACGCACACTTTCTACTAGTCCATACGCACACTCGGTACGAGTCTCTGCGCACGCCACCCAGTACTCGATCTGCACACCTTCATCCACTCGGCGGGTCAGTAGCGCCAGGCGCGCATGTCCTCCTGGTAGGTGCGCTGCACGGTCGGGGAGAGCAAGGTCGACGGCGGCAGGTCGCGCGGCGGGTTGTCGGCGGGCAGGCGCGTGGTCGCGGCGAGCGACGCCGCGTCGTGGAACCGCAGGCCCTCGGGGAGCGGCGTGCGCGCGAAGAGCCCGGGGACGTCGTCGAGGTCCCCGGGCCCGGCAGACGCCTCGCCCCCGGGGAGGGAGAGCGCGAAGCCCCACTCGCCGAACGACGGGACATTGACGGTGAGCGGTACGACGGCGCGGTCGGGGGCCGCGGCGCGGACGGTGGACACGACCTGCCAGAACGCGTCGGGCGTGAAGTAGGTGGACGTGGCCTGGGTCGCGAACGCGCCGCCCGGCCGCAGGTGCGCGGCGACCATGCCGTAGAACTCCTGGGAGTACAGCTTGGCGACACGCTCGGTCGAGGGGTCGACGAGGTCGACCAGCACGACGTCGAACGTCTGCGGGGTGTCCTCGACCCAGCGGAAGGCGTCGGCGTTGACGATGCTCACGCGCGGGTCGTCGAGCGCGTGCTCGTTGAGGTCGGTGAGGAGCCGGTTCTCCCGCGCGAGGTCGGTCACCGCGGGGTCGAGGTCGACGAGCGTGACCTCCTGCACCGAGTCGTACCGCAGCACCTCGCGCGTGAGGAGGCCGTCGCCCCCGCCGAGGATCGCCACGGACGCGGGCGCCGCGACCGACGTCATCGCCGCGTGCGCGAGCGTCTCGTGGTAGCGGGCCTCGTCGACGGACGAGAACTGGAGCTGGTTGTCCAGGTAGAGCCGCGTGTCGCCGCGGTACTCGGTGACGACGACCTGCTGGTAGGCGCTGCGCTCCTGCGCCACGACCGGGTCCTGGTACATCCCCGCGCTGATGCGCGTCTCGAGCCACGTGGACGCGGCGAACCCGGCGAGGAGGACGACGAGCGTCACGGCGGCGAGCGCGGTCCACCGCGGCGGGTGGCCCATGCGCGCGAGCATGAACGCCGCGACGGCGACGTTGAGCACCGCGACCGCGAACGCGGTGCGGACGAGCCCGAGGTACGGGAGCAGCAGGAACGGGAACAGGAGCGAGGCCGCGAGCGCCCCGAAGTAGTCGAGCGCGAGCACCTTCGACAGCAGCGAGACGGAGCCCTCGCTGCCCTGCTCCTTGAGGACCGCGACGAGCAGCGGGATCTCGACGCCGATCGCCGTGCCGATCGCGAGCGACAGCACGACGAACACGACCCACGCGAGCTCGGTGGACGCGTACGCCCAGAACAGCGCGAGCACCGACGTCCCGCCGAGGAGCGAGAGCACGAGCTCGTTGCTCACGAAGCTCAGCCCCGCCGTGCGCTGGAGCCGGGGCGCGAGGAGCGAGCCGAGGCCCATGCCGAACAGCGTGAGTCCCGTCGCGACGGAGAACGCGACGACGGAGTCGCCGAACAGGTACGAGGCCGCCGTCCCGAGGATGAGCTCGTAGACGAGCCCGCCGACGGCGACGAGCAGCGCGGCGGCGAAGACCGTGGGCCGGTCCATCGTGCGCGCGTGGCCGTACCGCCCGGACGGGGGCGCGGCGTCGCCCGAGCCGTCCGCGGCGGCCTCGGGCGGGCGCTCCTGCTGGTCGAGCACGGTCAGGAGCTGATCGTCCCCGCGATGATGAGGCCGATCGCGACGGCAAGGCCCGCGATCATCACGCCGAACGCGACGTTGTGCTCGTCGACGAGCTCGCGGTGCAGGTTGAGCCGGAACACCTTGTTCGCCACCACGAGCGTGACCAGCAGCAGGACGATGCCGAGCGCCGAGTAGAGGATGGTCGAGAAGAAGGACCAGAGGAACGCCAGCGGGGCGGCGGCGGTTGCGATCACGGTGTCTCCCGGGGTCAGGTCGTGGGACGGGCGGGCGGGCGTACGGGTGCTGGGAGGGGTCCGGCGGTCGGGCGCGTCACTTGCCGAGCCCGCCGCCACCGCCGCCGTAGACGGACCGGCGCACGCACGTGCCGCTCTGCTCGGTGGTGGTCACCTCGCCGGACGGCGCGACGGTCTCGACGGTGCGGGGCGTGCACGCCCCGTCGCCCGAGGCGGCTCGCGCGGTGCACGAGGCGAAGAGCCCGACGAGCACGACGGCGGCCACCGCGAAGGCGACGAACCGACCCCCGGGGAGCGTGCGCGGCGCGACGCGGCGGCCGAACAGCCGGCGCTGCTCCGCCACGTCGATGCGCCGGCCGCGGTAGACGGCGGTCACGGGACCGAGCGGGCCGGTCGTGCGCTCGATCGAGACGACCGTCCCGTGGGCCGAGAGGTCGACGTACTCGACCTGCTGCCCCACGACGAACGGCTCGGCGAACTGCCCCTCGACGTGCTCGACCCGGCCCGTACCGCGCTCGCGCACGACGAGCGAGTACTGCCGTCCGTCGAGGCGCAGACCGAGGGTGCGGCCGGTGTGCAGCGCCGAGAGGTCGACGACCGGCGGCCACGCCTCGGTCGGGTGCAGGAGCGTGACGTCGCGGGTGTCGTGGTCGTACTCGATCCACACGTCCGAGCCGTCGTGGGCGAGGAGCTGCCACTCCTCCCACGTGAACGTCGTGCCGCCGTGCACGGTCGACAGGACGGCGACGGCGCGAGGCGTCGCCCGCTGGGGCGGCGTGCCGACGAGGTCCTCGCCCACGCGCAGCGCGAGCCGGGGGCGGGTCCGGCTCACACGAGGCTCCGCACGGCGACGTCGGCCGCGCCCAGCGCGTCTGCGAGCAGGGCACGCACGTCCTCGGTGAAGGTGGCGGACGCCGGTGCGCGGCAGGTCGTGAGGGTCACGTAGGCGGTCCCGTGCTCGGGCCACGTGTGGACGGCGAGGTGCGACTCGGCGAGCAGGATCACGACGCTCGTGCCCTGGGGCTCGAAGCGGTGGGACGCCTCGCCGAGCGGCGTCATGCCCGCGTGCCGGACGATCGCGTCGAGGCACCCGCGGACGGTCGGGTCGTCGTCGAGCAGCGCGGGGTCCGCGCCCGTCACGTCGAAGACGTGGACGAGGTTGCGCTGCACGCCCTGGCCCCCCTGTCGCGCTCCTCGGTCCGTGGGCCGCACGCGGGTGAGCAGCCCGCGGTCCGGCGGCCGCGCCGTCGGGCCGCGCACACCTTAGCCGACAGGTCGCACGTCGACCTCTTTGCGGCCAGTCGGCCGTGTCAGATCCTCGTGCTGGACTTCCGGTGAAGGGAGGTGACGTCATGGCGAAGTCTGCGAAGCCCTCGAAGTCCGCTCTGTCCAAGGCGGGCAAGACGCTCGCGAGCAACTCCTCGAGCAAGCCAGCGAAGTCGAAGGCCGGCTCGACGCTCGGCAAGGGCTGAACCGGTGCGCGGGCGGTCGACCCGCGAGGTTGGTCAACGGTCCCGGCTGTACAGGCGGGCCTCGACACAACCAACCTGACGCTGCAAGACCGACCGTTTGTCAGGCGTCGCAGAGGTGGACTTCGCAACGCCTGACAAACGGCGGTTCTTGAGTTCTTCGCTACGTCGCGCCTGGTGAGCACAGCCATCGGCGGGGTCGGGTGGTGGACGTCACGGCGGAAGGTCGTATCGCCCCTACCTTCGGGCGAGACGGATCGGCTAGTCCGCCCTGAGTCGCCCTTCGCCGTCGATCCTGAGCCGGACGGGCGAGGTCTCGCTCGTCCGCAGCACCTCGTCGATGTGCGTGATCAGCAGGGCACAACCTGCCCACTGCGTATCTCGTCCAGGCCAGAGCACCTCGCCGTCGTCAGCGACCGCGTCGAGGAAGCGGTTCAGGTCGTCGTCGGCGACGTCCAACACGATCGGCGGGTCGTACGACATGCCGTCCCAGCGGTGAAGCAGCGCTCCACCTTCGGCGACCCGCACGTCGTTGCCGTCGCCGGAAGACTGGAGCGCGAGCTGCTCGACGATTCGAGTGGTCATGAATTCGAAGGGTAGGTGGTGATGATGTTCTTCGAGACTCGGGCCACGACGACGTTCGAGTACTTGACGTCGCGCACTCGACCGCTGCGGTCGCGGATCTGGACCTCCGTCTTGAAGACGTCGGCGTCGTTCCGACTCTCGTACCAGACGTGAGCCGGGTAGCGCAGAGCCTCGTTGATGGCCCAGTCCGCGAGCGTCCGCCAGCTCGAGCTGCCGCCCATCGCCTCCGCGACGTGGGACCCGAGGTCGACGATGGCGGGGACCGCTCAGTCCGGCTGTCCCGGGGCGTCCACACAGGAGTCAGGTCCATCTCGACGAGGAGGCCATCATGTCCGTTCAGCTCAGCCCCTACCTGAACTTCGACGGCGACGCGCGTGACGCGGTGGAGTTCTACGGCACCGTGTTCGGCGTGACGCCGGACATCAGCACCTACGACTCGATCGGCCCGGTGGACGACCCGGCGCAGGCGAAGAAGGTCATGCACTCGCAGCTCGAGCTCCCGATCGAGGGCGCCGGGACGCTCATGGCGTCGGACGTGCCGCCGGGGACGACGCTCACCGACCACGCGTCGGTCGCGCTGTTCGGCGGCCCCGACGACCGCGAGCGCCTCCGTGCGTGGTTCGCCGCGCTGTCCGAGGGCGCGCAGGAGGTCATGGCGATGGAGACCGCGCCGTGGGGCGACGAGTTCGGCATGCTCACCGACCGGTTCGGCGTCGGGTGGCTGGTGAACGTCGCCGGCGCCACGACGCCCTGACCGAACGGCAGGGCGCCCCAGGGGGCGAGCGACGCGAGTGGCACGTATCGTCGTCCCGCTCACGAGACGGGAGACCTTCCACCATGGCGGACGGAGTGACCGGAGGCGTCCAGGTCGAGGACGACGCGCGGCACTGGGTGATGTGGGGAGAGATCGACTTCTCCGTCGCCCACGCGGTCAAGGAGCGCCTCGCTGCGACGATCGGCCACCGGCCGTGGACCATCGACCTCTCGCGGGTCACGTTCATGGACTCCGGCGGCCTCCACCTCGTCCTCATGGGGACGCGGGCGGGGTACCGCCCCCGGCTCCTGCGCGCGCCCGAGCACGTGCGCCAGCTGCTCGAGTTCAGCGGGGCGCTCGGTCTCGTCGAGCTCGTCGAGACCGCTGCGGACGTCCCGGACCCCGACCCTCCGCACGAGCGCTCGGCCGGCTGAGCCGCGCGTTACCCCTCCCGCCGCCTCTGGACAGGACACCCGATGAGAGCGTGGACACCCACGACCGAGATGGTTCGACAGCTGTACGTCGCCGGGCGCGAGTCTCGCAGCCCCGCCGAGACGCTGCGCATGCACCCGGACGAGATCGCGGCGGAGTTCGACCGCTGGCTCGACACCCTCCGCACGACGGCCGTCCAGCCGCCCGTGGCGACGGGCCTTCCCGACGCGTCGTAGCGGAGCGAGCCGTCGACGTGCGAGCCCGGCCGGTCCCTGCCATGCTGACGGATCTGGGGGCAAAACTCGCACAGCAGACAAAAGGGAGAAATCCATGGGTTGGCTCGCGTACATCGTCCTCGGCCTCGTCGCTCGCCGAGTGCACGAGGACGCGTTCGCGCGCGGGCGCGCCGCCCGTGACGGTCCGGCCGGGTTCGGCCGCGACGGTCCGCAGCGCCGGCTCGTCGACGAGGAACACGCACACCTCCGGGTCGGGGGACGATCGCCGCCGGGGCGGGAGCTGGGCCGCCTCGCCGGTCTGCGTCCGTTCTACCAGCGGCCACCCACGTCGCGGCGCCGATTCGTGCCGGTGGCCACGACTCCCCTACTGTTCCCGTCGAAGCCGGAGCCCCGTCGAGACCCTGCGTCCCCGTCGACCGTGCGCCGGACGCTACCGAAGGAGGACCCCATGGCCGTGCGGTTCGTGCCGCCCCCGGGGTGGCCCGTCCCCGAGGGCTTCACCCCCACGACCGACTGGCACCCGGACCCGTCCTGGCCGGCCCCGCCCCCGGGCTGGGTGTTCTGGGAGGACGCCGCGACCTCGGGGTCCCCGGTCCCCGTGCCCCTCCCGGACGCGCCGGTCCTCCGCACGACCGAGCCCCTGCCGTCCGGGGCCGGGACGCCGACGCGCCGGTCGCTGCGCGCGCGCTCGTCCGGAGCGACCCCCGCGGTCGGAGCGACCTCGGTGGTCGGCGCGGCCCCGGTGGTCGGTGCACCCGGCACGGGTCCGGGGGTCGACGCGACGCACGTGGCGACGCTCGCCCCGGTCGCGACGGGCGCCGTCGACGACCACCCCGTCGCCGGCTCGACGATGATCCTCCCCGCCCTCGGCGCGCTGCTGGACGACCCGGCCGTGCGCCCGGCGGTCGCGGGCGCGGCCCCGACGGTCTCGGCCGGAACCGCGCGGTCCGGCGTGGTCCCCGTCGGCCCGTCGCCGGCCGCGGCACCGCCGCGCGCGACGGCGGTCCCGGCGCGCGCCTCCGGGGGCGTCGGTCCGCTCGCGCTCCCCGGTGCCGACGACGACGAGGACGCCGCCCCCGACCGCGGCCGCCGATGGCTCGTCCCGACCGCCGTCGGCCTCGCGGGCGTCGCTCTCGGCCTGCTCGTCGGCATCGGTCTGACGCTCTCCGCACAGGGGGAGGCGCAGCGCGAGAAGGCCGAGGCGCAGCGTGTGCAGAGCGAGGTCGCGGCCGAGCGCGAGCAGCTCGAGTCGGAGCGGGCCGACCTGGAGGCCCAGCGCGCCGAGCTGGACGCGGCGACGACGCAGCTCACCGAGCGCGAGGCGGCGATCACGAAGGCCGAGGAGGACGCCGCCAAGCGGTCGCAGGAGCTCGACGACCGGCAGAAGCAGCAGGACGAGCGCGACCAGCAGAACCGGCCCGGCCCGGGGAACGACGGCAACGGCAACAACGGCAACGGCAACGGCAACGGCGGGAACGCCGACGACGGCAGCTGGGACTGGGGCGACTGGGGCTGGTGAGACCGCAGCGACCCCCCGGCGAGCCCGGACGTCACTTCTCCGGGTCGGGGTGCTCGGCGAGGTGCGCGTAGCGGCTGAGGATGCGTGGCCACCCGGTGAAGCGCGACCGCACGCGCTCGCTGCCGGGCGCCCACCCGCCGTGCTCGAACCGCACGGCGGTCCCGGTGGCGCTCGGCCGCAGGTCGACCCGGACGAGCGACGCCCGGCCGGGCGGCTGCCCCGGGGTGAACGTGTGGGCGAGGTGGGTCGCCCGCTCCCAGAGCGTCACGCGCCCCCACACCTGCTCGTCGGCGCCGTGGGACGCGAGCACGCGACCGCCGACGACGGGCTCGACGACGAGCCCGGAGAACGACCCGGCGTCGTCGGTGTACCCGGGGGGCCACCACTCCGCGATCCGGTCGACGTACGTGTCGAAGGCGACCTCGACGGGGCACGCGAGGCGGAGCTCGTGGACGATCGGGGCGAGGCTCATGCGGTCCTCCCGGGTGCGACCGGGACGCGGCGGCCGGTGCGCGTCAGGATGCAGTGAACCGCGCCCGACGACGTCGCGCCACCGGTGGCTCGTCGGCGCCGGTGCGCGGCGCGCGCGCCCGGTCTCCACGAACGTCTCACGGACACGTCACCGCTTCCGGTCGCGGAACGCACGTCCCTCACGGAAGGTGGGAGGCGTGCTGACGCGATCTCCCTCCCACACCCGCTCCCACGCCCCGGACAGCGAGACCCCGATCTACGACGCGCTCGTGGTCGAGCACGAGAACATGCTGCCGCTCGTGCACCTGGGCCGGGCGCTCAGCGGGGAGATGGTCACGGTCGCTCGCCCCACCGGGCTCTCGCCCCGCCTCCTCGCGGCGCACGACGCCCCGGCTCTGCCGCGCCGCCGTCGCGCGGGCTGAGGGGCGCCCTCCCTACAGCACGTGCGCGAGGAACGACCGCGTGCGCTCGTGCTGCGGGTCCCCGAGCACCTGCTGAGGCGTGCCCTGCTCGACGATGACGCCCTCGTCCATGAAGACGACGGCGTCCGCGACCTCGCGCGCGAACCCGATCTCGTGCGTCACGACCATCATCGTCATGCCGGACCGCGCGAGGTCGCGCATGACGGCGAGCACCTCGCCGACGAGCTCGGGGTCGAGCGCGGACGTCGGCTCGTCGAACAGCATGAGCTCGGGCTCCATCGCGAGCGCCCGCGCGATCGCCACGCGCTGCTGCTGCCCGCCGGAGAGCTGCGCCGGGTAGTGGTCCGCGCGGTCGGCGAGGCCGACGCGCTCCAGGAGCTCGGTGGCCCGTGCGCGCGCGGCCGCCTTCCCGAGGCCCTGCACCTGCACCGGCGCCTCCGCGACGTTCTCGAGCGCGGTCATGTGGGGGAACAGGTTGAAGCGCTGGAACACCATGCCGATGCGCGAGCGCTGGCGCGCGACGACCTTGGGGTGCAGGCGGTGCAGGCGGGTGCGCCCGTCCTTGGTCACCTCGCGGTAGCCCATGAGCTCGCCGTCGACGCGGATGCGCCCACCGGTGATCTCCTCGAGCTCGTTGACGCAGCGCAGGAGCGTCGACTTGCCGGACCCGGACGGTCCCAGGACGACGCACACCGAGCCGCGCGGGACCTCGAGGTCCACGCCCTTGAGCACGTGCAGGTCGCCGAACATCTTGTGCAGGCCCTCGACCTGCACCATCGGCGTGGCGTCCGTGGTGGTCGTGGCGCGGTCGACCGCCGTGGATGCTGCCTCGTGCGTCCCGCTCACGGGGTCACCTCCAGGAAGGGGTCGTCCTTGGTCGTGCCGGACGCGGCGATGAGGTCCTGCTTGCGGGGCTTCGTGCGGCCGCCGCCCTTGCCTCCCGGCCCGCGCCCGCGGCGTCGGGCCGCCGTCTGCGTGCCGAACCCGCGGCCGTAGTACCGCTCGATGTAGTGCTGGCCGACCATGAGGACGCTCGTGATGAGCAGGTACCAGATCGCCGCGACCATGAGCAGCGGGATCGGCAGGAAGATCCGGTTGCCGATGGCGTTGGTCGAGTACTGGAGGTCGAGCGTGAACGGCACCGCGAGCACGAGGGACGTCGTCTTGAGCAGGGAGATCGTCTCGTTGCCCGTCGGGGGCACGATGACGCGCATCGCCTGCGGCAGCACGATGCGCCGCAGGATCTTGCCGTCCTTCATGCCGAGGGCCTTGGCCGCCTCGGTCTGCCCCGGGTCGACGGACCCGAGACCCGCACGCACGATCTCCGCGAGGTACGCGGCCTCGTTGAGCGAGAGCCCGATGAGCGCGCACACGAACGCCGTGAACAGGTCCGCCGTGCGGAACTCGAAGAACTCGGGGCCGAACGGGATGCCGAGGCTCAGGCGGGGGTAGAGCACCGACACGAGACCCCAGAACACGAGCTGGGTGTAGATCGGGGTGCCGCGGAAGAACCAGATGTAGCCCCAGCTCACCGACTTCATGACGGGGTTGTCCGACCGTCGCATGATCGCGAGCAGCACGGCGAGCACGATCGCGATCGCCATCGAGCAGAACGTGAGCACGAGCGTCCAGCCCACACCGCGCACGACCGTCACGTCGCGGAAGTAGAGCCAGACGACGTCCCACCGGAACTTCTCGTTCGTCAGCAGGGCGTTGGCGGCCATCGCGGCGAGGACCAGCAGCACGACGGCAGAGATCCACCTGCCGGGCCGCGGGACGGGTCGGGCGTGGATGCGGTCGGGGACCGGGTCGTCTCCCGGTGCGCCGGCGGCGTCGCCGCCGGGTGTCCTACCGGTCATGGTGCACCTCGGGGTGTCGGGGCTCGGGGCACGAGCCGGGCCGCGCGGACGGCATCGTCCGCGCAGGCGTCCAGTGTGCCGGTCGCGGGCGCCGCACGGGCGCCCGCGACACGGCGGAGACTGGGCTGGGGATGAGCTGAGAGCAGCGCGGGGGCGTCAGCCGACGGACGGGTTGATCTCCGCGGTGTCGAGCGCGGCGTCGCCGCTGCCCCACGCGCCGAGGATCTCGACGAGCTGGCCGCTGTCCATGAGCGACTGGAGCGCCGCCTGGATCGCGGCGGCGAGCTCGGTGTCGTCCTTCGCGACGACGACGCCCTGGGGCGCGCTGTCGAACACGTCGCCGAGCTGCTCGAGCTGGCCCCCGGTCTGCTCGACCGCGTAGCCGATCACCGGCGAGTCCGCGTAGAGCACCTGCGCCTTGCCGCCCGCGACGTTCGTCGTGGCGTCGGACTGCGACTCGTACTGGAGGATGTCGATCTTCTCCTCGCCCGCGTCGGTGCACGCCTGGCTCTGCACCGCGATGTCCTCGTCCTGGATGGTGCCGGTCTGGACGGCGACGGTCAGCCCGCACAGACTCGCCGGGTCGACGTCGTCCGGGTTGCCCGCCGCGACCGCGTACGCGGAGCCCGCGTTGAGGAAGGAGATCATGTTGGCCTCCTTCATGCGCTCCTCCGTGATCGTGAAGGAGGAGATGCCGGCGTCGTACTTGGTGCCGAGCGCGGGGATGATCGCCGGGAAGTCGGCCGACTGGACCTCGACGTCGAGGCCGAGCGTCGCGCCGACCGCCTTGATGACGTCGATGTCGAAGCCGATCGGGGTCGTGCCGTCCGCGTCGATGAACTCGGCGGGCGCGTACTCCGTGTTCGAGGCGACGACGAGCGTCCCCGCGGACGCGACGTCCTCGGGCAGCAGCGCGGCGGCCGCGTCGTCGACCTCGATCGTCGAGGGGTCGAACGACGGCGCGGACGACGTCTCGTCGGATCCCCCGGTGCTGTCGTCCGTCCCGGTCTGGGAGGCGTCGGTGCACGCGGTGAGCAGGAGGGCGCTCGTCGCGGTGAGCGCGACGAGGCCGAGGGGAAGCTTGCGCAGGGTCGTACGCATGGTGTTCTCCGATCGGGTGGGGGCCGGGCAGGGGCAGCGTAGACACCGATCGTCTCCGTCGTGTTACGTCAGCACCCGGCCCGGAGGCCGAGGAACGTACGGGGAACAGAGGACCCGGCGGTGCGCAGCACCTGCGCAAGAGTCTGAGGCCGCAGCGCCCCACTCACCAAACCGGCAGGTACATCGACGCCGAACCGTGACGAACCACCCCGTCGAACACGACATGAGGGTCGCTATCCGCCGGATAACGACCCTCATGTCGTGTTCGACGGCGATGGGGGCGGGCGGTGACTCAGGGGGTCAGCTCGTCAGGAGGCGCTCGACGTAGCCGCCGAGGAAGCGGCCGTCGGGGTCGTACCGCTGCACGAGCTCCCCGAAGTCGTCGAAGCGCGGGTAGAGCGTCGCGACCGAGCCGGGGTCGTGGACGAGCGCGTGCGAGAGCTTGCCCCAGTGCGGGCGCGCGCCCAGCGGGAGCAGCGCGGCCTCCACGTCGGGCAGGACGCGCGCGACGTCGTCGGCCAGGGGCTTCCACGTGAGGTGCACGCCGACCGCCGGGCCGTCGAACGGGCTGAGCCACAGCGGTTCCGCATCGGCCGCGACGGTGCGGACCTCCCCCACCTGGAGCAGCGGGGTCACGCGCGGGCCGAGGTCGCGCATCGCCGCGAACGCCTCCTGCGCCCGGGCTCGCGGCACGAGGTACTCCGACTGGAGCTCCGCGCCGTTGCTGGGCGTGAAGTCGAGCCGGAAGTGCGGCAGCCGCTCGTTCCACGGGCCGGGCTCGCCGAGCTGGCGCGTGCAGTGCACGGGGTCGACGCCGGGCAGGGGGTGCAGCATCGTCGTCGCTGGCGTCGCCCCGAAGAGGTCCGCCCGGGTCACGCCCCGCTCCCCCGGCGCGAGGCGGGACTTGCGCCAGACCTGCTGGACGCCGTCGGGCCCCCAGTCCGTGAAGAGGCTCACCGAGTACGCCGACGCCGTGAGCTCGTCGTAGTGCGCCGTCACCGCGTCCCACGGCAGCCCGACGTGCACGTCCTGGCGCACGTCGAACGTCGGGACGGTCTCGAGCTCGACCCGGGTCACCACGCCCAGCGCTCCGAGCGCGACGACCGCGCCAGGGAGGTCCGCGTCGCCGCGTCGCAGCGTCCGGCGCTCGCCGTCGCCCGTGACCAGCTCGAGCCCGACGACGGCGCTCGCGAGCGAGCCCACCTCGTCGCCCGAGCCGTGGGTCGCCGTCGCGACGGACCCCGCGACGGAGATGTGCGGGAGCGACGCGAGGTTCGCGAGCGCGCGGCCCGCGGCCTGCACGTGCCGCGTCACGTCGCCGTACCGCAGCCCCGCCGCGACCGACGCCACGCCCGTGGCCGGGTCGATCACGACGGGCGGGCGGCCGTCGTCGTACCGGTCGAGGACGACGTGCGTCCCGGGCGTGTCCGCGACGTCCCCGAACGAGTGCCGCGACCCGAGCGCCTTGACGCGCCGCGAACGCCGCACGACGTCGACCAGCGCCTCCGGCCTCTCGGGGTGCACGACCTCCGCCGAGGAGTAGGTGAGATTGCCGGCCCAGTTGGCCGGTCGGGGTACGTCGGGCGTCGTCGTCACGCCTCCCACCCTGCCACCTCCCTCCCGGCCGAACACGATCTGAGGGACGTTCTGGCGCCCAGAACGACCTCAAGGTCGTGTTCGACGACGGGCAAGGTCGTGCTGGGTGAGCCGGGCGGTGGGGTTGTCCCCACCCCAGGTCGGGGGCGGCCCGGGCTCTGGGGAGCGGGACGAACCGGTGGGATCGAGACATGACGACCAGCGCACACTCGCGGACCGCGACGCCGCGGCTCCGACCCCTCTCCCCCACCCCGATCCCCGGCGGCCCCGAGCGGCCCCTCCGCGGCGGGCTCGTCGCGTTCTGGGCGCTCGCGTTCGGGCTGTCCTGGGCGTCGTGGGGTGCCGCGTGGCTGCTCGGCGGCGACCTCGCCGAGCCCGTCGTGTTCGCGCTCTTCGCGCTCGGCGGCTTCGGCCCGACGCTGGCCGCGCTCGTGCTGCGCGCGGCGGGGCGCCGCAGCCCGCGGACGGCGCTCTGGGGCGCGGCCGGGCGATGGCTCCCGGCCGCGGTCGGGATCGGCGCCGCGCCGGCGGTCCTGACCGCGCTCGTCGTCCCGTTCCTCGGCGGCCCGACGGCCGACCTGTCCGCTGGGGCGGCGGCCGTCGCCGGGTCGGGCGGTCCGCTCCTGTTCGCGCTCGTCTCGCTGTGCGCGGGGCCGCTGTCGGAGGAGTTCGGGTGGCGCGGCTACGCGCAGCCGCGCCTGCGACGTCGGCTCTCGCCGCTCGCGACGTCGGTCGTGCTCGGCGCTGTGTGGGCGGTCTGGCACGTGCCGCTGTTCGCGCTCACCGGGACGTGGCAGTCGTCCCTCGGTCTCGTGAGCGTCGAGGCGCTGCTGTTCCTGCTCGCGATGATCCCGCTCTCGAGCGCGTACTGGCTGGTCAGCGAGCGCCTGCGGGGTGGCGTGCCGGCTGCGGTGACGCTGCACCTGGTCGGCAACGCCGCCCTGACCTTCCTCGCGGTGACGTCGCCGCCCGCGATGGCGGTGTACGTCGGGGTGATCGTGCTGACGTCGGTGCTGATCCACCTCGTCACCCGCCCCGGCGCACCCCGTCCTTGAGGCGGGGCGAGGTCAGGGCGTCACGAGCTCCACGGGGTGCTCGGCCAGGACCTCGCCCGTCTCGGCGTCGAGCACGACGACGGTCGACGGCGGCAGCGCGGACAGGTCCGGCGCCGTCCAGCCCTCGACGCCGGTGCACATGCGGCGGTCGAACGACTCCAGGACGGTACCGGTCGTCGTCTCGACGGTGACCGTGGCCGGGTGGTCGAGCACCTGACGGGGCCACTTCTCGACGTCGAGCCAGCCCCCGGCGTCGCTCGCCGGCGTGCTGTTCCACCACCCCTCGAGCCCGCCGAGCTCGGCCGGCTCGCCGTCGTCGCCCCGGACGTGGATCGGGGTTCCCGCGGAGCCGGCGAAGCCGCTGCACGCCTGCACCCCGTTCGTCTCGACGGGCGGCGGTGCCGAGGTCTCGCCGGCGAGCGCCGGGTCGTCCCCCGGCGCCTCCGCGGCCGGTGCACCGCCGCCCGCGTCGCTCGGCTCGGTCCCCGCCGCGCGGCCGGTCAGCGCCGCGGCGATCCCGACCCCGAGGACGGCGACGGCGAGCACTCCCCCCACGAGCACGGCCCGCGTGCGCGGAGCGCGCCCTGACCCGCCGTCGTCCACCGGACCCTCGACGGGCATCCCGTCCCTGGGCGTGGCGTCCTGCATCGTCGTCCCCCTGTCCCCGGACCCGCCGCTCTGCGGGTGTGTCCGCACCCTACCGGCGCGGTCGGGCGGTGTCGGCGGCCCGGGTCCAGTGCGCGGAGACGGCGGCCACCTGCTCGTCGAACGCCGCCGCCTCCGCGGGCGTGGGCGCGCGGCGCCACTGCGGCTCGACGACGACCTCGCGCGTCCCGACGACCCAGCGCCACCGCCCGACGACGACGCCGTCGACCGCGACGGCGTGGATGAACGACCCGAGCCGGTCGCCGAGGTCGACGCCGTCGGCCACGACGACCGCGCGCGTCTCGCCGTAGGACGTGAAGAGCTCGTCGTAGCTCTGCAGCAGGTCGACGACCGGTCGGTCCGGGTCGCCGTCGGGCGCGAGGGCGCCGACGAACGGCCCGGGCTCGAGGACCCGTTCACCCGGGTCCGCGAGCCGCCAGAGCGTCAGGCCCTCGAACGTGCCCGCTCCGGGCACCGCCACGACCTCCTCCCCGAGCAGCGCGAGCGCGTGCCGCACGTCGGTGAGCGTGAAGCCCGACCACTGCGCGACGTCCTTGACCGTCGCGTACGCGCGGCCCGCGAGGTAGCGGCGCAACAGCTCCACGAGCGCGGCGTCCCGGTCGAACCGCTCGCCGAGCGGCCCGTAGCCCGTCGGGACGCGGTCGTCGAACGCCGCGTACGTCTGCTGCTTCCCGTCGAGGGGCCCGCTGATCACGTGCCGGTCGAGCTCGGCGCGCATGAGCACGTAGCCGAGCGCGATGCCCTCGAGCGGGCGACCGTGCGCGGCGAGCATGCCCGCGAGCTCGCGGCGTGTGCGCGGCCGCTCCTGCACGGCCGCGAGGACGAGGTCGGTCTCCGCGGCGTGCCCCTCCGTCCCCACCTGCCGGTACAGCGTCCGGTTGGCCCGGTGCACCCTGGGCGCGCTCAGCTCGAGGAGCCACCGCGCGTCGTCGGGCCGGACGAGGTGCCACGTGGGGCGCAGCACGTGCGTGCGCAGCACCTCCCCGCGGTCGCACGCCGCGACCGCCCCTGCCGCGCCGGGCCGCGCGTCGGGCCGCAGCCGCCGCGTGAGCCCCCACAGCGCGGGGTGGAACTCCTGGCCCTGCACCGCGACGAGGCGCCCGACGGCGGTCGGCACGTCGGGCAGGTCGGGCGAGCGCAGGCGGTGCGCGGCGAGGCGCGCCGCGAGCACGTGGCGCTCGTCGACGGTCCGCTCGCTCACCGCGTCTTCCCCGCCCGGGCTCCGGTCACGACGCCACCAGGTCCTCGGCGACGACGTCGGTCCCCGTCACCGTGACGCGCACCCCGCCGTCGACGACGGACACGGCGTCGAGCGCGACGCCGTCGGGCAGGTCGAGCGGGACCCGCAGGTCGGACAGCGCACGGGAGATCCCGGACGGGAGGTCGTCGACCGACACCGTCCCGAGGCCCGTGCGGACCGCGACGACGTCGACGGCGAGCTCGGCCGGCCCGGAGACGCGCGGCGTGACGTCGACCGTGATCGTGGCGCCGAGCAGGTCGAAGGCCAGCGACAGGACGTCGTCGGAGGCGGTGATCCCCACGTCCAGGCCCGTCTGCTCCGCGACGATCTGCTGGAGCGACTCGGCCGCGATGACCCCCGACGCGGTCCCGGACGCGATGCGGTACGGCTCCGACGTGCTCACGCCGTCGGCCTCGACCTGGAGGTCGGAGATCGCGTAGCCGCCGAAGGACGCGGAGTCCGCCGAGCCGGTGACGTGCGTCAGCTCGCCGCGCACGAGCTGCGTGAGGAACGGGAACCCCGTGATGTCGAGCTGCGCCCCGGAGACGTCGTCGGCCTGCTGCTCGAACGCCGTCACCGCGCCGCGCTCCGCGGCACCGACCGCGACCCGGTCCGCCACGACGGCGACCGCCACGATCACCACGAGCGTCACGAGCAGGCCCACCAGTCGCTTCATGCGCCCACCCTAGGTGCGCCGACCACGACCGTGCTGGCATTCTGACGCTCGCGGCGACGGCAACCCCGTGCTCGACGCGAGTGTCGTCGTGCTCGACCCGGACGTAGATTGCCCCGCATGACCTCATCCCGGCACCCCTACCGCATCGGCGTCCAGCTCCAGCCGCAGCACGCCGACTACGCCCAGGTCCGCGACGCCGTGCTGCGCGCGGAGGACCTCGGCGTCGACGTGATCTTCAACTGGGACCACTTCTTCCCGCTCACGGGCGACCCCGACGGCAAGCACTTCGAGTGCTGGACCATGCTCGGCGCGTGGGCCGAGCAGACGGAGCGAGTCCAGATCGGCGCCCTCGTCACCTGCAACAGCTACCGCAACCCCGACCTCCTGGCCGACATGGCACGCACGGTCGACCACATCAGCGGCGGGCGCCTGATCCTCGGCATCGGGGCGGGCTGGTTCGAGAAGGACTACGACCGGTTCGGCTACGAGTTCGGCACCGCGGGCGGGCGCATCGCGGACCTCGCCGAGGCGCTGCCGCGCATCAAGGCCCGCTGGGCGGCGTCGAACCCCGGGCCGACGCGCGACATCCCCGTGCTCGTCGGTGGCGGCGGCGAGCGCAAGACCCTGCGCGTCGTGGCCGAGCACGCGGACGTGTGGCACTCGTTCGGCGACGCGGAGACGCTCGCGCGCAAGAGCGCGATCCTCGACGAGCACGGCGAGGCCGTCGGCCGCGACACCGCCGCGCTCGTCGAGCGCTCGGTCGGCGTGTCGCGGCCGCCGTCGGAGTCCGCGGACGCGCTCGTCGCCGCGGGCGCGACGCTGTTCACCGTCGGCACCGGCGGGCCGGACTACGACCTCTCGCTCGTGCGGGAGTGGGTCGCCTGGCGCGACGCGCAGGGCTGACCACGCGCCGAGCACGACCCTGCTGCCGTTCTGAGACTCGTGGCGACAGCACGGTCGTGCTCGACGGGGCGTGTCGTCGTTCTCGACGGTGCGTCCGTCGTCAGGACAGCGCCCGCGCGAGGTTCGACAGCGTCGCGTGGACCTCGGAGCGCAGACCGTCGTCGGCGACCACGACCGCCGTGCCGATGCCGACCACGACGAGCAGGAGCCCTGCCCGCCACCACCAGGGCGACCGCACGATCAGTACGCCAGCGTCCGCCACGGCGACGACTCGGTGTCGAGCAGTCGGCGCACCGCGCGCTTGAAGTCGGGCAGGTCCTGGTCGAGCGGGGTGCGGTTGCCCGCCGACCAGAACGCGCGTCCGGCGAGGAACCCGTCGCCGAACTGCTCCCACGACGCGTACGCGGGGCGCGACATCACGACGGCCTCCTCGATCGCCGCCCACGCCCGCTCCGGCGTGACGAACCCGGCGTCGACCGCCAGGCGGCTGACGTGCACGACCCGCGCCGCGTCCCACGCCGCGATCGACGGCGGCAGCGGGTCCGCGAGCTCGCCGTGCCCGCCCACCTGCGCCGACGCGCTCCAGCCCTGGTAGAAGGCGACCGCGCGCTCCGGGTCGAGACCCCGCGCCGTCGCCTCCTGCCGCGCCTGGGCGGCGTGCTGCTCGGCCGCGCCCTTCGCGTCCCGGCGGCTCAGCCGGCCCGAGTACAGCTCCTCGACCTTGGGCATCGCGATCGCGTAGTAGCCGCGGTGGCCCTGGGTGAGCAGGAACTCGTACGTGCGCTCGACGTCGTCCGCGCCCCGCACGTCCCACCCGGCCGCGAGCGGCTTCGCCGCCGTGCGGGCGTCCGCCTCCACGGTCAGCGCGTTGATGGGCAGCACGCCCTCGACGGCGTAGACCGCGCCCAGCGCGAGGCCCCGCTGCTGCGCGGGCGTGAGCGCGGGCGCGCCCTCCTTCGCGTACAGGTCCGCGGTCCCCGAGAACATGTCCTTGAGCTTGTCGAACAGGCCCACCGTCGCTCCTTCGTGTCCCCGCGCCACAGGCACGGTCCGTCACACCGCGATCTCGCGGCCTTTCGGAGAGCCTGACGACGCGACGGGTCCAAGGGCACGCATCCCGAACGATCCCGAACGCCCGGACCCCTCACGTGACGCCGGGATCCCTCGGGACGTGGTCCGGCGCGCTCCTGGAGTCCGCCAACAGACGTTCCAGGTCACGCTCGTAGGCCGACAGGAGCGCCCAGGGGACGAGCAGGCTGCGCCGCACCTGACACCGCCCGTCACCGGACTCCACCCAGAGGATCACTGCCGGAAGGGTCGCGAACCTCGCCCACTCGGGCCGCCGATCACCCGCGCGGACCTCCGCCCGTCGGATCCCCTCGACGGGAATTCTCAGCCTTCTCCTCAAGCCACCTGACACCTCGACAGCGCTCCCCGCGCGCGAGACGCACGAACGTCCTGCGACGGCGAGCCAGAGGATGCTTCGGGCGATCCCACAGATCACGAGGAAGGCGGCGCAGACGATCAGCGCCGTGCGCGGGTCGGGATCGTCCGACGGCATGAGCAGGGATCCGGCGACGGCGGTCAGCGCAAGCGTCACGTACGGGATCGCCGCACGCAACGCAAAGGTCCGCCTCGACCGGATCACAGGCCACGCCTCCGCGCGTACTCAGCGACGGTCGTCCCGATGTTCCACTCGTCACCGTTCTCGGCCTGCTCGACGGTCCGCCAGACGACGACGTCAGGATGGGCTGTGGCCAGGTCGAACGGCGGCATGCGTACGGGTCTTCCGCGCAGGCCTACGGAGAACAGCAGGCGCCTGGCATCGCCGGCCGTGGCGGTGAAGACGACGGCGGCCGAGGGAGTGAGCTCGACCCTGCGCAGGGCATCCCGGACGAGCGACGGGGTGCAGGCATAGGTGTGGCGCATCTCGAGTTCGCGCTCCTCCCGACGAGGCGACGAGTATGGCACCCCCGGGATCTCGCCACGTCGGGCGCCGGTGGGTGGCCGTCGCTAGCCTGGCGCGGTGTCCCTCGACCCGCCGCCGTCTCCCGTGGGAGCCGGGACGGTGGACGAGCTCGCGGTACGGCTGCGCGCGCTCCGGACCTGGGCCGGCGACCCCTCGTACACCGAGATCGCGCGGCGCGTCTGCGCGCTCCGCACCACCCGGGGCGTCCCCGCCGCGGAGGCACGCCCCGGCCGTGTGACGGTCTACGACGTGTTCCGCGCCGGCCGCTCACGGCTCGACGTCGAGCTGCTCGCCGACGTCGCGCACGTCCTCGGAGACCGGCACGCCGCGGCCTGGCGTGCCGCGTACCGGACGGCGGCTGCTCCCGCGCCCGTGACGATCCCCATTCCCGGCTCGGCACCGACGGTCCGGCTGGGACCGGTCGCGCCCGACGAGCCCCTCGTCGGGCGGGCCGACGAGGTCGCGCGGCTCACCGCGGCGCTCGGGGCCGGGCAGCCCGGCCAGATCCCCGGCGACCACCTGCGCGTCGTGACCGTCACCGGTCTTCCCGGGACGGGGACGACGAGCGTCGCGCTCGCCGTCGCACGCGAGGTGCCGGCCGACGTGGTCGCGGTCGTCGAGCTCCGCGGGGAGGAAGGCGGGCCGCCCCAGGCCGACGTCGTGCTCGACGCGCTGCTCCAGGCGCTCGGCGCGCCGCCGCCCGACGCCCAGGCACACGACCTCCCCGCCCTCGCCGCGGGCCTCGCGACCGTGCTCGACGGGCGTCACGCGACGGTCGTCCTGGACGGCGCGACCGACGCCACCCCGGTCACCGACATCGTCGCGCGCCTGCCCGGCACCGCTCGCGTCGTGGTCGCGGCGCACCGCGTCCTCGGGATCCCCGGCGAGCTGGCCACGATCCTCGAACCGCTCGCTGCGAACGACGCCCTTGCGCTGCTCGCGGCCCGAGTCGGGGGGGACCGCACCGCCGCGGAGCCGGACGACGCCGCCCGTCTCGTCCGCGCGTGCGGAGGACTTCCCGCGGCGCTGACGCGGGTCGCCGACGATGTCCGAGCGCGACCGGGCTGGTCGCTCGCAGACCACGCACGCCGGGTCGAAGGGCTCCCCGCACCGGACCTCCACCCCGCGCTCGCCGCGGTGCACCGCCGTCTTCCCGCCGACCACGGCCGAGCCCTGCGTCTGCTCGCTCTCGTCCCGGTGCCGCTCGACGCCTCCCTGGTCGCCGTGCTCCTCGGCGTCTCGACGAGCGAGAGCGACGACACGCTCGCCGCCCTGGGGCGCGAGCTCCTCGTCGCGACCGGGCCGGGACGGGAGGTCGTCGTGCCCGACGCCGTGCGCGCCCTCGCCGCCGACCTCGCCCGCACGGACGACCCGTTCTCAGCGCGTGCCGCTGCCGTCGAGCGGCTCACCGCGCGGCTGCTCGACGACGCCCGGCCGGCCGTGCGCGCGACGTCGCCCCACCACGACCTGGCCGGGCCCGGCGGTGGTGCGCCCACGAGAACGACGGACGGCGCGCTCGGATGGCTCGACGCCCACCGCGACCTGCTCGTCGCGACGTCGGCGCTCGCCGCGGAGCACGAGCTCGCCGACTTCGTGACCGACCTCTCCGCCCTGCTCGCGCCGTACCTCGACTCGGCGGGGCGCTGGGACGACGCGGTCGCGGTGCACACGGCGGCGGTCGAGCACGGGAGGGCGTCCGGGCGGTCCCAGGCCGGGCGCGACCTCGGTCGCGCGCTCGAACGGCTCGGCCGGTACGACGAGGCGCTCGCCCAGCTCGTCCGCTCGCTCGAGCGCGGCGACGACCCGCGCCCCGGCCAGACGCTCAACCGCGTCGGCAACGTGTACAAACGGCTCGGGCGCTTCGACGAGGCCGAGGCCGCGTACCGTGACGCCGCCGCCGGGGCGCGGACCGCGGGCGACCCCGTCAGCGAGGGCCGCGCCGTCGGGAACCTCGCGGACGTGCACCGCATCCTCGGGCGTGGTGACGACGCGCGCGCCGGCTACGACCGGGCGCTCGCGCTGTCACGTCGCGTGGGCGACGCGCTCAACGTCGCCATCGTGTCGAGCAACGCCGCGATCCTCTCCGAGGCGGTGGGCAGCCTCGACCGCGCGCTCGCGCTGCACCGCGACGCCCTCGCGAGCGCCACGTCCCTGGGCGACGCGGGGCTCGCGACGCGGGCACGGGTGCACGTGGGTCGGCTCCTCGTGCGCTCCGGCGAGACCGGGGCCGGCGTCGCGGAGCTGCGCGTGGCGGTGGAGGCCGCCGTCGCGCTCGGGGACCCGGACGCCGAGGCCGAGGCCGGCAGCGCGCTCGCGACCGCGCTGCTCGCCGCAGGCTCCGTCGCCGAGGCGGTGAGCGTGGGCGAGGCGGCGGTCGACCGGGCGCGCCGCGTGCGCGCACGGCTCGTCGAGACGGAGGCGCTCAACGCGCTCGGGGAGGCCGTGCTCGCCGCGGGCGACGCCCCCCGCGCGGCGGACCTGCACGACGCGGCCCGCGCGCTCGCCGTCGAGCTCGACGACGCTGCCGAGGAATCCCGTGCGCTGCGCGGTCTCTCAGCCGCAGGGCACCCGGTCGGCGTCGGTGACGGTGACGGCGAGGCGCGCGTCAGCGCCTGAGACCGTCCGCCGTCTCAGCATCCGATCGCGTACGGCGTCCGGGAACATGCGGCACCCCGCGCGGGGTTGCCCCTGTCATGGCCTCCACTCCCCCCGCGACGCCGGCGCCGACCGCGCCCGTCGCTGCCCTGCCGGGCGCCGGCTCCACGAGCCCCGCCGCTCCCGCCCGACCCGGGCGCATCAGCGCGGGCCTCGTCCTGCTGCTCTCCGCACTCACCGCGATCGGTCCGTTGACGATCGACCTGTATCTCTCCGCCTTCCCGCGCATCGTCGACGAGCTCGGCACCACCGAGTCCCGCGTCCAGCTCACGCTCACCGCGACGCTCGCCGGGCTCGCGATCGGCCAGCTCCTCATCGGCTCGGTCTCCGACGCGATCGGCCGCCGCGCTCCCCTGCTCGTGTCGCTCGCGGTGTACGTCGCCGCGTCCGCCGGCATCGTGTTCGCCGGGTCGGTCGCCGCGCTCACCGGCCTGCGGTTCGTCCAGGGGCTCTCCGCGGCCGCCGGGATGGTGCTCTCCATGGCGATCGTGCGCGACTCGTTCGAGGGCTACCAGATCGGCAAGGTCATCGCGCGCCTCATGCTCGTCGTGGGCGTCGCGCCGATCCTCGCCCCGACCATCGGCGCCCAGTTCCTCCGCCTCGGGTCGTGGCGCGGCATGTTCGTCGCGCTCGCCGTGGTCGGCGCGGTGCTGTTCGTGCTCGTGCTGCTCCGCCTGCGCGAGACCCTGCCGGTCGAGCGCCGGCGTTCCGGCGGGACCGTCGCCGCCCTGCGCTCCTACGGCTCGCTGCTGGGCGACTGGTCGTTCATCGGGCTCGCGCTCATCGCGGGCTTCTACATGGCCGCGATGTTCACCTACATCTCCGCGTCGACGTTCGTCTTCCAGGACTTCTTCGGCATGTCCGCCCAGCAGTACGCGATCGTGTTCGGCGTCGGCGCGGTGTCCGTCACGGCGGGCAGCCAGATCAACGGCGCGCTCGTGGGCCGCGTGGCGCCCGAGCGGATCCTCCAGGGCGCGGTGGCCGCCGGGTTCGTGCTCTCCGGCGGTCTGCTCGTCGCGGCGCTCGCTGGTGGTGGGCTGGCGTGGCTCGTGCCGCTCATCGTCCTCACGCTCGGCACCGCGGGCTTCGTCATGCCCTCCGTCCCGGCCATCGCGCTGGAGCGCAACGCGCACCGCGCCGGGAGTGCGGCGGCGCTCATCGGGGCCTTCCAGTTCGGCGTCGGCGCGGTCGTCGCGCCGGTGACCGGCCTGCTCGGCGGGTCGCCGCCCGTGACGATGGCCGCCGTGATGTTCGGCGTCGTCGTGATCGCCGGCGTGGTCCTCCTGGGCCTGCGCCACACGTTCGGCGCGCCCGTCCCCGACGACGCCGCCGACGCCCTCACCGCGCGCGACGCTGCGGAGGTCGGCAGCGCGACCGCCGTCGACGTCCCCGACGACGCCGCCGCGCTCGCCGAGGCGACGGTGCTCGCCGACCGCGGCGCCTGACCGGCCGGAACAGGCGCCGCGACCACGCCCCCGCTCGCGGTCGAGCACGACATGGGGGTCGTTATCCGCCGGATAACGACCCCCATGTCGTGCTCGGCGCGGAGAATGGGCGGGTGACGTTCGACGACCCCGAGTACCCGCTCGGCGTACGCGCCGCGCCGACGCTCGCGGCGCTCGACGACCACCTCGTCGCGTGCCGCGCGTGCCCGCGGCTCGTCGCGTGGCGCGAGCACGTCGCCGAGGTCAAGCGCGCGTCGTTCCGCGACGACGACTACTGGGCCCGCCCCGTGCCCGGGTTCGGCGACGAGCGCGCGGGGATCCTCGTCGTCGGGCTCGCGCCCGCGGCGCACGGGGCCAACCGCACCGGCCGCATGTTCACGGGCGACCGCAGCGGCGACTTCCTCTTCGAGTCCATGCACCGCACGGGCCTGGCCAACCAGGCGACGTCCGTGTCCGCGGACGACGGGCTGCGCCTCACCGGGATCCGCGTCACCGCCCCGGTGCGGTGCGCCCCGCCCGACAACAAGCCCACGCCCGACGAGCGCCGCCGGTGCGGGCCGTACCTCGCGCGCGAGGTCGAGCTGCTCGGGGAGACCGTGCGCGTCGCCGTCGTGCTCGGCGGATTCGGGTGGCAGGCACTCCTGTCCACGCTCGCCGAGCAGGGCTGGGACGTGCCCCGGCCACGACCGCGGTTCGCGCACGGCGCGGAGGTGACGCTGCGCCGTCGGGCACCCGCCGCCGGGGCGGACGTCGCGGCGGTTCGCCCCGAGGGCGAGGTGCCCGACGGCGGGCAGCCGCTCCCCGAGCAGACCCTCACCCTCCTGGGGTGCTTCCACGTGAGCCAGCAGAACACCTTCACGGGGCGTCTCACGCCCCAGATGCTCGACGACGTGCTGCTCCGCGCGCGCGACCTCGCCGGCCTGAGCGCCCTGGACTGAGCACCCGCGCGCCGAGAGGTACGCTCCGGGCCGAGGGGCGGCACCCGGAGGTGCAGCGCCCGGCCAGGGGTGCAGCGCTCGGCCTGACCTGCGTCTGCGGGGCGTCTACCGGGTCGCGGTCGTCGGGGACTGACGCCGCGGGGCGTCCGCCCAGCGGAGGCGTTCGGCGACGCGCGGCAGGGTGCGGCCGACGAGCCGGAGCTGCTCGCGGCGCGCGATGACTTCCATGCGCCGCAGCTCGCGCTCGAGCGGGGACGATGCTGCTGACATTGCTGCTCTCCTTCGACGGCGCCGGGACGCCCCGGCCGGACCGGGTGCCCACCCGGCGATGACCCTCGACGACCGCGAACCTCGGTCGCCGCTCCTGCCCCCGTACCAGAGAGACCGAGGAGGCGCCGTCTTGTGACATCGTGACCCGGTCGGGATCGCGGGCGACGATCGCACGACCGGTCACCTCGCCTCCGGTGGGCGCCGACGACGGGACGTCCCGTCAGTCGGCAGGGAGAGCCGACTCCTCGTACTGCTCGACGAACTCGCCCGTCGGCGGGATGGGGGTGATGACGTCGATGAGGACGCCGTTCGGGTCGGCGGTGATGAAGTGCCGCTGGCCGAACGCCTCGTCGCGCAGCGAGCGCAGGATCGGCAGGCCCGCCGCCACGAGGCGGTCGTGCACGGCGTCGACGTCCTCGACCTCGAGGTTGAGCAGGAGCCCGCTCGCCCTCCCCCGTCCGCTCTCGGGGATCGTCTCGTGGTCGCCGTCCAGCACGGCGAGGTTCACGGCCTCGTCGTGCGCGGACTGGAGGTGCACGTACCAGTCGCTCGTGAAGAGCGGCCGGAGGTCGAGGTGCTCGACGTAGAACGCCGCGGTCGCCGCGACGTCGCCGGTCATGATCACCGGGTACCAGCTCGTGATGCGCACGTCCTTCTCCTTGGGGTTCCGAAAAACAAACAGTCTGTCTGTATCTAAGAATGACCTACAGTCTGTCGGTATGCAAGAGACCCGTCGCACCAACGCCGAGCGCACCCTTGCCACCAGGACCGCGCTCGTCACCGCGGCGCGCGAGCTCTTCGTCGACCCCGGGTACGCTGCGGCCTCGACGCCGCAGATCGCCGCAGCCGCGCACGTCACGCGCGGCGCGCTCTACCACCACTACACGGACAAGCGGGACCTGTTCCGGGCGGTCGTCGAGGCCGAGGCGGAGGCCGTCGCGCGCGAGATCGAGGCGCGGACCGCTCCTCTCGGCAGCGTCCACGAAGCCGCAGCCGCGAGCGCCACCCGGACGGCACCCCGTGCGAGCGACGCACCCCCCGCCCCCCGACCGCGGCACGCACCCGACGCGCCCGACGCGCCCGACGCCCGCGGGATGCTCGTCGAGGGCGCGCGTGCCTACCTCGACGCGATGGCGGTCCCGGGCCGGACGCGCCTGCTGCTCGTCGACGCCCCGGCCGTGCTCGGCGCCGCCGAGGCCGACGCCCTCGACGCCCGCCACGCCCGTCGCACGCTGCGTGCCGGCCTCGCCGCGGCGATCGACACGACGCCCGACGACGCCGCACCTGGCGAGACCGCAGCTGACGACGTCGCGCACGACGACCGCCTCGACGCGCTGACGCTCCTGCTCTCCGCGGCCTTCGACCGCGCGGCGCTCGCGCTCGACGGCGGTGCGCCGCCGGGCCCCGTGCGCGCGGCGGTCACCGAGCTCGTGGACCGGGTGTGCGCGCCGCGAACCACTCGATGACGCCCGCCCGCGTGCGCTCGTGCCGCTCGACGGCGAGCCCGGCGTCGAGCACCCCGCGCAGCGGGCGGCGGCGGAAGTGCTCCCCGGCGAGCGGGACGCTCACGGCGTCGGCGACCGCCTGGACCGCGCGGAGCGGCCACGACGTCGACTCGACGTGGTCGGCGAGGACGAGCAGGCCGCCGGGCCGCAGCACGCGGAGCATCTCCGCGAGCGCGGCACGGTGGTCGGGGATCGCGCACAGCGAGAAGGTGCAGACCACGGTCTCGTAGGCGTCGTCGGGGAGGTCGAGCCGCTGCGCGTCCCCGAGCCGGAGGTCGACGTCGATCCCCTGCTCCGCCGCCCGCCGTCGCGCGACCGCGAGCATCCCCGGGCTCCACTCGACGCCCGTCAGACGGCCGTCCAGCACCCGCGCCGGGTAGTACGCGAGGTTGAGACCCGTGCCGATCGCTACCTCCAGCGTCTCGCCCGTCGCGAGCCCGCACGCCCGGCGGCGGACGTCCGGGAAGAAGCGCCGCTCGGCCACGGCCATGCCGCGGTCGTAGGCGCCCGCCTCCCGGTCCCAGCGCCGCCGCAGCCGGGCGTCGCGCGGGCTCGCCGCGCCGTCGTGCCGGGCCGGTCCTGACATCCGCACCACTCCTCGCCGCCGGTAGGCGGCCCGCTGCACCCGGTCACCTCGACCGGTCGGTCATCGAAACGCCCGGCGGCGTCCTCCGCTCGGCGTCTCCGGCGTGTGCCGCCGGACGGTGGCACACGCCGGGCGTCTCCCGGCCGACGCCCCTGGGCAGCACCGCCGTCCTCACGCTCGCACGGTGAGCGTGCTCCCGCCTCCGGGCACGCGCCGCACCTCGATGCGTTCCGCGATGGACTGCTTGAGCGCCTCCACGTGCGACACGACGCCGACGACGCGCCCACCCGCCCGGAGCCGACCGAGAGCCGCGAGCACGGCCTCGAGCGTCTCGGGGTCCAGGCTGCCGAAGCCCTCGTCGACGAAGAGCGTCCCCAGCTCGACCCCGCCCGCCTCCGCGGTGACGACGTCCGCGAGCCCGAGGGCCAGGCACAGGGACACGTAGAACGTCTCGCCGCCGGACAGCGTGCGCGGGTCGCGCTCGCGCTCGGTGACGTGGTCGAGGACCTTCATCGCGAGGCCACGCTTGTGCGCACGCACGTCCTCGCGCGTCGCGCTGCGCACGAGCTCGTACCGGCCCGACGACATCTCGGCGAGGCGCTCGTTCGCGGCGGCGACGACGTCCTCGAACCGCTGGACGAGGACGAACGTCGCGAGCGTGAGCGCGTGGGCGTTGTCGCCGGAGCCGGACGCCAGCGCGGCCATGCGCACGACCGGCCCGGCCGCGTCGCGAGCCCGGGCCCAGTCGTCCGCCGCCGCCCCGATCCCCTCCGCGGCGGCGCACGCGGACTGCGCCTGGCGGGCCACGAGCTCGTGCCGGCGGCCCGCCGCCCGGGCCGTCGCCTCGGCCTCTGCGACCGCAGTCCGTGCCGCCGGGACGTCGGGCCGCGCATCCTCGGGAAGGTTCGCGAGGGCGGGGTCGGCGAGCCCGGCGGTGGTGGCGGCACGCGCCGCCTCGTGCTCGGCGACGCGACGCGCGAGCGCCCGACGGTCCGGCTCGTCGAGGACGGCGGCGAGCGCGTCGGCGGCGTCCACGAAGCCCGACCGGTCGACGAGCGCGCCGAGCTCGGCCGCGCGCTCGGCGGCTGCCCTCCCCGCGGTCGCGACCGCGGCGCCCGCGTCGGCGAGCGCGTCGATCGTGCGGAGCCGGTCGTCGAGCGCTGCGGCGAGGACGGCGACCGGGTTCCGGGTCCCGCCCTCGTCGGCGAGGGCGTCGGGCAGGTCGGCCAGCTCCACCAGCGGTCCGGCCGCGGCGACCTCGGCACGGATCTCGGCCCGGTCGGCGTCGAGCGTCGTCGCGAGCTCCTCGACGCGGGCCGACGTGCCGGCGATCGTCTCCGCCAGCGCGGCGGCCCGCTCCTGGAGGGCGAGCGTGGCGGCGTCGAGGGCGTCGAGCTCGCGCTCGGCGTCCGCACGCTCGTGCGCCGCCGCCCGCGCGTCCGCGACGAGCGCGTCGACCTCCGCGACCCGCTCCGCCGCCTCGTGCGGCGTCAGGCCCTCGGCGTCCCGACGGCGCGCGGCCAGCCGCTCCAGGAGGACCTCGACCCGTGCGGAGGCGTCGTGGAGCACCCGCTCCGCCTCGGCCCGGCCGCGCTCGGCCTCCTCGACGTCCTGCGCCGTGGGGTGGTCGTCCGCGAGCGGTGCCGGTGCCGGGTGGTCCGTGCCGCCGCACACCGGGCACGGGAACTCCTCGACGAGACCGGCAGCGAGCTCGCCCGCGAGGCCGGCGATGCGGGCCGCCCGGAGCCTCGCCTCCTGCTCCACCGCGGCGCGCGCGGCCGTCGCGGCCTCCGTGCACGCGGAACGGGCCACCACCTCCTCCGCGGCGAGCGTCGCGGCCTGCCGTGCCGCCTCCTCGACCGCGCGCGCACGCAACGCCCGCTCCTGGCGGCCCCCGAGGGTCCCGGCCGTCTCCGCGAGCGACGCCAGCCGCAGGCGCAGCTCCTCACGGCGCGCCGGGCGCGCGGCGAGCTCGTCGAGGACGCGCGCCCGTTCCTCGGTCGCCTGCGCGACGTCCTTGCGGCCGTCGGCGACCGCACGGTCACGGCTCGGGAGCGAGGCACCGACGGGGAGCAGGCGGGTCACGCGCACCCCGGCCGTCGCGACGTCGGCGCGCAGCGCCTCGAGCGTGGTCGGGTCGGCGTCGGCGAGGGGCGCGGGCGCTCCCGTCCGGGCGAGCGCGAGCCGGTCCTGCGCGGCGGCGAGGAGCTGCTCCGCGCGGACGAGACCCTGTGCCGCAGGGGCGACGACGGCGGCCCGGGTCGCGGCGTCGACGCGCCGGCGGTCGTCGGCGACCCGGTGCTCCTCCTCCGCGAGACGCGCCGCCTCGGCGCGCAGCCGTGCCCGGCGGTCCACGGCGTCCGCGACCGCCCGCTCCTCGTCGAGGCGGTCGCGCGCCGCGACGAGTGCCGCGTTGGCCGCGACCTCGCGCTCGGCCAGCACCTCCGCCTCAGCCTCCAGCCCCGCGACGTGTGCGAGGGCGAGCGCGTGCACGCCCGCGGCAGGGGCGGCTGTCTCCTCGATCACCGCTGCGGGCGCGGCGGGCTCCAACCCCGTGACCCGTCCGTCCTCGAGCGCCGTCGGGGACGCCTGCGCGGTGTCCGCGATGTCGCGGCCCGTCGGCCTCTCCCCCTCCGCCACACCCCGAGCGACGTCCGCCTCGGCTCGGGCGACGTCGGCCTCGTCGGCCCGCCGCAGCCGTGCGTCGTCCTGTGCGGCGGTGCGCAGTCGCCGGGCGTCGTCGGGCACGAGCCCCGCCGCCCCGGTGAACCGCTCGACCGCGGCGCGCACCCCCTGCCGCGCACCGTCCGACCGTGCCCGCGCCGCGCGCGCGAGCTCGGCGAGCCGCGCCGCCGCGCGGTGGTAGAGCTCGGTACCGAAGACCCTCTGGAGCAGCACGGCCCGGTCCTCGGGCTTCGCGCGCAGGAACGTCGCGAACTCGCCCTGCGGCAGCACGACGGTCTGCACGAGCTGGCGACGGTCGAGCCCGACGATCCTGCGGATCTCCTCCCCGGCCTCGTCGAGCCGCGCCGAGAGCAGCTCGCCGGGCGGGCCGTCACCCCCCGCGAGGGCCTCCGCGGACGGCACGTCCGTCAGGCGCCAGAGCCGCACCGAGGCCTGCTGGGTCGTCGTGCCCGTGCCGCGCTTCTTGGGCCGGAGGTACTCGGGCGTCCGGCGCACGCGGTACACGCCCGACGGGACCTCCAGCACGAGGTCCACGAACGACTCGACCTCGGGTGCCGCGAACGCCGAGCGGAGTCGGTCGTCGCTCGCGGCCTCGGAGGCGACCTTGCCGTACAGCGCGAAGACGATCGCGTCGATGACCGTCGACTTGCCCGCGCCCGTGGGCCCGTCGAGCAGGAAGATCCCGGACGCACCGAGGGACGCGAGGTCGACGCGATGGAGGCCCGCGAACGGTCCGATCGCCTGGAAGGTCAGCGAGTGCAGGTGCATCAGGCGCTCCGCTCCTCCGCGAGCGCGAGCTCGAACGCCTCGCGGAGCACGGCGACCTCCGCGTCGCTCGGCGCGTGGCCCGCCACGTGCTCGACGAAGTCCCGCGCGACGTCGAGCGGGTCGTGCCCCGGCCCGACGGCGGTCACGACCTCCCGTTCGGCGACGCGCGGCGGGCGGTGGGTCACCTGGAGCGCGTGCGGGAAGCGGGCCCGGACGCGCGCGTAGAGCTCCGTGGGTCGCACGGGGTCCGTCACGACCACCCGCAGCCAGTCGTCGACGTGCGGCTCGCCGACCGTCCCGAGCAGGTCGTCGAGCGTCCCCGTGACCTCCGCGAGGCGGCGCGGCACCGGTGCGGGGACGAGCTCGACGGCCGCGTCCGGATCCCCGCCGGCGCCCAGCCGGTCCAGGTCGACGAGCGCCGTGGACTTGCGCTGGTGCAGCTCCGAGAAGGAGAACGCGAGCGGTGATCCCGAGTAGCGCGCGACCGTCGCCGACCCGCCGCCGTGACCTGCGGTTCCACGTGAAACGTCGGGCACGGCGACACGCTGCGGCCCGTGCAGGTGCCCGAGCGCGACGTAGTCGATCCCCCAGCCCCCGAACGTCGCCGCGGGCACGGCGTCGACCCCACCCACGCGGATGTCCCGCTCCGACTCCGACGCGAGCCCGCCGACCACGAACGCGTGGCCGACGACGACGGCCCGTGCTGCCGGGTCCTGCGCACGGCGACGCGCGAGGTCGGCCCCGACGCGCCGCATCGCTGCTCCCATGACCGCCTCGTGCGACCGGGCGAGCGGCGCCCGCGCACCGTCGGCGCGCGGGGCCGAGACCTGGTCCGCGCCCGCGGACCCGGCGTCGTCGGCCAGCGCGTGGCGCGCCGTGTCCGGGTCGAGGTACGGAAGGGCGTAGACGAGCAGCGGAGCGTCGCCCGTCCCGCTCCCGCGGCGCGGCGCGAGGACGACGGGCGCCCCGACGTCGGACAGCCGTGCGCGCAGGTGCACGCCCGGACGCATCACCCGGTCTCCGAACCCGAGCCGGACCGCGGAGTCGTGGTTGCCCGGCGTGACGACGACGTGCGCGTGCTCCGCGAGCCGCGTGACCGCGTCCGAGAGGAGCGACACCGCGTCGACCGGCGGGATGGCGCGGTCGTAGACGTCGCCCGCGACGACGACGGCGTCGATGCCCTCCGTGCGGGTCAGCTCGACGAGGTGGTCGAGGTGCGCGGCCTGGTGCTCGAGCAGGTCGACCCCGTGCAGCGTCCGCCCGAGGTGCCAGTCGGACGTGTGCAGGATGCGCATGACCGCACCGTACCGGCCGGGTCCCACAGCATCCGGGACCCGGGCGGTCGGCCGCGGGCCGGCGTCAGACCGCGCCGACGACCTCGATGGGGCCTGTCGTCGCGCCGCTGCGCTCGACCGGGATGCGACCGCCCATGCCGATCATCTCGAGCAGCTCCACGATGCTCGTCGACGGGTCACGGAGGACCACGTCACGGCCGTCCTCCTCACCGAGCATGTAGAGCTGGATGATGAACGCGATGCCCGACGAGTCGATGAAGGTCACGTCGGCGACGTCGACCACCACGCGCCCGCGCGTGTCCAGCACGTAGGACATCGCCTCGCTCGCGCGGTCGCGCAGCGCCGCGTCGATCTCTCCCCACATCGTCACGACCACGCCGCCGTCCGCCGGGGCGTAGACGATCCCGCTCGTCCGGTCGATCGCGCTGCCAGTGTCCACGGTTCCCGCTCACCGTCTCTCTCGAGTCGTCCTGCGTGCTGTCGGCCGCCCCTCCGGACAACGTCCGGCGGTGACGGCCTGTTCCCCGCGCGCCCCCGCGAGGCTCCGTACGGTCGCGCGCGCCGCCGTCGGGCGACGGGTCGCGCCGGGCGACCGCGACCGGAGCAGAAAGAGTCTGCACCCGACGCGCGGCGCACACCAGCCCCCGAGCGGGTGGTCCTCGACCTTTCCCCGAACCCACACAACTGGCGCGCCACGAGCGGTCGCTCGCGCTACAGCGGCTCCGTGACGTCCGCGACCTGCGCTCCCAGCGCGCCGACGAGCGCCCGTCCGTCCACCGTCGCGGCGACGCCGTGCGCGCCGCCGCCGATCGAGACGAGGCGCGCTGCGGCGTCCGGCTCCGCGCTCTCGTCCCCCGCGACGTCGACCTCGTCGCTCGCCCCCGGCCCCGCCACGACCCGGACGTCCGCCACGACCGGCCAGGCGTGCGTCGAGCCGAACGGCGTGATCGTGCCCCGCTCGTAGCCCGTGACGTCGCGCGCGACCTCCTTGTCCGGCATGGACAGGCGCGAGACGCCGAGGAGCGAGCGCAGCTTGGGCCAGGAGATCTGGCGGTCACCCGGGACGAGCACGAACAGGTAGTCGTCCTCCGCACGCCGCACGACGATCGTCTTGAGGACGCGCGCCGGGTCCACGCCCCGGGCCGCGGCGGCCTCCTCGAGCGACCCCACCCGCCCGTGCCGCGTGACGGTGTAGTCGATGCCCGACGCCTCCAGCGCCGCGAGGGCGCGCTCGCTGCTCATGCCACCGACCCTAGTCGCCGCCTCCGACGCACGGCCGGGGCGAGCGGCGGCCGCGCGTCAGACGTCGTCGAACTCCGTGACGACCGTGCGCCAGTACTCGGCGCCGTCGCGCGTGCGGTGCACGAGGCCGGCGTCGACCATCGCGCGGCGCAGCGACACCGGGTCCGCCGCGCGGGCGGCGAGCCGCTTGGTCAGCGTGAGCTCGGTGACGGGCTCCTCCAGGGGCAGCACCTGCGCCGCGAGGAACCGCACCACGAGCTCGCGGTCGCGCAGGCGCTTGGGCGAGCGCAGCAGGCGTCCGTCGACGAGGAACCGCTCGGCGCCCGTGGGCCGGGGTGTGGGCGTCGTCGCGAGGAGCGCCGCGAACCGCTCGGGCGCGGCGCGCAGGAACCCGCCGTCGTCGCGCACGACCACCCCGGCGGCGAGGAGCGGCCCGAGCCGCCGCCGCTCGTCGGTCGAGAGCACCGCCTCGGCGGGGCCCTCCGTCACGACGCGGGCGAGCACCTCCAGCCGACCCGCGTCCGCGAGCGCCGCGACGACCTGCTTCCACGCGTTGTCCGGTGCCACGGCACCGGTCTGCTCGACGTCCACCCACCGACCCTAGGCACCGCCCGGCGCCGAGGGCCAGCGAGTTGCGCCGGTCAGGACAGGTGCACGACGTCGCCGGTCCAGCGCTGCCGCAGCCACCGGTCGTGCGAGGCGACGACGACGGCGCCCGGCCACTCGTCGACGGCCTCCATGAGCTCCCCCGCGAGCGTGAGCGACACGTGGTTCGTCGGCTCGTCGAGGAGCAGCACGTCCGGGGCCTGCGTCACGAGCATCGCGAGCACGACGCGCCGCCGCTGGCCGACCGACAGCTCCGCGAGCGGGCGCCCGAGGTCGCGCGGCGCGAGGAGCCCGTGGGCGTCTACCGCGGCCTCGCGCGCGCCCGCCCGGTCCGCCGGGTCCCAGCCCTGCGCGAGGGCGAGGAGCTCGCGCGGGGTGCGGTCGTCGTCGTGCAGGTGGACGTCCTGCTCCAGCAGGCCGACGCGCACCCCCCGCGCCCGCCCGACGGTGCCCGCGTCGGGTGCGAGGTCGCCTGCGAGGACGTGCAGGAGCGTCGACTTCCCCGCGCCGTTGGCGCCCGTGACGAGCAGCCGCGTGCCGCGCGCGACCTCGATCGAGGGCACGCCCGACGCCGCCATGTCGAGCCGGTCGGCGCGCTCGCCGGGCGCGCCCGTACCCGCCGGCCGGTGCACGACGACGCCCCGCGCCCAGGCGACGACGTCGCCCCCGCCGGGGATGACCGCGCCGTCGCCGCTCGGCGGCGCGAAGCGCAGCGGCGGCGGAGGCTTGCGGACCTGCTCGCGATCGAGGGTGTCGAGGCGCAGCTGGGCGTTGCGCACGCGCCGCGACACCTGGCTCTGGACGCGCTCGCCCTTGAAGTCGTAGAGGATCTTCGCCTGGTTGCCGCGCTCCCGGTTCTTCGAGACGTCGCGCGCGGTGACCGCGACGGACCGGCGCAGCTCGGCGAGCTCCGCCTGCTCGGCCTCGAACCTCTGCTCCCAGCGCGCGCGCTCGACGCGCTTGGCCTCCAGGTAGTCGCTGTACGCGCCGCCGTACAGGGTGGCCGCGCCACCGGGCAGCGCCGCGCCGTCCGCGGCCCCTCGCAGGGGCTCGGCCGTCGGGTCGAGGTCGAGGATCTCGGTGCACACCTCGTCGAGGAAGACCCGGTCGTGGCTCGCGAGCACGACGGCGCCCGGGAGGGCGCGCAGCGCCGCCGCGAGGAACTCGGCCGCGTCGTCGTCGAGGTGGTTCGTCGGCTCGTCGAGCAGCAGCGCGCCGGGTTGACGCACCAGCAGCGCGGCGAGCCCGAGCCGCGTCCGCTGCCCGCCCGAGAGCGAGCCGACGGCGCGGCCCGCGACGCCGTCGACGTCGAGGCCGAGTCCGGCGAGCGTGCGCGCGGCACGCGCGTCGGCGTCCCACACGTCCGCGAGCTCGGCCCGGTCGAGGGCGCGCGCGTACGCCTCCTCGACCCCCGCGCCGGGCCCCGCGACAGGCCCCGCGCCGTCCGGGCCCGCGAGGGCGAGCGCCGCCTCCTCGAGCTCGCGCTCGATCGCCCGGACGCGGGCCAACGCGTCGTCGACGACCGCACGCACGGTCGTCGTCGGCGGGTAGGGGAACTCCTGGTGGAGGAACCCGAGGTCGTCGGGCCGGGTCACGACCCCGTCGTCGGGCACGAGCGTGCCCGCGAGCACGCGCAGCAGGGTGGACTTGCCGACGCCGTTCTCGCCGACGAGTCCCGTGCGGTGGCCAGGGTCGACGGCGAGGTCGACGCCCCGCAGCACGGGGCGGCCCGCGAAGGACACGCGGACGTCGGACGCACGGAGGACAGGGGTGGAACGGGCCATGGGGCGATCACCTACCAAGGTGCCCGGGTGGCACGCGCACGCGCCAGGGACGGCGCGGGGGCCACGACGACGGGCTCGACGGGACGGAGCGGTCGGGGCAGGTGAGGATCACATCGCTGACGAGGCTACGCGGCCGCTCGCCGCGGCGCACGCGAATATCCGGGCGTCCGCGGCAGGAGCGGGCGCCCCGAGCGCAACCGCACTCCCGCGCGGGGCCTGGCGACGTCGCGCGTCAGGGCGCGGTCGTCTCCGTCGCGCCCGCCGTGGGCTCCTCGGTCGGCGCGGACGTCGGCGCGGCGGTCGGTTCCTCCGTCGGCTCGGGCTCGGGGGTCGGCTCCGGGTCGACCGGCGGCTCGGGGTCCACCGGGGGCTCCGGGTCGGTGGGCCCCGTCGACACGACGATCGTGACCGTGCTCCCCGGCGCGACCTGGGCGCCGGAGCCCGGGTTCACCGCGATCACGGTGCCCGCCGCGGCGGCGTCCTCCTGCGTCGTCACGCTGACCGTGAACCCCGCCTTCGTGAGCGTCGCCTGGGCCTGGGCCTGCGTCGTGCCGACGAGGCCGGCCGGCACGGCGACCTTCGCGGGCTGCTCGGGCTCCTCCGGCTTCGGGGTGGTGGGCGTGGTCGGCTTGGTCGGCGTGGTCGGCTTCGTGGGCTCGGTCGGCGTGGGCTTGGGCGCCGGGGCCGGCGCGCTCGGGGTCGACGGCTTCTGGGGGGTCGTCGGGGTCGTGCTCTCCGACGGCGTGTAGCGCGTCGGCATCTTGCCGGCGGCGAAGAACTCGAAGTGCCACGGCTCAGGCTTGGACCCGTTCGGCCGCGCCCAGGCGGGGTTGTCCCAGCCGTAGTCCGGGGCGTGCGTCCGCATCCACACGTACTCGCGCGACGTCCCCGACGGGACGCTGCCGCCGACGTCGATCGCGAGGCCCCAGCCGTGCTGGGACGTCCCCGGGACCGCGGCGAGGTAGGGCTTGATCGCCTTGAGCCGCACCTGGTCGTCGTAGGGGCGGTACGCGTCGGTGATCTTGAGCGCGTACCCGAACTCCTTCTCGAACTCCGCGGCGAGCGCCTCGAGCTGCTCCGCCGCGTCGCAGCGCAGCGTCTTGCCCGGCGCGAAGTCGAGCGCGCACAGCGCCTCGGGCGGGATCCGCCCGTTCTGGTACTGCGCGGTCGAGCCGGCGTACTTCTCGACCACCTCGGCGAGCCGCTCCGCGAGGGTCGTGCCCGCGAGCGCCGTGACCCCGTCCGCCGGGACGACACCGACCGGGGAGTAGTCCGTGCCGAGCAGGTCCGCGAGGTGGGTCGCCGAGACGACGACGTCCTCGAGCGTCACGTCACCGTGAGCGTGGTCGTCGTCCTCC
Source organism: Cellulosimicrobium cellulans (assembly GCF_006539945.1). Classification (GTDB taxonomy): domain Bacteria; phylum Actinomycetota; class Actinomycetes; order Actinomycetales; family Cellulomonadaceae; genus Cellulosimicrobium; species Cellulosimicrobium cellulans. The sequence goes on along the minus strand of NZ_BJNZ01000001.1, from coordinate 272,287 downwards.
GCGTGCTCTCCGTCACCGCTGTCACCCGACGGGTCGTCCAGGTCGCTCTGGGTGCCGCCGAGCTCCCCCGGGGAGACGCCGTCGGGAGCGGGCACGGCGTCCTCGGGGAGCGTGCGGTCTCCTGGGGAGCCCCCGGTGCTGCCGGGCGCCGTCGGTCCTGTCGTGGCGTCGCTCGACGGTGACGGGCTCGGCGACCCGCTCGGGCTGGGGGACGCGGTGGGGTCGGGGCTGCTCGTCGGGCTCGGGCTCGGCGCGGCGCGGACCGCGGAGGTGCGGAACGCGTCCGTGTCGCCCGCCGCGTCCACGGACGCGGGCTGCTGCGCGGGGCCTCCGGGGGCCGTCGTCCCGTCCTCGTCCGTACCAGGGACGTCGGCGTCGTCGGAGCCCGCGCCCGGGTCGATCGGCTCCGGGAGGTCGGGGACCTCGGTGTCGTCGAGCGACTCGTCGAGGTCGAGCCCGCCGTCGGGGACCACCTGGACGGGCACCCGTCGCGCGGCGTCCTGCTGGGCGAGGTAGGTGGCGAGGAGCATGCCGAGCTCGGCGCGCGCCTGCTCCACGGGAGCCGTGACCTCGCCGTCGGCGAGCGCGTTCGCGGTCGCGAGGACCTCGATCGCGCCGTCGAGCTGCTGGTCCTCGTCGAGGCCCGCGCCGAGCGTGCTCGACAGCGCCGAGACCTGGGTCGCCGTCGCGGCCTCGGTGGCGAAGAAGGACGCGCCGGGGCGGGGCTCGACGCTCCCCGCGAGCGCCGCGGCCAGCGTGATCGCGAGCGCCGAGGAGATGAGGACGTGGGAGACGGCGCGAGCGCGTCGTGCGAAGGTCGGCGCGGGGGCGGGCGCGGCAGGCTCGGGCGTCTGGGGCGCGTCGTCCGCCGCGCCCTCGTGCTCTGCCGTGGTGCTCACCGCTCACTCCCGTGCTTCGTGCCCTGCCACGGACCTGCGGTCCCGCGCGCCGGTTCAGCGCGTCGTCGCGCCCGACGTCACGGCTGCGCACGCCCACCGGTCGGTGTGCTGCACGCCACAGTGCCCTCGTCCGCCTACCGTACACCGCCTCCACAGGGCTCTCACCCCCGTCTCATGTTCGCGCGCGAGAATGCCGCCATGAGTTCATCCACGCGTCACCGCAGGTCAACGTCACGCTCGTTCGCGCTGGGCGCGGCGGTCGTCACGACCCTCGCGCTCGCCGGGTGCGCAGAGGACGGCTCGGTGAGCGTGCCGGAGTTCACCCTCACCGGCGACCAGGTCCAGCAGTTCCTCGACGACGCCCGGTCCCAGGCCGAGACCATCGGCGAGGACGTCCGCTCCCTCACCGAGGACCTCGGCTCGCTGTCGGGCGAGGCCCGCACGCGCGCCGAGGACGCCGTCACCGCGGCGCAGGAGGCCGCGGACGAGGCCCGCGCCGCGGCGGACGAGGCGGCCGCCGCCACGGACGACACCCGCGCCGAGGCCGAGCAGCGCCTCGCGGAGGCGGAGACAGCGCTCGAGGACGCGTCCACCGAGCTCGACGCGGTCGCGGACTCCCTCTCCGGCGCGGACGCCGCCGTCCGGGACTCGATCGAGGACCTGCGCACGCGCGTCGACGAGCTGCGCGCCGACCTGGACAAGTCCACCGCCCCCTGAGCGCCCCGGCCGCGGGGCCCGGCGAGCGCTGCGTCCGCGTGCGACCGCTGCGTCCCTGGACGCATCACTCGGCCCGAGACGCATCGTTCGCGCGAGAGCACCGCGCTCGCCGGTGACCTAGGTCCCCGTGGGCGGCGACCTTTGCCCGACGTCCACCCTTCCTTCACAGGGGTTTGCTTGGTCTCAGGAGCCCAGCCGCACCGGCCGGGTCGATGAGAGGGGACAGTGATGAAGGGGACGATCGAGCGGAACGCCAACGCGCCGCTCCCTACGGTCGAAGGCAGCGAGCCGGAGACCCTCAGCCTCGCGGAGCGCGCTCCGCGGCACACCCAGGTCGTCCTCGGCGTCCTGCGGATCGTGATCGGCTTCTACTTCCTCTGGGCCTTCCTCGACAAGACGTTCGGGCTCGGGTTCGCGACCCCCGCCGAGCGGTCGTGGATCAACGGGAACAGCCCGACGACCGGCTTCCTGTCGAACCTCGAGGGCACGTTCTCGGGCTTCTTCAGCGGCCTGGCCGGGAACGCGTTCATCGACGTGCTGTTCATGGTCGGCCTGCTCGGCATCGGGCTCGCGCTCATCCTGGGCATCGGCATGCGGGTCGCCTCGGTGAGCGGCACGCTCCTGCTCCTGCTCATGTACCTGGCCGAGCTCCCGCTCGTGACCAACCCGATCATCGACGACCACATCACGATGGCCCTGACGATCATCGCGCTCACGCTCCTCGGGGCGGGCAGCGTGCTCGGCCTCGGCAAGACGTGGAAGAAGATCCCGTTCGTCCAGCGCAACGCCTGGCTGGTCTGACGGTCACGACAGCCCGCCGTGTGCGGCGGGCCTACGGGGCGACCGATACCGCGCGACGATTCTGAGGCCGTCGCTGCAGGGAGTCGCTCCCGGGGGAAGAGGGACGTGCGGGCGGTGGGGAGACCACCCGCACGTCCCGCCCCTCCGCGCCCGGCAGGGCGACCGACGCTCGACGGAGCGGGTCGCCCGCCGGGCGCCTTTCTGTCCGCACCCGCGTGACCCCCGGTCAGCCGAAGCGGGCGAGCAGCTCCGCCGCCTGAGGGTCGCCCTGGGCAGTGGCCTCGCTCCAGAGCGTCATCGCCTCGGCGACCCGGCCGGCACGGAGCCGCAGGATGCCCAGGCTCGTGCGCGCGGTGGGCTCACCCACGAGCGCCGCCTGCTCCAGCAGGTCCTCGGCGTCGAGGCCACGACCCGCGCGCACGTAGAGGTCGGCGAGCGCCGCCGCGACGCGCGCCTCGCCCGCCTCCGCCCAGCCCTCGAGGAGGGCCACGGCGTCGTCACCCGTGAGCGCGCCGCTGCGCGCCAGCTCGACAGCCGCCTCCCAGCTCCCGCCCGACGTCGCGACGAGGAGGTCCGAGGCGGCGTCCTGCTCCCCCAGCTCGGCGAGGACGTGCGCGAGCCGGACGGAGGCGCCCTCGACGTCCTGGGCCTGCTCGTACCACCGCCGGGCGGCGTGCAGGTCGCCGCGCTCGGTCGCGACCTGCGCAGCCATGAACGCGCCGAGGACGTCGCCCGCGAGCCCCGCGAGCTCGAAGCAGCGGAACGCCTCGGCGGCGTCGCCCGCCTCGTGGTGCGCGACCCCCAGCCGGTACACGGCCCCGGGGACACCGTGCTCGACGGCCGACTCGTAGAACGGCACGGCGGCGGCGGGACTGCCGAGGGCGCGCAGGTCGTCGGCGATGGCGACGAGCTCGGCGGGGTCGTCGGGGTGCAGGTGCCCGACGGCGGCCCGCAGGTCGGCGAGCGCGGTCTCCGTGGCGAGGCCCGCGCCCTGGTCGATGGTCGGCATGCGGCACCGCGTCCCTTCGGCCCCCTGCGTCGACGGCCTCGGTCGGCTCGCGCCGGGCCGGCCGCGGCGGGCGACCGGCAGGACGGCGACGGACGTCCCGAGATGTGGACGCACGATAGCGCGCGGGTGTCACCCACGTCACACCCCTCTGTCCGGCCCGGTGCCGTCGGGGGCCCCGCGTCTGGGAGACTGGCTCGGGTGAGCGGAACGACGGACCTGCCGGCCACCGCCGGGCAACGCGTGCTGGACGCCGTCGTGGCGGTGACGAGCGACCTCGACCTCCCGCAGGTGCTGCGGCGCATCGTGGACGTGGCGATGGAGCTCACCGGCGCCCGGTACGGCGCGCTGGGCGTGCTCGACGCCTCGGGCCGCGAGCGTCTCGCGCAGTTCATCCCGCTCGGGCTCTCGGACGACCAGGTCGCCGCGATCGACCACTGGCCGCACGGCGAGGGCCTGCTCGGGGAGCTGATCGACAACCCGGAGCCCATCCGCGTCCCGGAGATCGCCGACGACGTCCGGTCGGCCGGCTTCCCCGAGGGCCACCCGCCGATGCACACGTTCCTCGGCGTCCCGGTCCGGGTGCGCGACACGGTGTTCGGCAACCTCTACCTCACGGACAAGCGGGTGCCCGGGCCGGGCAACGAGGACTCCACGACGGAGTTCACGGCGGAGGACGAGGCGGCCGTGATCGCGCTCGCCGCGGCCGCGGGCGTCGCGATCGAGAACGCCCGGCTCTACGGGCGCGCCAAGCAGGTGGGCGTGCTCGAGGACCGCGACCGCATCGCGCGCGACCTGCACGACGTCGTGATCCAGCGCCTGTTCGCGTCGGCGATGACGCTCATGAGCGTGCAGCCGCTCGTCGCCGACCCGAACGCGCGGACCCGCATCGAGGAGACCGTCTCCGACCTCGACGAGACGATCCGGCAGATCCGCTCGACGATCTTCGCCCTGCACACGGCGAGCGACCCGGACGCGCCGTCGATCGAGGACCGGTTCCGCGCCCAGGCGGAGGCCGCGACGACGGTCCTGGGCTTCGCGCCGGAGGTGAGCGTGGAGGTCGCGACCGAGGGGTCGGGCGCGGGCGTGTCCGACGGCGGCCCGAGCCTGCCCGCCGAGGTCGCCGACCAGCTCGTCGTCGTGCTCGGCGAGTCCCTGACCAACGTGGCGCGGCACGCGCAGGCGAGCCACGTCGTCGTGCACCTGTCCGTGACCGCGCACGAGGCGCGCCTCACGGTGACGGACGACGGCGTGGGCATCCAGCCCGGCGGGCGCCGCTCGGGGCTGCGGAACATGCAGGCGCGCGCGGCGGCGCTGGGCGGGTCGAGCACCGCGACCGCGCTCCCCGACGGCGGCACGCGGCTCGAGTGGTGGGTGCCGCTCGTCTGACCCGGCTCCCGGACCGCCTCAGCGCACTATCCGCCGCCCGGTGACGATGCGCGGGACGACCTTGATGACGCGGTCGCGCGCGCCCGGCACGAACGTCACGAGCGGGAGGGCGAGCAGCCGCGCCCGCTCCACCGGCTCGGTGACCTCGAACGTGCGGCCCACGAGGACGACGGACCAGCCGGAGCGCGCCTCGGCGTCGAACTGGTCCACCTCGAACGCGACGACCGCGCGGCTCGCGGCGACCGCGAGCTTGGAGCCCTCGGCGGTACGGAACACGACGTCCGGCCCGTCGAGGACGAAGTTCACCGGCTGGATCGCCGGCAGCGCGTGGTCGGTGTAGACGATCCTGCCCACGGGGACGGTCGCGAGGAGCGCGTAGCTCTCCTCCGGCGTGAGCTCCGAGAGCCCTGCCGAGGCGCGCGGACGCTCGGCCGTCATGGCCCCCGCACCCACCACCGGTGCCCCTGTCCCGGTCCGCTCGACTGTGTCCATCTCCACATCGTCGCGCCGCGGTGTCAGATCGGCGAGAGCCGAAGGTCCCGACGCCGCGCGGTCGGCCGGACCCTCGCCGTCGGCCTCCGGTCCGTCCGGCGACGAGCCCTCGGGCCCCTCGGGACGCACCGCTCCGGCGCCGCCGTCAGGGACGGAACGGCTGGCCACCGTGCTGCCGGTCCCCCGCCGGGGCGCCCGCGCCCGGGGTGCCGCCCTGGCGCGTCGCCTCCTCCTGGCGCATCTCGGTCGCGAGCACCGCGACCTGGGTGCGCCGCTGCAGGCCGAGCGTCGCGAGGACGTGCGAGACGTAGTTCTTGACCGTCTTCTCCGCGAGGTAGAGGCGCTTGCCGATCTCGCGGTTCGTCAGGCCCTCGCCGATGAGCGCCACGATCTGGCGCTCCTGCTGGGACAGGCCCTCGAGCCGGTCCGGGATCTCGTCCGCGGCGTGGCGCAGACGCTCGAGGACGCGCGCGGTGCTCGCCGGGTCGAGCAGCGACCCGCCCGCCGCGACGGTGCGGACCGCGCCGACGAGGTCGGACCCGTGGATCTGCTTGAGCACGTACCCCGACGCGCCGGCGAGCACGGCCTGGAACAGCGCCTCGTCGTCGGCGAAGGACGTGAGCATGAGGCAGCCGACCTCGGGGAGCTCGGAGCGCACCTCGCGGCACACCTCGACGCCGGAGCCGTCGGGCAGACGCACGTCGAGGATCGCGACGTCGGGTCGCGTCGCCTTGATACGCGCGAGCGCGGAGGCGGCGGTACCGGCCTCGCCGACGACGGTGATGTCACCGGCCGCCTCGAGCAGCGCGGCCACGCCACGCCGGACCACCTCGTGGTCGTCGAGCAGGAACACACGGATCGGGTGGGGAGAGCCCATGACCTCAACGTAGCCCGTCGGGGACGGATTCTCGCGCGAGCGAGGGTCCGACGCCGCAGGTACGGGACCTTCGTCCCACGACCTGGAGCCGTGGGTCCCCGCGCGCGGGGGCGGTCGCGGGGTGCGTACCCCCGGCCTCAGGGGGTATCCAGGAGATGTGCAGGCGGCGGAGGACACCCGCCGCGAAGGGGACGAGGGACCGAGGTGGGAATCGTGAGCGGATCGACGCAGCAGGTCGTCCTGGTCGGTGTGGACGGCAGCGCGACGAGCGGCAAGGCCCTGGACTGGGCGGTCGGTGAGGCGGCCCGGCGCGGCGCCGAGCTCCGCGTGCTGCACGTCGCCTACGTGCCGGTGGTCGCGACGCCGTTCGTCGGGGGCGCGTACTACCCGAGCGTGGAGGAGCTCGGCGAGATCGCCGGGCCCATCCTGTCGGCCGCCGCGGAACGTGCCGCCCACGTCGACCCCTCGGTGCCCGTGCGCACCACGCTGCGTTCCGGCCCGCCCGCGGAGGCGCTGCTCGACGAGGCCAAGGACGCCGACCTCGTCGTCGTCGGGTCGCGCGGCCTGGGCTCCGTCGGCTCCATGTTCTTCGGCTCCGTCGGCACGCGGCTCGCCGCGCGCTCTCCCGTGCCGGTCGTCGTCGTGCCGCCGGTCGTGGACCGGGCCGAGCGGACGACCGACGTGGTCGTCGGCGTCGACGGGTCCGTGCACGGCGACGCGGCGCTGCGGTTCGCGCTCGACGAGGCGGCCCGCACCGGGTCGCGCGTCGTGGCGGTGTGCGCGTGGCGGCTGCCCGTAGGGCCGCTGTGGGAGGAGAACCCGTCGTTCTACACGTCGGCCGAGCGCGACGCGCGGGCCGAGGCGTCGCGCACCGTCGAGGCGGCGCTCGCACGTGTGCGCACCGCCGAGCACGACGACGTCCTCGTCGAGACGTTCGTCGTGGACCGCGAGCCGTCCGTCGCGATCCGGGAGGCCGCGGCGGGGGCCGCACTGACCGTCGTCGGCTCGCGCGGCCGCGGCGACCTGCGCGGCATGGTCCTGGGCTCCGTGAGCCAGCAGGTGCTGCACCACGCGACGCACCCGGTCGCCGTCGTGCACGCCGAGAAGGCGTAGCGCGCCACCGGCGGTCGCCACGCACGACCGGGACAGGTGGTGGTGCGCCCGCTGCCGGACGGGCGCACCACCACCGAGAAGCAGGGCGGCATCGGCCGCCGCCCCACGGGGCGCACCGGTGGGCGCCGGGCGAGACGGTGTCGGACCCCCGTCTCACCCGGCGTCCGGGTCACCTCAGCCGCACGACCGCGCGGCGTACTCGGCCGTGACCGTGTCGGTGACGCCGTCCGCGTCGGTCACGGTGACGGTCACCTCGCCGGCCTCGATCTCCGTGGCACGCGTGCCGAACGACTGGTAGGCGTTCTTGCCCGGGGCCACGTCCGCGAAGGTCTTGCTGCCGAACGGCGTCTCGATCGCGATGTCGAGCGTGGAGTCGTCCGCGTTGAGCGCACGCACCGCGACGTAGGTCTTGCCGGCCAGGCAGCGCGGCTCGACCGTCACGTCGACCTCCGGGGTGTCCGCACCGGCCTCGAGGCCGGTGAGGTACTCGAAGCCCTCGGCGGAGAACTCGTCGTTCGCCGGCGAGCCGTCGTACTCCATGACGAAGTACGCCACGTCCGCGTCGAGACCGGCCCGCAGGATCTCCTGCAGCGGCATGTCACCCTCACCGAGGTTGGTGAACGTCGGACGCCCACCCTGGTTGAGGTTCGTCGCGTCCTTGATGTGCAGGAGCTCGATGCGGTCCGCGTGCTCGTCGATCAGAGCGGGGACGTCCACACCGGCGTTCGCGGCCCAGGCCGTGTCCAGCTCGAACGCGACGAACTCGGGGTTCGTCTCGGCCACGAGGATCTCCCACGCGGAGGTCAGCTCACCGTCGTACTCGTACTTGGTGGTGAACTCCTGGTCGTGGTTGTGGCCGAACAGCTTGCCGGTGCCGTTCGCGACCGAACGCTCACCGAGCCGGTCCATGGCCTCGGCCGTGGCCAGCACGTTCGCCAGACCCCCGCCGATCCCCGGGGACGGGAAGCCGCCCGAGCCCACGTACTCCTGGCCCATCGTCTTGACGTACGCGAGCGTCGCGTCGAAGGTGCCCTCGTTCACGGAGTAGTGCGAGGACGGGACGCGAAGACCGGCAGCGTCGAACTGGGCGCGAGCCTGCTCCGCCGTGAGGCCGGAGTAGTTCGACCCGAAGGGCTCGACGTTCTCGAAGCCGATCTCGCCCAGGCGGTCGTAGACGCCCTCCCAGCCGATCTGGCGGCTCCACGAGCTGAGCGAGAACAGCTGCATCGAGACCTTGTCCACCGGGATGGTGACCGGCTCGGTCGGCTCCTCCGAGCCGCCCGCGGCCTCACCGGTGAGGTACTCGAACCCGGTCGTGGCGAACGACTCGCCGTCGGCGGCCATGTCGTACTCCATGACGTAGTACGCGACGCCCGCCTCCTGACCGGCGGCCAGGATCTCCTGCAGCGGCATGTCGCCGTCGCCGAGGTTGGTGAACGTCGGGCGCCCACCGGCGTTGAGGTTGACGGCGTCCTTGATGTGCATGAGCTCGATGCGGTCGCCGTACTGCTCGACGAGCGCCGGGACGTCGACGCCCGCATGGGCGGCCCACGCCGTGTCGAGCTCGAAGGTCACGAACTCGGGGTTCGTCTCCGCCACGAGGATCTCCCACGCTGACGTGAGCTCACCGTCGTACTCGTACTTGGTGGTGAACTCCTGGTCGTGGTTGTGGCCGAACACCTTGCCGACGCCTGCCTCCGCGGAGCGCTGACCGAGGCGGTTCATCGCCTCGGCCGTGGCCAGCGTGTTCTCCAGGCTGCCGATCCCCGGGCTGGGGAAGCCGCCGGAGCCCACGTACTTCTGCCCCACCGTGGCCACGTAGTCGAGCGTGTCGTCGAAGGTCGCCTCGCCCACGTCGTAGTGCGAGGACGGCACGCTCAGGCCCGCGGAGTCCGCCTGCGCGCGGAACTGCTCCGCCGTCAGGCCGGAGTAGTTGCCGCCGAAGGGCTCGATGTTCTGGAGCCCGATCTCGCCGAGGCGGTCGAGCACGGCCTGCTGGCCGTCCGCGGTGACCCAGGGGATCAGCGAGAACATCTGGAGCGAGACCTGGTCCGCCGGGATGATGACGGACGTCCCGAAGAACACGTTGTCGACGTCGACGCCGCCCGTGCTCGTCACGACGACCTTGCCCGAGCCCTCCGGCACGCTGGTCAGCGTCCGGGTGACGTCGGTCCAGCCCTCGCTCGCGAAGCGGAGCTCGGCGAGCGACTCGTCGGTCGTGCCGTCGGCGCCCTCCCAGCCCAGCGTGAGGGTGCCCTCACCGCGACCGAGGACGGTCACGCGGTTGATGGCGTCGCCCGACGGGGCGTGCTCGAAGGCCACGGGCTCGTAGGCGAACGAGTCGCCCGCGTCGAGGGACGTGACGTAGCCACCGGCGTCGGCGGACTCGTCGACGACGACCTCGATGCCCTCGGCCTCGTCGTACCACTCGGCCTGCTGCTCCTCGGGCTTGAAGATGCGCGTCAGCTCACCGGTCGTGGCCGGGACGTCGCCCTGCGCCTTGTCGGTGTAGGTCACGACGAGGGTGCCGAAGATCTTCTCGCCCTCACCGTGCTCCACGGCGTCCGCGTTGGTCGCGATGGTGATGCCGCAGCCGTCGGCCGTGTCCTTCGCCGACCCCGTGACCTCGGGGTGCGCGTGGGTGTTGTGGCCCAGGCCGAACGTGTACTTGACGTCGCTGCACACGACCTCGTCGCCGTCCTCGGCGTCGTGCACCGAGACCCCGAGCGAGAGCTCGTCGCCCCAGTTGAAGATCGCCCCGTCCGCGACGTCGACGCTGATCTCGGGTGCCGTGTTGCCGACCGTGATCTGCTTCGTCGAGAGCGTGAACAGACCCTCGGGGTCCGTGACCCGCAGGATGACGTCGTACTGCCCGAGCTCGGTGAACTCGTGCGTGACCTTCACGCCGGTGGCGTCGGTCTGACCGTCGCCGTCGAAGTCCCACTCGTAGGTGAGCTCGGCGCCCTCGGGGTCGCTCGACCGCGAGGCGTCGAACGTGACCTCGAGCGGGGCCTCGCTGCTGGAGATCGCGCTGGCGGTGAACGACGCCTGCGGGTGCTGGTTGCCCTCGCTGTAGGACACGCGGTACAGGCCCGCGTCCGGGTTCTGGCGGAAGAAGCCGTCACCGTACTCGAGCACGTACAGGTTGCCGTCAGGACCGAACTCGAAGTCCATGACGTTGTCCCAGATGGGCTGTGCGGCGCTCGTGAGGTGCGCGTTCGGCAGGAAGTCCTCCACGGCCGTCACCACGCCGTCGCTGCTCAGCTCGTCGAGCGTGAACGCGGCGACGTAGTCCTGGGAGAACTCCGCCAGGAACGGCTTGCCGTCCCAGTACGCGGGGAACTTACCCGGTGCGTCCGGGGAGTCGGCCGAGCGGAAGATCGGCCCGCCCATCGGGGCCTGGCCGCCGCCGCCCCACTCGGTCAGCGGGTCGAGCAGCTCGGGCTGGTCGCCGGCCTTGTCGCCGTAGTAGACCTGCGGCGCGGTCGCCGGCGGCAGGACGTCCAGGCCGGTGTTCCACGTCGAGTTGTTGACGGCGCCGGCCTCGCAGTCGAAGAAGTCGCCCGGCGTCTGGGTCGCGTAGTCCCACTCGTTGTAGTTCGCGTTGGGGCCGTGGCAGTAGGGCCAGCCACCGTTCATGGGCTCGGTCGTGAGCTGCCACTCGACGTAGCCCATCGGGCCACGGTCGGGGTTCGCGGCGGCCGCGTCGGGGCCGTAGTCGCCCCACACGAGCGCGCCGGACTCGACGTCGTAGTCGATCCGGAACGGGTTGCGCAGACCCATGACGTAGGTCTCCTCGCGCACCAGGTCGCGCACGTCGTCGTACTGCGGGTCGTCGAAGAGGTTGCCCTCGGGGATCGTGTACGTGCTCCCCGGACCCACCTCGGCGCCGGCCGCGAGGTCCTCGATCGGGTTGATCCGCAGGATCTTGCCCCGCAGGTCGTTCGTGCTGCCCGCACCGCGACGGTCGTCGAAGCCCGGGTTCATGCCCGGAGCGTTGTTGTTCGGCGCGTACCCGTTCGCGCCCGGGGTGCTGGCCGGGGTGTTGTCACCGGTGGACAGGAACAGGTTCCCCTCCTCGTCCCACGCCATGTCCGCACCCACGTGGCAGCACTGCCCACGCTGCGCGTCGACCTTGAGGATCTCGCGCTCGGTCGACAGGTCGATCGCGGCCGTGGCCGGGTCCCACGTGAACCGCGACAGCACGTTGTACCCCAGCCACCGGTCCCAGTAGCTCTCGTCCTCGCCCGCGGGCAGCGAGTTCGGCGCGCTCCCCGACGGGGTCGTCTCCGGGTACTCCACACCAGAGGGCGACGTGCCCTCCATCACGCGGGGCGCGTAGACCATGTAGACGAAGTGGTTCTCCTCGAAGTCCGGATCGAGCGAGATGCCCTGGAGCCCGTCCTCCGAGTTCTTGTAGACGTCGAGCTGGGCGATCTGGCTCGTCAGACCCGTCATCGGGTCCGTGAGTCGCACGACGCCGTCACGGGCCGTGTGCAGGACGCGCGAGTCGGGCAGGACGGCGAGGTCGATCGGCTCGCCGGTGTCCTTGCTGAGCAGCACCTTCTCGTAGTTGTCCCAGTCGAGCGCGGCGGCGTCGACAGCGGCGGTGTCGCCGCCCTCCTGGTGCCCGGGGTGGGCGTACGCCCCTCCGACCGTCAGCGGTATCAGCATCGCGGCTGAGACCGCCGCAGCGGCGTAGCGGGACCACCTTCGGTGGCCTGGGGAAAATCTGTGCACAACGTCCTCCTTGACGCACTGGGGAAACCAAGCAGCCTGCATCGTGAGGGCGAGGCACAGGGTCTCTGGCCGCACTCCTCCGTGGCTCGCGCCGGTCGACGCCTGCGAGCGCTCGACGCTGAGGCTGCACCTGCGACCGAACGAGGATGCCCGTGTCAGCCGACGAAAACCGACCGTACCTTCGGGATCTACTTTTGTCGACGTCTAGTCGAAAGATGCGTGTCATGGATCTTTGTTATGCATGCTTGCTATGCACAAGTGGGACCGGGCGCCGCCCGGTCGCTCCAGGGCGAGCGCGCCGCGCTGCGCTGCGAGCACGACCGCGCGGCGGTCTCCTCACGCCGACGGCGGACGTCGAGCCGTTCGAGCTAGGCCCAGGGGTCGGTGATCTCGCGCAGGCGCGCGAGCTGACGCCGCAGGGACGCCATGCCGCGCACCCCGAGGTGCGCGGTCCACTCCGCCTCGACCCGCGCGAGCTCCGCTGCGGCGACGCGCGACGCCGCCTCGCCCCGGGCGGTCACGCGCACGAGGCGGGCCCGACGGTCCGCGGGGTCGGGGATACGCTCGACGTATCCGGCGGCCTCGAGCTGGTCGACGAGGAACCCCGCGGTCTGCTTGGTGATCTCCGCCGCCTCGGCAAGGTCCGTGAGGCGCGTGCCGTGCGGCCCGACCCGCTGGAACACGCGGAGCTGCGCGGGCGTCGCGTCGTCGAACCCCGCCTCCCGGACCGCGGTGTAGACCCGCAGCTCGAGCGCGCGGTACGGGATGAACAGGAGCAGCCCGGTGTTGAGCTCGTCCTGCTCGCTCACGTACGCCTCCGTGGGGATGCCGAGGGGTTGACCATCGTCAGTCCGGCTGACTAAAGTAGTCAGATCATCGTATCAGTTCTGGAGGCGCTCCGATGAGTGCACCCGACTACTTGATGGCGGAGGACGACGTGTGGGCGGCCGTCGCGACCGCCCGGGCCTCCTTCGTGGACCTCGTCGCCGGTCTGGACCCCGCCGACTGGGAGCGCCCCAGCCTGTGCACGGGATGGCGCGTCCACGACGTCGCCGCCCACCTCACCCTCGCCCCCACCTCCTCGCGCGCGGCGCTCGCCCGCGGGCTCGCCCGGGCGCTCGTCCGCGGCCGCGCGAGCTTCGACGGGATGATGGACCTCCTCACGCGCGAGGCCGGGGAACGCCCGCGCGAGGAGGTGCTCGCCGCCCTGCGCGCGACCGTCGGGTCGCGTCACCTCGCGCCGGGGACGACCCCGCACGGCGCGCTCGTCGACGCGCTCGTCCACGCCCAGGACGTCGCCGTCGCGCTCGGGATCGATCTCCCCGCACCGCCCCTCGCCTCCCGCGAGGCCGCCGAGCGCGTGTGGGCGGTGTCGTTCCCGTTCCGCGCCCGGCGGCGCCTCGCCGGTTTCCGCCTCGTCGCCGCCGACGTGCCGTGGCAGCGCGGCGAGGGACAGCAGGTGACCGGCTCCATGACCGCCCTGCTCCTGCTGCTCACCGGGCGACCCGCGGCCCTCGCCCACCTGGACGGTGACGGCGCCCGCCGTCTCGCCCGCTCGTTCGCGCCGCACGACCGGGAGGAGCTCCCATGAGCACGCTCGCCCAGGTCCTCGCCGTCGCCGCCGGCGTGCTGCACGTCGGCGTCGGGGTCGTCGAGGCCTTCTTCTTCCACCGGCCCTGGGCCCAGCAGTTCCTGCTGCGCAAGCGCTTCTCGCCGCCCGAGGTCGCGCTGTGGGCGTTCAACGTCGCGTTCTACAACATGTTCCTCGGCGCCGGGACGGTGCTCGGGGTCGTGCTCGCCGCGAACGGCCTCGTGGACGAGGGACGGACCCTCGTCCTGTACACCGCGGGCTTCATGGCGCTGGGCGGGGTCGTGCTGTGGGTCTCCGACCACCGCCTGTGGACCGGGACCCTCGGGCAGTCCGGTTTCGGGCTCGCGACGCTCGTCGCGACCCTCGCGTCCTGACCCGCGCCGCTCGACCGATCCCGGGCGTTGCTACGGTCGGGAGGTGAGCAGCGCCGCACAGCCCCTGTCCCACGACCCGTCCTGGCCCCGGGCGGGCGGCTGGCCCCCGCTCGGCGGGGACGACGTCGACGTCGCGATCCTCGGCGTCCCGGCCTGGCGCACGTCGCTCTCCCCCACCGGCGCGCACGAGACCCCCGCCGCCGTGCGCGACGCGCTGCGCCGGTTCAGCCCCGCCCTCGTCCCCGACCGCCCCCTGCCCGACGGCGGTCCCTCCGCCCGCGTGCGGCCCGCCGCGGCGGTCGGGACTGGCCGAGGGGCACCGTCGGGCCGGGGTGTGCTCGACCTTGCGGACCTCGCGTTCGCGGACCTCGGCGACGTCGACGAGCCGGACGGCGCGGAGGGCGAGGCGCGGACGCGCGTCGCGGTCAGCGCCGCCCTGGAGCGCGCGCGCCTGCTCGTCGCGCTCGGCGGCGACAACTCCGTGACCGTCGCGACGGCGCTCGGCGCGTGGGGCGGCGACCTCGCCGCCGCGGGCCTCGTGACGCTCGACGCCCACCACGACCTGCGCGACGGCGTGTCGAACGGGTCGCCCGTGCGCCGGCTGGTCGAGGCCGGCCTCGACCCGCGGCGGGTCGTGCAGATCGGCATCGCGGACTTCGCCAACTCGGCCGAGTACGCGCGACGCGCGGTGGACCTGGGGATCAGGGTCGTCCACGTCGACGAGCTGCGCCGACGCGGCCCGGAGGACGTGATGCGGGCGGCGCTCGAGATCGCCGGCGCCGCGGGCGGGCCGGTGCACCTCGACGTCGACGTCGACGTGTGCGACCGGTCCGTCGCCCCGGGCTGCCCGGCGAGCGTCCCCGGCGGCATCGCGGCGTGGGAGCTGCGCGCCCTGGTCCGCGCGGCGGCCCGAGACGACCGCCTCCGGTCCGCCGACGTCGTCGAGGTCGACGCCACCGCCGACGCCCCCGACGGCCGCACCGTCCGCCTCGCCGCGCTCTGCGTCCTCGAGCTCGCGGCGGGACTCGCCCTCCGCCCGTCAGCACCGGAGCCCGTGCGCACCTAGAGCTGCGGCGGCACAGCAGAGCCGGTGGTGACACGGAGACAGGACCGTGGTCGCGCGAGGGAGAACTACCTCGTCGATCCGGGGTTCTCCCTGGCGGGGAGGCGGATGCCGTCCTTCCACGTCGCCGCGACGAGCGGGACGCCCGGGCGGTAGGCGAGGTGGACGCGGCTCGGGGCGTCGAGCAGCACGAGGTCGGCCCGCGCGCCGGGGGCGAGATGCCCGACGTCGTCGCGCCGCAGCGCGAGCGCGCCCCCCGCGGTCGCGGACCAGACGGCCTCGGCGACGGTCATCCGCATCTCCCGGACGGCGAGCGCGACGCACAGCGGCATCGACGACGTGTAGCTCGACCCGGGGTTGCAGTCGCTCGCGAGCGCGACGACGGCGCCCGCGTCGAGCAGGCGTCGCGCGTCGGGGTAGGGCTGGCGCGTGGAGAACTCCACGCCGGGGAGCAGGGTCGCGACGGTCCCGGCGACCGCTCCCGACGGCCCGCCCGGCCGCCTCCCGCTGCCGGTCCACGACCCGGCGAGCGCCGCGACGTCGGCGTCGGTGAGGTAGGTGCAGTGGTCGACGGCGGCGGCGCCGAGCCCGACGGCGAGGCGCACGCCCTCCCCCGGGCCGAGCTGGCTCGCGTGCACGCGCACGCCGAGTCCCGCGGCGGCCCCGGCCTCGAGGACGCGTCGCGACTGCTCGGGCGTGAACGCGCCGGTCTCGCAGAACACGTCGACCCACCGCGCGTGCGGCGCGCACGCGGCGAGCATGTCGCCGCACACGAGGTCGACGTACGCGTCCGCGCGCCCGGAGAGCTCCGCGGGCACGACGTGCGCCCCGAGGAACGTCACCTCCGGCGTGACCTCGCGCGCGAGCCGGACCGCGCGCTCCTCGTCCGCGACGGTGAGCCCGTAGCCGCTCTTCACCTCGACCGTGGTCGTGCCCTGCCGCGCCGCCTCGTCGAGGTGCCGCGCGAGCCCGGCCCGGAGCTCGTCGTCGGACGCGGCGCGCGTGGCAGCGACGGTGGAAGGGATGCCGCCCGCCGCGTACGGGCGGCCGGCCATGCGCGCCTCGAACTCGGCGGCGCGGTCGCCCGCGAACACGAGGTGGGTGTGCGAGTCGACGAACCCGGGGACGACGGCGCGCCCGCCCACGTCGACCGTGACGTCCGGCGCGCGTCCGTCCAGAGCGCGCCCGACGGCGTCCCGCGCCTCGCGGGCCGGCCCCGCCCAGGCGACCCGGCCGCCGTCGAGCAGCACGACGGCGTCCGTCACCAGCCCGGTCGGGTCGCCCTCACCCGTGCCGGGCCCGCCGGGCGCGTTGGTCGTCAGCTCCCCGATCCCGGTGAGGAGCGTCGACCCGTCCGCCGAACCCGGGGTTGCGGGCCACCCGAGGGCTGCCGAACCCGGGGTTTCGCGCCAGCCGGGCGCCGTCGTGCCGCGCAACCCCGGGTTCGGCGCCGGAGGGCGAGCCATCACGCCTCCCGCGTCGGGACGCGGAGGCCGCCGCGCTCGGCCGCCGCGACGGCGTCGTCGTACCCGGCGTCGACGTGGCGCAGCACGCCGAGGCCCGGGTCGTTCGACAGCACGCGCGCGAGCTTGGCCGCGGCGAGCGGCGTGCCGTCCGCGACGGACACCTGGCCCGCGTGGATCGAGCGGCCCATGCCGACGCCGCCGCCGTGGTGGATCGAGACCCACGTCGCGCCCGACGACGCGGCCGTGAGCGCGTTGAGCAAGGGCCAGTCGGCGATCGCGTCGGACCCGTCGGCCATGGCCTCGGTCTCGCGGTACGGGGACGCGACGGACCCGGCGTCGAGGTGGTCGCGGCCGATGACGACCGGCGCGCGCACCGCGCCCGACGCGACGAGGTCGTTGAACGCGAGGCCCGCTCGGTCGCGCTCGCCGTGCCCGAGCCAGCAGATGCGCGCGGGCAGGCCCTGGAACGCGACCCGCTCCTGAGCGGCGCGGATCCAGCGGTGGAGGTGGTCGTCGTCGAACAGGTCGAGCACGGCGGCGTCGGTCGCGGCGATGTCGCGCGGGTCGCCCGACAGCGCGGCCCACCGGAACGGGCCCTTGCCCTGCGCGAAGAGCGGCCGGATGTACGCCGGCACGAACCCCGGGAACTCGAACGCGCGGTCGTACCCGCCGCGGCGCGCCTCGTCGCGGATCGAGTTGCCGTAGTCGAACACCTCGGCGCCCGCGTCGAGGAAGCCGACCATGCCCTCGACGTGCCGCGCCATGGACTCGCGCGCGCGGTCGGTGAACTCGTCAGGCTTGGCGGCGGCATAGTCCGCCCATTCGTCGACCGACACCCCGACCGGCAGGTACGACAACGGGTCGTGCGCCGACGTCTGGTCCGTGACGACGTCGACCTCGACCCCCCGCCGCAGCAGCTCCGGCACGACCGTCGCGCTGTTCCCCTCGACCCCCACCGACAGCGCCCGGCGCTCGCGCCGCGCGTCCTCGACGAGCCGGACCGCGGCGTCGAGGTCGTCGGCGACCATGTCGAGGTACCGCTCGCGCACGCGGCGGTCGAGGCGCGACCGGTCGACGTCGACCACGAGGCACGCGCCGCCGTTGAGCGTCACCGCGAGCGGCTGCGCGCCGCCCATGCCGCCGCACCCGCCGGTGAGCGTGAGCGTCCCGGCGAGCGAGCCTCCGAACCGCTTCGCGGCGACCGCGGCGAGCGTCTCGTACGTGCCCTGGAGGATGCCCTGCGCGCCGATGTAGATCCACGACCCGGCCGTCATCTGCCCGTACATCGTCAGGCCCATCGCCTCGAGCCGCCGGAACTCGGGCCACGTCGCCCAGTCCCCCACGAGGTTCGAGTTCGCGAGCAGCACGCGCGGCGCCCACTCGTGCGTCCGCAGCACCCCGACCGGCTTGCCCGACTGCACGAGGAGCGTCTCGTCGTCCGCGAGCGTCGTGAGCGTGCGGACTATCGCGTGGTAGCTCGGCCAGTCGCGCGCCGCCCGGCCGGTGCCGCCGTAGACGACGAGGTCGTCGGGCCGCTCCGCGACCTCGGGGTCGAGGTTGTTCATGAGCATCCGCAGCGGCGCCTCGGTCTGCCACGACCGCGCGGTGAGGGTCGTGCCGCGCGGGGCGCGGACGGGGACGGGGGTGCCGAGCTCATGGGCCATCTGTCGGACCATCTGTCTCGCTCCGTTCGGTTCGGGTGGGGTCTCAGGCCAGGTGCCCGACGGCGGCGCTCGCCGCCGCGGTCACGGCACCCGTCGCGACGAGGTGGGTCACGGCCTCGATCTCGGGCGAGAGGTAGCGGTCCGGGCCGGGGCCCGCGACGACCGTGCGCACGAGGTCGCGCACGGCGCCCGTCCCCCGCGCGGGGTGCAGCGACCCACCCGGGGCGCAGCGGAGGTCGAGCGCACGCGTGGCGGTGAGGAGCTCGATCGCGAGGACGCGGCCGAGGCCGTCGACGGCGCGGCGGAGCTTCCGCGCACCCGCCCACCCCATGGACACGTGGTCCTCCTGCATGGCCGACGACGGGATCGAGTCGACGCTCGACGGCACCGCGAGGCGCTTGAGCTCCGAGACGATCCCCGCCGCCGTGTACTGCGCGATCATCAGGCCGGAGTCGACGCCCGGGTCGTCGGCGAGGAACGGCGGCAGGCCCTCGTTCCGGGCCTTGTCGAGGAACCGGTCCGTGCGGCGCTCGCTCATGCTCGCGACGTCGGCCGCGGCGATCGCGAGGAAGTCGAGCACGTACGCGATCGGGGCCCCGTGGAAGTTGCCGTTCGACTCCACGCGCCCGTCCACCGTGACGACCGGGTTGTCGATCGCCGCTGCGAGCTCGCGGCGTGCGACGGCGGCCGCGTGGTCGAGCGTGTCGCGCGCGGCGCCGTGCACCTGGGGCGCGCACCGCAGCGAGTACGCGTCCTGCACGCGCGTGCACTCCGGACGGCCGTCGGCGTCGAGCGTGCGGTGGCTCGCGACGACGGGCGAGCCGTCGAGCAGGGCGCGCAGGTTCGCGGCCGACGCCGCCTGGCCGGGGTGCGGCCGCAGCGCCACGAGGTCCGCGGCGAACGGTGCGTCCGAGCCGAGCAGCGCCTCGACGCTCGCCGCTGCCGCGACGTCGGCCGTCGTCAGCAGGGACCGCAGGTCGTGCAGCGCGAGCGCGAGCATGCCGAGCATGCCGTCCGTGCCGTTGATGAGCGCGAGGCCCTCCTTCTCGCGCAGCGCGAGCGGCGCGATCCCGGCCGCGGCGAGCGCATCGGCGGCGGGCACGAGGGCGCCCGTCGCGTCCCGGACCTCGCCCTCCCCCAGCGCCGCGAGCGCCACGTGCGCGAGCGGTGCCAGGTCGCCCGAGCAGCCGAGCGAGCCGAACTCGCGCACCATGGGCGTGACCCCGGCGTCGAGCATCGCCGCGTACGTCTGCGCGACGACGGGGCGCGCCCCCGTCCGTCCGGTCGCGAGGGTCGCGAGCCGCAGGAGCTGGAGCGCGCGCACGACCTCGCGCTCGACCTCCGGTCCGGAGCCCGCGGCGTGGGACCGCACGAGGCTGAGCTGGAGCTGCGCGCGGCGCTCGACCGGGATGTGCCGCCGCGCGAGCGCGCCGAACCCGGTGGAGACGCCGTAGTGCGGGCGGTCGTCGTCCGCGAGCCCTTCCACGACGGCGCGGCTCGCCGCCATCGCGTCGACCGCCGCGTCGGCGAGCCGCACGCGCGCACCGTGCCGCGCGACGTCGACCACGTCGTCGATCGTCAGCGGGCCGTCGCCCACGACGACGACGCGCGCGGCACGGGCCGGGTCGGGGGCGAGGACCGCCGTCGGGCCGGGGCGGCCGGAGACGGCCGGGGAGTGCGTCGTCGCTGCCATGCCACCAGCACACACCGCGGCACACCGCCCGGACAGGGCGGCCGTGGAGGTTCAGTCTGGCATCCCAGACACGCGAGACCGGTGGCGAAGGTGAGGCTGGCGAGAGAACTCGCGCCCCGCAAGGCGACCACGCCTCCGCGCGCTGTCGAACACGACATGACGGTCGCCATCGGGCGGATGACGACGCTCATGTCGTGTTCGACGTGGCGAGGGGTCAGGCGCCGACGTAGGCCGCCAGGTGCTCGCCCGTGAGCGTGGACCTCGCGGCCACGAGGTCGGCGGGCGTGCCCTCGAAGACGACGCGACCGCCGTCGTGCCCGGCACCGGGGCCGAGGTCGATGATCCAGTCCGCGTGCGCCATGACCGCCTGGTGGTGCTCGATGACGATGACCGACTTGCCGGAGTCGACGATCCGGTCGAGCAGGCCGAGGAGGTTCTGGACGTCGGCGAGGTGCAGGCCCGTCGTCGGCTCGTCGAGGACGATGACGCCGCCCTTGTCGCCGAGGTGCGTGGCGAGCTTGAGGCGCTGACGCTCGCCGCCGGACAGGGTGGTGA
The DNA here is from genome assembly GCF_006539945.1 of Cellulosimicrobium cellulans. Lineage (GTDB taxonomy): Bacteria > Actinomycetota > Actinomycetes > Actinomycetales > Cellulomonadaceae > Cellulosimicrobium > Cellulosimicrobium cellulans. Next base: position 251,847 of record NZ_BJNZ01000001.1, on the reverse strand, counting down.
GCGGCTGGCCGAGGCTCACGTACCCGAGGCCGACGTCGTCGAGCCGCTCGAGGATCGCCTTCGCCGCAGGCACCTTGGCCTCGCCGGACGAGAAGAACTCGCGGGCCTTCGCGACCGGGAGGTCGAGCACGTCGGCGATGCTCAGCCCGCCGAGCGTGTAGTCGAGCACCGCGGCCTGGAACCGGCGGCCCCCGCAGTCCTCGCACGGGGTCGAGACGGTCTCCATGAAGCCGAGCTCGGTGTAGACGACGCCCGCTCCCTTGCACTCGGGGCACGCGCCCTCGGAGTTCGCGCTGAACAGGGCCGGCTTGACGCCGTTGGCCTTGGCGAACGCCTTGCGGATGGGCTCCAGCAGGCCCGTGTACGTCGCGGGGTTGCTGCGGCGCGACCCCCGCACCGCGCCCTGGTCGATCGTCACGACGTCCTCGCGCCGCGAGACGGAGCCCTCGACGAGCGAGCTCTTGCCCGACCCGGCCACCCCGGTCAGGACGACGAGCACCCCGAGCGGGACGTCGACGTCCACGTCCTGGAGGTTGTGCGCGTTCGCGCCGCGGATCTCCAGCGCGCCCGACGGCGTCCGCACCGCGTCCTTGAGCGTCGCCCGGTCGTCGAGGTGGCGGCCGGTCACGGTGCCGCTCGCCCGGAGCCCCTCGACCGTGCCCTCGAACGTCACGTGCCCACCGGCCGTGCCCGCCCCCGGGCCGAGGTCGACGACGTGGTCCGCGACGACGATCGTCTCCGGCTTGTGCTCGACGACGAGCACCGTGTTGCCCTTGTCGCGCAGCTGGAGCAGGAGGCCGTTCATGCGGTCGATGTCGTGCGGGTGCAGGCCGATCGTCGGCTCGTCGAACACGTACGTGACGTCGGTGAGGGACGAGCCCAGGTGGCGCAGCATCTTGATGCGCTGCGACTCGCCGCCCGACAGCGTGCCCGACGGCCGGTCGAGGCTGAGGTAGCCCAGCCCGAGCTCGACGAACGACGCGAGGTTGTCGCCGAGCGCGTTCACGACGGGCGCCATGTTCGGGTCGTCCAGATCCCGGATCCAGGAGGCGAGGTCCGTGATCTGCATCGCGCACAGGTCGGCGATGTTCACGCCGCGGATCTTCGAGGAGCGCGCCGACTCCGACAGTCGCGTCCCGCCGCAGTCGGGGCACGGCGCGAACGTCGCGGCGCGCTCGACGAACGCGCGGACGTGCGGCTGGAGCGAGTCGACGTCCTTGGAGAACATCGACTTCTGGATCTTGGGGATGAGGCCCTCGTAGGTGACGTTGATCCCCATCGCCTTGATCTTGGTGGGCTCCTTGTAGAGGAAGTCCTGCATCTGCTGCTCGGTGAACTCGCGGATCGGCCGGTCGCCCGGGAAGAACCCCGACTCGGCGAACCCGCGCACCATCCACCCGTCGGCGGTGTAGCCGGGCACCTTGATCGCGCCGTCGAGCAGGGACTTGGAGTCGTCGAAGATCTCGGTGAGGTCGAGGTCCGAGACCGCGCCGCGCCCCTCGCACCGCGGGCACATGCCGCCGTGGTAGATCGCGTTGCGGACGATCGTCTTCTCGCCCGTCGCCGACGTCATGATGCCGCTCGCCTTGCGCGCGGGGATGTTGAAGGAGAACGCCGTGGGCGGCCCCACCTGCGGCTCGCCGAACCGGCTGAACAGCACCCGCAGGATCGCGTTGGCGTCGGTCACCGTGCCCACGGTGGACCGCGGGTTCGCGCCCAGGCGCTCCTGGTCCACGACGATCGCCGTCGTGAGCCCCTCGAGCATGTCCACGTCGGGGCGGTCGAGCGTGGGCATGAAGCCCTGGAGGAACGCCGGGTACGTCTCGTTGATGAGGCGCTGCGACTCGGCCGCGACCGTGTCGAACACGAGCGAGCTCTTGCCGGACCCCGAGACGCCCGTGAACACCGTGAGGCGCCGCTTGGGGATCTCGACGCTCACGTCCTGGAGGTTGTTCGCCCGCGCCCCCTGGACCCGGATGACGTCGTGCGCGTCGGGGTCCTGGGGCACGGAGGTCTGCGTTCCCGTCGTCGTTGCCGTGCTCATCGTGTCTCCTCGTCGTCGAGCCTCGTCGCGCGGCCACTGCTGAGTCGGTCGACCGGCCGGTCGACGGCGCCGACCGCCCGGCCTCGGCAGTCCGGTGAAAGTCTGCCCGAGAGCCGGTCGATCCGGCGCGTGGATTCTGCGGCGCCGCGCGGGCGTCCTGTGTCAGGACCGGCCGTGCGGGTGGAACTCACCGCGGCGTGAGCCGCACGAGCGGGTACTGCCGTTCGGCCTTGCTCTGGTACTTCGCGATGCGCGGCTGCGCCGTCGCGACGCGCTGCCACGCGCGCTCCCGGTCCGCGCCGTCGAGCTCGTGGGGCGTCGCCGGGACGGGCGCTCGCCCGGGCAGCTCGATCGCGACGTCGTCGGGGTGCGCAGCGAGGTTGGCGTGCCAGTCCGGGTTGCGGCTGCCGCCTCCCGAGGCGACGACGAGGACGGCGTCGCCCTCGTCCGGCAGCCACATGAGCGGCGTCTCGCGCGCCGCCCCGCTGCGGCGGCCGACCGTGTGCAGCACGAGGACGTCCATCCCCATGAACGTGGCCTTGCCGCCACGGACCTTGCGCACGAGCCGCGCGTTCGAGCGGCGCTGCATCCAGCGCGAGAACCGTCCCGGCGTCCCCGGGACGCGGCCCGCGCCGTTCGTCGTCCGTCCTTCGGTGCTCATCGTCCTGCTCCTCGTGTGTCGGTCCAGTCATACCGTGCGTGGCCGCGTCGGTCGCGGCCGCCCGTCCGGACCGTCGTCCCCCGCCGTGGCGGCCGGGGACGACGGCGGTCCTCACCGCTCGTCCAGCACCTCGCCGTCGAGCGCCTCGTGGTCGGTGGTGAGGCCGAGCGTGGCCCCGACGAGCGGGACGTCGCGCGCGGCCCGCGCCGCCGTCTGCATCGCGGCGGCGGAGTCCCACCGCCAGATGTCGAGGTACGTCCCGTCCTCCAGCCGGACGAGCGTGGCCGCGGTGAACGCGGGGTTCGCCGCGCGCAGCCCCTGGATCAGCGCGCTGCGCTGCTCGAGCATCTGGGCCAGCCGGCCCGTCTCCACCGTGTACCGGTGCGTCCTGACGACGGCCATGGTCGTCTCCTCCCGATCCCGCCCGGCGCCTCTCGCCGTGCCCTTCCAGGCTCGGGCCGCGCGGTCGTGCGAACAACGGCCGATCCCGCAACGGTGGTTGCGCCCGGGGTTAACGAACGCGACGATCGTCGGGTGGAGCTGCGTGACATCGAGATCTTCCTGACGCTCGCCGACGAGCTGCACTTCGGGCGCACGGCAGAGCGCCTGCACGTGTCCGCGCCCCGGGTGAGCCAGGCGATCGCCAAGCAGGAACGCCGGATCGGCGCGCCCCTGTTCGAGCGCACCAGCCGGCGCGTCACGCTCACGCCCCTCGGGGAGCAGCTCCGCGCCGACCTCGAGGCCGGGTACCGCCGGATCCTCGAGGGCGTCGAGTCCGCGGCGAGCACCGCGCGGTCCGCGCGCGAGACCCTGACGTTCGGCGTCATGGGGCCGCTCTGGCAGGAGCTCGCTCCCGTCACGGCGCTGTTCCGCGCCCGCAACCCGCACGTCGACCTGCGCATGCGCGAGGTCCGCATCGACGAGCCCTTCCGCCTCCTGCGCGAGGGCGAGGTCGACGTCGCGCTCCTGTGGCTGCCCGTCGAGGAGAAGGACCTCGCTGTCGGCCCGGTGACCTTCACCGAGCCGATCGTGCTCGCCGTCGGGCGGACGCACCCGCTCGCCACGCGCTCGTCGGTGTCCGTCGCGGAGCTGGCCGACGAGAACGTCCTGCCCTCGGGGCTGCCCGTCCCCGACTACTGGGAGGGCGCCGTCAGCCCCGTGCCCCGCAGCGAGCCCGACCGCGGCGGCACCACCCCGACGCGCGAGGAGGTGCTGTGGCGCGTCATGTCCGGCGACGGCGTCGCCGTCGCGTGCGCCCAGGGCATCCGCTACCTCGAGCGCTCGGACGTGGCCTACGTGCCGCTCGACGAGCGGCCGGTGCTGCGCTGGGGGCTCGTCCGGCGCGCCGGGCCGATCCCCCCGCTCGTCGCCGAGTTCTCGCAGGTGGCCGCCGAGCTCGGGCCGCTCGCGCTCACGCTCGACCTCGAGGCCGCGGGGTCGAGCGGCCGGGTCTGACGACCCTCAGCGGCGCTGCTGGATCCGGATCTCGTTGCCGGCCGGGTCGCGGAACGCGCAGTCGCGGACGCCGTAGGGCTGGTCGATCGGCTCCTGCACGACCTCCGCCCCCGCCGCCTCGATCCGCGCGAACGTCTCGTCGACGTCCGCCGTCGCGAGGTTCACGCCGAAGTAGGCGCCCTTCGCGACGATCTCCAGGAGCGCGCGCTTGTCGTCGTCGCTGAGGCCCGGCGTCGCGGCCGGCGGGTGCAGCACGATCGCGGTGTCCGGCTGGTCGGCCGGGCCCACGGTGATCCACCGCATCCCCTCGTAGCCGACGTCGTTGCGGATCTCGAAGCCGAGGACGTCGCGGTAGAAGGCCAGCGAGGCGTCGGGGTCGGTCTGGGGCAGGAAGCTGGAGTTGATGGTGAGGTTCATGGGAACGACGCTAGGACCGTCGTCCCGCCGGCGCTTCTCGATTCCTGACCGGTCGCGTGACGCGGCGCGCGACGCACGCCGGCATCCCGTCGAGGCGCTCCGCACCGGGGTCGGTCCCGATGCCGCCCGAGGCGGCCGCCGCGGCCGTCCGGGACTCCGCAGGCACGGGAGACGCGGCGTCGGGTTCCGCCGCACGTCGCCGGTAGACGCTCGGCGGTACGCCCACGAGCTCGGTGAACCGCGTGCTGAAGGTCCCCAGCGACGAGCACCCCACGGCGAAGCACACGTCCGTGACGCTCAGGTCGCCGCGGCGCAGCAGCGCCTTCGCGCGCTCGACGCGCCGCGTCATGAGGTACGCGTACACCGACTCCCCGTACGCGGCCCTGAACTCGCGGCTCAGGTGCCCCGCCGACACGTGCACGCCGGCCGCGAGCGCCGCGACGTCGAGCGGCTGCGCGTACTCGCGGTCGATCCGGTCCCGCACGCGCCGCAGCCGCGCGAGGTCGCGCAGGCGCTGGTCGTCGGGCAGGGTCGTCACGCCTCGATCGTGCCACGGCCCTACCGTGGTCTCCATGCCGAGCGACGTCCCCGCCGCGCGCCACGCCGTCCGCGTGCTCACGTACCTCGCCGCGCAGGCCGGCCCGTCGCCCGCGGCCGCCGTCGCGCAGGGCCTCGGGCTCCCCCGCTCGACCGTCTACCACCTGCTGTCCGTCCTCGTGGACGAGGGGTTCGTGACGCACCTCCCGGAGGAGCACCGGTACGGGCTCGGGACGGCGTCGCTCGCGCTCGGGTCCGCGTACGCGCGGCAGGCGCCGCTCGCCCGGCTCGCGCGGCCCGTCGTCGCGCGCCTCGTCGAGTCGACCGGCGAGAGCGCGCACCTCGCCGTCCTCAACGGCCGCGAGGTCCTCTACCTCGTCGAGCAGCGCGCACCGCGCCGCCCCACGCTCGTGACCGACGTCGACGTCCGCCTCCCCGCCCACCTCACCGCGAGCGGTCGCGCCGTCCTCGCCGGCCTGCCCGCCGCCCAGGTCCGCGCCCTCTTCCCGAACGCCGCCGCGTTCGCCGACCGCACCGGTGTCGGACCGCAGTCCCTCGGCGCCCTGCGCGAGATCCTGCGCGGCGTCCGACGGCGCGGCTGGGCCGAGGAGGACGGCGAGGTCACGCCCGGCCTCGCGTCCGTCGCCCACGCCGCGGTGGACCACACCGGCCTCCCCGTCGCCGGCATCGCCCTCACGTTCTGGGCCGACGACGCCCCACCCGCCCGCCGCGCCGAGCTCGCCGCCGCCGTCGGCCGCGCCGCCACCGAGGTCAGCCGCCGCCTCGGCGCGAGGGAGAGCCCCACCCCGCCGAGGTAGAGCCCTGGTCGCGCGGGGTAGAGCCCTGGTCCGCCGAAGTAGAGCCCTGGTTTCTGTGCCCGACGACGCGTGGCCGGGTTGGGTGGGCGGCCGCCCGCGGTGTCGGCTCCCCGGCACCCCTCGCCATGCATGAGATCCCTGCCTCTGGCCGCCCAGCCTGCCTGCTCGACCATCCCCCGCCGCCCGAGCCGATCGGAGGCAGCCTCGCCGGGCGACCCCCGACGGCGAGCGACCGACCGCCGTCGGGCACGACCAAGGTTCGACCCCGCGCGACCATGGCTCTACCTCGCGCGCCCAGGGGTCTGCTTCGCCGGACCACGGCTCTACCCCGCGCGACCAGGGCTCTACCTCGGCGGGCGTGGCGGTTGCGTCTACCGGGCGTGCGGACTAGATTTTTCGGTGTGCCGAACTTTGCCTCTCGGGTTACCGGAAGAACCGCGGGCCGGGCCGTCGCGCTGGCGACCGTGACCGCGCTCGCGCTGGCCGGGTGCTCCGCCGGGACGGACGCGGGCGGCGAGACCGCCGACGACGGCCGGCCGGTCGTGCTCACGACGTTCACCGTGCTCGCGGACATGGCGCAGAACGTCGCGGGCGACCACCTGCGCGTCGAGTCGATCACCAAGGTGGGCGCGGAGATCCACGGCTACGAGCCGACGCCGGGCGACCTCCGCAGGGCGGCGGACGCCGACCTGATCCTCGACAACGGCATGGGGCTCGAGGCGTGGTTCGGGCGGTTCGTCGACGGGCTCGACGTGCCGCACGTCGTCGTCAGCGAGGGCGTCGACCCGATCGCACTGGGCGACGACACCGCCGAGGAGTACCAGGGCAAGGACAACCCGCACGCGTGGATGTCGCCCGTGAACGGCCGGCTCTACGCGCAGAACATGGCCGACGCGTTCGCCCGGCTCGACCCCGCGCACGCCGACGACTACGCGGCGAACGCCGCGTCGTACTCGGCCGAGCTCGCGGCCGTGCACGACGAGCTGACCGACGCGCTCGACGCGCTCCCCGAGAGCCACCGCGCGCTCGTGACGTGCGAGGGTGCGTTCTCCTACCTCGCGCGCGACGCGGGCCTCACCGAGCAGTACCTGTGGGCCGTCAACGCCGAGCAGCAGGCGACGCCGCAGTCGGTCGTCGGCGCCATCGAGTTCGTCGAGCAGCACGACGTCCCGGCCGTGTTCTGCGAGTCCACGGTCTCCGACAAGGCGATGCGCCAGGTGGCGCACGAGTCGGGGGCGGCGTTCGGCGGCACGCTCTACGTCGACTCGCTCTCGGAGCCCGGCGGCCCCGTCCCGACGTACCTCGACCTCCTGCGGCACGACACGGAGACCATCGTTGCGGGCCTCGCCGGGAAGACCGCGGAGGGCGACGCGTGAGCGCGGGCGAGCGGACGCCGTCGGGCACGCCCGCGATCGACGCGCGCGACCTCACCGTCCACTACGGTGACGTGCTCGCGCTCGACGGCGCGACCCTGGCCCTGGGGTCGGCGCACGGGCCGGGGACCGTGTGCGGGCTCGTGGGCATGAACGGGTCGGGCAAGTCGACGCTGTTCAAGGCGGTCATGGGCATGGTGCGCCCGGACCGCGGCACCGTGCTGGTCGACGGCGCACCCCCGGCGCGCGCCCGGCGCGCCCAGGCCGTGGGGTACGTGCCGCAGAGCGAGGACGTGGACTGGGCGTTCCCGCTGAGCGTGCGCGACGTCGTCATGACGGGTCGCTACGGCTACCAGGGGTTCACGCGGCGCACGCGGCCCGCCGACCGCGACGCCGTCGCGCACGCGCTGGAGCGGGTCGAGCTCACCGACCTCGCGGACCGGCAGATCGGCGCGCTCTCGGGCGGGCAGCGCAAGCGCGCGTTCGTCGCGCGCGGGCTCGCGCAGGGCGCGACGATCCTGCTGCTCGACGAGCCGTTCGCCGGCGTCGACAAGCGCACGGAGGCCACGATCACCGCGCTGCTGCGCGAGCTCGCGGCCGACGGCGCGACCGTCCTCGTCTCGACCCACGACCTGCACGCGCTGCCCGAGCTCGCGGACGAGGCCGTGCTGCTCCAGCAGCGCGTCCTGCTGCACTCGACACCCGCGGAGGTCCTGCGGCCGGAGAACCTCGCGCTCGCGTTCGGCGTGGAGGTGGCCCCGTGACCGACGTCCTCGCCGTGCTCGTCGAACGGCTCACCGAGCCCCTGTCGTTCGAGTTCCTGCGCACCGCGCTCGCCGTCACGGTCACCGCGGGGATCGTGTGCGGCGTGCTGTCCTGCTGGCTCGTGCTCGTCGGGTGGTCGCTCATGGGCGACGCCGTCTCGCACGCCGTGCTGCCCGGCGTCGTGCTCGCGTACGTGGTGGGGGCGCCGTTCGCGCTCGGGGCCCTCGTCTTCGGGCTGCTCGCGGTCCTGCTCATCGGCGCGGTCCGGGACACGAGCCGCGTGAAGGAGGACGCGGCCATCGGCGTCGTGTTCACGACGCTCTTCGCGCTCGGCCTCGTCCTCATCTCGGTGACGCCGAGCCAGACCGACCTCAACCACATCCTGTTCGGCAACCTCCTCGGGGTGTCGCGCGCCGACCTGCTCCAGGTGCTGGTCCTCGGCGCGGTGACGCTCGCCGTCGTCGTGCTCAAGCGGCGCGACCTCACGCTCTACGCGTTCGACCCGACCCACGCCCACGCGATCGGTCTCTCGCCCCGGCGGCTCGGCGCGCTGCTGCTCGGCCTGCTCGCCCTGACCGTCGTCGTCGCGCTCCAGGCGGTCGGCGTGGTCCTCGTCGTCGCGCTGCTCATCACGCCCGGCGCGACGGCCTACCTGCTCACCGACCGGTTCTCGCGGATGCTGTGGATCTCGCCGCTCGTCGCGGCGGTGTGCGGGGTCGTCGGGATCTACGTCAGCTACTACCTCGACACCGCGTCGGGTGGCACGGTCGTCGTGGCGCTGGGGGTCGCGTTCGCGCTCGCTTACCTGTTCAGCCCTCGCCACGGCCTGATCGGGACCCGCGTGGCCGCCGCACGACGCCGCCGCCTCGTCCGGGTCTGACCTCCGCTCGGCGGGCCTGCGACCGTCCCGGACGTGTCGCCCCCGTGCGCTGTGTGCGAAATCTCCAGGAATTCGCCCACGATTCCCTGGCTCTTCTCAGGTTCGACCGGGAGACTGGGTGCCATGTCAGCGAGGACGAGCGAGCCCACGACGCCGCAGCGCACGCGCACGTCTGCCCGGTTCGCCGCGGCGAGCCTGCTCGCGCTGGCCATGATGCTCCCGATGTGCTCGACGGCGAGCGCGGCCGAGGTCCAGCAGCTCATCGCCGACGCGCAGGTCCAGACCGAGACCATCGGTGACGACCTCGACCGCGTCCACGCCCAGCTCCCCGCCCTCCACCCCGTGCTCCGCAACGACGTGCTCGACGCCGTCGAGTCGGTCCAGGCGGCGACGGACGAGGCCCGTTCCGCGCTCGACCGCGCGACGCACGGCGACGAGGCCGCGGACGGCCGGGCCGCCGTCGCGCTGGCCGACGCGCAGGTCGCCCTCGACGCCGCGTCCGCGCAGCTCCGGTACGTGACCGACCTCGCGCACGACGCGGGCGAGGGCGTCGCCGTCACGCTGGAGCGGCTGCAGGCCCACATCGACGTGCTCCGCGGCGAGACGAGCCGCGCCGGGGTCTGACCCGCCGGCAGTCGTCGCGCGGTCCGTCGCCGCCCTTCCTACGATGGCGGGATGCCTCGCGTCACCGGGATCGTCAAGCCGCACGAGGCGTTACCGGGAGTCGCCCGGCTCGACCGCGCGGTCAACGGCTGGACCAACCGTCGCGCGCTCGGCCCCCTCGCCGACGCCGCGCTCTCGCGGCTCTCGGCCGCGGCCGACCACAGCGTGCTGTGGGCAGGGACGTCCCTGGGCCTCGCGGCGACCGGCCGGCGCGGACGGGACGCGGCGATGCGCGGCTACGGCTCGCTGCTCGTCGCGAGCGTCCTGGCGAACGTGGTCGGCAAGACCGTGTTCGGCGGCGAGCGGCCGTCGCTCGAGTCCCTGCCGCTGTGGCGTCGGCTGGCCGACCCGCCGACCTCGCCGTCGTTCCCGTCCGGCCACTCGGCGTCGGCGGCGGCGTTCGTCACAGGGGTCGCGATCGAGTGGCCCTCGCTGGGCCTCGCGCTCGCCCCGCTCGCCGGCGCAGTGATGTACTCGCGGCTCCACACCGGCTCGCACTGGTTCTCGGACGTCGCCGCGGGCGCCGCGCTCGGGGCCGGGGTCGCCCTCGTGGGTCGTGCGCTGGTGCCAGACCGGGCAGAACGCGGTCCCGACGTGCCGGCCGGCCCGCCCGCCGACGTCCCGGCGCTCGACGACGGCGTGGGGCTCTTCGTCGTCGTCAACCCGGCGGCGGGGTCGGGCCGCCTGCTCAAGGAGGACCCGCTCGTCGCGCTGCGCGAGGGCCTGCCGCGCGCAGTGGTGCACGTGCTGGGCGAGGACGACGACCTGCGCCGCCTGTTCGACGAGGCCGCCGCGGACGGCGCCCGTGCCCTCGGCATCAGCGGCGGCGACGGCACCGTCTCCACGGCCGCGGCGGCGGCCCGCGCGCACGACCTGCCGCTCGCCGTCTTCCCCGGCGGCACGCTGAACCACTTCGCGCGCGCTGCCGACCTCACCTCCATGGGTGCGACGGTCGCGGCCGTCCGTACCGGCTCGGGCGTGACGATCGACGTCGCGGACCTCGAGGTCGACGGGGTCGACGGCCCGCCGCGGACGGTGCTCAACACCTTCTCGGCGGGCGTCTACCCGGAGCTCGTCACGGAGCGCGAGAAGCACGAGCACCGCCTCGGCAAGTGGCCCGCGGCGGTGCTCGCCGCGGCGCGGGTGCTGCGGCGCGCGCACCGGGTGCGGATGGCCGTGGACGGGCACGAGGGTGAGTACTGGTCGCTGTTCGCCGGCGTGAACCGCTACTACCCGCAGAGCCTCGCCCCGGTCGAGCGGCGTCGGCTGGACGACGGCGTGCTCGACGTCCGCACGGCCCGCGCGGAGCGGCGCGCGAGCCGGCTGCGCACGTTCCTCGAGGTCGCGGCGGGCGACACGGGGACCCGGTTCGCGCGGCGGGTGCCCGGCGTCCGGAGCCACCTGGTCGTCGACGCGACGGTCGTCCCGACGCTCGAGCTGCGGTTCCCCACCCGGGGCGCGGTGGTCGGCCCGGACGGGCCCGCCGCGCCCGACGGCGGGGCCTCGCCCGAGGCCGCCGGGCCGCCGCCCGTGGTGCTCGCGCACGACGGGGAGACCCTCGCGCTCGACGGCTCCGGGGGCGACGACGCGGTCACCGTCCGTCTCACGATGCGGCCCGGTGCGGTGCGGATCTATGCGCCGCGCGACCCGGCCGCGGGGTAAGACGTCGCACCTATGCCTTTTGTCCCGCTTTCACGGACATCGGGGAGAGCTCCCCCTGTTCAGACACACACGCGATGGCCCACAATGAGCCCCGCAGACGTGCGGACGGCACCGTCCGCGCCCCTCAGGACTCGGCCTCGTCGGCCCACCTAGAAAGCAGAACAACCATGGCCCAGCAGTACCCTGCCGCTCCGCAGGCCCCCGCCGGCTACGCCGCCCCGATCGAGGACCCGGGCAAGACCCTGGGCATCGTGGGCTTCGTGCTCGCGTTCGTCTTCGCCATCGCGGGCATCGTCGTCAGCGCGATCGCGCGCAAGAAGAGCAAGGAGGCGGGCTTCGACAACCAGCTCGCCAAGTGGGGCCTCATCCTCAGCATCGTCTTCACGGTGCTGGGCGTCATCGGCACGATCATCTACGTCGTCGCCATCGCCGCGCTCGTCGCGAACGGCGCCGTGACCTCGACGTACTGACGTCACCGCGCCGCCTGCCGGCGCACCGCCCGACGGCCGTCGTCCCACCCGGGGCGACGGCCGTCGTCGCGCTCGGGGGCGCGACGCACGCGACCGTGCCCGGTCGCGGAAGATCCCGTGGCCGGGCACGGTTGAGACGGCGCACGACCGCGCCGCCGGTGAGAGCACCGGTCCGCCGACGGTCGACCGACCGCAGGAGCAGACGATGACCGACGACACGACTCCCCCGCCCCCCGCCGGACCCGAGGGCACCACCGCCGGACCGCCGTCGGACCCCACGACCGTCGAGCTCGGCCTCGACACGTTCGGCGACGTGACGGCCGGCCCGGACGGCGCGCTGCTCAGCGGGGCGCGCACGATCCGCGACGTCGTCGAGGAGGCGGTCCTCGCGGACCAGGTCGGCGTCGACTTCTTCGGCGTCGGCGAGCACCACCGCGCGGACTTCGCGGTCAGCGCGCCGGAGGTCGTGCTCGCGGGGATCGCGACGCGGACGTCGCGCATCCGGCTCGGGTCGGCGGTGACCGTGCTCAGCTCGGACGACCCGGTGCGCGTGTTCGAGCGGTTCTCGACGCTCGACGCGCTGTCCGGCGGGCGCGCGGAGGTCATCCTGGGGCGCGGGTCGTTCATCGAGTCGTTCCCGCTGTTCGGGTACGACCTCGCCGACTACGAGGTGCTGTTCGAGGAGAAGCTGGACCTGTTCGTCCACCTGCTCGACGAGGGTCCTGTCACGTGGTCCGGCACGACCCGCGCCGGGCTCGCCGACCAGGAGGTCTGGCCCAAGACGGAGAGCGGCCGGCTCCGCACGTGGGTCGGCGTGGGCGGCTCTCCCGAGTCGGTCGTGCGGACCGCGCGGCACGGGCTCGGCCTCATGCTCGCGATCATCGGCGGCGAGCCCGAGCGGTTCCGGCCCTACGTGGACCTCTACCACCGCGCCGTCGAGGAGCTCGGCAACCCGGTGCTGCCGGTCGGGGTCCACTCGCCCGGCCACGTCGCCGACACGGACGAGCAGGCGCAGGAGGAGGTCTACGAGCACTTCGCGGCGATGAACAACCGCATCGGGCGCGAGCGCGGCTGGCCCGCCTACCACCGTGGGCGCTTCGCCCACGACGTGCGCGACGGGTCGCTCTACGTCGGTTCGCCCGAGACGGTCGCGCGCAAGATCGCCCGGACGGTGCGGCTCCTCGGGGCGGGCCGGTTCGACCTCAAGTACTCGACCGGCACGCTCCCCCACTCGGCCATGCTCCGCAGCATCGAGCTGTACGGCACCCAGGTGATCCCGCGCGTCCGCGAGCTCCTCGCGGACCACTGAGCCCCCCGGCCCACCCGCCCCCCACCCCCCCGCCCGAGCCCCCACCCGAGCCCCCCGCCCCGGCGTCGAACACGACATGAGGGTCGCTATCCGGCCGATAACGACCTCCATGTCGTGTTCGGCGGCGGGCAGGGTCGTGTTCGGGGGGCAGGGTCGTGTTCGGGGGGCAGGGTCGTGTTCGGGGGGCGGGCGCTTCGGTCGCCCGTTGGGCCGGGGTCAGGACTTGGCGGCCGCGGCGAGGGCGGCCGCCTCGAGGTCCGGCGGGAGCCCGACGGCGGGGCGGTCCGCACGCTGCGGCGTCGCCTCGCCCGCGGCGTCGAGCGCGCGGAGCCACGCCCAGGTGTCGCGCACGGTCTCGCGCACGTCCCGGGGGCGGAGCCCGAGGGCGTACGCGTGCGACGCGTCCGAGCCGTGGAGCGCGTCGTGCAGCTCGCCCGGCGGGAGCCAGACCGGGAGCTGGCTCCACGGCTCGATGCCCGCCGCGAGCACGGCCTCCGGCTCGACCCAGACGAGCTCGGCGGGCGGGCTCCCCGCCCTCGCCGCGTCGTCCGCCGTCGCCTCGACGCACGCCGCGAGCAGCTCGCCCATGGTCGTGTGGCCCGGCGCGCTGACGACGTCGACCGGGCCCGACGCACCCGCGAGCGCCGCGCCGAGCGCGAACGCCGCGAGATCGCGTGCGTCGACGTACTGCAGCGGCAGGTCCTCCGGCCCGGGCGCGAGCACCGGCCCGCCGCGCGCGACGCGCCGCAGCCACCACGGCAGGCGGCCGACGTTCTCGCGCGGGCCGAGGATCAGACCTGCGCGCAGCAGGATCGCCCGGTCGCCGAGCGCGTCCACCGCGGCGATCTCCGCGCCCCGCTTGGCGCGGGCGTAGTCGTCGTGGCTCGTGTCGTCCGGGTCCCCCTCGACGAGGGCGGCGGTCTCGTCGGCGCCGCGTGCAGGGGGGAACGGGTACACCGAGCGCGACGACACGTAGACGTACCGGCTGTCGCCGGGGAGCCGGCCCGCGAGGGTGCGCGACGCGTCCCGCACCGCGACGGGCGCCCACGACCACGTGTCCACCACGACGTCCCACGTCTGCGGGACGTCGTCGGCGTGCAGCGCGTCGAGGCCGTCGGGCCGCGTGCGGTCGCCGACGAGCTGCCGGACGCCGTCGGGCACGGGCGCGCTGCCCCGGTTGAGGACCGTGACGTCCCACCCGCGGGCGAGGGCGTCGTCGACGACTGCGCGCCCCACGAAGTCGGAGCCGCCGAGGACCAGGAGACGCGTCATGGACTCACCCTCCCCCGGCGCGAGGTCGCCCGCAGCCGGTTACGCCCCCGGCAGACGACGCGCGCTCAGTCGGGGTCGGTGGGGTCGAGCGGTGCGTCGGGGTCGAGGTTCACGACGCCGCGGCGCCAGTAGCCGCGCACCTCGACCTGGTCGGCTCGTGCCCCCGACCGTCGCAGGTCACGGCGCACCGGGACCAGGTCGGTCGCCTCGCCCGCGCCGAACACGTACTCGCCGGCGTCGAGCGGGCCGAGCGCGCGCACCGCCTCCGCGAGCTGACCCGGCCCGTCGGTGCGGTAGAGGAGCTCGACCGTCGCGTGGCCGAGCTCGTCCTCGACGAACGCCTCGTCCACGTCGTCGCCGATCTCGACGATCGCCGTCACCGGCACGTCCGGTCCGACGGCGTCGACCCACCGGGCGAGCGCCGGCAGCCCGGCCTCGTCCCCGACGAGCAGGAGCCGCGCGACGCCGTCCGGCACGCCACGGCTCGTCGTCGGGCCCGCGACCACGACCTCGTCGCCGACCTGGGCTCGGGCCGCCCAGGCGGACGCCGGTCCACCCTCGCCGGTGGGCGGCCCGCCCGGGTCGCCGCCGCCGTGCAGCACCCAGTCGACGTCGACCTCCGCGACACCGTCGACGACCCGCGTCGCCCGGGCGGTCAGCTCGCGCGAGATCGACACGACGCCGGTGGGGCGCTGGAGCGCGCCGTCGGCCGTGAGCGTCGGGGCGTGCAGGACGCCGGTCGCCGGGTCGGGCAGGAAGACCTTGACGTGGTCGTCCGGGCCCGGTGCGCGCAGCGTCGCGAGCGAGGCCCTGCCTGGACCGTCGCCTCCCGGCCCGCTCGTCGGTCCGTCGTCGTGCACGA
Organism: Cellulosimicrobium cellulans; assembly: GCF_006539945.1. GTDB lineage: Bacteria > Actinomycetota > Actinomycetes > Actinomycetales > Cellulomonadaceae > Cellulosimicrobium > Cellulosimicrobium cellulans. The sequence goes on along the minus strand of NZ_BJNZ01000001.1, from coordinate 236,659 downwards.
CCGGCGCGGCGTCACGGAACGTGATGCGCCGGAGCGCCCCGGACGTCTCGTGGACACGGTGCACGCGGACGCGGCGCGGGACGGGCTCGAGAGGGGTGCGGGCTCGGGAGAACACCGCCCCATTCTGCGTCGAGCACGACATTGCTGTCGTTATCCGGCCGATAACGACAGCAACGTCGTGGTCGAGGGCGCGTGACCTCGTTCTCGACGATCCCGGGTGTCAGGCGAAGAACGTCCGGAGGTCGGCGACGACGTCGAGCGGGACCTCGAGCGACGCGTAGTGGCCGCCGCGCGGGAACTCGGACCAGTGCTCGATCCGGGCGTTGTCGCGCTCCGCGAAGGCGCGGATCGTCTGGAAGTCGTCGGCGAAGACGGCCACCCCGATCCGGCCCTGGCTCACGACCGGCTCGGCGCCGGAGCGCTGCTCGGCGTAGTGGTACCGGGCGGCGGTCGCGTAGGAGTTGGTCAGCCAGTAGAGCGTCGCCTGCGCGAGCACCTGGTCGGCGCTCACGAGGCTCGTCCCGTTGCCGAAGCTCTCGAACAGCTCGTGGTAGGCGAGGACGGCGACGGGCGAGTCCGCGAGGCCGGCGGCCATCGTCTGGGGCCGGGACGCGTTCATCGTGTTGTAGGCGCCCACGGACTGGAACCACTGGAGGTGCCCGAGCGCCGCGAACTCCTTCTCGCCGAAGCCGTCCATCTCGCCCGGCGCGCCGGACGGGAAGGAGAAGAGCTGGAGCACGTGCGCGCCGCGGAATCCCTCGGGATCGACGATCGCGAGCTCGCGCGAGACCATCGCCCCGCCGTCGCTCCCGTGGATCCCGTAGGACGCGTAGCCGAGGTCGCGCATCAGCGTGTCGTAGGCACGCGCCACGCGCGCCATGGTCCAGTCGGCGTCGCCGACGACGGGCGTCGAGAACCCGAAGCCCGGCATGGACGGGATCACGAGGTGGAACGCGTCCTCGGGTCGGCCGCCGTGCGCGACGGGGTCGACGAGCGGGTCGATCATGTCGAGGAAGTCGAGGAACGACCCGGGGTACGAGTGCGCGAGCAGCAGCGGCGTCGCGTCCTCGTGCTGCGAGCGCACGTGGAGGTAGTGGATCGGCTGGCCGTCGATCTCCGTGCGGAAGCCCGGGTAGGCGTTGACCCGGTCCTCGACGGCGCGCCAGTCGAACGCCGTCCAGCGCCCGACCATGTCGCGCAGGTAGGACTCGGGCGTGCCGTAGTCCCAGGAGTCGCCGGGCGCGGCCGGCGCGAAGCGGGTCCGCTCGAGGCGCTCGCGCAGGTCGTCCAGGTCGGCCTGCGGGACGGCGACGGAGAACGGGCGGTGCTCGAGGGTCGTGCTGCTCATGGTCTCTCCTCGGTCGGGCGGGGCCTCGTGCCCTGCTCTGGTACCGACGTTACGCAGCCTTCAGGAACGGTTTCTTCCGCTATTCTGGCCGGGTTCCGACGTTCTTCCGGAGACCTCTCGGAGGGACCCCCATGGCCTCCACCTCGGCCCGCATGCTCACCCTGCTGGGGCTGCTCCAGTCGCGTCCCGACTGGTCCGGCGCCGAGCTCGCCGCGCGCCTCGACGTCACCGGCCGCACCGTCCGGAACGACGTCGCGCGCCTGCGCGAGCTCGGTTACCCCGTCGACGCCGTGCGCGGACCGGGCGGCCGGTACCGGCTGGGGGCGGGCGCCCGGCTGCCCCCGCTCCTGCTCGACGACGCCGAGGCGGTCGCGGTCGCCGTCGGGCTGCGGGCCGCGACCGGCACGGCAGGGTTCGAGGAGTCCGGGGCCTCGGCGCTCGCGAAGCTCGAGCAGGTCATGCCCGACCGGTTGCGCCGCCGCCTCGTCGCGCTGCGGTCCGCGAGCGCCGCCGGGCCGGCCAACACCGACTCGAACGTCGAGGACCCGGTCGTCGACCCGGACACGCTGACCGCCCTCGCGGACGCCGTACGCGACCACCAGGGCCTGCGCTGCTTCTACCGCGACGAGCCGCTCGAGCTCGAGCCGTACCGCCTCGTCGCGTGGCAGCGCCGCTGGTTCCTCGTGGCCCGCGACCCGGCGACGGGCGCGTGGGCTCCCTACCGCGTCGACTGGCTCGTGCTGCGCGTGCCGGGCGGGCGGCGGTTCGCGCCGGTGGACTTCCCCGGCGACCTGACCGAGTTCGTCGTGCGCGAGGTCGCGCGCGCCGGCTGGGCCGTGCACGCGCGGATCGTCGTCGACGCCCCGGCCGAGGAGGTGCTGCGGCGCATCAACCCGACGGTCGGCACGGTCGAGCCGCTCGACGACGACCGCTGCGTCCTCGTCACCGGCGGCGACAGCGTCGAGGTCGTCGCGGTGTGGGTCGGCATGCTCGGCCTCGACTTCCACGTGACGGAACCGCAGGCGCTCGTCGACCACGTCCGCACCCTGGCAACCCGCTACACCCGCGCCACCCCCGCCTGACTCACCCACACCGCCCGCCCTCGCCGCACCCGCAACCCCTCACGCCGAACACGACCTGAGGGTCGTGATGCGCCGCTTTCCGTCCGCCAGGTCGTGCTCGACGGCGGGTGGTGTCGTTCTCGGCCCGCGTGGGCGGGCGCCCCTAGCGTGGGGGGATGGACGTGGAGGTGCGCTCCGCCGTCGGGCGCTACGACGACTTCGCCGCCGTGGTCGGGCCGCGGAGGGCCGGGGTGCGCGGGTGCTGGTGCATGTCCTACCGCGACAGCCGGGTCGGCGCCGAGGACCGCCCCGAGTTCATGGCCGACCTGTGCACGACCGACCCCGGGCCGGGCGTGCTCGCGTACGTCGACGGCGACGTCGCGGGCTGGTGCTCGGTCACGCCGCGCAGCACCTACCGACGGCTGATGAACGCCCGGACCATCCCGTTCGTCGACGACCTCGACGCGTGGAGCGCGGTGTGCTTCGTCGTCCGGGCCGGCCACCGGCGCCGGGGGCTGATGCACGACCTCCTCGCCGGCGCCGTCGAGCATGCCGCCGCGCACGGTGCGCCCGCGGTCGAGGGCTATCCCGTGGACGCGGGCGGCGAGCGCGTCGACGTGATCTCGGGGTACGTCGGCACCGTCGCGCTGTTCGAGAAGGCGGGGTTCGTGCGTGCGGCCCCGACCACCGGCGTCAGCGGCGGCGTGCCGCGCGTCGTGATGCGCAAGGCGCTCGGCTGAGCCTGCAGGGTCAGGAAGGCCCTGCGCCCCACGGGTCGACGACGGCCACGCCGGTGCCGACGAAGTCGCGGACGTTGCGCGTCGCGAGCGTCGCGTCGTGCACGCGACAGATCGCGGCGATCTGCGCGTCCGCGGTACCGATGGGTTGCCTGGCGCGGTCTCGTCCGGCCATGACTGCGCCGAACGCGTGGGCGGCCTCCTGGTCGAACGACAGCACCTGACCGCCGAGACCGGCGAGGACCGTCTCGACACGCACGACGAGCTCGTCGCGGCGCCGACCGGCCACCAACCGGGCGATGCCGTACGACATCTCCGCGACCGTGATCGACGTGAGCCAGACATCCAGCGGCGACACGCCGTCGAGCCATCGCACCACAGAGCGCTCCGGCGTCGTTCTCGTGAGCTCCGAGACGACGTTCGTGTCGAGGACGATCACGCTGGGTCGCTGAGGTCGACCACCTGGGGGCGGTCATCACGGCGCACGTCGAACACGTCCGCCTCGGTCCCGCCGATCCCGGCGAAGGTCTCGGCGATCCAGGTACCGAGACCGCGCTCGACGCCACTCGGAGAGCGAACGGCAGCGGCAAGGATCTCGCGCACCTCCGCCTCCATGGACCGCCCGTGCGCGACGGCGCGCGCTCGCAACCGTTCGCGCACGTCGTCGTCGAGCCCACGGATCGTCAGCGTCGCCATCTCGACCACCTCCGGAACGATATGCTAGCAAAATGACAGCGCCTCTCGTCACTGTCGCTCCCCGGAACGAGAGCAATGAAGTTGCGGCGAGTTGAGAGAATGGACCGTCGTGAGTACCGAGCCCGCAGCGAACCAGCCCGACGCGCGCCCTCCCCAGCGGGACGGCGCCGCCGAGGGCACCCCGCGCGAGGGTCGCCGTCGCCGCGGGAACCGCCGCGGCCGTGGGCAGGGTGACCGTTCGACGTCGGGCACCCCGACCAGCACGACGGCGACGCGACGTGGCCGGGGCGAGCGGACGCCGTCGGGCCCGCGACAGGTGAGCCGTGCGCAGCTCGATCGGGCCGCGCAGGCGCGCGAGGCCGTGACGGTCCCGCCCATCACGTACCCCGAGCAGCTTCCCGTGAGCGCCCGACGCGCGGACATCGCCGCCGCGATCCGGGACCACCAGGTCGTCATCGTGGCGGGCGAGACGGGCTCCGGGAAGACGACGCAGCTCCCCAAGATCGCGCTCGAGCTCGGCCGCGGCCGGGCGGGCCAGGTCGGGCACACGCAGCCCCGCCGCATCGCGGCCCGCACCGTCGCGGAGCGCATCGCGGAGGAGCTCGGCACGGAGCTGGGCGGCGTCGTCGGGTACCAGGTGCGGTTCACCGACACGTCCAGCGAGGACACGCTCGTCAAGGTCATGACGGACGGCATCCTGCTCGCGCAGATCCAGCGCGACCCGGAGCTGCTCGCGTACGACACGATCATCGTCGACGAGGCGCACGAGCGGTCGCTCAACATCGACTTCCTGCTCGGCTACCTCGCGCGGCTCCTGCCGCGCCGCCCCGACCTCAAGCTCATCATCACGTCGGCGACGATCGACTCCGAGCGCTTCGCGCAGCACTTCTCCCCCGCGCACCTCGCCCAGCTCGGCGGCGCGCCGGAGTACGTGGTCGACGCGCTGCCCGACGCCGCGCCCGTCGTCGAGGTGTCCGGCCGCACCTACCCGGTCGAGATCCGGTACCGGCCGCTGTCCCCCGACGTCGACCCGAGCTCCGGGAAGGCGAAGGGTCGCGCCGGCGCCGAGGAGAAGGACCTCGTGACCGGCATCGTCGACGCGTGCGACGAGCTCATGCGCGAGGGACCGGGCGACATCCTCGTGTTCCTCTCCGGCGAGCGCGAGATCCACGACGCCGCCGACGCGCTCACCGGGCACCTCAAGGACCGCGTCACCGACCCGAAGCACCCGCAGCGCGTCGAGATCCTTCCGCTGTACGCGCGGCTGTCGTCGGCCGAGCAGCACCGCGTGTTCCAGACGCACTCCTCGCGGCGCATCGTGCTCGCGACGAACGTCGCCGAGACGTCGCTCACGGTGCCGGGCATCCACTACGTCGTCGACCCCGGCACGGCCCGCATCTCTCGCTACTCCAAGGCGACGAAGGTCCAGCGCCTGCCCATCGAGCCCGTCTCGCAGGCGAGCGCGAACCAGCGCTCCGGCCGCTCCGGCCGTGTCGCCGACGGCATCGCGGTGCGCCTCTACTCCGAGGACGACTTCCTCTCCCGGCCCGAGTTCACCGAGCCGGAGATCCTGCGCACCTCCCTCGCGTCGGTGCTGCTCCAGATGATCTCCGTCGGCGTCGTCGAGACCCCCGACGAGGTCGCGCGCTTCCCGTTCGTCGAGCCCCCGGACACCCGCGCCGTGCGCGACGGCGTCCAGCTCCTCACCGAGCTCGGCGCCCTCGCCACGTCCGACGGCGTCACGCGCCTCACCGAGGTCGGGCGCGTCCTCGCGCAGCTCCCCATGGACCCGCGCCTCGCCCGCATGATCTGGGAGGGGTCGAGGCTCGGCGTCGCGCGCGAGGTCGCGATCATCGCCGCCGTCATGTCGATCCAGGACCCGCGCGAGCGCCCTGCCGAGGTCCGCGCGCAGGCCGACCAGGCGCACGCGCGCTTCACCGACCCGCACTCCGACTTCCTCACGTACCTCAACGTGTGGGAGTACGTCCGCGAGCAGCAGCACGAGCTCTCCAGCAGCGCGTTCCGCCGCCTGTGCAAGGCCGAGTACCTCAACTTCCTGCGCATCCGCGAGTGGCAGGACGTCGTCGCCCAGCTCCGCGAGATGTCCAAGCCCCTCGGCATCGACATGTCGTACAAGCCGCGCACACGCGGTGCGGACGGTAGCCCGAGCACCTCGGGGGCAGCCGCCGCGGACCCGACCACCGCCCCCGACCCGACCCCCGACACCCAGGCGTACAAGCGCGCCTGGGACGGCGACACGATCCACAAGGCGCTCCTGTCGGGCCTGCTGTCGCAGATCGGGATGCAGGACACGGGCGACGTGAAGGCGTCGTCGGTCGCGCACCTCAAGGGCGAGGCCCGGGCCAAGGCGCTGCGGCGCGCGCAGAAGCAGGCCCGCAACGAGTACACCGGCGCGCGCGGCGCGCGGTTCGCGATCTTCCCCGGGTCGCCGCTCAGCAAGAAGCCGCCGGCGTGGATCATGGCGGGCGAGCTCGTCGAGACGTCGCGGCTGTGGGCGCGCGACGTCGCGCGCATCCAGCCCGAGTGGGCCGAGGACCTCGCAGGCGACCTCGCGCGGCGCACGTACTCCGAGCCGCACTGGTCGACCAAGCGCGGCGCGGCGATCGCGACCGAGAAGGTGCTGCTGTACGGCGTGCCGATCGTCGCGGACCGCAAGGTCCTCTACGCGAAGGTCGACCCCGAGGCCGCGCGCGAGATGTTCGTCCGGCACGCGCTCGTGCAGGGCGAGTGGACGACGCACCACCAGTTCTTCCACGAGAACCGGAAGCTCCTCGAGGAAGCCGAGGAGCTGGAGGCGCGCTCGCGCCAGCGCGGGCTCGTCGTCGACGACGACGTGCTGTTCGACTTCTACGACGAGCGCGTGCCCGACGACGTCGTGTCCGCCGCGCACTTCGACCGCTGGTGGAAGACGGCGCGGCGCCGCGACCCCGACCTGCTCACGTTCACGCTCGAACAGCTCGTGCCCGACGCCGAGCAGGTCGACACGTCGCAGTTCCCGGAGACGTGGCCCCAGGGCGAGCTCACGCTCCCGCTCACGTACCAGTTCCAGCCCGGCACCGAGGCCGACGGCGTCACCGTGCACCTCCCGATCTCCGTGCTCAACCGCGTCGTGCCCGACGGGTTCGACTGGATGGTCCCCGGCCTGCTCGACGAGCTCGCCACCGCGACCATCCGCTCGCTGCCCAAGCCGGTCCGCGTCCAGCTCGTGCCGGCGCCTGACGTCGCGCGCGACGTCGTCGCCTGGCTCCGGGAGCACACGCCCGCCTGGGTGGACATGGCCCGCGCGGGCGACATGGCCGAGCCGTTCCACGTCGCGTTCACGCGCGCCGTGCGGGCGCTGCGCGACGTCGTCATCCCCGACGACGCGTGGGGCCCCGAGCAGGAGGCGCGCCTGCCCGCGCACCTGCGCATGACGTTCCGGGTCGAGGACCCGCGCGGCCGCGGCGGTTCCGTCGTGCTCGACGAGTCGAAGGACCTCCTCGCGCTCCAGCGCCGCCTCGCCGCCCAGAACCAGGCCGCGGTCCGCGCGGCGGTCAAGGGCGCGGTGGGTGCGGCGCTGCGCGAGGCGGCGTCGAGTTCCGTCTCCGGGTCGGGTACGGCGGTCTCGGGGTCGGGTTCGGCGGCGGAGGGGGCGTCGGTGCTCGGGCTACCCTCCGCGCCGCTCGATGCTCACGGCGCTCCCACTGGATCCTCGACACCCCCACGCCCTCTCGCATCCGACGCCCCCTCCCCCGCCTCCGCGTCCGGCTCACCCGGGCGAGGCGCAGGACGAGCGGGCGGCGCGTCGTCGGATGCGAAGGGCGTCGAGGCCGCGCGCGGCCACGGACGACCGACCGCCCGAGGCGACGGCGCGGCCAGCCCGAGCACCGACGGCGCACCGGCCGCGGACTCGGCCACGAGCCTGGTGAGCGAACGCACGGACCTGACGACGTGGCCCGACCTGCCCGGGGGTGCGATCCCGGCGACGGTGTCGACCGACCTCGGGGGTGGGGTCGTCGTCCGGGGGTACCCCGCGGTCGTCGAGGAGCAGGACGCGAAGGGGAAGCCGGTCGTCGCGCTCCGCGTGCTGGCCGACGCGACCGCTCAGGCACGCGAGCACGCGCGCGGCGTGCGGCGCCTGCTGCTGTCCGAGACGGCGCTCCAGACCGGGCGCGTCACGAGCCGGTGGAACGGCACGCAGTCGCTCACGATGGCGGCCAGCCCGTACCGGAACACGGACGCGCTCGTCGCGGACCTCCAGCTCGCCGCGGTGATCGCGCTGACGAGCGGCGGGAGCGGGCAGTACGGCACGCAGCCGGACGTCGCGACGATCCGCGACGCCGAGGCCTACGCGGCGGCGCGGGCGTTCGTGCGGACGCACCTGGAGGACCAGGTGCACCAGGTGGTCGGGCACGTGGTCGCCGCGCTCACGGCGTCGCGGAACCTCGACGCGGAGATCCGCGCGTCGAACAGCCTCGCGCTGCTCAACACGCTCACGGACCTGCGCGACCAGGCCGCGGGCCTGATCCACGACGGCTTCGTCTCCCAGACCCCGCCCCGACGGCTGCCGCACCTCACGCGCTACCTGCGCGCGGCGTCGTACCGGCTGGAGAAGGCGCAGGCGAACCCGAACCGCGACGCCGAGCTCGCGTGGCGCGTGCACGACGTCGAGGAGGCGTACCAGCGCGCCCGCGCCGCCTACGCCCAGGGCCCGGCAGATCCCGCCCGCGCGGCCGACCTGGCCGAGGTCCGGTGGCTGATCGAGGAGCTGCGCGTGTCGCTGTTCGCGCAACAGCTCGGCACCGACGGCCCGGTGAGCGAGAAGCGCATCCGCAAGCTCCTCGCCCCCGACGGCTGGTGACACGGGGCGGCGCACGGCGTGGGCGCCGCCCGCCGCCCCGCGGTCAGCAGGTCTCGAACACGTACGAGTACGGCTCGCCCGTCTCCTCGACGGGGTCGAACCCGCTCACGTCTGTGTCGGGCGTGACGAGGTAGAGGTCGCGCAGCACGGTCAGGGGTGCGCGGTCGCCGAGAGCGCAGACGTCGGCGAACGTGAGGCCCTCGCCCGCGAGCGGGCCGGGGTACTCGACCTGCAGCACGTGGTCCCCGTACACGTCGGTGTACGCGGAGCACTCGTCCCAGACGGCGCACTCCTCGGTCACGGCGAAGTCGAAGCCGAGGTCGTCGTGCGCGACCTGCGTGATCTCCGCGGCGTTCTTCTGGGCGATGGCGAGACCTGCGTCGTGCGCGAGGGCGACGTACGCCGTGGCGAGCGCGTGCGCGCCGGCCTCGTCGATCCGGTCGAACCGGGTCCAGGTGTCGAGGTTGTCGATCTCGACCGCGTCGAACCCGTCGTCGGCGCATCCGGTGACGACCGGGCCGATGAGGTCGACGATCCCGTCCCGCTGCGCGGCGGTCGAGGGGTCGAGCACGAACTCGTCCGGCCAGTCCGGGTCGATCACGAGCTCCCCGCCCGCGTCGTGCAGCAAGAGCTCCTCGTGGTCGAGCCAGAGGTCGGCGTCGTCGGGCTGCGTCTGGAACCCGTTGACGTAGCAGACGTTGTACGCGCCCGGGAGCGGCGCTGCCGTCGCGTCGCGCACCACCACGTCGGGGGCAACCGGCCCCGATCCCGCGTCGACCTGGTCGTAGGCGCCGCCGAGCTGGTAGTCGAGGATCCCGCTCGTGGGGGGCAGCGCGACCGCCCCCGCGGTCGTCGCGTCGGTCGTGGTCGTGCGCGCCGCGTCCGGGACCGGGCTCGTGCCGCCGACGGCGGGGCCGCTCGCGCACGCGGTCAGCACCAGCGCCGAGCCGAGTGCCAGGCCGGTCGTCGTTCGTCTCATGTGCTCGTTCCTCTCGTCGTGACGCGCTGCCCGCGCGCCATGGTGGGGGTGCCGATCAGGAGATGCAGGACGGTCCGAGGTGTCAGGCGAACACCTGGGTGCAGAGCCGGTCGACGGCGTCGCGCACAGCTCCTCGCGCCGGGGCGAGGTACTTGCGCGGGTCGGTCACCCCGTCGTTCGCGTCGAGGAAGTCTCGCACCTGACGCGTGTAGCCGACGTTGAGCGCGGTCCCGACGTTGATCTTCCGGATCCCGCGTGCGACGGCGTCGCGCAGCATCGCGGAAGGCACGCCGGACGACCCGTGCAGCACGAGCGGGACGGGGACCTCGGCGGCGATCCGCTCGACGAGGTCGAGGTCGAGCTCCGCGGTCGTGCTCGTCATGGCGTGGGAGCTGCCCACGGCGACGGCGAGCCCGTCGACACCGGTCGCGGCGACGAAGGACGCCGCCTCGTACGGGTCGGTCCGCACGCCGGGTGCGTGCGCACCGTCCTTGCCGCCGATCGCGCCGAGCTCGGCCTCGACCCACAGCGTGGTGTCGTGCGCGGACCGGGTGAGGTCGCGGGTCGTGGCGACGTTGTCCGCGTAGTCGAGGTGGGCGGCGTCGACCATGACCGACGTGATCCCGAGCCGCCACGCCTGGTCGACGACCTGGCGCGCGAGGTCGACGTCCTGGACGTGGTCGAGGTGCAGCGAGACCGGGACCCGTGCGGCGACGGCGATCTCCCGGCACGCGGCGACCAGCGCCGTCATGCGCCCCTCGTGGTAGCGGACGGCGTTCTCGCTGACCTGCAGGATGCCGGGAGCCCCGGAGTCCTCGAGGCCGGCGACGATGCCCTCGGCGTGCTCGAGCGTGATGACGTTGAACGCGAGCACGGCGGCGCCGTCGCGCACCGCCGCAGCGACGAGGTTCCCCGTCGCGGCCAAGGTCACAGGGCACCCGCCGGGACGAGGGCGCGGAGCGGCTCGGGCAGCAGGTCCCCGTGCGCCGCGACGAGCTCGTCGCACAGGGCCCAGATCTGTTCCGGCGTGAGGGTCGAGGACGCGTTCGGGTCCATGAGCACGGCCTGGCGCACGAGCCGGGGGTCGCCGGTGCGCGCCGCCTCGACGGTCAGCGCCCCGACGGAGACGTACGGCTGGTTGAGCGCCGCGCACTGTGCCGGGAGCGAGCCCATCGGCACGGGGCGCAGGCCGTCGCCGTCGACCTCCGCCGGGACCTCGACGACCGCACCCTGGGGCAGGTTGTCGATCAGGCCGTGGTTGGGGACGTTGACGTGCACCTCGCGCCGCGTGCCGGTCACGAGGGAGTGGATGATCTGGGGCGCGTACTCGCTCGCGCCGTCCTCGAGCGCGAGGTCCTCGCCGGCGGCGAGCGCACGCCGCGCCGCCTCGAACTCCGCGACGTTCTCCCGGCTGATGCCGACGTACTCGAGCGGCTGGAGGCGGTAGCGCTCGACCTGCTCGTCGGAGCGGAGGAACCACGGCAGGTACTCGGAGGAGTGCTCACTCGTCTCCGTCGGGTAGTAGCCGAGGCGGCGGAAGATCTCGACCCGGACGCGACGCTCGAGCCCGGGGTCGCGGCGGATCGTCTCGCGCAGCCGGGGGTACAGCGACTCGCCCCGGTGCTCCCACTCGAGCAGCCACGCCTGGTGGTTGACGCCCGCAGCCCGGTACCGCGTCTCCTCCACCGGGACGCCCACGAGCTCCGCGAGATCGTGCGCGGTCCAGTACACGGAGTGGCAGAGCCCGGCGACCTTGAGGTCGGGGGCGACGCTGGAGACCCACCACACGTTCATCGCCATCGGGTTCGTGTAGTTGAGCAGCCACGCCTGCGGGCACAGCTCGCGCATGTCGGTCGCGATTCCCTCGAGCACCGGGAACGTGCGCAGCGCGCGGAACACGCCACCGACGCCGGTCGTGTCGCCGATGGTCTGGCGCAGGCCGTGGCGCGCGGGGATCTCGAGGTCCTTCAGCGTCGCGTCGATGCCGCCGACCTGGATCATGTTGACGACGAAGTCGGCACCGTCGAGGGCCCGGCGACGGTCGGCGTACGCCTCGACGGTGGCCGACGCCCCGAGCTGGCGGCTCACCTGACGCGCGGTGCCCTCGGCGACGCGGAGCCGCTCGGGGTCGATGTCGTGCAGCACGAGGCGGGCGTCGGCGAGCTCCGGGTAGCGCAGGATGTCGGCGACGAGCTGGCGGGTGAAGACGACGCTCCCGGCGCCGACGAACGCGATGCTGACCATGTCGACGATCTTCGGCGCCATCGAGCGCACTGTGCAAGAATACGATCATATTTCGCTGATAACACTCACTTTGATTGAGCGATCTGCCTCGTCCGGGCACCGAGAGCCTCGGACGTCCGCCCACGCACCGCCGGAAGGAAGCGCATGTCCGTCGCACCCGACGCCGCGCCCCGCGCGATCTCCCACAAGCGCAGCGACCGCATGATGCGGGCGTTGACGTACGTCAACGAGCACGGCACGGCACGCCTCACGGAGCTGGTCCGTGAGCTCGGCGTCTCCTCGGCCACGATGCGGCGCGACCTCGCGGACATGGAGGAGCAGGGCCTCGTGCTCCGCACGCACGGCGGGGTGCGCGCCCTCGACCCCACGACGGAGGTCCCGGTGCTCCTGCGCGACTCCCGGTTCCGCGAGGCGAAGCTGCGCATCGCCCAGCACGCCGCCGGGCTGCTCCCGCCGGGGCGCTACTCCGTCGCGATCAGCGGCGGCACGACGGCGGCGGCCGTCGCGCGCGCCCTGGCGACGCGACCCGACCTCGCGATCGCCACGAACGCCCTGACGACGGCGACCGAGCTCGCCGCACGCAGCAACCTGCAGGTCATCATGACCGGCGGGTTCGTCCGCTCGAGCTCGCTGGAGGCCGTCGGAGTGCTCGCCGAGCACACGTTCAACGCGATCAACGTCGGCACCGCGTTCCTGGGCACCGACGGCATCAGCGTGCGCGGCGGCGCGACGACGCACGACGAGACGGAGGCGCGCACCAACCACGCGATGGTCGCGCACGCCGAGCGCGTCGTCGTGGTCGCGGACGGGTCGAAGGTGGGGCGCGTGACGCTCGCCAAGATGGCGGACCTCGAGGAGATCGACGTGCTCGTGACGGACTCGTCCGCCGACCCGGCGGCGCTCGACGCGATCGCCGCGGCCGGCGTCGACGTCCAGGTCGTGCCCGACGACGGTCCGGTCGCGGCCGTGCAGCCGACCGAGAGGCCGACCGCGCAGCCCTGACCCCGCAGCGCGTCTACGGCACCGGGAGCGCCACGGTCTCGACCCCGACCTCGCCGGCGAGACGGCGGGCCAGGTCCGCGTCCAGGACGGCTGCACCGGGGACCTGGGCGTTGGCCGTGCCCGCGGCGGCACCGAGCGCCACCGCCTCGGCGAGGGACGCTCCCGCGTCGAGCGCGACGAGCATCCCGCCCAGGAACGAGTCGCCGCTCCCCACCGGGAAGCGGCCGACGTGGCCCTCGAGCCGCACGCGCAGGACGCTCGTGCCGTCGCTCGCCCACGCCCCCTCCGCGCCGTCCGTGACGACCACGAGGCCGCCCGACCGGTCGCCGAGCCCGGTGACGAGCCCCGGCCCCGGCGTGTCCACGGGGACGCCCAACAGCTCCGCCGCCTCGGCCCGGTTCACTTTGACCAGGTCCGGTCCCTCGCCCACGGCACCCGCGAGCGCCGGACCGTGGCTGTCCACGGCGACGCTGGCCCCTGCCGCCCGCAGCCGGCCGACGACGGTGCCGACCACGCTCGGCGCGATCGTGCCGGGGAGGCCGCCGGACAGCAGCCACCACCCGCCGTCTCGCGCGGCGAGGTCGAGCGCGAGCCCCACGGCGCGGTCGAGCGTGTCCGGCTCCACGGGGACGGCACTCTCGTAGATCTCGGTGAGCGCGCCGGTCTCTGCGGCAAGGACGGAGACGCACGTGCGGGTCGGGTGGGTTCCCGGGACGACGTGCAGGTCCACGCCGTCGGCTCTCGCCCCGGCCGCGACGTCCTCGCCCGACCCCCCGGCGAGGACCGCCACCGCCGCCGTGCAGGCGCCGAGCGTCGCGGCGGCCCGAGCCGCGTTGAGCGCTTTGCCTCCGCCGACGCGACGGACCTCGCGCGGGCGCTGGATCCCCTCGAGCGCGTCGACGACGTACGTGACGTCGAGCGACGGGCTGAGGGCGAGCGCGGAGATCATGCGAGCGCGGCCCGCAGCGCGGCCAGCGTGGCCTGCGCTCCGGTGCCGCCCGGGCCGAGCGTCGACAAGGAGCCGGCGCAGGCGGCCCAGCGCACGCGCTCGGTCTCGTCCTCGATCCCGTGCGCGAGCGCCGCGAGGTATCCGGCGTCGAAGCTGTCACCGGCCCCGGTCGTGTCGACCACCTCCACGGCGAGCCCGGGGGCACGCACGACGGCTCCGGCCGGTCCCACGGACCACCCGCCGCGCGCACCGTCCTTGACCACGACGCGGGGGCCGCGCGCAGCGACCGTCCGGGCGAGCACGACGTCGCGGTCACCGGTGTGCGCCGCGCCCTGCGGACCTGGGCCGAGCGCGCCCGCGACGGCGCGCAGCTCGTTGCGGTTCGGCAGCAGCACGTCCACGTGGGGCAGCAGGTCCGCGAGCCCGGTCCAGCGCTCGGCGGGGTCCCAGTTCGTGTCGAGGCTCGTCGTCCACCCCCGCTCGCGCGCGGACGCGAGGACGGCGGGCAGGTCCGCGGCGAGTCGCGGCTGGAGGAAGTACGACGCGACGTGGACGACGCCGGGCGGCCCGTGCCAGCCGTCGAGCACGGCGAGCGCGTGCGAGCCCGTGAGGGTCGGGATCGTGCCCGGGACCGTGAGGATCGCCCGGTCGTCGGGCGTGGAGAGGATGACCGAGAGCCCCGTCGCCTCGTCGCGGGCGACGTCGACGGCGGACACGTCCACCCCGGCGGCGCGCAGCGCGTCGAGGGTGAAGGTGCCGAACACGTCCGCGCCGACGCGCGCGACGAGCGTCGTCGGCACCCCGAGACGCGCGACGCCGGCGGCCGCGATGCTCGCGGAGCCGCCGAGGACGAGGTCGCCGGAGTCGGCGAGCTGCTCGGCCTGGCCGAAGCGCGGGACGACGTCACCACGCAGCACGAGGTCGACGTTCGCGTCCCCGACCACGACGACGGGTCGTGGGGCGGCGGTCCGGTCGGGTGCTGCGGGAACGGTGGGGGGCGTGGTCATCCCTTGACTCCGGTGAAGGTCATGGTGGCGATGAACTGGCGCTGGGCGAACAGGAAGAACAGCACCAGCGGCAGGGTCGCGACGACGTTGCTCGCCATGAGCAGCGACCAGTCGGTCCGGCGCGCGCCCTGGAAGTTCGTGATCCCGAGCTGGAGCGTGAACGACGACGGGTCGTTGATCGCGATGAGCGGCCAGACGAGGTCGTTCCACGAGCCGAGCAGCGTGAAGATCGCGAGCGTCGCGAGCGCGGGCCGCGCGAGCGGGAGGATGATGCGCCAGAACGTGGAGAGCCGCGAGCACCCGTCGAGGACGGCCGCCTCCTCGAGCTCGGGCGGGAGCGACAGGAAGAACTGGCGCATGAGGAAGATCCCGAACGCCGACGCGAGCCACGGGACCATCGCGGCGGCGAGCGTGTCGATGATGCCGATGCGCGCGAAGAGGACGTACGTCGGGACCATGAGGAGCTGCGTCGGGATCATGATCGTCGCCATGATCGCGAGGAACCCGAACGTGCGGCCCGGGAACTTGAGCCGCGCGAACCCGTACCCGGCGAGCGAGCAGAGCACGATGTGGGACGCGACGGCGACGACCGAGACGAGGACGGTGTTCGTCGTCCAGCGCAGCACGTCCGTCTCGGTGAAGAGCTTGACGTAGCCGTCGAGCGTGAGCTGCGAGGGCCAGAACCGCGGGGGGAACCGGTTGATCTCCGCCTCGGGAGTGAGCGACGTGAGGAACATCTGCACGAACGGCGTCGCGAACAGCGCGGCGACGGGCACGAGCAGCAGGTGCCAGAGCCAGGCGCGTCGCCGCCGGCGCCGCGGCGCGGCGGTGGCGGTGGTGGAAGCCGGGGGCGGGCCGTCCGGGGCGCCGGGCGGCACCGCCTGCGGTCCGCCGGGCGCCGCGGCGTACGCGGCGGGTCCGGGAACGGTCGTCGGCATCAGAGTCCACCAACCTTCGTGCGGCGGGAGTAGAGCGTCACGGCGATGGTGATGAGCAGGGTCACGGCGAACAGCCCGTACGCCACGGCTGACGCGTACCCGAACTCGAGCTCCTTGAACGCCGCCTTCCACAGGTAGTACACGACCGTCTCGGTCGACCCGAGCGGGCCGCCGCGCGTCGTCGTGTAGACGAGGTCGAAGAGCTGGATCGCCTGGATCGTCTGCCAGATCGCGACGAACACCGTGACCGGGGCGAGCTGGGGGAACGTCACGTGCCAGAACGACTGCCACCGGTTCGCGCCGTCCACGCGAGCGGCCTCCGCGAGCTCGACCGGGATGTCCTGGAGCGCGGCGAGGTAGATGACCGTCGTGAACGCGGCCTGGCCCCACAGCGACATGATCGTGATGACGACCATCGCCTGCGACGGGTCCTCGAGCCAGCCCTGCTGCGGGAGGCCGAGGACGCGCAGCACGTTGTTCACGAACCCGAACTGCGGGTTGAACAGGTAGGTCGTGAGGATGCCGGTGGCCGCTGCGGAGACCACGAACGGCAGGAACACGAGGGTGCGGTAGACCCCGACCAGGACGAGCCGGCGGTTGAGCGCGACCGCGAGGCCGAGACCGAGGAAGAGCGAGGCCGGGACGAACAGCGCGGTGTACAGGAGCGTGTGGCCCACCGCGGCGCCCAGCTCGGCGTCGGTCAGCATGCGCCGGTAGTTGTCCGCGCCCACCGGCTCCGGGGTGGAGAAGCCGTTCCAGTCCTGCAACGACAGCAGGAACGCCCAGACCGCGGGGAAGATCGACAGCCCGACGACGAGGAGCGTCGCGGGGGTGACGAAGCCCCACCCGGCGAGCGCCTCCCCCGTCCGGCGGCGCCGCGGGGCGCGCCGGGCGGGGCTGGGCGCGAGCGTCGTCGTCACTGGTTCGCCAGCGCGTCGTTCGACTCGGCGGCGGCGCGCTCGAGCGCATCGCGCGGCTCGCCCTTGCCCTGGAGGACCTCCGAGACGGCCGTGCCGACCGCCTCGGAGAGGTTCACGTATCCCGGCACGGTCGGGCGCGGGATCGTCGCGTTCTCGCTGTTCTGCGCCATGACGTCCAGGCCGGGCATCGCCGCGACCTGTGCCTGGAACTCCGGCGAGTCGATCTCGCTCTCGCGCAGCGGGAGGTTGCCGTAGACGACGTTCCAGCGCACGTCCTGCTCGGGGTCGGTCAGCCACTTCGTGAACTCGTACGACCAGTGCTCGCGGTTCGCGTCCTGGTGGTCGAACAGGACCCACAGGTCGGCGCCGGAGATCGTCGTGTGCTCGCCGTCGTAGGTCGGCAGCCGGACCACGCCGTACTGCGTGCCCGCGACCTGGAGGTCGTACAGCGTCCACGGTCCCGACGTGACCATGCCGATCTGGTCGCTCGCGAAGATCTGCGTGAACTTGGTGTCCGTCTGGTCGAGGTAGACCGACCCGTCCTGGACGGCCATGTCGCGCAGGAACGTCAGCGCGTCCACGCCCGCGTCGGAGTCGAACGTCGCGGTGGTGCCGGACTCGTCGAGGATCTCGCCGCCCCGCTGCCACAGGTGCGGCCAGAACTGCCAGGTCGTCTCCTCGGAGCCGGAGACGCCGTACGCGTAGCCGTAGGTGCTCGTCGCGGGGTCCGTGAGCTCCTTCGCCGCGGCACGGAAGTCGTCCCAGGTCCAGTCCTCGGTCGGGTAGTCCACGCCGGCGGCGTCGAACACCGTCTTGTTGTACAGGAGGGAGAGGTTGTCGACGACCGCCGGGAAGCCGATCGTCGTCTCGCCGTCCGGCTGCGCGGTGGCGCGGGCGGCCCCGGAGAACTCGTCCCAGCCGACGCCGGGGTCGCTCACCTGGTCGGTGATGTCGAGCGTGCGCTCCGACTCGGCGAGCTCGCTCGCCCACGAGCCGAACGCGTAGGAGATGTCCGGGTAGGTACCGCCCGCGAACGAGGACGACAGCTTCTGCAGCAGATCCTCCGTCGACGGCGCGCCCGAGGACACCTCGATCGTGACGTTGGGGTGGAGCTCCTCGAACTCCTCGGCGAGGCCCGTGAGGATGGTCTGCGCCTGGTCGGCCTGGCCGGTCCACCACGTGAGGGTGACGTCGGCCTCGGGGTCGAGGGTCGTGGCGCCCGACGTCCCGGACGAGCACGCCGCGAGCAGCAGGGCGCCGGAGACGACGACCGCTCCGGCGGCTCCCCGGGCCACGGAGAGAGGACGGTCGGGACGGCGGCGGGTGGGATGACGGAACATTGTCGGCCTTGTCTCTTGGGCGGTCTCTTCGTCGAGTGTCCGGGTACTGCGTCCCCGTCGGTGACGGGCTGTCGCGGATCGTCCTCAGCCGAGGACGACGGAGCGGGTGAGGTGGCGCGGCGCGTCGGCGTCGAGGCCGCGGTCGGCCGCGAGGGCGACGGCGAGGCGCTGGCACTGCACGAGCTGGACCAGTGGGTCCCCGGCGAGGTGCACGACGGTCGCGCCGGTGCGCCGCACGTCCTCGGCGAGCGCCGGGTCGTCGTCGCCCAGCAGGATGACGAGCGTCGCGTCGGTCGCGACGGCGACCGGCCCGTGCCGGTAGTCGAGCGCCGGGTAGGACTCGGACCACGCCTGCGCCGCCTCGCGGATCTTCAGCGCCGCCTCCTGCGCGAGGCCGTAGGCCCACGAGCGGCCGAGGAACACGAAGTGCTCGAACGCGCCCGGCTCGACGGGCAGCGGCGCCGCGAGCGCCCGCTCGGCCTGCTCGACGAGGTCGGAGAGGTTCTCCCCGAACGCCTGGCGGGCGACGGCGAGCACGGTGGTCGGGAACCGCGTCTGGACGACCGACTCCTCGTCCGCGAGATCGAGCACGAGGACGTCGTCCGCCGCGAGAGCGACGGGCGTCCCGGCGACCCCGACGACCGCCGCGGTGCGCGTGCCCGCGGGGACGGCCGCGAGCGCCTCGAGGCACTCGCTCGTGGTCCCGGAACGGCTGATGACGACCACGCGGTCGTAGGGCCGCGTCGGGCGCCACTCCGACGCGTACGCGGCGTCGGTCTCGCCGAGCCCCGCGTCCTCACGGAGGACCGCGATCGCCTCGGCGACGAACGCGCTCGTCCCGCACCCGAGCACGAGGACGCGCTCGCCGGGCGCGCCGAGCACGGAACCGGTGGCGGGTCCGCCCGCGAGGGCCCTGGCCCACACCTCGGGCTGGCTGTGGATCTCTCGCTCGGTGACGGCGCTCGGGCTCACGTGCTTGTCCTGTCGTCGGCGGGGCCGTGACCCCGGGTCCTGCGGTGGGTGGGTGCCGCTCGGCGCGGACCCGATGCCCAAGATTCTGCTCATGCTCTGCGCGATAGTCACGTAGAGTGGCACATTCACTCACTCCGGATGATCGGTTCGCGTAACATCCGTGAAATCTGCGCGCGCGGGGCCGATGCTCGGGGACGTGACCGATCCTCTCCACCACACCGCCCCGCCCCCGGAGCCGCCCGCACCCGACCTGCGGCTCGCCGACTGGGAGCCGCGTGCCCGCGTGCGGCTCCCCCGGACCGACGTCCCCCGGGCCGCGGTGCCCGCCGTCGACGTCCACAACCACCTGGGCCGCTGGCTCACCACCGACTGGTGCGCGCCCGACGTCCCGGCGCTGCTCGACCTGATGGACCGCACGAACGTGCGCACGGTCGTCAACCTCGACGGCCTGTGGGGCGACGAGCTCGAGGCCAACCTCGACCGGTACGACCGCGCGCACCCGGGCCGGTTCCTCACCTTCTGCCAGGTCGACTGGACGGCGCTCGCCCACGCGGGCGGCGAGCGCGCGGTGCAGCGCCAGCTCCGCGACGCCGCGGCGCGCGGCGCCCGCGGGCTCAAGGTGTGGAAGAACCTCGGCCTGACCGTCACCGGCCCGGACGGCGCGCTCGTCGCGCCCGACGACCCGCGCGTCCTCGAGACGCTCGCGCTCGCGGGCGAGCTCGGGCTGCCCGTCCTGATCCACGTCGCCGACCCGAAGGCGTTCTTCGACCCGCTGGACCGGTACAACGAGCGCGTCGACGAGCTCGCCGCGCAGCCGTCGTGGTCGTTCGCCGACCGGTCCCGCTTCCCGTCGTTCGAGCACCTGCTCGACGCGTTCGAACGTCTGCTCGTCGCGACGCCGGGGACCACCTATGTCGGCGCGCACGTCGGCTGCGTCGCGGAGGACCTCGACCACGTCTCCCGGCTCCTGCGGGCCGCGCCGAACCTCGTCGTCGACATCGCGGGCCGGCTGGGCGAGCTCGGGCGTCAGCCACGGCGCTTCCGCCGGCTCGTCGAGGAGTTCCCCGACCGGGTCCTGTTCGGCACCGACGCTTTCCCGTTGTCCCGCGAGCAGCTCGAGACGCACTTCCGGTTCCTCGAGACGGCCGACGAGCACTTCGCCTACGCCCCCGGCGACCCCGTACCGCCGCAGGGTCGCTGGGCCATCTCGGGAGCGGACCTCCCCGCCCACCTCCTGCCGGCGCTCTACGCGGGGAACGCGCGCCGGGTGCTCAGGCTCGACGCGGACTGACCCACCGCCTCACGGCAGCACGACCTCCCGCGCCGGGTGGACCGAGGCGTCGAGCACCACCCGGTCCCCGAGCGGCTCGTCGAGCTCGACGACGAACGGCGTCGGCGGGTTCGACGGGCAGTTCGCCTCGCCCGTGCGCGGCTCGACGCCGACCGTCACCGCGACGGCGTCGTCGCGCACGGCGAGCGCTGACAGCCGCACCCGGCCCTCGGCATCTTCGCCGTTGTTGCACGCCATCTCGGTGACGAGCAGGTGCAGCTCGCGCGCGTCGGGCACCGGCGGGTGCTCCGGGTCCAGGGTGAGCGTCGCGGTGCCGAGCTCGCCGAGATCGGCGCGCAGCGCGCAGGTCTGGGCGGCGGTGAGGACCCACGTGGGCGACGGGTCGAGGTTCGGCGCGTCGGTCCACTCGATCACCAGCATCTCGTGCGTGCGCACGTCGCCCGCGCCCAGGTCCTCGGGGCCGTCGAGCTCGCGCAGGAGGGCGACCCGCTCGGCGCCGTCCTCGACGACGGTCCACTCGGCAGGGTCGATCGGCGGCACCTCGAGACCGTCGAGTGCGGCCCGGCCGTCCTCGCTCAGGTGGTCCGCCGTCACGCCCGACTCCAGCACGTCGTCGGGGACGACGGTCTCCCAGCACCGGTACGACCCCTCGCCCGCGGTCCTGCTCGCCGGCCCGTCCGCCGTCGCACAGGCTCCGAGGCCCAGGACGACCGCCAGCCCGGCCCCGACCACGCGCCCAGCACGACCCACCTGGATCTCCCTCATGTCCCGTCTGTGTGCCGACCGTACGCGACCTTGCGAGCCCCGCCGCGCCCCGTTCAACGACCGGCCGCTTCACTCGTGGTGAGCGAGAGCGTGCGCACTGTCACACTGTCGGACAAGACAAACCCCATACGGATGTCTTGGAATGGGACCCATCGACCACAACCGTCGCCGCCGGGGCGACGCCCGCAGGTAGGGGGACACCATGACACGAGCCGTCGTCACCGGCTACGGGGCGGTGACCCCCGTGGGGCTCACCGCGGAGGACACCTGGGACGCGCTGCTGCGCGGCGAGCCCGGGGTGCGGGCCATCAAGGAGGACTGGGCCGCCGACCTGCCCGTGCGCATCGCGGCACGGGTGGACGACGCCTTCGCGGAGGGGCTCGCCGTGCGCGAGGCGCGCCGCACGGACCGGGCCGAGCAGCTCACGCTCGTCGCGGGCCGCGAGGCCTGGGCGTCGGCCGGGTCGCCCGACGTCGACCCCACACGGCTCGCCATCGTCGTCGGGTCCGCGAACGGCGGGATCGCGACGACGCTCGACCAGTCCCACGTGCTCGACGAGCAGGGGCCCCGGCGCGTCTCGCCGCACACCGTGACCATGCTCATGGCCAACGGTCCGGCGGCCTGGCTCTCGATCGACCTGGGGGCCAAGGCGGGCGCGCGGGCGCCGATCAGCGCGTGCGCCGCGGGGTCGGAGGCGATCACGATGGGCCGCGAGATGATCCTCGCCGGGTCGGCCGACGTCGTGGTGTGCGGCGGGGTGGAGGCGGGCGTCCGGCCGTTCTCGCTCGCCGCGTTCGCCGCGGCCCGGGCGATGTCGACGCGCAACGACCAGCCCGAGCGCGCGTCGCGACCGTTCGACGTGCACCGCGACGGCTTCGTCATGGGCGAGGGTTCGACGCTCCTCGTCCTCGAGAGCGAGGAGCACGCGCGAGCCCGCGGTGCCACGGTGCACGGGGTGGTCTCCGGCGCCGCGCTGACCTCCGACGCGTTCGACATCGTCGGCGGCGACCCCGAGAACCAGGCACGGACGATCGGGATGGCCCTGCGCTCGGCGGGCCTCTCCCCCGGCGACCTCGGGCTCGTCCACGCGCACGCGACGTCCACCCCCGTGGGCGACGTCAACGAGTCCGACGCCCTGCACGCCGCGCTCGGCATGCCGCCGCCCGTGACGAGCACCAAGGGAGCGACGGGCCACCTGCTCGGTGCCTCGGGCGCGCTGGGCATCCTCGTCGCGCTGCTCGCCGTGCGCGACGGCCGCGTGCCGCCGACGCTCAACCTCGACGCGCTGGACCCGGCGATCGACCTCGACGTCGTGCGGGGCGCCGCCCGGGAGACGGCCGCCCGGCACGCGCTGGTCAACGCGTTCGGGTTCGGCGGCCACAGCGCGAGCGTCGTCGTCTCGCGCGACTGATCTTTCCGCGCCGAGGACGACGCCGCTGTCGTTCTCGGCATCCAGGTCGCCATCGAGCCCGTGCTCGACGGCGAGCACCCTCGGTGTCGCGTGAGGATGGGGTCATGGACCTCGACGCCCGGCTCGCCGACATCACGACGCTCACCGTCGACGCGATCGTCAACGCCGCCAACTCGTCGCTGCTCGGTGGCGGGGGCGTGGACGGTGCGATCCACGCAGCCGCCGGTCCCGGGCTCCTGGAGGAGTGCCGCCGGATCCGACGCACCGCCCTCCCCGACGGCCTGCCCGTCGGCGACGCCGTCGCGACCGGCGCCTACGACCTCCCCGCCCGCTGGGTCGTCCACACCGTCGGGCCGAACCGCCATCGCGGCCAGACCGACCCTGTGCTCCTCGCGTCGTGCTTCACGCGCTCGCTCGACGTCGCCGCCGACCTCGGCGCCGCGACCGTCGCCTTCCCCGCCGTGAGCGCGGGCGTCTACGGCTGGGACGTCGACGACGTCGCGCGGGTCGCGGTCGGGGCCGTGCGCGGGTGGTCCGCCGCCCGTGCGGGTGCCGACCTGGGTGGCACCGCCGTGACGTTCGCGCTCGCGTCGCCCCGCGCCCTGGCGGCGTTCGAGGCCGCCCTCGGGAGCTGAGCCGGGCGCCCCGGAGCTGAGCCAGGGGTCAGGGTCAGCCTCGCGAGGATCAGGGTCGGTTCGGGGGACTTCCCGATACCGCCGCGACGAGCGCACTCCTACCGTCGAGGTATGAGCACCTCAGACGCCTCCGCAGCCTCGTTCCGGCCGACCCTGTCCCGGCCGCGCCACGGTCGGATGATCGCGGGCGTGTGCGCGGGGATCGCCCGCCGGTTCGGGTGGGACCCGACCGTCGTCCGTATCGTCGCCGCCGTCTCGATCCTGCTCCCCGGCCCGCAGGTCATCGCGTACCTCATCCTCTGGGCCCTCATGCCCAACGACCGCGACTGAGCCGGTCGCGCCGGGCGCCGGGCGCCGGTCACCCGGTCGGCCGAACCCGGGGTTGCGGGCGGTCTCGGGCTCGAGATCGCCCGCAACCCCGGGTTCGGCGTGGGGCCGGGGCGTCAGCCCGGGAGACCGCGCAGGCGACGCCGGGCGACGACGATCGTCGCGCCGCCGGCGACCAGCACGACGGCGAGGCCCACCAGGGCGCCGACGTGCGACCCGGTCGTGGCGAGCCCGTCCGGCCGGCCCGGCTCCTCGCCGTCCGACCCGCCGGGCGCGCCGTCCGCGGCGAGGACCTCGAGCTCCGTCCACAGGACGCGGCCGTCCACCTGCCCGACGATCGCGAACCGGTGCTCGCCCGCCGCGACGTCGGCGGGGATCGTCACGGTCGCGGTGAGGGTGCCCGAGGCGTCGGCGCGGACCATGCCCAGGTCGGCCGGGGTCGAGAAGAGGGTCGCGGAGACCCACTCGCCGGGCGCGAAGCCCTCGGCCGTCGCCGTGACCTGCTCCCCCGCGCGGACGCGCGCCGGGGAGAGGGTGACGCCGCCGTGGTTCGCGTCGGTGAGGTCGTCGACGTCGACCGTGTGGAGCGGGGACGACGGAGGCTGCTCGCCCGCGCCGGGCGTCTCGCCGGGCTCGCCCGGTCCGCCCGGGTTCTCGCCGTCGAGGTGACCCTCGAACACGTCGGACGCCGCGCCGAGGCTCAGGAGCACGGTCTCGCCCGTGGCGTCGTCGAGGCCGTCGTTGTCGGTGATTGCCCAGACCGTGCCGTCGCCGCCGACCGTGAGGCCCTCGAGCTTCTCCTGCGTCCAGCCGTTCGTGGCGCGCAGGGCGGGCAGGACGTCGTGCGCGAGCGTCTTGGTGACGGCGACCGGCGTCGTCGACGCGGCGCCGACGGCGACGTCGGGTACGTCGACCGCGTAGACGCGCTTCACCGCGGCGGCGGGGCCGTTGAGCTTGTCGCGCTCGATCACGGCGAGGGTGTCGTGGTCGACGACGGTCACCTCGCTGAGGCCCAGCCAGTCGCCGTCGGTCGTGGTCTGCTCGAGCGGGTACGCGAACCAGTCCCACGTTCCCGACGCGACGTCGTAGCGGCCGAGGCGCGCGGTGCCCGCCGTGCCGCCCTCGTCGGTGGTCAGGCCGCGCTGGAGCGCGACCCACACCTGCTCGCCCGCAGCCTCTCCCGCGGCTCCGTCGGCCGTCGAGACCGCCGGGGCGACCGCGACGCCCTCGATGCCCTGCTTGCCGAGGCCCGCGGCGACCGCCTCGGGCAGCGCGACCGACTCGACGACCGCGCCCGCGGCATCGACGCGCACGATGGCGTTCTCCGCACCGGTCGCGCCCTCGACGCCGAGCCAGAACCCGCCGTCGGCGCGCGCCGCGACGCCCTCGACGTCGAGGCCCACCGGGGCGCCGTCGCGCGTGAGCGTCACGGTCCGGTCGATGACGGCCGGGGAGCCCGCGCCGTAGCCGCTCACGTCGAGCGACAGGAGCTGCGTCGTGGAGTACGCGGCGTCGGTCGCCGTCCACAGGCGCTGGGGATCGGTCGGGTCGGCGGTCAGCGCGCCGAGCGCGCCCCAGCCGATCGGGGCGCCGGCCTGCGCGCCCTCGGTCGCGTCCGCGGAGACGACGCTCGGGAACTGCGGCGACCCCGCGCCGTCGGACCACTGCGCGCCGCGCCCGAACACGGTGACGGCCGACCGCACGCCCGCACCGGCGTCGTCCTCCTCGCTCGAGACGACGAGCAGGTCGCGCTCCGGGACGACGAGCAGGCCCTCGGGACCGTTGGTCGTCGCGAGCACCTGGACGAACCGCGGGGCGCTCGGCTCGGAGACGTCGTAGACGGCGACGAAGTTCGAGCGCTCCGACCCGACGAACGCGTAGCGCGTCCCGCCGAGCGTCGCGACGGTCAGGCCCTCGGGCTCGACGCCCTTCTTGGCCGCACGGTCCTCCGTGTGCAGGCCGACGCGGACGGCGAGGCGCTCGAGCTCCGCGCCCGCGTCCCAGACGACCTCGCCCGACGCGGCGTCGAACACCGACCAGCCGCGCGAGCCGCCCTTCCAGTCGCCCTCGTTCGCGGTCGCGACGTGCGCGTCGTCGAGCCAGCCGATCGCGTCGGGCTCGCGCGGCGTCGCGGGGATCGACCCGGTCTGGTCGATCACGCCGTCCTTCTTCACGTCGATCCCGGACACGGCGACAGCGCCCGCGGAGAAGACGGTCTCGATCTCGCCCGTCGCGATGTCGACGACGGCGACGCCGTTGTTCTCCTGGAGCGTCACCGCGACCTTCGTGCCCGCCGGGTTGACGGCGACGTACTCGGGCTCGGGGTCCTGCGGGGTGTCGAGGCCGGCCGCCTCGACGACCGGGAGCGGCGCGCCGGCCTCGTCGAGGAAGGAGACGGCGCGGGTCGACCAGGCGGCCGGGTCGTCGCCCGGCAGGTCGAGGATCTGGAGGAAGCCGCCGGGGAGCTGCGGGAGGTCGCCCTCGTCACCCCCCTCAGGGGTGATCTCCTCGTCACGCTGGTTCTCGATCGCGACGACGGCGTGCGCGCCGTCGGGCGTCACGGCGACCGAGTCGGGCTGGCCGCCGAGGTCGAACGACCGCACGCGCTCGCGCGTGGCGAGGTCGACGACGTCGAGGCGACCGCTGGGCTCGGTGAAGCTCACGGAGGTGTCCACGACGACGAGCACGTACCCGCCGACGATCGCGACCGACGTCGGCTCGTCGTGCTCCGAGCCGAGCTCGGCGAGGCTCAGCGTGCCCAGGCCCTTCGGCGCGGTCGGGTCCGTGATGTCGAGGAAGCCGATGCGGCGCGCGAGCGCGTCCGTGTGGACGACCGTGCGCCCGTCCTCGCTCACCGCCGAGATCTCGGCGACCGTCTCGGCAGCGGCGTCCTCGCCGGCCGGGCGGTTCTGGAACACGGGGTACGTGGCGAGGCGGTGGAACGCCTCGTCCGCGGCGGGCGCCGTCCAGGCGGCCTGAGCCGCGAGGCCGAGCGCCGCCGTCGGGGACGACGACGCGCCGCCGGCCGGGTGCGCGGGAGCCGCCGCGAGCGCGGGCAGCGCGCCCAGGCCCAGGATGAGCGTCGCGCCCGTGGCGACGAGCGCGGCGAGGCGCGTGCGACGGGCCGGGGCGCGCACGGGGGTGCGCATCGCGGTCCGCTGACGGGCCTGCTCAGGGATGGCTGGCATGTCTCTCCTTCGACGAGGGTCGAGCAGAGGCTGGTGGCCCGCGGTGGCGCGACGACGACCGTCCCGGGACCGGCGGGTGACGGGTGGATGAACAGTGCGCGCCGGCAGGTGCGGGCCTCTGGAGACCCACCCGTTGCCCCGAGCGACAGGTTTCGGGGCGGAGTACCTGATACTTCCGCCCCGTGACCGAATCGTGACGGCGAAAGTACCTAGTACTCGCTGTCCGCCCTGTCCCGGTGGTTGCTAGCGTCGTTCGGGATTTACCTGCTACTCCACGTCCCGCCAACGTTGGCGGGAGGTGGTCCCGGCGCACTCCCGCGGCGGGCACGCACGTGACCCCGCCTCTCTCCCGCTCTTCTCCCCTCTTGCCGACCGCCCTGCGACGACGCCGGGCGCGAGGAAGGACGACCGATGACGCAGCACGCCTCTCCCCGACCGTCGCGCACCCACACGGTCCTCACGTCCGTCGCGCTCGCCGTGCTCGCCCTCGCGGTGGCCGGCCTGATCGCGTTCCTGCTCGTGTACAACGGCAAGGTCGCCGACGGCGCGACCCGCCTCGACGACGGGGCCGCACAGCTCTCCGACGGCGCCACGACCCTCGCCGACGGGACCGCCGAGGCCCAGGCCGGCGCCCAGCGCCTCGCTGACGGGGCCGGCGACCTGGAGGACGGCGCCGGCGATCTCGTCGCCGGGGCGCAGAAGGCCTCCGACGGCGCCGCCCAGCTCGCCGCGGGCGGTACCACCGCGCTCGACGGGGCGACCGAGCTCGCCGCCGGAGCGGACGAGCTGAACGCCGGGGCCGCCCGCCTCGCCGCGGGCACGGGCGACGCCGCGAACGGCGCGGCCCGCCTCGCCGCGGGCAGCGCGGACCTCGACGCCGGGGCCGCCCGCCTCGCGTCCGGCAACGCGCGCGCCGCCGACGGTGCGTCGCAGATCGCCGCGGGAGCGGGCGACCTCAGCACGGGCGCCGGCGACCTGAGCGCCGGGGCCGCGCGCGCCGCGGACGGTTCCGCCGACCTCGCGTCCGGAGCCGGTCGGCTCGCGACGGGGGCCGGCACCCTCGCCGCGGGGACGACCGAGCTCCGCACCGGCGTGCGCGAGAGCCTCGGCGCCGGGGTCCAGGCCCTCGACCAGGGCCGGGCGCAGCTCTCCGGCGGCGCGGCGCGCCTGGCCGGCGGAGTCGCCACGGCCGACGGCGCGGTCGGCACGATCCAGGCCGGGGTCGACGAGCTGCGGGGAGGAGCGGCCCGGGCGCGCGGTGGTGCGGTCGCCCTCGGCGGAGGCGCCGACCAGCTGCGGGGTTCTGCCGACGAGCTCCAGCGCTCCGCCGTGACCGTCGGGACCAACCTGGACGGCCTTGCGGCGCAGCTGGACAGGATCGCGCGCGGAGAGGCCGCAGCGACCCCGGAGAGCCTCGGGACGATCGCGGCGTCCCTCCGTGCCCTGGGCAACGGCACCGAGTCGGCTCCCGGCGCGTCAGCGCAGATCGCGGTCGGCGCGGGACGACTGGCGTCCGGCGCGGGTGAGCTCTCCGTGGGGGCGGCCGACGTCACCGCCGGTATCGACCAGCTCTCGGCCGGCCTGGGGACCGGCACCCCGGAGCGGCCCGGGCTCACCACGGGGCTCGCGCGGCTCCGCGCGGGCCTCGGCGAGGGCACCCCCGCGCAGCCGGGTCTCGCAGCGGGGGTCCAGCAGCTCCGGACCGGCATCGACGTCCAGCTCGCGGGCGGCATCGACGCGCTGGCTACCGGTGCCACGACCCTGGACGGCAAGATCGGCGAGCTCGAGACGGGTGCCGCGACGCTCCACGGGAAGGTCGGCGAGCTCAGCGCCGGCGCCTCGAAGGTCGCGGACGGCAACGCCGACCTCGCCGCAGGTGCCGCGCGCGTGAGCGGCGGCAGCGCGCTCCTCGCGACGAAGACCTCCGAGCTCGCGACGGGCACGTCGGACCTCGCCACCGGTGCCGCCGACCTCAAGGCGGGGACGGCCAGGGCCACGACCGGCGCGGCCGATCTCTCCGCCGGCACGGTGCGGCTGCGCACCGGCGCAGGCGACCTGTTCGCCGGGACGATGCGCCTCGAGGACGGGACCCTGCGCCTGCAGAACGGGCTCACGACGCTCTCCACCGGCGCGACGACCCTGGCGGCGGGCAACGCCGCGCTCGCCGAGGGCTCGACGACGCTGCACGCCGGGACGACGACGCTCGCCGACGGCGCGTCGGACCTGCACGACGGCAGCACCCGCATCGCGGACGGCGCCGCCGCGCTGTCCGACGGCACGGGGACCCTCTCCGACGGCACGGCGGAGCTCAAGGACAGCGTCGAGAACAGCCCCGTCGGACGGGTGTCGCTCGGCATGTCGGCGCTCGTCGGCGGGACCGTGCTCGCGGGTGTCGCGGGCGTCGGGCTCGGGCTGCGCCGTCGGCTCGCGGCGGTCTGACCGACCGCCGCGCACGGCCGGGCGGACCCTCCTCACCGCCCGGCCCCCGACTCGGGGGCGGCTTCACGTCGACGGTGTCGCCCCCGCGGGCGGCGGTCCCGGTGGACAGGACTCCGGGACCGCCGCCCTTCTTCCTGTCCCCCGGCGCTCGGCGCCCGGGGCGCGTTCGGGAACGGCCACAGGCACCGGCTACCGTGACCGCGTGACGCTGCTCCTCCAGCTCGTGCTGGCGCCGGCCCTGGTGGTCGCGTCCACGCTCGCCGGACGGCGCTGGGGAGCCCGGCTCGCGGGGGTGCTCGTCGGGCTGCCGGTCGTCGCCGGGCCGATCCTGCTCATCACCACGCTCGACCACGGCACCGCGTTCGGCGCCGCCGCAGCGTCCTCGGCGCTCCTCGGCCTCACGTCCCTCGCCCTGTTCGCCGTGGTGTTCGGCTGGTGCTCGCGCCGGACGGGCTGGGTGGGTGCGCTCGCGGCGTCCTGGGCCGCGTGCCTCGTCGCGGACGTCGCCCTCGCCCGGCTGACGCTGCCCGCCGGGATCGCGTTCGTGGTGGCGCTCGCGACGTTCTGGGGCGCGTCCCGGGTCATGCCGCCCGACGGGCCGGGCACCTCGCCGCCCGTCGCGGCGGCGCCCTGGTGGGACCTGCCGGCGCGCGCCGCCGCGACGGCGACGCTCGTCCTCGCCGTCACCACCGCGTCAGGCGCGCTCGGGCCCGCGATGACGGGCGTGCTCGCGCCGTTCCCGATCGCGTCGAGCGTGGTCGCGGCCTTCGCGCTCGCGCAGCGCGGGTCGGCCGAGACGGTCCGCCTGCTGCGCGGCATGCTGGCCGGGCTCACCGGGTTCGCGGTCTTCTGCCTCCTCGTCGCGCTCCTCGTGGACCGGCTCGGTGTCGCCGCAGCCTTCGGGATCGCGCTGGCCGCGAGCCTCGCCGTCCAGACCGTCGTCCCGCTCGCCGGTCGGCTCGCGGTGGGCGCGGCGGGCCGGCGCCGCCGCTACTGACGACGGTGCCCGGCGCGCACTCCGGCGCCGCCGCTCACCGGGCAGGTCGACCGACGGGCACCGCGCCGGCAGCGGTCACGACGCGACGACCCGGGCGCGGCTCATGGTGACGTACGCCGAGAACCCCGCCCGCCGGGCGAACCGCACCGGACGGCGCCCCGTCTCCGTGAACCCGAGCTTGCGGTAGAGCCCGAGCGCCGGGGCGTTGGTGTCCTTGATGTCGCGCAGCACGAGCTCGTCGTACGGCAGCGTCATCAGGTGGCGCATGAGTGCGGTGCCCACACCCTGACCCTGGTGCTCCGGCGCGGTCGTGACGAACCCGATCTCGGCGAGGCCGTCCCGTGCACCGTCGTACGCGCCGAGGAACTGGCTCCGGACGATCCGGTAGCTGATCGCGCCGTGGACCCGACCCCACGTGTCCCGGAAGGGACGTTTCTCGGGGGCGAAGCACTCCTGCGCGCCCTCGGTGACCGAGGCGACGGCGGCGGGCTCGCCGTCGACGACCGCGACGTAGAACCGTTCGAGGACGAGCATGTGCGCGAACGCGTCCGCCAGCTCGCGCGGGTCCTTCGAGAAGTACGCGAAGTCGTCCGCGAAGCCGCGCACGAGCACCTCGGTGATCCGCCGCCGACTGCTCTCGCCGAGCTCGTCGCCGCGCCTGATCTCGATCATTCGTTCCCTGCTTCCTGGGTGAGCTCGCCGCACGGATCGATCTATCGGCGACGACGGCGCGCGAACACGGCCGCCGCCGCGCCGAGGAACACCAGGACGAGGACGACGCACCACGCGAGGGCGAGGGCCGCCGTCGGGCCCAGGTCCGTGACCGGCGCCCCCGTCGAGTCCGTGCCGACGAGCAGGCCGCGGATCGTCTCGATCACCGGCGTGACGGGCTGGTGCTCCGCGAACCCGCGCAGCCATGCCGGCATCGTCTCCGGCGGCACGAACGCGCTCGACACGTAGGGCAGGAAGAGCATGAAGAAGCTGAACCCCCCGGCCGCCGCGGGCGAGCGCACGAGCACGCCCACGAAGGCCGCGACGCTCGTGATCGCGAGCACGTACACCGCGACGACCCCGAGGGCCCCGAGCCACTCGAGAGCGTCCGCGTCGGGCCGGAAGCCGATGAGGAACGCGACGCCCAGCACGACGGCCGTCGTCACGAGGTTCTTCACGACGCTCGCCACGACGTGCCCCACGAGCACCGTCCAGCTCGCGATCGGCATCGACCGGAACCGGTCCATGATGCCGCCGGACATGTCCTGCTCCACGGCGATCGCCGTGTTCGACGCCCCGTAGCCCGCGCACAGCAGGATGATCCCTGGCGTCGCGTACGTGACGTAGTCCGTGCCGACGCTCATCGCGCCGCCGAACACGTACACGAACAGGATCATGAGCATCACGGGCAGCACGAGCGCGAGGATCAGCTCGTCCGGCTCGCGGCGCACGAGCCGCAGCGAGCGCGCGACCATCGTCCCGGCGTCGGCGAGCACGTGGCGGCCCGGCCGGGCCACGGGAGCGGGGAGGCGCGGCGTCGTGCCCGACGGCGCGGCGGTGGTCAGGGCGGTCATGCTGCGGTCCCCTCGTGGGCGGTCGCGACGTCGTCCCGGTCGCGCGTCCGCGCGGCGTGGCCCGTCAGGGTGAGGAACACGTCGTCGAGCGTCGGCGCGCGCACCTCCCACCGCACGGGCTCGACGCCCGTCCGCGCCACCGCGGCGAGGACGTCGCGCACGTGCTCGACCGAACCGTCGGTCGGCACGCGGAGCGTCGCGGAGCTGACGGCGGGCGCCTCCGGCCAGGGCCCTGCGGACCCGACCGACGCCGCCTCGGCGACCGACGCGAAGGTGAGCTCGATGCTCGCGTCGCCGACGCGGCGCTTGAGGTCGGACGGGGAGCCCTCGGCGACGACACGGCCGTCGTCGACGAGCGCGACGCGGTCGGCGAGCTGGTCGGCCTCCTCGAGGTACTGCGTCGTGAGGAACAGGCTCGTGCCGTCGGCGACGACGCCCCGGATCACCTCCCACATGGCCTGGCGGCTGCGCGGGTCGAGGCCGGTGGTGGGCTCGTCGAGGAACATGACCTGGGGACGGGTGAGCAGCCCGGCCGCGAGGTCGAGCCGACGTCGCATGCCGCCGGAGTAGGTGCCGACACGCCTGTCGGCGGCGCCGGCGAGGTCGAACGCGTCGAGCAGGCCGTCGACGCGGGCACGCGTGGCACGACGCGGCAGGTGCGCGAGGCGGCCCATCATCGTGAGGTTCTCGCGCCCCGACTGCTTCTCGTCGACCGCAGCGTACTGCCCGGTGAGGCTGATGAGACTGCGCACGCGCGCGGCGTCGCGCACGACGTCGTGGCCCGCGACGGTGGCCGTCCCGCCGTCGGGGCGCAAGAGCGTGGCGAGGATGCGGACGGTGGTGGTCTTCCCCGCGCCGTTGGGGCCGAGGAGGGCGAGGACCTCGCCGCGGTGCAGCGTGAGGTCGACGCCGTCGAGCACGCGGACCGACCTGCGGGCGGAGCCGTAGCTCTTGCGCAGGCCCTCGGCACGCACGAGCACGTCGGGTGCTGACATGGGGACTCCTGGGGACTCCTGGGGACGTCCCGAGAACAGCGTTGGAGAGAAACTGTTTATGGACGCTAATGTTCTGCTGACGGTAGACACAGTTTCGCGAGCGGTCAAGGCCCGCGGGAGGATGACGACATGACCGGGACCGACGCCGACGACCGACCCCGCACCGACCGACCGGCCGCCGGGACGGAGCTCCCGCCCGTCGTCGCACGACTCTGGGGACGCGGCCACGCGCCGCGGCGCGGCCCCAAGCCCGCCCTGAGCGTCGAGCAGGTGGTGCGTGCCGCCGTCGACCTCGCCGACGCCGAGGGCCTGCCCGCGGTGTCCATGGCGCGCGTCGCCGAGTCGCTCGGGTACTCGTCGATGGCGCTCTACCGCTACGTCGAGAGCAAGGACGAGCTCCTCGTCCTCATGGCCGACGCCGCCGCGGACGTGCTCGAGCTGCCGCCGTACGACGAGGCCGACTGGCGCGCCGGGCTCGCGGCGTGGACGCGCGCGCAGATCGCGGGCGTCCTCGCGCGGCCCTGGTTCCTCGACCTGCCGCTCACGACCGCGCAGGTCGGCCCCCGCCGCCTGCGCTGGATCGACCGCGCGTTCGCGATCCTCGCGCCGCTCGACCTGACCACGGACGAGAAGCTCCAGATCGTGGGGCTCCTCGCGCAGCACGTGCTCGGCGAGGGGCGCGTCCAGGTCGAGACCCGGCGCGCCGCCGCCGAGGCCGTGCGCCACGCGCAGGGGCTCCCGGCCGACACGCCCGAGGCCGAGCTCGACCAGGACGCAGTCGCGGCCGCCAACCCGTACGCCGACTACGAGCTCGTGCTCACCCGGCTCGTCGACCCCGAGACGTACCCCGCCCTCACCGGGGCGCTCGCCGCGTGGACGCCCGCCGAGGCCCAGCCCGACGACGGGGAGAGCGACATCGGGTTCGGGCTCGACATCCTCCTCGACGGGATCGAGGCGTTCGTCGCCAAGCGCGCGGCCGCCCGCGGGGCCGCCGGCGGCGCCTGACCGCCGCGCGGTACCGGGTCAGGGGGTGGGCTGGGCCGGGGCGTCGGGAACCTGGACCTCGGGCAGGTCCGGCAGGTCGAGCGTCGGGACGTCGATGCTCGGGATGTCGATGTCCTCCATCCGGTCGCGCAGCTCCTCCTGCCGGGTGCGGTTGTTCTCCTGGATGCAGGCGAGGCGGGTCACGGGGCGGCCGGCGCACTCCTGGACGTCCGAGTCCGGGTCGCGCGGGGCCTTCGGTGCCTGGACGTACCGGCCGTCGGCGTCGTGCTCGCCCGGGCTCACGGGCAGCGCTGCCAGCGCCGCCACGCCGCCGAGCGCGAGGAGCGTCGTCGTGACCAGGAGGACGGCGGCACCCAGCCCGGCGCGGACGGCGGCCCCGGCACCGGCGACCGGGCGCTCGTCCGACGCCGCACGCTGCTGGGCCGCCACGCGCCACGCGACCCACAGCCCGACCGCGACCGGCAGGACGAACGCGACGACGGCGAGCGCCGCGACGGGCCGGGCGTCGCCGCGCGCGAACGCTCCCGGGCCGATCGCGGCGACCACGATCGCGACGAGGCCCATGACCACCGTGCGCCGCACGACGGCGCCGCGCAGCCCTGAGCGCAGCCCGGCGATGCGGGCTGCCCCCGCGGGACCGGGCGGGAGGTACCCGAGCTCGCGCGTCTGCGTGAGCATCGCCGCGTGCAGGACCGCGGACGTCACGGCCGTGACCGCGAGCACCACCCCGAGGCCGACGAGGAACCAGCGCACGACGACGGCGTCGCGCACCACGTAGAGCAGCGCGAGACCCGCGAGCACCCCCGACCAGCCCACGACCACGGCGGCGACGGCCGGGCCCCGGAACGGCGTCCGGCGCAGCGTGCGGCGCAGCAGGCCGCGCGGCACCTGGAGGAGGACGGGCAGCACGCGCAGGGCGGTGATCCCGGTCCACAGCAGGACCACGATCCCCCAGACCGGGACGCTGCCGACGTACGAGTCGCTCATCGAGAAGGCGACGACCAGCGCGACCGCCCCGACGAGCAGGACCGGCATCTCGACGAGTCGCAGGATCTGCTGCCACACGCTGAGGTGCAGCAGGTAGCCGGCCTCGGCGTGCTCGGGGTTCATCGCGAGGACGCCGCTGTACCCCTTCGCGCTGCGGCCGGCGTCGAGCGCGAGCGCCGCGTCGAGGTAGAGCAGGTCCTCGTGCTCCGGGGCGACGGCGAGGCCCTGGCGCACGAGCGTGCGTGCCCGGTCGTCGTCGCCGAGCCTCGACCACAGCCGCGCGGCCTGCACGAGCCGGTCGGGGTTCTCCGGGGCGAGCGCGAGCGCCGACTCGATGCGCTCGCGCGCGAGCCTCCGGTCGGCGCCGCGGACCCGGCCGGACAGGTGGGTGTCGGCGAGCTGGAGGTGGTACCGCGCGTCGTCGGGGTCGAGCTCGAGCGCCTTCGCCGCGGCGTCGCGCGCCCCGGCCACGTCGCCGGTGTTCTGGCGCGCGATCGAGAGCAGGTACAGCGCGCCGTCGGCCGCGGGCTGGGCGCCGACGACCTGCTCCAGGAGCGGCAGCGCCTCGGCCGACCGCTGGAGGTGCAGCCGCACCCAGGCGGCGGCGAGGAGCAGTCGCGGGTCGTCGGGCAGGCTCGCGAGCGCGTCGTCGACCTCGTCGAGCGCGCGCTCGGGCCGCCCCATCTGGACGAGCAGCTCCGCGCGCGAGGCGACGGCGCGCGGGTCGGTCGTGGCGCTCACGGTCGGGGCCGCCGGCTCAGAGCATGCGCCGCGCGCGCAGGTACGCGGCGAGGTCGTCGTAGCGGCCGTCGTTGTTCGCGAACGTGACGACGTTGCGCGCGGACTGGAGCCACGCCGTCGTCGAGGGACGCACGTCGGCGAGGGCGGCGTCCAGGTCCGCCATGGTGATCGGCCGCACCTGCCCCGACGCGATCGAGTCCATCATCGCCTTCTCGGCCGCCGTCGCCGCGAGGTGCTCGAGGTCGGCGCCGGAGAAGCCGTCGGTGCGCTGCACGACCGAGCGCAGGTCGATCCCCGCGACCGGACGGCCGGCGAGGTGGTGGCGCAGGATCGCCTCGCGCGCCGGCTCGTCGGGCGGCAGCACGAGCACGACGCGGTCGAACCGCCCCGGGCGCAGCAGCGCGGTGTCGACGTCCCACGGGTGGTTCGTCGCGCCGAGGACGAACAGCCCGTCGTTGTCGGAGCCGATGCCGTCCATCTCCTGGAGGAGCTGGTTGACGACGGTCCGCATGCCCGACGATCCGGAGTACTGCGCGCGCTTGCCGCCGATCGCGTCGACCTCGTCGAGGAACAGCACGGCGGGCGCGAGCCGGCGTGCCTTCTGGAACAGCGCGTGCAGGTTCTGCTCGCTCTCCCCGATGTACTTGTCGAGGATGTCCGCGAGCGTCACCGTGAGGAACCGCGCGCCGAGCTCGCCTGCGACGGCCCGGGCCATGTACGTCTTGCCGGTCCCGGGCGGCCCGTAGAGCAGGAGCCCGCCCCGCAGCGACTTGCCGAACGCCTTCGCGATCGCCTGGTGGCGCATCGGCTCCAGGAACGCCTCGCGGATGCGCTGCTTCACCGGCTCCAGGCCGCCCACGTCCGCGAGCGTCACCGTCTCGCGCGAGACCTCGAGCAGGCCGGACCCGTCGTCGGGGGCGTCGTCGCGCGCGGGGACGAGGAACGGCTGGCCACCCGGTGCGGGCGGCGCGGTGCCGTCGGCCCCCGCGGGGGGAGCGGAACCCGGCCCGGCGGGCGGCAGGGCGGGCTCCTGCCCGGGCGGCGCCTCGACGGCCGGTGTCTCGACGAACGGTGCCGGGACGTGGACGCCCACCTCGTGCTCCAACCGGTCCCAGTCGATGCCCGACGGCGCCGCGGGGCCGGGTGCTGCGGGGACCCCGGCGGTCGGGGACCCGGGCGCAGGCGCGCCGGGCGCGCGCGGGACGGTCGCGTCGGACGGCACGCCCGTGATGATCCCGTCGTCGACGCCGCCCGGCGCCGACGTCGGTGCGTGCAGCCCGGCGACCGGCCCCGACGACGCGGCGGGGCCCGTCGCGGACGGGTCGGCCGCGGGGCGGGCTCCCGTCGCCGCGGCGACGGCCGAGTCCTGGACGAGGCGCAGCGCCTCTCCGTCGGCCCGGTCGATCCGCAGCGCGGCGCTCGCCTGCTCGAGCGCCTCGACCGGGTGCCCGGCCGCCAGCAGGAGGCTCGCGTAGTGGACGCGCAGGGGGGCGCTCGACGGCGCCGCCGCGACGGCGGCGGCGAGCGCGGCCAGGGCGTCGGACATGGGGTGCTCCTCGGGTGGCGCGGGCGGGACGACGACGCCGGTGCACCCGCGTGCGCGGCCGGCCGGGAACAGTGTGCCCCGGACCGGTGACGCCCGACCATCGGCACATCTCCCCACGAGACGCCTGACCATCGGCACATCTCCCCACGAGGCGCCGCCCCGGGAACGTGAGCGTGCACAGGCCCGGATCGCGCGGTCCCCGTCCACAGGGGGCGCCGGGAGCGGACCAGGTGTCGGCGGGACCGGGCAGAGTGGGCGCATGACGACCGAGACGCCCCCGCCGACGCCCCTCGTGGTGCCCGACGACGCGCCCGCCTCCCCGCAGCCCGGCGCCCGCTGCTTCGGCGACGGCGACCCGCTCTACGAGCAGTACCACGACACCGAGTGGGCGGTGCCCGTGCACGGGGACACGGCGCTGTTCGAGCGCCTGGCGCTCGAGGGGTTCCAGTCCGGCCTGTCGTGGATCACCGTGCTGCGGAAGCGCCCCGCCTTTCGCGAGGTCTTCGCGAGGTTCGACCCGGTGGCCGTCGCCGCGTTCGGCGAGCCCGACGTCGAGCGACTGCTCGGCGACGCCCGCATCATCCGCAACCGGCAGAAGATCACCGCCACGATCGACAACGCGCGCGCCCTGCTCGCGCTCCAGGAGAGCGGGCGCACGCTGGACGAGCTGATCTGGTCGTTCGCGCCACCGGCCGGTCGCGAGCGCCCGGCGACCTGGGGCGACGTCCCCGGGCTCACGCCCGAGTCGACCGCGCTCTCGAAGGCGCTCAAGAAGCAGGGGTTCCGGTTCGTCGGGCCCACGACGGCCTATGCCGCGATGCAGGCGTGCGGGCTCGTCGACGACCACCTCGCGACGTGCCCGGTCGTCCTCGGCGGGGTCGAGCGGTCGCGAGATTCGCTATAGCAAAAACCGCCCGCATCGTGGGACGAGGTGCGACCATGGTGTCCATGAGCGCGTACGTGTCGGTCCTCGACCTCTTCTCCGTCGGCGTGGGGCCGTCGAGCTCGCACACCGTCGGGCCGATGCGGGCCGCGAAGGCGTTCGTCGCGACGCTGGACCACCGGGGTGCGCTGGGCGACGTCACGGGCGTGCGCGTCGTGCTGTGCGGGTCGCTCGGGGCGACGGGCGTCGGCCACGGCACGCCGGACGCCGTCGTCGCGGGGCTGCTCGGCCTCGACCCCGAGACGTGCGATCCCGCCCGGGTCCCCGGCTCGTGGGAGAAGCTCGGCGACGGCGCGCCCGTCGCGCTGCTGGGCCGGCACCGCATCACCATGACGAGCGAGGACGTGCGCCTCGCGCCGCTGACCCGGATGCCCGGCCACCCCAACGGCATGCGCTTCACCGCGCTCGACGCGAGCGGCACCCCGCTCGCCGAGGAGGCGTACTACTCGGTGGGCGGGGGGTTCGTCCTCACGGCCGCCGAGCTCGAGTCCGCCGCCGCGAACGAGGCCGCGCAGCTCGGCGCCGAGCTCGCGGGCGAGGCGATCGACCCCCGGACCGAGCCGTCGGGCGTGCCGTTCCCCTTCGCCAACGCCGCCGAGCTCCTCGCCCTGTGCGAGCGCGAGCGCACGTCCATCGCGGCGGTCGCGTGGGCGAACGAGTCCGCCCTGCGCCCCGCCGCCGAGGTCGAGGCGGGCGTCGACCGGATCTGGGACACCATGAGCGCGTGCGTCGACGCGGGCCTGGAGCGCGACGGCGTGCTGCCCGGGCGGCTCCGGGTCCGCCGTCGGGCACGTGCCCAGCGCGAGCGCCTCGAGCTCGCCGACGAGCGCGGCGCCGACACGGCGATCGAGTGGCTCCAGGCGTTCGCCATGGCGGTCAACGAGGAGAACGCCGACGGGCGTCGTGTCGTGACCGCCCCGACGAACGGCGCCGCCGGGATCATCCCCGCGGTCGGCCGCCACTTCCTGCGCACCCACCCGGACGTCGCCGCGGACCCCGCGCGCCGGCGTCGGGCCATGCGCACCTACCTCCTCACGGCCGCAGCGATCGGCGCGCTCTACAAGCGCAACGCGTCCATCTCCGGCGCGGAGGCGGGCTGCCAGGGCGAGGTCGGCTCCGCGTGCTCGATGGCCGCGGGCGCGATCTGCGCCGTCCTCGGCGGCACCCCCGCCCAGGTGGAGAACGCGGCCGAGATCGCGATGGAGCACAACCTCGGGCTCACGTGCGACCCCGTCGGCGGGCTCGTCCAGGTGCCCTGCATCGAGCGCAACGCCATCGCCGCCTGCACCGCCGTGTCTGCAGCCCGCCTCGCGCTCCAGGGCGACGGCTCGCACGTCGTCTCGCTCGACACCGTCATCGAGACGATGCGACAGACCGGCGTCGACATGTCGACCAAGTACAAGGAGACCTCGACGGGTGGCCTCGCGGTCAACGTCGTCGAGTGCTGAGCCGGAGCGCAGCGGAGCAAGCGCAGGCTTCAGCACGACCGACAGATCCCGTGCCGAGCCGGAGCGCAGCGGAGCGAGCGCAGGCTTCAGCACGACCGACGGATCGAGTGCTGAGCCGGAGGCCGGCGCTCACCAGGTGCGACGCACGGCCGCCTTGGTGCCGGTGACGAGGCTGCGCGGCGGGACGTCGTCGGCCACGACCGCTCCGGCGGCGACGACCGCGTCGTGCCCGATGGTCACGCCGGGGAGGATCGTGGCACCGGCGCCGATCCACACGTTCTCGTGCACGTCGATCGGGCCGCCGGTCAACCAGACCTTGCGGTCGTCGGTGTCGACGGGGTGCCCGACGGTGATGAACGTGACCCGCGGGGCGACCATGACGCGCTCGGCCAGCCGGATCCCCGCGTAGTCGAGGAAGGTGCAGTTCTGGTTGACGAACACCCGCTCCCCCAGCTCCAGGTTCAGGCCGTGGTCCGTGAAGAAGGGCGGGTAGATCGTCACGCGCGGCGGCAGCGGGCGCCCCAGGATCTGCTCGAACAGCCGCGCCCGGCCCTCCTCGTCGTCGAACGGCAGGACGTTGAGCCGTGAGGTGAGCTCGGTGGCCCGCAGCACCCTCTCGGTCATGGCGCGGAACTCGGTGCCGTGGATGCGCATGAGCAGGTCGCTGGGCATCCCCCGATCCTGCCCCGGTCAGCGGACGGCGCGCGACGCCTCCCGGGCGGCGACGACCTCCTCGACGACGTCGACCACGCCGTCCTCGCCCGGCGAGACGGCGATGCGCTCGCCGATGCGGCCACTGGCTCGCGCGTACGACGGGTCGGCGAGCAGACGCCGCACCGCGCGCCGCACCTGGGCGGGCCGCGGCGTGCTCGTCCGCAGCCGCACGCCGGCACCCGTCCAGGCGACGCGCGCCGCGACCTCGGCCTTGTCCTCGGTCTTGCCCGCCACGACCACGGGGACGCCGTGCCGCAACGCGTGGTGCACGCCGCCGTAGCCGCCGTTGGTCACGAAGACCGACGTGCGCGGCAGCAGCGCGTCGTACGGGAGGTACTCGGCCGCGCGCGCGTTCGCCGGGAGCGGGCCGAGCGAACCGACGGGGCGTCCGCCCGTCGCGGCGACCACGAGCACGTCCTCGTCGGCGAGCGCGCGCAGCGTGGGGACGAGGAGCTGGGTCGGGTCCTCGTTCGCGACGGTCCCCTGGGTGACGTGGACGACCGGCCGGCGGGTGTCGAGGTCGCCCCACCACGCGGGGAGGTCGCCGTTCCCCGGCGCCGGGCGGGGTGGGCCGACGAACCGGACCGGGGTCGCGACGTCGGGCCGCGGGTACTCGAGCTCGGGGACGGTGAGCTGCACGACGGCGTCCGCGTCGGCCGGCCAGCCGAGGAAGAAGGTGCCGCCGGGCTCCCCGCCCGTCGCGCGGACCATGTCCTGCGCGGCGCGCTGCGGAGCGGCGAACGCGACGCCTTCGACGAACCGGTGCAGCACCCTGTTGCGCGCCACGCCGAGCGGTCCCCGCGCCGGCAGGACTCCGAGGCCGAACGGCGCGGTGCGGTCGCTCTTGAGCCCGAGCGGGAAGATGCCGAGCGCGAGCACCGGCGGCCGACTGTCGACGGGTGACGCGACGAGCGCCATCGCGCCGAGGAACAGCGGCTCGACGAGCACGGCGTCGGCCGGGCGCGAGGCGAGGGCGCCGACCACCGCACGGTGCTGCGCGACGCCGGGCCCGACGAAGATCTCGAGCATGTCGTGCCGGATCGCGTCGAGTCCCGTGCGCCCCGCGCGACCGGGGAAGGCGGCCGCGAGGTCCCGGTCGTCGAAGTCGGCCTCCGCGGGGAGGGGGAGGAACGTGGCGCCCGCTGCCTCGACGGCCGCGGCGAACCGGGACCCTGTCAGGAACCGGACGCCGTGCCCACGGGCGACGAGAGCCCGGGTGACGGCGAGCAGCGGGGTGACGTGGGCGTGCACGGGTGTCGAGCAGAGCAGGACGTCGGCCATGGGTGGTGCCTCTCTCGTGGCGGCGCGCGGCGCGCCGGACGGACGGGAAGGGCGCAGGACCGGGCCGTCCGCGCGGGGACGCCGGTGGGGAGCCGGCGTGTGAGAAGATCGATCAACCGTCAGGAGTATTCATCACCTTTAAGGGGTAGTCAATAGTGGTGCCTCGTCCCTACACGTCGGACCTCCGCGCCGAGCAGGCCGCACGCACGCGCGAACGGGTCGTGCGCGCCGCCGCGCAGGAGCTCGCCGAGCGCGGCTACGAGCGCACGACCCTCGCGCGCGTCGCCGAGCGCGCGGGGGTGTCGCTCGAGACGGTCAAGGCGCACGGGCCCAAGCGGGCGCTGCTGCTCGCCGCGTTCGAGCTCACGTTCGCCGGGTCCGAGGGTCGGGAGTCCTTGGGTGAGCGGCCCGAGGGTCGCTCCGTCGCCGGCACCGCCGACCCCGAGGAGTTCCTCGACGGGCTCGTCGCGCTCGTCGCGGCGGCGAACGCCCGCGTCGCCGGCCTGTGGTCCGCCTTCACGTCGGCGGCACGCTCCGACGAGGCGGTCGCCGCGGAGCTCGACGCGCTCCTCGGACGCCGCCGCGCCGACCTGCGCGCGAGCGTGGACGTGCTCGTGGCGCACGGGTTCCGCCCGCACTCCTCCCGGGAGGAGGCGGCCGAGGCCCTCTCCTACCTGCTCGCGCCCGAGGGCTGGGCCCACTTCGTGAAGGGCGCGGGATGGTCGGACGGGCGGTACCGCGCCTGGCTGCGCGACGCCGTCGTGCGCCTCGTCGCGGCACCGCCCGCCGGGGAGGCGAACGCCTGAGCCCTGGCGCGCCGTCGGGAACCGCGTCTACCGTGTGCCATGAGCACGCTCACCCCCGGCTTCCACGGCCGGCCACGCCCGCAGGGCGTGGCGCTCCCGCCGGGCCAGTACGTCGAGACCGGGTTCCCGGTGCTCTCGGCAGGGCCCACACCGCGCGTCGACACCGCGACCTGGCGGCTCGACGTGACCACCGAGACCGGCACGACCCACGCGTGGTCGTGGGCGGACCTCATGGCCCTCCCGCAGGACGAGCCGACCGTCGACATCCACTGCGTGACCCGCTGGTCCAAGTTCGGGACGTCGTGGCGCGGCGTCTCTCTCGACACGCTCCTCGCCGACGTGGAGTCCACCGCCGACTTCGCGATGATCGGCTGCTACGGCGGGTACACGACGAACCTCCCGGTCGCGGAGCTGCTGGGCGGAAAGGCCTGGGTCGTGCACACGTTCGACGGCGCCCCGCTCCACCCCGTGCACGGCGGCCCGGCGCGGCTGCTCGTGCCGCACCTGTACTTCTGGAAGTCGGCCAAGTGGGTCAACAGCATCACGCTGATGCCCATGGACCGGCAGGGCTTCTGGGAGCGCCTGGGCTACCACGACCTCGGCGACCCGTGGCGCGAGCAGAGGTACCAAGGTGATTGAGGTTTCACGATGACCGAGGCGCCCGTCCGGCTCGGCGCCCGGTACGCGACGCCGTCGCGCTGGCAGGTCGCGACGCTCGTCGACGCGTGGGAGGAGAGCCCGTCCGCGCGGACGCTCGTCCTCGAGGTCCCCGCCTGGCCCGGTCACCTGGCCGGCCAGCACGTGGACCTGCGCCTCACCGCGCCCGACGGCTACACGGCCGAGCGCAGCTACTCGATCGGCAGCGCGGCGACGCGCGCGCCCCTGGGCGACGACCACGGCGCGGACGGCTCACCCGCCGTCGCGGCGAACGGCGGCGCGCCGAACGGCGTCGTGCACGACGGCGGCTCCCCCGCGCGCGTGGAGATCACCGTGCAGCGCGTCCCGGGTGGGGAGGTCTCGACCTACCTCACCGACGCCTTCGCGGTCGGCGACGCGATCGAGCTGCGCGGGCCGATCGGCGGCTGGTTCGTCTGGTCCCCGGAGCGCGACGCCGGGACGCCGGTCCTGCTCGCGGCCGGCGGGTCGGGCCTCGTCCCGCTCATGGCGATGCTGCGGACGCGGCGGGACGCCGGTGACAGGACGCCGTTCCGGCTCGTCTACTCGGTGCGTCGCCCCGAGGACCGGCTCTACGTCGACGACCTCGACCGGCTCGCGTCCGCGCACGACGGCCTCGACGTCCAGGTCGTCTTCACGCGCTCGACCCCGCTCGGGTCGATGCGCGGCCCCGGCCGCCTCGAGCGCCGCGACCTCGCCGCGTGGGGCTGGCCCGCCGAGATCGAGCCCGCGTGCTTCGTGTGCGGGCCGACGGGTTTCGTCGAGGCCGTCGCACGGCAGCTCGTCTCGCTCGGCCACGACCCGGCGCGGGTCAAGACCGAGCGCTTCGGCCCTGCCGCGGACTGAGGGGCGGTCCGCGCGGCCTACGCCGGCGGCGGCGGCGTCCAGCCCGAGCGGGCCCGGGCGTCGCGCTCCGCGAGCACGCTGCGGGCGGTCGCCCGGGGTGCGCGACGACCAGGGCGAGACGGAGCAGGGCGGGGTGGGTGGTGGTGCCGCGTCGTGGCGGGCCTGGCGGGAGCGACGCGAGGAACGAGCGGCGCGGATGGTAGACGCGGCACCACCACCCACCCCGACCACCCAACGCAACCACACGCCGTCGGGCCCAAGAACCACGGCTCTACCTCGCGCAACCACGGCTCTACCTCGCGGGACCAGGGTTCTACCTCGATGAACGTGGCACATCGGGTGCTTGCGACATCTCTTGACGCCTCCTTCACCCGGCAGTAGCGTTCTTGCGTGTTGATGCAAGAACTCAACACTCCGTTGTGCGGTGCGGCACAGCGGGTCCGCAATTCTCGAAGGTACTGACCCGAGCCACCCGGCCACGGCCGGACGTGCGCCGTGGCCCGTCCTCCGACCCGGGCATCCGGTCCGGTGCGGGGTCGCGCTCGGCGCGGCCTGACGCCCGTCGACGACGACGGGAGATCGAGGACATCGATGAGACATCGACCCAGCACGTCGAACCGCACACCCGCCGGGGCGCCGCTGCGCCGGCTCCGCCTCCTCGCCGCGACGGCGGGAGCGGCGGCTCTGCTCGTCCCGCTCGGCCTGACGACCACCGCGACGGCGGCGCCCACGGTGCTGTCCGCCGGGAGGTCGACGGCGGCGAGCAGCAACAACTCGCCGTACCTGTCCGGCAACCTCACGGACGGCAACCAGGGCACCTACTGGGAGTCGACCAACAGCACGTTCCCGCAGTGGGCCCAGGTCGACCTCGGCGCGGCCGCCACGGTCGAGGACCTCGTGCTCAAGCTGCCCACGGGCTGGGAGACGCGCAGCCAGACCCTCAGCGTGCAGTCGAGCACCGACGGCTCGAGCTTCTCCACGATCAAGGCGTCGCAGGCGTACGCGTTCGACCCCGCGTCGGGGAACACCGTGACGATCGACGTCCCGGACACGTCCGCCCGCTACGTGCGCGTGCAGATCACCGCGAACACGGGTTGGCCCGCGGGCCAGCTCTCCGAGCTCGAGGTGCGCGGCACGGCCGGCAGCACCGACCCGGGAGGC
The DNA here is from genome assembly GCF_006539945.1 of Cellulosimicrobium cellulans. GTDB lineage: Bacteria > Actinomycetota > Actinomycetes > Actinomycetales > Cellulomonadaceae > Cellulosimicrobium > Cellulosimicrobium cellulans. Next base: position 191,839 of record NZ_BJNZ01000001.1, on the reverse strand, counting down.
CCCGGCGACCCGGAGCCTCCGACCGGCACCAACCTCGCGCTGAACAAGCCGATCGAGGCGTCGTCGACGGAGTGGCAGTTCGTCGCGAAGAACGCGAACGACGACAGCACGACGACCTACTGGGAGGGCGCGGGCGGACAGTACCCGAGCACGCTCACGGTCTCGCTCGACGCCGCGGCCCAGCTCACGGACGTCGTCGTGAAGCTCCCGCCGGCATCCGTGTGGGGCCCGCGCACCCAGACCTTCGAGGTCCAGGGCCGCGCGACCGCGACCAGCACGTGGCAGACCCTCAAGGCCTCGGCGGGCTACGCGTTCTCCCCGAGCACCGGCAACACCGTGACCGTCCCCGTCACCGGCACCGCGAAGGACGTGCGGCTGCGGTTCACGGGCAACACCGGCTCCGGCAACGGCCAGGTCGCCGAGCTCCAGGTCTTCGGCACCGCCGCGCCGAACCCCGACCTCGTCGTCACGGGCGTCACCGCGACCCCCGCGTCGCCCCTGGAGTCGCAGGCGGTCACGCTGTCGGCGGTCGTGAAGAACATCGGGACGCAGTCATCCGCCGCGACCGACGTCGCCTTCACGCTGAACGGCCAGACCGTCGCGACCAAGCCGGTCGGCGGCCTCGCGGCCGGCGCCCAGGCGACCGTCACGGCCGACGTCGGCGCCCGCCCTGCCGCGAGCTACACGATCGGCGCGGTCGCCGACGCGGGCGGCACGGTCGCGGAGCAGAACGAGGGCAACAACGCCTACGTCAACCCGACCCCGCTCGTCGTCACCGCCGTCCCGAGCTCGGACCTCGTCCCGACCCTCACGTGGTCGCCGAGCAACCCCGCCGCGGGCAGCACGGTGACGTTCTCCGCGACGATCGCCAACCAGGGCAACGTCGCGACGTCGACGGCCGCCCACGGCCTCACCGTCACGGTGACGAACAAGGCGACGGGCGCCGTCGTGCGGACGCTGACCGGGTCTGCGAGCGGCGCGATCGCCGCGGGCGCGAGCAGCGCGAGCGTCAACCTCGGCACCTGGACCGCCGCGAACGGCAACTACGACGTCAAGGTCGTCGCCGCGCCGGACTCGACCGAGGCCGCCGCGAAGCAGGCCAACAACACCGCCACCCGACCGCTCTTCGTCGGGCGCGGCGCCAACCTGCCGTTCGACACGTACGAGGCGGAGGACGGCGTCACCGGCGGCGGCGCGACGGTGCTCGCGCCCAACCGTGTCGTCGGCGACCTCGCGGGCGAGGCCTCGGGCCGGCGCGCGGTGACGCTCAACCAGACCGGCGCGTACGTCGAGTGGACCACCAAGGCCCCGACGAACACCCTGCTGACCCGCTTCTCCATCCCCGACTCGGCGGGCGGCGGCGGCACGAACGCGACCCTCGCGATCTACGTCGACGGCCAGTTCCTCAAGAACATCGACCTCACCTCGCGCTACGCGTGGCTCTACGGCAACGAGACCAACCCGGGCAACCAGCCGGGCCAGGGCGCGCCGCGGCACGTCTACGACGAGGCGAGCACGCTGCTCGGCACGACCGTCCCGGCGGGCTCGACGATCCGCCTCCAGAAGACGGCGGGCAGCACGAGCCAGTACGCGATCGACTTCGTCGACCTCGAGCTCGCGACGCCGCGGGCGAACCCGAACCCCGCGCAGTACACGCAGCCCGCGGGCTTCACGCACCAGGACGTCCAGGCCGCGCTCGACCGGGTCCGCATGGACGCCACGGGCACGCTCAAGGGCGTCTACCTGACCGCGGGCGACTACCAGACGTCGAGCAAGTTCCAGGTGTACGGCAAGGGGGTCGACGTCGTCGGCGCCGGGCCGTGGTTCACGCGGTTCTTCGCGCCGCAGGGCCAGGAGAACACCGACGTCGGCTTCCGTGCCGAGGCGAGCGCGAACGGCTCGACGTTCCGCGACTTCGCGTACTTCGGGAACTACACGTCGCGCATCGACGGCCCGGGCAAGGTGTTCGACTTCGCCAACGTGAAGGACATGACCATCGACAACATCTGGGTCGAGCACATGATCTGCATGTTCTGGGCGTCCAACATGGACGACTCGGAGGTCACGAACTCGCGCATCCGCAACACGTTCGCGGACGCGATCAACATGACCAACGGCAGCGCGAACAACCACGTGCACAACAACCAGGCGCGCGGCACGGGCGACGACTCGTTCGCGCTCTTCGCGGCCACCGACAACGGCGGCAGCGGGCAGCGCGGCAACGTGTTCGAGAACCTCACGTCGACCAACACGTGGCGCGCGGCGGGCCTCGCGGTCTACGGCGGTCAGGACAACACGTTCCGCAACATCTACATCGCGGACACCCTCGTCTACTCGGGCGTCACGATCAGCTCGCTCGACTTCGGGTACCCGATGGAGGGCTTCGGCCCGGCCCCGACGGTGTTCGACGGGCTCACGGTCGTGCGCTCCGGCGGCCACTTCTGGGGCGACCAGGTGTTCGGGGCCGTGTGGATGTTCTCGGCGTCCAAGGCGTTCGGGAACATCCAGGTGAACAACCTCGACGTCATCGACCCGACGTACTCCGGGATCATGTTCCAGACGAACTACGTCGGCGGCCAGCCGCAGAACACGTTCCAGAACCCGACCTTCACCAACGTCACCATCACGGGGGCGAAGAAGAGCGGCGACCGGTACGACGCCACGTCGGGCTACGGCATCTGGGCCAACCCGATGCCGGAGGCCGGCCAGGGCCCGGCCGTCGGCACGGCGACGTTCACGAACCTCACGTTCTCCGGCAACTTCCGGGACATCGAGAACACGACGTCGACCTTCACCATCACGCGCAGCTGAGCCCGTCCCCGCCCGACGCCGCAGCCCGCCTCACGAGGCGGGCTGCGGTGCGTCCGGGGCATGCAGGTCGGGCCGCTCGTCCGACCCGAACCGCCACCGCATCGCCGCGTGCTCGGCCGTGCGCTCGTAGGCGAACACGACCTCGGGCCGTACCGCGAAGACGAGCGCCGGGTCGCCGTCGTTGACGAACGCGCCGTCCTCGACCGTGAACGACCACTCGTCGCCGTACTTGCAGCGCCACCGCTCGGCGAGGCGGTGCAGCGCGGCGTCCTCGGTGACGCGCACGGCCGTCCCCTCCACGACGACGTCGAGCGCGTCCTCGTAGACGTTCGTCCCGGTCGTGAGCACCACGTGCGCGTTCTCGGCGAGGTTGCGGGCCTTGCGCTCGTGCGGCCCCGTGGTGACGTGCAGGCAGCCGTCCGCGACGACCGTCATGAGCGGCGTGACGTGCGGGCGGCCGTCGGGCCGCACGGTCGAGATCCAGGAGATCTCGGCGCGCTCGAGCGCTCGCCGGACGGACTCCCAGGGCACCGGGCTCGCGCCCGGGGAGCTGTAGCCGGGGATCAGCGTGCCGTCCGGCGCGCCGGGCGTGCTCGTGGGGGGTGCGGTCGTCATGCGGAGTCCTCTCGTCGGCGGTCTCGTCCGTCCCTCCTGGGACCGGCGAGCGCGCCCGGACTCATCGGCCTCAGCCCAGGTCGCCCGGCCCCGCCTCGTGGCCCGCCCGGCCGGCCGTGCGGCGCTCCTGCTTCATGCGCGCCTCGAAGAGGTGCCGCACGCCGCCCGCGAGCTCGTCGCGCGCCGCGCGCTCGTGCTCGCGGAACACCGACCAGTAGCCGTCGTCGTACTCCTCGACGAGCTGGAACGTCCAGCGTCCGGGCGCGACGTTGCGCCCGACGAGGTCGGTCGCGATCCGGTCGGCGACCTCCGTGTGCCCCGCCGCCCGGAGCTTCTCGACGGCGTCGCCGAGCGCGAGGTCCGCCTCGCCGGTGAGCTGGTGGAACGTGTACAGGTGCCCGCGCGCCCGCTCGGTCGTCTCGAGCGCCTCGCTCAGCGCTCCGAGCGCCTCGACGGTCGCGTCGCTCACGCCCGGCGGGGTCGCCCGCGCGGGCAGGTCGGCAGGGTTCGGGGGCGTCTGCTGGCTCACGCGCCCACGCTAGGTTCGGGCGCACCGGCCCGCACCCCGCCAGGCCCGAGGGCCACGCGCCGAGGCCGGCCGGCACCGCGCGCGTCGGGAGGCTGTGACAGGGTTGACCAGCCACCCCCGACCGAGGACACCGCTGCGCCCATGCCCCAGACCGCACCTGTACCGACCGTCACGACCGAGGCCACCCCGAGCCAGCGACCCCACCGGGCGGCGCGGCTCGAGGACCGGTGGCGCGCCGTCGTCTCCCGCTTCCAGAAGGCGCGCGGGTGGCGCCCGCGCGTCGAGCCGTTCGCCGGGTACGGCAGCCCCCGACGCGTCCGCGTCCTGGGGCGCGTGCTCCTCGCGAGCCCCGCGTTCGACCCCGCGCTGCACGAGCGCGAGTCCGCGGACCGCCGCGGATGGCGGTACTTCTTCACGGCCCCGGCACCGCGGGAGGAGGTCCGGGTCCACGTGGGCAGCACGACGGTCGACCTCGTGTCCGACCGCGGCGGCTACCTCGACGCGACGATCGACGTCGCGCTCGCACCGGGCTGGCACGACGTGACGTTCCGCCCCTCCTCGGGCGCGGTCGCGAAGGGCCGCGTGTTCGTCGTGGCCGACGGGCGCCGGCTCGGCGTCGTGTCCGACATCGACGACACCGCGATGGTGACCGCCGTCCCCCGCCCGTTCATCGCGGCGTGGAACACGTTCGTGCGGCACTCGAGCGCGCGCGTGCCCGTGCCGGGGATGGCCGCCCTCTACCGCGGGATCGCGACGGAGCGCCCCGGCACCCCGTTCGTCTACGTCTCGACGGGCGCCTGGAACACCGCCGCGAACCTGCGCCGGTTCCTCCAGCGGCACGGGTTCCCGCCCGGCCCGCTCCTGCTCACCGACTGGGGCCCGACGAACACCGGCTGGTTCCGCAGCGGCCCCGAGCACAAGGACACGTCCCTCGACCGCCTCTTCCGCGAGCTGCCCGACGTTGACTGGCTGCTCGTCGGCGACGACGGCCAGCACGACCCCGAGATCTACGCGCGTGCCGCGCGGCGGTACCCGGACCACGTCGCGGCCGTCGCGATCCGCGAGCTGACGCCCGCGCAGCAGGTCCTCGCCCACGGCTCGCCGCTGCCCACGCCGGGCAGCCTCCCGGGCGAGGTCGGCGGCGGCGTCCCGACGGCGTTCGGCCCCGACGGCGACGCGCTCACCCGAGCCCTCGCCCGGGCCCTGCGCCGCTGACCGGTCTCCGCCCGGGTGGAACCTCTCGGTCTCCCGTTGCGTGCTGAGTGCGTGACGATGACGACGAGGGCACCCTCATGACGGCCGACGACCCGGCAGCAACGAGCATGTGGACCGACCGTGACCTGCACGTGGTCACCGGCGCGGACCACGCCGAGGAGTTCGTGTCGTTCGTCGAGGCCGCGAAGGACCCGCTCTACCGGCTCGCGTACCTCCTCTCGGGTGACCATCACCGCGCGGAGGAGCTCACGCAGCAGACCTTCGAGCGCACGTGGCGCGCGTGGGGGCGCGCGCGGCAGGGCGACCCGCTCGCCTACGCCCGCGCGATCCTCGCCAACCTGCGCGTCGACACCTGGCGGCGCACGCGCCGCGAGGTGCTCACCGGCCTCGACCACGACGCCCGACGGCACGCGCCCGACGCGACGGGCCCCGTCCACGACCGCGACGCCGTCGTGCGGGCGCTCCTCACGCTTCCCCTGCGCCAACGCCGCGTCGTCGTGCTGCGGCACCTGCTCGACCTCTCGGAGGCGGAGGTGTCGCGTGAGCTCTCCATCCCCGTCGGGACCGTGAAGTCCACCGCGTCCCGCGCCCTCGCCCGCCTGCGCACGGCACTCGCCGACGACCCCGCCGTCACCGAGACCCGCGCCCACCCGTCGACCGCCCGACTCGAAGGAGACCGATCATGACCGACCACGACGACGCGGCGTTCGCCGCCGGGCTGCGCGCCGCCGTCGCGCCCGACCACCTGCACTCCACGCTCGACGCCCACCGTGTCCTGACCTCGTCGCGCCGCGCGCAGCGCCGCCGCCGGACGGCGGCGCTCTCCGCGACCGCCGGCTGTGCCGCAGCGGTCGGGCTGCTCACGGGGCCGCTCTCCCCCCGGACGGGTGCCGACGACGCGCCTTCGGCCGCGGCGTCGGGCAGCACCGGCGCGGCGGGGGTGGTCGAGGTCGCCCCGGGCGTCACCGCGGCCGCGGACCCGCGCGTCCACGACCGGGCGGGCGGCGGGGTCGTCGTGGACCTGGGCCTGCCGACCTGGGAGCCCGGGACGCGGTTCCTCCTCACGGTCGAGCCGGGTGCCGTCGACCTGCCGCTGCGGGTCTGGGCCGGCGACGACGCCGACCTCGAGACCTTGCTGTCCGGTGCCGAGCTGCCCGAGGGTCCCGTGGTCGAGTCGCGAGGTGACCTCGCCCTCGTGACCGGCCCGGACGGCAGCGACCAGCTCGCCGCCGGACTCGTGTCGAACCCAGGCACGACCGAGAACCCGACGGTCGCGACCGTCGTGGCACGAGAGACGTTGCGCGGCCCGGAGGGCGAGGCGCGCGTGACCCTCGACCTACCCGTCTCGCCGCTCGCCGCCGGGTCATGGGGCGGCATCTTCGCGATGCGGGTCGCCGCGGACGCACGGACCGATCTCCCCGCTCCGGCCGTCCGCGGGGTCTTCGTGCGCGACGAGTACGGCAGGAACGCCGGGTACGGCGGCTGCGACACCGACCCCGACCCCGAGGCGTGCGCGACGGTCTGGGACGCGGCCGAGGGCTCTCGGGCGGCCGTGACGCGCAGCAGCGCGCTGTCCGCGGACGACGCCGCCCTCCAGGCCTTCGCCGACGACTACGTGGCGAACGACATCTGGGCCAGCCCGGGTGACTTCGTCGCCACCTGCCGGGACGAGCGACGTGCGCTCGACGCGGCGAGGGGCATCACCCGGGACGACGAGGACGACCTGACGTGGCAGTGCGAGGCGGACGACATGGTCGACTGGCTCCGCTGGACGGACGCGCCGACCCCGTGACCCTCCGGCGCGCCGGGGTGCCGCGCGTCGTCGCGGGTGATTGCCTGAGGGAATGACGACGCCCGAGCTGCCCTTCCCCACGCCCGACCCCGAGCCCGAGCGGCCGCGGCGGACCTGGCCGTGGGTCGTGCTCACGATCGTCGCGGTGGTGGTGATCGGCGTCGTCGTGTGGCTCGTCAACCGCCCGACGGACGACGCGCCCGCGGCGGAGACCCCGACGGCGACGGAGTCCCCGAACCCGTCGCCGACGGACACGGGCACGCCGACCGACGACACGTCGACGCCCGCCGCCGAGGGGTGCCCCGCGGCGGGCGACGGCGTCCCCGCGGGGGCGGGCACGCACGAGATCGTCGACGTGGACGGCGACGGCCGCCCGGACACCGCGTGGCTGACCGGCGGCGCGGACCGCGCGTTCGGGATCACGACCGCGTCGGGCGCGACGTTCTCCGCCCCGATCGAGTCCGCGAGCCCGGTCGCGGCGAGCGCGATCGTCCAGCTCGTCGCCGCGGGCGACGCCACCGCGCCGATCGCGCTCGTCGACACGGGCCGTGAGGTCCTGCTGTTCTCCGCCGCCGACTGCGCCGTGACCCCGACGCAGAACCCCCAGGGCGAGCAGTACACGTTCGACAAGGGCTTCACCGGGTTCGGCACGGGCGTCGGCTGCACCGAGGTCGACGGGGAGCTGCGCCTCGCGGGTCTGAACGCCGTGTCCGACGACGGGACGACCTTCACCGTGTCCCGCACCTTCGTCGACCTCGACGCGGGCGCGCAGACGGCGACGAACGGCGAGGAGGAGACGGTCGCGCAGGACGCCGCCGCGGACAACCCGGTCGTCACGACGGCCCAGGAGACCACCTGCGGCGACCTGATCGCCGGCCAAGACGGCCCGGAAGCACCCCAATAGCCCGCCGAGCACGACATGAGGGTCGTTATCCGTCGGATAACGACCCTCATGTCGTGCTCGACCGCGTGCGGTGTCGTGCTCGACCGCGTGCGGTGTCACCCGCGGGCGCAGGTGCGGCACGTGGCGCGGCGGCGGAGCCAGTAGGCGTAGGTCGCCGCACCCAGGGCGAGGGACCACACCGGCCACAGGAGCGTCGGTCCGACGGCGCCCCACGAGTCCGCGGTCAGGGCCAGCCGGCTCTCGCCGAACCCGAGGACGATGAGCGAGAGCCCCGCGGGGAGCACCGCGACCGCGACGATCGTGGCGGGGACGACCGCCAGCCCGACCGGGACCCTGCGGCCCGCGAGCCCGACCGTCCACCGGGGGAAGACCTCGCCCCAGCGCTGGAACAGGCCGAGCGTGAGCACCGCGCCGACGAGCGCGAAGCCGCCCAGCCCGAGCGCGGCGACCCAGCCGTCGTCCCCGGCGAGCTGCGCGACGTCGTCGGGCGAGAAGCCGAGCGGGATGCCGAGGACCCAGGCGATGCGGGTCACCGCGTAGAACGTCGGGATCGCGGCGGCGACGAGCGCGGCCGTCCGGCCCCAGCGCGCCGCGGCGGCGGGCGTCGTCCAGGCGGGGTCGTGGCCGTCGTGCCGCCGCCCGCACGACGCGCACGCCCCGACCCCGCGGCGCACGAACCGCCATGTCGAGGCGACGAGCAGGGCGCCGCCGGCCAGGAGCGCGAGCTGGGTGAGCGGGCCGGGGCCCAGGAAGTCCTCGAACGCCGCCCGGATCACGGGGTCGAACGGTGCCATGACGAGCGTGACCGGCAGGTACCCCAGCCGCGCCAGGATCGACGCGTCGGTGAGGGCGAGCACCCCGGCCGAGACGACCGCGGTCGCCGCGACGGTCAGCGCGCGGTCGGCCCGGGCGACGGGGCCGTGCCGGCCCCCGAGCCACGCCCGCAGCGCGGTCGCGGCGCCGACGAGCGCGAGGACCGCGACCCAGGGCGTGAGCGTCGCGCCCGCGACCCCGCTCAGGGCGCCGAACGACAGGTCGTTCGCGTCGCCCACCGCGAGCGTGCCACCGGCCAGGGTCACGACGAGGGCCGCGACTCCCCCGACCGCCCACCACGCCGCGGCCGTGGGGGCGATCCACCGACCACGGGTGGCATGCGCCCCGGGACCGGGCGGCGCTCCGGCGAGGGACCCGACGGCGACCGTGCGCGGGCCGGAAGGTGCGGTAGCGGACGGGGGCGGGGTTCGTGTGCTCATGACTCGACCCTCGCGCCCGCCGTCGCGCGCCGGATCCCCCGCGGCGACGACGTCGCTCCCCCGCGCGGGGGATCAGTCGCGCGCGGGCCCGCGGCGCAGCGCCCGGAGCGCGCCCGTGGACCACAGCGCCCACGCCACGAGGACGGGCTGGAAGAACAGGCGCACGAACCGCTTGGCGTCGGTGTCGAGGCCGAACCCGTCCTTGCCCTCGAGCCACTGGCCCACGTTGCCCGGGAAGATCACGACGAAGAACGCGGCGGCCAGCAGGCCGACCGCGACCCGCCACCGGGACAGCACGACGAGCGACCCGCCGAGCGCGATCTCGACGGCTCCCGAGGCGAGGACCGTCACGTCCTCGTCGACCGGGAACCAGGACGGCACCTGGGCCTGGAACTCCTCCCTCGCGACCGTGAGGTGGCTGATGCCCGCACCCACGAGGGCGAGCCCGAGGGCGACGCGGGCGAGCGTCGCGACGGGCGGGACGGGCGGTGCGGGGCGGGCGAGCACGGAGAGGTCCATGGCGCGATGGTCGCACCGGCCCGGGGCACCCGCACCGCTACGTGCCGGCCCGCCGTCAGCCGGCTCGCACGAACCCGGACTCGTAGGCGCGCACGACGGCCTGGGTGCGGTCGCGTACGCCGAGCTTGGCGAGCACGTTGCCCACGTGCGTGCGCACCGTCTCGACGCCGAGGTAGAGCTCGCCCGCGATCTCCGCGTTCGACAACCCCTGCGCGACGAGCCGCAGCACCTCGCCCTCGCGCTCGGTGAGGTGCGCGGCGCGCAGCTCGTCGCCCGCGGGCGGACGCGCCGTCGCGAGGCGCCGCACCGCGTCCGGGAACAGGAGCGACTCGCCGCGCGCCACGACCCGCACGGCCTGCGCGACCTCCTCGGGCCGCGCGCGCTTGAGCAGGAACCCGTGCGCGCCCGCCCGCAGCGCGTCGAGCACGTGGTCGTCGTTCTCGAACGTCGTGAGGACGAGCACGCGCGGTGCGTCGTCGCGCGCGAGGAGGGCGCGCGTCGCCGCGATGCCGTCGACGCGCGGCATGCGCACGTCCATGAGCACGACGTCGGGGCGCGCCCGCGCGACGACCCCCGGCACCTCCGCGCCGTCCCCCGCCTCGCCGACGACCTCGAGGTCCGGCTCCGCGCCGAGGATGACGCGCAGCCCCGCGCGCACCAAGGGTTCGTCGTCCACGAGCACCACGCGCGTCGTCCCGTCGGTCATCCGCCCGATCCTGCCAGCGGGAACGTCGCGCGCACGACCCACGCGCCGCCGTCGGGCACGGGGCCCGCCGACACCTCTCCGCGCAGCAGGTGGGCCCGCTCCCGCATGCCCGCGAGGCCGCGACCCTCACGGCCGGGACCCTCGGGTGCCCGACGACGCGTGCCCGGCCCGAGCGGGTTGCGCACCTCGACGACGAGCGCGCCGACCGGACCCCGCGCCACAGCGACGGCGACCGGCGCGCCCGGGGCGTGGCGGAGCGCGTTCGTGAGCGCCTCCTGGACCACCCGGTACGCCTCCTGGGACACCGCGCGCGGCACGTCCGGCAGCATGGCGTCGTCCCGCGCGAGGTGCACGTCGACGCCCGTGCGGCGTGCGTCGTCGAGCAGGGCGTCGAGGTCGGCGAGCGTGCGCGCCGGGCTGCGCGCGGGTGCGCGCGGTCGGCCCGCCTCGGCCGGTGACGTCTCCGCGCGGAGCAGCCCGAGGACGTGGTCGAGGTCCGCCATCGCGGTGCGGCCCGTCTCCTCGATCGCGGCGAGCGCGGCGCGTGCGGCGGCGGGGTCGGAGTCGAGGAGGCGGGCGGCAGCGGCGGCCTGGAGGGTCGTGACGGTCAGGGCGTGCCCCACCGAGTCGTGGAGCTCGCGCGCGAGCCGGCCCCGCTCGGCGTCGCGGTCGGCCGCGGCCTCGAGCTCGGCGATGCGCTCCGACTGGTCGGGCCCGAGGAGCGGGAGGGCCGCCTGGCGCAGCACCGCGCGCGCGAGCGCGACCGCGTACGGGACCGCGAGGAGCGCGAGCACCGCGGTGACCAGCCACGTCCACGCGGGCAGCGCCTCCCACGGCCGCCAGTCCGTGAGGAGCACCGGCTCGACCCCGGTCGCGGAGAGGGCCAGCTGCGTCGCGACCGGGACGAGGAACAGCACCACGACGAGCACCGCGGCGCCGAGGGCGAGGTGCAGCCCGTACCAGGCGGCGGCGCGCCAGCGCGTGGCCGCGCCGGGCGGGTTCGCCCCGGGCGCGGGCAGAGGCACGTCGACGTCGAGGAACGTCCGCACGGCCGCGATCTCGAGCGCGCGGACCGGGGCGAGGAACGGCGGCGTGGCCACGAGGACCGCGGAGACGAGCGCGAGCACGAGGGTCGCGACGCGCGGCGTCTCCAACGAGGCGAACATCTGCACGAATCCCGCGACCAGGGTCACGTACGCGCCGGCCACCACGCCCCCGACCACGAGGTACACCCCGGCCCGCACGGTGGCCGCGCTGCGCAGCGGTGCGACGACCCCCACCCACGCACCCCGCCGCGGCGTGCTCGCCGGGCGGGCCGGGCGGGCGTCGTCGGGCGTCATGGCCCCAGTCTCGCGGGACCGGGCAGGGCGCGCCTCCCCCGGCCGGGGGAACCACGCGGGCCGACCGCCCGTCCCCGCGCGGTCCCGCCCGGCCGCTGGTCCAATGGGCCCATGATCGGCTTCTGGTGGGGCCTCGTCGGCGCGTCCTCGCTGCTCCTCGGCGCCGCGCTGGTCTTCTGGCGGCCGCCGGGCCAGCGGCTCGTCGGGCTCGTCATGGCGTTCGGCTCGGGCGTCCTCATCAGCGCGGTCGCGTACGACCTCGTGGAGGACGCGTCCACGCACGCGAACGGCCTGGTACTGCTCGCGGGCCTCGCGGGCGGGGCGCTGACGTTCTTCGTCGGGGACCGGATCATCGACCGGATGGGCGGCGAGGGCCGCAAGCGGTCCACGGGCGTGCAGGCGGAGTCCGTCCAGGCGGCGGGCGGGACCGGCGGTGCCGCGATCGCGCTCGGCACGGTGCTCGACGGCATCCCCGAGTCGGTCGTGCTCGGCGCGACCCTCATCGGGGGCGGCGGGGTCAGCGTCGCGATGCTCGCCGCCGTGTTCGTCTCGAACCTGCCCGAGGCGATGTCCGCGACGTCCGGGCTGCTCAAGGCGGGCACGAAGCCGTCGCGACTCTGGGTGCTGTGGGGGTCGACGACTCTCGTCTCGGCGCTCGCGGCCGGGATCGGCTACATCGCGCTCGACGGCGCGTCGCCCGCGGTCGTGGCGATCACGCAGGCGTTCGCCGCGGGGGCGCTCCTCACCATGCTCGTCGACACGATGATCCCGGAGGCCACGGAGTTCGGCGGCCCGGTCACCGGGCTCGTCACGGTGCTGGGCTTCGCGACGGCGTTCGGGCTGAGCTCGCTCTGAGCGTCAGGCCGCGAGGTCCTGGCCGCTCAGGCGGTGGATCGACGCCATGACCTCGTCCGTGAGCTCGCGCCGCGCCTGCGCGGGCTTGGTGCCCGCGGTGATCTGGCGCTGCGGGTCGATGGGCTTGCCGAAGTGCACCTCGACGCGGTGCAGGCGCGGGATCCGCTTGCCGATGGGCTGGACCTTGTCCGTGCCGCGCACGGCGACGGGGACGACCGGGGCGTGCCCGGCGAGCGCGAGCCACGCCACGCCGGTGCGGCCCGCGTGCAGCTTGCCGTCCCGCGAGCGCGTGCCCTCGGGGTAGATGCCGAACGCGCCGCCGCGCTGGAGCACTTCGAGGGCGTCCTCGAGCGAGCGCTGCCCGGCGCGCGGGTCGTCGCGCTGGACGGGGATCATGCCGATCGTCGTGAAGAACCAGCGCGACAGGCGGCCCTTGAGCCCGCGGCCGGTGAAGTACTCGGCCTTGGCGAGGAACGTGACGTGCCGCGGCGCGACGATCGGGATGAGGATCGAGTCGATGAACGACAGGTGGTTGCTCGCGAGGATCACCGCCCCGTTGCGCGGGATGTTGTTGCGTCCGGTCACCTGTGGCCGCAGCAGCACGTAGGCGAGCAGCGACAGGATGAGCCTCAGGACGCGATAGGTCATTCGTTCATTGTGCACTCTCGTCGGCGCACGTCCGTGCACGCGGCGTTCGTCCCCGGTGTCCCCGCAGGTCGTCCGGCGTCACCCCCGGTTCACGCGTCCCGGCGTGCCTCCGCCGACGCGACGCGCCGGGCGCGGCCGCGGCGCGTCAGCACGTAGAGGGCCAGGATGACGACCACGAGCCCGACGGTGGACAGGAGCTGGGCGCGCGCGACGTCGTCGGTCAGCATGAGGACGGCCAGCGCCGCGAGACCTGCGAGCACGGCCCACGTGAGCCACGGGAAGCCCCACATGCGCAGCGTCATCGGCTCGCCCGACGCGCGCGCCTGCGCCTCGATCCGGCGGCGCAGCCGGAGCTGCGACACCGCCACGAGCACCCACACGACCAGCAGCGCCGCGCCCACCGCGTTGAGGAGGATGCCGAGCAGCGCCTCGGGCAGGAGCCGGTTGAGCCCCACGGCCACGAGCGCGAAGAACACCGAGACGAGCACCGAGACCCACGGCACGTCACGCCGGGACACGCGCCGCAGCGCCCGCGGCCCGTCACCGCGCCCGGCCAGCGAGTACGCCATGCGCGACGTCCCGTAGACGTTCGCGTTGAACGCCGACAAGAGCGCGATCACCACGACGACCTCCATGACGCGCGCCGCCCCCTGGAGCCCGGCGAGGTCGAGCACCGCGACGAACGGGCTCTCCGCGAGCAGCGGTGAGTCCCAGGGCAGGACGAGCACCATGATCGCGACCGAGCCCAGGTAGAACACGAGGATCCGCCACACGATGCTGCGGGTCGCGCGCGCGACGGCGGTACGCGGCTCGCGCGCCTCCGCCGCGGCGATCGTGACGATCTCGATGCCGCCGAACGCGAAGACGACGACGAGCAGCCCCGCGGCGATCCCGCCCCAGCCCTCGGGCGCGAAGCCGCCGTGGCCCAGGAGGTTCGACGTGCCGACGGGATCGGTCCCGGGCAGCAGCCCGAGGACCAGCAGGACGCCGACGACGAGGAAGCCGACGATCGCCGCGACCTTGACGAACGCGAACCAGAACTCCAGCTCGCCGAACTGCCGCACGCCCCACAGGTTGACCACCGCGAACACGACGACCACGACGAGCGCGACGCCCCACTGCGGCACGTCCGGGTACCAGCCGGTGACGATGCGCGCGGCGCCGGTGATCTCCGCGCCGAGGACCATCACCAGCATGAACCAGTAGAGCCAGCCCAGCAGGAACCCGGCCCACGGGCCGAGCGCCTCCTCCGCGTAGACGGAGAACGACCCGCTCGCGGGCCGCGCGCTCGCCATCTCGGCGAGCATCCGCATGACGAGGATGACGACGACGCCCGCGATCGCGTACGACACGAGCACGGCCGGTCCGGCGGTCGCGATCCCGACGCCCGAGCCGAGGAACAGGCCCGCCCCGATCGCGGAGCCGAGCCCCATCATCGTCAGGTGCCGCGTCCGCAGCCCGTGCCCGAGGTGATCGGGTCCAGGGGTGTCGGCCGACGTCCGGCTCGCGGTGGGTGCCGTGGGTACGGGCGTGGGGGTGCTCATGGTGCGGTCCTGCGGTCGGGTCCCGGTCGCCGTGCTCGACGCCGGCCCACGACGCTACACGGCCCGACGCCGTCCTCCGCCCGCGGCCCCGACCAGGGGGTCCCGCCGGTCCCGGGACGCTCCGCCCCGTCGGTCGCTCCGGGCACGACGGCGCCCCGCACCGAGGGCGAAGGGGTCGCTCGGGTGCGGGGCGGCGTCGGGCACGACGCTGTGCCTGCTGCTACGGAGTCGCCGTCCGCGGGAGCGGTGCGACCGCGCGGTGCCGGGGCGCCGTGCTCTCGTCGTCGGCCGCACCGTCCGTCGAGGCCGGGTCCGGCGCGAGGGCGGACGTCCCCTCGACCCGCGGGGCGCTCGGTGCCGGGTCGTCCACGGGTGCGGCGTCCGCGCCGACCGGGCGGCGCGTCGAGCCGTTGATGACGCCGTCGTCCTCGAGGTCGTCGAGGTCGTCCTCGTCCACCGCGCTCGCCCCGTGCTCGGCGCCCGCGGCGAACACGGACGGGTCGGGCGGGTTGCCGAGCTTGACGTGGTTGAACAGCAGGTTGAGCAGGATCGCCATGACCGCGGCGGAGCTGATGCCCGAGTGGAAGATGATGCCGAACCACGTGGGGAACTGGTCGTAGAAGTCGGGCTTGGCGATGGGGATCATGCCGAACGAGATCGACGCCGCCACGATGATGAGGTTCATCGGCCGGGAGTAGTCGACCTTCGCGAGCGTGCGGATGCCGGATGCCGCGACGGAGCCGAACAGCACGACGCCCGCACCGCCGAGGACCGGCGTCGGGACCGCGGCCACGACACGCCCCAGGACCGGCAGCAGGCCGAGGACCACGAGGATCGCGCCGCCCGCCGCGACGACGAACCGGGACTTCACGCCCGTGATGGCCACGAGGCCGACGTTCTGCGCGAACGCCGACTGCGTGAACGAGCCGAAGAACGGCGAGACGACGGACGACGCCATGTCGGCGCGCAGGCCGTTCGCGATGCGCTTGCGGTCCACCTTGGTGCCGACGATCTCGCCCACGGCGATGATGTCCGCCGTCGTCTCGGTGAGCGTCACGAGGATGACGATGAGCATCGAGATGATCGCGGCGATCTCGAACGTCGGGGCGCCGAAGCCGAGGAACGACGGGAACGCGGCGACCGGGCCGTCACCGACGCCGGAGAAGTCCGCCTTGCCGAGCGCGAGGGCGATGAGCGTGCCGACGACGATCGCGATGAGGATGGACAGGCGCGAGATCGTGCCGCTGCCCACCTTCGACAGCAGGATGACGATCGCGAACGTCAGCGCGGCGAGACCGATGTTGCTCACCGAGCCGTAGTCGGGCGCGCTCGCGTTGCCGCCCATCGCCCAGTTCGCCGCGACGGGCATGAGCGTCAGGCCGATCGTCGTGATGACGACGCCCGTGACGACCGGGGGGAAGAACCGGATGATCTGCGCGAAGAACGGCGTGATGAGCAGGCCGACCGCCGACGCGACGAGCACCGCGCCCAGCACCCCCGGGATCCCGCCCCCGCCGTTGACGATCGCGACCATCGTCGACACGCCCGCGAACGACACGCCCTGCACGAGCGGGAGCTGCGAGCCGAAGAACGGGATGCCGAGCGTCTGGAGGATCGTCGCGAGACCGCCCATGAAGAGGGACGCCGCGACGAGCGTCCCGATCTCGGCCCCGGTCAGCCCGGCGGCGCCGCCCACGATGAGGGGCGGGGCGATGATGCCGCCGTACATCGTCAGCACGTGCTGGAACCCGTACCCGAACGTCGACCCGATGGGCAGCCGCTCGTCCTCGGGGCGTCCCGGACGGCGTTCGGCGCCGTCCGTGGCCCTCGTGGCTCGCGCGTTCATAGCGGACCTCCTCGTCAGCTATCGTTCCGCTTGGCGGAAAACTACTTCCACTATTCGAACGCCAAGTGTGACCCGTGTCAAGTCCCGTCCGGCAACTCGCACGTGGCCTGCGGCCACGGGCCCCGGCCCCGGGCCGGCGCCCGGGCCGTCCCCGCCGGCGCCCGTCAGCCCGCGACGAGACGGCGGGCCGCGGCCGAGTGCTCGGCGACCAGGGCGTCGAGGTCGAGGGTCGGGATCGCGCCGTCGACCACACGCCACTCACCGCCCACCATGACGCGGTCCGCGCGGTCTGCCCCGCACAGCAGGAGCGCGGCGACCGGGTCGTGCGAGCCGGAGAAGCGCAGCGCGTCGAGGCGCCACAGCGCGAGGTCCGCCTGCTTGCCGACGGCGAGCACGCCGACGTCGTCCCGGCCCAGGACGCGCGCCGACCCGCGCGTGCCCCAGCCGAGCGCGCGGGTCACGGGGATGTCGGCGCCGTACCTGAGGCGCTGGAGGTAGAGCGCCTGGCGTGCCTCGAGGATCATCGTCGACGCGTCGTTCGACGCCGAGCCGTCGACCCCGAGCCCGACGGGCGCGCCCGCGTCCTCGAGCTCCACGGCCCGCGCGATCCCGGACGCGAGGCGCATGTTCGACGTCGGGCAGTGCGCGACGCCGGTGCCCGCGGCCCCGAGGCGGCGCACCTCCTCGTCGTCGAGGTGGATGCCGTGGCCGAGCCACGCGCGGTCCGTGAGCCAGCCGACCGACTCGAGGTAGTCGACCGTGCGCATCCCGAAGCGCTCGCGGCAGAAGTCCTCCTCGTCGATCGTCTCGGCGAGGTGCGTGTGCAGGCGGACGTCGAGGTCCTCCGCGAGCGCCGCGCTCTCGCGCATCGCGTCGGTCGTCACCGAGAACGGCGAGCACGGCGCGAGCGCGATCTGGACCTGCGCCCCGGCGTCCCGCTCGTGATAGCGCTCCACGAGGCGCTGCGAGTCGGCGAGGATCACGTCCAGGCTCTGCACGACCGACTGCGGTGGCAGGCCGCCGTCGTCCTGGCCGAGCGTCATGGACCCGCGCGTGAGCGTGGCGCGCATCCCGAGCCGCCGGACCGCCGTGACCTGGAGGTCGATCGCGTCGTCGAGGCCGGCCGGGAAGACGTAGTGGTGGTCGGCCGCCGTCGTGCAGCCGGAGAGCAGCAGCTCGGCGAGCGCGACCGTCGTCGCGAGCTCGTGGTCGCGCGGGGTCAGGCGCGCCCACACCGGGTAGAGGCGCTGGAGCCAGGGGAAGAGCGGAGCGTCGGCCACTGGCCCCCAGGCGCGCGTGAGCGTCTGGTAGAAGTGGTGGTGCGTGTTGATCAGCCCGGGCGTGAGCACGTGCTGCGAGGCGTCGAACGTCGCGTCGACCGGGGCGGACGGCTGCGCGCCCGCCGCCACGACCTCGGCGATCACCCCGTCCTCGACGACGACCCCGCCGCGCGCGTCGGGCGCGTCCGGGGAGTCGTCCGCGGTGAAGACGCCGAGCGGGTCGCGGATCCAGGTGCGGGTGCCGGCCGAAGGGGTGGTCATGGTGCCTCCTGGTGGCTCGTGCTCACCGAGGCGCGGCTCCGGCGCCACGGTGCGCCGGCTCAGTGGTCCTGTCTGCCGATCCAGGTGCCGCGGGACCCGCGGCTGGGCCGACCGTAGGCCCGGCCGCGACGGACCGTCAACCCCGGCGGACGACGACGCGGGCCTCCCCCCGCGCGCGACCTGCGGCGCTGCGGGATCCTGGGACCCGCCGCCCGCCGACACCCGGAGACCCGCCCGTGAACGTCTACGCCCCCCTCGTGCCGGTGTTCGTCGTCGCGCTGCTCGCTCCGCTGCTCGCGGGCCTCATGCCGGTGCGCTCGCGCGTGCCGCAGGTCGTCGTGCTGCTGCTCGGCGGCATCCTCATCGGGCCGTCCGCGCTCGACCTCGCGACGCCCGCCGACGTCACCCTCCTGTCCGACCTCGGCATGGGCTTCCTCTTCCTCCTCGCCGGGTACGAGCTCGAGCCGAACCTCCTGCGGGAGCGCGTCGGGCGACGCGCCGGGGCGGCGTGGCTGACGTCGCTCGTCGTCGGCGCGGTGCTGGTCCTCGTGGTCGTGGGCGACGGCACCCCGCACCGGGTCGCGGCCGGGGCGATCGCGCTCACGACCACCGCGCTGGGCGTCGTGCTCCCGATCCTGCGCGACGGCGGTCAGCTCGGGTCGCGGCTCGGGCGCACCGTGCTCGTGGTCGGGGCGGTGGGCGAGCTCGGGCCGATCGTCGCGATGGCGGTGCTGCTCGGCGCGCGCGAGAGCGGCGTCGCGGCGATCCTGCTCGTCCTGTTCGCCGTCGTCGCGATCGCGCTGTCCGCGCTGCCGGGCCGGCTGGGGCGCCTCAAGGCGCTCGGCGGCGACCGCCTCTTCAGCGCCGCGGAGCACGGGACGGGCCAGAGCACGCTGCGCCTCACGGTGCTGCTGCTCGTCGCGCTGCTCGCGCTCGCTGCCGGGCTCGGGTTCGACGCGGTGCTGGGCGCGTTCGTCGGCGGGATGGTGCTGCGGCGCTGGGCGCCCGGCGACGTCGAGGCGCTGGAGAAGAAGCTCGACGCGGTCGCGTGGGGCGTGTTCGTGCCCGTGTTCTTCGTCAGCTCCGGGATGGGCCTGGACATCGACTCCATCGTCGCGTCGCCGCTGCTGCCGCTGACGTTCTTCGCGCTCATGGTGGTCGTGCGGGGCGGGCCGGTGCTCCTGTGGTTCCGACGCGAGCTGCCGTCGGTCGAGCGGGTCCAGACCGCGCTCTACGCCGCGACCGCGCTGCCGCTGCTCGTCGCGCTCACGGAGATCGCGGTCGAGCAGGGTGCGATGACGTCGCGCGTCGGCGCGGCGCTCGTGGGCGCCGGCGTGCTCTCGGTGATCGTGCTCCCGATGGTCGCGAGCCGCCTGGACCCACGCCCCACGCCACCGGGCGCCCGTTGACCCCGGGCGAGCGATGCGTCCGCGCGCGAGAGATGCGTCCGGGGACGCAGCGCTCGCACACGGACGCATCGCTCGGCTGCGGACGGGTCAGAAGGTCCACTGCTGGTTGGTCGACCCGTGGCAGTCCCAGATCACGAACCGCTGGCCCTCGTAGAGCGGGTTGCCGCCCTCGGCGTCCAGGCATCTGCCCGACTGCGGGTTGCGCAGCGTCTTGGACCCCGCGTCGTAGGACCACCTCTGGGCGCCCGTGCCGTTGCAGGTCCAGAGCTGGACCGCCGTCCCGTTGGCGGTGCCGCTGCCGCTCACGTCGAGACACTTGCCGAGCGCCCTGACCGTCCCGTCGCTCCCCCGCGTCCACGACTGGGCGACGTTGCCGTTGCACGGGACGATCTGCACGCGGTTGCCGTCGTGCGTCTGGCCCCACGGGACGTCGAGGCAGTACCCGTTCGCGATCCGGATCGTCCCGGTCCCGGTCGGGAGGCTGCCGCCGGGGTTCGACGGGTTCGAGGTCCCCGAGCCGTTGTCGTAGACCCGCACGTAGTCCACCTTCATCTGCTGGGGGAGCTGGGTCGTGCCGTCGGGGTACCCGGGCCACTGTCCGCCGACCGCGACGTTGAGGATGAGGAAGAACGGCTGGTCGAACACCCACGCGTTCGCGCCGACGCTCGCGCGTGTGACGCGGTGGAACTGCTGGCCGTCGACGAACCACGTGATCTCGCCGGGCTTCCAGTCGACGGCGAAGGTGTGGAAGTCGTCCGCGAACGACCAGCCCTGCGGGTGCTGGTACATGCCCGTGATGCCGGCGCCTCCGGAGTACCCCGGCCCGTGCACCGTGCCGTGCACGCGGTGCGGCTCGAAGCCGACGTTCTCCATGACGTCGATCTCGCCCGACGACGGCCACGGCGTGCCGGGGAAGCTCCCGCCGAGCATCCAGAACGCCGGCCAGATGCCCTGGCCGCGCGGGATCTGGATGCGCGCCTCGACGCGCCCGTACTGCGGCTGGTACTTGCCCTGGGTCGTCATGCGCGCGGACGTGTACGACCCGTCGCCCTCGCGGCGCGCGGTGATGACGAGGTTGCCCTGGCCGTCGAGCGCGGAGTTCGCGCGCGAGGCCGTGTAGTTCTGGAGCTCGGCGTTGCCCCACCCGTGCGCGCCGGTCTCGTGGTTCCAGCGGGCGGAGCTCGGGGCCGAGCCGGCGGCGCCGTCGAACTCGTCCGACCAGAGGATGTCGCCCGGCGCGGCGACGGCCGACGTCGCCGGGACGGTCACGGCGAGCGCCGCCGCAGCGGCCGTGAGCGCGGCGACGACGGCGCCCGCGACCCGGCGGCGCGTGCCGACGGCGGTGCGGACCCGGGTCCTGGGTAGGGCGCCGGGTGGGGTGGTGGGCAGGGAGCGCTGACGTGCGAGGTCCATCGATCCTCCAGTCCGGCGGCGGTGCCGCCTGCGTCTCGCCACGGTGCGCGACGTGCTCTCGGCGCGACTCTGCACCGGGCGGGGGCCGTTCCTCGGCCCTCCGTCCGCGAACCTACGGGGGAGGGACGACGCCGAGCAAGCGCTCTCTCGGCGTGTCGTGGGATCGCTCCCACATCCGCGGTGAGTCGACAGCGGGATCGGGGGCGGGGCGCGCGGCGGCCCGTGCGAGCGCCGGAACGGGTCAGGTGGTCGCCGGGACCGCCGCGTCGAGGATCGCCTCGGCCGCCCGGCGGGCCTGGTACGCGACGTCGACGTCCTGCGTGATGGCCGCCGTCGTCTGCGCGCCCTCGGCGAGCAGCACGACCTGGAGCGCGACGTCGTCGGGGAGCCCCGCCTCGCGCACGACGCCGCGGGCGTACCGCTGGAACGACTCCTTGTGCTCGCGCACGGCCGCGGCCACGGCGGGCGACGTCGCGCCGAGCTCTCCGAACGAGTTGATGAACGCGCACCCGCGGAACCCGTCCTCGCGGAACCACGTGTCGAGGAAGTCGAACACGGCGAGCAGCCGGCCGCGGGGCGTGGTCTCGCCGGCCGCCGCGCGGGCGATCCCCGCGTCCCACTGCTCGGTGCGGTGCCGCAGCACGGCGACGACGAGGTCGTCCTTGGACGGGAACAGCGAGTAGATGCGCTTGAGCGACACCCCGGCCTCGGCGCGGACCGCGTCCATCCCCACGGACTGGACGCCCCGCGCGTAGAACAGCCGGTCGGCGGCGGCCACGACCGCCGCGCGTGCGCTCGCGTCGTCGAGCATCGTCATCTCCTGTTCACGTCACACCACTTGCGGGGAGAACCATCGTTCTCTAGTGTAGCGACCAACGGGGAGAACGACCGTTCTCCCCGCTCCACGAAGGGAGCACGACCATGGGGTACATCACCGTCGGGCAGGAGAACTCCACCGACATCGAGCTCTACTACGAGGACCAGGGCGCCGGGCAGCCGGTCGTCCTCATCCACGGCTACCCCCTCGACGGGCACAGCTGGGAGCTCCAGAAGCGCGAGCTGATCGACGCCGGACACCGCGTGATCACGTACGACCGCCGCGGGTTCGGCGCGTCGAGCAAGGTCGGCAGCGGGTACGACTACGACACGTTCGCGGCCGACCTCAACACCGTCCTCGAGACGCTCGACCTGCGCGACGTGATCCTCGTCGGGTTCTCCATGGGCACGGGAGAGCTCGCCCGCTACGTCCACAACCACGGGCACGAGCGCGTCGCCAAGCTGGCGTTCCTCGCGTCGCTCGAGCCGTTCCTCGTCCAGCGCGACGACAACCCCGAGGGCGTCCCGCAGTCGGTGTTCGACGGGATCGCCGAGGCGGCCCGCGCCGACCGGTACGCCTGGTACACCGACTTCTACAAGAACTTCTACAACCTCGACGAGAACCTCGGGACGCGCATCAGCGAGGACACCGTGCGTGCGAGCTGGATCACCGCCATCGGGTCCGCTCCCGTCGCCGCGTACGCCGTCGTGCCCACGTGGATCGAGGACTTCCGCGCCGACGTCGAGGCGGTCCGCGCGGCCGGCAAGCCGACGCTCATCCTCCACGGGACCAAGGACAACATCCTCCCGATCGACGCGACCGGGCGACGTTTCCGTGAGCTCGTCCCGGACGCCGAGTACGTCGAGGTCGAGGGCGCTCCCCACGGCCTGCTCGTCACGCACGCGGCCGAGGTCAACGAGGCGCTGCTCGCCTTCGTCGGGCGCTGACGCACGCGGGCCGGGTGCCGGGGTGGCGGCGCCCGGCCCGCACCGTCAGGCGACCGACACGCGGTAGTCGTCGGCGTCGTCGTCCCACGCCAGGTCGACGGCGCCGGCGGCCTGCGCCGCCTTGCAGAACTGCAGGAAGCCGCGGTACCCGAGCGCCTTCTCGCTGAAGTCGGGGCGCTTCTTGCGGATCGCGTTCTTCAGCCCGGACAGGACGGTCGAGCCGCCTTCCTCCCGGACCACGTCGCGCACGAGCGCGAACGCCTGGTCGGTGTCGCCCTGCGCGGGCAGCGACACCTCCGGGTCCCCCGTCGCCGGTCCGGGCGCGAGCTCGACGAAGCTCCGGTCGGCGAGGAACCGCAGGAACTCACCGAAGTTCCGGAACCCGTAGTCGGCCTCGCTGAACGTCGGGTCCTTGCGCAGGAGCGTGCGCTTGAGCACCGACGCGGTGACGGGCCCGCTCGTGGAGGCCTCGAGGTCCGCGAGCGTCTGCGCGACGCGCACCTCCATGGGGACGTCCTCGCTCGGCGGCGCGTCGTCGTCGGCCTCGGGGGCGGCGGCCTCGACGAGCGTGGGCTCGTCGGTGGGCTGCTCGACGGGCGTCGTCCCACCGTCGACCTGGGCGTTCTCCGTCGCGACGGGCTCGCCGCGGCGGGACGAGCGACCGACCGCCTCGCCCAGCTCCGCGAGCGCGGCGGCGGCCGGCGTCTCGACCTCCGGCTCCGCGATCTCGGTCGCCTTGCGACGCCCGGACGTGCGCCCGCCCGAACGCTTCGGCTTGGCGCCGCCCGACGTCGTCGCACCGGACGCGCGCGATCCGCGGACCGAGCGGGGCTCCGGCTCGTCCGGGACGTCGACGCCCTCGAGCCGGTCGTAGAAGAGGAACTCGTCGCACGCGGGCGGCAGGAGGCGCGACGTCGACTTCTCGACGCCCACGCCGATCACGCGCTTGTTGAGCTCGCGCAGCTTGTGGACGAGCGGGGAGAAGTCGCTGTCCCCGGTGCACATGACGAACGTCGAGATGTAGTCGCGCTCGAACGCCATCTCGATCGCGTCGACGACCATCTTGATGTCGGCCGCGTTCTTGCGCGACGCGCCCATGCGCTGCGGCATCTCGATGAGCTCGACCTGGTGCCGCGTGAGCGAGCGCCGGTCCTCGTCGAAGTACGACCAGTCCGCGTACGCGCGCCGCACGACGACGCGCCCGCGCACGGCGAGCGCGTCGGCGATCGGCCCGAAGTCGAACGTCATGCCGCCCAGGTGCTCGCGCGCCCCGAGCGCGAGGTTCTCGTAGTCGATGAAGACGGCCAGGCGCTCCTCGGTGTCCATGCCCGTCAGCCTAGGTGCTGCCCGCCGCGACGCCCCACCGAACAGCATGGCGTCCCCCCGTCGATGAGTCCCGCGCCCCGCGCCGGTCGTCCTCGGTGGCGGACCGACGGCGCCCGCCGCACCGAGCCGAGGGAGCAGCCATGACCGACCGCGTCACGACGAGCCACGTCACTACAGCCCGAGGAGACACCGCCACCTACGACCTCCGCGGCGAGGGCCCCGGCCTCGTGTTCGTCGCCGGCGCAGGCCCGTTCCGCGCGATCGACCCGATCACCACCGAGACGGCCGGGCGCGTCTCCGCGCAGGGCGTGAGGACGGTCGTCCACGACCGCCTCGGGCGCGGCGAGAGCCCGGCCGACGGCGTGCTGGACCTCGAGCGCGAGCTGGCCGCCGTCGCGGCGGCGATCGCCGTGGCGGACCGCGGGTCGGGCCAGGGTGCCGTGCTGTGCGGGCACTCGTCGGGCTGCACGATCGCCCTCGCCGCCGCGCACGCGGGGCTGCCCGTCACCGGGCTCGTGCTGTGGGAGGCGCCGCTCGGCGACGACGCGGCCGCGACCGAGGAGTGGATCGACGAGTTCGAGCGCCGGCTCGACGCCGAGGACTACGTCGGCGCGACCGAGCAGTACATGAAGGACATGCCGCCCGAGTGGCTCGACGGCATGCGCCGCTCCCCCGACTTCGAGCAGCTCGCGCGCGGCTCTCGCAGCCAGCGCGCCGACGGCGAGTCCCTCGTCTGGGCGACGCGGGCGCTCGAGGACGGCACGCTCGCGACCGTGGACGTGCCGGTGCTCGCGACCTACGGGACGTCCACCTTCCCCGAGATGCCGGTCTCCGCGCGGAAGGTGGTCGCGGCGGTCCCGCACGGAGAGGTCCGCGAGGTCGAGGGCGCCTTCCACTCGTGGGAGCCCGTGACGATGGCCGAGGTGCTGGTGCGCTTCGTCCGCGAGGCCGACCAGCGCTGACCAGCGCTGACCTGCCAGTGTGTACGGTCGTACACATCGTGTGTACGATCGTCCGCATGTCGTCCCCCCTCCCCGCGCGCCCGGCGCCGGACGTCCGGCGGGCGCGGGTCGCCGTCGCCGCGCTGTTCCTCACGAACGGCGCGCTGTTCGCGAACCTCGTGCCGCGCTACCCCGAGATCAAGACCGGTCTCGACCTGGGCAACGCCACGTACGGGCTCGCCGTCGCCGCGTTCCCCGCGGGGGCCATCACCGCGGGGCTCGCCGCAGCGGCGCTCGTGCGCCGGTTCGGGTCGGCGCGCGTCGCTGTCGCCGGCACCGTGCTCACCGCGGCCGGGCTGCTGCTCGCGGGCCTCGCGCCCGCCCTGCCGCTGCTCGTCGTCGCGCTGTTCGCGGCGGGCGCGACGGACGCGTTCACCGACGTCGCGCAGAACGCGCACGGCCTGCGGGTGCAGCGCCGCCACGGCCGCTCGATCATCAACGGGTTCCACGCGCTGTGGTCGGTCGGCGCCGTGCTCGGCGGGGGTATGGCCGCCGCCGCGATCGCGCTCGACCTGCCGCTCGGCGTGCACCTCGCAATCACGGGAGCGCTGTTCTCGGTCGTCGCGCTCGTGGCCCTGCGCTCGTGCCTGCCCGGTCTGGACGGCGAGGTGCCCGACGGCGCCGCCGCCGAGGCCGGGACGAGCACCGCTCCGGGCTCTCCGGCACGCCCCGACGTCACGGCGGGCACGGCCGCAGTGGTCGTCGCGCGGACCTCCCGCGCACGCACGGCCGCGATCCTCGCGGCGCTCGTCCTGGTCGCCGTCGCGGGGACCCTCGTCGAGGACGCGGGCAGCACGTGGGCGGCGGTCTACCTCTCCGGCTCGCTCGGTGCCCCGGCGACGATCGCCGCGGCGGGGTTCGTCGCGCTCGTCGGCGCGCAGTTCGTCGGGCGCCTCGTGGGCGACCGGCTCGTCGACCGGTTCGGGCAGCGCGCCGTCGCCCGGTCCGGCGGCACGCTCGTGCTGCTCGGCACCGGGCTCGCGCTCGCGTTCCCGTCCGTCCCCGGCACGATCGCCGGGTTCGCCGCGGCCGGTTTCGGCGTCGCGACGCTCGTCCCCGCCGCGATGCAGCAGGCCGACGAGCTCCCGGGCCTGCGCACGGGGACGGGCCTCACGCTCGTGTCCTGGCTCATGCGGCTCGGGTTCCTCCTGTCACCGCCGATCGTCGGCCTCGTCGCCGACGCCACGAGCCTGCGCACCGGCCTTCTCGTGCTGCCGATCGCGGGCGCCGTCGTCGTGCTCCTCGCAGGCGTGCTCACCCCGCGACGTCCCACCCCGGGCCGGACGGACGTCGTCGAGCACGACCGCGACCGCACCCCCGACCGGCATGACGACCCCGACCACCGCACGACCCCCGCGCCCGAGGAGGCCACCGCATGACCACCGACTACTTCGCCGGCGACGGCCGCACGAGCTACGAGCGCATGGCCGCGGGCGACCTGTACGTCGCCGACGACCCGGAGATCGCGCGCGGCGTCCACCGGGGCATGCGACTCGTCGACGCGTTCCACCGCGCCGTCCTCGACGGCGACGGCGACGACACGCGCGCCCGCGAGATCCTCGCCGACCTGCTCGGGTCGCTCGGCGAGGAGGCGTGGGTCAAGCCGCCGCTCGCGGTGGACTTCGGCAGCAACGTGCACCTCGGCGACCGCACGTTCGTCAACTCCGGGCTCACCGCGCTCGACGTCGCGGCGATCACCATCGGCGACGACTGCCTCATCGGCCCGAACGTCCAGCTCCTCACCCCGACCCACCCCGTCGACCCGCAGCCCCGGCGCGACAAGCTCGAGGCGGCGGAGCCCATCACGCTCGGCGACAACGTGTGGCTCGGGGGCGGCGTGATCGTGTGCCCGGGGGTGACGATCGGCGACAACACGGTGGTGGGCGCGGGCTCCGTCGTGACGCGCGACCTGCCCGCGAACGTCGTGGCGGTGGGCAACCCGGCCCGGGTGATCCGCGAGAACATCTGACCATGAGCGCCCCCGAGGCCCCGACCGGACCGACGCCCCGCGCCCGCCGCCACGACCCCGAGCGGCGCGACCGCATCATCGACGCGTGCCTCGACGTCGTCGCCGAGCACGGCGTCGCGGGCACGTCGCACCGGCGCGTCGCGGCCGCGGCCGACGTCCCGCTCGGGTCGATGACGTACCACTTCGCCGGGATGGACGAGCTGCTGCGCGAGGCGTTCGGGCTGTTCACGCGCGACGCCGCCGCCCAGTTCGAGCGCCGCATGAGCGACGCGCGCACGCCCGAGGAGGCCGTGCAGGCGGTCACCACGCTCATCACGCACGACGTGTTCGCGACCCAGCGCGACCTCGTCCTGTCGCACGAGCTCTACACGCTCGCGGCGCGCGACCCGGCCTACCGGACGCTCACGAACGACTGGATGCGCCGCAGCCGCGACGCGCTCGGCCGCCACTTCGACCCCGCGACGTGCCGCGTGCTCGACGCGTTCATCGAGGGCATGACCATCCACCGCGCGCTCGACACCGAGCCGCACGACGACGTCGACGTCCTCGGCGCGGTCCGGCGCCTCACACGGGTGCCCTGACGGGGCGCTCGCGTCAGGGCGCGGTCACGTCGAACAGCTCGCACGTCGTGTCGTAGTACGCGTCGGTCGTGCCGCGGTGGGTCATGCCGATCCGCCGGCACACCGCCTGGGACGCCGCGTTGTCGGGGTGCGTCACCGCGACGACGCGGTCGAGCCCGCGCTCGAACGCGTGCGCGAGCACCGCGGCCGCTGCCTCCGTCGCGTACCCGCGACCCCACACGTCGGGGTGGAAGTGCCACCCGATCTCCGTGTCGCCCGACGGCTCCAGCGGGTCACCCGTGCCCGACGCCGGGATGGGCTTGAGCAGGACGGTCCCCACGGGCGCGGCGTCGGGCAGGCCCGCGCCCTCCCCCTCGCGCGGGACGACTGCCCACACCCCGTGCGTGCCGTCGTCGGCGGCGGCCCAGCGCTCGACCCGCTCCAGCGCCTCGTCGCGGTGCTCCAGGACGCGCGGCGTCACGCCGATGAACCGCATGACGTCCCAGCGCGAGTAGATGTCGAGCACGGCGTCGGCGTCGTCGGGCCGCCAGGGGCGGAGGGTGAGGCGTGGCGTCGTCAGGGTCTGCATCCCACCAGCCTAGGGACGTGCCCGCCCCGGCAGGGCCGGGTCAGACGATCTTCGGGAAGCTGAGGAGGAACCCCACGCCGACGACGAGGACCACGCACGCGAGCCCGACCATCGCCCACGAGGCACGCTCCTGGCGGAACCGGCCGGCGAACGCCCCGAAGAACAGCACGAGCGCGAAGAGCACGGTCGTGAGGGTGTAGTTGTCGCCCCGCTGGTTGTTCTCCAGCGCCTGCGCGAAGAGGGCGTCGGCCCGGGCGTCGGCCTCCCGCGCCTCCTCCTGCCCCGGCGGGACGTAGGAGTCGAGGGCGAACGGGCTCGGTGCCGCGTCGGGGTTCTGCAACGGGCGCGACGCGAGCCACTCGTCGAACGCCGGCCGGAAGTGCTCCGTGAAGCGGGCCCGGGTGAACTCCTCCAGCACCGTGTCCTCGGTCGCGTACGCCTCGAGCCACAGCGAGAACACCTGCAGGTCGATCTCGCGCGCGGCGTCGGCGTGCGCCCGCTCCGTGGACGCCTCGATGCGCTGCGTCGACGCGCGCGAGAAGGCGATCGACATCTCGCCGCCCCACTTGCTCGCCTCGAACCCGCTCCACGCGGTGAGGACGGCCGTCACGGCGAGCAGCACCACCGTCACGGTCTCGCGCCACGACCGCCTCGCGTGCCCGTCACGCTCGGCCGTCTCGCCCGGCTCGGTCCGCTCGACCGGCCCGGTCTCGGTCAGCTCGGCCTGCTCGACCCGCTCGCCCTCGTCGGCCACGGCAGGACAGTAGCCCGGAGGCACACGCACCGCGCGGCGAGCCTCGGCCGCGCCGGTGCAGCGAGCGCCGCGGCGGGTCGCGACGTGCGTGACGAGCGGGGTGACGCAGGGACGGCATCGGCACAGGCACCTCCGGCGGGACGGATCGAACGTATCCCGGCTCTCGGGGACGCTCGGCGGCCACCGTTCGTCGCACGCGGGCCACCGTTCGTCGCACACCTCGACCGCCGGTCGACGTGACCTGGATCACCCCCTCGCGGGCTCCCTAGCCTTCCGTGGTCGGACGCAACGACGCGACCCTGGAGAGGCTCGATGACGACAGACACCCGCGCGGCGCGGAACGCCGCCCCCGACGAGCCGGAGATCGTGCCGGACCCGTCGCTGCCCCCCACCGCAGTGCCCGACTCCGCCCCCGGAGCGCAGACGCGGACCCGCTGGACGCCGCAGAAGATCGCCCTGTGGGCCGCGATCTCGCTGCTCGGCGGCATCGCCTGGGTCATGCTCGCGGTCGTCCGCGGCGAGACCGTCAACGCGATCTGGTTCGTGTTCGCGGCCGTCTGCACCTACCTCATCGGGTACCGCTTCTACTCCAAGGTCATCGAGCGCTACATCACGCGCCCCGACGACCGGCGGGCGACCCCCGCCGAGTCTCGCGAGGACGGCAAGGACTACGTCCCGACCGACCGCCACGTGCTCTTCGGCCACCACTTCGCCGCGATCGCCGGGGCGGGCCCGCTCGTCGGCCCGGTGCTCGCCGCGCAGATGGGGTACCTGCCGGGCACGATCTGGATCATCGTCGGCGTCGTGCTCGCGGGCGCGGTGCAGGACTACCTCGTCCTGTTCTTCTCCATGCGCCGCGGCGGACGGACCATCGGCCAGATGGCGCGCCAGGAGCTGGGCCGCGTGGGCGGCACCGCCGCGATCGTCGCGTCGCTGCTCATCATGATCATCATCGTCGCGATCCTCGCGCTCGTCGTCGTCAACGCGCTCGGCGAGAGCCCGTGGGGCGTCTTCTCCGTCTCGATGACCATCCCCATCGCGCTCTTCATGGGCGTGTACCTGCGCTACCTCCGCCCGGGCAAGATCACCGAGGTCTCGGTCATCGGCTTCGTCCTGCTGCTCGCCGCGATCATCGGCGGCGGCTGGATCGCCGACACCGCCTGGGGCGCCGACCTCTTCACCCTCGACCGCACGACCATCGCGGTCGGCGTGATCGTCTACGGCTTCGTCGCCGCCGTGCTGCCGGTGTGGCTCCTGCTCGCCCCGCGCGACTACCTGTCGACGTTCATGAAGGTCGGCGTCATCGTCGTCCTCGCCGTCGCGGTGATCGTCGTGCGGCCGGAGATCACCGTCCCCGCGATCAGCGAGTTCGCGAGCGGCGAGACCGGCCCGGTGGTGTCCGGAGCGCTCTGGCCCTTCCTCTTCGTGACGATCGCGTGCGGTGCCCTGTCCGGGTTCCACGCCCTCATCGCGTCGGGCACGACGCCCAAGCTCGTCGAGAAGGAGCGCCAGACGCGCTTCATCGGCTACGGCGGCATGCTCATGGAGTCGTTCGTCGCGATCATGGCGCTCGTCGCCGCGATCTCGATCGACCGCGGGATCTACTTCGCGATGAACTCCTCCGCGGCCGCCACGGGCGGCACCGTCGAGGGCGCGGTCGCGTTCGTCAACGGGCTCGGCCTCATGGGGGTCGACCTGACGCCGGACATGCTCACGTCCACGGCCGCGGCCGTCGGTGAACCGTCGATCGTGTCTCGCACGGGCGGCGCCCCGACGCTCGCGCTCGGCCTCGCGCACATCATGCAGCAGCTCGTGGGCGGCACCGCGATGATGGGCTTCTGGTACCACTTCGCGATCATGTTCGAGGCACTGTTCATCCTCACGGCCGTCGACGCCGGCACGCGCGTCGCGCGGTTCATGCTCCAGGACACGATCGGCAACGTGGCGCCCAGGTTCCGGGACGTGACGTGGCGGCCGGGCGTGTGGTTGTGCACCGCGATCATGGTCGCCGGGTGGGGCAGCATCCTCTACCTCGGCGTCACCGACCCGCTCGGCGGCATCAACACGTTCTTCCCGCTCTTCGGCATCGCGAACCAGCTCCTCGCGGCCATCGCGCTCGCCGTCGTGCTGGCGATCGTCGCCAAGCGCGGCCGCAGCTACCAGCGCTGGCTGTGGATCGTCGCGGCGCCGCTCGCGTTCACCGCGGTCATCACCATCTGGGCGTCGATCGAGAAGATCTTCTCCCCCGTCCCCGCGGTCGGGTACTGGGCCAACCACAACGCGTTCAAGGACGCGCTCGCCGCGGGCGAGACGTCGTTCGGCACGGCGGGCTCGGTCGAGGCGATGGAGGCGGTGGTCCGCAACACGTTCGTCCAGGGCACGCTCTCGATCGTGTTCGTCGTCCTCGCGATCGTCGTCATCGTCGCGTCGGTCCTCGTGACCGCGAAGGCGCTGCGCGTCGGCGGCGGCACGAACCACGAGGACCCGCCCGTGGTGTCGCGCCGCTTCGCCCCGGCCGACCTGTTCGCGACGAAGGCCGAGAAGGAGATCCAGAAGGAGTGGGCGGCGCTGCCGCCCGAGAAGCGTCCTGCCGCGACGGGGCACCGGTGACGGTGCCGCAGGGCTCGCAGGGTCCCGCCACGACGGTCCGCGCGACCGTCGTGGCGGGGCTCCGCGCCGTCCGCTGGTACGTGCGGCAGGTGATGGGCGACGACGCGTACGCGACCTACGCCGCGCACCAGCGCGCGGTGCACCCGGGCGGCGTCGTCATGACCGAGCGCGAGTTCTGGCGCATGCGGCACGCCGAGCAGGACGCCAACCCGGGGTCGCGCTGCTGCTGACGGCCTAGGCTCGGCGCCGTGCTCCGCGTCCCCTTCGACCTGCTCCTGCCGCGGGTCTCGACCTCCGACGTCCGCCGGCGCGCCGCGGAGCTCCCCCGGCGGCAGGAGGTCCGGGTCCGCGTGCGCGACGACGTGCTCGTCGCGCGCCGCTGGGCCCCCGGCACGCACGCGAGCGGGCACAGCGTGCTGCGCGCCCGTCTCACCGAGGAGCCCGACGGCGTCCGCGTGCGCGGGGCGGTGGCCCCGAGCGGGCTGGACCTCGCCCTGGTCGCGATCTGGCTCGCCGCGGCCGTCGGGATCGCTTCCCTCGGTGCCGTCTACCAGAGCGGGGTCGCGTGGCTCGTCGCGCTCCTCCCCCTCGCGTTCGGTGCCGTCTTCGCCGCCTGGCTGCCCGGGGCCGCCCGGTCCGGTCACGACGTGCTGCTCCGGGCGCTCGCCGACCTCGGTGAGAGGCCCGGCTCGGACGGGCTACGGTGACGCGCGTGGCTCGCCCTCCCGTCCGCATCACGTCCGACCCGCCGCGGGGGACCTTCTCCGCGTGCACCCTCGTGCTCGCCACCGACCCCGAGACGGCGGCGGGGTGGGTCGCCGCCGCGTTCGGCGCGCTGCGCTGGAAGCGCCGGGCGTCCGACGTCGCGCACCGCGAGGGCGCGTCGCTGTGGGAGGTCGGGGGCGCGGCCCGCGCGTTCTTCCTCGACGACCTCGACGTGCTCCGCCTCGTCACCCCGCGCGCGGCGGCGTTCTTCTCCCACGGGCGGGCCGTCGCGACGGTCCGGCCCGACGGCGCCGCGCACCGCACCGTCGTCACGCTCTCCCTCGTCGAGGGCCAGCTCTCCTGCCGCGAGAGCTTCGGTGCCGTCGCGCGGCACCTGCACGAGGTCGCGGTCCGCGCCGGGGCGCTCCCGCCCGACGACGTCCCGGTGTGGACGAGCGCCTACGACCTGCCCGCCGGCTCCCCCGGCGACCCGCGGTCGCGCAAGCGCCTGTTCCGCGGCTCCTGAGCGGAAGGCTGCGGGCGGCGTGCCGTCGGCCCAGGACGCGCACACGCCGACGACGTCGTGCGCCGTGCGGGCGGGCTGCCCGGCGCGAGGGCGGGGCACCGTGGGACGATGCCGCCCGTGACGGAGCTGACCTTGCACGACGACGCCAAGCGCCGCGTGGTGCGCGCCAACCTCATGTTCGTCGCGATCCTCGTGCCGATCCTCGGGCTGACGGCGGTCTCCCTGGGGATCAGCACGCGCAACCTCGCCCTCGCGGTCGGGTACGCGTGCGTCGTGCTCGCGATGATCCCGCTGACGTACGTGCTCGCGCGCCGTCTCACCGACCGCTCCCGCGTCACGTTCGGCGACGGGTCCGTGACGGTCCAGGGCTGGGGCCGGCCACGACGCTTCACCGTCGCCGAGATCGAGCGTGTCGTCACGGTCGACAGCATGGGGTTCGGGGGCACGACGCCGACGCACCACCTCATCGTCGTGGGGCCGACGAAGCGCCTGGCCCTGCTCGTCGGGCAGATGTGGGACCGCGACCAGCTCTCGGCCGTCGCGCTCGACCTCGCGCACCGCGGCGTCCCGCTCCACCCGATCCACCAGCCGATCACGCCCGTGCAGCTGCGGGCGATGGACCCCCGGCTCGTGCCGTGGCGTCAGGCGCACCCGGTCGCGCTGGGCCTGCTCGTCGGGCTCGGCGTGCTGCTGTTCTTCCTGGTCGCGTTCGTCGTCATGGTCGCGCTCCTCGTGTGATGGCCGCGTCCGGCCGGGCGCGGTCGTGCCAGTAGCCCTGGGCGTGCACGCGCGACCGCGCCACGCCTGCCGCCACGAGCTCGGCCCGGACGCGCGCGACCGTGGCGCTCTCCGTCGCGCACCACGCGTAGAAGCCGTGGCCCGCAGCGGACGCGGACCGGCCGTGCTCCGCGACCCAGCCGCGGACGGCGCCCAGCACCGCCCGCTCGGCACCGCCGCGTCGCGCGCGGGGCACGTGCTCGACGCGCACGGTCGCGGTCACGTCCCCGAGCGGGGCGTCCGCCGGGTCGTCGGCCTCGACGAGCACGTGCGCCCGGACGTCGGGGCCGAGGCTCGCGAGGATCCCGCGTACCGCGGGCGCGGAGGTCTCGTCGGCGACGAGGAGCACCTGCCCGACGGCGGGCCCCGGGTCCCACTGGGTGCCGTGGTCGGTCACGCCGAACCGCGCGTGCGGGGCGGAGAGCAGCACCCGGTCCCCGGGCGCCGCCCGCCGCGCCCACGCGCTCGCGGGTCCGGCGGGCTCGTGCAGGTACAGGTCGAGGTCCACCTCGGCGTCCTGCGCCCGCACGGCCACGGGCGTGTACGAGCGCATCACCGGCCGCACGTCGTCGTCGAGCGCGGACCACTCACGCCGCCACGCGCTCTCGGACGCGAGCCCCGCACGCCGGGCGAGCTCGTCCGCACCCGGCCCGGGGAGCAGGATCTTCACGCGCTGGTCGAGCCCGACGTCGGCGCACCCCGCCAGGTCGGGACCGGCGAGGGTCACGCGCACGAGGCGCGGGCCGACGTCGTGCACGCGCGCGACCGTCGTCGGGAAGAGCACGTTGGGCGACCGGTGGAACCGGCACCCGGCCGCGCCCCCTGCCGGGCTCCCGACCGGGCCCGAGGACCCGGCCGGCCGGTCAGGACCCGGCACGGTCCTGGAGGAACTGCTCGACGTCGTCGAGCACGGCCTGGCCACCGAGCGGGCCGACGCCGCTGATCCAGTACGACTGGTCGACGACGCGCACGTCGGGGAACGCACCCGCGTTGAGCGGGATCTCGGCCGGGACCGCGGCCGGGTCGGCCGGGTCGGCGGCAGAGACGAGGACGAGGTCGGCGGCGGCCTCGGTCACGCGCTCGGGCGACAGGTCGACCGAGATGTCCTCGCCCCAGTCCTGCTCCGGCGTCGAGAACCCGACGCACTCGAGCGTGCTGCCCGCGAACGACCGCGGGCCGTAGGCGGACACGATGCCGTCGCGGGGGCGCAGGAGCTGCGCCGTCCCGGTGACGTCGTAGTCCTCCTGGAGCTGGGCGCACCGCTCGTCGTAGGCGTCCAGCAGGGCCTGCGCGTCGGTCTCGCGGCCGAGCGCGCGACCCACGAGCAGCACGTTCTCCTGCCAGGGGTCGGTCTGCGTCGCCATGAAGACGGTCGGCGCGATCCCCGCGAGCTGGTCATAGAGGTCGGCGTGGCGCGACTCCGTGCCGAGGATGAGGTCCGGCTCGAGCGCGGCGATGGCCTCGAGGCTCGGCTCGGGCACCGTGCCCACGACCTCGATCGCCTGCGCGTCCTCGCCGAGGTACGCCGGCACGCCGGTCTCGACGCTCAGCACGGCGGCACCGACCGGGACGACGCCGAGCGCGACCGCGGTGTCCGTCTCCACGGGCTCGAGCGTCACGACGCGCTGCGGCGCCGCCGCGAGCTCGGCGGTCCCGCGCGCGTGCTCGACGGCGTACCCCGCGGCGGTGGC
The DNA here is from genome assembly GCF_006539945.1 of Cellulosimicrobium cellulans. Lineage (GTDB taxonomy): Bacteria > Actinomycetota > Actinomycetes > Actinomycetales > Cellulomonadaceae > Cellulosimicrobium > Cellulosimicrobium cellulans. The sequence goes on along the minus strand of NZ_BJNZ01000001.1, from coordinate 156,627 downwards.
GTCCACCGTCGCCGTCGGCGCGGGTTCCGCCGGGCCCGACGAGCAGGCCGTGAGCAGGGCGGAGGCGAGCACGAGCGCACCCGCGAGGGCGCCGCGGCGCACGCGGGGGCTGGACGATGCGGTCCGGGAGATCGGCACAGGGTTTCCTTCTTCACGCGTAGGTTTGCCTCACCTTATCTCCGGAGGGGCCGGGAGACGACGTGACGCTGGTTACGATCGCTGCATGTCCGGGCCCGTATTCGCCGGCGCCGCCGCCGGTCTCGTCGTGGGCGTGCTGCTCACCCTCGGGCTCGTGCTCGCCTGGCGGCTCGCGCGGGGGTCGCGCGAGCTCGGGAGCGACTCGGACCGCGCCACGTTCCGCACCCTGCACCTCGCGTCGCGCGCCGCGACGCACCTGCGCGGCGGGCTCGACGGCGACGACGTCGGCCGCGCCGCCCGCTCGCTGCGACAGCTCCTCGGCGCCGACGCGCTCGCCGTGATCACCGCCGAGGGCGCGGTCGCGCTCGACGGCAGCACGACCCTCGAGCCCGACGCGCGCCGGGTCGCCGAGCGCGTGCTCGCCACCGGTCGGCGGCACGTCGAGAGCGGGACCGCCGGGCACGAGGGCGGCGACGTCGCGGACGCCGTCGGGGCGCCCGTCGTCGCGGGCGGGCGCGTCGCGGGCGTCGTCGTCGCGTTCGCGGGCACGGTCCGCCCGCCGCTCGTGCGCGCGACGGGCGAGGTCGCGCAGTGGTGCTCGGCCCAGCTCGAGCTGGGCGAGCTGGAAGCGTCGCGCACCGCGCTCGCGCAGGCCGAGCTGCGCGCTCTGCGCGCCCAGATCAGCCCGCACTTCGTCTACAACGCGCTCGGCGCCATCGCGTCGTTCATCAGCACGGACCCGGAGCGGGCGCGTGACCTCGTGCTCGACTTCGCCGACTTCACGCGCTACTCGTTCCGGGGCCGCGGCGACTTCACGACCCTCGCGGACGAGCTGCGCTCCATCCACTCCTACGTCGAGCTGGAGCGCGCCCGGTTCGGCGAGCGCCTCGCCGTGACCCTCCAGATCGCGCCCGAGTCGCTGACGACCGTCATCCCGTTCCTGTCGGTGCAGCCGCTCGTCGAGAACGCGGTCCGGCACGGGCTGGAGCCCCGGGAGCGCGGCGGCACGATCGTCATCACCGCGCGCGACGAGGGCACCCAGACCGAGATCACCGTCGAGGACGACGGCGTCGGCATGGACCCCTCCGTCGTGCGCGAGCTCCTCACGTCCCGCGGCAGCGAGCACGTGGGCCTGCGCAACGTCGACCGACGTGTGCGCCAGCTCTACGGCGACGACCACGCGCTCGACATCGAGACCGCGCCCGGCTCCGGCACGCTCGTGCGCCTGCGCGTGCCGCGGTCCCAGCCCTTGCACGAGACGGAGGTGAGCGTGCCGTGACCGGCACCGACCCGACACCCGGCCCGGCGGGCGGGCGGACGCCTGCCCAGCCGCCGCGCCGCCCGGCGAGCCCCGGCGCCGCGTCCGAGGACGACCCGGCCGACGTCGGGCTCGACGTGCTCGTCGCCGACGACGAACGGCCCGTGCTCGACGAGCTCGTCGCCCTGCTGCGGCGCGACCCGCGCGTGCGGACCGTGATCGGGGTCGCGACCGGCTCGGAGGCGCTGCGCGAGCTCTCCTCGCGCACGGTCGACGCGGCGTTCCTCGACATCCACATGCCCGGCCTCACCGGCCTCGACCTCGCCCGTGCGCTCTCGCGCTTCGCCGACCGGCCCGCCGTCGTGTTCGTCACCGCCGACGAGGCCCGCGCGCTCGAGGCGTTCGACGTCGAGGCGGTCGACTACGTGCTCAAGCCCGTGCGCCGCGAGCGCCTGACGCGTGCTGTCGACCGCGTCGTGGAGCGGGTCGCGGACCGCGCCGGGCGGGGCGGTGCTCCCGGCGCCGTACCGGACGGCGCGTCGACACCGCCGACGGGCGGAGCCCCGACGGGCGCCCCCTCCCGGCCGGGCCCCGAGGCGCCGGAGGACGAGACGCTCGTCGTGACCGTCGGGACGACGACGCGCCTCGTCCGGCGCAGCGCCGTCCGGTGGGTCCAGGCCCAGGGCGACTACTCGCGCCTCGTGACGGACACCGAGCAGTTCCTCGTGCGCGAGCCGTTGTCCGACCTGGAGGAGCGCTGGGCCCCCGCCGGGTTCCTGCGCGTCCACCGGTCGTACCTCGTGGACCGCGCGGCCGTGACCGCGGCGCGGTTCGGCGGCGCGCAGCCCGCGCTCGTCGTCGCGGGCCACGAGGTCCCGGTGAGCCGCCGCATGGTCCCGGCGGTGCGCGAGGCGCTGCTCGGCCCCCACCGGGGTCCGTCGTGACCGGCTCGGACCCGTCGTCGGACCCGACCTCGTCCGGCGACGGATGCGTTCCCGCTCCAGCGCTGCGTCCAGGGACGCAGCACTCGGCCGCGGACGCAGCGCTCGGCCGGGGGCGCGTGCGCGTCCGGTCGACGGACGCGCGGCCCGACACCGGGCCGCCGTCGGACACCTCGCGAGGTCGCCCCGAGGAGCCGGACGACGACGTGGCCCACTACACGCGCGGCCTCGTCCGCGCGCAGCTCCGGCTCGGGCTCGCGTGCGTGGTCTCGTTCCTCGTGGTCGTCACCCTGCTCACGGTGACGATGAGCGCGGTGCCCGCCCTGGACGCCGTGGTGATCCTCGGCGTCCCGCTCCCCTGGATCGTGCACGCGTACGGCTTCTACCCCGTGATCGTCGCGTTCGCGGTCGTGTTCGCCGTCGCGGCGGCGCGCAACGAGCGCCGGTACCGCGCGCTCGCCGAGGGATCGGCAGGGCCCGGCGAGGCCGGGCCGGACGAGGCAGTCCCCGACGAGGCAGGCGCCCCGTGAGCGCGCTGCCCCTCGTCGCGATCGGGCTGCTCCTGCTCGCGACCGGCCTCATCGGGTTCTACGGCCTGCGCATCTCCCGCACCACGAGCGACTTCTTCGTCGCGTCGCGCACGGTGCGCCCGGTGTGGAACGCGTCGGCGATCAGCGGCGAGTACCTGTCCGCGGGCACGTTCCTCGGCCTCTCGGGGCTCGTGCTGCTCTCCGGCGCCGAGGCGTTCTGGTTCCCCGTCGGGTACGCGGCGGGCTACCTGCTCGTCCTGCTGTTCGTCGCCGGCCCGCTCCGCCGCAGCGGCGCCTACACGATCCCCGACTTCGTCCACGCCCGGCTCGACTCCGTCGTCGCGCGCCGCGTCACGAGCGTCCTCGTGCTCGTCATCGGGTGGCTCTACGTGGTGCCGCAGCTCCACGGCGCGGCGCTCGTCATCACGAGCGTCGCGCCCGTGCCGCCGTGGGTCGGGTCGGTGGGGATCGCGGTCGTCGTGAGCGCGGTCGTCGCGGCGGGCGGCATGCGCTCCATCACGTTCGTCCAGGCGTTCCAGTTCTGGGTCAAGCTCACCGCGCTCGCGCTGCCCCTCGTGTTCGTGCTCATGGCGCTCGGCGGGGCGTTCGAGCCCGGCGGCGCGACCGTCACGTTCGACCCCGCCGCCGTGTTCCCCCACGACGCCGGGCCCGGCGGCCTCGACGCGTACGCAACCGTCTCGCTCCTGCTCGCGCTGCTGCTCGGCACGACCGGCCTGCCGCACGTCCTCGTGCGCTTCTACACCTCGCCCGACGGCGGCTCGGCCCGTCGCACGACCGTCGTCGTGCTCGTGATGATCAGCGTCTTCTACATGGTGTCGAGCACGCTCGGCCTCGTCGCCCGGGTCGTCGCGCCCGACCTCGCGACGCCCGGGGTCGCCGACACCGTGGTGCTCACCCTGCCGACCCGCCTCGTGCCCGGCCTCGGCGGCGAGCTGCTCGCGGCCCTCGTCGTCGCCGGGGCGTTCGCGGCGTTCCTCGGCACCTCGTCGGGGCTCGTGGTGGCGCTCGCGGGCGTCGTGAGCCAGGACCTGTTCGGCGGGACCGTGCGGTCGTTCCGGTGGTCGGCGGTCGCGTGCACGCTCATCCCGCTCGCGTTCGCGCTCGTCACGATCCCCCAGGGCCTCGTGACGAGCGTCGGGACGGTGTTCGTGTTCGCCGCCTCCGCGCTGTCGCCCGTGATCCTGCTCGGCGTGTGGTGGCGCCGCCTCACCGCGCGCGGCGCGGTGGCGGGGATGGTCGTGGGGTCCGTCCTGTGCGCGACGGCGCTGCTCGCCTCGTCCGCGCTCGTGGCCGCGGGCTACGGGACGGGCTCGTCCGGCACGACGGCGGACGGTCTGCCCGGCGTCGTGCGCGCCCTGCTCGCCCAGCCCGCGGCGTGGACCATCCCGCTCGCGACGGCGACCGTCGTCGTCGTGTCGCTCCTCGACCGCCACGGCCCGCCGCTGCGTACCGACCGGTTCCTTCGGCGCCTGCACGTCCCGGAGCTCCGGCGCCGTTGACGACGGTGCAGAGCCTGAGATCTGTAGCGTAGAGAGCGTGAGATCTGTAGCGCAGGAGCCCTGACCTGGTCAGATCCAGCGCGCGCCGATCTCGTCGTGGAGCTGCTGCGTCTTCTGCACGCGCAGGACGCCGTCCTCGACCGCAGCCTCCAGGCCGACCTCCCGCGCGATGGCGACGATCGCGTCGCGCTGCTCCGGGTGGTCGTCGGCGTCGCCGCCGTCCCAGAGCTCGAGCCACCGGTCGGTGGGGTCGTCGCTGCCGCAGTCGGCCCACACCCGGCAGATCCGGTCGAGCTCGTCCTGCGTCATCGGGCGGGTGGGAGTGGCGTACACGGCGGGCTCCTGTGCTCGGGTCGGTCGACGAGTCGCGACTCACCTTAGAGGGCGGCGGGAGGGATCACCCGCCGACGGGACGTCTCACCTGGCGGGCGCCCTCGACCGCATGTCGGATGGGTCGTAGGATCGTGGCAACCATCCAGAGCGGTCGAGAGTCCTGGCTCGACGACACCGCAGCAACCCGCCGACGGAAGCCTCCCGAGGACAAAGGTGCTAACGCCAGGGTCGATGGAGCGACTAATGGTCTCAGAGGCATCCTTCGCGCACCGTCCGGGCAGCACGTGCCCGACGGCGGTCGCGCACGCACGCACCCCGGCCGGGGCGACGTCGTGAGCGTCGCGGACGCCGTCGGGCGGGCCCACGGCGGGGCGGCACGGCCGACGGTCTCGTTCGAGCTCATGCCCCCGCGGCGCCCGGACGCGGCGCCCAAGTTCTGGGAGACGGCGCGGCAGCTCGTCGCGACGCACCCCGACTTCGTGTCGGTGACGTACGGCGCGGCCGGGACCGACCGGGCGACCGCACGCCAGGTCGTCGGCCGTCTGCTCCAGGGCACGCCCGTGCTGCCGATCGCGCACCTCACGTGCGTCGGGGCGTCGCGCGAGGACGTCGAGGAGGTCATCAACGACTTCCTCGACGAGGGCGTGCGCAGCTTCCTCGCGCTGCGGGGCGACCCGCCGCGCGACCAGCCGGACTGGCAGCCCGCACCCGACGGCGTCCGGTCGTCGACCGAGCTCGTCGCGCTCCTGCGCGAGGTCGAGGCGTCGCGCTGCGCGGCAGACCCGGCCGCGGCGCTGCGCGGCGCTGCCCGTCCGCTGACGATCGCCGTCGCGACGTTCTGCGACGGCAACCCCGCCGCGGGCACGACGCGCACGCAGGAGGTGCGCCGCCTGTGGCAGAAGCAGCAGGCGGGCGCGAGCTTCGCGATCACGCAGCTCTTCTACGACGCGTCGTCGTACACCGACTTCGTCGCCGAGGCCCGCGCGGCCGGCGTGACGATCCCCATCCTCGCCGGGCTGCTGCCCACGACGGAGCCCGCGCGGCTCCGCCGCGTCGAGGAGCTCACGGGCGTGCGCGCGCCCCAGCACCTGCTGGACGCGCTCGACGCCCTGCCCGACCCGGAGGCGCAGCACGCCTACGGGGTCGCGTACACCGTCGACCTCGCGCAGCGCGTCCTCGACGCGGGCGCGCCCGGTCTGCACGTGTACACGTTCAACAAGCACCGCGCCGCACTTGACCTGCTCGAGGGTGTCCACCTCGGCGGCGGGTCGCGCGGGACCGGGGGCAGCGCCAGCGCTGCCGCCGCCCCGCTCGTCCCGGACCTGGCCAGCGGGCCGTGGGTCACCGGCACCTCCCTGCCCACGACGAGCGCTGCCACGCACGGCACGCCCGTCTGACCGGTCCTCCGGACCAGCAAGAGGTTTCGATCATGGCCACTTCCGTACCCTCCCCTACCCAGAATCCGGTCGCTCCTCCCGTCGGCACCGCGTTCCCCGCCGGCACCGTGCTCGGCTACCCGCGCATCGGGCGTCGCCGTGAGCTCAAGAAGGCCGTCGAGGCGTTCTGGGCCGGCACGACGTCGGCCGAGGAGCTCGAGGCCACTGCCCGCGAGCTGCGCCTCGCGACCGTCCGCCGGCTCGTCGACCTCGGCCTCGGCGCCGACGACGCGTCCGTCCCCGGGTCGTTCTCCTTCTACGACCAGGTGCTCGACGTCGCCGCCGCCCTCGGGGCGGTCCCGTCGCGGTTCGCGTCGCTGACCGACGACGCCGGTCGCCTCGACCTCGCGGGCTACTTCACCGTGGCCCGGGGGCAGGGCGACGACGCCCCGCTCGAGATGACCAAGTGGTTCGACACGAACTACCACTACCTCGTGCCCGAGATCGGCCCGGACACCCCGATCCGGTTCGTGGACGACCGCGTCGTGCGGGAATTCGTCGAGGCCCAGGAGGCTGGCGTCGTGACGCGGCCCGTCGTCGTCGGGCCGGTGACGTTCCTCGCGCTGTCCAAGCCCGCCGACGACGCTCCCGCCGGGTTCTCGCCGCTCGACCGCCTGGACGACGTCGTCGCCGCCTACGCCGACCTGCTGCGCGCGCTCGCCGCGGCCGGCGCGCCGTGGGTGCAGCTCGACGAGCCGATCCTCGTCACCGACTCGGTCGACGTCCCGTTCGCCGACGTCGCCGCCGCGGTGAAGTCGGCGTACCGCGCCCTCGCGACCGACCTCCGCCCCGTGCCGAGCCCGGGGTTGGACGCCACGCCGACCGCCGGCTGGCCCGCAACCCCGGGCTCGGCAGTCGGGGTGCGGCCCGCGATCCTTCTTGCGGCGCCGTTCGGCGGGCTCCAGGCCGGTGCCGAGACCGCCGGTGGGGCGGCGCGGGACGGGCTCGCGCTCCTCGCGGGCACCGACGTCGACGCGATCGCGATCGACCTCGTCAAGGGCGCCGTCCCGACGGCAGCCGACGGCGGTGTCCCCGGCCTCGCAGGCAAGACGCTCGTCGCGGGCGTGATCGACGGGCACAACGTGTGGCGCGCGGACCTCGCGGCGAAGCTCGAGGTCGTCGACGCCGTGGAGGGCCTGGGTGCCGGCGCGGTCTCGGTCGGCACGTCGACGTCGCTGCTGCACGTACCGCACGACGTGGAGGACGAGGCGTTCGCCGAGGCGGGGACGGCGTCGGGCACGACGCTCGACCCGCGCCTGCGCGACTGGCTCGCGTTCGCCGACCAGAAGGTGGGCGAGGTCGCGACGCTCGCCCGCGCGCTCACGGAGGGTCGCGACGCCGTCGCGGCCCAGATCGAGGCGTCCCGCGCGGCGGTGGCGTCCCGCGCGGAGGCGAGCGGCGTCGTCGTGCCCGCGGTGCGCGAGCGGGCCGCGGCGCTGACCGACGCGGACTTCTCGCGCGGCGACTACGCCGAGCGCGCGGCGGCTCAGCAGGAGCGCCTGAACCTGCCGCTGCTGCCGACGACCACGATCGGCTCGTTCCCGCAGACGCCGGAGATCCGCCGCGCCCGTGCGCAGTGGACCAAGGGCGACCTCTCCGACGCGGACTACACGACCACGATGCGTGAGGAGATCGCGCGCGTCGTCGCGCTCCAGGAGGAGCTGGGCCTCGACGTGCTCGTGCACGGCGAGCCGGAGCGCAACGACATGGTGCAGTACTTCGCGGAGCACCTCGACGGGTTCGCCGTCACGGCGAACGGCTGGGTGCAGTCGTACGGGTCGCGCTGCGTGCGCCCGCCGATCCTCTGGGGCGACGTCACGCGCCCGGCGCCGATCACCGTCGAGTGGTCGTCGTACACGGCATCGCTCACCGAGAAGCCGGTCAAGGGCATGCTCACCGGGCCGGTGACGATCCTCGCGTGGTCGTTCGTGCGCGACGACCAGCCGCTCGGCGACACGGCGAACCAGGTGGGCCTCGCGCTGCGCGACGAGATCGCGGACCTCGAGTCCGCCGGCATCGGGATCGTCCAGGTCGACGAGCCCGCGCTGCGCGAGCTCCTGCCGCTGCGCAAGGCCGACCAGCCCGCGTACCTCGACTGGTCGGTCGGGTCGTTCCGGCTCGCGACGTCGGGCGTGGAGGCGGCGACGCAGATCCACACGCACCTGTGCTACTCGGAGTTCGGCGAGGTCATCGGCGCGATCGACGGCCTCGACGCCGACGTGACGTCGGTCGAGGCGGCGCGCTCCCGCATGGAGATCGTGCCGGAGCTGCGCGACGCCGGGTACGCGCGCGGCATCGGGCCGGGCGTCTACGACATCCACAGCCCGCGCGTGCCCTCGACGGAGGAGGTCACCGAGCTGCTGGAGCTCGCCGTGAAGTCGATCGACCCGAAGGTCGTGTGGGTCAACCCCGACTGCGGCCTCAAGACGCGCCGCTACGAGGAGACCGTGCCGTCGCTCGAGCACCTCGTCGCGGCGACGAAGGCGGTCCGCGCGACGCTCGCGACGTAGTCGTCCACGAGGTAGTGCCGGGGTCCTGACCCCGGCACTACCTCGGCCCGCGGCACCCGCCGGACGACGCCTCGCCCCCGGTCTGAGCTCTGGCAGGGGAACACTCTTTACCTACATGCAATGTATGCTTCAGAGCATGTCTGCTACCTTCGATGACGGTTTGGTGCGCCGCACGACGGGCATGGACGCGCTCCGGTCGCACCTCGATGCCGTGGTCAGCCACGGGACCGGGCGGATCGTCGCGCTGCGCGGGCGGCGGCAGGTCGGCAAGTCCACCCTGGTCGAACAGTTCGTGGAGTCGGTGGACGTGCCGTCCGTCTACGTCCCCGGCATCTACGGGTCGTCGTTGCGGCGTCAGCTCGACGACGCCACCCGGGCGATCGTCGAGTCTCGCCGCCCACTGCCGGACGCCGAGCTCTTGACCCAGACGCCTGCCGCCTCGTGGCGGGAATGGTTCGGACGCCTGGCCGTCGCAGCACGGTCCGGACCTGTGATCGCCGTTCTCGACGAGTTCCCGTGGATGGTCACCGCCGATCCGACCCTCGAGGGTGAGCTGCAGGCCCAGTGGGACCGGACGCTGGAGAAGCTCCCGATCCTGCTGGTCCTCATCGGCTCCGACGTCGCGATGATGGAACAGCTGGCGACCCATGGTCGCCCCCTCTTCGGGCGTCTGCGCCCGTGCGCCGTCGCACCGCTCGACCCGGCCGAGGTAGCGTCCGCGCTCCCTCGCCGCAGCGCGTTCGACGTCTTCGACGCCTACCTGGTCACGGGCGGGTACCCGCGACTGGTCACCGACCTCGCGAGGTCGGGCCTGAGCACCGAGGAGTACGTCCGGGCCTCCCTGGCCGACCCCTACAGCCCGCTCGTCGCGACGGCGCGGCTGACGCTCGACGCCGAGTTCCCCGACGCACCCGCCGCGTACCGGGTGCTCGCGGCGATCGGCTCGGACGACACGGCGAACCCCGGGTTCAGCGACGTGCTCTCCGCGATCCAGGACTCCTCGGAACGCAAGGCGCTGGAGACCGCGACGACTCGGGCGCTCAAGACCCTGACGGAGACGAAGTCGCTCGTCGAGCGCGAGGCCCCGGCGTGGGCCGCACCGGCGGGCCGACTGCGTCGCTACCGGATCACGGATCCGTACCTTCGCTTCTGGTTCCGCTACGTCGAACGGAGGGTGGAGCAGATCTCGCGCGGTCGAGAGGACCTTGCCATCACCGCCTTCGATCGCGACTGGGCGAGCTGGCGAGGGCGAAGCATCGAACCGGTGGTCCGAGAAGCGCTCACCCTCCTGTCGCGAGACGACGAGCGGCTGGCCGAGGTCGAGGCGGTGCACCCGTGGTGGACCCGGGACGGCAGTGTCGAGGTCGACGTGGTCGCGATGACACGCGACCGCTCTTCGCTGGTCGGTTCCATCAAGTGGCGGCGGGAACGCGGCGTGTCGGCCGGGGAGATCAGCGCACTGCGCTCCGTCCGCGACCGGGTCCCGCGGGCGGCTGACGCACGGATCGTCGCCATCAGCCCATCGGGCGAGATTCCCGCCGGTGCTGACCTTGCCTTCGGTGCAGACGACCTGCTGGGCGCCTGGGCGTAGCCGGCCGGAAGAGGTGCGCCGCGGCGGTCGCGACCAGGGAGGCTCCCGCGCGGCGCCACCTGACGCCGCGCGGGAGCGGACGGATCAGCGTTCCGCGGCGCCCGCCATCGGGAGGGCGAACGCGAGCGTGGAGGCGGCGAGGCCGCCGACGAAGAGCCACACGCCGCCGTCGACGCCGGACATGCCCGACCCCATGAGGACCAGGCCGCCGACGAACAGCGCGAACGAGACGACGAACCGCGCCAGCGCGCCCGCGTGCCCGGGGATGTCGCGGCCTTCCGTCCCGGTGGGGAGGGGGCTGTCGGCCGCCTGCTCGCTGGTCGTGGTCATGGCGTTCTCCTTCTGAGGTCGGTGCGGGGGCCCGGACGTCGTCGTCGGCGACGATCAGTCCAGGTAGTTCTCCACCGTACCGGGGTCGCGCACGGTCGCCGCATCCGGGTCGCTCCCGAACTCGCGCGCGGCGTCGCGCTGGCGCAGCAGGTCCCAGCACTGGTCGAGCTCGACCTCGATCGCGCGGAGCCGCTCGTGCTCCTGCCCCCCGGTGATCTCCCCCTGCGCGAGCTGCTCGCGGAGCTCGCGCTCCTGCGCCACGAGGTCGCTGATCGTCCTGCGGATGCCGCCGTCGGTCGTCATGCGGTCCACGGTATGCCCGACGGCGCACGTGCGCCCGGGAGGTCGCGGGCGAGGCGTCGGAGGCACGGCCTAGGCTCGGCGCATGACGACGACGATCGGCCGCACGGTCCTGCTCTGCCGTGACCTCGACGCGAGCGCCGCGTTCTGGGCGGACGGGTTCGGGTTCGGGACGCTGTTCCGCGGCGAGACCGAGGGGTTCCCGCTGCTGCACGTCGGCCCCGGCCGCGTCGACGAGCCCGGGCTGTGGCTCGTCCCGCTCCCCGTCGGCGGCGCACCCCTCGTGCGCCACGGGCTGCCGAACCTCGTGCTCTACGTCGACGACCTCGACGCGACCCTCGCCCGGCTCGCCGCCGCGGGGGTCGAGCCGTTGGTCGGCCCTGACGCCGACGCCGAGTCCGGGGACCGGTTCGCGCACGTCGACGACCCCGACGGGCACCGGATCGTCGTCGTGCAGCTCGGCCCGGGCTCCGACCCCGCGTAGGGGCTACCGGGCCTGCACCCACGTCGCGTCGTCGGCGAGGATCGTCACCTCGTCGTCGTCGACCACGAGGAAGCCGCCGCCGATGCGCAGCTCCGCCGTCGGACGGTCGGGCGTGCGCAGCCGCACGCGTCCGGCCTTGAGCGTCGCCGCGACGGGCTGGTGCCGCGCGAGGATCCCGAGCGTCCCGGACACCGTCGGGACCGTCACGCTGCGCGCCGGGCCCGACCAGAACGCCCCGGACGGCACCACCACCTCGACGGACACCAGGCGCTCCCCCACGGGGGCGGCGGTCTCGGACGGTGAGGGCGCGACGGGCACGGAGGATCCTCCTCGACGACGGGTGGCGGAGCCTCCGAGTCTCCCGCCCACGACCGCTTCGGACCGGCCGTCTTTCGTCCCGTCCCCGTCGCCGGAGGTCACCGGGGACGCCGCCCGCGCCGAACCCGGGGTCGCTTCCCGCACGGAGCGCACCCCGGGGAGGAACCCCTGGCTCGACGGTCGGGCGGTGCCGAGTCACCGCAATCACGTTGACGACGGCGGTGTGCGAGGCGCACCATCGAGGGTGACGGTTGCCGAGGGCAGCCGTTCGTCGTGCCGGACGGGCACGACCAGGGAACAGGTCGCGCCGGACGGCGCACCGCACGGGACGAGGAGACGCGGATGCACGGCACCGCAGGCTGCGAGGTGGCCATGGCGGCCTGCTCGGGCGCCCTCCCCTCCCGCACCGTCACCCGCTGAGACCACACCCGGACGCCGACCCGACGTCCGGCGAGGCCCCGTGAGTGGTGGACATCTGTCGTCGCACGGACGTCAGCACGACAGATACCCAGCACTCAGCGGGTTCCGACGATCGGTGCGGGCATGCCGTCATCCCCGCCTTCCCCGCCTCGGCCGAGCGGCGCCGTCGTGCGCCACGGCGACCCCGCGTCGTCGTGAGCCGACCGCCTACGCCACCGCACGCCGTCGGGCAGGGTGGGACCGAACCGACACGGAAGCCCTGAACCCATGATTCCCCTGACCGAGAAGCAGATCCGCGCGTCGTTCGTCAACGCCTCCAAGCGCGAGGCCGCGCAGGCGACCCTCCCCGAGCTCGACTCGCTCGACTGGGACCGCCTCGACTACCTCGGGTGGCGCGACCGCAAGGCGCCGCTGCTCGCGTACGCCGTCGTCGAGGTCGACGGCGAGCCGCGCGGCGTCCTGCTGCGCTCGACCGACGCCAAGACGGGCGGCATGCGCAAGCGCGCCGTCTGCGCGTGGTGCGAGGACGTCGTCGTGACGGAGGACGTGAGCCTCTACGTCGCGCGCCGCGCCGGCGCCGCGGGGCGTCGCGGCAACACCGTCGGCACGCTCATCTGCACCGAGTTCCTCTGCTCGCAGAACGTGCGCCGCGCGCCCACCCGCACCGAGATGGGCGACGACGAGTCGATGCGCGAGCTGTTCGTCGAGCTCCGGGTCGACGGCCTCCGCGAACGCTCCGCCCGCTTCGTCACCGAGGTCATGCGCGACGTCTGACCGACGGCGGTTCTACCTCGGCGGAGCGGAAGGTGAGGCGGAAGACGAGGGCGAGGGCGGAGCGGGGGTGTGACGGGTCGTGGCGGGTCTGGCGGGAGCCGCGAGGGACGAGCGGCGGATGGAAGACCCGTCGCGCCCCCGCGGAGCCTTCGCCCGGACTGAACCCTCGGAACCGTCCCGCCACCACGGCCACCAGTTCCACCGCCCGAGGAGCGTCATCGTCGCGGGGAGCAGGAGCCCGCGCACGACGGTCACGTCGAGCAGCACGGCGACGGCCATGCCGACGCCGACCTCCTTCATCGCGACGAGCTCGCCCGCCGCGAAGCCGAGGAACACGATGCCGATGGCGACGGCCGCCGTCGTGACGACCGGGCCGGTCGCGGTGATGCCGCGGAGCACGGCCCGGTCGTTGGCGGCGCGCAGGTCCTCCCCGGGCGTGCGGGCGCGCCACTCCTCGGCCGTGCGCGCGAGGAGGAACACCTCGTAGTCGGTGGACAGGCCGAACACGAGCATGCCGATGAGCAGGGGCGTCGTGACGTCGAGCGCGCCCCACGGCTCGAACCCGAGCAGCGAGGCGCCGACGCCGTGCTGGAACACGGAGACGAGCACGCCGAGCGTCGCGGCGAGCGTGAGCAGGTTGAGCACGAGCGCCTTCAGCGGCACGACGAGGGAGCCGGTGAGCAGGAAGAGGAGCGCGAACGTCGCGAGCACGACGACGCCCGCGGCGAGCGGGAGGCGCTGCGCGAGGTGCTCCTGGGTGTCGACGACCTCCGCGGCCGGGCCGGCGACGTGCACGTCGAGGTCGCCGGTGTCGATCGCGCGGATCGCGCGCAGCAGGTCCTGGGCCTCGGCGGCGGTCGCGTCGCCGCCCTCGCCGACGTCGGGCGTGACGTCGACGACGAGGACCTCGGGCGGGTAGTCGGTGTCCTGCATCGCGTCGTCGACGCCGGGCAGGGCGGCGACGCGGTCGAGGTAGGCGGAGGCGGCCTCGTCGCCGCGCGGCGCCTCGACGAGCACGGTGATCGGGGTGACGCCGAGGTCGGCGAAGCGCGAGGTGGACGCGTCGGCGGCGAGCCGTGCCTCGGCGTCGGCGGGCAGGGAGTGGACCTCCGAGCTGCCGAGCGTCATCGAGCCGAGCGGGGCGGCGAGGGCGAGGAGGAGGGCCGTCGCGCCGAGCGTGACGAGCACGGCGTGGCGCTGCGCGGTGCGTGCGAGGCGGCCGAGCGTGCCGGCGCCGCCGCGCCCGGTCCACGGGTGGGACCATGTCCGCGCGCCCGGCGCGGGGATGGCGCGGTGCCACGTGGCGACGAGCGCGGGCACGAGCGTGAGCCCGGCGGCGGTCGCGACGAGCACGACGACGGCACCGCCGACGGCCATGCCGGAGAGCAGCGAGTCGCCGAGCAGGAGCAGCCCGGTGAGCGCGATCGCGACGGCGAGGCCGGACGCCAGCACGGCGCGCCCGGCGGTCGCGAGCGTGCGACCGACGAGCTCGTCGAGCGGGAGACCGGGGTTCTCGGCGCGTTCCTCGCGGAAGCGCGCGAGCACGAGCAGGGAGTAGTCGACCGTGAGCCCGAGGCCGAGCAGCGTCACGACGTTCACGGCGAACTCGTTGACGGGCACGATCCCGAGCAGGCCGCTGAGCACGAGCAGCGCGACCGCGATGGCGGCGAGCGCGGACAGCAGCGGGACCAGCCCCGCGCGCAGGCCACCGAGGACGACGACGAGCACGACCAGCAGGACGGCGATCGCCACGCCCTCGCCCACGGCGGCGTCGGTGATCGCCTGGTCGACGAACGCTTCCTCGGCGAGGAGCGCGCCGCCGACGAGGACCTCGGGGGTGTCGACGGTGTGGAGGGCGTCGGCGACCTGGTGCGCGAGGGCCAGCGCCTCGTCGTCGGACAGCACGGGGTCGAGCTCGACGATCACGAGCGAGCCCTGGCCGTCGTCGGCGATGAGGCCGCCGCCCGTGTAGGCGTCGAACACCTCGACGACGCCCGGCATCGCGCGGATGCCGTGCATGACCTCGCTCGCCTGGGCGATCAGCTCCGTGGAGAAGTAGTCGCGCCCGGACAGGACGGCGACGACGGTCTCGCCCTCGGGCTTGAGCTCGTCGAGGCGCTCGGCCGCGAGGGCGGAGGCGCTGCCTGGCGGTGCGGGCTCGACGTCGGTGGTCTTGTCGAAGACGGCGCCGCCCAGCACCGCGCCGAGGACGAGGAGGACGGCCCAGACGCCGAGGACGACGGCACGGCGACGCGCGGCGAACCGTCCGGTCCGGTGCAGGAGGCGTCCGAGCGCCATGGGCGGTCCTCCTCGTCGAGGGACGTCGTGCGGAAGGCGGGGTGGTGCTGGCGAGGCCACGAGGCCGTGGGGTGAGGTGAGCACCCTACGCGAGGGTGGGAGCGCCGTCGGACCACGCTCCGCCCGTGCGAGGGGTGCGCCTCGGGAGACCGAGGTGGAGAAGGGGTGAGACGGGACGGGCGGGGACGGCTCGTGCTGCCGCCCCCGCCCGTCCCGTCCCGGGGCGGACGGCTCACGCCGCCCGCCCCGGGGTCTCAGCTCAGCCGCAGGACGCGGCCTCGTAGGCGACGTCCGCCTGGAACGTCAGGTCGCCGCCCGTCGCGGACACCTGGGCGGTGCCCGCCTCGACCGAGGTCGAGCGCGACGCGAACGACTGGTACGCGGAGGCACCCGGCTGGACGCCGGTCACCGTCTTCGTCCCGAACGGCGTCGTCAGCGTGATGTCCGCCGGCACCGTGTCGTCGTTCGTGGCACGGACCGCGACGTAGACCTTGCCCGCCAGGCAGCGGGTCTGGACCGTCGTCGAGATCGCGAGCTCCTCGACCGGCTCGTCGGTCAGCTCCTTGAACCGGATGTTCCGGTAGTTGACCATCTCGCCGCTGCCGTGGTTCTGGATGCCGACGAAGCTGTTCACCAGCCGGGCCGGGTCGGTGCTCGTGAAGTCGTTGACGAGCACGTCGTTGAGGTAGATGCGGATGCGGTCTCCCTCGACACGGATGTCGTACGCGTTCCACTGCCCGACCGGCTTGAGGGCGGCGTCGCGCGCTGCCTCGTCGGCGCCCTGGAACGTGTAGACCGCGCCGGTGGTGCGGTCGTCGGCGTCCGTCGCGTCGATCTGGATCTCGTAGCCCTTGTTGACGGCCACCCACGGGTCGTCGCCCGGGTTCGGGAACCCGACGAACACGCCGCCGTTGTCGTCCTTCGTGAGCTTCCAGTCGAGCTTCAGGCTGTAGTTCTCGCCGAGCTCCTGGTCGTACCAGAGCAGGCCCATGCCACCCGCACCGCGGATCGAGCAGTCCTCCTGGCGGCCGAAGCCACCCGGACCGGCCATGCGCCAGCCCTCCTGGAGGCTCGCGAGGGTGCCGTCGTAGATCGCGGTGTAGCCCTCCTCGACCTCGCCCGGGGAGCAGATGTCCGGGTTCTCGCCGATCGACAGGACGTCGATGTTGATGTTGCCCTCGTCACCGGCCTCGTACGCGAGCGTGATGGTGTTCGTGCCGGCCTGGAGCTGGAGGTCGCGCGTCTGCACGCCCCAGTCCTTCCAGCTTCCCGTGGTGGGGAAGTTCCACTGGCCCAGGTCCTGGCCGTTCACGTGGAGCGAGACGTTCTTCGACCGCAGCGACGTGTACGGGTGGATGCCGTTGGCGTAGCGCACGTTGACCGGGTAGGTGCCCGCCTCGGGGACGGTCACGGAGAACGTGCGGCCGGCACCGACGTTCGTCATGCCCGCGGCGAAGCCCGAACCGGAGTAGTTGCTGTGGTCCGAGCCGATGCTCGAGCTGCCGAGCGGCTGGGCCAGCTCCGCCTCGTACCAGCCGCGGTCGGCCGGGGCGACGTAGCCGGGCAGCGAGTTGAGCGTGTACCAGGCCTCGGTGCTGAGGAGCTCGGTGCCCTCGGCGGACGCGAACGGGCGCGGCGAGCGGATGTAGACGACGTGGTCGGGCTTGAGGCCGTCGATCGTCAGCGTGACGGTCGTGCGGTCCTCGGACACGGTGGCGTCGGTGACGAAGAGGGGCTCCTCGTCGACCTTCGGGCCGCCGTACTGCTGCGTCGGCACGTAGCGCCACTGCTTGACCTGGTACGCGTCGGCCAGCTTCTCGACGACCTCGTCGGACACCGGGTCGGTGTACTCGATCTCGAAGCCGCCCTCGACCACGCGCATCTCCTTCATGTCGAAGGAGTCCTCGTTCACGGGGACGAGCTTCTGGAGGCCGTACCGGAGCTTGCCGGACTCGCCCCAGTTGCCGCCCTCACCGGTGCCGCCGGCGTAGAGCGCGCCGTCGGGACCGTAGATGACACGGTTCACGCCGACCTCGAGGCCCGCGGTGTGGCGGAAGACCGCACCCTGGAACTCGCCGTCGACCTTCTCGAGGAACGCGCGCTGGATGCCGCCGTAGGTCACGTCGCCGAGCAGCATCTGGCCGGCGAACTCGCCGTCCTCGACGAGGATCGGGTTGCCCGGGGAGTTGGCGATCTCGTTCTGCGGGAGCCACACGGCCGGCGGGGTGACGGGGTTCGCGTCGAACGGCCCGGCCGGGTTCGTGTAGTGGTTGTAGAACTTGTCCTGCTGGATGTGGATGAGCTTGTTCGACGGGAGCCAGGCACCCTGGTTGTCCGTCGCGAAGATCTCGTCCTCGGGGCCGAAGCCGATGCCGTTCGGCGTGCGGAGACCGCCCGCGACGTACGTGACCTCACCCGTCTCGCGGTCGATCTTGATCGACGTGCCGCGGTTGGCCGCCGGCTGCGGGTTGGTCGTCGCGCCGCCGTTGTTGATGGCCACGGAGAGGTTGACGTAGAAGTAGTCCTCGTCGTGGATCAGGCCGAACGCGAACTCGTGGAAGTTGCCGCCGTCGGGCCACTCCGCGATCTTCGTGTGCGTGTCGTAGAAGCCGTCGCCGTCAGGGTCGGTGAGCTGCGTGAGCTGGTACCGCTCCGAGACGAAGATCGAGTCCTCGACGACCTCGATGCCCATCGGGTTGAGCAGCTCGTCCGCGACCTTCGTCGCCGTGACGTCCTCGGGGCCGTCCGCGTCCAGGACGCCGTCGAGGAAGTACACCTCGCCGGACACCGGGTCGGGGCGCCACCCGCCGGAGCTGACCTCGCCGGTCGTCACGACGGCGAGCTTCTCGTCCGGCGTGAAGGCCAGGCCCGAGACCTTGGGCTCGAAGCCCTCGGGGCGCAGGTCGACGAGGTCGTAGTTGGGGTTGACGCTGTCGAGACGCAGGCCGTCGCCGGCCGTGTCGGTCGCGCCCTCGCAGTACTTGTAGCCGGGCGCGGTCACGCGCACGACGCCCGCCTCGGTGCTGAGCGCCGACGTCGGGATCACCTCGAACGTCGAGCTGCCCGGCGTCTTCCACGCGAGCGTGAGGCGCTGCTTGTCGCTGCCCTCGTAGTAGTCGACCCGCAGGTCGTGCACGCCCGCGGTGAGCGTCGCGCTGCCCTCGACGGAGGTCGAGTCGTTCGGGCCGTCGTTCTCGACCACGAGCTGGCCGTCGATGTAGACGAGCGCGCCGTCGTCGTTGGTCACGCGGAACTGGTACTGGCCGTCCGCGGGGACGTGCAGGTTCGCGCTCACCTGCGAGATGAAGTTGTCCTCCGCGCCGAACTGCTCGGCCGTCGACCAGTCGATGGTCGGCATGAGCTTGTCGACGTTGGGGGTCTGGCCGGACTTCAGGGTGCAGACCGCCCCGGGGTTCTGCGCGAGCTGGAAGGTCCGCAGCGTGACGCCGGGCTCCTGCTCGGGGAGGTCGGCCGCGGCGGGGACGGCCCAGCCCGCGACGACCACGGCGCCAAGGGTCAGGGCGGCCGCGCCGCGTCGGTACCTGATCCGGCGGGACACCGGCAGGCTGGTGCGTTCGAGCATCGTTGCTCCCTCATACTCGGTCGGACTTCGAGTCCACGGAGCGTAACCCCTGCCTGGCTCCGTCGATGACAACGCTGGACAGGCTAGCCCTCGTTCTATCGATGTGTCTACAACTTCCGACTTGCCATCGACAAAAGTGCTCTGGCCTGCCCGGACGTACGCTCGGAGGCATGAGCGCACGCCACGGCGACATCGCCGACAGCACCGCGTCCCGGCCGTTCGCGCAGGTCGACGTGTTCACCGAGGCCCCGACCCTCGGCAACCCCGTCGCGGTCGTGCTCGACGGCGAGGGCCTCACGGACGAGCAGATGGCCGCCTTCGCCCGCTGGACGAACCTCTCGGAGACGACATTCCTCCTGCCGCCGACCGTGGACGGCGCCGCCGGCGGCGCCGACTACCGCCTGCGGATTTTCACCCCTGGCGGCGAGCTCCCCTTCGCCGGGCACCCGACGCTCGGCTCCTGCCACGCGTGGCTCGAGGCGGGCGGCGCACCCCGGGCGGGCGACGCCGTCGTGCAGGAGTGCGGTGTCGGCCTGGTGACGATCCGGCGCGAGGCGGGGGGCGCCGTCGTGCCGGACGAGGAGTCCGACGGGGACGACCCGGGCAGGCTCGCGTTCGCCGCGCCGGGCCTGCTCACCGACGAGCCGGTGCCGGCCGACGACCTCGCCGCGATCGTCGCCGCCCTCGGCGTCCCGGACGACGCCGTGCTCGACCACCGCGTCCTCGACAACGGGCCGGGCTGGCGCGTCGTGCTGCTCGACTCCGCCGACCGCGTCGCCGGGCTCGCGCCCGACTGGTCGCGGCTTCGCGTCGAGCACCCGGACCTCTCCGTCGGGGTCGCCGGGCTGTACGGCGACGACGGCGGTCCTGACGGCGCGGCGGTCGAGGTCCGCGGGTTCGCGCTCGCCATGGGCATCCCGGAGGACCCGGTCACCGGGAGCCTCAACGCCGTCGTCGGGCAGTGGCTCGTGCGCGACGGCCGACTCCCGGAGCGCTACGTCGCGGCCCAGGGCGCGGCGCTCGGCCGGGCCGGCCGCGTCCACGTCGAGCGCGACGGCTCGGGGACGGTCTGGGTCGGCGGCGCGAGCGTCACGTGCGTGGCGGGGACCGTCCGCCTCTGAGCCGTGCGCAGATGACGGGCGCGGGCCAGCCGCCGAACCCGGGGGCACCGCCGAGCCCGGCGCTCGATCCCGGCGATATTCCCGGGCTCGGCGGGTCGCGCTCTCCGTAGACTGGGGCAAGTGTCAACAACCCCACCAGTTCTCTCCGACCGCGCCCTGACGGACCGCGCGGTCGTCGCGCGCGCCCGCTGGGCGCTCATGGTGCAGTTCGGGCTGTTCGGGGTCGTCGGCGCGTCGTGGATGAGCCGCCTGCCCTCGGTCCGCGAGGCGCTGGGGATCAGCGCGAGCCAGCTCGGCCTGCTGCTCGTCGTCGGCGGCCTGGGGTCGCTCGTGTCCGTGGTGTCCGCGGGTGCGGTCGTGGCACGGTTCGGCAGCCGCACGACGCTCGTCGTCGCGACCGTGGGGAACGTCGTCGG
Source organism: Cellulosimicrobium cellulans (assembly GCF_006539945.1). Taxonomy (GTDB): domain Bacteria; phylum Actinomycetota; class Actinomycetes; order Actinomycetales; family Cellulomonadaceae; genus Cellulosimicrobium; species Cellulosimicrobium cellulans. Next base: position 136,326 of record NZ_BJNZ01000001.1, on the reverse strand, counting down.
GTTCGGGCTCGTCGCGCTCGGCACCGGGACGGGCGGCGTCGTCCTCTTCGCGGTCGGGGCGTTCCTCAACGGCGTGTGCGGCGCCCTGACCAACGTGCCGATCAACATCTGCGCGGCGTCCGTCGAGCAGCACGTGGGGCGGGCGATCCTCCCCCACTTCCACGCCGCGTTCTCCATCGGCGCCGCGTGCGGCGCGATCGTCGCGGCCGCGTTCTCGTGGGCGCACGTCGGCATCACCGCCCAGATCCTCGTCGTGACGCTCGCCGTCACCGTGGCGCGCGCCGTGCTCATCGCCCCCGCGACCGCGCTCGCGCCCGACCAGGTCGCCTCCGGCGCGCCTGCGCCGGCAGGCACCACGGACCTGGTCGACGGCGCCGCACCCGCGGCCTCGCCCCGCCGCGGGGCCGGGGTCCGCGCCGCGCTCGCCGCGTGGCGCGAGCCGCGCACGCTGCTCATCGGGCTCGTGCTGCTCGCGTCGTCACTGTCCGAGGGCTCGGCGGGCAACTGGCTCTCCATGGCGGTCGTCGACGGGTTCGAGGTGCGCGAGGCGCTGGGTGCGGTCGCGTACGGCACGTTCGTCGGCGCGATGACGGTGTTCCGGTTCGCCGGGACCGGTCTCATCGACCGGTTCGGGCGCGTCGCCGTCCTGCGCGCGTCGGGCGTCTCCGCGCTCGTCGGCCTGCTCGTCTTCGGACTCTCGCCGAGCCTGCCGCTCGCCTGGGTCGGCATCGTGCTGTGGGGCTGCGGCGCAGCGCTCGCCAACCCCGTCGCCATCGCCGCGGCCTCCGACGACCCGGCTCACGCCGCGCCGCGCGTCGCCGTCGCGACGTCGTTCTCGACCGTCGCGATGCTCACCGCGCCGCCGCTGCTCGGCCTCCTCGTGGACGGCGTGGGGGCGCGGCACGCGCTCCTCGTCATCTGCGCCGCCACGGTGCTGAGCCTTGCGGTCGCGGGCGCCGTCCACCCCGCGAGGTCGACGGCTCCCGCACCGAGGGCGTGAGGAGTCGTCCCTCCGGACGTGCCTCGCCCGGTCGCTCTCCTCACCTACCTCGCGGTTGCCGGCGTCGGTGTCGGGCGGGTCGCGGCCTCGAGGAGCTCGAGGACGTGGACGTAGTCGCGGCCGGTCGCACGCGACATCCCCATCTCGCACGTGCGGTTGTTCGACACGTAGGCGTCGAACGCGTCGTGCGGGAGCCCGGCGGCCCTGGTCGCGACCTCGGCCGCCTCGGCGCGCGTCGCACCGGCGGTGAGCTCGGGGTGCAGCATCCCGCGGTCGCCGGCGAAGCCGCAGCAGCCCCACGCGGCGGGGACGGTCGCACGGTCCGCGGCGGCCTCCGCGACCGCGCGCAGGTCGTCCACGGCTCCCAGGTGCACGGTCGCGCACGTGGGGTGCAGGACGACGTCGCCCACCTTCTCGACATCGACCCCCCGCGCGGCGAGGCCGGGGAGCACGTCGGTGCGGACGAACGTCACCGCGTCGACGATCCGCAGCCGGGCGAAGCGCTCCCGAGCCACGGCGTCGAGGTCCGGCTCTCCCGGCGAGCCGGGCGCACCGGGCTCACCAGAACCTCGCTCGTCCGGCGCGCGCTCTCCCGTGCCGCCCAGGTGGCGGGCGGTCTCGACGAGCCCGTGCGTGCAGCTCGACGCGTCGCACACGACGGGGAGCTCGCCCTCGCGCGTCGCGGCCCACAGCGCGTCGACGACCTTCCGCGCCATGGCCGCCGCGCCGTCGGGCAGACCCTTGGACGTCCACGGTGTGCCGCAGCACAGGCCCCCGATGCCCTCGGGCACGACGAGCCCGACGCCCGCACGCTCGCACAGCGCGCGGAACGCCGCCTCGGCGCCGACGGGCCGGTTCGCCCCGGCGCGCGTGCTCACGTTCCCGTCGCCCTCCGCACCGCCGCTCGTCCCCGCGGGCAGACCACCGGCCGCGGGTGCGAAGAGCTCGCCCATGCACGACGCGAACAGCACCGCGCGGACCGGCCCGTCCGCACCGCCCGCCCCGGGCGCGCCCCGCCGTTCGCGGCGCGCCCCCGGGCCGGGGAGGTCCGCGTCGACGCGCGGCACGACGTCGGTCCCGACCACCCCGCGCGCGACCTGCGACGCGACGTGCACGAGCGGCGTCGGGAGCGCCTGAGCCACCCGGAGCGCGCCCCGCAGCCCGGTGACCACGGGTCCCCAGCGCTCGGCGACCGCCGCTCCCCCGCGCTGCACGACCCCCGGCTGCGACCGCGCGCGGTGGCCCTTCATGACGACGCCCGTGTCGATGCCGACGGGGCACGCCTCGACGCACAGCGAGTCCGCGGCGCACGTCTCGACGCCCTGGTAGCGGTACTGCCGCTCGAGCTCGCGCCGTTCGGCGGGCGGTGCGGCAGCCATCTCCTTGAGCAGCGCGATGCGCTGTCGCGGGGTCGTGGTGACGGTGCGTGACGGGCACCCCGGCTCGCAGTACCCGCACTCGACGCACCGGTCGACGAGCGGGGCGTCGTCCCCGCCCGCCGAGGACTCGACCTTGAGGTTCCGCAGGTGCTCGTGGTCGTCGTCGGTGATCAGGACGCCCGGGCTGAGGAGCCCGCGCGGGTCGAACAGTCGCTTGACCTCGCGCATGACGTCGTAGAGGTCGTCGCCGTACTGCCGCCGCACGAACGGCGCCATGATGCGGCCCGTGCCGTGCTCGGCCTTGAGGGTGCCGCCGTGCCCGAGCACGAGGTCGACGAGATCGTCGCTGAACGCGGCGTACCGGTCGAGCTCGGCGCGGTCGCCGAGCCGCGGCGTGATCATGAAGTGCAGGTTGCCGTCCTTGGCGTGCCCGAACGTCACGGCGTCGCCGTAGCCGTGGCGTGCGAACAGGCCGCCGAGGTCGCGGACCGTCGCGGTGAGGTCGGCGACGGGGACCGCGACGTCCTCCAGCAGTGCGGTGCTGCCCGCGGGGCGCGCTCCCGCGACGGCGGTGTACAGGCCCTTGCGCACGCGCCACAGGCGCTCGCGCGTCGCGGGGTCGGTGGTGACCGTGGCGGGCACGGCGAGGGACCCGGTCAGCGAGCCGACGACGTCGCGCGCCGCGCCCTGGAACGGCGCGAGCCCGTCCTCGGTCGCCGCGCGGTACTCGACGAGCAGCGCGGTCTGGTTCCGGATGCCGTCCCCGCGCGCGAGGGTACGCATGGACGCGTCCGCCGCGGGGTCCGCGGCGGCGACCCGGAGCGACGCCGCGTCGAGCAGCTCGATCGCCTCGGCGCCCGACGCGACGAGCGGCACGAGCGCGTCCGTCGCGTGCTCCAGCGAGTCGAGCACGAGGAGCGTCGTCGCAGCGTGCGTGAGCAGCGGGACGGTCCGGAACGTCACGTCGGCGACCCAGCCGAGCGTGCCCTCGCTGCCGATCATCAGGTGCTCGAGGATCTTCACGGGCTCGTCGTGGTCGAGGAACGCGTTGACCGAGTAGCCCATGGTGTTCTTCGTCGCGAACTGCCGCTCGATCTCGGCGCGCATCGTCGCGCTGCCCCGTACGCGGTCACGGAGCTCCACGAGGCCCCGGTGCAGCTCCGGCTCGGTCGCGAGCAGGCGCGCGTCGGCGTCGGGCGCGCCCGTACGGACGACCGTCCCGCTCGGCAGCACGACCGTCATCGCCTCGACGGTCCGGTACGCCGTGCGGGTCGTGCCCGACGTCATGCCCGACGAGTTGTTCGCGACGACGCCGCCGATCGTGCAGGCGATCTCGCTCGCCGGGTCCGGGCCGAGCCGTCGGCCGTGCCGCAGCAGGTGCGCGTTGACGAGCCGCAGCGTGGCGCCGGGCTCGCACCGGACGCGCGCCCCGCCGTCGAGCACCTCGACGCGCGTGAAGCGCGTGCGCGTGTCGACGAGCACGCCGGCGCCCGACGCCTGCCCGGACAGGCTCGTCCCGCCCGAGCGGAACGTCACGGGCAGGCCCCGCCGCGTCGCCTCGCGCATCGCGGCGACGACGCCGTCCCGGTCGTGCGCGCGCACGACGACCTCGGGCCGCAGCAGGTAGTGCGACGCGTCGTGCGCCGACGCGACCCGCGTCAGCAGGTCGGCACGCACCTCGAACCCGGGGTCACCGACCGCCGAGAAGTGGATATCCGCCCCGGACTCGCGCGTCTCAGGGGCGGATCCTCCGGTCTCGACGGGCCGGCGCGCGCTCATGGGCGCGCCTTGCGGTCGTAGCCGAGGCGGTGGGGCTGCACCGCCTCGTACGTCGCGCGCAGGCTCTCGGTGGTGCGGTCGTAGCGGCGCTGGGCGACGCGCACGAAGAGGAAGTCCACGACCGCGAGCTGCGCGATGCGGCTCGACAGCGCGCCCGACCGGAACTGGGTCTCGCGCGCCGTCGTCGTGAGCACGACGTCGGCGTGCGCGACGAGCGGCGACTCGGGGAAGTTCGTCACGGCCACGGTCGTCGCGCCGCGGTCGTGCGCGATGCGCAGCGCGTCGTTCGTCTCGACCGTCAGGCCGCTGTGCGACACGCCGACAGCGACCGCCCCCGGCCCGAGGAGCGCGGCGGACTGGAGCTGCACGTGCGGGTCGGGCGACGCGAAGCACAGCAGCCCGATGCGCTGGAGCTTCTGGGCGAGGTCCTGCGCGGTGAGCCCGCTCGACCCCACGCCGAACAGGTCGATGCGCGGCGCCTGCGCGACGGCGTCCGCGACCTGCTCGAGCGCGTCGAGGTCGAGCATGCGCGCCGTCTCCTCGATGGTCCGCGCCTCGTGGAACGCGATCTTCGTGACGACGTCCTGCAGCGTGTCGTCGGGGTCGATCTCGCCGTGCGCGACGTTGGCGCGCTCCTGCTCGACCGCGCGGCGGCTCGTCGCCTGCGCGAGGTCGATCCGGAACTCCGGGTACCCCGCGTACCCGACCGCGCGGCAGAACCTCACGACCGTCGCCTGCGACGTCCCGACGAGCGCCGCGAGCTCGGTGATCGTCTTGCTGACGACGGCAGCCGGGTCGGCGAGCACGACCTCGGCGATGCGCGCCTCGGCGGGGCGCAGGTTCGGCAGGGACTGGCGGATGCGGACGAGACCGTCGGCGGCCATTCAGTCCTCCTCGGTGATGGTCGGGTGCTGCGGGTGGGTCGGGCTCTGCGGACCGGTCCGGTGCCGGGCGTCGGTCGGGTCGTGAGGCACGGCCGTGGCTGGGCCGCCGAGCGTGAGCCACGGCTCGTGCCCGACGACGGAGCCCGGGTCTGTCGCGAGGCGCGCGGCCAGGTGCAGCGCGCCGTCGAGCGGGGTGCCGGCCGCGTCGACGAGCTCGACGTCGGGGCGCAGGACCGCGAGGCGTGCGCGGAAGGCGTCGGTGAGCAGCGGGCCGATCCCCAGCACGCCGCCGGTCGCGGCGGCCAGGGGCGGGACGCCGTCGACCAGCGCCGCGGCGAGCGTCGTCGCGAGGTGCGTGCCCGCACCGGCCAGGACCTGCCGGGCGACGGCGTCGCCGTCGCGGGCCGCCGCCGCGACATCGGGCGTGAACGACGCGAGCACCTGGGCCCGGTCGGGACGCGTGTAGAGCTGCTCGGGCCAGGTCGGCACGGGGCCGAACCGCTCCGTCGCGGCGGCCAGCAGCGCCGCCGAACCGCCGTTGTCGCGACCGTCGTGCGCGGCGACCGCGGCCCGCAGCCCCTGCGCCCCGATCCACGACCCCGAGCCCAGGTCCCCGAGCAGGTGGCCCCAGCCGTCGACGCGGTGCCACACGTCGCGCAGGTCCGTGCCGAGCGCGATCGCCCCGGTCCCGACCGCGACGACGGCCCCGGGCCGTCCGCCCAGCGCTCCCAGGTGCGCGGTGAGCGCGTCGGCCGCGACCGCCGTCCGCGGCCCGCCCCCGTCCGACGTGCCGTCGCCGAGCACGACAGCGCCCGCCGTCGAACCCGACGTGAAGGTCGTCTTTCCGCCCAGAACGACCTTCATGTCGTGCTCGACGGGGGTCGGGGTGGGGGCGAGGAGGCCGGCGCGGAGGGCGGCGTGCAGCTCGGCGGGGTCGCGGACGAGCGACGCGAGGCCCGTCGCCCCGACGGCAGCCGCGGCGACGCCGTCGTGCGCCAGCGAGGGAACCTCGGTGCGGAGCCGCGCGAGGAGGTCGCGGACGACGTCCGCCGCGTCGCTCCCGGCGGGTCCGATCGCGACCGGTCGGCCGGCGAGGGCGACGTCCCGCGCGCTCGACGGTGCGCCGGGCGGTCGGACGTCGTCGAGACGCCGCGCGACGAGGCGGCTCCCCGAGCCCCCGACGTCGAGCCCGACGACCCACGCGGAGCCGGGCGTGCTGCTGCTCACGCAGCCATTCTGGCACAAATTTTCACGGAGAAACGGAACCCTGGAGATTCTCGCCACCTCGTCGTGGCGCCTCCGCGTGCGACCACGATACGCCGTCGCCAGACCCGCGGCCCGACCCGGCCGTGCCGGCCGGGATCAGCGCCCGAGCCACTCCTTGCGCTCCGCGGGCGGCAGCTTCTCCACCGCGGCCCGCAGCACGTCGCGCGGCATGGTCGCGGCGTGGACCTCGAGGAACGCGCGCAGCCGCTCGGGCTCGACGTCGCCCGCGTGGCGCAGCATCCAGCCCACGCCCTTCTGCACGTAGGGCTCGGGGTCGTCGACGAGGACCTCGGAGAGCCGGAACGTGTCGTCGACCTGACCGCGGCGCAGGAAGGCAGCCGTGGCGACGATGGCCGTACGCCGGCGCGGCCAGTCCGGCGCCCGGGCGAGGCTGTCGAGGACGTCGCGCGGCCGGTCGAGGAGCCACGACCCGAGCACCTGGTACGCGGTGAGGTCCACGAGGTCCCACGTGTCGATCCGGTCGTGGCGGCGCAGGAAGAGCTCGACGAGCTCCGCGTGCCGCTCGACGGTCACGCGGCGAGCCGTGGCGGACTTCCCCATGATCGAGCAACCCCCCGCGCGGACCTCGTGCACGCGGTCCTCGAGCAGCAGCTCGATCTGGTCCACCGGCATGTCGAGCGCGCCCTTCGCGAGCGTGAAGACGTCGCCCATGCGCACGCCGGCGAGCGTGTCGTCCCCGGGGAAGTACCGCGTGTAGGCGCGGCGCTGGGCCGCGGTCGCGCGCGCGAGCAGGTCGGCGCGGAAGTCGGTCGCCGTCGGGTACGGCGGCATCGTCCTCCTCCTCTCGTCCGGGCGGTCGCCCGCGGTCCTGCGGTCCGCGCCGCGGCGCGCCCGTGATCCGTGCGCTCAGCGCGGCGCCATGCGGATCGCGCCGTCGAGGCGGATCACCTCGCCGTTGAGCATCGGGTTCTCGACGATCGCGCGCACGAGGTGCGCGTACTCCTCCGGGCGGCCGAGCCTGCTCGGGTGCGGCACCTGCGCGCCGAGGGACTCCTGCGCCGCCTCGGGCAGCGACGCCATCATCGGCGTGCGGAAGATGCCCGGCGCGATCGTCATGACGCGGATCCGGTGCTGCGCGAGGTCGCGCGCGAGGGGCAGCGTGAGGCCCGCGACGCCCGCCTTGGAGGCCGCGTAGGCGGCCTGGCCGACCTGCCCGTCGAACGCCGCGACCGACGCGGTCTGCACGACGACGCCGCGCTCCTCCCCGGCAGAGTCCTCCCCGTCGGACCCGCTCGGCCCCACCGGGTCGAGGGCGAGCATGCGCTCCGCCGCGAGGCGGACGACGTTGAACGTCCCGACGAGGTTGACGTCCACGACGCGCCGGAACACGTCCAGGGCGTGCACGCCGGACTTCCCGAGCACGCGCTGCGCGAGCACGATCCCGGCGCAGCTCACGACGACACGCACCCCGCCGAGGGCATCCGCCGCGTCGAGCGCCCGCGCGACGTCGTCCTCGCTCGTCACGTCCGTGGGGACGAACCGCGCGGCGTCACCGAGCGCGTCGGCGACCGCGACGCCGTCGGACGACGCGAGGTCCGCGAGGACCACCCGGGCTCCCGCCGCGACCAGGCCCTCCGCCGTCGCGCGCCCGAGGCCCGAGGCCCCTCCCGTCACCAGGGCGACCGTGCCCTCGATCCGCATGTCTCACCTTCCGTCACCTGCGCGGGCGCCGTCGCCCGCCCCGCTGACCGTACCCAGGTCGACCCGCAGGTCGCGAGATCGACCCACCGAGAGTCGATCTCGGACGCGCCGGCCGGTCTCACGGCGGCACCGGCGAGGAGGTCAGTGCGACGGCATCTCCAGGCACCCGCCGTCGGCGATCGGTCCCCCGGCGTCGAGCGTCACGGCGTCGGGCGCGACCGCCCCGTACACGCAGCCGCCGGGGACCGCGACCCCCACACCGACGGCCGGTACGACGTCGCCGGAGGCGTTCCTGTCCACGACCTGCACGTTCTCGAACCCTGCCGCGACGAGCGTGTCCCGGACCTCGTCACCCGTGACGGCGGACCCGTCGGCGAGCGGCTCCAGGGCGGCCTCGACCGCGGGCACGGAGAGCGCCGCCTCGGCGTGGTCCTCGGGCGTGCCCATCCGCTGCCGGTACGCCTCGTTGGACGCGTCGAGCCCGGTCTCCTGCTCGACGGCGGTCGTGTCCTCGGCCGTCACGGTGACCTCGGGCTCGGACGAGTCGTACGACTGGGCCCACCGCTCCATGGCGACCCCCACGAACAGGAAGTACCCCACGACGCCCACGCACGCGAAGATCACGAGCCCCACGACCACGCCGACGACCGCGCTCCCGAGGCGCGACGTGCCGTCCGTGCGGGAGTCGTCCAGGTCGGGAGTGGCCATGCCGCGAGTCTGACGGGCCGGGTGGTGCGCGGCGACCGCGGGCGCGACCTCGACCCGAGATCTTCACATCTCGGGCGCCGTCGGGTGCAGGATGGGAGGCGAAGCACCCCCGCCCGACCGTCAGGAGAGTCCCGCATGAGCCTGTACGACATCCCGTTCGACGCCATGGACGGGACGACGCACACCCTGCGCGAGCACGCGGACGACGTCGTGCTCGTCGTGAACGTCGCGTCGCGGTGCGGCCTCGCGCCGCAGTACGCGACGCTCGAGGCGATGCAGGAGAAGTACCGCGACCGTGGGTTCACCGTCATCGGGTTCCCGAGCAACCAGTTCCTCCAGGAGCTCGGCACCAACGAGGCGATCCAGGAGTTCTGCTCACTGACGTACGGCGTGACGTTCCCCGTGGTCGACCGCGTCCGCGTCAACGGGCGCCACGCCCACCCGCTCTACCAGGAGCTGAAGAAGGCCGAGGACGCCGAGGGCAAGGCCGGCCGGGTCACCTGGAACTTCGAGAAGTTCGTCGTCGTGCCCGGCGGCGAGGTGCACCGCTTCCGCCCCCGCACCCTGCCCGACGACCCGGCGATCATCGACCTCGTCGAGGCGCACCTGCCGCGCTGAGCGCGCGCCACCCTGCGGACGGTCGTGAGCGCGCGGTCCTCACGCGGGGTGTCAGCGCACGACGAGCGCGGGGTGCCGCGCGTCGTCGACCCGCGCGACGACGTCGGCCACCTCGTCGGGGCGCACCTCCCGCTCGTAGCGCGCGTACGCGGCGAGCGTCCAGGCGTCCTCTGCCGAGGTGCGGCGCGCGAGCGTCGGCGCGCGCAGCGCCAGGTGCACGGCGAGGTCGACGGCGAGCCCGCGACCGAGGGCCAGCGCGCCGTCGAGCACGACGACGAGCCCCGGCTCCGCGGCGACGTACGCCGCGCGCGTCGACCGGCTGGTCGCGGGATCGCGCAGGCTCGGCACGTAGCGCCCGGACCCGCCCGGGCCGACGGCGTCGAGCACCTCGCGGTTGAGGCCCGCCACGTCGATCCACGCGTCGAGCAGCGCGTCCGGGTTTTCGCGGCCGTGCTCGAGCCGCAGCGACGCGGGGCGCCAGAAGTCCTGCACGCGCACCCGCGCGACCGGTCGGCCGGCAGCCCGCAGGGGCGCGACCAGCAGGTCCGCGAGCGCCTCGGGCCGTGTGGACGGGTGGCCGTCGACGAGGAGCCGCACCGCGCCGTCGGGCCCCGCTGCCCGGTCGCGGCGCCGGAACCCGAGGACGAGGTCCACGACCCGGTCCACGAGGACGTCCTCGGTCACCGGTTCGACGCGCACGGCGTCAGGATGTCACGGCCGCGCGGCAGCCTCTCCGGGGACGTCCGGCAGGTCGGGCTCCTAGGGTGGACGCATGCTGCGCACCGTCACCCTCGACCACCCCGCACCCCTGCCCGTCGGGCACACGGTGGCGGTCACCGAGCTCGAGGCCGCGGTCCGGTGGAAGGGCCGGGTCACGGCGTGCACCATCGTCATGGTCGAGGGCCTGGAGAACCCTCGCACGACGCTCCAGGTCGAGACGGACGCATGACCGTACCCTTCCGGCCGGGCACCGTCCGCGAGGCCATGGGCGGCATCGTCGCCCTGGGCCTCGCGACGTTCGTCGCCATCACGACCGAGCTGGTGCCCGTCGGCCTCCTGCCGCTCCTCAGCGTGGACCTGGACGTCACGGAGTCCGTCGCCGGGCTGCTCGTCACGGCGTACGCGGTCATGGTCGCGGCGCTCGCCGTGCCCCTCACGCTCGGGACGGCCCGGCTCCCGCGCAAGGGCCTGCTCCTGACGACGCTCGGGCTCTACACCGTGAGCAATGTGCTCGTCGCCGTCGCTCCGACGTTCGCCGTCGTCGCGGCGGCGCGGGCGCTGGGAGGCGCGTCGCACGCGGTGTTCTTCTCGGTGAGCATCGGGTATGCGTCACGGCTCGTGCTGCCGCACCTCACGGGGCGCGCGCTGTCGCTCGTCACCGCGGGCGCGGCCGTCGGGTTCGTGCTCGGCGTGCCGCTGACGACGACGCTCGGCACCGCGATCGGCTGGCGTCCCGCGTTCGGCGTGCTCGCGGGCGCGTGCGCGCTGGCCACCGTGCTCATCGCGTTCCTGCTGCCTCCCGTGCCGGGGGGGCGGGGCTCCGCCGTCGGACGCGTCGAGCGCGAGCCGACGCTCCGCGCTCGCGGTGGCCACGACCACGAATGCCCTCACGTACCTGGGCCAGTACACGGTCTACACCTTCGTGTCGCTCCTGCTCCTGGGCGCGGGCCTCCGGGAGTCGGCGCTCGGCCCGGCGCTCCTCGTGCTCGGGGCGCTCGGCCTCGTCGGGACGGCGTTCGCCGCCGCGCGCCTCGACCACCGGCCGCGGCGGACGACGGTCGTGACGCTCGTCGCCGTCGTGGCGGGCATGCTCGCGGTCGGGCTCGCGTTCCCCGGGACCGTCGGGGTGCTCGTCGCGATCGGGGTGTGGAGCGCGGGGTTCGGCGCCGTCGCGCCGGTGTTCCAGGCGGCCGCGATCCGCGCGCACGGCGCGTCGCCGGACCTCACGGGCGCGCTCGTCAACGCGACGTCGAACGTCGGCATCGGCGGGGGCGCCGCGCTCGGCGCACTCGTCCTCGCCCGCTCCGGGCTCGACGTCGTCCCGTTCGTCGGGGCGGGGATCGTCGCCGTCGCGCTCGTCGTGGCGCTCGTGGCGCGACGCACGTTCCCCGCGACGCCGACCGCGCCGGCGCCGGAAGCGGCAGTGACGGACGCGCCGGTGACAGGCGCGCCGGGGTCGGAGATGCCCTCCGACCAGGAGCACCTGCGCGCCTAGGGTGACGGGATGACGACGACGGTCAGGCAGGTCCAGGTCACGTTCGACTGCGCGCAGCCGGAGCGCGTCGCCCGCTTCTGGTGCGAGGTGCTGGGCTACGTCCCGCCGTCGCCCCCGGACGGCTTCGCGACGTGGGACGACGCGAACGCCGCGCTCCCGCCCGAGCAGCGCGACACCTGGTTCGCGTGCAGCGACCCCGGCGGGGTCGGGCCGCGCCTGTACTTCCAGCGCGTCCCCGAGGGCAAGGTCGTGAAGAACCGGGTGCACCTCGACGTGCGCGTCGGCACCGGGCTCGTCGGCGCCGAGCGCCTCGCCACGCTCGAGGCCGAGCGCGACCGGCTCGTCGCCCTCGGCGCGACGTGCGTGCGCGTGATGGTCGCGGACGAGGAGAACGAGTCGTGCATCGTCATGCAGGACGTCGAGGGCAACGAGTTCTGCCTGGACTGACCGCGGGCTCGGCTGCCGCGCCGCGCCTCAGCGCAGGAACGGGTCCATGATGGCGGCCACCGACACCGCAGCACGGTCGGCGTCCCCCTCGGCGATCGCCTCCACGAGCTCGTGGTGCCTGCGGTGCGCCGCGTCCTCGTCCCCGCTCTCGTCGTCGCGCATGTGGACGGCGAAGACGTCGAGCATGCTCGAGTACAGCGTCACGTACAGGGGATTGTGCGTCGCCTCCACGATCGCGCGGTGCAGGTCGAGGTCCGCCCTCGCGCGCGCGTCGGGGTCGTGGGACCACGCCGCCTCCCGGCGGTCGCGCAGGTCGCGCAGCTGCGCGACGTCCGCGTCCGTGCGGCTCGCGGCGGCGAGCGACGCCGCGGTGCTGTCGAGGGCGAGGCGCAGCTCCAGGTAGTGGCGGCGGCTGCCGCCCGCGAGCTGACGCTCGAGGGTGCCGGTCAGCTCGGAGCTCGAGATGACGAACGTGCCGCGCCCCTGCTCGCGGCGCAGCAGACCGGCGTGCACGAGCGACTGGAGCGCCTCACGGACGGTGTTCCGCCCGACGCCGAACTCCGCCACGAGGGCGGCCTCGGTCGGGATGCGCTCCCCGACCGGCCAGCGCCCGGACACCACCTCCTCGCGGAAGCGGGCCGCCGCCTGGTCGATGAGCCCCACTCGACGCATCGGCTCGCGCGTGCCAGACTGCTCGTGATTCATCCCATGATCCCATCATCGGCCGATCTGATACCGGAGTTTAGCGTGGCGACCCTCTCCCCCTCGCGCACCCCCGTGCGTCGTGGCCAGCAGCTCGCGTGGGCCGGGCTGGCCATCGCCCTGACGGCGCTCAACCTGCGGACAGCCGTCACAGGGTTCACCCCGCTCCTGGAGACCATCGGCGCGGACCTCGGCTACGGCGTCGCCGTCGCGGGTCTGCTCGGCACCGTGCCCGCCGTGTCGTTCGGCCTCTTCGGGTTCCTCGCCCCGGTGGTGACGCGCCGGTTCGGGCTCGAGCGCACGGCCACGGTCGCGCTCGCCCTGACCGCGCTCTCGCTCGTCCTGCGCGCCGTCTCCCCCACGACCACCTGGGTCGTCGCGTCGACCGTGCTGGCCCTCGCCGGGATCGGGGCGGCGAACGTCGTGATCGTGCCCCTGGTGAAGGCGTGGTTCCCCGACCGGATCGCCCTGTGGACGTCGCTCTACCTGATTCTCATGCAGACGGGGCAGTTCGTCGCCCCACTCCTGGCCGTCCCGGTCGCCGAGGCGACGAGCTGGCGGTTCTCCGTCGGGATCTGGGCCGGGCCCGCGGCGCTGGCCGCCGCCGTCTGGCTCGTCCTCGCGACCCGGCGGCGCGCCGACCACCACGCGCCTGCGGCGGCCGCAGGGACCGGAGGGAGGCTGCGGATCGGCCGGTCGTCGACGGTCTGGGGCCTCGTGGTCCTGTTCGCGGCGATCTCGTGGTCCAACTACGGGATCATCACGTGGGTCCCGGCCGTGCTCACCGACGCGGGCGGCAGCGCGGCGCTCGGCGGCACCATGGTCGCGCTCTACTCCGCCTGGGGGATGGTCGCCGCACTGATCGTCCCGCACCTGGCCACGCGGATGGCGAACCCGTTCGTCGTGGTCGTCGTGTGCGCCGTCGTCCTCGTGGCCGGGTACCTCGGCCTGCTCCTGTCCCCGCTCGACGGGACGGTCCTGTGGATGTGCGCGCTGGGGATCGGGGTGAGCACCTTCCCCCTGTGCATGACCCTCATCAACCGGCGGACCCGGACGCCGCAGTCCGCCTCGGCCGTCTCGGGCTTCGTCCAGGGCCTTGGGTACGCGCTGGCGTGCTTCGGCCCGATCGGCCTCGGCCTGCTGCGCGAGGCGACCGGGTCGTGGTCGGCCCCCCTCCTCGTGCTCGCCGCGACCGCCGTCCCCGGGGTGGTCGGCGGCTGGTTCGCCTGCCGTCCCCGCTTCGTGGAGGACACGGTGCCCCCGGAGCCCGTCGCCGACCGGCTGCCGCCCCGCTGAGGGCGACCCCTCGACAGCGTCCGACGACGCCGCCGAGGAGTCGCGCGTCAGGTCACGTCACCGGGAGGCGCATCGCCTCGCCGAGCGGCACGGACGGGCCCTGGAACGGCACGACGTCCTGTGCGCACGTCGCACCGTCGGTCGCGTCGAGGCCCACCAGGTAGCGCGCGACCGCGGCGTCGGCGCACGCGCTCTTGCCGATGATCGTGTGGCCCCACCCCTCGACCGTGAGCACGCGCGCGTCCGGCCAGCGGTCGGCGTACGGCTGCGTGAACCCGTAGGGCGTCGCCGGGTCGAACCGGGTGCCGACGACGAGCACGGGCGCGTCCGTCGTCTGGTCCCACGGCCCGGTGAACGCGTCGCGGTCCGCGACGGGGACGAACTCGCACTGCACGCCCACCCACCCGCGGAAGCGGCCGAAGTGCGGGTACTGCGCGTCGAGCGCGTCGACCTTGGCGGGGTACTCCCACGGGCGGCCTGGCGTCGTCGTGTCGACGCACAGGCTCGCGAGCGCGCCGCCGACGGAGGGGTAGTCCTCCGCGAACCCGGCGCGCCGCAGCAGCTCGCCGAGCGACGGCGCGGCGCCCAGCGCACGCGGCTGTGCCGGCGCGGGGGGCGGCTCGACCGCGCCGCTCAGCACGGCGAGCGACGCGAGCGTCAGGTCCAGGTCGCCCCACGCGGCGGGCTCGTAGAGGTACTGGAAGACGAGCGCGACGGTGTCCGGGTAGCCGATCGGCACGGACGTGCCGTCCGGCATCGGCACGTCGACCGGCGCCTCGCGCAGCGCGGCGTACGTCGCCTCGACCACCTCGCCCGGGTCGCCGAGCGAGGACAACGCGCAGCCCGCCGGTCCGGCCTCTCCGCACAGCCGTGCGAACTCGTCGAACGTCTCCGTCGCCCCCGCGGCCTGGCCGATGCGCGCCCCGACGAGCTCGCGCGACCCGACCCCGGACCACGCGTCGACGTCCATCGTGCCGTCGAGCACCATCGCGCGGACACGGTCGGGGAACAGCACGGCGTACGTCGCGCCGAGCACGGTGCCGTACGAATAGCCGACGTAGCTGAGCTGCTCGTCCCCCACGGCCTGGCGCAGCAGGTCCATGTCGCGCGCGACGTTCGCCGTCGACGCATGGGCGATGCGGTCGCCCGAGAAGAACGTGCACGACGCCCCGAACGTCGCCATCTGGCCGAGGAAGCGCACCTCCTCGCGACTCGTGACGGGGAAAGCCGGCAGCCCGGCGAGGAACGCGTTCTCGCGCTCGGCGTCGCGGAAGCACGTCGCAGGATCGGAGGTCCCCACGGCGCGCGGGTCGAACCCGACGACGTCGAACCGGGCGAGCACGTCGTCGTCGAACAGCGTGCCGCCGAGCGCGTGCAGCGTCTCGACGCCCGGCCCGCCGGGGCCGCCGAAGTTGGTGAACAGGCTGCCGACCCGCTGGGCCGGGTCGGCGGCCGGCATGCGGGTCAGGCCGATCGTCGTCGTGCGGCCCTGCGGCCGGTCGTAGTCCGTGGGCACCTCGACGCTCGCGCACTCGAACGCGTCGAGGCCGTCGCCCTCGCACGGACCCCACGCGACGTCCGGCACGGGCGCCTCGACCTGGCCTGCCGCCGTCGTCCCCGGGGTCGTGCGGGCCGACGGCGCGGCTGCGCTGGTGCGGGTCGGCTCACCCCCCGGGCCCGCGACGGCGGCGGCAGGGACGCCGCCGAGGAGGAGGACTGCCGCCAGCGACGAGGCTGCGGCGCGGACTGTTCGTGTCGTCATCGATCGCGAAGTCATCGCTCCCCATCCGAACACGGGCCCCCGACGAGCGCACCTCGACCCGTCCGGCGCCGAGCACGGCCCCCCGCCGTCGAGAACGGGGTCGGTGTCGTCGTCCGACCGGATGACGACACCAACCCCGTGTCCGGTGCACCCTCGGGTTACTGGCCCGTGAAGACGAACGGCGAGCCGGGCTCCTTCGCGACGTCGCCGTCGCGCGAGCTCGTGACGGTCACGTTCGACAGGATCGCGTTGCCGCGGGCGCCGGCCATCGCGAGGATGCCGGAGCCGTTGTTGGACTTCTCGATCCGCACGTTCGTGATCTTCACGTCCGGCATGGTCCCGCCGCCGTTCTTGAACTGGATGCCGTCATAGGTGGAGTCGACGATGTCCGTGTCGCGGATGGTGACGCCGACGATGTCGTGCGTCTGCGGGAAGATCGTGATCGCGCCGAACTCCTGGTCCTCGTTCCAGAACGCCCCGCCGGTGCGGTAGAGCCCGTTGTTGGCGATGAGCGTCGTCCCCGAGAACGGCAGGGGGTCGTGGTCGGTCGCCAGCATGATGCCGGGGTAGTTCATGGTGTCGTAGATCAGGTTGTTCTCGATCGAGTTGTCGTAGCCGCCGTAGATCGCGATGCCGTTGGCGCGCCACGGGAGCTGCACGGTGTTGTTGCGGAACGTGTTGCTGTGCCCGATGTCGACGTTCCGGTCCTTGACGTACTGGTTGGCCCAGACGGCGAGCGCGTCGTCGCCGGTGTTGCGGAACGTCGAGCTCACCACCGTCGAGTTGCGCGTCCCGTTGCTGAAGTTGATGCCGTCCGCGTAGGTGTTGCGGATCCGCATGCCGGAGAAGACCAGCCCGTCGCCCGGGTTCCACAGCTCCGGGATGTTCGAGTAGTCCCGACCGACCCACACGCCGACGTTCGCGTGCTCGATCCACACGTTGGTGATCTTCGTGTTCTTGCCGAACCGGCCGTTGAGGCCGACGCCGCCCTCCTCCTGGCCGTTGTTGCCGCGGATCGTGCCGGAGCCGAAGATCGCGAGGTCGGAGATCTGGGTGTTGTCGTCGACGTCGAACCCGAAGTTGCCCTCGTGCGGGTGGTTGATGACGCCCGGGGCGAGGTGCGGCGGGATGAGGCTGTAGAGCTGCGAGTGCCACATGCCCGCGCCGCGGATCGTCACGTCGCTGATGCCGACCTGGTTGTGCATCCCCCGGTTGAGCGGGTCGTCGGTGAGGATCTTCTTCTCCTGGCGCCACTGGCCCGCCGGGATCCACACGCAGTCGATCTCGCCGTCCTGGTTCGCGGTGACGGCGGCCTGGATGGCGGCGGTGTCCTCGAGCCCGTCGTTCGGCACGGCCCCGTACTCGGTGATGGACGTGCACTGCGCCGGCTTGCTCAGCGGGGGCGCGACCTGCTCGAGCTCGACGAGGTCGATGACGTAGAACGCGGCGTCGTCGCCCGCGTCGCGCTGGAGCTTGAACACCGTCCCGGCCGGGAAGGACCGGCCGAGCAGGGCGTGCGACTCGTCGAAGAGGCGGCGGGCGTCACCGCCCGGCGTGTTGACCAGGCCCTCGGGCTGGTCGGTCGTGCCGTAGAGCCAGGAGTGCTTGGACGAGAGCGTGAGCTTCTGCACGAACTGGCCGTCCGCGTAGAGGCTGATCGTCTTCTCCTGGCCACCGCCAGCGGCGGTGTCGGGGATCGAGCTCCGCACGACGATCGAGTTCGTCGCGTTCGTCGACGTGAGCTGGACGTACTGGCCCGTGCTGGTGAGGCGCACGGACTCGCGGCCCGACGACTCGGTCGCGAAGTTCGTGTGCCCGAACGTGCGCAGCGCGTCGGTCTGGAGCAGCGTGCCCGTGTACTGGCCGTCCTCGGCCTCGTACGTCGTGTACGGGACGGCGGCGCCCCGGCCCACCGTGACGGCGAGCGTGCCCGTGTTGTTTCCCTCGTTCGTCTCGGCGACGACGCCGGTCGCGTCGGCCGTCGCGGTGACGGTGGCCCCGCCGTTCGTCGCGGTCCACGAGCCGCTCGGCGTGACGGTGACGGTCGCGCCCGCGGGGACGGCCGGCGTCGTGCCGTTGAGCGTGGTGGACCCGGCGACGACGCGCGTCACCGACCCGGCCGCGACCGGCTGGTTGCCGCGGTTGCGCACCGCCACCGAGAACGTCACGGCCGTGCCGACGGCCGGGTTGGCCGGGTTCGACGACACCGAGACGACCTCGAGGTCCGGCCCGGGCGCCTCGCCGACGACGAGCGTCGCCGTCGCGGTGAACGCGTTGTCCGTCTCGTCCTGCTCGGCCACGGTGTTCGCCGGGTCCACGACCGCACCGACCGTGTACTCGCCCGCGGGCCGCGTGCCCGCCGCGACCTGCACCTGCGCGCTCGCTCCCGGCTGGAGCGCCGCGACGGCGGTCGAGCCCGCGGTCGACCCGCCGAGCCTCCCGTCGAGCGTCGTGGCCGACGACGCGCGGTCGCCCGTGTTCTTCACCGTCGCCGTGAGCGTCACCGGGGTGGTCGCCGTGGGCGACGCCGGGGACGCGGTCACCGCGGTGACGGTGAGGTTGGGGTTGGGTGCGGGGGCACCGTAGACCTCGAGCTCGGCGACCTGGCCGTTGCCCGCGCCCGTGTTGCCGGTGAAGCGCAGGCGCACGTCGGTGGCGGTGCCGGTCACGGGCACGTCGACGAGGTTGCCGCTGCCCGGCGCGAACGCGTGGCCGGCGGACGCCTTGAGCTCCTGCCAGGCGCCCGTGCCGGTGCGGCCCCACACGGAGAACGTCTGCGTGCGCGGCCCCCACGCGGCGTCGGGGTTGAGCCGGACGCGCACGCTGCTGAGCTGCGTGGGCGCGGCGAGCGCGACGTCGAGCGTCGACGGGTACTGCCCGCCCGCGCCCTCCCAGTAGGTGGTCGCGCTGCCGTCGACCGCGTTCGCGGCGACGAACTGCCACTCGGTCGACGAGGCCGACGCAGGGCGGCTCTTCGCGTAGTTGGTGCCGGTCGGGTCCGTCGGATCGGTCGGGTCCGTCGGGTCCGTCGGGTCCGTGCCGCCCGTGGGCGTGCCCCACACCTGGAGCTCGGACACCTGGCCGTTGCCCGCGCCGGTGTTGGCGCTGAAGGCGAGGCGCACCTCGTCGACCTCGGCGTCGAGGGGGATCTCGACCGTGTTCCCGCTGGCGGGGTCGAACCCGTAGGCCGCCGACGCCTTGAGCGTCCGGAACGACGACTCGCCGTCGGAGCGACCGAGCACGCTGAACGTCTGCGTGCGTGACGACCACACCGAGGGCGGGGGCAGCGTGACGACGACGCGGTCGACGTCGGCCTCCGCCCCGAGGTCGACGGTGAGGTGCGACGGGTACTGCCCGCCCGCGCCCTCCCAGTAGGAGCCGGTGTTCCCGTCGTTCGCGTTGCCCGCGACGTACGTCTGCGTGACCGACGACGCGGCGATCGGCTTGCCGAGCGCCAGGTTGGTGGCGTCCGCGGCGTGCGCCACGGCGACGACGCCGAGCGGCGCGACGAGCGCCAGGGCGGCGCCCGCCACGACCGTGTGCTTCCAGGGGGTTCTCATGAACGTCCTCGTTCTCCCGCCGGGGCGGGCTCGTCCACCCGCGAGCAGCGGTGCCCGACGGCGGGCGCGACCGTGCTGGTGCCGCGCCACCGTCACGGGTGGGTCGGGTCAGGGCTGGTTCAGGGTCGGGACCGGGACCGACGAGGTCGAGACCGGTCGTCCGGGTGCCACGAACGA
Organism: Cellulosimicrobium cellulans; assembly: GCF_006539945.1. Taxonomy (GTDB): domain Bacteria; phylum Actinomycetota; class Actinomycetes; order Actinomycetales; family Cellulomonadaceae; genus Cellulosimicrobium; species Cellulosimicrobium cellulans. The sequence continues at coordinate 116,871 of NZ_BJNZ01000001.1, read as the reverse complement.
CCGGCGGGGATGGTCACCGGTCGGACCCGTGGCGGCATACGAGAGTTGCAGCGTGTGCACTGCTTTGTGCTGGACTTCTGTCAACTTCTTGCGTCGTGCAGGACGGACGCTACGAGACGGACATCCGGGGCGTCAAGGGTCGGCGTGATGCGGGGACCCGCGCGACGATGGGGCGAATCCCCGGAGACGAAGGAGTCGTGCGATGGCGAAGTACCTGATCTCGTTCCCCAGCGGCGAGATGGACCTCGGTCCCGGCGGGCTCCAGGCGGCCGCGGACGCGGCGCACGCGGTCGTGCAGGAGGCGAAGGCCGCAGGCGTCTGGGTGTTCGGCGGCGGGATCGACGAGAGCGTCCCGCCGGTCCTCGTCTCCGGGGACGGCACCGTCACCGACGGCACGTACCCGCAGACGGCCCGGCTCGAGGGCGGTTACACCGTGCTGGAGGTGCCCACGCGCGACGAGGCGCTCCGGTGGGCCAGCAAGATCGCCGTCGCCTGCCGGTGCCGGCAGGAGGTGCGCATGTTCCAGGACGACCCCGAGAGCTGACGGCGCCCCCGCATGCCGCCCGGACCGGGTGGCCTGGCGCCGAGCGCCGACGTGGCAGGGTGGGCCCGTGCCCGACGACGCCACGCTGCGCGATCCGCTCCCCGACTCGACGGTGGACACCGAGGCCGACGCCCGGCCAGCGTCCGGCGTCGCTGACGACACCTCTGCCGCGCTCCCCCGGCATCGCCCTCGTCGACCGTCGCTGCTGCGCGAGACGGCGATCATCGTCGTCAGCGCGCTGGTGCTCTCGCTGCTCCTCAAGACGTTCCTCGTGCAGGCGTTCTTCATCCCGAGCCCGTCGATGGAGGACACGCTGGTCGAGGGCGACCGGGTGATGGTGTCCCGGCTCGTGCCGGGCGCGTTCGACGTGCACCGGGGTGACGTCGTGGTGTTCAAGGACCCGGGCGGGTGGTTGCCGCCGCCGGTGCCGCAGGAGGAGAGCCCGGTGTCGGAGGCGGTGCGCGCGGCGCTGACCTTCGTCGGTCTGCTGCCGCAGGACACCGGTGAGCACCTCATCAAGCGGGTGGTCGGGACACCGGGTGATCACGTGGTGTGCTGCGACGCGGAGGGCCGGGTGAGCGTCAACGGGGTGTCGATCGACGAGACGTACATCAAGCCCGGCTCCGACCCGAGCGAGCTCGCCTTCGACACCACCGTGCCCACGGACATGCTGTTCGTCATGGGTGACAACCGGCAGAACTCGGGTGACTCGCGCTACAACACGGGCAAGCCCGGCGGCGGGTTCGTGCCGACGGGCAACGTCGTGGGGACGGCGTTCGTCAAGGTCTGGCCGCTGTCCCACCTGGGCCTGCTGCGCAACCCCGGCGACGTGTTCACCGACGTCCCCGCTCCGGGCACCGTCGACGAGGGGTGACGCCGCACCGACCGGCCGCGGCTATCCGGCGGCGTGCGCGAGGCCGGCCGCCACCGCTGCCGTGTGCAGCGCCTCGCGGGCGGCCGCGACCTCCGGGTGCGTCCCGGACCCGCGGCGGTAGGCCAGGGAGGTCCTGCGGCGGATCGCCAGGGGCGTGAGGACCACGCCGTCCGGGGCGCCCCCGGCCGCGAGTTCCGGCACGAGGGCGACGCCCTGCCCCGCCGCGACCAGGGCGAGGACGGCGCCGAAGTCGTCGGCGTGGTGACGGATGCCCGGTGCGTAGCCCGCCGCCTCGCACGCCCGGACGGTCAGGGTGTGGCACAGGGTCCCGAGCGTGCCGGCGATCCAGGGCGCGTCCCGACGGTCGGCGATCGACCCCGCGCCCAGGGCGGCCAGGTGGACCGTCTCCTCCATCAGCGGCTCCGCCTCGACGCCGGGGCCGACCGTGAGCGGGACGTGGTCGTACTCCTGGACCAGGGCGACGTCGACCGCGTCCCCGCGCAGCGCGTCGGGGACCGTGGCGGGGTCGAGCTCGGAGACCAGGAGGCGCAGTCCGGGGTGGTCGGAGCTCAGACGCACGACGGCGGGCGTGAGCAGGGTCGGCACGGCCGTCGGGAAGACGCCGATGCGCAGCGTCCCGCGGAGCGTCGCGGCGGCCGTCGCGAGGTCGGCGTCGGCCTCGCGGAGGATCTCGAGGATCCTCTCGGTGTGCCCGACGAGCGTCTCCGCGGCCGCCGTGAGCCGGACCCGGCGCCCCGACCGCTCCAGGAGCGGCACCCCGGCGTCGCGCTCGAGCGCGGAGAGCTGCTGCGACACGGCCGAGGGCGTGTAGGTGAGCGCCTCGGCCACCGCGGCGATCGTCCCGCGGTGCGACAGCTCGCGGAGCAGCCGGAGCCTGCGGACGTCGAGCATAAGAAGAACTTACGGCACTGCGGAGGAACGTGAACTGGACTGGTGGTCAGTGACGGCCGGAGAGTTGCCGTCATGGAGCTCTCCGGCCTCTACGTCCCCCTGGTCACCCCGTTCACCGACGACGACCGGCTCGACCTCGACGCGCTCGCCGCGCTCGCCACGGCCGTCCTCGACGAGGGCGCGGCGGGCGTCGTCTCCGTGGGCACGACCGGGGAGCCCGCGACGCTCACCCGGGCGGAGGCGCGCCAGGTCGTCGAGGTCTGCGCCGAGGTGTGCGCGGCGCGAGGTCGGCACCTGCTCGTGGGTACGGGGACGAGCAGCACCGCCACGTCGGTCGACCTGCTCGCCGACCTCCACCCGCAGGCCGACGCGGCGCTCGTCGCGGTCCCCGCGTACACGCGGCCCTCCCAGGCCGGCGTCGTCGAGCACTTCCGCGCCCTGGCCGCCGCGGCGCCCGTCCCCCTGGTCGTGTACAACGTCCCCTACCGGACGGGGCTCGCGCTGACGGTGGACACGCTCCACCGGCTCGCCGACCTGCCCGGCGTGGCAGGCTTCAAGCACACGGTCGGCTCGATCGACGACACCACGGTCGCGTTCCTCAGCACCGCCCGCTCGGACGTGTCCGTGCTGGCCGGTGACGACCTGTACGCGGGACCGCTCATCGCGCTCGGTGCGCGGGGCGGGATCCTCGCGAGCGCCAACGTCGCCCCCCGCGCGTACGCGGAGCTCGTCCGCACCTGGCGGCACGGCCCGTCGGAGCGGGCGCTCGCCGTGCACGACGCGCTGGTGCCCCTGACCGGTGCCCTCTTCGCCGAGCCCAACCCCGCCGTGATCAAGGCCGTCCTCGCAGCCGAGGGCCGGATCGCCAGCCCGCGCGTACGGCTCCCGCTGCTCCCGGCGACCCCGGGAGCCGCCTCGGCCGCTCTCGCGCGTCAGGATGCGCTGTTCGCGTCCTCCCTGTGAGCACGACCGATCGTTCGTCAGCCGTCACGTCCGCACGACGGCGCGGCCGGGATATTTCCGTTGCTCTCCCGCACGTGCCCCTCAAGAGTGTCGGCATGTTGATCAGACGCGAGCGCCCGCCGGACGCCCCGGCGATCCGCGCAGTCACCGCAGACGCCTTCTCCGCGGTCGAGCACGCTGCCCCACCGGTCGAGGCTGACGGCGTACCCGGTGAGGCGACCTTGGTCGGGTGGCTGCGCGAGGACCCCGGGTGGATCCCGGAGCTGTCGCTCGTCGCCGAGACCGGGCTGCCCGACCCGCAGGTCGTCGGGCACGTCGTCGCCACCCGCGGGCGGGTCGGGGACCGGCCGGCGCTCGGGCTCGGGCCGCTCAGCGTCCGTCGCGACCACCAGCAGCGCGGGGTCGGTTCCGCGCTCATGCACACGCTCCTCGGTGCGGCGGACGGTCTGGGAGAGCCGGTCGTGGTGCTGCTCGGGGAGCCGGCCCTCTACTCCCGGTTCGGGTTCGTGCCCGCCAGCTCCTTGGGGATCGAGGCTCCCGAGCCGGCGTGGGGCGACTACTTCCAGGCACGCGCACTGAGCACCTGGCGCGGGGAGTACGCGGGACGGTTCACCTATGCCGCCCCGTTCGACCGCCTGTGACGTGACGCCGTGCGCCGCGCTCACGACGGCGAGACGCCGACCACGAACCCGTGCGACGAGCCCGCCCTTTCCTAGCCGAGCGCGACGACGGCGACACCCGCCGCCACCGCGAGGGGCGCGAGCACGAGGCCCTGCCGGACGACGTGCCACGTGGGCGGCGGCCCGTGCTCGAACGCGTGGCGGCGGTACTGCTGCCACCACAGCACGGTCGCGAGCGACGCCCACGGCGTGATCAGCGGCCCGGCGTTCACCGCGACGAGGAGCGTCGCGAGCCGGTCGACGCTCTCCCCCGCCGCGGGCAGCAGCGCGAGGAAGGCAGGCAGGTTGTTCACCAGGTTCGCGGCGACGACGCCGGTCGCGGCGAGCCGCGCCAGGTCGCCCGGCCCGTCGCCCGTGCCTGCGACGACGGCGAGGAGGTCGCCGAGACCGTGCGCGTGCCACGTCTCGACGAGCACGAACAGCGCCGCGACGACGAGCGCCGACCGCCACGGCAGCATCTCGCGCACCGGCACGAGGGGCCGCACGCGCCGCCACCACGTCGCGAGCGCGAGCACCGCGGCGCCCGCGAGCGCCGCGGGCGCGACCGGCAGCTCGATCGCGAACGCGACCGCGAGCAGTGCGACGACCGCGCCGGTGACCCGCAGGAGCACCCGGTCGGGCGGCGTCGGGCCGGCTCCCGCGAGGGTGAAGCGCCCGCGCAGGTCACGACCGTGCAGCGCGAGCAGGACGACGACCGTCACGCCGAGGACCGCGAGCGCCGGAGCCCACATCACCCCGACGTACCCGGTGCCGAACCGGTGCGCCGCGAGCAGGTTGGTGAGGTTCGAGACGGGCAGGAGCAGGGACGCCGTGTTGGCGAGCGCGAGGACCGTGAGCGCGAGCGGCAGGGGCCGCGTGCCCGTGCGGCGCGCGAGGGCGAGCACGACGGGCGTGACGAGCACCGCCGTCGTGTCGAGGGAGAGCACGACCGTGCTCGCCGTCGCGAGCACGACGACGAGACCCCACAGGGCGAACCGCCGCCCGCGGGCGAGCCGCGCCGCCCGGGCTGCGACGGCGTCGAACAGGCCCGCGCCCGCGCACAGCTCCGCGACCACGGTGATGGCGAGGAGGAAGATCAGCACCGGCCCGGTGCGTACGAGCAGGTCGCGCGCGTCGGCGGCCGGGAGCAACCCCGTCGCGGGCAGCACGACGACCACCGCCGCCGCGACGAGCCACGACGGCACACGGCGGCGCGCCGGTGCTCCCGAGGCGTTCACGTCGTGATCGTAGGGCCCGTGGCACGACCACGAACGCTCAGGGACGCGACGGCGGCCCGCCGCCCCGGGGCGCGCAGCACCCGTCGGCGCAGGTGTCTGCCTCGCCGTCGCCGACGAGCGCCGCGGCGGGCGCGCAGCACGCGCCGCCACGCCAGGCCTCGATGCCCTCCTTGACCGCGACGGCAGCGATGACGAGCGCGGCGAGCGGGTCGGCCCACGTCCAGCCGAGGGTCGCGTTGAGCACGAGGCCGACGAGCAGCACCGCCGACAGGTAGGTGCACAGGAGCGTCTGCTTGGAGTCCGCGACGGCGGACGCCGACCCGAGCTCGCGGCCCGTGCGGCGCTCGAACCACGACAGGAAGGGCATGACGGCAAGGCTCACCGCGGCGAGCCAGATGCCCACGGCGGAGTGCGCGGGCTCCGCGGCGCCGAGCAGCGACCGGACGGCGTCCACGGAGACGAAGACGGCGAGACCGAAGAACGAGACGGCGATGACGCGCAGCGCGGTCCGCTCGCGCCAGTGCGGGTCGGGCGCGGCGAACTGCCAGGCCACCGCGGCGGCGGAGAGCACCTCGACGAGCGAGTCGAGACCGAACCCCACGAGCGCGGCCGACGACGCGACGCGGCCCGCGGTGATCGCGACGACCGCCTCGACGACGTTCCACGTGATCGTCGCCGCGACGACCCACCGGACCCTCCGCTCGAGGACGGCACGACGCGCGACGGTCGGGGCAGCGGGTCCGGGCGGCGTGCGGCCGAGCGAGACGGGCGTCACGAGCACGAGCACCCGTCGGGACCACAGCACGTGGGGTCGACCTGGACGACGAGCCGCAGCAGGTCGTCGAGGGCCGGGGCCAGGTGAGGGTCGGCGAGGCGGTACCAGGTGCGACGACCGTCGGGGATCGCCTCGACGAGACCGCAGCCGCGCAGGCACGCGAGCTGGTTCGACATGACCTGGCGCGAGACGCCGAGCGCGTCGGCGAGGTCGGACGGGTAGGCCGGAGCCTCCCGCAGCGCGAGCAAGACGCGCGTGCGCGTCTCGTCCGACAGGGCGTGCCCCAGCCGCGCGAGCGCCGCGGTGTGGGTGAGCGTGACCGTCTCGACCATGGGGCCGACAGTACACGCGCTCCTGTATTCAGGAAACCCTGTACCGAGCACGGGACCACCTCGCCGAGGCCGCAGCCCCGACCCACCCGCCACCCGAGCCGCCGAACCCGGCGTTGCTCCTCACGGCGGGGCGGCTGTGGGGGGCAACCCCGGGTTCGGCGCCGTGGCGGCGCACGCTCCGTTAGTATCTGCGTATGCGTGAAGATACGAAGGGGTGCACCTTCGGGGTGGAGAGCCAGTACGTCGAGCTCGCGGCGGAGGTGTTCTCGCTGCTCGCGGACGCGACGCGGGTCCGGATCGTCCTCGCCCTGCGCGACACCGAGCTGCCGGTCAACGCGCTCGCGGAGATCGTCGGCAAGTCGCCGACGGCGGTCTCGCAGCACCTCGCCAAGCTGCGCTGGGGTCGCATCGTCCGCGCCCGCCAGGAGGGCAACCGCGTCTTCTACTCGCTCGTCGACGAGCACGCGCGCACGCTCGTGACCCAGGCCGTCTTCCAGGCGCAGCACGCCGTGGACGACCACCCCGCGCACCACGCCGACGACGCGCACGGCGCGGTCGACGGGTCCTCCCCCGCCACCGAGGCCACCACGTCCACCGCGGCGGACCGATGAGCACGACCCGCCCGGCCGCCGTCGACCACGACCACGACCACGACCACGACCACGACCACGACCACGACCACGACCACGACCACGACCACGACCATCCTCACCCGAGCGGGCTGCGCGGCTGGCTGCACGAGGTGTTCGTGCCGCACTCGCACGACGCCGCCGACTCGATCGACGACGAGCTCGTCGCGAGCGGCCAGGGAATCCGGGCGGTCAAGGTGTCCCTCGTCGTGCTGGGCGCGACGGCGCTCGCGCAGCTCGGCATCGTCGCGGTCAGCGGGTCCGTGGCGCTGCTCGCGGACACCGTCCACAACCTCTCCGACGCGCTCACGGCCGTGCCGCTGTGGATCGCGTTCGTGCTCGGCCGTCGTGCCGCGACGCGCCGGTACACGCACGGCTACGGCCGGGCCGAGGACCTCGCGGGCCTGTTCATCGTCGCGATGATCGCCCTCTCGGCGGTCGTGGCCGGCGTCGAGTCGGTGCGGCGCCTCGCGGATCCACAGCCTGTGGACAACCTGGGCTGGGTGATCGCGGCGGGGATCGTCGGGTTCGCGGGCAACGAGGCGGTCGCCGTGTACCGGATCCGCGTGGGGCGTCGCATCGGCTCGGCCGCGCTCGTGGCGGACGGCGTGCACGCTCGCACCGACGGGTTCACGTCCCTCGCGGTCGTGCTCGGCGCGCTGGGTGTCCTCGCCGGCCTCCCCCTCGCGGACCCGCTCGTCGGGCTGCTCATCACCGTCGCGATCCTCGTGCTCCTGTGGGGCACCGCGCGCGACGTCGGGCGCCGGCTCCTCGACGGCGTCGACCCCGACCTCACGGACAGGGCGCGCCACGTGCTCGACGGCCTGGACGGGCTCGAGGGTGTGGACGACGTCCGGCTGCGCTGGTCGGGCCACCGCCTGGCCGTCCAGGCGCGCGTCCTCCTGCCGCCCGAGACACCGGTCGCCGCAGCCGACCAGGTCATGGCCGCGGCCGATACGGCGCTGCGCCGTGCCCTGCCGTCGGTGGGGACGGTCGACGTCGTGGTGGCACCCGTCCGCTGACCAGCTGCCGCCCCGGCCGGGTACATGCCCGTGCCTCGCCGCCGAGCCCGGGGTTCACGGCTACGCGTTGCCGCCGAACCCGGGGTTGCGCGTGATCGGCGACCCGACGTGCCACACAGACCCGGGTTCGACACCGGGCGGAGCGAGGGCTCCCGGCGTTCCGGGTTCGGTGCTGAAGGGAGCGCGGGCGGGCGTGGGTGGTCGGCGTGAGGATGGAGCATGCTGCTCGCCGAGGTCGCCGCCACGTCCGACGCCGTCGCCGCCACGCGCTCGCGGCTCGCCAAGCGCGCGGCCATCGCGGACCTGCTGCGCCGCGTCGCGGACGGCGCCGGCCCGGCCGGCACCGCTGACGGCACCGACGGCCCGGGCGACGGGGGCGGGCGCGACGGGGTCGAGATCGCCGTCGCGTATCTCGCAGGCGAGCTGCGCCAACGCCGCACGGGTCTCGGGTGGCGCTCCCTGCGCGACCTCCCCACCCCGGCCGAGGAGCCGAGCCTCACGCTGACCGCCGTCGACGCCGCGTTCGCCCGCATGGCCGACCTCTCGGGCCCGGGCTCCGCGACGGCCCGCCAGGCCGAGGCGGCCGCGCTGTTCGGCGCCGCGACGGCGCGCGAGCAGTCGCTCCTCGCGGGACTCGTCTCGGGCGAGCTGCGGCAGGGCGCGCTGGACTCCGTCGTGGTCGACGCCGTCGCCGAGGCCGCCGGGGTGCCCGCCGACGCGGTGCGTCGCGCGGTCATGCTCGCGGGAGCGACGGGACCGGTCGCGCGCGCCGCGCTGACGGCCGGAGGCCCCGAGGCCGCGACCGACGCCCTCGCGACGTTCCGGCTCACGGTGGGCCGGCCCGTGCGGCCGATGCTCGCGCAGTCCGCGCCCGACGTCGGTGCCGCCCTCGAGAAGCTCGGCGCCGGGCCCGGCACGGACGGCGGCGAGGCCGACGGCGACCACCCGGGCACCGCCGTCGCCGTGGACGTGAAGCTCGACGGCATCCGGATCCAGGTGCACCGTGACGGCGACGACGTGCGCGTGTTCACGCGCTCGCTCGACGACATCACCGAGCGCGTCCCGGAGATCGTCGCCGCGACGCGGGCCCTGCCCGCACGGACGCTCGTGCTCGACGGCGAGGCGCTCGTCGTCGGGCCCGACGGCGTCCCGCGCCCGTTCCAGGAGACCGCCGCCCGCTCGGCGACCCAGGGCGAGCGGAGTGCCGCCGAGGAGGCCGAGCTCGCGGCGTCGCTCGAGCTGTCGCCGTTCTTCTTCGACGCGCTGCACGTCGACGGCCGCGACCTGCTCGACGAGCCGCTGCGCGACCGGCTCGCGGTGCTCGACGACCTCCTCGCCGACGCTGCCGGACCGCACGCCGTGCGGCGCCTCGTCACCGACGAGGCCGACGCCGCCACCGCGTTCTTCGAGGGCGCCGTGGCCGAGGGGCAGGAGGGCGTCGTCGTGAAGTCGCTCGACACCCCCTACGCGGCCGGGCGGCGCGGCGCGGGCTGGGTCAAGGTCAAGCCTCGGCACACGCTCGACCTCGTCGTGCTGGCGGTCGAGCAGGGCTCGGGCCGCCGGCGCGGCTGGCTGTCGAACATCTGGCTCGGCGCGCGCGACCCCGACGGCGGGTTCGTCATGCTCGGCAAGACGTTCAAGGGGATGACGGACGAGATGCTGGAGTGGCAGACCCGGCGCTTCCGCGAGCTGGAGACGTCCGCCGACGGGTACGTCGTGCACGTGCGGCCCGAGCAGGTCGTCGAGATCGCGTTCGACGGCCTCCAGCGCTCGACCCGCTACCCCGGCGGCCTCGCGCTCCGGTTCGCACGCGTGCTCCGCTACCGCGACGACAAGACCGCCGCCGAGGCCGACACGATCGACGCGGTGCGAGCGCTCGCGCGGTAGCCGCGCTCAGAACGGGCGCATCGAGGGGTCGGGCTCGACGAGCCGGACGACGCCGTCCCGGTCGACGAGTGCCCGCCGGCCGGACGCGTGGCCGAGGACGTCGACGACGTCGTCCTCCGGTGACACCGTCACGGTGAACAGCGGCCGGCTCCCGCCGAACGCCGGGTACGGCTGGAGCGCACCCACCCCGGCCTCGGCGCGCGACCTCTGCTCCGGCGTCAGCCGCGCCCACGAGAGCCGCTCGCGCAGCCAGGGCGGCTGCGTCTCGACCGACCGCGGGAACCGCTCCACGTCGCGGGCGAAGTCGGCGGGGCCGGCCGGCGGCAGGAAGCCGGGTTCGGTGTCGGCGTCGTACGACGCGTCGACCTCGCCGTCGGCGCGGACCGTCAGCGAGATCGTGAACCAGGCGCCCAGACCGGCCGTCGCGGTGACGGCCCGCAGCTCGTCGAGGGCGTCCCGGAAGACCGGGGAGGTCGGCTTCTGCGCGGGTGGCGGTGGCCATCCGCCGACGACCGACACGTGCTCCTGCGTCCGGTCGGCCACGACGAACGCCCGGTACGACAGCTCGTCCCAGCGCTCGGTCTGTGCCGCCGCCAGCTCCCGCGCCAGCACCGTCACCAGACGTCTCTGCGCCTCGACCGACATCGCACGCCTCCCCGTCCCGGTCCCTCGACCGGGGCCGACCTCCGCGCATTCTCTCGCACACGCGCGTCCCGAGGGACGACCGTGCCCGCGTCACGGCGCGAGGCCGTGACGCGGGCACGTCGGGTGCGGGTCAGCAGGTCGGGACGGTGACCGTCTGCTCGACCGTCTGCTCGCCGTCCGGGCCGGTGGCGGTCACGGTGACCACGAGGTCACCGGTCGCGCCGCGCGCCGCGAACGACTGGTAGGCGTTCGCCCCGGGCGCGACGTCCGCGAACCTCTTGGCCCCGAGCGCCGAGGCCAGCTCGACGTCCACCGCGGCGGCGGAGACGTTCACCGCGCGGACCGCGACGTACGGCTTGCCCGCGAGGCAGCGCGGGCTGAGCGTGACCTCGACGAGCTCGACGTCGGCCGGCTCCTCCAGGGCGTCGATCGCGCCCTGGAGCGCGAGGCGCGCGTCGCGCAGCGCCTCGTCCGACGCCGCGGCGTCGTCCCGGGTCTCGGTCGCCGCGGCGAGCGCCGTGCGGAACGCCTGCCACGACTCGGGGCTGTACCCCTCGTCGGTCAGGGCCTCCGCGCTCGTCACGAGGTTCTCGAGACGACGACGCTCGGCCGGCACGAGCTGGTCGGTCGCCAGCCCGAGGCGCCGCGCCCGCTCGTCGACCTGCGCCTGGGTGGCGCCGGCGTCGGCGAGCAGCGCGCGCGACGCGGTGAGCTCCCGCGTGAAGACGCCCGCGTCGATCCGGCCGTACCGGTCGATCTCCGCCTCGAACGCCTCGGCGTCGTCGACCGCCGCCGCGAGGGCCGCGGTGTCGGTCGACGGTGCCTCGACGTCGTACGCGTCGGTGAAGAACCGCATGCTGTCGAGGTTCGCGACGTACGGGTGGTCGGCGTACGCCTCGGTGGACAGGCGCACCCACACCTGGTGCTTGCCGCGCACCGTGGTCGGCAGGTCGACGACGGCGGTCCCGTCCGTCGTCCAGCTCGACCCGGTGTTCGCGAGCGGGACGGTGACGAACGGCTCGCCCGGGTTCGCCGGGTCGAACGCGTCGAGGTAGACCGACAGCGCCGAGTTCCGGCCCGACCGGTTCGCGTTGTGCACGTAGTGCACGGAGATCTGGTCGAGCGCGGCGGAGCCGAGGTCGATCTCGCCGTACGCGAGCCAGTCGCCGTCCGCGGTCCCGCCGACGTTCGTCACCGGCCCGCTCGTCCACGTCGAGCTCTCGTTCTTGAGCCCGCGGCCCGAGTTCGAGGTCCAGGCCTCGGACTCGACGACGACCGACGTCGGGCCGCCCGGCGCGAACGTCAGGCTGTCGAGGTTCGCGACGTACGGGTGGTCGGCGTACGCCTCGGTCGTCAGGCGCACGAACACCTTGTGCGTCCCCTGCACCGTCTCCGGCAGGACGACGGTCGCCGTCCCGTCCGAGGTCCAGCTCGACCCGGTCGTCGGCAGCGGCACGGTGACGAACGGCTCGCCCGGGTTCTCCGGGTCGAACGCGTCGAGGTACACGGAAAGCGCCGAGTTGTTCCCGGACCGGTTCGAGTTGTGCACGTAGTGGACCGACAGCTCGCCGAGCGGGAGCTCACCGAGGTCGACCTCGCCGTAGGCGATCCAGTCGCCGTCCGCGGTGCCGCCGACGTTCGTCACCGGCCCGCTCGTCCACGTCGAGGACTCCTTCTTGAGCCCGCGACCGGAGTTCGCGGTCCAGTCCTCGGCCTCGATCGTCACCGTCGGGGACTCGCCCGGCTGGCCCGGGGCGGCCGGGTCCTCGGCGCTGAACCGGAACCAGTCGAAGTTGCCGACCCAGCTCCGGCCCGACGGCGCGAGGAGCTCGAACGTGACGGCCTTCGCGTCGACGAGCGCCTGCACGTCGCCGAGCTCCGCCGTCACCTCGGTGTACTTGCCCCAGCCGCTCGTGCCCTTCAGGTCCACGGTCGCGACCACAGGGCCGTCGACCTCTCCTGCGTGCACGCGCACGGTGCTCGGGGTGTCCGTCGGGGCGAAGCTCGTGTCGTACCGGACCGTGAGGAAGCGCGGCGGGGTGTCCCCGGCGGCCGTCTCGAAGGTCATGTCGCGGTACTGCACCCACGACCCGGAGCGCACGCCGCCGAGGTTGCCGGACGAGCTGTTCGCCTCGTTCTTCAGCTCGCCGCCCGACCACGCCTCGGACTGCTCGGCCTCGAGCGTGCGGTAGCCGCCGCCCGTGAGGTCGAGCGCGTCGATCGCCGCGCCGAGCCGGTCCGCCGCGAACCGCAGCGCGATGCTCGTCGCGGCCTCGTCCGCGAGGGCGTCCTGCGCCTGGGTCAGCGCGGTGGAGAACCGGTCGAACGTCACCGAGGAGTAGTTGCCGTGCCGCACGAGCACGGCGTCGTCGACGAGCCCGGCGAGCGCGTCGCGCTCGGCGGACGCCACGGACAGGCGCAGCGGGGAGAGCACCGAGACGCCCTGTCCGCGCAGGGACGACGCGGCGACGCCGTCGGCGAGCGCACCGTCGCCCAGGTGCACGTAGAAGCGCGCGTCGGCGGACGCCGTCCCCGTCAGGGAGACGGTGAGCGCGGTCGGTGACGCGACCGTCACGGCCGCCGTGACGCCGTCGGGCAGCCCGACGACGCTCGCCGCCCCGCTCGCGACGAGGTCCGTGCCGACGGACGCGGCGAACCGCGCGCCGTCGAGCGTGAGGGTCACGGTCGCGTCGAGCGCGCCGCCGTCGCCGGTCTGCACGGTCGTCGGGTCGGCGCTGACGCGCGGCCCCTCGGCGGGCTCGTCGGAGGCGGTGCTCATCGAGAACGCGGGCTCGGTGTCCGTGCCCCAGTCGCTCGGCTGCTCGCCCATCCGGAACGCGAGGTCCGCGCCCCCGATCACGGTCTCGTAGTCGACCCACGTGTTGCCGAACGGCGCGCCGTCGAGCGTCGCCGACTGGACGTAGAACGCGTCCTCGGACACGCCGTCGGCCGTCACCGTGAAGGCGCTGCCGTCGTCGTAGGTGATGGTCGTCGAGTCGAAGAACGGCGACCCGATCTGGAACTCGGACGACCCGGCGGTCACCGGGAACAGGCCCACGGCCGCGGCGACGAACATCGTCGACATCGTGCCGGCGTCGTTGTCCATCGTGGGGAGCATGCCGCGCGGGTCGAGCTGGTAGACCTTCGTCTTCACGGGCGGCGTGAACTCGCCGCCGCCGCTCGGGACCGCGCTGGAGGAGCCGGTCGCGATGTACCGGTTCCAGGTCTCCTTCGTGTAGATCGCGCGCGCCCACTTCTGCGTGAGGCTCGGCTCGCCCGTGTAGTTGAAGAGGTACGGCGCCTGCAGGTCGATCTCGTTGGCGTTCGAGTGGAGCATGGCCTTGCCGTCGTCCGGTGCGTGCTCGCCGAACATGTGGCGCATCGCGAGCCGCGCAGCCTCGGGGCCGCCCATCGCCTCGACGAGCGCGTCCATGTCGTACGCGTCGTACCAGTGGTACTGCCAGAGCGTGCCCTGGTAGAGGCTCGCGGCCTCGAACTTCGCGTAGTCCGCGGTCTGCCACGAGCCGTCGGCGGCGCGCGGCGTGAGCAGGCCGACCTGCGTGCCGTCGGCCGCGGTCCACGCGCCCGGCTTGGTGAGCTTCTCGATCGGCCACGACGCCTGCTCGCGCATCGTCTGCGCCTCGTCCGTCAGGCCGAGCTCGTCCGCGATCACGGAGAGGCCGTACTGGTCGTAGCCGCGCTGGACCGACGCGCCGGGGTTGCCCGCCACGTAGCCGCGCTGGAGCTCGTCCGCACTGTACTGCCCGGCGAGCCGCTTCAGCGCCGGGTACGCCTCGTCGAGACGGTCGAACCCGTCGAAGCCCTTGGCGATCGCGTCCGCCACCACGACGGGCGACCGCTCCCAGCGGACCGTCGGGACCGAGTGCACGAACCCGCCGAGGCCGCTGCCCGTGCCGGTCGCCTCGGCGTCCGCGAACAGGTAGACGAGCGACTGCACCATGTCGCGGTACAGCGCCGGGTCGATGTAGGCGATGACGGAGAACTTGCGGAAGTCGTCCCACGTGGCCCACGAGTCGTAGTACGTGAAGCCCTGCGCGGCGTGCACCGCGCCGTCGACGCCGCGGTACGTGCCCGACGTGCTCGTCGCGTTCATCGGCATCGCGAACATGCGGTACAGGTGCGTGTAGAAGAGCTTCTGGAGCTCGCCCGTCGGGTCCGTCGCCGTCGAGGCGTCGATCGCGACCCGCCCGAGCGTCGCGTTCCACTCCGCGCGCGTGCGGTCGCGGACCGCGTCGAACGACAGGTCACCGAGCTCGACCTGCTGGTCGATCCGCGCCTGCTCGACGCTCACCGGCGACAACGTGACCTGGAGGCCGACGTCCCCCGCGTCGGCCGGGTCGAACGTGAGGATCGCGCCGGTGTCGACGCCGTCCTGGGCCGTCGCGTCGACGAGCTTGTCGTCGTCGCCCCACGTCTGCACCGTCGCGGGCTGGAGCGTGCGCGCGGTGTAGTACAGCGTGTAGGCGGCGTTGTAGAAGTAGCCGGTGACCTGCCCGGACAGCTCCACGGTGCCGTCCGCCCGCGTCTCGACGTCCACCGAGGACGACCGGCGGCTCGTGTTGTTGGTCTCGAGGTCGACGACGAGGCTCGGCGTCGAGCCCTCGGGGAACGCGTAGCGGTGCACGCCCGAGCGCGTGGTCGCCGCGACCTCGGCCTCGATCGTGCCCGGCGCGGCCGCGATCGCGCCGTCCTTGCCCGCGATGTTGCCGAGCCCCACGGAGTAGAAGCCCGGGCCCGCCTGCTCGTCGTCGTGCGAGAACGGGTGCGCGTACGTGCCCGTGCCGGGGCGCGCCGTGTACGACCCGGACGTCGGGACCACGAGGATGTCACCGCCGCCGCCGGAGCCCCCCACCCCGTCGAGGTTGGTGTGCGTGAAGCCCGAGATCTTGGACTGCGCGTAGTCGTACCCGGTGTTGTTGCGCCCCGGTGTCGTGCGCGGGTTGACCTTGGCCAGGCCGTTGGGCGCCTGCGCGGCCGGCATGTCGTTGCCGTAGTCGCCCTCGGTGCCGACGAACACGTCGACGAGCGACGCGAGGTCGCTCTCCGCGGTCGGCGCCGCGGGTGCCGCGACCGCGGCGGCGGGCGGCAGGACGCCGACGGCGAGCGCGGCGGCGAGAGCCCCGGCGAGGGCTCCGCCGAGCCGGCTGCGGCGGCCGCGTCGGGGGTGGGGGTCGGACGTCGGGCTGGCCCCGCGTCGTCCGACAGCGCTGTCAAGACGCGCGGCAGATGGTCTGGCCACGAAAGCTCTCCTTGGGGGGTCGTGCCGAGGCTGCTCCGCCTCGCCGCGCCCACGGTACGTGGCGGACCGGGCAGCCTCAAGACCCCGTCCGCGAAGTTCACCTGCCCGACGGGCACGGTTCCCTGCCCCGACACCAGTCCGCCGCGCGCTCCGCCCCCCCCGAGAGCTCGTGCCGAGACTCGTGGCGCGACGGTGCATCCGTACCCGCCTCCCCGCCGGAAGAGGGGGTGTCAACTGCCCGAGCGCCCGGCACCGACCGGGCCGAGAACCGGAGGACACCATGCACCGCACCGCACGACGCAGCGCCGCGCTCGCGGGCGCAGCCACCCTCGTCACCACCCTCGCCGGGGTGGGAGCCCTCGCGCTCCCCGCGCACGCCGCCACCGCCGACGGCGCGTCCCTGTCCGTCCTGCACGGCGTGCCCGACACCCCCGTCGACGTCTGGGTGAACGACGAGCTCACGCTCGACGACTTCCAGCCGGGCGACCTCGCCGGCCCGCTCGACCTCCCGGCCGGGTCGTACAGCGTCGCGATCACCGCGCCGGACGCGACCGACACGAGCTCGCCGGTCATCGGCCCGGTCGACCTCCAGCTCGAGGCGGGGACGAGCTACACCGCCGTCGCGCACCTCGACGCGGGTGGCACGCCGACCGCGACGCTCTTCACCAACTCGACCGAGCCGACGGCGGCGGGCCAGGGCCGGCTGACCGTCCGTCACGTCGCGGCGGCACCCGCGGTCGACGTGCTCGCGGGCGGCACCGCGGTCGTCACGGGGCTCGAGAACCCGAAGGAGGCCGTGCTCGACCTCCCGGCCGGCACGGTGTCGGCCTCGATCGCCGCCGCCGGCACGACGGACCCGGTGCTCGGGCCGGCCGACCTCACGGTCGCCGAGGGCGTCAACACGATCGCCTACGCGTGGGGCAGCCTCGAGGCGGGCAACCTCGCCCTGGCCACGCAGACGGTCGAGGGGCTCCACTCGTCGCCGTCCGGCGTGCCCGCCGGTCTCTCCGGCCTCGCGGCCGAGGCACCGAGCAGCACCGCCACGGGCGTCGCGATCGCCTTCGGCGCGTCCCTGTTCGGGCTGCTGCTCGTCGCGGCGCTCGTCATGCTCGCGCGCGCCTGGCGTGAGCAGCACGCGCAGGCCACGCACCCCGTCCGGAGCGACCGGGACGCATGACGCAGCGCACGATCCCCGGTCCCGCGCACCCCGCCAGGGGTGCGCGGGACGGGCTCCTGACCTTCCTGGGGGCGGTGCTCGTCACCGCAGCGGTCGTCGGCGGATGTTCCCCGCCGTCCGCCGACGAGCCGGCCGACGGACTCCTCGGACCGACGGCCGACACCCCGCCCGTCCCGGCCCCCGACCGGGACGCGGCGGGGACCGCAGGCCCGTCCGGGCCCACCCGGGACGTGCCCGTGCGACCCGCCCAGGACGTGCCCGCCCCCGCGCCGCCCGCGCCGACGCGCGTCGTCGTCGCGGACCTCGACGTCGACCTCCCCGTCGAGCCGACGGGCGTCGACCCCGAGGGACGGATGGCGCTGCCGGACAGCGGGGACGTCGCCGCGTGGTATCGGTTCGGTCCCGCGCCCGCGAGCCCGGCCGGTACGACGCTCGTCGCCGCCCACGTGGACGACCCGGACGGCGTCGGACCCTTCGCCCGGCTCGCGGAGATCACGACAGGGGCCCGTGTCGACGTCGTCGACGCGACGGGCGCCTCGTACACCTACACAGTGACGGACGTGCGGAGCGTCCCCAAGCCCGACGTCCCGCTCGACGCGCTCTTCGACCGCACGGGCGAGCGCCGCCTGGTGCTCGTGACGTGCGGGGGCGCGTGGGACCGCGACCGGCGCTCGTACTCGGACAACGTCGTCGTGACCGCGGCACCCGCCCGGTGACCGCCCTCGCCGACAGGCGCCCGCGGGGCGTCCCGCGAGCGCGCGACCGCAGCGGCGCTACGATCGCTGCTACCCGCTCGCCGCTGCCGCCCGGGCGGTCGGCGCCGACCCTCGAGGACCCGCCCTGAACGTGACCGAGACCGGGACGCCCGACCCGGACCTGTGGCGCCTCGGCCGCGCGTTCGCGGACGGCGACGAGAGCGCGCTCGCGGAGGCGTACCGGCGGTGGTCCTCGCTCGTGCACACGATGGCCCTGCGGTCGCTCGGCACGCGCGCCGACGCCGAGGACGTGACGCAGCAGGTGTTCGTCGCGGCGTGGCGCGGGCGGTCGCGGTTCGACCCCGACCGCGCCCGGCTGCCCGCGTGGCTCGTCGGGATCACGCGGCACACCGTCGCGGACGCGCACGAGGCCCGGGCCCGGGTGCGCCGCTCCGAGCAGGCGGCCGCGACGGACCCCCGGCCCGCCGTGGACGAGGACGCCGACGTCGGACGCGTCGCCGACCGGGTGCTCCTCTCCGACGAGCTGCAGCGGCTCGGCGATCCCGGCCGGACGATCCTCGAGCTCGCGTTCTTCCGCGACCTGACGCACGTGCAGATCGCCGAGGAGCTCGGCCTCCCGCTGGGTACGGTCAAGAGCCACGTACGACGAAGCCTGATCCGGCTGCGCGACCGATTGGAGGTGGACGGTGCAGCACATCGATGACGAGACCCTCGCGCTCCTCGCGCTCGGCGAGGACGTGCTCGACGACGACGCGCGCGCGCACCTCGCCTCCTGCGCGGAGTGCGCCGACGCCGCCGCCCGGCTCGCGCGCGTCGCCGACGCGTTCGACGGCGCCGGCGCGCCCGACGAGCTCGTCGAGCCGTCCCCGGCCGTCTGGTCCGCGATCCGTGCCGAGCTCGACCTGCCGGCGGCGAGCACGGACCTCGACCAGTCTCCCGACGGCGCCCCGGCCCTGACCGACGGGCCGGACGGCGAGCCCGCAGGGGCCGTCGTCGTGCCGCTCGCACCACGTCGCCGACGGGTCTGGGTGCCGGTCGCCGCGGCGTCCGCCGCGCTCCTCGTCGGCGTCGCCGGCGGGGTGCTGTGGGAGCGGCGCGAGGCCGAGCCGCCGGAGACGACGGTGGCCAGCGCGACGCTCGACGCGCTGCCCGACTGGGAGGGCGCGACCGGCGACGCGCGCGTCGAGGAGCAGCCCGACGGGCGGCGCCAGGTCGTCGTGACGGTCGACGCCCCGGTGCCCGAGGGCACGTACCGCGAGGTGTGGCTCCTCGCCGAGGACCTCAGCGGGCTCGTGAGCCTCGGCGTGCTCGACGGCGGAGAGGGCCGCTTCGACCTGCCTGACGGTCTGGACCTCGCGCAGTTCCCCGTGGTCGACGTCTCCGAGGAGCACTTCGACGGCGACCCCGCGCACTCGGGCGACTCTGTCGTCCGGGGCCCGCTGGACGTCTAGCCGTACTGACCGGAGGCCTGGATCGGTTGGCCGGGCCAGCAGAGATGCTTCGTGCGACGGGGCCGTGGACTCAAGTCTGCTACGTCCGGGGTATCTGCCGGCTCGCGGGAGCCGATTCGCATCGTCACGTGGCTCGCGTACTCAGGTGGCTCAGACTGCGCCCACGGATGATTCGTGTGGAGCGGAAGTAACCCTCGGGGTTACTTTCGCACCACTTGACAGGCGGTCGGATCGATTCGGCATGAAAGTAACGCTCACTGTTACTATTTGTCCATGGCAGGCCAGGCGTCGCGCGCACAGATCGCGCAGATCGCAGCCGACCAGTGGGGACTCGTCACCACCTCGCAGGCGGCCGCCGCCGGCGTGAGCAAGATGCTCCTCGTCCGCATGACCAGCGCTGGCGAGCTCGAGCGGGTCACCCACGGCGTCTACGCCACCCCCGCAGCCGCCACTGACCCGCTCGTCGAGACCCGCGCTCTCTGGCTCGCGCTCGACCCCGCCCGTCCCGCGCACGAGCGCATCGCCGACCTCTCGACCGCGGGCGTCCTCTCCCACGCCACCGCGGCCGCCTTGCACGGCATCGGAGACCTTCTCGACGACTCCGTCGAAGTCACCCTCCCTCACCGGCACCGATCGCGCCGCCCCGAGCTGCGCACCCACCGCGCAACGCTCGAACCCATCGACGTCACACGCGTCGAAGGCCTGCCCGTCACGACCGCCGCACGCACGATCGCCGACCTCACCGCCGCCGGCAACGACCGCGGCCACGTCGGAACCATCCTGCGCGAGGCGATCACCAACGGCCTCACCACACCTCGGGAAGTGCGCGATGCACTCGACCGCCGCCTCGGCGACAAGGGTCCCGCCACGCTCAGCGAGCTCGTCGTCGCCGCGGGCCTGGACCCCGAGAGCCTCGAGCGCGCCGTCGCGCGCACCGACGCCGGGCGCCGACTCGCATGGATCGCCACCAGCAGCGTCCTCGACGAGATCGTGAGGCTCAGCGGCGCCGGCAACGCCCTCAAGAACCTCATCACGCCCCGTGGGGACTTCACCAAGTTCGTCGAGCCGACGTCGACTCACGAGTGGGCGAGCACCGCCATCCCGGCAGACGCGGTCGGGAGATGGTTCACCTCGCCGGAAGCTGCCGAAGCCTGGTCCGCAGCGCGCCTCGCGGCCACGACCCCCGCAGCCGCCGACGAGGACAAGGACGACGACGCGTGACAGTCCAGGACTACCCCCACCCACGCGCGATGTGGCGGGCCGTCGTCGACACAGCACAGGCCGTCGCGAAAGCCACCGGTCGGCCCAACACCGCGGTGCTGCGCGAGTACCTCTACGCGCGGATCCTCGACCGCGTCTTCGCCGACCCCGATTCCCCCTGGGTCCTCAAGGGCGGCACCGCACTGCTCGTACGCGACGCCGATGCCCGCCACAGCAGAGACGTCGACCTGCTCCACCAGCACGGCACGCTCTCCGACGCCGTCGAGCAGCTGCGCGCGGCGGTCACGCTCGACCTCGGCGACCAGCTCCAGTTCCAGGTCACCAGGACCCACGTCGTGGCCGGTGGGCAGCAGGGCGTCGACGGGATCCGCGTCGGGATCGAAGCGTTCGCCGGCACGAAGAAGATCGACGCGTTCCACATCGATCTGGTCGTCGGGTCCGTCATGACTGCCGAGCCTGACGAGCGGGAGGCTCCGAGCGCCATCAACGTCCTCGGGATCCCCGCGCCGACCGTGCGTCTGTACCCGGTCATCGACCACGTCGCGGACAAGGTGTGCGCGACCGAAGCCATCTACGCCAGCGGGCTCCCCTCGAGCCGGGCCCGCGACCTCGTCGACCTCGTCGTGATCGCTCGGGCAGAGACGATGAGCCTGCACGCGCTGCGCGCCGCGATCGCATCCGAGCGCTACCACCGTGGCCTACCCCCACGGGCGGACTTCAGCCCGCCCGCCGGCTGGACCAGTCAGTACCCCGAGCTGGCGAAGGCCACGTCACACTGCGCGGACCTCGCGCTCGACGACGCTGTCCACCTCGTCCGCGTCTTCCTGAGCCCGGCGCTCGTGCCGCCCGACGGCCCCCAGGACCGCGAGTGGGACCCGAAGACCCAGACCTGGGCCCCGGTGCAGTCGAGGCACCCGGATCGCGTTCCGTGGTGACAGGCACGTCGGAGCGTCACCACCCTGGCCGGGCTTCGTCACTGAGGAGCCACGCCCTCGGCCCTGACGTACTCCGCGAACGTCACGCCGGAGCTGAAGGTCTGCGTGCTCGTCGGTCGCCACGAGCGGGGTGCGTAGGTCCGCTCCGCGAACAGCGGCACCCCGGCCCCGAGCATGACCGGGTTGACCTTGAGCGCGAGCCGGTCGATCTCGTCGGCCAGCACCGCGGCCAGCGTGCCCCCGCCGCACAGCCAGATGCCCTTGCCGTCCTCCTGCTTCAGCGACCGCACCGTCTCGGCCGGGTCGGCGTCCGTGAACTCCACATCGCCGCTCCCGCTCGGTGCCTCGTGCGAGCGGGTGAACACGATCTGCCGCAGGTGTCGGTAGGGGTTCGGCAGGTGGTGGTCGGGAAGTCCGACGGCGTAGGTGTTCCACCCCATGAGGACCGTGTCGAAGGGGCCGTCGGCCACCGAGAAGCCGACGGCCTCGGCCAGGTCGGTCGGCGCGGTGCCGCGGTACCGCGCCCAGATCGGCTCCATGTGGTCCCCCTGGGCGAGGAACGTGTCGAACTCCCCGGCCGGACCGGCGATGTACCCGTCGAGGCTGACGGCGACGTAGTAGGTCAGTTCTCGCATCATCTCTCCAACTACTACAGGTGAAGTGGTCCACTGGAGACTACAACAGGTGCAGTGGTTGCGATACCGTCGGCGCATGGCGAAGAACTCCACACGGCGGAGCGCCCTGGCGGACGCAGGCATCGCCGTGCTCGCGCGCGAGGGGTCGCGAGGTCTGACGCACCGCGCGGTCGACGACGAGGCGGGCGTCCCGCCGGGCACGACCTCGAACTACTTCCGGAGCCGGGACGCCCTCGTCGCGGGGCTCTTCGAGCGCATCGGTGAACGCCTCGCGCCCACACCGGACGACCTGGAGCGACGCGCCGCCCAGAAGCCGGACCGTGCGCTCTTCGCGGACTACCTCCGCGACATCGTGCGCCGGCTGTCGGCGGACGCCGACGTCACCCGAGCACTGTTCGAGCTGCGGCTCGAGTCGGGCCGCCGCCCCGAGCTCGCCGCCCTGCTCGGGCCGTGGCTGCGCGCGGCGTTCGAGGCCGACGTCGAGTTCAACCGCTCGGCCGGGCTGCCCGGAGGGCCCCAGGAGATCGCCCTGTTCCACTACGCGATCGACGGGCTCCTGCTCGACCGGCTGACCACACCGGTCGACCCCGACGTCGCGACCGACGACGTCATCGACGCACTCGTGGCGGGGCTGCTCCCGGAGCGTTGAGCCGTCACGTCGCCTACCCGTCCCCGGGGGGACCTGCCGACGTGCGGCGACCGTCGAGACGGTCGAGCCACGCGCGGACCGGCCCGGCGGACACGAGTCCCGAGCCTCCCCCGGCGAGCTCGTCCGGGACGCGCGCGAGCGCGTGGCGCGCCCGCCGCGCGAGGGCCGCGTCCCCGAGCCGGACGGCGGTCTCCGCGACGAGCGCCCAGCGCAGCTCGCGCAGGTGGTCGGCGGGCGGCTCCGGGGCCGCCCGGGCGAGCTGCGCGGCACCGCCGCGGTCACCCGCGTCGAGCGCGCGCAGCGGCTCGACCCAGGGCGTGTACGGCCCGGGGTCGCCGAGCCCGCCGAGCGGACGACCGTGCCGGAGGCGGACGGTGAGCAGCGCGAGCGGGAGCAGCCCGTCCCGCACGCCCGGCATGCGCACGCCCGCGAGGAGGTCGTCGGCGGCGCGGTACGCGTGCGCCGCGGCGTCGGGCGGCGCGGTCTCGGCGTCGCGCATCGCCCGGTACCAGGCCGTGAGCATCGGGACCACGGGCGACTCGTACCCGGCCGCCACGTCCTCCGCCGCGGCGGCGTGGGCGTCGGCGACGGCGAACCGCCCGGTGCCCGCCGCGGCCTGCATCCGGACGAGGCGCCCGAGGATCGCGAACGTCGGTAGGTCGTGAGCCTCCGCCAGCGCGACGAGCTCCGCGCCGGTCCGGTCCCGCTCGACGCCTGCGCCCGGCCGCTGGAACGACTGGAGGAACCGGGCGTTGAGCGCGAGCGCGAGCGTGCCCGGGTCGCCGACGTCGCGCGCGATCCCCACGGCGTCCTCCGCCGCCGCCCACGCCCACGCGTCGCGCGTCCCCCGGTGCTCGATCCCGACGACGGCGAGCAGCCGCGCCCGCAGGACCGGGGCCGCGTCGGCGCCCAGGCGGCCCAGGGTGCGCCGCGCGACGTCGACGAGCGCGTCCGCTGCCTCGGGGTCGTCGCTCCGGGTCCAGACCGCCGGGACGTCGTACGCCGTGACCGTGCGCGCGGTGAGCACGGGGTCGCCCGTCGCCTCGGCCGCGAGCGCCGCGGCGACCCGCTGCTGCTGCGCGGTCGCGAGGTGGTCTCCCCCGGCGATGGCGAGCGTGCGTGCGACGTCGACCGTGGACCGCAGGTGCGTGCGCGAGGTCGGGGCCGTGACCGCGAGGCGGGGCCCCGGCGTCGGGCCGTCGAGCGACGGCGCCTGGCCGAGCACGTCGCGCTCGAGACGCGCGAGCTCCGGTCCCGGCTCGAGGCCGAGCTCGTCGGCGAGCCGACGGCGCGCCCGGCGCACGACGTCGAGCGCGTCCGCCTGGCGGCCCTCGCGGTACAGCGCGAGCGCGAGGAGCGCCCACGCGCGCTCGCGCCACGGGTGGGCGGCGGCGTGCGGGTCGAGCGCGGCGACCGCCTCCCCGGGCCGTCCGTCCGCGAGCAGCGCCTCGGCGAGCAGCTCGACCGCGCGCGCGTGCAGCTCCACGAGGTGCCGTCGCTCGGTCCGGACCCACTCCCGGTCCGGCAGGTCGCCGTAGGGCTCCCCTCGCCACACCGCGACGGCGTCCGCGAGCGCACGCATCGTGCCCGACGGCGCGTCCCCGGCCTCGGCGGGCGCGGTCGCCCGGGCGACGGCCGCATCCAGGCGCGCCGCGTCGAGCGCGTCGTCCGGGAGCCGCAGCGCGTAGCCGCCGTGCTCGGTGACGAGCACGCGTGGCCGGGTGCGTGGGGCGCGCTCGGGCTCCAGTCGTCGGCGCAGGTCGCCGGCAGACGTCGCGAGCGCGCCGCGCCGGTCGCGGGGGTCGCGATCCGCGTCGTCGTCCCACAGGTCCGCCGCGAGCCGCTCGAACGACACGGGGCGGCCGCGTGCGGCGGCCAGCCGCGCCAGGAGCTCGCGCTGTCTCGGGCCGCCCAGGTCGACCTCCCCGCCGTCGCGCAGCACCCGGACCGGCCCGAGCACCTCGACGCGCAGCTCCACCACCCCGTCATTCTCGCCGCACCTGGACGACGCGGCACGAGCGCGGGCGGCGGCACTGATCGGATGCTGATCCGCCGCTCGGAGGATGGCCACGAGCCGGCCGGGCACGACCCGTCCCGGCGCTGTGACCATCCGAGAGAGGACACCCCCATGCACATCCCCGGCTTCGAGACCCGCACCGTCGAGGTCGCCCCGGGCGTCGCCCTGCGCGCCGAGACCGCGGGCGAGGGCACGCCCGTCGTCCTGCTGCACGGCTTCCCCCAGACCCGTCACATGTGGCGGCACGTCGCCGCCGACCTCGCGCGCGACCACCACGTCGTCGTGCCCGACCTGCGCGGCTACGGCGACAGCGCGAAGCCCGTCGCGGCCACGCCCGACGTCTACGCCAAGCGCACCATGGGCGCCGACGTCGTCGCGCTCGCCGACGCGCTGGACGTCGACCGGTTCGTCCTCGTCGGTCACGACCGGGGCGCGCTCGTCGCGTTCCGCGCCGCGCTCGACCACCCGGACCGCGTGAGCCACCTCGGCATCCTCGACGTGGTGCCCACGCTCGACACGTGGGGCGTGCTGCACGGCGTGGACGCCGCGGTCGCGTTCCACCTCTACCTCATGGCGCAGCCCCCGGGCCTGCCCGAGGCGATGATCCGGGGCAGCGCCGACGCGTTCTTCGGGTCCTTCCTCGACGCGTGGACCCAGGATCCCGCGGCGATCCCCGACGACGTCCGCGCGCACTACCTGGCGGCGAGCCGGGACGCCGTCGACTCGATCGTCGCGGACTACCGCGCGACGGCGACGGTCGACGTCGAGCACGACCAGGCGTCGCTCGACGCCGGCGACCGGCTCGCCATGCCCGTGACCGTGGTGCAGCAGGACTGGGGCGCGCGGCTCGGGTACGACGCCGCGGGCGTCTGGCGCCGCTGGGCACCGGACCTGGAGCACCTCACGACGACGGCCGGGCACTTCATGGCCGAGGAGGCCCCGGCCGACGTCGCGGCGGTCGTCCGGGCGCTCGTCCGGCGCTGACCTCTCCGCGACGGGTCCGTTCCGCCGCGTGGCCCGCTCGGGCGCTCAGCGGTACCAGTCCTCGTCGATCGTCGCGAGGCGCGACGGGTGCGCCTCCGGGCCGAGGCCGTAGAAGCGCTGGAAGCTCATGAGGAGCGGGCGCCACCGGTCGGGGTCGACGCGGTGCGCGGTCCCCGGCATGCGGACGCTCTCGTGGACGTGCACCCGGGTCACGCGGACCTCGAACGCGACGAGCGACCCGGCGTGACCGGCGTCGTCGCGACCGAGCGGGTGGGCGTGCACGAGCCGCGCCTCGACCGCGACGGGGCACTGCGCGGCGCGCGGTGGCGCGACCGTGTCCGACGCGACGGGCGTCAGCCCCGCGCGCGCGAACTTGTCCGGCTCGTAGCGGTAGCCCACGGACGCCTTGCGCGCCGGGACCGGGTCACGCCCGGTCGTCAGGGCGAGGCGGTCGACGGCGTCGACCTCGGCCGTCGAGGGCAGGTTCACCACGACCTCGCGCGTCGCGACGAGGTTGAGCGCCGTCTGCGACCGCGCGCCCAGACCGAGCACCGCCGTCCGGCCCAGCCAGAACACCGACGACATCGGGGCGAGGTTCACGTGGCCGGCCGCGTCGACCGTGCTGAGCAGCGCGACGGGGGTGCCGAAGTACAGGATCCCCGGGTCGATCACGACGTGCGACGGGGCAGTGCGGGTCGAGGTGGTGGTCATGGACCCAGCCTCGTCGCGCGAGGGCGGGGCGTCTGGCGGCCGTCGGACGTCGCGTCCGAGGCTCGACGGCGGCGCCTACGACAGCAGCGCGGCGACCCGGTCGACGCGGTCGGCGTCGGGCCGCGTCCCCTCCTCGACGACCTGCCGGGCAAGCTCGCGCAGGCGGACGTTGCGGTCGTTCGACACGCGCTTGAGGACCGCGAACGCCTGCTCGGGGGCGATCCCCAGCGCGACGGCCACGACGCCCTTCGCCTGCTCGATCGGGCCCCGGCTGTCGGCCGCGGCGGCGATGTCGCGCTGCGCCAGCAGCCCGGCGTTCTTCCGGACTGATCGCGTCACGTCGACGAAGTACCCGAGCAGCTCGACGACCCGCCCCGTGTCGCGGTCGCGCCGGCCCTGGCCGACGGCGACGAGGACGCGCTCCCGGCCGCGCGCGTCCATGATGCGGTGGAGGCTCGAGAAGGGCGCGCCGTCGTGACGCGCGCGCTCCAGGACGTCCCGGACGCGGTCCCGGTCGTCGGGGTGCTTGTGGGCCAGCACGAGCGACGTCGTCGGCACGACGTCGCCCGGCTCGAAGCCGTGCAGGCGGTACGTCTCGGCCGACCACCACCAGGTGTCGGTCGCCAGGTCGACCCGGTACTGCCCCAGCGTGGTGTCGTCGCCGAGGGACAGCGGGTGCAGCGTTGCCTGATCCTCCACGGACATGGGTCGTCTCCGTCGTCGTTCAGCGGGTCGTGAGCCAGGTCCAGACTCAGACCGGGACTCTAGTCGGGCGCGGCGTTTCTGCAACCCGCCGCCTGCGCGGTGCGCTGACGCCGCAGGTCGCGTCGCCGAGCGAGCGCCCGAGGTGGTGGAAAACTGGACGAGGAGGACGAGGACCGGACGGAGGCGGACGTGGGCGCGTCGGAGCTGCTGACACTTCTGGCTCGCGCGCTCGCCGAGGTCGACGACACCCTGTCGATGCCCGCGCGCATGTGCCAGGCGTGCGCCACGGTGCTCGGCGCCGAGAGCGCCGCGCTGACGGTCGCCGCGACGGCGGACGACCGCCTCACGGTCGCCACGTCCGACGGCGTCGCGGCGCGCGTCGAGGACCTCGAGGAGATGCTGGGCGAGGGGCCGGCCCAGCTCGCGCTCGCCGAGGACCGCGTCGTGGTGAGCCAGGTCGACGGGAGCCGCAGCGGCGCCGCCTTCCCCGTGTTCTCCCGCGTCGTCGGGGCGATCACGGGGCCCTCGACCTACCACGCCGTCCCCATGCACGCGGGGGGCCAGGTGGTGGGGGTGCTCAGCCTCCTCACCGCCTCGGCCAGGCTCGAGCGCGAGCCGGACGACGTGCAGTTCCTGGCGGACGTCGTCGGGCTCGCGCTGCTGGCCGACCTGGACTCGCTCGACTGGTCGATGCGCGCCGAGGTGCACCAGGCGACGGGGATGGTGACCGCCCAGCTCCGCGTAGCACCGCGCGACGCGCTCGCCGTGCTCCGGGCGCACGCCTTCGCCCGGTCGACGACGCTCGAGGACGTCGCCGAGGAGGTGGTCGGACGGCGGCTGAGCTTCACCTACGACGCGAGCAACGCCGTCCAGACACGGCGGACCGAGGAACCCTGACGCCCGCGCTCCCGGCCCCCTCCCCCGGGCGGGCCGGGGCGGGCGCACGGTCGTAGGCTCGACAGCGTCCCGTCCGCCCCCCGAGGGAGCCACCGTGCGCGCGACCGTCATCCACGCCCCGTACGACGTCCGCGTCGAGCAGCGCGACGACCCGCGCCTGCTCGCGCCCACCGACGCGATCGTGCGCGTCGAGGCGGCGTGCGTGTGCGGGTCGGACCTGTGGACGTACCGCGGGGCGAACCCGATCGAGCACCCCGTGGCGATGGGCCACGAGTACGTCGGCACGGTCGAGGAGGTCGGCGCCGACGTCCGGACCGTGCGCCCGGGACAGCTCGTCGTCGGGTCGTTCTTCGCGTCCGACAACACGTGCCCGATCTGCCGCGCCGGCTACCAGACGTCGTGCGTCCACCGCGAGCCCGTGCGCGGCGCCCAGGCCGAGCTGCTGCGCGTCCCGCTCGCGGACGGGACGCTCGTCGCGACGCCGGAGCGCCCCGACGACGACCTCCTGCCCGGGCTGCTCACCGCGTCCGACGTGCTGGGCACGGGCTGGTTCGGCGCCCGCGCGGCCGAGGCGGGACCGGGCCGGACGGTCGCCGTGGTGGGCGACGGCGCCGTCGGCCTGCTCGCGGTCCTCGCCGCCGCGCAGCTCGGGGCCGAGCAGGTCATCGCCATGAGCCGGCACGCGCCCCGCCAGGAGCTCGCGCGGGCGTTCGGCGCGACCGAGGTCGTCGCGGAGCGGGGCGACGAGGGCGTCGCGCGCGTCCTGGACCTCACCGACGGGCTGGGCGCGCACGGCGTGGTCGAGGCCGTCGGCACGCCGGAGTCCGTGGCCCAGGCGCTCGGGTCGGTGCGTCCCGGCGGGCACGTCGGCGTCGTCGGGCTGCCGCACGGCGTCGAGCTCCCCGTCGTCGACATGTTCTACCGCCACGTGCACTGGTCGGGCGGCCCGGCGCCGGTCCGCCAGTACCTGCCCGAGCTGATGGACCTCGTCCTCGACCGGCGCATCGACCCCGCGCGCGTGTTCGACCTCGAGCTCTCCCTCGACGACGCGGCGGAGGGCTACGCCGCGATGGACGAGCGGCGCGCGATCAAGGCCTTGCTGCGCCCCTGAGGCCGGCCCGCGCGGGTGGGTCCGGCGTCAGCCGAGCCAGGACGGGTCGTCGACGAGCTCCTGGAGCTCGTTCACGAGGCGCGCCACGTGGAACCCGTCCGCCGCGGCGTGGTGCACCTGGACCGCGAGGGGGAGGAACGTCCGCCCGCCGCGCTCGACGTACCGCCCCAGCGTGACGATCGGTGCGAGGTGCCGCCAGCCGTCGCGGATCGCGAGCGTGAACCCCGTGAACGACGTCCACGGCAGGCTCGACACGTCGAAGGTGTTCGGCGGCGGCGTGCCCTGCGGGAAGAACGTCGTCGCGGACCGGTGCTCGGCGAGCACCTCCGACGCCGCGGCGTGGAACGCGTCGAAGTCGTGGCCGTACGGCGCCCACACGGCCGAGAACGTCTCCCGCTCCGGGTTGAGCACGGTGAAGGACGGGTGCACCACCGGCCAGACGGCCGGGGCACCGGCGTCGTCGAGCATCATGCGGAACTCCTCGTGCCGGTTCACGACCGTCGCGAGCGCCCAGACCTGCGCGACGTACGTCTTGCGGGACGACCCGGCCAGCGCGGCCGCGAGCGCCGTCACGTCCAGCTCGACGGTCATCGCGTACGTGCACGGTGACGCGTGGAGGAAGTGCTCGAAGTGCTCGCGGCGCGGCCAGGTCTCGAGGTCGACGGGTACGGGGGTGTCCACGCCGCCAGCATCACAGTCCCCCGTACGGAGAGCACGGGCATTTCGGCGCCCGCACCCACGCGGTCGCGGCCCGTCACACCCCGACGACGTGTCCGCGTGCGGGCGTCCGTCCGGAGCGGGACCATCGCTGACGTGGGACGTCGCGCGCGCAACACCCGCTCCGGGGCCGTGCTGGGGCACGTGCTCGTGCTGGCGCTCGCGCTCGGGACGACCGCGGGCTGCACCGTGAGCCGGCAGGACCCCGGGCAGGCGACGGCCGCCGTGGTCGACGCGCTCGCGCAGGCCGGGTCGGCGGTCGAGACGACGCGTCTCACCGTGCGGCTGCTCGACGACGACCGCGTCACCACGCCCGTCGCGGACGCCGCCGTGCTCGACCAGGTGCGCGTGCTCGAGGAGTCCACCGCGGCGCTCACGACGCTCGTCCCGCCCGACGACGTCTCGTCCGCGCAGCGCGACGCCGGCCTCGTGGCCGTCGCGGACGCGACGCGCGAGGTCGTCGCGGCGCGCACCTGGGTCGCGCGCGAGGCGGGCGGCGACCTGTCGGAGGCGGGTGCCGTCCCGCTCACGGCGTCCGAGCTCGAGGCCGACCTGGCGCGCGCCGCCGACGACCTGGACACCGCGCTGGCCCTGGCGGGTGGCGCGTGAAGCGGCTCCTCGGTGTCGCGCTCGGCATCCTCACCGCGATCGGCGGGTTCGTCGACATCGGCGACCTGGTGACGAACGCCGTCGTCGGGTCGCGGTTCGGGCTGTCGCTCGTGTGGGTCGTGGTCGTCGGCGTCGTCGGCATCTGCCTGTTCGCGTCGATGTCCGGCCGCGTCGCGGCGGTGAGCGGGCGCGCGACGTTCGAGATCATCCGCGAGCGCCTCGGCCCGCGCGCCGCGGGCGCGAACCTCGCCGCGTCGTTCGCCATCAACCTGCTCACCCTCACCGCGGAGGTCGGGGGCATCGCGCTCGCGCTGCACCTCGCGAGCAGCGTCGAGCCGCGCCTGTGGATGCCGGTCGCGGCCTTCGCCGTCTGGCTCGTGCTGTGGCGCGTGAAGTTCCAGGTCATGGAGAACGTCGCGGGCCTGCTCGGGCTGCTGCTCGTGGGGTTCGGGGTCGCGCTCTTCCTGCTGGGCCCGGACTGGGGCGAGCTGCTGCGCCAGGCGGTGCCGCCGTCTCCCCCGGCGACGGAGCACGTCGCGACGTACTGGTACTACGCCGTCGCGCTGTTCGGGGCGGCGATGACGCCGTACGAGGTGTTCTTCTTCTCCTCCGGCGCCGTCGAGGAGGGGTGGACCGCGAAGGACCTCGCGCAGAACCGGGTCAACGTGCTCGTCGGGTTCCCGCTCGGCGGGCTGCTGTCCGTCGCGATCGCGGCGTGCGCGGCCGTGGTGCTCCTGCCGGCCGGGATCGAGGTGTCGTCGCTGTCGCAGATCGTGCTGCCGGTGGCGGAGGCCGGCGGGACGCTCCTGCTCGCGCTCGTGATCGTCGGGATCGTCGCGGCGACGTTCGGCGCCGCGCTCGAGACCGCGCTGTCGAGCGGGTACACGCTCGCGCAGTACCTCGGCTGGTCGTGGGGAAAGTTCCGCCGCCCGGCGCGCGCCGCGCGCTTCCACGTGACGATGGTCGTCGCGCTGCTGCTCGCCGTGGCGATCCTCATGACGAGCGTCGACCCCGTCGCCGTCACGGAGATGTCGGTCGTGTTCTCGGCCGTCGCGCTGCCCCTCACGTACGTCCCGATCCTCCTCGTCGCGAACGACCCGGAGTACATGGGCGAGCACGTCAACGGGCGCGCGACCAACGTGCTGGGCATGGTGTACCTGGTGATCGTGGTCGCCGCGGCTGTCGCGGCGATCCCCCTGATGATCGCGACGGGAGCGGGGTCATGAGCCGGGACGGCCTCACACCGACGGGGGTGCGCGTCGTGGACGCGCGCCTGCACCTGCTGAGCCGCCAGGTGCTCGACGTCGACGGCGAGCCGGTCACGACCGTCGACGACCTCGAGCTGGTCGCCGCGGACGGCGCGGACGGCACCGCGCGGGACGACGGGCCGCGCGACGCGGTGCCCGGCGCGCCGGCGGAGGTCGGCGCGCTCCTCACCGGCCCGGTGCTGGTGACGCGCCTCCTCGGCGGCCGGCCGCCCGCGTCCCGCTGGGAGCGCGTGCCGTGGTCCGACGTCGGGCGCGTGGGGACGGCGATCGAGCTCACGGTCCGCGCGGACTCGCTCGACCTGCACTGGACCGAGGGCTGGCTGCGCGAGCACGTGGTCGGCCGCGTCCCCGGCGGCCGTCACGACCCCGAGGAGGAGTCGTGATCCTCGGCGACCTGCTCGACGCGCGCGTCCTCGGGCCCGGCGGCGAGAACATCGGCTTCCTCGTGGACGTCCGGCTCGCGCTCGACACGCTGCCCGACGGCGGCCCCTCCGACGGCGCCGCGCGGCACCGCCCCGGCGGGGCGGCGGGCGAGCCCGACCCCGACGACGCCCACCCCGACGACCGTGCGCTGAGCCACGGCGTGCGCCGCCGCGACCGGGTGGGGCGGGCGCGCGTCGTCGGCGTGCTCGTGAGCCCGCGCACGGGCGCGTCGTTCCTCGGGTACGAGCGCACGGACGTGACGGCGCCGTGGCCGGTCCCGCAGCTCGTCCGCCGCCGCCACTGCGGGACGTTCCTCGTGCCGTGGGACGACGTCGCCGCCGTCACGCCGGGCGAGGTGCGCCTCGCCGCGGGGTACCGGCGCGAGGACGCGGCCCTGCCCTGACCCCGCCCCGCCGCTCGGCGCGTTGCGAGCGGGTCGCCGCCCCGTGACGCTGGACGGGACGGTGGAGCCACCCGCCGTCGGCCGCCCGGGCGGAGGCACGAGAGCACCGTCGCCGCGTCCGGCGACACGGGAGGACCCATGAAGGCGCTGTTCGTGAGCTGCACGCTCAAGAAGTCCCCGGAACCGTCCAACACCGAGGCGCTCGGGCGCGTGGTCGCCGAGGCGCTCCAGGACCGCGGGGTCGAGGTCGAGCACGTCCGGCTCGTCGACCTCGACGTCCCACCGGGCGTCGTCACCGACGCGGGCGAGGGCGACGAGTGGCCGCGCGTGCACGAGCGGCTGCTCGACGCGCAGATCCTCGTGGTGCTCACGCCGACGTGGCTCGGGCGCCCGTCGTCGCTCGCGCAGCGCATGCTCGAGCGCATGGACGCGATGATCTCCGAGGACGGCCCCGACGGCGTCCCCGTCGCCTACAACCGGGTGGCGGGCGTGGTGGTCACGGGCAACGAGGACGGCGCGCACCACGTCATCTCGGAGGTCAGCGGCGCGCTCGCCGACATCGGGTACACGATCCCCGGCCAGGCGTGGACCTACTGGAACCAGGGCCCCGGCCCGGGCCCCGACTACGTCCAGACCGGGCACGGCCACGAGTGGGCGCGGGAGACGGGGCGCCTCATGGCGCACAACCTGCACGCCGTCGCGGCGGCGCTCGAGGCGCACCCCGTCCGCGCTCCCGGATCCTGACCGACGACCGCTACGACTCCGCGATGCGCTTGATCGCCGCGAGCCGGCGGTCCCAGGCCGCGCCGATGGCCTCGAGCGCACGCGCGGTCTCCTCCAGCCTGGCGCCGACCGCGCGGTAGCGGATCTCGCGGCCCACGCGGAGCGGCTCGACGAGGCCCACCTCCGCGAGCACCCCCAGGTGCTTCGCGATGGCCTGGCGGCTCACCGGCAGGCGCTCGGCGAGCGCGGACGCCGAGAGGTCCGCGCTGCCGAGCTCCTGGAGGATCCGCCACCGGGTGTCGTCCGCGAGGGCCGAGAACACGGGAGCGAGCTCCGCCGCGGGTGCGGTCACGCGCGACCTCCCTCGGCCGCGAGCGCCCCCTCGAGCAGCTCGACGAGCTCGTCGAGCTCGCTCGTCCAGCCCTGCTGGTGGCTCTCGAGCAGGCCGTCCGGGTCCGCGACGAGGTCGAACCCGGTCTCGACGACGCGCAGGACGGTCGTCGGCCCCTGGGGCTCGAGCGTGAAGCGCGCGACGGTCGAGGTGGTCTCGTCCATGACCTGCCCCACCGGGGTCCCCCACCGGAAGGCGAACGCCGTCGTGGGGTCGTACTCCTCGATGCGCACCTGGACGTCGGGCGCGTCCGGCCAGCTGAACACGCCCTCGCCGCCGACGCGCAGGTCCGGCAGCTCGGTCCGTTGGCCGAACCAGCCGCTGATGAGGTCCTCCTGGGTGAGCGCCGCCCAGACGCGTGCCGCCGGGGCGTCGATGGTCACGGTCCGGGACACGGTGTACGACTCGCGGTCGACGACGGCCGGCTCGTTGGTGGTGGTCATGGTGCTTCCTCTCCGCTGGGAAGAACGACTGTCTGCAACTTCAGAGTTGCATATGGCACCGGTCCGCACAACCCTTCAGTTGCGTCGTGTCGATGGTGCGCCCGCTCACGCGCTCCCGGCCGCGATCCCCGCCGCCGCGGCCGCCAGGCACACGACGAGCATCCCGAGCGCGTGCACCAGCGCGACGGCGCCGCGGCCGGCGAGCAGCAGGCGCGCGCCCTCGACCGACGCCGTCGAGAACGTCGAGTAGCCACCCAGGAAGCCGACCCCGAGCACCGCCGCGACATCTCCGTTCCCCGGGTGCGTCGCACCCCAGCCCGTGAGCAGCCCCAGCAGGAAGCACGCGGTGACGTTCACGACGACCGTGCCGAGCGGCGTCGACCACCGGTTGTGCCGGGCCACGAGCGTGTCCAGCAGGAACCGCGACGCCGCGCCGAGCCCGCCGGCGAGGGCGACGAGCGCCAGCTCGGGGACGCCCGTCACCGCGCCGCACCGCCCCGGACGACCAGCCGCCGTCGAGCCGCGGCGGCGAGCGCGATCCCGGCCATCGCCGCCGCGACGCCGAGCACGACGCTCCCCAGCGCGTACGTGGCGCCGAGAGCGGCGTGACCCCCGCTCGCCAGCCGCTCGACCTCGACCGCGAAGGTCGAGTAGGTCGTGAACCCGCCGAGCACGCCCGTCCCGCAGCCGAGCCGCACGCCTCGCCGCCACCCGGCGTCGGGACCCGAGCGGAGCAACGTCTCGAGGAGCGCGCCGAGCACGAACGACCCGGCGAGGTTGATCCAGAACGTCGTCCACGGCCACGACCCGGGCGCAGGAGCGAACGCCTGCTCGAGCAGCGCGCGCGCCGTCGTGCCGACCGCTCCCCCCAGCGCGACGAGCCCCGCGAGCGCGAGGAGCGGGGTCCGTCGTCTCACCTCTCCCACGGCGTGCGGAGCTCCTTCCAGTCCACGACCGCGAGCGGGACCGTGAGCACCGGCCGGTGCTGGTGGTGCGCCAGGTGCGCGGCGACGGACCCCTCGACGAGCTCGCGCAGGTGCGCCGTGGACCCGGGCGCGCGCGTCCCGACGACGATCAGCGCGGCGTCGACCGCCCGCGCGAGGTGCGTCAGCGCGCGGTCGGGACGCCCGGCGAGGTAGCGCAGCTCCCACGCGACGCCCGTCCCCCGCAGCCCGTGCTCGACCTCGGCCCGCAGCCGGGCCTCGACGTCCTCCCAGGAGTCGTCGGCCGAGTCCGGGTCGAGCGGCGCGTGCGTCACCGAGCCGTCGGGGTGCTCCTCGACGACGTGGCGGGAGGTGTCGGCGAACGCGGCGACCACACGGGACCCGGCGGCACCCGCCCAGGCCG
This sequence comes from Cellulosimicrobium cellulans, assembly GCF_006539945.1. Taxonomy (GTDB): domain Bacteria; phylum Actinomycetota; class Actinomycetes; order Actinomycetales; family Cellulomonadaceae; genus Cellulosimicrobium; species Cellulosimicrobium cellulans. The sequence continues at coordinate 81,598 of NZ_BJNZ01000001.1, read as the reverse complement.
CGGCCGTCCGGACGACCAGCGGGTCGCCGCCCGGCACGACGCCCACGACCACGGGGTGCCCGGCGAACGGGACCATGCGGTCGAGCGCGGGCTGGGGCACGGGTCTGGCTCTCATGCGGACCTCTTCCCGCGGGCAGCACCCTGCCCGCCGACGTGCGACGAGACAGGAACCATCAGCCCTGGCGGCGGTTCGGGCGGCTATGCCCCGGCGGGATCCATCACCGCCCCCAGGGTACCCAGCCCGACCGGCGACCGCTCAGCCGGCCTTCGTGTCCAGCCACTTCTTCTCGTCGAACGACTTCGCGAGCTCGTGGTCCGTGATGACGAACCCGACGGCCTGCGCGACGGGCAGGATCTGGTCGCGCTCCAGCCCGTCGTCGATGCCGAGCCGGTACAGCATGACGACGGTCCCGGTGTTGAGCATGACCGCCGGCGAGTCCCCGTCGTCGAGCAGCGCGTACGTGCCCTGGAACCCCGGCTGCGGCACCGCGGCGGCGAGGGTCGGGTGCGCGGGTCCCGTGGTGTCGGCGATCGGGTCACCCTCCGGCGCGTCGTTGAAGGCGGCAGCCGCGCGCTCGGCCTCCTCCTCCGACCCGACGTCCACCAGGACCAGGTCGAGCGCGAGGGTCGGGCCGTCGTCCGACACGACGCGGGCCTCGAACCCGGCCTGGCACGAGCCCGCGAGCGCCTCGATCGCAGGGATCGCGGGCAGGTCGTCGCACGCGAAGTCGCGGCGGGCCACGAGCGCGATGCGGTCCTCGTTGACCAGGTAGTCGTTGTCGGAGAAGTAGTCCCACGACATCGGCGCGAGCGCCGGGCCCGACTCGGGGTCCATCTCCGCCCCCGCACGGTACTGCTGCTCGAGCCACGGCTCGTCGTCCGTGACGTCGGTGTCCACGGGCTCCTCGGTCGGCTCGGGCTCCTCGGTCGCCTCCGGCCCCACCGGTGCGTCCGTCGCGGGCGCCTGCTCGGCGGTCGTCGGCTCCGGGGCGGGCGGGGCGTCGTCGCGCACCGCGAGCCACACGCCGAGGCCGCCGGCGACCACGACGAACGCGCCCACGCCCGCGAGGACGGGCACGAGCCACTTCCGCGACCCGCGGCCGGGGGGCGTCGCGTACGGGGAGAAGCCGTAGGGGTCCGACGGCGGGGCGGGCGGCCCCGGCACGACCGTCGCGTCGTCCGGCGCGCCGTAGGCGGGGCCGGACGCGTACGGAGCCGGCGGGGTGCCGTACGGGGCGCCGGGCACGGGCGGGCCCGCGGGGGCACCGGGCGGCGGGGGCGGTGGCGCGTAGCCGGGCGCCGTCCCCGCAGGCGGCCAGGTCGCCCCGGTGTCCGCGGGCGGGAGCGTCGCGTGCGGGTCGCCGGGCCGGCCAGGGCCCCGGCGACCTCCCGTGCCGTACGGGTCGGTGTCGTACGGCGCCTGCGCGTGCGGGCTCGGGTAGCCCGGCGCCGGGGCACCCGAAGCGCCCGGGCTCGCCCCGCCGTCCTCCCCGTACCGTCGCGGCGGCCGCATGACGGTGTGGTCGTCGACCGGCTCGTACGGGTCGGTGGGGTGGGACATCGGGCGGGTCCTCTCGTCGCGGGCGGCTCGTGCAGGGTAGCCGGTCACCGCTCGCGGGCCGAGACACCGACGAGGGGTCATGCTTGCCCCATGGCCTCGATCCTGCTGACAGCGATGCCGTTCGCCGGGCACGCCCGGCCGATCCGGGCGGTCGCCGCCGAGCTCGTCCGCCGCGGCCACGGCGTCCGCGTCTACACCGGCAGGTCGTACGTCGCGATGTTCGACGACGTCGGAGCTCGCGGCGTCCCCTGGGTCGCAGCGCCCGACTTCGACGAGCGCGACCTTGCCGCGACCTTCCCGCGCCTCCAGGACCGCAAGGGGTTCCGGCAGGTGCTCCACAACCTCGAGGACCTCTTTCTCGGGACCGCGCCCGCGCAGGCCGAGGACCTCCTCGCGCTGCACGACGACGAACCCTGGGACCTGCTCGCGGGCGACCCGATGGCGCTCGGGACCCGGTTCGCGGCCGAGCGGCTCCGGTCGCCGTGGGCGACGGTCTCGCCGATCGCGGTCTGGCTGCCCGGCAAGGGCATCCCGCCGACGGGCCTCGGGCTCACCCCGGGCGTCGGCGTCGTCGGCAGGGCGCGCGACGCGGTGCTCGGCGCCGTCTCGGGGGCGGGCACCGCCGCGCTGACCCGGCGCTACCAGCGCACGCGACGGTCGGCCGGGCTCGCGCCGGACACCGCGACCTTCGCGACGATGTGGTACTCGCCGTTCCTCGTCGCCGCGGCCGGTTCGCCCGGCCTCGACTACCCGCGCGACGACCTGCCCCCGCACATCCGCTTCGTCGGCGACCTCACCGACGACGGGACGGCGCCGGCCCCGGGCTCGCTCCCGCCGTGGTGGGACGACGTCGTCCACGCCGGCGCGCCCGTCGTCCACGTCACGCAGGGCACCGCGAACGTCGACCCGCGCGACCTGATCCTGCCCACGCTCGAGGCGCTCGCCGACCAGGACGTGCTCGTCGTCGTCGGGCTGGGCCACCGGACCGAGCCGTTGCCCGGACCGCTGCCCGCGAACGCCCGCGTCGCGCCGATGGTCCCCTACCCCGAGCTCCTGCCCCGGACCTCGGTGATGATCACGAACGGCGGCTACGGCGGCGTCCTCCAGGCGCTGCGGCACGACGTCCCGCTCGTGGTCGCGGGCGGGGACCTCGACAAGCCGGAGGTCGCGGCGCGCGTCGGCTGGCACGGCGCCGGCGTGAACCTGCGCACCGGGACGCCGCGGCCCGAGGCGGTCAGGGACGCCTGCCGCGAGGTCGCCACCGACCCGGCCTACCGTGCTGCGGCCGCCCGCCTCGGGAGCGAGCTGCGGTCGCTGGGTGGCGCACGAGCCGCTGCGGATCTCCTGGAGGAACGCCTGGGGTAGCCGGACGGGCGGACCCCCCCCGGCGACCGGCAGCCGCGGCGGCGCGGTGTGACGTGCCCGACGGGCGATCTCCTCCTCAGGGTGGACACGTCAGCGGCGCGGGCCGCGTACGCTGCGGGTGGGTCACCGGACGACGGCAGGGGGGACAACCGCTCGACCGCCGAGTGACCGGACCGCCGTCCGACCCGCACCAGCGCTCATGAACACACTCACCTGGACTGCCGAAGACGACGCGACCTGGCGCGCCCGCAGCGCGTCGCGCGAGTACGTGATCCGGCGCGACGACGCCGACGGCTGGACGCTCGACGGGCCGGGACGCACCTGGGTCGCGCTGCCGAACCTCGAGGTCGCCAAGGAGGTCGCCGCGCTCGCCGACGACGTCCACCACGACGACGACAGCATGACCCGCTACCGCGTGGTCACCGTCACCGGCGCACGCCGCGGCGAGCCGTTCGGCGCGGACAGCGACGAGGACGCGATCGACGTGCTCCGCGCTCGCCGCCGTGCGGGCAACCTCCCGCTCGCGCCGTTCCGGCTCGAGACGAGCGACGGGCGGCTGGTCGGGTCGTGGCAGAAGGCGACCGAGCTCCCCGCCCGGCCGGCCACGTCGCACGACGGGACAGCCGGCCCCGTCTGAGCCCCGGCACGGCCCCGACGAGGCCGGGTCAGCCCTCCGAGCGCAGGGCCGCGACGTGCGCGGCGCGCTGGCGCCGGCTGCTGTCGACGTGCGCCTCCGCCAGGGCGGCCGCACGCTCGCCGTCCCGCGACGCGACCGCCTCGAACAGCGCCGCGTGCTCCTCGGTCACGTGCGCGAGGTCGTCGTGCTGCGACAGCGCCCAGCGCACGCGGCTGCGGATGCCCTGCATCATGTCCCGCAGGAGCTGGTTGTCGGCGAGCTCGGTCACGATCTCGTGGAAGTCGGCCGCCGACCGGCGCGACCCGACGCTGTCGGCTGTCCGAGCACCCTCCTGCTCGCTCGCGAGCGCGCTCCGCAGCCGCTCCAGGCCCTCCGGGCCGTGGCGCTCGGCCGCGAGGCGGAACGCGAGCGGCTCCAGCACCTCGCGGACCTCGTCGAGGTCCGCGAGGTCTGCGTCGGAGAACTCGCGCACCACGGCCCACGTGTGCGGCCGCAGCACGACGAGCCCCTCCCCCTCGAGCGCCTTGAGCGCGTCGCGCACGGGGATGCGGCTCACGCCGAAGTCGGCCGCCAGGTCCCGCTCGACCAGCCGGGACCCCGGTCGTCGCACCCCGTCGAGGATCTCGTCGCGCAGCGTCGCCGCGACCCGGGCGGACTCCAGCACTCGCTCCTCGGCTCCGGACACCGGTCGATTCTCCCACCGCGCCCGACGCGCGCACGCGGGTGCGGACGTCCCGCGGCCCCGGCTGCACGCTCGCTCCCCGTGCCGTGGAGAGCGCCCGGCATCCGTGCGAGGGTGGAGGGACACGCGTCGAACGAGGGAGTTCCGATGTCGAGCACCACCCGTCCCCCCGTCCTCCGCCGGGCGCACCGCGCCCGCCTCGCGGGAGCGGCCGCGCTCGCCGTCGGGGTCGCGCTCGCGGCGCCGGCCGCGGCGGTCGTGCCCACGGCACCGGAGACCACGGCACCCGGGGCCCCGACGGCCGTGGCGCCCGGCGAGGAGTACGACGTGATCTTCGACGGCACCGCCGAGTCCTTCGACGCGTGGGAGTACGCCGGCGACGGCGGGTTCGACCTGCTCGACGACGGCACGATCCGCTCCCGGGCGGGCGCGGGCGGCGGGTTCGGCACCCTCTGGTACCCGGTCCGGCAGTACGGCGACTTCTCGCTCGTCGTGCAGCTCCGCGACGACGCCCCCGGGGACGCGCGCGCCAACAGCGGCGTGCAGGTCCGGTTCCCCGACCTGTCCGGCCCCGTCGAGGGTTGCCCGACGACGTTCAACGGCAACGAGACGGGCAACCTCTCGTGGATCGCGGTCAACTGCGGGCACGAGATCCAGGTCAACGACTCCCCCGAGGGCGGGTCGAACGACCCGCGCAAGACCGGCTCGGTCTACGGCTTCGCGGACATCGGCCTCGACCGCGCGCGCCCCACCGCCAAGGGCACGTGGAACGAGCTGGAGGTGCGCGTCGTCGGGCAGCACTACACGGTGATCCGGGACGGGGTCGTCATCAACGAGTACGAGAACCTCCCCGGCGTCCCGTTCCCCGACCGCCCGCTCGACCCGGGCTCGAGCAGCCGCGGCCTCGTCGGGTACGTCGGTCTCCAGGCGCACGGGTCCGCGCCCGACGTCGTGTCCTACCGCGACGTGCGGGTCCGCGAGCTCCCGCCCGTCCACGTCGAGGTCGACGCGCGGTGCCTGGCAGGGACGGCGCACGTCGCCGTGCGCGCGCTGAACGTCGGCGAGGACGCGGTCGACCTCACGCTCGCCACGCCGGCGGGCGAGCGGTCCTTCGGCGGCGTCCAGCCGGGCCGCAACGCCTACCAGTCGTTCAGCACCCGGTCCGTGACGGCCGAGCCCGGCACGGCCACGCTGACGGTGGCGACCGAGGACGGCCCCGCCGTCGTCGAGACGCCGTACGCCGGGGTCGACTGCGCCTGACCGGCCGGGACGGGCGTGGCCGCCCCGGCTCGCCGGTCAGCCCGCGAGCTCCTGGAAGGTCCGGACGCCGCTGATCGCCCCCAGGATGAAGCCGAGAGCCGTGCACGCGATCGCGATCCCGAGCGCGATCTTCGCCGTCTTCTCGTTCCGGCGAGCCGCGATCGCGGAGAAGACGATCGCGAGCACGCCGAACACGATCGGCAGGAAGAACACCGCGATCGGGCTGAACACGTACGCGAGGATCGTGCGCCACGTCATCGGCTGCGGGCCGACGGGGGCGTACGCGCCGTAACCCGGCTGACCGCCGTAGCCGGGCTGACCGTACGGCGGGCCGTACGGCTGCTGGCCCTGGGGCGGGTACGGCGCCCCGTAGGGCTGCTGGCCCTGCGGCGGGTACGGCGTCGCGGGAGGAGCCTGCGGCGCCATCTGCCCGTACGCCGGCTGATGCTGCTCGGGCGGCGCGGGCTGGCCGTACGCGGGCTGACCCTGGCCGTACGGCGCCTGCTCGCCGTAGGGCCCGGGGGCGGCAGGCTGCCCGTAGGCGGGCTGCCCCTGCCCGTACGGCGGGGGCGCCTGCGGGGGCTGCTGGGCGTCGCCGCCCGGGTACTGCTGGTACGGAGGCTGGCTCACGGCGTGCTCCTTTATCGCGGGTGGCGCCGTCCCGACGGCGGCGTGGTCCGAAGGCTAGCGCCTCGGGCCGCCGCACGGGGCCACGCCCGGCGACGGCGGGATCTCGGGCCCTACGACCCCACGGGCACCGTGATCTCGACGAGCCCCGCGTCGCCGAGGTCGCGCGTCGCGACGACGACGCCGCGTTCGCGGTAGTCGCCCGCCCTCGGGGTCGTGGGGACGTCGCCGAGCGCGCCGAGGTCGGATCCCGCGCGCACCCGGACGCCCTGGCCGGGCTGGGCGATCCGGTAGACGACCCGGCGCGTCCGCCCGGCGAGCTCGAGGTCCACGGCGAGGCCGTCGGCCGCCGCGGGCAGCACGGGGTCGACGAGGAGCGTCCCGGGCTGCTCCGTGAGCCCGAGCACGCCCTGGACGAGCTGGCGCAGGTAGATGCCCGGCCCGCTGGAGTACACGCGCCAGCCGCCCCGCACGCCCACCGTGCCGTCGCGCAGCCGGTCGAAGTCGCGCGCGAAGCTCTGGCGGTCCGGGAAGTCGGCGTCGCTCGACGAGAAGTACGCGTTGCGCTGCCGGGGCGCGGCGTGCGCGAGGCGACGGCCGAGGTCGACCGGGCTGATGCGCAGCAGCTCGTCGAGCGCGCGGCCACGCCCCAGTGCCGCGAGCGCCTCGACGTAGCGGATGTGCGCGTGCACGTACATGAGCCCGATCTCGCGGCCGACGTTCGCCGCCTGCTCGGCCCGCAGGAACGTGTGCGGGATGCCCTCGTCGAACGCGGCGGGGTGGTCCATGAGGCGCACGCCGTCGGGGAAGTGGAGGTGCTCGACCACGAGGCGCTCGTGCTCCTCCGCCTCCTCGGGCGTGAGGATCCCCGCGATGATCGACTGCGTCATGGGGATGAGGCGGTACCGCATCCCGGAGACGGTCTCGGACGGGTGGATGACGAGCTCGTCGCCGTCGGCGCCGTGGCGCACGTACCCGGCCATGACGCCGTCGACGAGCGCGCGCTCGCGCAGGTCCGCGCGCACCTCGGCGGCCAGGGCCCCGGCGCGCGCCGAGAGCGCGGCGTGGTCGTCGCTGCCGGACGTGGTGCGGGCGAGCAGCTGGGCGGCCTGCACGAGCAGCGCGGACGTCCACGTGGACGCGAGGTCCGTGCGCATGCGCGGGTCGGCGGGCTGGAGCGTGTCGTCCCAGTCGCCCTCGCCGTACGCGGGCAGGGCGGTGCCGGGCAGGCGGTCGGCCTCGAGGTGGTCGAGCAGGCGCGCGACGTGGTCGCGCACGGTCGCCGCCGCGTCGGGCCCGGACGCGGCGGGGCGCCGGTGCGCGTGGTCCCAGAACGGGACCGGCTCGTCGAGCACCGCGAGGTCACCGCTCGCGTCGAGGTACTGCGCGAGCGCGAACAGCGGCCACACCACGACGTCGCCGTGCGAGGAGTCGTTGTAGCGCTCGCCGTACGCGTCGAACATGAACCACTGGGGGAACTCGCCCCCCGTGTGCTGGTGCGCGAGGACGCGCAGCACGATCGCCCGCGCCACGTCGTAGCGACCGCCCGCGAGCGCGAGCTCGAACGGTCCCTGGCACACGTCGCGCGTGCCCCACGCCGCGCCCGAGTACTGCTCCAGGCCGTGCGGGACGAGGAAGTGGATCAGGGCGTCGTGCGCGTACCAGGGCACGAGGAGGTCGAGCTCCTGCGTCTCGAGCGCCGCGTGCGGCGCGAACCGCAGTCCGCGCACGACCCCGCGGACGGTCGCGAGGTGGCGCGCGAGCGTCGCGTCGAGGTCGGCGAGCGGGTCGTGCGCCGGCGCGGCGAGCGCGAGCGCGGCGTCGGCCCCGTCCAGCGCGCCGGTGATCGCGAGCCGGAGCGCGCCGGTGTCGGTCGCGCTCGTGAGGCGGTGCGCGGTCCCGGTGGAGGCGCGCGCCGGGTCCTCGGGATCGAGCACGACGGGCGCGCTCGACGACACGACGTACCGCAGGTCCGGGTAGTGCGCGTCGACGTCGCCGCCCGGGACGGGGTGCACGACGACGGCCTCGCCGACGTCCGCCGTCGGGGCCACGTGCTCGGCGACCCAGCCGCCGGCCTCGTCGTCGAGCTCGAGCGTGGCGGTCACGTGGAGCGGCCGCTCGCAGCGCACGTCCACGTCGATGCGGTTCTCGCGGTCGTGCGCGACCGTCCGCACGTCGACGCGGCCGAGCGGCGTCTCGTAGACCCAGCGGACGCCGCCGACGTCGAGGACGAGCGCGGAGGGCAGCCCGAGCAGCTGCGGCCCGCGGCCGTCGTCGACGAGCACCCGCAGCCCGCTGCTGCGGAGCAGGTTGAGGTGGTGCCGGTGCACCGTCGCGAGGCGGTTGGCCGTGGTGTTGCCGAGCACGACGTGCGACGCGAAGACGCCCGGCGCGAACGCCGTCGTGGAGAGCACGTCGTCCGTCGGGAGCACGTCGTCGCCCGCCTTGAGCACGTGCCCGTGCGAGCGCTCGGTGACGGTGTCCTTGCGCGCGTCGACCACGTGCGTCCCGGCCGCGGTGAAGAACGAGAGGAGCGTGCCGTCGGCGTCGCGCTCGGGCAGCAGCACGTCGTCGGCGCCGAGCCCGACGGCGGCGAGCAGGTCGGCCTCGCCGAGCTCGTCGCCCGCGAGGAGCGGCGCGTCGCGCAGCACCGACGCGGTCCGCGGCAGCGGGGTGGTCGAGCGCTCGTCCGCCGCGGCGGCGACCGCGGCCGCCGCCCAGCCGGCCACCTCGTCGAGGTGTGCCGCGAGCGGTCCGGGCGCGTCGGGGTCCACGACGGTCACCGCGTGCACGCGGGCCGCGCCGCCCGACAGGTCGAGGGGCCGGGACACGAGGGTCGGCATCGCGTACTCGTACTGGAGCACCGCGGAGTCCACGGGCCCGAGCAGGCCGTGCGGGACGCCGTCGCGCCGCGACCGCGCCGTGAAGACCTGGAGCGCGTCCGTGAGGTGCGCGACCGCGCCCTCGACGAGGAACGCCACGGCGAGGGGGAGGCGCGGCTGCGCGGACATGGTCTGCCGGCTGACGAGCACGGTCCCCGCGTCGGGGTGCTCGAGCGCGCGGTGCAGCAGGTACTGGCACACGTACGGCTCGCTCGACAGCGCGGCCGCGGGCGGCGCGAGGGCGAGATCCTGGGCGTGCACGACGTCGTAGCGGACGTCCGCGGGCGTGCTCGCGCCCGCTGTGAGGTCGACGCGCCGGACGAGCGCGCGGCCGTCGAGCGTCAGCGCGACGCGCGTGGCGAGCCCGAGCGCCTCGCCCGACCACACGACGCGGTCGGTGCCGACCTCGACCGACGTCACCGCGGGCGACGACCCGGTGAGCCGGGCCACCTCGACCGTGCCGTCCGCGCGGGTCGCGCGCAGCAGGACGCCGCCGGGCATGCGGTCGTGCTCGCCCGGCAGGTACTGGTTGACGAGCAGGCCGTCCGTGCTGACGGCGCGCACGTCGCCCCCGGCGGTGAGCTCGACGGTCAGCTCGCCCGAGCTGAGCGTCGCGCCCGCGACGAGGGTCGTGCCTGCGGGGCTGGCGGCGGTGAGGGTCACGCGGTCTCCTGATCGGCGGTGCGGGGCTCGGGCGCTGCGGGCGGGGTGCCCTCGGGGCGCAGCAGCGCGAGGAACTGGTCGAAGAGGGCGACCATGTCGACGTTGTCGGGGTCCAGCAGCCACTGGAGCTGGAGGCCGTCCATGACGGCGGAGAAGAGCTGGCCGATCGCCTGCGGGTCGACCTCGGGGCGCAGCTCGCCGCGCGCGACCGCGTCCTGGAAGCGCGTGTCGTCCTGGTGGCGCAGGGCGCGGTAACGGTCGCGGACGACGTCGTGGGCCGGGTGGGCGGCGTCCGTCGCCTCGGCGGCGACGACCACGTGGAGCGAGACGAGACCCGGTGTCTCGGCGTTGCGCCGGACCTGGTCGCGGATGGTCGTGAGGAGGTCGGCGCCCGCGGCCTCGTCCTCGGTGCGCCGCACGAGGTCGCGCCGGTCGCGCTCCTCGAGCGTCGCGGTCAGGAGGCCGGCCTTGCTGCCGAAGTGGTGCAGGAGCCCGGCCTCGGAGATGCCGACGCGCGCCGCGATCTCGCGCAGCGAGCTGCCGCGGAACCCCTGCTCGCCGAACACCTCGACGGCCGTGCGCAGGATCTCGCGACGGCGCTGCTCGCCCCGGACGATGCGTCGGTCGGGCAGCCCTGCCGCCGTCGTGCCGCGGGTCGCGGTCGTCGTCCCTCGGTTAGCGGTCGGCGTCCCTCGGTTCGCGGTCGGCGTCGTGCGGCCCCCTGCCGTTCCCGTCGTGGCGCCGCCACCTGCGGAGTCGCTCTCGTTCATCACCGTCTCCCTCGCCAGTCTGTCGGCGCCAACGGTACGGCCTGGACGCCCCGGTTGAAAATACTAACCGAGCGCACGCTAAGGTAGTTTCCACAGCGGCTCACCAGGCGAGCCGACTGCTCGATGAGGAGGATTGCTCATGAAGCTCGGACGCAAGGCGGTCGCCATCGGCGTCGTCGGACTCCTGGCCCTGACCGCGTGCGGTCGCGCGGACGACGACTCGACAGGTGGCGAGACCGCCGCCGGGTCCACCACGACGGTCGACGACTCCCCCGCGGAGGGTGACATCACGATCTGGGCGATGGGCGAGGAGGGCGAGAAGCTGCCCGACTTCGTCCAGGGCTTCACGGAGGAGAACCCCGACGCGAACGTCGAGGTCACCACGATCCCGTGGGCCGACGTCATGACGAAGTTCCAGACCGCCGTCGCCGCGGGCACCGTGCCCGACGCGATCATGATCGGCTCGTCCTTCATGCCGACGATGGTCGCCACCGGCGGTCTCGCGCCCGTCCCGGACGGCCTCGTCGACAGCGCGGACTTCGTCGAGGGCGCCGCGGCCTCGACCGTCGCGGACGGCGTCGACTACGGCGTGCCGTGGTACGTCGAGACCCGCGTCCTGTACTACCGCTCCGACCTGGCCAAGGCTGCCGGGGTCGAGGCGCCGACGTCGTGGGAGGAGCTCACCGCGTTCGCCGAGGCGATGAAGGCCAACGGCTCGACCTACGGCCTCCAGCTCCCGATGGGCGACGCGGAGGACTCCACGCAGGTCATCCTGCCGTTCTACTCCCAGGCCGGCGGCTCGGTCCTCAACGAGGCGGGCGACGCGTTCGACCTCGACAACCAGGCGATGGTCGACGCGCTCGACTACTACGCGTCCTTCTTCACCGAGGGCCTGTCGCCGCTGTCCGGCTACGGCGACTCGCAGAACAGCGCGTTCGTCGACGGCTCCGACCCGGCCTTCATCTCCGGCCCGTGGATGGTCAACGTGCTCGCCGACCTGCAGGGCGAGGACTGGGTCGAGCAGAACGTCGCCACCGTCCCGGTGCCCGCGGGCTCCGCGAACAACGACTCGTACATCGGCGGCGCCCACCTCGGCGTGTTCGCCGAGGCCAAGAACGCCGACGGCGCCTGGAAGCTCGTGCGCTGGCTCGCCCAGCCCGAGACGCAGCAGGCCTGGTTCGACGCGACGAGCGACCTGCCCGCCCTCACCACCGCGTGGGACTACGAGCCGCTGACCTCCAACCCGCGCACCCAGGTGCTCCAGGAGCAGCTCGACAGCACGATCGCCCCGCCGACCGTCCCGAGCTGGGACGAGCTCTCGGCCACCATCGAGACCGAGGCCGAGAAGGTCGCCAACGGTCAGGTGACCTCCGAGGACGCGGCCAAGGCCATCCAGGCCAAGGCCGACACGCTCGGGCTCGGCTGGTAACAGGGCCCGTCAGTCATGACCACCACCACCGAGGGACGGCGCCGGCGTACGGCCGGCGCCGTCCACCGGCGACGGCAAGCGCTCGTCGCCTGGTTGTTCGCTCTCCCGTTCGTCGCGGTCTTCGCGGTCTTCATGCTCGGACCGCTGCTCGCGTCGTTCGGGATGTCGTTCTCGGACCTCACGATCCGTGACATCAAGACGCCGTTCGCGGTGAACTTCGTCGGGCTCGAGAACTTCACCGGCGTCTTCCAGGACGAGCTGTTCCGCAAGGCGCTGCTCAACACCTTCTACTTCGTCCTCGTCGGCATCCCGCTGACGATGGTGCTCGGGCTCGCGCTCGCCGTCGCGCTCAACTCGGGCATCGAGAAGTTCCGCAGCGTCTTCCGCGTCGGCTTCTACACGCCCGTCGTGACGTCGATCGTCGCCGTGGCGGTCGTCTGGCGGTTCATCCTCCAGGACTCCGGCCTCGTCAACACCGTGCTCGGCTGGGTCGGCATCGACGGCCCGGACTGGCTCAACGACAGCGCGACGGCGATGCCGTCGATCATCGTCATGGCGGCCTGGCGCAACATGGGCACCCTCATGATCATCTTCCTGGCCGGTCTCCAGGCGATCCCGCGCGACGTCTACGAGGCCGCCGAGGTCGACGGCGCCGGCTCGTGGCGCCGGTTCCGTTCGATCACGGTCCCGCTCATGCGCCCCACGCTGCTGCTCGGCGCGGTGCTGCTCTCGGTCGGCTTCCTCCAGGTGTTCGAGGAGCCGTTCGTCATGACCAAGGGCGGCCCGGTCAACTCGACGCTGACCATCAGCTACTACGTCTACAACCAGTTCGGGTACGGCAACTACGCGTTCGCCTCCGCAGCCGCGTACGTGCTCTTCGCGCTGATCGCCGCCCTGGCCGCCGTCCAGTTCCGCCTGCTGCGGTCGAAGGAGGATTGACATGACCGTCACGTCCTCGCGGACCACCTCCGCGACGTCGGCGCCGGAGGGCGCGCCCCGCCGTCGACCGCGGCGCCCGATCCGCTGGTCGCGCGGCGCCACCTACACGGCGCTCGTCGTCGGGTTGCTCCTGACCCTCATGCCGTTCATCTGGATGGCCCTCGGCAGCTTCAAGACGCAGGGCGAGCTCCTCCAGCGCCCCATCACGTGGTGGCCGCAGAACCCCACGCTCGACAACTACGAACGGTGGCTGTCCCAGCTCAACTACGGGCAGTACTTCACCAACTCGATCGTCGTCGCGGTCGCCGTGGTGCTCGGCAACATCGTGTTCTGCTCGATGGTCGGCTACGCCCTGGCGAAGATGAGCTTCCCCGGCAAGCGGGTGCTGTTCACGCTCGTCATGCTCACGCTCATGGTCCCGGGCGTCGTCACGCTCGTGCCGATGTTCGTGCTCGTGTCCAACATGGGGCTCGTCAACACCTACCCGGCGCTCATCCTGCCGTTCCTGGCCGGACCGCTCGGCGTGTTCCTCATGCGACAGTTCATGCTCGGCATCCCGGACGCGCTCATCGAGGCCGCCCGGATCGACGGCGCCGGCGAGTTCCGCGTCTTCTTCCGGATCGTGCTGCCCCAGTGCGGCCCGCCGCTCGCGACGCTGAGCATCCTCACGTTCCTCGGGTCGTGGAACAACTTCCTGTGGCCCCTGGTCGTCGCGCAGACCGAGAACATGTACACCCTCCCGGTCGCGCTCTCGCTGTACTCGGTCGGCTCGAACGGCACCTACTACGGCCTGCTCATGGCCGGGTCCGTGCTCGTCGTGACGCCGATCCTCATCCTGTTCCTGTTCCTGCAGCGCTACTTCGTGCAGGGCATCGCCATGACCGGCATCAAGTGACCGGCGACCGACGAGGAGAGCCCGTGTCGATCACCTTCCCCGAGTCCTTCCTCTGGGGCGCCTCGACGGCGGCCCACCAGATCGAGGGCAACAACGTCAACAGCGACTGGTGGGCGCGCGAGGTCGACCCGGCCTCGACGCTCGCGGAGCCGTCGGGCGACGCCGCCGACTCCTACCACCGGTACGCCGAGGACATCCGGCTGCTCGCCGAGTCCGGGCTCACCGCGTACCGGTTCTCGATCGAGTGGGCGCGCATCGAGCCGGCCGAGGGCAGGTTCTCGCGCGCCGAGCTCGACCACTACCGGCGCATGGTCGACTGCTGCCTCGAGCACGGGGTCACCCCACTGGTCACGCTGCATCACTTCACGTCGCCGCGGTGGTTCGCGGAGGACGGCGGCTGGACCGACCCGCGGTCGGTCGAGCGGTTCGCGCGGTACGTCGAGCACGTGCTGCCGCTGCTCGACCGCGCGTCGCACGTGTTCACCATCAACGAGCCGAACATCCTCGCGATGATGATCACGGCCGCCAAGGGCGCCGAGCAGCTCCAGGCCGGCACCATGCACGCGCCCGACCCGGTCGCGACCGAGCACCTCATCGCCGCGCACCGCCGGGCCGTCGAGCTCGTGCGGACCGTCGGGGTGCCCGTCGGGTGGCCCGTCGCGCCGCAGCAGTTCTTCGCCGACCCTGGCGCCGAGGAGGTCCTGCGCGAGTACGCCTACCCGCGCGAGACGGTCTTCCTCGAAGCCGCGAAGGGCGACGACTTCGTCGCCGTCCAGGCCTACACGCGCACGCGCATCACCGTCGACGGCCCGCTCCCGGCGCCGGAGGACTCCGAGACGACGCTCACCGGCTGGGAGTACTACCCGCCCGCCATCGCCGAGGCCGCGCGCCTGGGGCACGAGATCACCGGCCTGCCGGTCCTCGTCTCCGAGAACGGCATCGCGACGGCGGACGACGCGCGCCGCATCGACTACACGCGCGTCGCCCTGCGCGCGCTGCACGCCGAGATGGAGGCGGGCCTCCCGCTGTTCGGCTACCTGCACTGGTCGCTGCTCGACAACTACGAGTGGGGCTCCTTCGCCCCCACCTTCGGGCTCGTCGCCTGGGACCCGGAGACCTTCGAGCGCACGCCCAAGCCCAGCCTCGCCTGGCTGGGCGGCGTCGCACGCGGCACGGTCTCGCTCGACGACTGATCTCGCGCGCGTCGCGGCCCGTCCCGCAGGCCGCGACGCGCGCCGGTCAGTCGCTGAGCGTCACGTGGTCGACCATGAGGTGCCCCCAGTCGCCGGTGGCGTCGTCGAGGACCTGGAGCTCGACCGTCTCGCCCGCCAGGTCGGCGAGGTCCCACTCGACGAGGCGCAGCACGCCGTCGCCGGTGCCGGTCGCGGTGCGCACGGGCTGCCCGTCGAGCAGCAGGTTGACCGACGTCGCGGGCTCGACGCCCAGCGGATGGTCACCACCCGCGACCCGGAACCGCAGCCACCGCCGGTCCACGACGAACGGGGCTGACGTGACGACCCCGGTCGCCGCGTCGGAACCGGCGAACGTGTCGAGCACGCGGTGCCCCGCCTGACCGGGTGCGTCGGACACCACGGGCGCGAGGTGGGCGAGCCCGCCCGTCGCGGACCAGCCCGCGGGGAGCGCGTCGCCCTCGAAGTCGGCGAGCAGCCTGGCCGGGGGCTGGTTCACGTCGGCGAAGGTCGTGATCGTCAGGTCGCGGAACACGGCCTCGCCTCCGACGGCGTACAGCGCGATCCCCACGTCCTCCGGCTCGGCGAACACCTGGCTCGAGTGCACGACGCGCCCGTCGTCGACGAAGACCTCGACCGTCGTGCGGTCCACGAGCACGGTGAGGCGCACCTCGTCGGGTGTCGCGCCCCCGGGCCCGGCCGCGAGCGCCGCGCGTGACTCGAGCTTCTCCCCCGACCCGTCGGGGTGACCCGTGCCGCCACGGTTGAGGTACGAGTACGGGGCGTCCCCGGCGAGGACCGTACCGACGTCGGCGTGCCGCGTCCCGTCCGCGGAGCGGCGGACCTGCAGCCCGGCGTTGCTCAGGAGGTTCGCGGCGTCCGCGCGCGCCACGGTCGTCTCGATCCGGTACGCGACCCCTTCCTGGTCGAGCGCGACGGGGTCGCCGGGCGCGACGACGACGTCGCCGACCATCGCCGTCGACGTCGCGTGGTCGTCGAGCGCGCTCACCGGCCGGGAGACGAGAGAGAATCCCGAGGGGTCGCCGGACGCGGCGAGCCGCAGCTCGCGCACGATCGAGTCCGTGCCGTTGAAGCCGTCGGTCTCCCACGTCCGAGTCGTGTACGGGTAGGCCCACGAGTTCATCCAGCCGATCGCGTACCGGCGGTCGAGCGGCGCGTCGGGATCCTCCCACGTCACCGCGCCGTACCAGTCGAACCCGTGGTCGAGCCACTGCGGGTCATGGACGTCCGGGGTGAACGTCTCACCGTCGAAGTCGCCGGTCCAGTACGCGTACGTCGCGGGGTCGCCCGTGAGGTAGCCGTTGGCGCTGATGCCCAGCACCCAGTGCAGCGACCCGTCGTCGGCACGGACGGGGAACAGGTCGGGGCACTCGATCATGCCCAGGTCGTCGCGCACGTACTCCGAGACGCGGTCCCAGTCCTTGAGGTCCGGCGAGGTCCAGAAGCTCACGCGGTCCGCCTCGGCGACGAGCGCGACCCACCGCCCCCGCTCGTCGTCCCAGACGACCTTGGGGTCGCGGAAGTGCTCGCGCCCCTCGTTCGCCATGACCGGCTGGTCGCCGTCGGGTCGGAACGTCCGGCCGCCGTCGGTCGAGTACCAGAGGAACTGCGCCTGCGGGCCGGACGCGTCGACGATCTCCTCGGGCGTCGGGTGGTCCATCTGCGTGACGAGCATGATCACCGCACCCGCGCCGAACCCCGCGGTGTTCTCGTGGTCCACGACCGTCGACCCCGACCAGAGGTCGTAGTTCGCGTTCGTGCCCTTCGGCGCGGCGACTCCCTGGTCGCGGAACACGACGCCGTCGGTGCTCGTGGTCAGTCGCCACGACGTGCCGACCTTCTCGTCGTAGTCCGGGTTGTAGAGGTAGTGGTACCGCAGCTCGCCGTCTACCCAGATCGGCCGCTGCGGGTCGTTCTTCCAGTGGTCCGGCACCGAGTGGTGGTAGACGGGCCGGTACGTCTCGGCGGTGAGCGCGGACGAGAGGGTGCCGTCGGCGCTCGCCGTGGGCGGGGCCGCCGCCAGCGGCACGACGAGCGTGGCGGCGAGCAGGACGGGGGCGAGCAGGCGCGGGGTGGTGCGGTACGTCATCGTGACTCCGTCGTCTCGATCGGTGCTTTAGGTATGCGAGGTAGAGCCGTGGTCCGCCGAGGTAGAGGCGTGGTAATGACCAGGCCTCTACCTCGGCGGACCAGGGCTCTACTTCGCGGGGGTCGGTCGCGAGGCGCGCTCGACGGCGAGGAGGCCGTCCTCCCAGCGGACCGGCATCGGGTCGCTGATGCTCCCGACGAACGACCCGTCCGGCGCGTCGTGGTGGAACGCGAGCAGCACCCACCGACCCGTGCGGTCGCGCACGAGCCGGCCGCTGTACATCGAGGCGTCGGTGAGCTGCTGTGCCGCGGCGACGTCGTACGGGCCGAGCAGCGACGCCGCCGGCGCGGCCCACACGCCGCCCGTCGTGCCCTCGCGCCGTGACGCGGACATGTCCGAGGCGAGGCACGAGAACAGCAGGACCGGGACGCCGTCGACCACCTCGACCTGCGTCACCTCGAGCTGGCCGAACCCCTGCCCGGGCGCCGTGAGCGGCGCGCGCAGCTCCCACGTGCGCAGGTCGGGCGACCACGCGTGCCCGACGACGCCCCGGTCGTCCGCAGGTCCGGTGCGTCCGCGCGCGGTGAGGAGCATGTGCCACCCGTCGCCGCGCGGGTCGGCGAACACCCACGGGTCGCGGAACGCCTCGTCGTGCCACTGACCGTCGGCGAGCGTCTCGTACCAGCGCGCGTCCGCGGCGAGCACGGGGTTCTCGCCCGCCTTGGTCCAGGTCGTCAGGTCCGACGACGTCGCGTACCCCACGCGCTGGACGTTGCCCGCGGGAGTCAGGCTCGAGCCCGTGTAGAAGAGGAACCACGTGCCGTCGGGGTGGCGCACGACGGAACCCGTCCACGTCGCGAGGTCGTCCCAGCCCCCCGCGTCGGACCGCACGAGCGCGTCCTCGACCCGGGTCCAGTGCACGAGGTCGTCCGACACCGCGTGCCCGATCGACGCGCGGTAGTGCCGGGCGTCCGGCTCGTGCAGCGCGCGCGAGGCGTAGAGGAAGAAGAGGTGGTGGCGATCGCCGTCGTCGGCGAACCAGAAGTCCCACACCCAGGAGTCGGGAAGCGTGAGCATGTGTCAGACACGGCCTTTCGGGAGGCTCCGCGAAGGAGTCGGAGGTGGTGCGCGCACACCGCGAGGGTGGGCCGTCCGCCCGGTCGGGCGGACGACGTCGGGCACGGGTCAGCCCTTGACCCCGCTCGCGGCGACGCTCGAGACGAACGCGCGCTGGAAGGACAGGAAGACGATCAGCACGGGCAGGGTGATGAGCGACGTGTACGCCATGACCTCGCCCCACGCGGTGTTGAGCTGGAAGAAGTACTGCATGCCGACCATCACCGGGCGCAGGTCCTCCTGCTGCACGACCATGAGCGGCCACAGGTACTGGTTCCACGCGGGCAGGAACGTGAGGATCGCGACCGTCGCGAACGCAGGGCCCGCGAGCGGGGCGACGATGCGCCGGTAGATGGTGAACCAGCCCGCGCCGTCGATCCGGGCGGCCTCGTCGAGGGACTTCGGGATCGTCGAGAAGTACTGCGTGAACAGGAAGATCGAGAACGCGTTCGCGATGAACGGCACGATCTGCACCTGGTACGAGTTGAGCCAGCCGAAGTCGTACTTGAGGATCCCGCCCTCCATGACGAGCGTCGGGAGCTTCGAGACCCAGTAGACCATCGGCACGGCGATGGTCTCGAAGGGCACGATGAGGGTCGCGATGACCAGGCTGAGCACGACCGTGCGGCCCTTCCAGCGCATGCGCGACAGCGCGAAGCCGGCCATCGAGTTGACGATCAGTCCCAGCCCTACGGTGAGGACCGTGACGAGCACCGAGTTCACGAGGAAGCGCGCGACGGGGACGCGGTCGAACACCCCGAAGTAGTTGTCGAGGCTGATGTCGCCGACCGGCAGGAACGCCCGGGGCGAGTCCACGTCCGCGAGGATCTGCGCGTCCGGCTTGAGCGACGAGACGAACATGAACACGAGCGGGAAGAGGAACACGATCGCGAGCGCGCCCATGGCGACGTACGACCAGACCTTGCGACGGCGCTGCACGTCGTGCGCGCCACGCGTGTCGAGGGATGCGGTGGCCATGGGTCAGTCCTTGTCTCGGGTCAGGAAGCGCTGGACCAGCGCGACGATCAGCACGAGCACGAAGAAGATGAGCGAGATCGTGGCGCCGTACCCCGTCTCCATCTCCCGGTAGCCCTTGCGCACCGCGTGGTAGACGAGCGTCGAGGTGGAGTTCACCGGGCCGCCCTGCGTCATGACGTCGATCTGCACGAACAGGCCGAGCGCCGCGATCGTGATCGTCACGAGGACGAAGACCATGGTCGAGCGCAGGCCCGGCCACGTGACGTTCGCGAACTGTTGCCACGGGCTCGCGCCGTCCATGCGCGCGGCCTCGTAGAGCTCTTCGGGGATGGTCTGCAGGCCGGAGAGCCAGATGAGCATGTGGAAGCCCACGGCCTGCCAGATCGACAGCACGATGATCGCGCCGAGCGCCGTGCTCGGGTCGTTCAGCCACGCCGTGCCCTGCCACGCGCCGAACGTCAGCGTGTCGATGAACGAGTTGACCAGGCCGTCCTCCTGGTACATGAACTTCCACAGGATCGAGACGACGACGATCGACGTCACGACCGGGATGAAGAAGATGACGCGGAACGCGGTGACGCCACGGATCTTCTGGTTCACGAGGACGGCGAGGAGCAGGCCGAGCCCCGCCTGCACGGGCACGACGACGAGCGCGAACACGAACGTGTTGATCGTCGAGCGCAGGAACACCGGGTCGGCGGTGAACGCCCGCACGAAGTTGTCGAGCCCGACGAACCGCGGCGGGTTCGGCGAGATGAGGCGCGCGTTCGTGAACGAGAGCCCGAACGCGAGGAGCACCGGGATCACGAGGAACAGCACGAGCAGGATCAGCGCGGGCGCGACCATCGCGAGCCCCGAGCGGCCCTCGCGGCGGCGGGCCGCCCCGCGGCCGCGAGGTCGCGGGGCGGGGTGGGCGACGTCGTCGGGCCGCGCGGGAGCCACGGGCGCGGGAGTGGTGGAGGTCGTCATGTCGACTCCGTCCGGGCGCGGGCGGGCCTGTGCCCGCCCGCGCCGGTCAGGAGGGACGGCTCAGAAGCCGTACCCGTCGTTGGACTGGATGTTCGCGTCGATCTCCGTGACCGCGCCGTCGAGCGTCGACTGCACGTCGGCGCCGTTCATGATGTCCTTCGCGGCCTTCTCGAAGGTCGAGGAGATCACCGGGTAGGCGGGCGTCTGCGGGCGCAGGACCGCGAGCTCCTGCGACAGCTCGACGAACGGGCGCAGGTCGCCGTCGGCGTTGAAGTGCTCGGAGGCCTCGGTCGCGCTCTCGGTCGACGGGATGACGACCTGGTTGTCGGAGAACGCCGTGAGGTACTCGTCGGCGAAGCTGAACTCCAGGTACGCGCGAGCGCCGTCGGCGTCCGCGCACGTGGACGAGATGCCCCACTGCCACGACCCGCCGCCGATCTTCGGCCCCTGCCCGAAGTCCGGCGGGGGCAGGATCAGCAGGTCGTCGCCGACGGCCTCGAGCGAGTCCGTCGCGTTCCACACGCCCGTGTAGCTGAGCGCGACCTCGTCGGCGTTGAACTCCTCGTTGCCGATCGTGCCGCCGTTGCTCGCGTACCCCTGCGCGAACGCGTCCTGGAACCAGGTGAAGAACTCCACGGCCTCCGGGCCGTTGAGCTGCCCGTCCGCGCTGAGCATCGTGTCGCGGTCGATCAGGTCGCCGCCCGCGCTCTGCAGCATGGGTGAGTACGCGTACGACCACCACTCGCCCGTGTCCTCGGCGCCGATGTCGAGCGGGGTGTCGTAGCCCGCGGCCTTCAGCGTCGCGAGCGCGGCGTCGAACTCGTCGATCGTCCACGGCTGGTCGATCGTCGGGATCCGGATCCCGTTCGCCGTGAGCACGGACTCGCGCGCGAAGATCGACAGCGCGGCGTCCCAGTACCCGGCCGAGTAGATGTCGCCCTGGTACGTCCCGACGGCGGTCGGCAGCAGCGAGTCGGTGAGCTCGGCGGGCAGCCCGAGCGGCTGGATGTACCCGGCCCACGCCCAGTTGGGCACGATGGGTCCGTCCATGTCGAGCAGGCAGGGCAGGTCGTCCGCCGCCGCGGCGGCGACGATCGCGTCGTTGTACGCGCCCTGGGGGAACGACTCCTCGACGACCTCGTACTCGTCCTGGGACGCGTTGAAGTCCTCGATGATCTGCTGGTAGACCTCGAGCTCGGCCGGGTTCCCGGCGGAGTGCGTCCACATGGTCAGCTGCACGGGGCCGTCGCCGGAGCCGCTGCCGCCGCCCTGGCCGGCCTGGCCGCACGCGGTGAGGGCGAGGGCCGACACGGTGGAGACCGATACGATCGCCACGAGGGATCTGCGGTTCATTGCGGTGTTCCTCTCTCGGTACCGGACCTCCACGTCCGGCACCTGCTCGGTGACCTGCCTCTACGAGGCGGGTCGCGGGGTTGTTCCTGGTCCGTCGCCGGCTGGAGTTGGCGCTGCTGCCGGCGGCGGACCCACCGAGTCCCGACGGACGATCGGGCACGGCATGAGATACGTGCTCCCGCGCGGGGGTTCCCTGACCCCGAGCGCGACCTCCGTCGCCCAGCGCCCCATCTCGGCGTGGGGCAGGGCGACGGTCGTCAGGGGCGGGTCCTGCTCGCCCGCGACGAGCTGCTGGTCGTCGTAGCCGACGATCGAGACGTCCCGCGGGACGTCGAGGCCGCGGCGGTGGGCCGCGACGTACGCACCGACCGCCATGCGGTCGTTGAAGCAGAAGATCCCCGTGGGTCGGTGGTCCGCGGGCAGGTCGAGCAGGTGCCCGACGGCGGCCCGCCCGCCCGCGGCGGAGGTCTCGGCACGCACGTGCAGGGCGGGGTCGGGCGTGATCCCCGCCTCGGCGAGCACCTGCAGGTAGCCCTCGTGGCGCAGGCGCGACGCGACGGGCGGGTCGTCCTCGTCGACGTCGACGTACGCGATGCGGCGGTGGCCCGCGGCGACGAGCTCGCGCACGGCGGCGACGCCCCCCTCGCGGTCGTCGGGCACGACGGCCGGGAAGCCGCCGTCCGCGGGCCGGCAGTCGAGGAACACCGTCCCGGCGGGCAGCCCGGCCGGGACGTCGACGACGCGGTGCCACATCGCGGCGTAGATCATCGCGTCGACCTGCTGGCCGACGAGCGCGCGGATGGCCTGCTCCTCGACCGCCCGGTCGCCCTCGGTGTTCACGAGGAAGAGCAGGTACCCGTGCTCGCGTGCCACGTCCTGGGCACCGGCGAGCATCCGGCCGGCGAACGGCGTGGTCGCGATGGTGTCGGAGATGAGGCCGATGGTCCGCGTGCGCTGCGTCCGCAGCCCGCGCGCGACGGTGTTGGGCGTGTAGCCGACGTCCGAGGCCGCGCGACGCACGCGCTCCTGCGTCTCCGGCGAGATCCGCTCGACGCGGTCGTTGAGGACGAGCGACACGGTCGCGGTCGAGACGCCGGCTGCGGCGGCGACGTCGGAGAGGCGCGCTCGGGCCATGCTGTCCACCCACTTCCTCGTGTCGTGGTGACGTCTGCGTCGATCTGCTTAATCGTTTGAACACGAGGAGTGTGCTCCCCGTCGATCTGTCCTGTCAAGAGGGCTCGTGCCCCGCGCGGGACCCGCCCGGCACGGCGGGCGACACGAGGCTGTCGGCCGCGAGCAGGAACGCCGAGTCGAGCTGCCCGTCGCGCGCACGGTCACGCCGGCGCCGGCGAGCGACGCGCCGACCGTCGCGGCTCACCGGTCCGCGACGGCGCCGCGGCCCCGTCGCGACGACGTTCGGCAGTTCTCATTATCGTGTTGCCCCTGGTCACGGACCCTCGGGAGAGTAGCTGGAGTCCCACCCGCTCTCTCACCGTGGAGTCAGCACGATGGACGCACACCGATCCCCTGGCACGACCCCGAGTCCCGCTCACCCGGCGCGCCCCGCACGCCCGGGCACCCCGGCTCCGCTGAGCCGCCGGAGCCTCCTGCGCGGCGCGGTGGTCCTGGGCGCGGCGACGGCGGCCGGTGGACTGCTCGACCTCACCGCCGCGGCTCCGGCGCAGGCGGCAGTACCCGGCTTCCCCACCTTCAGCTACCTCGGCCAGCCGCTCGACAAGAGCCGGCTGCGGTACAACCCGACGAACGAGCTGATCTTCCCCTCCGTCCGCCACGTCGCCGGACGCGTGACGAACCCGCTCGGCCGCTGGTACATGTACTACGCGCCCCACGACGCGCCCGGCGGGATCTGCCTCGCCTACGCGGACTCGGTCACGGGTCCCTGGCACGAGTACGACGCGAACCCGGTCATCCCGCGCACCTGGGCGAGCTTCGACGTCAGTCACGTCTCCAGCCCGGACGCGTTCTGGAACCCCGCGGACCGCAGGATCTACCTGTTCTTCCACGGCGAGAACCACACGACGCGGGTCGCGAGCTCCGCCGACGGCCGCAGCTTCACCTATCACAACCGGGTCGTGGGCACCTTCATGCTGCCCGGCGTGAGCGAGACCTCCTACGCCCGGGTCTTCCCGCACCCGACCCGGTCCGACCTGTACATCATGCTGTTCATGGGCAACCACGGGGGCACCCGGAAGATCTACATCGGCTGGTCGAGCTCGCTGACGTCCGGCTGGCAGGTCAAGCCGGAGCCGCTCATCTCCCCGAGCGCCGGGGAGGGCGGTCAGCTCTCGGGAGCGCACTACTGGTCGCGCAACGGCGGCGGGCACGTCGTCTACCACTCCGGCTCGGGGAACATCCACGTCGCACGGGTCGGCACCGGCTTCGACCGCGAGGACCACCTCGGGGTCCTGTACGACTCACGGTCGGGGGCACCGGACGCCGGACGGGCCGCCGCGCCGTCGTTCGTCGAGGTCGACGGACGGCTGCACATGTTCTACGAGGCGGGTCAGCGCGGATCCACGACCATCGCCCTGGCCCGCGCAGACTGATGCCCCCGTCACCGGACCGGGTCGGTGATGACCGCGAACGTGAGGTACCGACCGTTGCCGAGCGAGACAGGATGCCCGGCCCCGGGGAGTCGGGGCCAGCCGCCTGCTCGGCCCGACGAAGTCCGTCGCGTCGGCTCAGCGAGCGGCGTGAGCGTCGACCTCGAACTGTGCTGCGGCCGCGACACTGTTGGTCTCGTCCAGGAGCTGGCCGCACAGCTGCGTCGAGAGCGTGAAGTCCTCGATCCCGCGGGCCGCGAGCGCCGCGACCTGGGTGGTGTCGCGCAGGCTCGCGGCGAGCACGCGGCACCCGCCGTCACCGCTCGCCCGGACGCGCCGCAGCGTCGCGTGGAGGTCGGCAGTCTGCTCGACGCCGTCGAGCCCGAGGTCCCCCATCCGTCCGACGTAGGGCGCGACCCAGCCCGCGCCGGCCGCGTCCGCGAGGAGCGCCTGGGACGCGTGGTAGACCGCCGTGACCAGCACGGGCACACCCTCGCGCGTCAGCCGGCGGGAGACGGTGAGCCCGTCGCGCGTCGCGGGCAGCTTGACGACGACGTCCGGCCCGAGGGCGACGAGCTCCCGGCTGTGCGCCTCGAGCGCCGCCTCGTCCGGGCCGACGGCCTGGAGGAACACCGTCCCGGCACCTGCCGCGCGCGCCCACCGGTGGACGGCGGGGACGTCGTCGACCGTGAGCCCCGACCGGTACAGGATCGTCGGGTTCGTGGTGACACCGGCGAACAGGCCGGTCGCGAGGAGCCGCTCGACCTGGTCGCGGTCGGCGGAGTCGATGTACAGCATGCGTTCTCCCTGGTGGTGCGGTCGGTCCGCTGTGGTGCGGTCAGGCCCCGGGCGGCCGGGGCCGGTCCGCGACCGTGGCGAGCAGGTCGTAGTAGGGGGCGTCGATCGCCGCGGGGCGGTCGCGGGGCGGCACGACGTCGAGCACGGGCGGCGTCCACGACGCGGCGACGCCCGCGACGGTGGTGCCCTCGACGACGGCGACGGCCTGGACGCACGCCCCGCGCGCCGTCGCCTCGGGGGCCGCACGACGGACGACGGGCCGGCGGAGGGCGTCGGCGAGGACCTGCCGGTACGCGAGCGACCGGGCACCCCCGCCGTTGACGACGACCTCGCCGCTCGTGTCGACGCCCACGCGATCGAGTGCCCGGGCGGCCCCGACGAGCCCGGCCACGACGCCCTCGAACGCCGCCAGCGCGAGGTCCTCCCGGGTGGTCTCGCCCGTGATCCCGCCGAGCACGCCGGTCGCACCCGGCCGCCGAGGCGTGCGCTCGCCGTCGAGGTAGGCGACGAGCGTCGGGCGCCCCTCCCGGACGGGCGCGGCGAGCGCGAGGCGCTCCAGGGTCGCGTGGTCGACGTCGAGGAGTCGCGCGAAGGTGTCGGTGACCTTGGCGGCGTTGAGCGTGCAGGCGAGGGGCAGGTACCCGCCGGTCGCGTCGCACACGGAGTCGACGATGCCGAGCGGGTCGACGACGGACGTGCGGCGGGGGCTGAAGACGACGCCGGAGGTGCCGAGCGAGACGCCGAGATCGCCCTCGACGAGGCCGAGCCCGACAGCAGCGAGGTGCTGGTCTCCGCCCCCCGGCCCGACGAGGACCCCCGGCCCGAGCCCGAGCTCGGCCGCGACGTGCGGGCTCACGGTCCCGGCCGGGGTGTCGGGCCCGAGGACGGTCGGGAGGACGTCCGCCCACCCGACCGCCGGCGAGACGAAGCGCTCCAGGAGCTCGGGCCGCCAGACGCCGCGGTGGACGTCGAGGTAGCCGGTCCCGGCGGCATCGGACCGGTCGGTGACCATGGCTCCGGTGAGCCGGTAGGTGAGGTAGTCGTGCGGCACGAGGACGTGCGCGACGCGCTCGAGGAGCGCGGGCTCGGTCTGCGCCACGTGCGCGAGCTTCATGATCGTCAGCGCGGACGACGGCGCCATGCCGACGTCCTGCATCCACGTCTCGAGCCCGTGCTCGCGGGCGATCCGCGCCGCGTCCGGGCCGGCCGTCGTGTCGTTCCACAGCGGCGCGGGGGCCAGCGGCTCCCCGCTCCGGTCGAGCAGCACGAGCCCGTGGCACTGCGCTCCCACGGCGAGCGCGACGACCTGCGCCGCGTCGGCGTCGGCGTCGCGCAGGGCGCCGGAGAACGCCGCCCGGAACGCGGCCCACCAGTCCCGCGGGTCCTGCCGGCTGACCGGGGGCGCGGTGCGGGGGTGAGGGGCCGACGCGGTCCCGACGAGCGCGCCGTCGTCCCGGCGGCGCAGCTCGACGGTGCAGGACTGGGTCGACGAGTCGACCCCTGCGACAAGGTCCATGGCTACTTCCAGTAGGGCTCGAGGGGCGGCAGCTCCTGGGGCGCCTCGTCGATCTTGCCGACGGCCCCTGACGGGTGCGAGTGCAGGACGTTCGCCCACGAGTACCCGCGCATCCGCATGAGGACCACGGCGAGCGCGTCGCCCCAGGCTGCCGTCACGAGGGTAGAGCCCATCGCGATGACCTCGCCGGGGTCGATCCCGGGGATCATCGTCAGCTCGACCACGACGTCCGCGTTCCGCGCGAGGCGCGAGGAGGCGTCGGCCGTGACCGCGACGACCGTGTCGACGCCGCGCTCCTTGGCGCGCACCACCAGGTCGTTGATCTCGTCGCTCCCGCCCCCGCGGGAGATCGCGACGAGGATGTCGCCCGGGGCCATCGCGCCCATCGTGCCGTGCAGCGCGTCCGCACCCGAGATGAACACCGACGGGGTGCCGGACACGGAGAGCAGGTGCGCCATGCGGCGCGCGACCGCTCCGGACGTGCCGGCCCCGGTGACGAAGACCTTGCCCGTGCACTCGTACACCCGCTGGACCACGTCCAGGAACACGTCTCCCAGGTCGGTCACGCTCGCGGCGACCCCCTGCGCCTCGTGCGCGACGACGGCCCGGGCGGTCTCGAGCACGGCGGCACGGCGTCGCGTCGTGGTGTCGGGGATGGTCATGGGTACTCCTCGTCCAGGGGTTCTCGGTGTGGTCACGCGGCGCTCCAGGCCGCGTGCCGCAGGTCCACGGAGGACAGGTCGCCGGCCGCGACGACGTCGCCGTCGCACCGGCCCTCCGTGAGGGTGACGACGTCGTCCGCGAGCTCGAGGATCTCCTCCTCCTCGCTGGACACGACGACGACCGTGAGCCCGTCGTCGTGCGCGAGCGAGCGCAGGAGCCGGTGGATCTCGGTCTTGACGCCGATGTCGACGCCCTTGGTGGGCTCGTCGAGCAGCAGCACGCGCGGCGCCTGCGCCAGGACCCGGGCGAGCAGCACCTTCTGCTGGTTGCCGCCGGACAGGCGCTCGACGGGTCCCTCGCGGTCCCCGCGGACCTGCATGCGGTCCATGAGGGCCGCCGCCTCGCGGCGCATCCGCCGCTTGTCGAGCAGGCCGAGCCGGCGGTACCGGTCGAGGACCGGGAGGACGACGTTCGTCGTCGCGTCCAGGCCGCCGACGATGCCGTCGACCTTGCGCTCCTCGGTGAGGTAGACGAGCCCGCGCCGCTGGGCCTCGGCGGGGGTCGCGGGCCGGTACGGCGCGCCGTCGAGCTCGATGCTCCCGGCCAGGACCCTGTCGAGGCCGACGAGCGTGCGCAGCAGCTCGGTGCGGCCGGCGCCGATGAGCCCGTAGACCCCCAGCACGCGGCCGGGGTGGGCCGTGAGGCTGACGTCGGCGAGCGCGGGCGTGCGCAGGTTCCGCACCACGAGGGACGGGCGCGCGCCCGCGTCGAGCGGGACGACGTCGGTACGGTGCGCCGCCTCCGTGACGCCACCCGTCGAGGCGACGGCCTCGTCCCCGGCGATCGCGTGCACGACCGCCTGCCGGTCGACCGTGCGGGCCGGGCCGGCGATGCGGACCTCCCCGTCGACGAGCGCGACGACGTGGTCGGCGACCGCGTACAGCTCGTCGAGCTTGTGGTCGACGAGCAGGATCCCCAGGCCCTCGGTGCGGGCCAGGTCGCGCACGGTCTCGAGGAACCGCTCGACCTGCCCGCCCTCGAGGCTCGTCGTCGGCTCGTCGAGCAGCAGGTAGCGCGCGTCGCGCGCCACGGCCACGGCGATCTCGAGGAGCTGGCGGGTCGCGACGGGGTAGGCACCGAGCTTGCGGTCGACGTCCACCGCGAGCCCGAACCGGTCCGCGAGCGCGCGGGACTGCTCGCGCATGGTGCGGCGGTCGAGCGCTCCCCCGCGCGTCAGCTCACGACCGAGGAACACGTTCTGCGTGACCGTGAGGTTCGGCAGGAGCGACAGCTCCTGGTAGACGGTCGAGATCCCCGCGTCGAGCGCGGCGGTCGGCGAGCCCTGGGGCAGCGTGCGGCCGTCCACCGTCACCGTGCCCTCGTCGGCGGGGTGCGCCCCCGCGAGGACGCGGAGCAGCGTCGACTTGCCGGCGCCGTTGTGCCCGACGAGCCCGGTCACGGTGCCCGCCGCGAGCGTCAGGTCGATGCCCTTGAGCACCCGCACGTGCGAGAAGCTCTTGACGATCCCGCCGGCCCGCAGGGCGCCACCCTCGGCGGCGCCCCGCGGGACCGACGTGGCGACGTCGGTCATGTCAGCCGACCTCCCCCGGCGCGGGGGTCTCGCCGACGGTGAACGCCTTGAGCGGCAGGAGGATCTCCGGCTCGACGTCCTCGCCGTCGACGTACGCGCGGATCTGCTCGGTCACCTGGGTGCCGTAGCTCTCCGGCTCCTGGGCGACGCAGCCGCGGTACACCTCGGTGAGCGGCTCCTCGGAGGCGCAGAAACCGTAGAGCGCGACGTCGGTGCGGTTGCCCAGCGCCTGGAGCGCGCCGTAGACGGCGGGGCCGGTCGAGGCCCAGATGACGTTGACGTCCTGGTTGCCCTGGAGCATCTCGCCCGTGACGCGCAGCGAGTCGTCGGGCTTGACGTTGCCGTCGACCTTGGCGACGACCTCCGCGTTCGGGTCGGCCGACACCGCGTCGGTGAAGCCCTCGTCGCGGATCACGACCGGGCGCTCGTCGGGCTCGGTGATGAAGCCGATGCTCAGCGTCGCGTCGGCGCCGAGGTCCTCGAGGACCTTCTCGCCCATCGCGCGGCCGCCCGCCTCGTTGTCCGCGCCGAGGTACTGGACGATCGTCGCGCCCTGGGCGGCGAGCGCGTCCTCGTCGACGATGACGTTCACGGTGAAGACGGGCACGCCCGCGTCGTTCGCCGCCTTGACGATCCCGGCGGCGGGCTCCGACTTCACGGGGTTCAGCGCGAGCGCGCACGGGTCCTTCTGCAGCATGGCCTCGACCTGGGCGAGCTGCTGGGCGTCGTCGTCGTTCGCGACCTGGACCTCGACGTCGAACCCGTTGGCGGCGCCGCCGTCCTCGAAGCCCTGCTTCATCGCCACGTAGTACGGGTTGGTGAGGTTCGGGAGGCTGACCGCGACGTACGGGTTCTCCCCGTCGCACGAGGCGGGCAGCGTGGTCTCGGCCTGGTCGGTCGAGCCGCTCCCGCTCGTGTCACCGGTGCCGGTGCCGGTGTCGACGGCCGAGCAGGCGCCCGCGAGGGCGAGTGCGGTCACGGCGAGGGCCGAGACGATGATCTTGCGTCGCATGAGTACTCTCCTTCGAGCGGTGGGGGTCAGGACGTGGCGCCGGAGGCGCGGCGTGGTTGGAGGAGCTGGAGGAAGAGGCGTCCTCGTCCTCCGGTGGTCGAGAGCGAGCGGCGGTAGGTGTCGAGGCTGACGCCGGCGAGGATGATCACGCCGATGACGAGGGGCTGCCAGAAGCTGTCCACGCCGACGACGTTCATGCCGTTCGAGACGGTCGCGATGAGCACCGCGCCGAGCAGCGCGCCACCGATCGAGCCGACCCCGCCGAACAGGCTCACCCCGCCGACGACGGCGGCGGCGATCGAGTAGAAGAGCTCGTTGCCCGACCCGGCGGACGGGTACCCGACCATGAGGCGCGAGGTCGTCACGACACCGGCGAGGGCGGCGCACAGGCCGGAGACCGCGTAGACGAAGAGGGTCGTGCGCCCGGTGTGGATGCCCGCGAGGCGCGCGGTCTCCTTGTTGCCGCCGAGTGCGTAGATGTGGACGCCCGTGCTCGTGCGCGCCAGCAGGACGCTGAAGACGACGGCGACGAGCGCGACGATGAGGATCGGCGTCGGGATGCCGAAGACCCCGCCGCGGCCGAGGAAGGCGAACATCGGGTCGCGCACCGTGACCGACGCGGCGCCCGTGAGGATCATCGGGATGCTGCCGGCGATGCCGAACATCGAGAACGTCGCGATGAACGGGGGCAGGCGCAGGTAGTGCACGAAGATCCCGTTGACGAGGCCCACCGCCACGCCGACGACGAGCGCGAGGACCGTGGCGGCCCACCAGGGCAGGCCGGCCTGCATGCCGAGCGCCGCGGACATGCCCGTGAGGGCGAGGTTGGACCCCGTCGAGAGGTCGATGCCGCCGGTGAGCAGCACGAAGGTCTGGCCCAGGGCGAGCAGCGCCACCACGGCACCGTTCAGCAGCAGGACCTCGAAGTTCCCGGCGGTGCGGAAGTTCGGGGACAGCAGACTCATCACCACCACCACGAGGACCAAGATCCCCGCGATCCCGACCTCGTCGGGGACGCGTCGTCGCGACATGTACTTCTCGCCTCCTTGCGGGTGCTCATATGAGCACTCGATTGCTCGTATGTCGATAGTATGAACACCACGAGGCCACAAGCAACGCGCCTCGATCACAGATCGGTAACATATGTGCAGACGAGCGCTCAGATGAGCAAGAATGGGTGACATGACGGACTTCTCGCGCCACGAGCTCGCACACGTGGCCCGCCGCTACTACGTGGACTCGGCCTCCAAGGTCGAGATCGGCGAGGAGCTCGGCGTCTCACGGTTCAAGGTCGCCCGGATGCTCGAGCAGGCGCTCGAGGCCGGGATCGTGACCATCACCATCGACGACGCCGGCGTCGTCGACCCGGCCCTCTCCGCGCGCCTGCGCTCCCACCTCGGCCTGGACGAGTGCCTCGTGGTCCAGGGCCGCGACACCGTGGCCGAGCTGCGCGAGGACGTCGGCGCCGCTGCCGCCGAGCTGCTCACCCGGTCCCTGCGCCCGGGCAACACCCTCGGCTTCGCCTGGGGGCGGACTCTCACCGCCATGACGGAGCGCCTCACCGCGCTCCCGCCCGTCACCGTCGTCCAGCTCACCGGCGCGGTCGGCTCCGACCTCTCCGACTCCCCCGTCGAGGTGATCCGCCGCGTCTCCCTGCGCGCCGGCGGTGACGCGCACGCGATCTTCGCCCCCCTGGTCGTCGAGGACGCCGCGACCGCCGCGACGCTGCGTCGCCAACCCGACATCGCCCGTGCGCTCTCTCTGTTCGACCGGGTCGACGTCGCGGTCGTCGCGATCGGCTCGTGGGACCCACCCATCTCCCAGCTCCGCGAGGTCCTCGGGCGCGACGAGCGTGACGACCTCACCGCGCGCGGGGTCCGCGCCGAGATCGCGGGCATCCTCCTCACCGCCGAGGGCGACCTCGTCCCCGACTTCGCCGAGCGGTGCCTGTCGATCTCCGCGCGGCAGCTCGCCCGGGTACCCCAGGTGATCGCCGTCGCCGCCGAGCACGAGAAGGCGGCTGCCGTCCACGCCGTCACGCGGTCCGGCCTCGTCTCCGCCCTCGTCACCGAGCAACGGTGCGCCGAAGCCCTGCTCGACCTCCCGCCCGTCGCGCGAGGCACGGGCCGATGAGCGCCCCCCGCACCCGCGTCGCCGCCTCGTTCTGGTCCACGCCGCGCGACCGCGTCGCCGCGGAGGCCGACCGGCTCGCCCGGGTCGGGCTCCGCACGGTCCACTGGGACCACACTGACGGGCGCTTCGCCGCGCCGGGAGGTTTCACGGCGGCGCAGGCGGCAGAAGTGACGGCCGGCAGCGGGCTGGCCGCCGAGGCGCACCTCATGGTCGAGGAACCGCTGCGCGAGGTCGACCGCTGGACCGACTTCTGCGAGCTCGTCGTCGTCCACGCCGGGACGCGCGACTGGCGCGCCGCCCTCGACCGCGTCCGTGCCCGGGGTGCGCGCGCCGGCGTCGCGCTCTCGCCCGGCGTCGAGGTGCCGGAGGTCGAGCCCGGGACGGACGTCCTCGTCATGTCGATCACCCCCGGCCTGGCCGGCTCGACGTTCCAGGTCGACGCGCTCGCCACGGTGGGGCGCGTCGTCGGCCCGGGCCACGCCGTCGGCCTGGACGGCGGCGTCACGCGCTCGATCGTCCCGCAGGCGCTCGGCGCCGGGGCGACGTGGCTCGTGTCCGGGACGGACCTCGTCGCGAGCGAGGACCCGCTCGGCTGGCTGACGGCGGCGCGCGCCACGGAGGTCGCTCCGTGGCGCGACGGGGACGAAGGAGCCGGATGAGCGCCGCGCGGCCCGGTCGGCGGAACGTCCCGCTCGCCGCCGTCGCAGCCGAGGCCGGGGTGTCCGTCCCGACCGTGTCGAAGGTGCTCAACGCGCGCACGGACGTCTCGGCGGCGACGCGTGAGCGCGTCGCCGAGGTTCTACGGCGCCACGGCTACGAGATCCGGCCTCCCAGCGCCAAGCGGACGGGCCTCGTCGACGTCCGCATCGTCGACCTCGAGGGTCCGTGGTCGGAGGCGGTGGTGCGCGGCGCGGTCGCGGAGGCGCGGCGCCTGGGCCTGGACGTCGTGCTGTCCGTGGAGCTGGACCCCGACGACTGCGGTGCCTGGGTCCGGCACGCGCTGGCCCGGGGCACGGACGGGCTCGTGAGCGTCGTCGCCGTGCCCGACGCCGAGGCGCGCGCCATCCTGACGGAGGCGGGCGTGCCGCTCGTCGTCGTCGACCCGCGCCACCGCCCGCCCGAGGACGTGCTCAGCGTGGGGGCCGCGAACTTCCAGGGCGCGTTCGACGCGACGACGCACCTGCTCGCGCTCGGCCACCGGCGCATCGCGACGATCACCGGCGTCCCCGAGCAGGACAACGCGATCGCCCGACTCGCCGGCTACCGCGCCGCGATGATCCGGGCAGGCGTCCCCGTCGACGACGACCTGGTCTGCCTGAGCACGTACGGCGTGCCCGCCGGCTTCGAAGGGGTTCAGCGGCTGCTCGCCCTCGACGAGCCGCCGACCGCTGTCTTCGCGTGCAGCGACGACACGGCCCTCGGTGCGCTACGGGCTCTGCGGGAGGCAGGCCTGTCGGTGCCGGACGACGTCTCGCTCGTCGGGTTCGACGACCTCCCCGTCGCGGCGTGGACCGACCCGCCGCTCACCACCGTCCGCCAGCCGCTCGTCGAGATGGGCGCCTCGGCCGTCGAGCTCGCGCACCGCGCGCGCACCGCGAGCGGGCACACGCTGCGCACCGAGCTCGCGACGAGACTCGTCGTCCGCGAGTCCACCGCTCCCCCGCGGTCATGAGCCGATCCCGGCGCGGCCCGGGCGTGCGGCCCCGGGCGGCCCTGACGTGCGGTCCGGACGCACGCACCCGACGCACGCTCGGACCACGACGAACGGGAGGGGCGCGGTCCGCGCCCCTCCCGTCGTCGCGCGTCGGTCGACCGGAGTACCGACAGCCGGTCAGCCGCAGGAGACGCCCGCGTAGCGGTACGACAGCTCCTGGGTCGTCGACCCGTCGTCGGCCGTGACCGTCACCGTCGCGGTGCCGGACGGGATCTCCGCCGTGCGCGCCGCGAACGACTGGTACGCGCTGCGGTGCGGGGCGACGTCGTCGAACGACCGCGTCCCGTAGGCCGTGGCGAGCGTGACGTCCGCGCGCCCGCCACCCGTGCTCGTCGCCCGGACGGCGACGTGGGCACGGCCCGCGAGGCAGCGTGCCTGGACCTGGACGTCGGCGCCCACACCGGGCGTGAGGTCCGCCGTGGCCGAGAAGGTCTCCGCCTCCATGAGGGGGCGCAGGCGCTGCTCGAGCTCGTCGTCGACGAAGTAGTCCTTGAGGCGCGAGTCGTCGAGGACGTTGCCGATCGCGGCGACGATCATCGCCTGGTCGAGCGACAGGTAGCGCTCGGCGACGGTGCCCGACCGGACGGCGACCGCGTCGTAGAACCCTCCCGGCCCGTAGGCACCGAGGTCGTCGGCGAGGTGGGCGAGGTTGTCGAGCACGCCGTCGGTGTCGTACGCGAGGCCGAGGAACGACGCGTGCGGCGTGACGACGCCGTCGCCGAACTCCGGCGCGGGGTCGGTCGCCTCGCGGCAGCCCTCGAACCCGAGGTCGACGTCGGTCTCGCCGTCGGACAGGTAGCCGTCCGAGCGCAGGCCGATCGCGTCGACGCCGTACTCCGCGTACCCACCGAAGGGGTTGCTCGCGGGCGAGAAGCCCCAGGCCCCGTAGCCCGCCTCGTCGAGGCCGTGCTCCTTGTGCGCGCGCACGACGAGCGGGTGGTTGACGCCCCACGACGTCGGCCCCCACTCCGCCTCGGGGACGAGCATGTCCGGCATGAGCGCCTCGAACATCGAGCCGCCCCAGCCCGGCACGACCGCGAGGTCGCGGTAGCGGTACGCCCCCTCGAACACGGGGACGCCCAGGTACTCGCGCTTCTCACCGATCGGCTTCTGCTCCTGCCACGACCAGTCGCACGTGTCCGGGAACGTCCGGTAGCTCGCGTAGTACGCCTCCGGAGGCACCTCGCCCTCCGCGATGCCGAGGTACGTCGCGATGCGCGTCTCCGAGACCGTCGTGTCGTAGTGGTGGCACGTGTAGTAGACGTCGGTGCCCGTGCCGAGGTAGTCGCCCGCGACCGAGCACCCGGGCGGCTCCTCGTCCCAGAACCCGCCGCGCAGCAGCCCGACGCCGAGGTCCGGACGTGCCTGCGGGTTGTAGAACGCGCCGAAGTGCATGTCGTCGTAGATCGCGCGCGCCTCGTGCGCGAGGCTCGGCTCCGCCTCCGCGACGACGCGCAGCCCCGCGGCCAGCCAGCCGTTGTCCACCGAGCTGAGGAACTGGTGCACCTGGTTGCCGTCGTCCGGCCAGGTCTCGACCCTGTCGCCGGTCGCGGGGTCGTACCAGTTGTAGAACATCCCGCTCGCGTCGTGCCGGTCGAGGGCAGCCAGCGTGTGGAGCGTCGTCGCGAGACGATCGTGCGCCACCGCACCGTCCACCAGACCGAGGTCGCGCGCGACGACGGTGGACCACAGCCACCCGCCGATGTTCGTCGGCGACGTGTACGCGCTGCTCGACTCCGGGTCCAGGTCGCCCTCGATGTTGTCCGCGGGCAGGCCGGTCCGCTCGTCCGTCATGGCGACCAGCGACGCGTAGGTGTCCCCCACGTACGTCTCGAGCGTCGCGCGCTGAGCCCCCGTCAGATCGGGCCGCCCGACGTCGGGCGTCGCGGTCGTCGGGACGGCCCCTGCCGCCGCGGGGACGGTCAGTCCGGTCACGAGCGCCACCCCGCCGACGATCCCGGCGACGGCCCTTCGGCGGCGTCGCGTCAGACGGTGCTCGCGGTCGGTCGATCCTCGCATCAGGCACTCCTTCGTGTCGGTTCGAAATTTCGTAGACGGTTTCCGAACGTGGCGCCGGAGGGTAGCCCGGCGACCGTGGAGCGTCAACGGTGTCGACGCGAGACCGGCCGCCGACGTCCCCGGGCCGGCCCCCTGCGCCGCCCCGGAGACGTCGACGGTGATGACGACCCCGGAAGCGCGGGGAAGACCTCCCCCACACCTGGACCTCGGGCGTCGCTATGGAGGACACGGGGCGCGTCGCGCTATGACGCGACCTCGGCGACGGCACCGGACGGATGCGCACCACCCCTTCAGGCGGGCCTGCGTCATGCAGCCCACCGCGTCGTGTCCACCTTGGTGGGACGCCACCCCACGTGGTGCGCGTCGACGAGGTCCAGCGGTCAAGGCCCTGGCGGGCCGAGGGAGCGAAGAAGGAATGGTGCTGGAGAAGTCGCAGCTCGTCGATGGGGCCGTCGAGGGTCCTGTGGACCCTCCCGGCACGCGACACCGACGCCACCGGCGCGGGCGCCGCGGCCGGATGCTCGTCGTGGGCGCGTGCCTCGCTCTGAGCGCCTTCACCACCGGGTTCGTCGTCACCGCGACCGTCAGCCTCTCGACGCAGCGACAGCTCGATGCGCTCACCCTGACCCACCGCACGGCGGACACCCGGGTTCGCCAGGCAGAGGACTCCTTGCGCGAGGCGGTCTCCACCGGTAGCCAGGTCTACCGCGCCTCCGAGGGGCGGGTCCCCGACGACGCCGTGCGCGTCGCGCTCGCCGGCGAGCTCGAGGACGCACAGGACGTCCTGCCCGACGAGGAGAGGCCCGGGTACGAGGATCCGCGCTTCCGCTTCTTCGCCCACGCAGAGGCGTCGATCCGCGACGCAGACCTCGAGCGCGCCTCGTTCGAACGGCACACCGCGTCCGTCGCAGCCGCGACGGCTGCGGTCCGTGACGCGCAGGACCGAGAGTGACCGGCCCAGCGAGCGTCCGGAGATCCGATGCGCAGGCGGCGATCCGAAGGAAGCGCGCGGGCCGCCTCGCCCGGAAGGGTGGGGGGCGAGAGCGACCCGCGCGCCACCCGAGGCTGTGACGCCTCGGGCGAGCCACGCGCAGACGGGAGGAGAGAGCACGCGTGGCCGTTGGTGTGACGGTCGGGACGGTGTCGGGCGACCGCCACGTCTGTCAGGACACCAGACGGAGGGGCGGATGACGCCGGACGCTCGTCCGCACTGCCTCCGGCGCTCCCGTCACGAGGCTCGCGCCCTGCGGGACAGCAGCACGGCCGCGAGACCGAGGGCGAGGAGCGCCGCGGCGACGGCGACCGCCGCGGTCACCCCGGCGCCCGTCGTCGCGAGCGACGACCCGGGCTCGGCCGGCTCAGGCTCTGCCGGGTCGACGGGCACCGTCGGCACGTCGGCGTGGTTGGTCAAGGTGACCTGTACCGTCGTCCCGTCGCCGACGACCACCCGGGCGTTGCCGTTCGCCAGGACCTCGACGCCGTGGCCCGAGAACACGGGCTCCTTCCAGACCACTCCCTCGACCGTTGCCGGCTCGACCTCGTCGAGCGTCACGACGGCGCCCACCGGGAGGTCCGCGAGGTCGGACGTCGTCCCGTCGGACACGACCATCTCGCCCGACACCTCGCCCGCGCCGGTGTCGTACGTGTACGCGACCGTGTACTCGGTCGCGCCGGGCACGACGTCCGCGGCGTCCCCTTCCACGAGCTTGGTCACGGCGATCCGGCCCACGTGCGCGTCGAACGTGTTGGTCGCGACGACCTGGATGACCTCGGGCGAGTCCGCGGTGACCTCGATCGGCCCCGCCGGGGCGAAGGCGACCCGGTCGGCGCCGCCGTCGTGCGTCTCAACGAGCTCGCACGTGGCGCCCACGGGCACTCCGGCGAAGCTGATCGTCCCGCCGGCCAGCACCTCGGCGGACTGCGGGAACCCCGGCAGCGGGCTGCCCTCCTCGTCGACGCACGCGAGCTCGAACGCGAACGGTCCCACCGCTGTGTCCGCGCCGTCGCCGTCGACCTGCTTGAGCACGAGGATCGAGCGCATGCCCTCACCGAAGGCGTCGCCGCCGGCCCGCACGTAGCGCGCCACCGCCGTGACCTCCCCGACGGACGTGCCCGCGACGGTGTTCTCGAACCTGTCCCCCGGACGGACGTCGTCCGGGAGGGCCGTCTCGTAGCTGATCGCGTAGACGAAGCCCTCACCGCGGGCGTCCGGCACGCTGAACGTGAGCTGGTGGGCTTCCGGCCCGTTCTCGAGGGTGAACTGGTCGCCGGTGAGCGGGGTCGCGGCAGCCGCGAAGTTCCCGTCGTTCCAGTCCTCCGCCGCGAAGTAGACGATCGAGAAGCTGTCGGGGTCGAGCGTCAGGCGAGGGTCCCGCGTGTCGGTCAGCACGACGGGCTCCCCGTCCTCGTCGGTGAGGTACTCGCCGGGGATCAGCACCTGCCAGGCGATCGTCGACCTCGCGAGGTCGAGCTGTCCGCTCTTGCGGGGCGTCGTGGGCGCGGGGTTCTCTCGCACGCCCACACCACCCCCCGGGACGCCGGCAGGGATCTCGACGCCTCCACCCGTCGTGAAGACGATCGTGTCCTCCTCTGACGTCTCCGTCACCTGGACGAGGAAGTGCAGGCTCCCGTGGACGCCCGTGTGCGTCGCGACGTACTCGCCGAGGACGCACACGATCTCCTCGACCTCGACGGTGCACGAGCCGACGACGGCCTCGGACGGGTCCTTCATGTCGAAGGTGTCCCGGAACCCGACGACACGCGGTGTCGTCGGAAGAGCCAGTCGGAACGTGTCGCCAGGGTGGGCGCTGTCGGGCACGGCCCACGTCGCGTCGACGCGGACGGAGTCCCACTGCTCGACGGTGCCGCTCGGGTGCGAGACCGTGACGCCGGTGATCGCGTCGATCTCGACGGCTGCCGCGGACGAAGCGGCGGCGGTCACGCCGACGAGCCCGAGCAGCAGCGTCATGGTCGATGCCAGCGCCGTCGTGAGGGCAGGTCGTCTGCTCGCCCGTGCCGGGCGGGCCGAGGGCTGGATGGACATGCTCCTCCTCGCAGAGATCATGGAGGGGATCCGATGGATCCCCGTACATGACTCCTGGACACAGGTCCGTCCTCACTCTGACGCGCGCGTGCTCTGCTTCTCGCGACCTGGCGAACGGCGCAGCGCGGACCCGGCGTGACGGGCCCGCTGACCATGCGCCCGATCCTCGGCAGCACGACGCCCTCGGCCCGGACCGTGGCGAGTCCGGGCCGAGAGCGGTGGTTCGCTCGTCACCTGACGGGGAGCACACCTGTTCCACGGTGCACGCCGCGTCGGCGCACGCCGAGCAGCAGCGCGATCCCCAGCAGCAGGAGCAGCGACCCGGCCCCCACGATCCCGACGAGCGCCGAGCCGGTGTGGGCGAGGCCCTTCGACGGAGGATCGGGTACGACCGGAGCCGGCGGCTGCGTCGGGTTCTGCGTGCAGAGCGGGTTCTCGGCGACACACTCCGAGGCCGGTGTCGTGCCCGTCGGGACGAGGAAGTTCACCAGCTGGTGGTCGCCCTGGTCCGGATGCGGTCGCACGCGGACCTGGTACGTGGCGGTCGCCGTCTCCCCGGGCTCCACGGTTCCCGTCACGAGCAGCGCATCCGCAGTCGGCCCCGACACGTCGAGCCCGCCCGTGGTGGTCACGTTCCCGACCCAGTCCGCGTCGTCGAGCACGCCCGCGAGGTGGTCGGTGAAGTCCACCCCGACCGCCCCTTGCCCGGTGTTCTCGAACGCGAGCGTGTAGGTGAGGACCTGTCCCTCCCGAACCGTCGTGCCGGACTCGGGCGACACGCTCTTCGACGGCGCGATCTCACCCACGAGGTTCGTCGTGCAGTCAGACATGTCGACCGCTGCCAGCGCCTCGACCAGCTCCCCCGCGCCGGGTTCGCACACCGGCTCGGTCGGGGTCTCCTCGCCGGGCCGGAGGAGGAAGTTCGCGATGACGTCGTCCCCGCGCTCGCCCGCGGGCCGCACGAGCACCTCGTACGTCACGGTGACGACCTGGCCCGGTTCGAGCGACCCGGTGATCGAGATCCGGTTCGCGTCTCGCGTCACGACGAGCGCCGTGTCCGACGCCGCGGGCTCGACGGTCAGGTCCGCGTCGTCGAGCACGTGGGTCAGGTCGTCGACCCGGTCGACGGAACCCGGTGCCTGACCCACGTTCGCGAAGGTGAGCGTGTAGACGAGGCGTCGTCCCGCGACGACCGGTGTCCCGGACACGGGGTCGACCGACTTCCCTGCGACGATCTCCGGGACGGGGTGCTCGGTGCACCTCGGGTCGCCTGCCTCGCAGGTCGCGGGTGGTTCCTCTCCCTGTCCCAGGAGCACGTTGCCCAACCGGTTGTCCCCCCGAGCACCGTCCGGCCGGACGGTCACGGTGTAGGAGACCGTCACCGTCTGGCCGGCGGCGAGCGTTCCGGTCACGGCGATCGTGCCGTCGGTCCCGCTGCTGACGGTCAGCGCCGGGTCCGACGACTGCGGTGAGACCGTGAGGTCCGCGTCGTCGAGCACGTCCGACAGGTCGTCGACGTGATCGACCGGACCGGCTGCCGAGCCCGTGTTCGCGAAGGTGAGGGTGTAGGTGACG
This sequence comes from Cellulosimicrobium cellulans, assembly GCF_006539945.1. GTDB lineage: Bacteria > Actinomycetota > Actinomycetes > Actinomycetales > Cellulomonadaceae > Cellulosimicrobium > Cellulosimicrobium cellulans. The sequence goes on along the minus strand of NZ_BJNZ01000001.1, from coordinate 41,544 downwards.
TCCTGGTCTGGCAGGACCGTCGTCCCCGAGGCCGGGTCGGAGGACTTCGCTGCCCCGACGTTCGGGAGCGGGGTGACCGTGCAGGTCGCGTCACCGTCCACGCACGTGGAAGGCGGCTCGTCGCCGGTGCTGACGAGGAAGTTGTCCGCGGAGTCGTTGCCTCGGTTCGCCTCGTCGTTGACCTCGACCTGGTAGGTCACGGTGACGGTCTGGCCGGCAGCCAGCTCACCGGTCACCCGGAACGACCCGTCGACCACGTCGGAGGCGACCAGGGCGTCGTCCGACGCGAAGGGAGGAGTGATCATCGTCGTGTCGTCGAGGACGTCGTCGAGGATGTCCGTGCTGTCGACCGCGACCGGCCCCTGGCCCTGGTTGTCGAACGTCAGCGTGTACGTCAGGACCGTCCCCTCGACCACGGGGTCGGAGGAGGCCGAGACCGCCTTCCCGACGGCGAGCTGCCCGACGGGCGTGAGCGTGCAGTCCGGGCGTTCCGCGTCGCTCGGCTGGCACACCGGGTCCACCGGCGGCGCCTCGCCCGGGACGAGCAGGAAGTTGGCCGCCAGGTCGTCACCGCGCTCACCGTCACCACGCACCGTCACCTGGTACGACACCGTGAACGTCTCCCCCGCAGGAACCGGCCCCGCGATCGTCACGACCGCACCGTCGCGCACCACCGACAGGTCGTCCGAACCCGGCTCGACCGTCACGTCCACGTCGTCGAGCACGTGCGTCAGGTCGTCCACATGATCGACCTGACCGACACCCCGACCCACGTTCTCGAAGAACAACGTGTACGTCAGCACCGTCCCCGCCACCACCGGCGTCACATCGGGCTCCACCGACTTCCACGCCCGGACCTCCCACACCGGGTTCTGCGTACACGTCGGGTCATCCGCGACACACTCCTGCGGCGGCTCCTCGCCCGTGGGGACCAGGAAGTTCCCCAGCAGGTTGTCCCCCCGCTCACCGTCAGGCAGAACCGTGACCGCGTACGTCACCGTCACCGACTGTCCGGCCCCGAGAACACCCGTCACCCTGATCGTCTCGTCCGAGCCGAGCTCAGCAGTCAGCGCACCATCCGAAGCCACGGGCAGCGCCGTCACCTGCGCGTCGTCCAGAACCTCACCGAGCAGGTCCGTGTAGTCCACCGACCCCGCGCCCTCCCCCGAGTTCGTGAAGGTCAACGTGTACGTCAGCACCTCACCCGCACCGACCGACGTCCCCGGCTCCGGGTCCACCCCCTTCGACGCCTCGATGAACGGCAGCGGGGTCGACGTGCACTGCGCATCACCAGCCACGCACTCAGCAGGCGGAACACCTTCCGGGTCCACCAGGAAGTTCGTCGCACGATGATCGCCACGCTCACCCTGCGGCCGCACCACCACCGTGTACGTCACCGTCACCGTCTGACCACCAGCCAGACTGCCCGTCACCGAGAACACACCGTCCACGACGTCCGAGACGCTCAACGCACCGTCGGACGCCACCGGCAGATCCACGAGATCGGCATCGTCCAGGACACCGCTCAGATCATCGACCTTGCTGACCTCCACAGGCCCCGGACCGGGATTCACGAACGTCAACGTGTACGTCAGCTCCGTGCCCTCCTCCACCGGATCGGACGACGCCTCGACCGACTTCGACGTCACCAACGACCCGATCGGCGTCACCGTGCAGTCCGGCAGCTGCGCATCCTCAGGCTCGCACACCGGATCCACCGGCGGCGCCTCGCCCGGGACGAGCAGGAAGTTCGCCGCCAGGTCGTCACCACGCTCACCATCGGCACGCACCGTCACCTGGTACGACACCGTGAACGTCTCCCCCGCAGGAACCGGCCCCGCGATCGTGATGACCGCACCGTCGCGCACCACCGACAGGTCGTCCGAACCCGGCTCGACCGTCACGTCCGCGTCGTCGAGCACGTGCGTCAGGTCGTCCACATGATCGACCTGACCGACACCCCGACCCACGTTCTCGAAGAACAACGTGTACGTCAGCACCGTCCCCGCCACCACCGGCGTCACATCGGGCTCCACCGACTTCCAGGACACGAGCTGCGCCACGGGGTGCTCGGTGCAGGAGACGGTGTCGTCCTCGCACTGCGGGTCGGTCGTGCCCGTCGGAGCCAGGACGTTGCCGAGCAGGTTGTCCCCCCGCTCACCGTCAGGGTCCACCGACACCGTGTAGCTCACCGTGACGGACTGCCCCGGCGCGAGCGAGCCCGTGACGGTGAACGACCCGTCGGTCACGGCCGAGGCCACGAGCGCGCCGTCCGAGGACGTGGGAGCGGTGACGAGCGTGGCGTCGTCGAGCACGTCCGCCAGGTCGTCGGTGTGGTCGACCGGACCGGTCGCCTCCCCCTCGTTCGCGAACGTGAGGGTGTAGGTGACCTCGTCACCTGCCTGCACCGTGGTCCCAGGCGCGGGATCGGACGACTTCGACGCCACGATCAGCGGGATCGGGGTGCTGGTGCATCCCGCGTCGCCCTCGGCGCACTCCGCCGGGGGCGTACCGCCCGGCGGGACGAGGAAGTTGTCCGCGCGGTTGTCGCCCCGCTCGGTGTCGGGCCGGACGGTCACCTGGTAGGTGACGGTCGCCGTGGCACCGGGCGCGAGCTCGCCGCCGATGGCGAACTGCTCGGCCGCGACGCCGCTCACCGTGACCGACGGCGTGTCCGACTCCGGGTCGCCGGTGAGCTCGGCGTCGTCGAGCACACCCGAGAGGACGTCCTCGCGCGCGACGGGTGCCGTCACGGTGCCGGTGCTCTCGATCGTCACCGTGTACGTGAGGACCGTGCCGGCGCGTACGGGGTCGTCGGACGCAGCCACCGACTTCGTGTAGACCACGGCGGCGATCGGCGTGCTCGTGCAGTCCGGGAGGTCCGGGTCGGCAGGGTCGCAGTCCGGCGTCGACGGCGGGGTCTGGTCGGGCCCGAGCAGGAAGTTCACCGCCGTGTCGTCTCCCCGCTCACCGTCCGGGCGGACCGTGACGACGTAGCTCACGGCGGCGGTCTGCCCCGGGGCGACGGAGCCCGTGATCGCGATCTCGTCACCGGTTCGGATCGCGGCGAGCCCGACGCCGGCCACCGGCTCCTGCGTCACGTCGGCGTCGTCCGCCACGAACGTGAGGTCGTCCACCGCATCGACGTCGGCCGGCGCCGCGCCGAGGTTCTCGAAGAACAGCGTGTAGGTGATCGTCGAACCGGCGACGACCGGGTCCGAGGAGGCCTCGGCCTCCTTCCACCGGCGGAGGTTCGAACCAGGCACGACCACCGTCGCGCACGGGGGGGTTCCTGGGGAGATCGACGCCGGTAGGCAGGCCAGGTTCTCCAGCACGTGGTCACCGCCCGCCGTGTAGGTGAGCGTGTAGGAGACCGTCGCCGACTCTCCGGCCGCGAGCGGCCCTTCCCACGAGATCACGGGAGACGTGAAGCCCGCAGTCCCCGACGAGGCGACGATGCTCGACTCGTCCAGGTCTGCGTCGTCGAGCACGTCGCTCAGGTCGTCGTCCATCCTCGCGGGCGCGGAGACCGTCGTGTCGCCGGGCCCGACGTTCGTCACGGTCACCGTGTACGTGACGGTGCTGCCGACCGCGGGGAGCGTCGACGTGCTCGCCGTCTTCGCGATCGTCAGGCGAGGCAGCTCGAGCCTCGTCTCCGCGCACGGCACCCCCGTGCCGGGGTCGATGCCTCCCACCGGCGGACTGCACGGCGGCGTCGGTCCGTTGCCGCGGAAGGCGACGTTGCGGACCAGGCCGTCACCGGCACCCGTGAGCGTCACGGAGTAGGTCAGGACGACCGAGGCTCCCTGGGCCAAGGGACCCGACCAGGACAGCCGTGGGCTGGCGAACGACGGCGTGGCGCCGACGCTCGCGGTCGCGTCGCCGTTGTACGTGGCGTCGTCCAGGACTCCGGTCAGGTCGTCGGTGACGACGGCGGGGTTCGCGGCCGTGTAGGGCGCATCACCCGTGTTCGTGGCGGTGACGGTGTACGTCACGACGTCGCCGATCCGCGAGTCCTCGGTCGCGTTCGACGACTTCGTGATGCTCAGCGCCGGGGACGTCGGGCACGTCGTCGCGTCGTCGACGTTGTTGAAGGAGTTGGGGTCGCTCTCGTTCGCGAGAACGGTGGCGGTGTTCACGACGCACGCGGTCGCACCGGGCGGCATGGTGGCCACGATCTGGATCGTCGTCGACCCCCCCGGCGGCAGACTCGCGCCCGTGCAGGTGACGACGTTGAAGCCCACGGTGCACCCTGGGGTGGGCGAGGACACCCCCGTGAGCGAGAACGGGACGGCGTCCCTCAGCGTGAACCCGCTGGACGTCCCCGGCCCGTTGTTCGTGACCGTCAGCGTGTACGTGAACGTACCCCCTGGCGCGACCTCGGCGGGGCCCGTCTTCACGACCGCGAGGTCTGTGGGCATGCCCGGTGACGCGGTGCCGTCGTTGTTGGCGCTCGACGGCCCCGTCTGCCGGCTGACGATCTCGAAGGTCGGGCTTGCCGACGTGGGGTTGTTGATGCGCACCTGCGTGACGACGCCGGTCGCGTTGTCGGACAAGCCGACGTTCCCGTTCCCGTAGACCCATTGGGCACCGAACGCCCCGCTCAACCCGAGGTACGCCGTGTCGAACGCCGAGGTCTGGCCGGTCGTCGGGTTGATGCGGTAGACGACCGTACCTTCGAGGAACGCCCAGACGAACCCGTCCTTGAAGATGATGTCCGACGTGTTGGGGACGGGCTGGGACAGCGGGATCGGCGTCGCCACCAGCGTCGTGACGTTGACGGCGTACAACCGCGACATGACGGCGTCGGACGTGTCCGGCAGCGATGCGCGGACGAAGAGGGTGTCTGCCGACGCGCCCGCCCCGAACGTGCCGGCGTTCCAGTACTGGATTCCGGGGAGCGTGGGGAGCCCGCTGACGGTGCCGAGCACCGTGACGACGCCACCTTGTCCGACCCGGACCAGGTTGTTCTTCGACGCGACAGGGGTCCGCTGCATCCCGTAGATGTAGTTGTCGGACACCCGGTAGCCGATCCCGTTGTACCCGATGCCCGACGTCGGGCCGTCGGGCACGAACGTCACCGAGCCGGCACCCTGGATCGCGGTGTACATGCCGGTCGGGTCGTTCTGCGCCACGAACACGCGGGCCGGGTCCACGGGGAACGGGTCACCGGGCGCGGCGACCGCGCTGGGCACCGTCCAGGGCAGGAGCACGGACGAGACGACGAGCGCCGTCGCCGCGGCGGCGAACCGCCTCCACGCCGCGCGGCGACGCGCGGACACGCGGCGCGGACTCTTCGTCCCTGACGTTCGGCCGGTCCTCATCAATCGCTCCCTGTCGGCTGGGTCGTGCGTTCCCGGTTCACCGCTGTGCGTGCGCGCCTCGTCCACCAGACGTTCCGGCTCCGGCATCGGCTCCGACGCTACGGAGCCATCTCCCGGGCGACACCCGAGACCCCCTATTTCTAGGGGGATGAAGTTGTGGGCGAGAACCACACGCAAAGGAGAAAAGGTCCATGCCGTCCGGCGCGGCACCACGAGGTCGATCGCTGTGCGGCGGTGTGCGTCACCGTGGGTCGGGCGCCGTGTCCAGGCAGTGCGTGAGAGCAGACACCACGACCCGCCACGCCCCTCCGTCGCTGCCGCCCTGGCCCGAGCGGGTCGCGCGCCACGACCGTCGGCGACGAGCCCACCTGGTCGTCGGCGTCCTCGCGTCGGTCTCAACGGTCCTTCTCGCCATCGTCTGGCCCGTCGGCCCGGTGGCCTGAGCCCGGGGAGCCGCCCGCCGGGCGCACTCGCGTCGCCGAGACCGGTCCCGAGGAGGTGACGGGCACGGCAGACGCCAGGAAGCCGTGCTCGAGACGAGCGATCCGCGCCTCCAGCCGACCGAGCTCGGCGTTCAGCTGCGCGCGGTAGGCGCCCTCGGCCGGCGGGTGCACCTGCATCCCGATGACCTGCCCGCCGACCCGGATCGCGCTCTCGAACCCCTCGAGCTGACGCCGCGCGAGCTCTGCGTCACCTCGAAGGACGGTGAGACGCGCGTCGCGAGCCTCGCGGACGGCCGCGGCAGGGGGCAGCTCTCTGCGGCGGTCGTGCATGGTGTCGAGAGTGAGGTCGGGCACGGGGCTCCCATCGGACGCCGAGAAGACTGTGTCGACTCCCAGGACCCCGGTCCCGGCCCCGGATGACGGCGGGGATCAGTCACGGAGCGCTACGCAGCTCTCGGCGCCGGAGAGCGTCTCCGCGGCCGACTGGAAGGCCAGCGCCGACCACACGTCGATCACGTACTCGTCACCCCACCCGAGCAGGGCGAGCTCCAGGTCGCCGATCACCGCGGCCGCGCCGGCCCACCACGGCCCGCTCCGCGCTTCCGAGCGAGCGAGGCCGTCCACGAAGACCCAGACCAGCGCCCGTCGGAGCTCCTGGTCCGTCTCGGCGCTGTGCAGCGCGGTGGACATCGAGTCGACGACGCTCATCACGCCTCGCGAGTACGACTCCGACTCGTCACCGTGCCGACGACGTGCTCGCAGGACGTAGGCCGCCGTGGCCTGCCGCAGGGTCCTCATCGGTCGTCGGGTCCTGGGCCGTCCGCGCCGGCCGTCGTCAAGCACGCTCACACCCGACAGGACCGTGCCACAGGACATCGATGACGCGAGGCACCGAGCGGAGCGGAGACCGAACGTGCTGCGCTCTCACTCGCCGGCGCAGTACGCGCGGTAGACGCGGTAGCTCTCGGCGCGGATCTCGCCGTGCCGGACCGTGAGGTCGGGATCGAGGTAGGACGTGAAGGTGAACTGCGACAACCGGATTCCCGTGCCCCCGATGGCCCGCATGTACTCCTGCAGCCGCGACGGCGTGATCGGCGACCCGCCGTCCTCGCCCGGCCCTGGCGTGTACATCACCGCCCAGACCTCGGCGCCGTAGCCTCTCGCCTGCACCTCGGCCGCGCGGAGCGCGGACGCGACGGTCGTCGGCGACCACGCCGTCATCTTGTAGCCGTCCTGGAAGTTCCAGACGTCCACCCCCGCCTCGCGCATGACGGGTTCGAGCTCCCGGACGAACGTCGCTGCGCTCTTGCCGTCGAGGATCGCCGTCGGCATCGACGGGGAGGACATGACGGGTAGCGCGGGGTAGCGCTGATGAAGGTGGTCGGTCATGCCCCCGATCCAGCGCCCGTGAGTCACGGCCACGGTCGGGTTCGTGACGGTCTTGTAGTTGGGCTCGATCGGCAGGTACCACCCGTCGATCGACTCACCGAACTGCCGGTAGAGGTCGTCTGCGACGGCGAGCGTGTCCCGGGCGAGTCCGCCGAGGAGAACCGGGTCGGTCAACGACTCGCGCGTGGAGAAGACGCCGGGCGCGACCAGCAGACCCATCCACAGCTCGACGTCGGCACGCGCGGCCGCGTCGACGAGGACGGGCACCGAGCGGTTGAAGAGTCGAAGACCCAGGCTCGGGTCCGCCGGGTAGGCGGTGACCGTGCTCGCGGCGCCGCGATACGCCGACCACTGCAAGATCACTCCACCCACTCCGACCTGCTTGCCCGCTTCGAGCATCTCCACCACCTGGTCGACGTCCTTGCCGTTCAACCAATAGGGATCGACGAAGGCATGGGTGAAGCCGGGGTTGGCCGGGCACGCGTCGATCGGGACGTCGCTGACCGACCGGCTCTGGGCCGCATGTCCCGGCGCGGGATGCACCACCGCGTTCGACAGCGCCGCCACGAGGACGACGAGGGCGACACCTCCCGCACGGGTACGACGGCGGCCGGCGTCTCGGGGCGTTCTGACTGCACTCATGACAACCTCCCCACGCGGTGACCGGAGGGCATGAATTCCCCGGACGCGGCCACCGCCTCGGCCTCAGGATGCACCTGTTCCCGCTATTCGGCGCGCAATGTTACGCACGTGGAACTATTCTTCGAGAATGCATTCTCGGCGGAAATTGTCGGACACCCGTCCAACTCGAAGGTGCCCGATCTCCGCGCTACTCTCCAGCGCTCGCGACCGCACGAGCGAGGCAGGACGCCCTGCCATCCCTCTCGCCCCAGGTGACCTGCCCCGGCGTCGCGGCCCGCCTGCATCCCGTGACGCACCTCGACCTCGCACGTCAGGACACGTGCCGAGCGAGACGACCGTCGGGCTCGACGAGACGCCCTCCGGTTGCCCCCCCGCGCACCCGCGACGGGAGCCCCACCGGCTCCCTCGGTCCGAGACGGCAGCGCCCTGACCGAGCAGCCGCGCACGGACCTTGCGGTCCCGGGTGTCGCACCCCTGGAAACGGGGGCACGAATTCCTCTCTTCTGGAACACTTCATGTGACGTGCCGGCGTGACTGTTCTGGGGGCCTGGTGCTCGTGGCCCCGACGAGAGGAGCGTGGATGGCCGTGAAGGAACCTCCCGCCCGCCCTGCAGACGCTGCTGGACACTGGCGCGGCGCTCGGCTCGGGATCATCGACGACCACGCGGCCATGAGGATCGGCGTGGCGGCGCTCTTCGCCCAGACCCCCGACATCCGGGTCGTCGCCGGCGCGAGCGGAGCTCGCGCGCTGCTCAACGCGACGGACGACCTCGACCTCGTCCTGCTCGATCTTCGTCTGGCCGACGGGTCGACCCCGAACCAGAACGTCCGGTTGCTCACGTCGGCCCGGATCGGAGCACTCGCGTACACCTCCGGTGACGACCCGGCCCTCGTCCGCGAAGCCGCCCGTGCCGACGTCGTCGGCATGATCCGCAAGTCGGAACCTGCCGAGGTCCTCGTCGAGGCCGTACGGACCGCCCTCCGCGGCGAGGTCGTCGCCTCGACCGACTGGGCGGCCGCCCTCGACGGTGACGACGCCATTCCCGAGGCCGGGCTCACGTCGCGCGAGTCGCAGGTCCTCGAGCTCTACGCCTCGGGCGAGAAGGCTGACCGCGTCGCGCACATCCTCGGCATCTCGCGCGAGACCGTGCTGGATCACATCCGCAAGATCCGGGTGAAGTACGCCTCCGTCGACCGGCCCGCCAAGACGAAGGTCGACTTGTACCGACGAGCGATCGAGGACGGCATCATCGGGCCACTCCCATGAGCACGCGGCCACGCACCGAGCGGCTCTGGGGTCGCGACACGAGTCCGTCCGAGCACGTCGACCGCCAGCTCGGCTGGCTCATGGCTCTCGGTGGCGCCACTCTCGTCCTCGTCGCGCTCTCTCATGCGCGTGAGGGCTGGGCGCTCATGGCGCCGTGGTGGAACGCGTCGGCCGTCGCACTCGTCGCCCTCTGCCTGGTCCCCGCCGTCCTCGGCGACGTCCTGCCGTTCCCCGCGCTGCGCGTCCTGTGGACGCTCACCCCACCCGTCTACCTCCTTCTCCTCGTCACCTGGGCCGCGGCGACGTCTCCCGCTGCGGCCGGGCAGCTCCCCTGGATCTGGGAGGTCGAGGCGTACGCCGCGACCGTCGTGCTCCTCGTCGCGCCGTGGCAGGTGGCTTCCGGGATGGCGCTCCTCACCCCGCTCGTGGTGCCCGCCACGCTGTGGCTCGCGGACCTCCCCGTCACGACGTCGACGTGGGCGCAGGTAGCGACTCACGTCGGCAACGTGGCCTTCGTCGCCATCTTCGTCGCGATCAGGACTCAGCTGAGCCGTCTCGCCGCGGCCGAGGCCGCCGCCGCCGAGCAGGAACGGCAGCGCATCGAGGCAGTCGTGGCCGCCGCCGAGCACCGGAGGACGGCCACGATCGTGCACGACGAGATCCTGGCGACCCTCGCCCTCGCCGGACGCTCCGACCCGACGACCGCGCCGTCACTCGTCGCGCAGGCCGCCCGCGCCCGACGTGTGCTCGACCTGGAGACTCGTCTCGAGCACGTCGAGGCCGGCCCAGTCGGGGTACGAAGGCTCGCCGAGGAGATCACCGGCCGGGTCCACGAGATCGTCCCTGCCGCACGGCTCCACGTCGAGGTCGGCACGGGCTCGGTCCCACAGGACGTGGCTGAGGCGGTGCTCGCCGCGACGGGTGAGGCGCTGCGCAACACGAGGCGACACGCCCGCGACCCTGAGTCCGGTGATCCTCGAGCCGTCGACGTCACCGCCCGTCTCGACGCGCAGTCCGTCGGCGTCGAGATCCGCGACCACGGGCCAGGGTTCGACCCGCGCACCGTGCCCGTGCAGAGGCTCGGCATCCGGCACAGCATCGTCGGGCGCATGCAGGAGCTGGCCAACGGTTCCGCACTGATCCGGTCGGCACCGTCCGAGGGCACGTGTGTGACTCTCCGGTGGCGCGCGTGATGCCCCCGCCGACGCCGACCCGAACGGCGGGCGCTGCCTCCGGCCTCGGGACACGCGCTGCGCGAGCGACCCTGGTCATCGTCTGGGCGACCGGCGTCGTGCGCGTCGCGCTGGACTGGCGCGACCATGGCGAGTGGCAGTCCGTCGTCGCACTCGCGGTCGTCCTCGTCGGCTCGCTCGTCCTCACGACGCCGGGCGACGACGACCTGCCCGTCGTGCGCGCCTCGATCGTCGCCGCCGTACCGGTGGTGAACGCCGTCCTGCTGCTCCCCACGCTTCCTGCGGAGCTCGACGAGACCTGGCTGCTCGACATCGGCGCCTACCTCGCGGCACTCCTGATGGTGCGAGGATCCGTCGCTCTCGGGTGGATCGGGGGTGGCGCTCTGCTGCTGGGGCTGCTCACCTGGATCGTCGTGCACCGACCCGACGCCACCGATGCGTTCGAGCTGGTCGTCCAGCCGGCGATCGCGCTCGCCATCGGCACGGTGTGGCGTCGTCTTCTCCTCCGGTCAACGTCCCGCATCACCGCCTACCGTGCGGCACAGCTGCGCGCACAGCTGCAGGCCGAGGTGACGCGGGACGCGACAGCCCGCAGCCGGACGCGCCTGGTGGCCGTCCAGGAGCGGGCGGCTCCCCTGCTTCACGACATCGTCGAGTCCGGCGGTCTCTCACCTGACGGTCGAGCGCGAGCGCGCGAGGTCGAGGCGGGGCTTCGCGACGAGCTCCGGGCACCGACGTTGGCCGTGGCGCCCGTCGCTCGGGCGGTCGCGCTGGCGCGACGCCGCGGGGTCGACGTCCTCCTGCTCGACGACCGCGGGCGCGACGCGGCCCCGGTGGACTCGCGCATCCTGAGCGAGGTCGCGACCCTCGTCGGGGCCCTCCGTCGCGGGCGCGCGACGGTCAGGGCGCTCCCTCCGGGGCGGCGACACGCCGTGACGGTCGTCGTCGACGACGGAGACCGGACCGAGCGCCACGTGTTCGACGACTGATCCCCGCGACCCCCTCACCACGGGAACGTCGGGTCCGTGCCCATCGCGGCCGAGGCACCCGGGGTCGGCGCGTGCGTGCCGGCCCCGCCCAACGCCACGGCACCTGGCGACGAGGGCACGGCGGGCCGGTGCACGCTCTCGTCGACGACGCCGAACACCTCGCCCCAAGGACTCTTCACGATACCCATGCGACCGAAGACACCGTCGGTGACGGGAGTGAGCACCGTCGAGCCGAGGTCGACGGCGCGGTCGACGGCACGGTCCGCGTCAGCGGCGTTCAGCCAGGGGAGCCAGTACGCCGGTACGGACTCAGGAAGCGCGGTGTTGAGCTGGATGCCGCCGATGAGCTCACCGCCGTCCAGCGCGTGGAACATGCTGTAGGGCGTTCGAGGGCTGTCGACCGCGAGGTATGTGTAGTGGAAGAGCCTGCTGTAGAACTGGAGCGCGGGTTCGTAGCTTCGTGTGTGCAGGTCGCTCCAGGCGAGCGCGCGGCGCCGGCCGGGGATGGAGCTCAGCACCCCACGACCAGGGTCTCGCAACGCGAGCGCTGCCCCGTTCGGATCGAGCGCATGGACGAACTCCGCGGAGTGCCCCGACCGGACCGGCCCGACGTAGCCCCCCGCGTCCCGGATGATCTGCACCGCCGCTGCCAGGTCCGTGACCTCGAAATGCGTCGTCCACCCCTCCGACTCGTCGATGTCCATCGGTCCGATGCGGACGTGGTCGACGGGGCACGTCGCCGTCACCCCTGCCGGGCCCGACGTCACCTCGAACCGCCAGCCGAAGAGGCTCGCGTAGTACGCGGCGGCAGCCTCCGGATCGGTCGTCGCCAGAGTGAGCCAGCGCGGCGAGCCGGCCGTCCGGCGCACTCTTCTCGTCGTGGTCATGATGTGCTCCCGTCCGTGAGGTCCGTCCGGCGGACCGCTGTGCGGTTCTGGTCCTGGTCGTCGCCGAGAGGCACGACCGCGCGCTGCCCGTAGAGGGTGACGACACCGGGGCGCGCGGCGCTCTCGTCGAACTGGTGCCACGGTCCCGCGACGTCCCGCAACGAGAGCGTGCCTGCGTGGGCTTGGTCGAGAACCTCGGGGGGCAGGAGGGTCGTGACCACGGTCCCCTCCCCCACGCTCGGTCTCTCGATCGTGGTGCGGGCACCCGTCCGTTCACCGAGACGGCCGACGACGAGCAGCCCGAGCTTGCCGAGATCGATCATGGCGTCGTCCGGCCCGGCGATCCGGGCGCGGGCCTTCTCCAGCGCGGCACCGTCGAAGCCGATGCCGTGGTCCCGCACGCGGACGACCACGCAGGCGCCGTCCGTGGCCACCCGCACCTCGACGCGAGTGGAGGGCTGGGAGTACGTCGTCGCGTTGTCCAGCACCTCAGCGAAGAGGTGGATGAGGTCACCCGCCATCCGTCCTTGCACGAACGGCTCGCACGACGCGACGATGTCGACCCGTGCGTACTGCTCGACCTGGGACGCCGCTGACCGGAGGACGTCGACCAGGCCCATCGGGGGGGCCGACCGCCGGGTCGTCCTCGCCCCGGCGATGACCAGCAGCGAGTCGCAGCTCCGGCGGAGCTGGGTCGCGAGGTGGTCGAGCCGGAACAGGCGGGAGAGCACCACGGGATCTTCCTCGTAGCGCTCGAACTCGTCGAGCAGGGCGAGCTGACGCTGGACGAGGCTCGACTCACGCTGCGCGACGGTGCAGAGCGCCTCCTTCAACGACGCGCGACGTCTCGCCTGGGCGGTCGCCATCTCGACGGTGGTCGTCACCAGCTCGTCGATCCGACGCGAGACACGACCGACCTCGTCGTCGCCTGTCGCCGGAGACGTCTGCTGGCCGGCGTCGACCACGGTCCGGCCCTCTTCGATCCACCGCAACCGCATCGGCAACGCGGCAACGCTCTCCTCCGTCCGAGCCGCGAGCTCCTCCAGCGGCCGGATCACACTTCGCGCGAGGGTCGGTGCTGCCACCGCGAGTCCTGTGACGGTCACCAGCGCGATCAGCCCGGCGGCCACGACGGTCGTCAGGGAGGCCCTGGTCGCAGCACGGGCGGCCTCAGCCGATCGGTCCGCCAGGTGGTCCTGAGCCTCGCGGAGACCGGCTGCGTAGGCGCCGTACCCTGCTGGACCTCCGTCCTCCGACGGGACGAGCGCGGGGATCGCCGGCGGTTCGGAGACGTCCTGCACGGCCTGCTCCGCCGCACGGGCGCTCCTGAGCGCGGCGGTCCGGGACGCGGCATCCGCGAGCAGGTCCGGCGCGCCCGAGGCCGCGCCCGCCCGTGCGAGCAGGTCCCAGGTCGACGCGTCGACGGCGAGCACGTTCACGGCGGAGAGCGCATCCAGCTCACGAGCCAGTGCGCGGTCGGTGAGACCTCGAGCGAGGAGAGCGGGGAGCGTCGCGACCTCGTGGCGCATGCGCGCGTACGCGGTCGCGAGCTCTGCCGCGCCGGCGTCCCCGTGTGCAGCCCTCTCCCGGAGGTCGAGCCGCTCCGGGCCGTTTCGCGCGATCAGCCCTTCGGCGTGCTGCGCGACGTCCTCGGGGAGCGTGTCCGCCAGGGGCCGCATGTCGTTCAGCAGAGCCGCGAGCGCGGTGTCGGTCTCGTGCTGCGCCCGCTCGGCCGTCGGCCCGGGGAGCTCGAGGACGGCCCGCGACTCCCGCTCGAGGGCGACGTCGAACGCCACGAGCCGTGGCGCGATCGACACCATGTGCTCCGCCGCCCGAGACTGCTCGTGCTCCGAAGCCCGGTCCTTGATGATCCAGCCCGCGCCGCAGGCGACGACGAGTACGGGGATCCACAGCGCGACGAGCAGTCGTGCACGGAGCGAACCCCGGCGCCGACGGCTCGGCGGGTGGACCGGCGAGCGGCCCTGGCTGCCGTCGCCCACGGTGCGAACGGCGGGGCGCCTCATTGTCCTCACGTCGTCCAGGACCCGTCGCCGCCCCGACGATGACGTCGCGTCCGCACCTCAGTCCTCCGTGCTCTGGAACTGCGCGAGCTGACGCTCCAGCCACGGCACCAGGAACTCCATGCCGTCGTCCGCGAGGTGGACGTCGTCCTCCAGGTAGATGCCCTGCCCGTCCTCCGTCTCGCTGCGGCACGACGTCCCGTCCGGGCACAGGGCTGCGTGCAGGTCGAGGAGGAGGACGCCCGATGTCTCGGCGGCATAGGTCTCCATGACGTCGTTGAACGCCCGCATCTGGTCGGGGTCCGAGATGATCCCGTTGGTCGGCCGGTCCGTCATGAGCACGATCTGCGCGTGGGGCGCGCTCGCGGCCACCCAGCCGACGAGCTGGTCCAGGTGCGCCCGGTAGCGGTCGGCCCACTCGCGGTCACGTGGCTCGAGCCAGCGGTCCCCCAGCAGCTGCTCGGCCGCGTCCCACGACGTGTGGACGACCACGAGGTCCGGCTGATGGGACTCGATGAGCCTCGGGTACGACGTTCGCCACGACGCGCACCGCGCCTGGTCCGTCCACTCGTACCCGCTCGACGCCCGGACCTTCCCGTCGGGCTCGAAGATCCCGCACCCGCCGACGCCTCCGTCGACGACCGCGAACGAGCCGGTGCCGTGCTCCACGAGCATCGTCGCGACGTCGTTGGCCAGGGAGTCGCCCAGGGTCAGGACGACGGGACGCCCTCCCGCATGCCCCGGCTCGAGCGTGAAGTCGCGATCCGCGTCCGTGACGAGCACATCGGTCGAGCTGAGCTGCGCGTCCTTCACCCCCGGGCCGTAGACGCCCGCGACCAGCACGACGGCGCAGGCGATGCCGAGGGCGGGGACCGCCCGCGACACCCGCCAGGGCGCGAGCCGGAGGCGCTCGGTCAGACCGTGGTGCAGCACGAGCGCCACGAGCCAGGTCACCCCGCCCCCGACGACGAAGAGTCCCAGAGGCTCGATGCCGCGCCCCGACGCGATGAGGAACCAGTACACCGGAAGGTGCAGGAGGTAGACCGTGTACGAGACCCGCCCGAACGAGGTGAACGCCCGTGCCGCGAAGAAGCGGGAGAGCATGTTCGCCTCGGAGCAGAGCGATGCCGTGAAGACCGCTGCGGCCAGTGCGACGGCGGCGATCCCGCCCTGGTAGAGCCAGGGTTCGTGGTAGGAGGTCGTCAGGACCGAGGCGGCGAGCACCGCCGCGAGGCTGACGACGCTCACGGTCGTCACCCCGAACCGGGCAGCCGCCGTGGGCTCGCCCCGCACGCCGCTCTCGATCCGCCGCGCGGTCCTCGCGTAGACGACTGCGGCCATGAGCGCTCCGGCGACGAAGCCGACGGCACGGGTCTCCGTCCCGAGGTAGAGACGGTCGCTGTTGCTCCCGTCCCACATCAGCGGCGCCACCGCGGCGCTCGCCAGAGCGAGGCCGATCAGGGCGACCACGACCGCCCGAGGCCGTCGGCGGCACACGAACCACAGCCCGAGCAGCACGAACGGCCAGACCACGTAGAACTGCTCGGTGATCGACAAGGACCACATGTGCGCCAGGGGGCTGATCTGGCCCGCCTGGTCCCAGTACGCGTCGCCGGACGTGAGCTGGCGCCAGTTCGCGATCTGGAGCACCGAGAAGACCGCCTTGTCGGCGGCCGCCCGGAGCTCCTGGGGCGTTCCCCAGATCCACACGAGCAGGAGCACGACGGCGAGCGTGACCAGCAGACCGGGAACGAGCCGCTTGACACGCTTGGCGAAGAACGAGCCGAGATCGATCCGACCCGTCCGACCGAGCTCGCGCAACAGCAGCAGCGTGATGAGGAAGCCGGAGATGACGAAGAAGACGTCGACACCGAAGAGTCCTCGCGGCGACCAGTTCGTGTGGTAGAGCAGGACGGACGCGATCGCGATCCCCCTGAGGCCGTCCACAGCGGGGAAGAACCACGGTGAGGGACCCTGGGGCGCAGGACGCTCGACGGAGCGCGCCTCGTCCGCCGTCGGCGGACCGGCGGGAGCGGACGCGACGGGCACGACGGGCACGACCGGAGGCACGACGGCCTGCGGGGCAGCTCGGGGCTCGTCGGGGACGAACTGCAGGACCGGAGGTGCCGGAGCGACGGTCGACGTCGGGTGCCACACGGGCCCGGACGACGGGACGGCCGTCTCGGACGGGCTCGGTCGTCGCGTCGGCACCGCGACCTCGTCCGGGCGGGCGAAGCCGCTGTCGCCGGGTTCCGCGTGCGCGGTGGGCAGGGCGACCAGCTCTCCCTGCCCACGGCGTGGCCCCGTCTCGTGCGCCCTCTGTCGCTCTCGGTGCAGCCGCCGCTCGCGACGCGTCATCAGCGGCTGACGCGACGGGGCGCCACCGTCCGAGGCGTCGTGGTCCGGCTCGCCGGTCGGGAGCGCGACGACGATCGGGTGGTCTCCCGTCACGGGCCTACGCCCCCGTCCGAACGTCCGCGTCCGCCCGCGCGACGGAGGGCTCCGCGCGCATCTGAACGGCTGCCTCGACGTCGCCCGTGAACTCCGGGAGCCGGCCACCGAGCCCCAGCAGGTTCGCCACGGCGGCGGCGACGCGGATCGACGCCTTCCCGTCCCCGAACGGGCTCCCCGCCGTCGCCATGGACTGGTGGTGCACCTCATCGCGCAGGAGCCGGTCGAGCGAGTCGACGATGCGTCGTGGGTCCGTCCCGACGAGCTCTGCTGCGCCCGTCGCGATGGCCTCGGGGCGCTCCGTGGTGTCTCTCGTCACGAGGACGGGGACGTCGAGCGCCGGTGCCTCCTCCTGGATGCCGCCGGAGTCGGTGACCACGACGCGCGCCCTGGAGAGCAGGTGGGCGAAGGGCCCGTACGACAGCGGTTCGAGGATCCGCACGTTGTCGAGCCCGGCGAGCGGAGGAAGAAGGAGCTCCCGCACCCGGGGGTTCAGGTGCACCGGGACCACGACGAGGACGTCTGGCCGGCTCCGGGCCACCTGGCCGAGCGCCGAGCCGATCGCGCCGATGCCGCCGTCCCACGACTCGCGGCGGTGTGCCGTGGCGACGACGATCGGGCGGCCGGACTCCATCGCGGCGTCGACGACGGCGTCTCCTGTGGGGCGGGCCCGGCCCGCCGCCTCGATCAACGCGTCGATGACGGTGTTCCCGGTGGTCACGACCGACTCGGGCGCGATCCCCTCGCCATGGAGCTGAGCCGCCGCGACGCTGGTGGGCGCGCAGTGCAACGCGGTGATCGCGCTGACGAGGCGTCGGTTTCCCTCCTCGGGGAACGGTGAGTACAGGTTCCCGGTACGAAGACCGGCCTCGACGTGCACCACGGGCACCTTGGCGTGGTACCCGGCGAGCGCGCCCGCGAACGCGGTGCTGGTGTCCCCCTGGACGAGCACCGCACGGACGTCGTGCTCGCGCATGATCCGGCCGACGCCGCTCAGCGCACCGGCGACGATCTGGTCGAGCGAGGCTCCGGGCTGGAAGAGATCGAGATCATGCTCCGGCGCGATGCCGAAGAGCTGGTTGACGGGATCCAGCATGTGGCGGTGCTGTCCGGTGACGATGACGCGTGGTCGCACGGCGCCCTGCGCCTGCAGGGCGTGCACGACCGGTGCCATCTTGATCGCCTCGGGCCGCGTTCCGTAGACGACCGCGACCTCGGGGGTCCTGTGAGTGGGGTGGTGAAGTGTCACTGTTCCGCGTGCCTTTCGGGGGTTCAGGGGAGAGACGCCGACCTCGGGCGCAGGGCGTCACCCGCGCCAGCGCCGCCGAGACGGCACCGGGAAGAGGTCGATGTCGATGGAGAGCCACTGGAGCAGTGGCCGGTGAACCGCGAACCAGACCGCAGTCCCGAGCACCCAGGGGGCGACGACGAGGAGTGCGGTCGCGCTCCACCCGCTCACGGCACCGGAGGACGACAACGCGAGCGCGAGCGCGACCGACAGGGCGTTGTGCGTCAGGAAGACCGGGAGGGAGAGGTTCGCGGCGAAGCGCAGCCCCTGGTGCGGCGCGTGCGAGTCCGGCAGCGCGAACGACGCCGCGACGACGATCACGACGGCCCCGAGCACGAGCGCCGTCCAGATGGTCCCGCTCCCGAGCGCCGCGGCGGCGACGGCCGCGCACAGGTAGACCGCGGCCCGGGAACGGCTCATGGCACCCGACGCGTACGCCCAGAACGCCACGCCGATCACCCAGCCGTACAGGTGCTCACCCCCCGTGGCGAGCCAGAGGCGCCCGGTGAGCTCGTCCCACGCGGCCGGTCCACCGGCCGTCCGGCCGGCGACCCAGGGCGTGATCAGGAGCAGGACGAGCAGCAGGTCCAGGGCATGCTGCGACCTGCGCACCGCAGGCCACAGGAGAGCGGCACCCATCAGGGCGAGCAGCTGGGCGCCGAGCAACCAGTAGGACACGTCCACCCAGGGCGTCGCGACGAGGCGCGGCACCAGGATCAGGTTGTCGATGACGTCGGGGACCGAGAGGTGCTCCGCGGACACGCTCATCGGGAGCGGCTGGAGGGCGCCGACGACGAGCACCACGAGGACGAGCACCCAGTACGTCGGCATCACGCGGGTCGCCCACCGCAGGAGGGCACCGCCGCGACCGTGCCGGCGCACCGCCCGGCAGATCAGCGCGGCTGACGCCGCGAAGAACAGGGGGACGCCGGCGCCCGTCGATCCGTGCGCGAACGGCACCGGACCGAGGCCGGGGAACTGCGCGCGATCCACGCCGCCGCTGGCGTCGTCCATGATCACCACGACCAGCGCGAGGAGCGTGAGGAGCGGCCAGGCGAGGTGGTCGTCCGCCGTCCGGACGACGCGCTCACCTCGTCGTGACGACCGGCGGCGCGTGCTCGTCGTCGAGCTCATGGTGTCGGCCTGCCTACCGTCCGTACGAGCACGGCGAAGGCGACCACGAAGCACGCGATGACGAAGAGCGAGCCGACCAGGTGGTGCGTGACGTCGAACCCGTCACCGCCCCACGAGTGGTAGGCGTAGGCGATCATGACGAAGCGCGCGAGGTTCGCGGCCACCGCGATCAGGCTCGACACCGCGAGCCCACGCACGACGTTCCGCGCGGAGAAGCGCCGGAACGGAGCGACGACCGCCGCCGTGAGGAGCAGCGGTGCGAGGAGCACGACGGTCGAGCACATGAACGAGATCTGGATGCCGAGCCCGCCCGGACCTCCCGCGGCGAAGACGACCACGTCCGCGACCGAGTCGGACGTCCCGGGGACGACGAGTCCGATCGCGAGCGCGACGATCCGTGCCTCCACGGTGCGCACGAGCTCGTGGGCGGCCAGGAGGAAGACGGTCGCGGCGATCAGCGCGATCGTCAGCGCGAGGCGGGGAGCGGTCACCAGGGCACGAGCGCCCCGGTGGGAAGCGACGGGGGGAAGGGCGTGGTCGGTCATGCTGCGATCTCCAGAGAGGGCTGTCGATGCTCGACAGGGGTGGCTACGGCGGGTTGCGCGGTGACAGGCGCACCCTGCGCACCCACCCGGTTGGTCTTCTCCCACCCGGAGCGGCCGCGCACGACGCGCCCGAGAGCGCGGAGCAGGACGGGGTAGGTGGCGTAGGTGTAGAGCCAGTAGCCGAGACCACGTGCCGTGGTCCTCAGCAGGCCGGCCCCGGGGTCGTCCGTGACGCGGTAGACGAAGGCCCAGATGACGAACGGGAGGATCCCGGTCAGGATCGTGAGGGGCCAGAGCCACCACACGAACTGCGCCCACTCGACGATCGAGTCGAAGTTCGCGGCGCCGTCGGCCACGACGCTCATGCCCACGAGGGGCCACAGGAACACTCCGACGAGACCGGTCCACGGGATGAGCAGGAAGTACGTGCTCTCCAGGGCCGCGGCGTTCGTGAAGTTGCGCGAGCTGAAGATCTCGGGGATGTACCGAGCGCACTGCATACCGCCCTGGCTCCAGCGCGTGCGCTGGCGCAGGTAGGCCCGCATCGAGGGCAGGGCCTCCTGCCGGACGACGGCATCGTGCACGTAGCGCGTCTCGTACCCGACGAGGATCGCGTGGATGCCGAGCTCGTAGTCCTCGAGCAGCGCTCCGTGCCAGGGTTCGCCATAGGTCGCGGCGATCGCGTCCAGGGCCGACAGGCGTGTGAACTGGCCATTGCCGCCCATGCCCGACGACGAGGTCCGCAGCCGCAGGGTCTGCATCGCGGCGATCGTGGTCCGGAACTCGATGTCCTGACAGCGCAGCAGCCACCGGGACCACAGGTTCTTCGCCGCGCGCTCCCAGCCAGGGCCGCTCGTGTGCAGGTCGATCCCGGCGTTGTTCATGGCGACCGACGCCTGAGCCGCGCCCACCCGTGCGTTGCCGAAGACGTCCGTGGCCGCCATGAGCTCGAGCGCGCCGGGCACCAGCTCGCCGTCGGCGTCGAGGACGCCGACGATCACCCGGTCCGACACGACGTCGCGGCCCGCGAGGTGCTGTCCGAGGGCGCGGTAGGCCGCGTTGAGCGCCTCTCCCTTGCCCTTGCGCGCGTCGGGTCGCTTCCGTGAGACCAGGTGGACCCGGCCGTCGCGGGCCGCGCGTGCGGCGACGATCGCCGCAGTCGCGTCGTCGCTGTCGTCGTCGACGATCCACACGTGAGCGTCGGGGAAGTCGCGCACGAACCGGTCGAGCGTCTGGCCGATGACCAGCTCCTCGTTCAAGCACGGGACGAAGAAGTGCCACTCGTAGGCCGACGCATCGCCGGGCACGGTCCGGGACCTGCGGACGAACGGCACGAGGATCGCGACGACGTAGGTCAGGAAGGCGACGAGCAGCACGAACGCCAGGACGTGAACATAGGTCAGGGTCGACAGCACGGTGAACGGATCTCCCGGGCCGCGGCTCAGTGCCGCACGTCGCGGAGTCGTGCCGTGCGGAGCAGCAGGACGCCGGCGACGACCGCTCCGACGGCGACGGCGACGTAGACGAAGGAGCTGAAGCCGGTGACCGCGAGCGTGGAGACCGTCGCCGCTCCGACGACGCCCCCTCCGACGGGCTTGTACATGGGTACCTCTCGTGACGCTGGTGATGACGGGGCTGGTGACGGGTCCGGAGAGCCGCCACCCGCCCTCGACGGCCCGAGCGAACGGGCCGTCGAGGGCACGTGGTCAGGTCAGGCGGCGATCGCCTGGCGACGGCGTCGGTGGACGCCGAGGCCGAGGCCGGCCAGCCCGAGGAGGCCGACCGAGGCGAGCGCGGCAGGGTCCGCGACCGGGATCGGCGGGATCTCGTCGTCCGTGATGCCGATCGTCACGATCGCCGTCGTCGACTCGCAGCCGTCGACGTGGATCGTGTACTCGAACGTGTCGGTGCCGGTGTAGCTGGCATCCGCCAGGTAGGTGACCGTCCCGTCCGCGTTGATGCGGACCCACCCGTGCTCCGGACCCGCGACGATGTGCGGCTCCGCGGCGGCGGGCTTCCTGTCGTTCGCCAGGACGTCGATGTCGACCGTCTCCCCACGCTTCGCGACCGCCTGGTCGTCGACGGCGCTCAGCGCGTCGGGCGGGCACACCGGCGCCTCGACGCAGGTGTTGACGCTCGACGTGTCGTTGATCGCGTTCGGGTCGGCCTCGTTCCCGACGACCGACGCGGTGTTCTCGACGCAGCCGACGAACTCGGCGGGCACCTTCGCGGTGATCGAGAACTCGCGGGACTGCCCGACGGCGAGGGCTCCACCCACGCAGGTGACGCTGCCCCCGTCGATGGTGCACTCCGGGCTCACGGCCGTGACGTCGGTCAGCTCCGCGGGCAGGTTGTCGGTGACGGTGTAGCCGGTCGAGTCGCTGGCGCCCTTGTTCGTCACGGTGAACGTGTACGTGAGCGTGTCCCCGGTGGCCATCGTCGCGGGCGCCGACTTGACCAGCTCCAGGTCCGTCGTCGGGTTGACCGGCACGGGCTCACCGCAGGTCCTCGCGGTCGAGGAGTTGTTGGCGGAGCTCGGGTCCTCCTCGTTGCCGAGGACGGTGCCCGTGTTGTCGATGCATCCGTCGAAGTCCGCGGTGGTGGTGCCGGTCACCTGGATGACCGCGTTCTGCCCCGAGGCGAGCACACCGCCCGTACACGTGAGGACGTTGCCGTTCACGGTGCAGCCCGGGGTGACCGAGGTGACGTTCGACAGCTGCGCCGGCAGCGCGTCACGGACCACGAAGCCGCTGGACGTTCCCGGGCCGTGGTTCGTCACCGTGAGGGTGAACGTCACCGGGTCGCCGCTGGTGAAGGTGGCCGGCGCGCTCTTGACGATCCCGAGGTCCACGGGCTGCCCGGGCATCGCCGCGGCGTCGTTGTTGGAGCTGGCCGGGCCGGCCTGCTGACTGATCAGGCGGAAGGTCGGGTTCGCCGACGCAGGGTCGTCGATGGCGATCTGGTGCACGGTGCCGTCCCAGTTGCGGGAGAGCCCGATGTTCCCGTTGCCGTAGACCCACTGGCCTCCCGTCGCGCCGAGCAGGCCGAGGGAGTGGGTCACGTCGAACACGTCGACGTGACCGCTGACCGGGTCGATGCGGTAGAACGCGCTGCTCGTGTCGAGGCCCTTCTGCCCCCAGACGAACCCGTCCTTGAACACGATGTCGGACAGGTCGGGGACCTGCTCGTCGAGCTCGATCACGCGGGCGGTGCGGGTGTTGATGTCGACCGCGTAGAGCTGCTTCATCACCGGGTGCGTCGGCTGCTCCTCGACGCGCACCCAGGCGCGGACGAACAGCGTGTCGGCGAACTGGCCGTCACCGACGGTGCCCTGGTTCCAGTACTGGAGCGTCCCGTCGGCCAGCGGGTACAGGCCGGAGACGGCACCGAGGACCGTCACCTCGCCACCCTGCCCGACGCGGACGAGCTGGTTCTTCTCCGCCGTCGCCGTCGAGCGGCGCATGCCGTAGACGTAGCCGTCGCTCTCGCGGTACCCGATGGCGTTGTACCCGTACGACGAGACGCCGCCCTCGTGCCGGAACTCGACGGCGCCGGCACCCTGGACGGCCGTGTACAGCCCCGTCGGGTCGTCCTGCCCCACGAAGACGAGCGGCGGGTCGGAGGGAAAGGCACCGGCTGCCGCGCTCGCCGGGCCGGCCATGACGACGGCGGAGGTGCCGATCGCCATCGCGGCCGCAAGCCCCGCGACGGAGCGGGTGATCCACCCGTTCCGTCGCCGGGGCGCTCGGGCGTTCTTCATGTGAAGTCTCCTTGCTGTGTGTCGGTCGAAGGCGACGTCGAGTGCCTTCCGAGGGTCCGGACACCAGCCGGCCGCGACTGTGACGCCGCTTCGAAGATTGCCGTCGACGTGGCGGACGACACACGTGGCACCGACGTGCTCGCGAGCGCCGACCGACGCGACGTGCCCGTCGGAGAGGACTCGCAGGCGAGAGCCGCGAACCGGTGCCGTCGTCACGGCGTCGAGGAGGACAGGGCGCTCCGAGCGGGCCCTGTGCCGCCCACCGTCGCGGGCGTCCCGGCAGGGGGACGGCGACCGGATTCGCCCGCCCCAAGAAGTGGGGGGTCCCCGCATCGCGGGCGTGCCGACCTTCTACCGTCGTAGGCGTTCGCCCTCCGCCCGGCCTCCCGCCCGGCACCACGAGGCGCCGTCGCGCGGTCCGACGACCACGCACCAGAGGCCCGTCGAAGGGCCCTCGTCATCTTTCTTGCCGTCCCGTGTCCAGGCAGTACGTCGGCGCGTCGCGCCCCGACTGGACGAGGAAGGGAGCTCGACCGGTGTCTGCCGCCACCATCGCCGAATGGGCGTCGACCGCCGCCCCCGTGTCGGACCTGGAGCTGATCAACCAGGTTCGCGCCGGGAGCAACGACGCCTTCGGGGCGCTCTGGGTTCGTCACGGCGACGCCGGGCTACGCGCCGCGCGCCAGATCACCCGAAGGTTCGACCCCGAGGACCTCGTGCAGGAGGCGTTCACCCGCGTGCTCGCCGCGATCCGTCGCGGCCACGGCCCGACCGACGCGTTCCGCCCCTACCTGTACTCGGCGATCCGCCGCATCTCCATGAACTGGACGCGGGACAGCAGCGAGGCGGCACCGCTCGAGGACCTCGCCGACCAGATGGACCCCGAGGCGCTCTTCGAGGACTCCGCGCTGGAGCGGACGATCACCGGCCGGGCGTACTCGAGCCTGCGCAGCGAATGGCGCTCCATCCTGTGGTACACGGAGGTCGAGGGCATCCCGGCCCGCGAGGCCGGCACGTTCCTGGGTCTGAGCCCGAACGCGGCCGCCGCGCTCGCCTACCGGGCCCGCGAGGGGCTCAGGATCGCGTGGCTCCGAGCGCACGTGAACTCCGGAGGTGTCTCCGACACGTGCAAGTGGTCCGTCGAGCGACTCAGCCCCTACAAGCGCGGCTCGCTCGCCCGGCGTGATCGGGACGTGCTCGAGGAGCACCTCACCTCGTGCCTGCGGTGCGCGATCCTCCTCGAGGAGCTGGACGACATCGCCGGCAACCTCAAGATCGTCATCCTCCCGCTGGTCGCGGGAGCCGGGATCCTTGCGCTCGACGCCCTCCCTCACGCCGGGGTGGCGGTTCACGCCGCTTCAGCCGCCCACGCCACCTCAGCCGTGGGTGCCGCGTCGGGTGCGACGCTCGCCGCGACTCCGCCCGCCCTCGGCCTCGCGAGCCTCACCAGCCTCACGGCAGTGCTCGCGACCGTCTCGGTCGTCGTCGGGGTCACGGTCGCCGGGCTCAGCTCTCCCACCCCGGAGGCCCCGACGGCACCGGAACCCGTCGCTCACGCCGCTCCGGAGTACGTCACGGGGACGACCGCCGTACCTGCCCCGGCACAGCCCGAGGACGCCGAGGTCCCGCGAGTACGTCCGCCGGCGGTCGCCCCTGTCGAGCCGTCGACGGTCGTGCAGGACGACGCGTCCTCGCCGTCGGCGGTGCCTCCCGCGACGGGCACTCCCCCGGCGGCACGTGACGACGAGCCCGCCGACACCCCCGACCCCGGCGACACGGCTGCGCCGACCGGCGCCACCCCTCCGGTGCCCGTCGAGCCCACGGACGCGACTCCTCGCGGTCCGGTCGAGCCGGCGCCGACGGATCCTCCTCCGGCTCCTCAGCCCCCGGCGGCTCCCGGCATGCTCGGCTTCCGGGACGGCGCGATCTACCTCCCGCAGCTGCACGGCACGGGGGTGCCGGGTGCGCTGGTGACCGTGAGCTCGTCCGACGGCATCGCCCTGGGAGAGACCGTCGTGAGCGAGAACGGCACGTGGACCGTCACCGCACAGCTCGCGGAGATCCCCGCCGCCTCCCTCTACGTGTCCGCGCTACAGAGCGTCGACGGCGTGACCTCGGACGCGAGCGAGCTGATCGGTCCCTTCCTCCTCGAGGCGCCCGACGTCGTCGAGCTGCGCGACGATGTCGCCGTGCCCACCGTCGTCTTCGCCGGTCGCGCGGGGACCGTGGTCGAGGCGCTCGTCGACGGCGTGCCCACCGGTAACCTCCACGAGCTCGGGGACTCCTCCCTGCTGCGTCAGGTCGCGGGCCTCGCCCCGGGTACTCACACCCTCTCCCTGCGCTATGTCGACCCCGCGACCGGCCGTGTCGGCGCGGCTCGCACCGTCGACTTCGTCGTCGCCGAGGGGCGGCCTCAGACGGTCGGCAACCCGGAGGACGGCACGGACACGTCAGTCCCGGCGCTCTGAGCCCCCACGGGGAGACTGACGGCCCTCCACCCCGGGGGCCGGTCGAGCGACTCCGTCGGACGCGGTGCGGAAGACCCGAGGGTTCGACTACCGCAGCAGCACCGATGCCAGGACTCCGAGGGCAGCACCGATGACCATGGCGACGGGGACACCGACGCGTGGCGAGAACGGAGCGACGCGACGCAGGGACTTCATGGTGGGATCTCCAGCTGCGGGGGACGGGGCTCAGGCGAGCTGAGCCGGGTGGGTCGGGGTGGTCAGGGTGTGCGCCGCTGCCTCGAAGGCCATCGCGGCGAAGGGGCTCGGCACGGGCCCTCCCCAGCCGAGCAGGGCGAGCTCGATGTCACCGATCACCAGCCTGGCTCCCGTCCACCATCGACCGGAGTGGCCGTCCGACTCGGCGAGAGCGAGGATGAAGACGTTGAGGAGCTCGTCCCTGAGCTCCTCCGACGAGCCCGACGACTCCAGCGCCGCCTCCATCAGCCGCACCACCCCCATCACCCCACGAGAGAACTCCTCGTCTCGGCCGTGATGGCGTGCGCGAGCCGCCCGGGTGTACCGGTCCACGGCCTGTCGCAAGGTTCGTCGTGGCAGCGGCCCGGCCACTGCGAGGTCGCCCGTCTCCGTACGTGTCACATCTGTCAGGACACGGCTCCCGGCACTTCATGACGTCCGAGCGGCCGGGCCACCTCGGGCGGGATCACACGCTCGCCTCACCAGATCGAGGCCAGCTGCGTCACCTCGAGCGATCGCAGCATCGCCGTCCCCCCGCGTGCGTAGACCGACAGTCCGACGGTGCCCTCGCCGGGGTAGACCACCATGGTCCCGGTCAGGGCACCGTCGTCGACGAAGGCCTCGACGGAGGCCTCGTCGACGAGCACGCGCAGGCGCACCACGCCGTCCACCGGCGCGTACGGCGCCGTGCGGCGGACCCCGAGCTCGGCGTTCTCCCCGCTCCTGTCGGGCAACGTGGTGAGGCCGGCGTGCGTCCGGTCCAGGAAGAAGCCGTCGGGGCCGACGCCGACGACCGCCGCCTCCTCGACCGACCCGTCCTCGCCCCGACGCTCCCGCACCCGCAGTCCGACCTCTTCGACGTCGCCCATCTCGATCTCCGCCACCACCTGGTAGGTCGCGCCCGGGTCGTCGAGCACCGCCTCGCCGTCCTCGAGCGCGAGGTCGGTGACGGTCGTGGTCCCGTCACCCAGTACCTCGAGCTCGGGGACGGGCGACTGCGCGAGGACGTACCCGCCGTCGGGCAGTACCTCGCCCGACGGCGCTGGGGCGCCCGGATCCACGCGCCGCAGGGACAGCTCGCGAGGGACGCTCATCGCGTTCTGCCACGGTGCGGTCGGAGCGGAGTAGGGGAAGCGCCAGCTGCCCATCCAGGCGAGCCAGAGCCGGCGCGCGTCGGGGGCGTGCTCGAACGTCTGGGCGGCGTAGAAGTCCTGGCCCACGTCGGTGATCTGCACGGTCTCGGGTGACGTCGCGGGGTCGCGCGTGAACGTCGTCCCGTCGAAGTCGCCGACGAAGTACTGGGCCGTCGACCCGTTCGTCTCCTCCGAGTCCCCCACGCTCACGGTGAGCACCCAGCGCACGTCGTCCGGATCCCCGTCCACCGGCAGGGGGAACAGGTCCGGGCACTCCCACACCGCCGAGTGCAGGCCCTGCCCCTCCCCGAAGGTGCTGAGCCGCTCCCAGTGCAGGAGGTCCGGGGAGCCGTGGAGCTCGACGCCGTCCCCCACGGAGACGACCATGACCCACTGGTGCGTCGCCTCGTGCCAGAAGACCTTCGGGTCGCGGAAGTCGCCGCGGCCGTCGTTCGGGATGACGGGGTTGTCCGCGTATCGCTCCCACGTGCGGCCCCGGTCGGTGCTGTACGCGAGCGACTGCGCCTCGCCGCCCTCGGTCGAGGTGTACACCGCGACGAGGCCACCCTCCCCTCCAGGGAACAGCCCCGACGTGTTCGCCCCGTCGACGACGACGCTCCCGGAGAGGGCCTGTCCGAGCTCGTCGTGCTCGAGCGCCGTGGGGAGTGTCTTCCAGTGCACGAGGTCCGTGCTCACCGCGTGCGCCCACGTCCCGTCCTGCTGGTGGAACAGGTGCCACTCCCCCGCGAACCACACGAGCCCGTTCGGGTCCGCGAGGCGCCCCTCGGGCGGGCTGTAGTGGAACTGCGGACGCCACCGCTCGGCGTACGCCGTGCTCTCGGGCGGGCCGGGCGTCGTCGTGCCCGACGGCGCCCGGTCGTCCTCCGGCGTGCCGGTGCACCCCGCGAGCAGAGCGAGCGCGAGCGCGACGGACGCCGCGACCCCGCGTGACGGGACGCGCCGTGCCGTAGAGCTTCCGGTTCTCGCCATCGTCACCACGCTAGGCACCGTGGCATCCCGCCCGCCCGCCGGGACGCGAGGGAGGGGCGACGGCCGGGTGCCGCCGCCCCGCCTCAGGCGTGCTGCCCTCGTCCGCTACGGGAGCGGTCTCGGGTCGGGGTCGGGCGAGACGTCCTGCTCGGCGTTCGCGGGAATGTCCCCGTATCCGCCCAGGCCACCGTCTCCGTAGGAGCGGTCGACGACCGCGCTGGTTCCCGCGATGTTCAGCTTCACCGTCGGGGCGAGCGTCCCACCGCGTCGCACGTCCGGGTTGCCGATGGCGTCGATGAACGACTCGACGAGGCCTCCCGGCATGACGTAGTGCGAGTAGGACTGGAACGCGTGCGCGGTCTGGAACGGGTCCGGGCTCGCAGGGGTCCCGACCGCGTAGTTCAGGTTCGTCGGGTTGCCCAGGGCGAGCCCGCTCCCTTCGTTCAGCGGCTGGAAGTCGGACCGGATGCCGTTGCCCACGAACCCGTAGACGCCGTCCGGACCGTCCAGGTACCAGTACCGCGGATCGGTGGAGTCGGTGTCCGGGCCGCGCGCGAACGTATGACGGTGGCTGATCGTGAACAGGTAGTACTTCGAGCCCTGCACGTAGATCTGCGGACGCTCCGTCTGGTCGTTGACGCAGTTGCCGGACAGGATCGGCGGCAGGTACCGCCACTGCGTCATCGCCTTGTTCTCGGCGACGGCGAGGCCCACGTTCGCCATCTGGAAGTTCGCTCCCGAGGCCGTCACCGTCTCGGGCAGCTCGGCGTACGGGTCGCCCTCGCGGTAGCCGAGGTCCTCGGCCGTGCACGGCACGGACCCGCGCTCGCCGCCCGTGTTGCCCTCGAACACCATGTACGTCGGGCTGTCCTCGGCGTTCGGGTCCTCGAAGGTGAACGGGTCGCGGAAGTTCACGAACGCGTTCTGGTCGCGGGTCTGGTAGTACGTCCCGTCCGGCACGAGGAGCTGGTGCTGGTCACGTGCGCCGGTGAGCCACACGCCGTCCTCGTCGGCGAAGATGCGCAGCTCGGTCTGGACGATGCGCGGGTCGGCGGGCTGGATCTCCTGGTCGTTCGCGTCCCGGTAGAACGCGACGGCGGTGTAGAACATCCGCAGCTTGTTGCCCTCCATGATCCGGGTCGACCCAGACCACTCGGTGACCGTCGAGAACGACTGGTCCTCGAAGATCGCACCCGCGGCGCCGTCCGGGAACACGTGGCCCCCGTAGATCCAGCCGCCGTTCGCCGGCCGCTCGTCGGCGGGCACGTCAGCGGGCCTGTAGAAGAACCCGATCCGCGCGTGGGTGTGCCGGTCGTCGAACGTGTACCCGGCGGTCGAGTCGGCGACGAGCGAGAAGATGACCTCCCAGCCCTTGAAGCTCAGCTGGTTCGAGTGCTCGTCCGTCAGCGTCCAGGTGTCCCACACCCAGACCTGGGTGCCCTCGTCGTCCACCAGGACCGGGAAGTCCTGCGGGATCTCGGGCATCGTGTACTCCTCCGGCATGGAGTTCTCACCCGCAGGGGCGGACGGGTCGGTCATCGCCCGCATCTGGAGCGCGTCGGCGCGCGTCCAGCGCGCCGTGAAGTCACTCTCCGGGTCGTATGCCTGCTGGCTGTGGATCGACGGCGCCGGGAACCCGGGGAACCTGAACGGCGTGACCGTCGTGTCGTCGGTCGGGTCGTCGGCCGGCGGCGCCGTGTCGTCCGTCGTGGTCTCGGTGGGCGACGGGGGCGTCGGTGCCTCGTCGTCCTCGGCCGCCAGTGCGGTCGTGGAACCGATCGTGATGGTTCCCAGGAGGAGGCCGGTGGCGAGCAGACCGCTCACCAGCCCCTTCGTGCGTGGTCGTGTGCGTGTCGAAGACTTCACGTCCGTTCACCTTCTGCTGGATGCGTGAGCGTCTTCGTCCGAACGGTTCTCCCCCAACGTTTTCGAGAGTAGTGTGACGCACACCACACCTGTCAAGCCGTTGGCAGGCATCTCGCAAGACCGTCACAGGGGGTGACACCCAGGGTGCGTCCCATCGCACCCGACGACTGGCAACGACGCCGGCCGCTCACGCGGCTTCGGCTGAACGGCACGCGAATCTCGCGACATCTCCTCCTCCATGACGCACGCGTCGCGCCCTGCGCGACGGCGCCCTCGGGCGCACTCCCACGACTCATGGAGCATCATGAACACCTCAACAGCCCACGGCCGACCACCGGCCGAGCCACGACGCGGGCCCCGCCTTCACCGACGCGCCGCCCGCGCTGTCGGCATCGTCTGCGCGGCCACGCTCGCCACGAGCGGCGCGGTCGCACTCGCACTGCCTGCAGCCTCCTCGCCCGGACAGAGCGTCACCTCCCTGCGCGACCTCGAAGCGGAGGACCTCGCCGCGACGATCGCCGGGCGCGGCATCACGGTGCGCAGCGCCACCTTCTCGGGCAACGACGTCCAGGCCGGCCGCTTCTCCGGGATGAACGCCACCGGCCTCGCACGTGGTGTCGCCCTCACGACAGGCTCGGTCATCGACGCCGACCCCCAGTCCGACACCGACACCGACTTCTCCGCCTCGGCCGTCCTCGGCCCGAACGAGAAACTGACCACCACCGGCGACCTCGGGGGCGCAGGCGCGCGAGCGCTCGACCGCCTGGTCGGGCAGACCACCTACGACGCGGCCGTGCTCACCCTGCGGGTCGTTCCGTCAGGCAACCGCCTCTCCTTGTCCTACGTCTTCGGCAGCGAGGAGTACGCCGGGTGGAGCGAGCAGGAGTATGCCGACGCGTTCGCCATCTGGGTGAACGGCCAGCCGTGCTCCACCGTCCCGCGCACACGTGACCTGGTGTCCACGGCCACCGTCAACGCGAGCTCCCACCCCGAGCTGTACGTGGAGAACTTCGCGCCGAACGACCCGGGCGCCGGGACGCACGACACCGAGCTCAACGCGTTCACCACGGTCCTCACCTGCGACGCCCGCGTCACACCGCGCCGGGTCAGCACCGTG
The DNA here is from genome assembly GCF_006539945.1 of Cellulosimicrobium cellulans. Taxonomy (GTDB): domain Bacteria; phylum Actinomycetota; class Actinomycetes; order Actinomycetales; family Cellulomonadaceae; genus Cellulosimicrobium; species Cellulosimicrobium cellulans. Next base: position 10,403 of record NZ_BJNZ01000001.1, on the reverse strand, counting down.
CGGGTCGCCGTGGCCGACACCCGCGACGGCCAGCTCGACAGCACCGTCCTGCTCGGGCGGGACTCTCTCGTGTCAAGCAGGGGCCACGGCCCCCAGGCCGACCGAGATCACCGCGACCACGGCAGGTGGAACCACGGCGGACAGTACTGGCAGATCCGACGCTGACAGAACCGGACGCACACCGGCACGGCCGAGCGTCTGCTGCCGGAACGTGCTGGAGAGCACGAGGCGTGGGCGTCCCTCGCAGGGGACGCCCACGCCTCTCGGGCGCACCCCGCAGCGCACGAGAAGTAGCCCGCATCTCGACACCAGCTGTCGACGTGCAGCGCAGATTGCACGGACACGCCGCTGTACCTTGCAAGATCCCGGGCGTGTCGCGGGGGCTGCGAAAAGTACGTTGCACAGCGTCTGCTCAGCCTCGGTTGGGGGCAGTATCGCTTTCAGAGGAGCACCTCTCGAACAGCTCCACCCGTCGTCGACGAGAGCAGGCGCAGAGCCGGGAGGTAAGACGGTCCCTGGGTGTCATCCCATTCGTAGGCGGTGACACGCACGGTGTTGAGGAGAGATCCGACGAGGATCGCCATGGCGAACGGACCGCGTACCAGAAGGTCGATCTCGGCGTTGGCGTTGGCGGTAGAGAACTGGCGGATGCGGTACGCCGCTTCCGCTGCGAGCTCTCCGGCACTGGCCGGGTCGAGCGGGTTGTCAGAGATGTGTCGCAGGTGCGCCCACACCGCCAACGAGGATCGGTTCTCATCGACGAACTTCTGGAAGGCCGTGTCGCTACGCGGGGACATCAAGTCGAGGTAGACGGCGACGCGCGGGCGACCGATGGTCTTGCTGCCGTTGGAACCGGGCCCACTCGCAACGACCGTGAGGCTCGGCTTGTCGGGCATGCGCGCGATGCCATCGCAGGCCCAAGCCATGCCCCGCTGGTCGATCACCTCGAGCCGTCCGATTCGCGACGCTGGGAGCGCCATGCCGATGGCGAGAGCCACCGAGAGGTGGGCGCCGCCGGTCACTCTGACGCCCTTGGCACCCGCCCTGGTGACCGCGGTCGGGAGGAACTGGATGACATCGGCGAGGTCGACGAGGCCCTCAGCGCTTGGCAGCCTCTCGTGCTCCGAGGGGCGAATGCGGATGTCTAGTTCGCTACCGGTGCGGTCATACACCTGCGGAGTATTGCGGGTCTGGACAGTGAGGTTAAAGGTTCCATCATTCGACTCGACCGCGGAGCGCCGATGGGCGATGCGGTGGAACACCATGCCTCGGACAAGTGCGACGAGGCCGTCGCGCGTGCTTGCTTTCTGGTCGACACCTGTGAGGGTCTCGGTAGTTCGGTTCAGGACGCGGTCAGGCGCCCCGTAATCCACGGCACCGGACTCCTTCCGAACGGCGTTGACGATGCCGAGGGCGAAGTCGCTGTGGTTCTCATGCAGGTTGATGAGGCGTGGTGCCTCGACCTCTTGGATGACCGGGCTGAGTTCCACGTCCGGGGTGATGACAAGGACGGCTCCGGAGAGGCCGGAGTCGATGGCCTGCTTGAGACGCTGGTTGGTGTCGCCGGGAGGGAGGTCGTCCACATCTCGCCACACGGGGATCCCTGCTGCACGGAGAAGCCATGCGAGCTCGGCCGTGGTGTCGGTGCCGTCGCTGTGGCGGTAGGAGATGAAGACCGGATCGGTGTGATCGAATTCAGTCGTTGCGGTCATTGAGGATCTCCAAGGCTTACTTGCACGGGGTTCACGGCGTCGCGAGTGATGACCCAACCAGCTACAAGGGCGTGGCGCTGATCGTCCAGTCCGATGATGACGCTCAGGAATCGATCGAAGTCTAAGTCCGGATCTTGCAGGTGACGGGCGTATGAGGCGAGGTCGATCGGGCTGGGCACGGGAGGCGTGGTCGGGTGCGTATGCCAGTCGCCTATCCACGTCGCACGGTCCGACTCCCACGCAGCGGCCGCGAGCCGCGCGGCATGGTCTCGGTCGCGGAGGAACGTGTCGCGGCCGCGCTGTGAGTTCGGTCCCGGATCGCCCGCAATGGTGACCTGGAGGACGTCGCCAAAGTCGTGGCCGAGAAGGATGCCGCCGGTCTCAAGGCGACTTGGTCCCGCGGCGACTTCCTGTCGGATGGTGTTCCAGGCAGCAGCAGTCACGTGGATCGCCGGACTCATGGGTGACAGGTGGTGCAGTCGGGACGCGGGGAGGGCAGGCCGGCCCAGTTCACTTGCAGGGCGCGATCGAGGTCGAACGGGGCTGCCATGTCTCCGGGCGGTCGCAGACCGATGGTGGCATGGTCGCCGGGGAGTCTTTGAGTGTGGTCACCGTGTCTTGACTCGAGTAGCGTCGCGATCGCTGCCTTTGCTGCGAACTGCCCGACGAGATGCAGGTCGGCTCCAACGGCCGTCATGGGACGGTGGATGAAGCCGGTGCCATAGTCGAGTTCCTGCGCAGCCTCCGCATCGAGAGCACCTTGGTCGCGGAGGCTCTGGCGAAGGCAGAGCAGGCAGCCGTGTCGCGGACCGGGACGGAGCCGGATGACCTCCGCGACGGCTCCGTCGTCGAGGACGCAGGCGAGAATGGCGGGTTTGCCGGCTCGCCGAGCGAGATGGCTTACGACGCGGCGAGGCGCAATGCCATCCGCTGCACAAAGAACAAGATCGACCTCCGCAAAGAGCGGCCGCATCCGGTGCGCGTCCTCAACTACATCGAGCCGGTAGGCGTCGGCCACGGTGTTCGGCCATCGCTTCTCGAGTGCCGTCTTCATGGCGTCGACCTTGTAGCGCCCGACAGCGTCGTGGCCGAGCACGTGGCGGACCATGTTGTGCCAGAGGAACCGATCAGGGTCGACAAGTGCCACAGTTCCCACGCCGTACTGAGCGAGCGCCTGCGCGGCGGCGCCACCAATGCTGCCGAGTCCGATAATGGCGACACTCGCACGCTGGAGATCGGCAACCGGCCACTTGCCCTCGAGTTGACTGAGTCCAAACGTCACCGGTTCGACAGCAAGCGGCATTGGCCTGACGCCATCTCGTCTGACAAGCCAGGCGGCAAACCTCTGTGCTCCAAGCGCGACCCACTCGGAGGGGATGTCCGGGTCATGGGTCATCAGGAAACCGGTCTTGGCGCCAGGGTCTCGGAGCGACGGGATCCACTCCCTGAACAACTTGTAAGGCAACTGCACGTCGGCACCTCGTCGCAGCATGTCGAGGTGTGACTCGTTGATGCCTGGCGCCGGCTTCGTCATCCACTGCCCGGCGAAGACCTCCCCCTCCCAGTTGAGGACCCGGTAGTTCGGCAAAGCGATCTTGAAGCCCACGTTGTTCCAGGCGACCCGCCTCACCACATACATGTCCTCCGACGGCAGGTAGTGGAGGTTGAGCTCGCCGACGTTGCTGTCGGCATCTTCGATGCGTTGGGCCGCCTCACGCGGCAGGACGACGAAGGGGTGATCAACGTTCATTGGGCAGTGGCTCTGCGATTAGGTGGTCGCGCGCAGGGTCGCTGACGATGCCGTTGGTCGTCATGGAGTCGACGACCCCGGCCTTCATGAGGGCGTACTCGATGCGCCAGCCAGCTGCTTTGAATAGGAGTTCGACCGGGCTCGTCTCCGGTGTCCAGTCGCCCTCGGTCTGGAGCAGGCACAGCGACCCGCCGGGAGCAACGTGCCACCTGTGCTGGGTCCGCTCCTCCAGCTCCGGCACTGGGTCGAGCACCACGATCCGCGGGGGCAGCACCGGGTGAGCGGCCGAGTAGGACATCACGACCGACACCCCTTTGGGGACGAGGTTCTGAAGCCCTTCGGGTTCGGGCCGGTCGAACGGCCAGATCGGCAGGTCACCGATCCAGCGCCCGTGATGCTCCACCTGGCCGCCGTCGGTCTTCGGGGGCTCATACGTGAGGCCTGGGGCAAAGTTCGAGATCGCGGCGAGGTCGCGTTCGAGGATCTCGGGCTCCGCATCGGGCCAGAAGATCGGAGCAGGCGCCCTGCTCATCCCTGCGGCGTGTCCTTCACGGGGCGCGGCTTGTCAGGCACGACAGGCGGGATGATCGCCGGCTTCCCGGGAGCGGGCGGCGGGGACGGGAACCCTTCTCCAAAGACCTCACCCCACAGGCGGATTGCGGCGGCATGGTCACCGACCGCCTGCTTGGACCACGCGGCGCCCGCCTTCGTGGCGGCGTCCCTGAGGCACTGCGCGAGTTTGTCGTAGTCGAGGCTGTTCTGAATCGGACCGCAGATCCCCGCCGGGTCAACGACCTCGTACCCATCCTCGATATAGGTGGCGGCTCGCACGAAGAACTCCTTGACGGCGGTCGACTGCACGCTCCCGTCGTGGCGCAGGAACTCCAGAGCGAGGACTTCCATCACGAGGGACTTGATCGTGATGCCCGACTGGTCCTTGGCCCACGTCTTGAGCATCCGCACGGTCCCGGGGTACTTGCTCCAGTCCGCGGTGCGCGACGCGACCTGATCGATCAGGTACTCGGGGTTGGCGGGGACCCAGTCCGAGGAGGTCTTCTCCGGGATGAGCAGACCGGAATCAGTTCGGAACGCGGGCATGGCGTCCACCGTGAAGGCGCCTGGATCGTCGGGGTCGTCGACGAAGCACTTGACGGCGTGGTTGCCCGGGCGCGCGAGGCGGACCAGCCGCTCGTGAGTTCCGTTGGTGGCGCCGAGGAGCTCGTTGACCTTGGCACCGGTGTACTTGAGCGCGTCTTCGGCGGAGCTTCCGGGCTGTCCCCAGTCGGGATGCTCTTCGCGGTCGTAGACGATGACGACGTCGACGTCGTTGATGGGCTTCTTGTGCGTCTTTCGAGCGAGGGATCCAGAGATGAACACCTCGACGACCTCGTCGAGCTTCTCGAAGGCGCTCTTGAAGGCGTTACCGCGGCGACGCGCCTCCTTCACTGATGCCGGGTCGGCGTCCACATAGGACTGATAGTGGCCAAACGCGTCGCTGACGTTCACTGAGCTTCTCTCCCCTGATGCCTTGAACCTGTCCGGTGGATCCCTTGAGGACGCGTTCGGGATGCCTCCGACCGCAACAGCGACGGTACGCGGTACCACCGACAGGCAGGCACTCGTGAGGCTCCTGGGCATGTCCCCTGGCAGGACGCGATCGGGCAGGTCCGGCAACGTCGCCCCAGGGGGTTCATCTCATCGCTTGGCGCTCCCAACGCGCCCCATGCTCAAGCCATCCTGGCGCTGGTTGCATTGGTGGTGTCGGCGTTGGCCGCTACGGTCACAGGCATGTCGGACACGCGCGAGCCAACACGGCCAGGTCTCCTGAGCGATGACGCCCGTGATGGGACCGAAACGCGTCCCGACGAGCTGGACCGCCAACGCTACGCGGACCACCTCGCGAGGCTCCTGGACAACGTCCGCGCGCAGAGCGAGTCAACGGTCCTCGCGCTCATCGGCGACTGGGGTTCTGGCAAGAGTTCCGTCCTCGAGATGCTCGAACGTCGGCTCAAGGAGCCGTGGCGCGTCGCGGTCTTCAACCCTTGGACGTACCCCGATACCCCGAGCCTGCACCGAGGGTTCTTCAACGAGCTCACGTCAGCACTCCCCGAGGGAGAACGACCTGGGCGCGCCCGCACAAAGATCGGGGACTTCGCACGGACGATCAGTCCACTCGGAAAGCTTGGCAACCTCGCTGGTCTTGACGCACAGGACTTGATCAAGGCTGCAGGAGATCTCATCGCCGGCGACACCAGCGCCTCAGCGGCCAAGAAGTCCGCCGAGGCTGCGCTGCGCCGGGCCAACGTCCCCATTCTGATGGTCGTCGACGACCTCGACCGCCTGACGCCTGATGAGTTGCTGGAGGTTCTGAAACTCGTGCGCCTCGTCGGGCGCCTCCCACATGTGTACTACCTCTTGTCGTACGACGAGCGAACTCTGCTTGATGTGCTCTTGCGCACCCCAGTCAGCGGTGACGATGAGGGAAGGGCTCGGGCCTATCTCGAGAAGATCGTTCAGGTGCGGCTCGACATGCCCGCCTTCCGAGCAACTCAGCGGGCAAGACTGCTGAACGACGGGCTGGACAAGGCTGGGGTGGCCGTCGGTCTGCTTCTGACTCCAGAGGATGAGCGCCGACTGGGCGAGATCTACTTCAGTGTCCTTGACCGTCGCCTGTCGACTCCCCGCACGATCACCCGCTTCCTCGGCCAGATCCAAGCCTTCTACCCGCTGCTGCACGGCGAGGTCGACTTCGTCGATTTCTTCCTCGTGAACTGGCTGCGCACCCAGGAGCCCGGCGTCTACCGGATGCTCCAGAGCTATCGCGACGATCTCCTCGGGCGCGACCTCTCGCACTTCACCATCGGCCGCGACGCCACCGCCCAGGCAAGCCGGCGGGCACGGTGGGACGAGCGCCTTAGAGCCGCACACGTTCAGCAAGCCGACCTCCCTGGTGTGATCAAAGTCCTCTCCGCACTCTTTCCGCAGTTCGAAGCCGCATTCAGAGACGTGCAGTACCTCGCCCAGGCACGACAACGGTCGACGCCAAAGGCGATCAGTCACGTTGACTACTTCGACCGCTACGTCAGTTTCGGTGTCCCCGAGGAAGACGTCTCCGATGTCGATGTCGAGACAGCGATCGAGGATCTCACGACGTCAGCAGAAAGCCCGGCAGTCGCGCGACTCAGCGTGGAGATCGCCAACCAGACGGCACGAGCCATGCGCAAGCTCGAAGCGCTCCGAGAAGCCCAGGTGCCCCTGCCCGAGACTGCACTCTTCGACCTCATCGCACAAACGTCGCCCAAGATCGACCGGATTCGCAACGACCTCTTCGACAACCCTTGGCGCTCCGCCATACGGGGCGGGGCCGCATGTCTCGCCGCAATGGGCACAGAACGAGCCGTCGACGTCGTCACTCGACTCGGCAACATCGAGGAGCTTGAGGAGTACGTCGTCAAAGTCGTTGGATTCCTGAAGCCTCGGGACACGAACATGGACGACGAACGCCTGCCAGCCGGGTACGACTTTTCTGCCGTAGAGGCCGCAGCATCTGCGCTCATTATCGCCTCACTTGAAAGACATGCCGCGACTAGCCCACTCGAAGACGGTGCCATGACCAACTTCTGGACATGGCAACACCTCGACCCAGATGCGGCTAATACCTGGCTTGTGAACCAGGTCGACATCGGACGCTGGACCATGGCGGATACGATGGGTGCCTTCACGACAATACAGTTCCCGATTGGCGTGCCGAACCCAGAACCGAGCATCGGTGACTTCGAACTCCACGCCGTCGACCAGATCTTCGGCCTCGACCGCGTCCTCGCTGAACTGGACTCCGATCTGGACGCTGTCATCCCGCTCAAGGGCGACACCTTCCGAACTTCGGCGACCCCAGAGAACCGGGTTCGGCACGCACTGCTCCGCCTGAAGTTGGAACGGGACGCGCGCGCCAACTCGGGTGAGTAGCGCGTGGTGGCCAGGGGCGGTCCAGGTGCTTGTCCACATCCAGTCGGCCGACTGCTGCCTACGCGGTTACCGCCTTCTCGTCACGCTCGGGCTCACCGTCGGCGTCCGGGCTCGCTTGATCGACGAGCTGCCGATACAGCTTCCAAATCGGCCACTCCTGCATCATGGCTCGGGCATCGTCCGGGAGCTGGCTCGAAAGGAACTGGGCTTCCTCGCGTTCCTCGAGCAGCAGTGCGCACGCTAGCTCGCGCTGCACGGACATCTCGTCGTCCGACTGTGCTGAAGTCCGCTTCATCGCGCGGATCTTTGAGCGCTCAGCGGACGCCAGATCGCCTCGTCGCCACGCGATCTGCCAGCGGTTGATCATATGAGCGTCCCCAGCCCCGTCATGCCTGATGATCCACTCGTTCAGTCGGTCGGCACCGCGAAGGAACTCGTCGCGTCGTGGACCGCCGGCATCGAAGCGGTCGAGCAGGTCTCGCATGCACTGGTTAGCTACCGCTGTCGTCCGCTCGGCGTCCGCGATGCTCTCGTACGCCGAGTCGATCGCCTCCAGGCGGAGGTTGAGCACCCTGGGGAGGTGCTCTGCCTCCACGACGTCGTACGCGGTGACGGGGATCGTGACCTCACGCTCGTCCTGCGCGACCCATCGGAACATCCTCGGTGAGTCGGGGTTGAACGGGTCGATGTACTGCCATGCGCCCTCCTCCCCCTGCGCGACCACGAGCATCACAGCCCACGGGCCGATATTCACGAGTACCCGTCCGGGCGTTCCGTCGGGGTTTCCTGCGGCGACTCCGTTGATGAAGACGCTGTGCAGAACGTTGAGGCTCTGAATGTGCTGGTCCGTGAGGGTGTCCATGTCGATGAGCGCACAGTTGATGGCGAGCCGGTCGAAAAGCTCCTGCATGCGGCGCAAGTAGGCCAGGTGCTGGCGCATGTCGTCGAGGTCCAGGGGCGTGGCCGAGTCCCTCCTGCCGATCGACACCGCGCGGTCGCCGAACGAGATCTGGCCGCTGTCCGCGATGCCCACGATGAACTCAAGCGCACGCTTGCGCGCGGCAAAGTTGCTCGGGTAGGTGAAGTTAAAGGTTGCGACCTGGCGGCCTGGGTCCTCCCGAAGGACCATCGACAAGCTGTCGTCCAGCTTGATGAGGGTCTGGTCGGGCGCAGTCCTCTGAACTGTGAAGCTCTCGAAGACGGCACGTCCGGCGACAACCTGAAGTTCCACGGTGCGCTCGACGTAGTCGCCGGGCACGATGTCGAAGTCACCGTCGAGTGGGACCTGCGAGCCGTCCTTAGTCGTGACCTCGATGGCGAACGCGCTCTCGCCGATGCGCAGGTGGGTCGGGACCGTGAAGTCGACGTGCTCGACGGTGGCGACAACCATAGACGTCACCGTCTCGAACAGGGAAGGGTCCGTGCGGGCGAACGGGTTCTGCCGCGAGCCGCGGTGGACTACCTCGACGATGCGCTCCAGGTCCGCGGGGTCGCGTGGAAGCTTAGTCAGCCGCACCGCGACGCTCTTCTGCCCGGCGGGGATGCCCTCCAGAACGCGTCGGATCGTGAAGGGCGTTAGGGCGGCGTAGAGCGGCCGGCCCTTGCCATTGCTCGGGTGGTAGTCGACGCAGAGCAGGAGCAGGCCGTTGTTCCCCATATGAGCCTCAAGCACGATGCGCTCAAGCGAGAACGAGAGAGTGGGCTTCTTCTTCCCCTTGCGACCCTTGACCTGCGCGTTTACACGACCGCGCCAGGTCTCCTTCGACCACTCGCCTGAGCTGTAGATCTCGATGTGCCCGTCCGTCAGCAGCACCTTGTCGTGTGTTGCGAAGACCGGATCAAGGAGAAGGCAGCGGCTGAAGAGCGACATCATGTCGCCGACGGCTCGGGTCTCCGTGCTCATCCGCAGATGCTAGCCGCACGCCATTGCCGAGACCGTGCACCTGCACCTGCACCTGCACCTGCCGCAAATAGGGCCGCAAGTACTGCCAGTGCCCTGCGTCCCGTTCGCGCACGAGATGCTCGCGCGTTCGTACGGGTGGACGGACTGAGTCGCCCCGGTGAGTCCGGAGACTTCGTGGGTTGCGTCAGGCCGGGACGGCTTGGCGCTGTCGGTGACTGTAGTAGAACGCCTCGGCCTCGATCGGCGTGAGGTCGTCGATGGACCCGTGGGTCCGTTCGGTATTGAACCAGTGGACCCACTCAAGGGTTGCCGCCTCGACCTGGTCGCGGCCCTTCCACGGCCCCTCACGGTGGATGAGCTCGGTCTTGTAGAGGCCGATCTGGGACTCGGCCAAAGCGTTGTCGTAGGCGTCGCCGACAGACCCGACCGACGCGTCGATGCCGTGCTCGATGAGCCGGTCGGTGAACGCGATCGAGGTGTACTGGGACCCGGCATCGGTGTGGTGGACCAGCCCGGTCAGGTCCGTGACGCCCTCGGTGCGGCGGGTCCACATGCCCATCTCGAGGCAGTCGAGGACGAGGTCGGTGCGCATCGACGTCGCGGCCCGCCACCCCAGGATGCGGCGGGAGAAGACGTCGAACACGAACGCGACGTAGAGCATGCCCGACCACGTCGGCACGTAGGTGAAGTCCGCGACCCACAGCTCGTCGGGCTTGAACGCGGCGAAGTACCTGTCGACCAGGTCCTTGGGACGGGACGCCCGCGGATCCGCGACCGTGGTCACGGGTCGCCGGCCGCGCACGGCTCCGGCGATGCCGAGCTCGCGCATGAGCCGCTCGACGGTGCACCTGGCCACGTCGTGCCCGTTCCGCCTCAGCCGCAGCCAGAGCTTGCGGGCGCCCAGGACACCGCGCTTGGACCACTCGGCCCAGATCACGGCCTTGAGCTCCTCGTCGCGCACCGCCCGCTTGGACGGAGACCGGTCGAGTGCCTCGTAGTACGTGGACGGGGCGATCTTGATGCCGTGCTCGGTGAGCACCGCACAGATCGGCTCGACTCCCCACCGCAGACC